>NZ_JAAZTS010000009.1 GCF_019239235.1 Caecibacteroides pullorum | reverse complement strand
AAAATATCGAGATTATCTTCAGAATATCGCTGCTTGAAAAAGTTAACAACGCTCTTATCGTTGATAAAGAAAAGAGGGTGAATCGCGTATTACGACACACCCTCATTTCACTATATTCTTGGGAATTGTTATTCTTGAAAGCGGGTATAGGTTACTTCCAGCGTCAGTTTGGTTCCGCCGTTGTCCGGGTCGCCTCCCTGCAGTTTAGCGTAGCTGGGCTGCAAGTCGTGTTCTACAGCTGTAGTTGTTGTAGAGTTTGTTCCTGTCGATTGGGTACTGATGTTTACTGGGATGAGTAATACTTTGTTCCAATCAGGGTTTTCTTCGTTCCATTTCTTGTTCCACGCTTCTTCATCCCATGTGGTTCCTGCTTCTTCTTTTGCCTTGTCGCGTGCAGCTTTCTTTTCGTTGATGCAAGTAGATACAAGGCGAGCGATGTTTTGGAAGGTGTATTGGTTAGTTGCAACGCTATTATGAATAGCGGTGAAAGAAGTGATGTTATCGTTCACCTTGTTTTCCTCGAAGAACGATTTCAGTTCCTGCTTGCGTAGCAGCAATACGTTGCTTGGCGCATCCATACTGAACTTGTAGTTATTCTTCTCATTATAATTGGTGAATGTCAATTTCGCTGAGTTAAGCGTGTCTTTGGACAATTCCTGATAGATTTCATCATAGGGTAGGGTTGCCTCTGTGAAGATACCGGCGGGCGACTTGATGTAAGTCCAGTTCTTTTCTTCAGCTTTCTCTTTTAACTTTTCTGAATTGGCAAACTGGTTAGCCTGTATTACTTCTTTGGTCGATGCAAACAGAGTTTCTGCACCATAATAGATTGAATCTTCACCGATTTGCCCGTTTTCATCAGTCACTTTCTTTTTGAGAGCAACTCCCAGGCTGTCTACGTAGTGGAAGCGGAACTGGAACTGGAGGTCTATGCGGTCTGCATAGAGGATGGTTCCGTCGCCGAAGTCGTTCTGGATGCAGACGCCCTTGAATACGTTGTTAATGAAGTTGTCTGCATTATCGAAATAGTTATTTTCACCTTTTTCGTAAGCCTTGTTCAGGTCATATATCTTTTGTCCTATTTCCGTGTCGAGATTGAATACGATACTGGGTGAATATGTATAATTGCCGTTGGAGTCTGTTGCAAAGCGAACAGAATCGGGTACGGTAGCATCATAGGCCGTATAGGCTTTTCTTCCCAAGAGGGTTCCTTTATAGTCGTTGATATTGATGTCCGTGTAGCGGTAGTGTTTGGTCCCGTCCTGGCGTTCTTGTATCCAACGATCGTTCAGTTCGTAGGCGCTCATGCGGCAGGCATTTAGGGAATCACCGAACCAGCTGCTATAATAAAGGATCAGCTTCAGTCCTGCTACGTTTTCGTCTACGCGTGTACCTTTACCCTTCAAGGTGTCTCCGCTGTAGTACTCTTCATAGAGAGGAGGCAGCGTTTCCGAGAATTTGAAGTTGTCCGTACAGTTTAGTTCGGTCAGGAAGCTGGATGTATAGGCTCCGAACTCGGGGTCGGTGAAGCGGCCTACATATCCGGTACTGGTCTTGGCATATACGGCGTCTGCCAGATAAGAATGGGTTGTGACGTCGAAAGTGATGGTATGTGCAGACATCCCGTCCGAGTCGGGGAGCATCCCCATACCCAGTGTATTGGTGGTGTCGTCGCAAGCAAAGAATACGAGAGCCGCTGTCAGCAATGCTCCTATATGCTTAAGTCTCATAGATTTCAGTTTTTGCTTTTTTTTGATGTCATTGTTCTGTTTCTGCAACCAGGTCGTAGAAGCTGTTGCAACGGTCTGCCATGTCTTCGCCTCCCTGGTACTCCAACACGGGTTTTCCCAGACTCCGTGCGTAGTCTAGCACTTCCTGGTTCACGTGTTCGCTTTGCTGAATGACTCCGTCGGAATACTCCACAGCCAGTTTGCACAAAGTGGTGAAGTCCACGGGTTCTTTCAGTTTAGCGAGGTCCTTTTTGGCGATACCTTTCAGCATCAGCTTGGTCGCAAAGTCCGGATGGAAGTTTTGTTTGAAGTCGTTCTCGTAGAGTGAGAAGATCACTTTGGAATTTCTGTACGAAGGCTCTTCCCGGTATGCCCTCTTGATGTAGAGGGGAGCCAAGGCCGTCATCCATCCGTGGCAGTGTATGATGTCGGGGCACCAACGCAGCTTTTTCACCGTTTCGAGCACTCCTCGTGCATAGAAGATGGTTCGTGCGTCGTTGTCTTCATATTCTACACCGTTTTCGTCGGTGATTTGCAGCCGGTTCTGGAAGAAGTCATCGTTGTCTATGAAGTAGACCTGCATTCGTGCAGACTGGATGGAGGCCACTTTTATGATCAGCGGGTGGTCGGTGTCGTCGATGATGAGATTCATTCCCGACAAGCGTATCACCTCATGCAGCTGGTTGCGGCGTTCGTTGATATTCCCCCATTTGGGCATGAATGTTCTGATCTCTCTGCCTTTCTCTTGGATGGCTTGCGGCAGGTTACGACCGGTTAGGGACAGTTCGGTTTCAGGAACATAGGGGGTGATTTCTTGTGTGATAAATAAAACCTTGTTAGCCTTTGTCATACTCTTCATCAATTATTGCGCAAAGTTACAAAAAAAAACGCTCACAGCGTCAAGATGGGATGGCTATAATTCCTTATGATTTGTTAAGTGCTTGTATTTCAATATTGCTTTTTCGGCTGGAAAGTTCTGTTCGGACATGCTTTTTCTACAAAAAATGCGATATTTCTTCGTTATGTGGTAAATAATAGCTTATTTTGCACCGCTTTTGAAACAACCCTGTATTTATCAAACGTTAAAAGTAATGGAAATAGTACATTCTATCAAGGACTTGCAGGCGGGACTTGCCGCTTTGCGTGCCCAGGGTAAGACGGTGGGACTGGTGCCCACTATGGGAGCTTTGCATGCGGGACATGCTTCGCTGGTTAAGCGGAGTGTGGCCGAAAACGATGCCACGGTGGTGAGCATCTTTGTCAACCCCACTCAGTTTAATGACAAGAACGATTTGGCCAAATATCCGCGTACGCTGGAGGCCGACTGCCGCCTGCTCGAGCAGTGTGGAGCTACGTTCGCCTTTGCGCCGTCGGTCGAAGAGATTTATCCCGAACCGGATACCCGTCACTTCAGCTATGCTCCGCTGGATACGGTGATGGAAGGCGCTTTCCGTCCGGGACACTTCAACGGTGTTTGCCAGATTGTGAGCAAACTGTTCGATATGGTGAAGCCCGACCGTGCCTATTTCGGCGAGAAAGACTTCCAGCAGCTGGCCATCATCCGCGAGATGGTACGTCAGATGAAGTTCCCGCTGGAGATTGTAGGTTGTCCCATCGTCCGCGAGGCCGACGGGTTGGCTTTGAGCAGCCGCAACCAGCGTCTGTCTGCTGACGAGCGTCAGACTGCGCTGAAGATTTCGCAGACACTCTTTGCCAGCGTTGAGTTTGCAGCTTCGCATACGGTGGCCGAGACGCAGAAGTTCGTCGAAGATTCCATCGCTGCCGTTCCAGGTCTCCGTCTGGAGTATTTCGAGCTGGTGGATGGGAATACGTTGCAGAAAATTGCCGATTGGGCCGACACGGATTATGCCGTGGGCTGTATCACCGTCTTTTGCGGCGAGGTTCGTCTCATCGACAATATCAAGTACAAGTCTTAACCCAATAAACAGAAATACATTATGATGATTGAAGTATTGAAGTCCAAGATCCACTGTGCCCGTGTTACGGAGGCTAACCTGAACTACATGGGTAGCATTACGATTGACGCGGACCTCATGGACGCGGCCAACATGATTGCCGGCGAGAAGGTGTACATTGCCGACAACAACAATGGCGAACGTTTCGAGACTTATATCATTAAAGGTGAGCGCGGCTCCGGAAAGATTTGCCTGAACGGTGCGGCCGCACGCCGTGTGCAGCCCGATGACATCGTGATCATCATGTCCTATGCGTTGATGGATTTCGAGGAGGCCAAGTCGTTCAAGCCGACGGTTGTCTTCCCCGATCCGGCCACGAACAAGGTGGTGCGCTGAGGCTGCTTTCCTTCCGATATTGAAAATGGCACACGGATGAAACCTTGCGTTGTCCGTGTGCCATTTTTGTATTCTTACCCCTTGTGTGCCGCTGCGATGGTGTCGCGGACGCGGCGTTCGGTGGTGACGGGGCGGGTATATTCTTCTATTCGTACAGTGCCGCCCATGGACACGGCGTCGTTGTGCCAGGCCATGTCGCTTTCTACGGTTTCGCGGGCGGAGAAGTGGAACTCCGTGATGCCCGTCTCGCGGGCGATGCGGGCGATGTTTCCCACGTTCACCCCGCAGCCGGCCAGGAGCGTGATGCGTCCGGCGGCGGCTTTCTGCAATTCACGCAGCAGGGGAATGCCCGCTTCGGCAGTGGGTTGTTGTCCTGAGGTCAGGATGCGGTGGCAGCCCAGGCCGATGATGTCTTCCAGTGCACGGAAGGGGTCGCGGCAGACGTCGAAGGCACGGTGGAACGTGACCGACATGCCTTGTGCCGCCTTCATCAGCCGTCCCATCAGGGGCAGGTCTACGGTACCGTCGGCTGTCAGGCAGCCCAACACCACGCCGTCGGCACCCAGGCGCCGGGCGTTGGCGATGTCTTCCAGCATGATGCGCTCTTCGAGGGGAGAGTAGCGGAAATCGCCGCCGCGGGGGCGGATGATGACGTGCAGACGGGTGCGGTCCAGCAGGCTGCGTGCGGTGGCGATGTCTCCGAAGGAGGGGGTTGTGCCTCCTTCGGGGATGCCGGCACACAACTCCACGCGGTCCGCGCCGCCGGCCTGTGCGGCCAGGCAGCTCTCTACGCCGTTGGCGCAGACTTCGAACTGGAAGCGGGGAGGGTTCATGATTAGGGAGTCTGTTTATGTTGTTTTCAATTCGTTTTACTTCGCATAGCTGACGGCGCGTGTCTCGCGGATGACAGTGATTTTCACCTGTCCCGGATACGTCATCTCGTCCTGTATCTTCTTAGCGATTTCGCCGGACAGGCTCTCCGTCTGCTTGTCGTCTATCTTGTCGGCACCGACGATGACGCGTAGTTCGCGGCCGGCCTGGATGGCGTAGGTCTTCGTCACGCCCGGATAGGACATGGCCAGCTGTTCCAGGTCGTTGAGGCGCTTGATGTAGGCTTCCACGATTTCGCGGCGTGCACCGGGTCGTGCGCCCGAGATGGCGTCGCACACCTGGACGATGGGTGCCAGCAGGCTGGTCATTTCCGTCTCGTCGTGGTGGGCACCGATGGCATTGCAGATATCCGGTTTCTCCTTATATTTTTCGGCCAGCTTCATGCCGTAGAGGGCGTGTGGCATTTCGGGTTCTTCGTCAGGCACCTTGCCGATGTCGTGCAGCAGGCCGGCGCGTTTGGCCTTCTTCGGGTTCAGGCCCAGCTCCGAGGCCATGACGGCGCAGAGGTTGGCCGTCTCGCGGGCGTGTTGCAGCAGGTTCTGGCCGTAGGACGAACGGTATTTCATCTTTCCGATGATGCGGATCAGTTCGGGGTGCAGGCCGTGGATACCCAGGTCGATGGTGGTGCGTTTGCCGGTCTCGATGATTTCTTCCTCCACCTGCTTGCGTACCTTGTTCACCACTTCCTCGATGCGGGCGGGGTGGATGCGGCCGTCGGTGACGAGCTGGTGCAGGGCCAGGCGGGCTATCTCGCGGCGCACGGGGTCGAAGGCCGAGAGGACGATGGCTTCGGGCGTGTCGTCCACTACGATTTCAACGCCGGTGGCAGCTTCCAGGGCGCGGATGTTGCGTCCTTCGCGGCCGATGATGCGGCCCTTGATTTCGTCCGATTCAATGTGGAACACGGTGACCGAGTTTTCGATGGCCGTTTCCGTGGCTACGCGCTGGATGGTCTGGATGACGATGCGTTTGGCTTCCTTGTTGGCCGTCAGCTTGGCTTCGTCCATGATGTCGTTGATGTACGACTGTGCCTGCGTCTTGGCTTCTTCCTTGAGCGATTCTACCAGGCGTTCCTTCGCCTCGTCGGCCGAGAGGCCCGAGATGGTTTCCAGTTTTTCGATTTCCTGGCGTTGCAGGTGGTCCAGTTCGTCCTTCTTCTTGTCGACGATGCCCAGCTGTGCTTCCAGGTTTTCGCGGATGGCGTCGGCTTCCTGCTTCTTGCGTTGCAGTTCTTCCTGTCGTTGGTTCAGCACCAGTTCGCGTTGTTTCAGTTTGTTTTCGGCCTGTTGGATTTTCTGGTTACGGGCGGCCACTTCCTTTTCCAGGTCGGCTTTCTTGTTGAGGAACTTTTCCTTTACTTCGAGCAACTTGTTTTTCTTGATCACTTCCGCTTCGGCTTCCGCGTCCTTCAGGATGCCGTCGTATTTCGCCTTCAGGCCTTGCTTGAAGAGCACGTACGAGGCGGCGGCTCCGATGAGGAGGCAGGCGAGGGACACTACTATCGTAACTACTGTCATTTTGATAATTTGTTTTAATATGTATATAAATAAAAAAGCACTGCCGGAGTCTTCCGCCCGTCGGTTCGGGAGGGGTGGAAGGTCTCGTACAGTGCGTGGTTTTTGTTTTCTCATCTGGTTTGCGGCCCGGGGGCTGCGTCGGGAGGGTTGTCCGGTGCTTCCGTTTCCTTGAAGCAGGCTTCGATCGCCTCCGTCAGTTCTTTGAGCTTCGCCGTATAGGGGGCGGTGTCGTTCCGCTGTTCCATCCGCAGGGTTTCCAGTGCAAACTGGTAGGCCACCATGCCGAGCAGCTGTTCGTTACTCGCTTCCGGGTAGTAGTCCCTATACTGTTTGAGCCTGACATTGACCTGTCGGGCGGCTTCCCTGACCGTTTCCTCGTCGTCGCGGCGGATGCTGAGGGGGTAGGTGGTGCCTGCCATGAGCAGGTGTATCTTTATCTTATCGTTCATACATCTTCGTCTCCTTCGTTATTCATTCAGCAGGGCGATGCATTTGTCGACTTCACGCACTAATTTTGACAATCGCAGCTTCGTCTCTTTCACGTCGCTGCCGTTAAGGCTGATTGTCGTAGCTGTTTTTAGGTCGGTGTAGCGTTTTTCCAGGGCCCGGTAGGCGGCTTGCGAGGCGGCGCAGTCGGCCCGGCAGGCGTTCAGGAGCTCCTTCAGACGCGCGTTTTCGCGTCGCTGTTCATCGTGCAGATAAATCAGGTGGCGCAGCCGTGCTTCAAAGGTTTTCAGTAGCTCTTTTTCTTCTTCTGTCATCTCTACACCAAAATTGTACACAAAAATACGATTTACTTGGATATTACAAAAACTTTTTGCCGAAAAATCGTGTTTTCGGCAAAATTATTGCGAATGTGGCGGGCGGACGCACCGTGGTGCGTCCCTACATCCAAAAAAAGGGGCTTGCGCCCCCATTTTCAATTTTCAATTTTCCATTTTCCATTCTCCATTATAGAGGGCTTCCGCCTTCGCCCTCGTCGCCGCCCGGCTCTTCGGGTTCGGGTTCAGGCTCCGGCGTGTCCGTGCCGGGGTCGGGGGTCGAGCCGTCGCCTGTGGAGTGCGAATGGTTGTCTTCCTGTTGCGTGCGGTAGATGAGGCCGTTCACCGAGTCGATAAACGTGTTCAGTGCGTCCGAGGGCGAGGCGATGGCGAAGGCGTTCACCAGCAGGACAATCTGCTGGTAGCACGCGTCCACCCGGCCCCGCAGCTCGCGGGTGTCGATGGCCTCCAGCGCCTGGCGCTGCTGCGCGTCGGCCTGGCTCAGGCGGTGCAGCTCCTCGAAGGCGGTGTTTGCCTCCTCCAGCAGGTCCACCTCGGCGTCCAGGCCCAGCACGGTCACCAGCGGAGCGTTTCCGGCCGAGCGCAGGGCCTCCACCAGCCCGCGCAGCTGGGCGGTCTCCTTCATGTACGACTGGTCGCCCACGTTCCGGTAGGAGTCGATGATGGATTTCAGTTGCAGCGCCGCCGTCTTCTTCTCGTTGTCCAGCGAGCGCACCTGCGCCTTGATGATGTTCATCAGGACGCCTGCGCCGTGGTCGCGACGCAGGTCGGCGTCGGCCAGCTGCTGCGTGTAGCGTTGCGCCGAGGGACGGTTGACGATGGCCGCCTCCTGTTCCAGCAGGGCGGCATACTGCGCGGCCTGCGCCTCCACGTGCAGGGCGGCGGCGGTGGCCTGCAGCAGGTACTTGTTCACCTGGGTATGAAATTCCAGATGGGTGCTGACGGGCGGGCTTGTCAGCGAAATGGGTACAATCTGTTTCATAATGTTGTTTTTTTAGTTGACAATTCGTTTTTTTATCCTCCCCCGCGTGCGGGGCTGGGCTTCCGAGGGCTCGTACGGGCAGAAACGCGTGCGGGGCTGGGTTTCCGAGGGCTCGTACGGGCAGAAACGCGTGCGGGGCTGGGCTTCCGAGGGCTCGTACGGGCAGAAACGTGCGCGGGGCTGGGTTTCCGAGGGCTCGTACGGGCAGAAACGTGCGCGGGGCGAGGCTTCCGAGGCCTCGGATTGACAGAACGGCACGCGGGGCCGGACACAACCCCGCTTTCCGACGCCAAATCCTGTCATTTTGCTACTTTTGCCGTTTCCGTCCCCCGGCGGCTATGTTTCGGGTGGATTGTCCGTGTGTTCCATCACGTCCTCCTTTCTTTTTGGGGGTTATACTTCGGTTACTTATTATCCAATCAGCCAAACTTTCGGGCTGCCTTTTTATGGTTGCTGCATCAATACAGGTAAACCCTCATTGCTGAGATCATAATACCAAGTTGTGAGACCATTCAAGGCGGCGTTCATGGCATCAACAGCCGTCTTCCAGATAACGTTGCCTTCCACCTTGGCGGTTCCGCCGGTGCTTCCGCTGCCGGTGCCTTGTTCCTGATTGTTCTCCCAGTAGCAGGCGGTGAAAGTACCTTGGTCATTGCAGCCAGCGATGCCGCCGATTCTATCTCCTACTGAACTGGTGATTTCGCCCGTGGCGTGATAGCAGGCGGTTACGGTACCTTGGCCGTTTATACCCACCACGCCGCCGACATTAGCGTGACCATACGTTATCGTGGCAGTAACGTTGCCCGTGGAGTAGCAGGCCATGAGCGAGCAGCCATTTCCCAAGTTGCCCACCACGCCGCCGACAGAGCTAATGCCCGATACAGCCGCAGTGGAATGGCAGCCCTCGATGGTTGACCCGATTAAGCTGCCGGTTCCTGTGTCATAATTAGGAACACAGAGTCCGGATATTCCACCGACATTGGTATTACCCGTCACAGTCCCTTCCGCTGAGCAGCCGGAGATGGTGCTAAAATTTCGTCCTACGATACCGCCGGTCTGGTTTTGTCCTGTCACCGTGCCATTGACCGAGCAATTCTCTACAGTGCCATCGGTCTGTCCCGCAATGCCGCCGACGTACGTGCCACCTGTTACGTTCACTTCTGTCAGCGTTACGTCCTGCACCTTGCCTCCGCTGCCGAGACGGCCAATCAGTCCTACATTGTCCGTTCCCGATTGGTCAATCTTCAGCCCCGTGATGGTATGGTTGCCGCCGTCGAAGGTGCCGGTGTATGGTTGGCTTTCAGTGCCTATCGGCGTCCACTCTCCCGTCAGGGTGAGGTCTGTGTCAAGGGTGATGTTGATGTCGGTCTTGCCCTCTTCGTTCACCAGCTTGGCGAGGTTCTTCAGGCCCTCGGCGGAGGTCACGGTGTAGTTGCCCTGTCCGTCGTCGGTATAGCCCGGGTCTTCCAGCAGTCGCGAGGCCGTCAGCTTGCTGCCGTCGGTGAGGAGGAGGGAGACATCGAGCAGGGCGTAGGGCTGGGTGCCCGGCGTGACGGTGAGGGTGTTTTGCTCGGTTCCCTTTACGACCGTCCAGTCGCTGACGTCGGCGCGGGTCAGCACGGCGTCCACGGACGAGATTTGCGCCACGATTTCCTGATATTTGATGTCATTATCTATATAAAGGTAGAAGGTGGTCGCCCCGTTGATGGTTACCGTGGCGTTGGTGAAGGTGGTGCCGTCCTTTTCCGCTTCGGTCAGGATGCGGAAGGGCTGGTAGGCGGCCACGCGGAAAGTAGATTGGTCGGTCAGGGTGAAGACGTAGTAGTTTCCTTCCTTTTGGGGTTCATCGGAGAACCAGGCGTCGCCGTTCGTGCCGTCCTTGCCGCTGACGCGGTACCACGTCGCGCCGTTGTCCACGCTCAGGTACCAGGCGTTGTCGATTGCCTTGCCGTTGTCGGTCTGGACGTTACCGCTTGCAGGGATGTTGCTACCCAGCAGGATTTGCGGCGTGGGGGCGGAAGTGCCGTCGTTGCCTTGCGGGCCTTCGGGGCCTGTGGCTCCGTCTTCGCCGTCTTCGCCGTCGGCTCCGTCGGCTCCGTCCAGTCCGTTGGCGCGGATGGGGTTGCCTTGGGCGTCGGTCAGGAGTTCGCCGTTCAGCGTCCAGTACCAGTTGCCGTCCTCCGCCTGCGCGAGGCCTATCTGCGGCGTCTGTCCGTCGGCTCCGTCGGCACCGTCCTCGCCGTCGGCGCCCTTCGCACCGTTATAGATGGTGATGGGGTCGGAGTGCAGGAAGGTGATGGTGTAGCCCACCGTCTGGCCGTCCTCCGTCACGGCGCTGACGCCGGTGATCATGTCCGTGGTGTTCAGCAGCTCCTGCATGGCTGCGATGCTTTGGTTGGTCTGTTCCTGCCACTTCTCCAGCGCGGCGAGGCGCTCTTCGTGGTCGTTCACTTTGTCCCAGAGGGCGGAGTCGTCGTAGTCGTCCGCGCAGGCGGCCGGCAGCAGCATCATCGCCACCGCTGCCAGCGTTTGCATGAATGTTCTTTTATACATACTTATCTTTATTGGTATTTGCGGCACAAAGTACAAAATGAATTAAGATTATGCAAACATCTCGCGAAAAAAATGGATACGCGGACGATGTAGGGACGCACCACCCCTGTCATGTTGAGCGGCGGGCAGGGGGTAGAACGTTTTCAGGCCGTCCCGAAATGAAAGTCAGTGTTCATCCCGAGACGGCCTGAAGGGAAAATCCGTTTCCGGCAAGGACGGCGATGCGTCAGCGTCCGCTGTCGGCAATCATCTGCCGGATCTTGTTGTTCAAGTCGTCGGCGGCCATGAGTTGTTCCAGCGTCAGGTGCATGCGGTAGCGCCAGTAGTGGCGTGGGTTGGCAGGCACGTTGATGCGCTCTTCGGCCACGTTGGGGTTGCGCAGCTGCCCGTCGACCGACATCCAGTCCTGGAAGGAGAGGATGCTGAGCATGGAGTTGCTCGTCAGATGGGCGCGCACCACCTGCTCGCACAGTTCGGGCGTGGCCACGGCAGGGGCAGTGCCGTAGTGGCCTAGAGCGTGGTTGTAGTAGCGCTGCGTCTGCTGGGCGTCTTCCTCCCACCAGCCACGCAGGGTGGACATGTCGTGGGTGGAGATGGTGCAGACGGAACGGTAGGGATACCATTCGGGGTGTCCGAACTCCTGGCTGGGGTCCTTAGGCATGCGCTGTATCTCGAGCGAGAGGATGCGTAGCTCGTTCATCACCCACGCCACGCAGGCGGGAATCATGCCGAGGTCTTCGCCGCAGACGAGCATGCGGGTGGACTGCGTCAGCTGCGGGAGCTTCTTCATGGCCTGCTGTCCCCAGAAATCGTTGTGGCGGTGGTAGTAGTAGTGGTCGTACAGGCGGTTGAAGGCGGCTTTCTCCCAGTCGTTCAGCGAGCGATAGATGTAGTCGTGCTGCACGCCAATGCGTGGATGGTATTTCGAGGGATCGTTGCGGTCGGGCACGAACAGAACGTCGCTGATAAGGGCGTAAAGGCCGTCGCGTATCCAGACGCTGTCGTCGTCGGTCTTGCCGTCGAAGTAGGCTTCCACCTTGCGCTGTGTGTCGAACTCGGGACGCATACGGTAGACTTCCCACGTGTCGGTGGGCTCGATGAAGGTCTGCTTCACGTAGTCGGTGTGCGGGCCGAACATCTGTCCGAGGAAGTACTCGTGGATATAGGGTTTCAGGAACTCGGGACGGAAGCCGAGGCCGTAGCTCTCGATTTCTTCACGCGTCATGGGCAGGGCAGGGACGAACTGTCCCAGCAGGCCGTGGACGGCGTCCATCGGAATCTCCCAGATGCGGAAGAAGCCCAGGATGTGGTCGATGCGGTAGGCGTCGAAGTATTCGGACATTTTGCGGAAACGCTTCATCCACCAGGCATAGCCGTCTTGCTCCATCACGTCCCAGTTGTAGGTGGGGAGGCCCCAGTTCTGTCCGTTGGCAGAGAAGTCGTCGGGCGGGGCACCTGCCTGTCCGTTCAGGTTGAAGTAATGGGGCTCCTTCCAGGCCTCGACACTGTTGCGGCTGATGCCGATGGGGATGTCGCCCTTGAGCACCACTCCGTTGGCACGGGCATGGCGGGTAGCAGCTAGCAGCTGGCGGTGGAGCTGGTACTGGATGTAGTAGTAGATGGCGATATGTGGATAGTCGGCCGACTGGGGATTGCACAAGGTGTCGATGTCTTCCTGGCGGTAATCGTTGTAGCGCGGCCACTCGCGGAAGTTAGGTGTCCGGTGGGCGTCGCGCAGATAGCTGAAGACGGCATAGGGTTGGAGCCATTCCTTGTTGGTCTCGAAGAAGGCGCGGAAGTCTTCGGATGCCAGCACAGCTTCGCCTTCCTGGGCGAAGATCAGGCGAAAATATTCCCACTTGGCTTCGTTGACGGCTTCGTAGTCGATGGCGGGCAGGGCATTCAGTTCCTGGCGTCGCTGTTCGAACTGCTCCATTTTCTCGCGGTCGTCCAAGGTACCCAGTTGTCGCAGGTCGGTGTACATGGGGTGGAAGGCGTAGATGGAGATGCTGCTGTAGGGATAAGAGTCGGTCCATGAGTGAGTCATGGTCGTGTCGTTGATCGGGAGAATCTGCACGGCCTTCTGGTGGGTTTTGACGGCCCAGTCGATCATCTTCATCAGGTCACCGAAGTCGCCCACGCCGAAGCTGCCTTCGGAGCGGAGGGAGAAGACGGGGATGGCCGTGCCGGCACCCTTCCAGGCGGGCAGACTGAAGTAGACGTAGCGGTCGCCTACAACCAGTGTCTCGGCGTCGCCCAGTTTCGGATCGGCCAAATAGCGGTTGGGATTGTTTTCCCAAGCCACGACGCGGCTTTCTTCTTTCTTATAGAGGACGAATTTGTATTCCAGCGGGAAGGTCAGGTCGGAGGCGTCGATTTCCACCTGCCATTCGGGGAAGTTGGCGTCGCTCATCAGGATGGCTTTGTCGGGATTCCATCCGCCCAGGGCGTCCACACTTCCACACACAGCCAGTGCATGTCCGCTGTCAATGCAGGGCGCGTAGGCTTTGAGGACCAGGCTGCGTTGGCATCCCCGTGGGGCTGCTTCGCGGTCGTGATGGGCCAGGAGCGACTCAGTGAAGGCCGAGGTGTAGAAATACTGCTGTTCCGGCAGGTTCTTCCAGCTGTCTTCCAGACGGTAGGTCTTGGCGGGATCGTCGGAGACGTACAAGACACGCGGCAGGCTGTTCCATTCGTTGCGGACGGCTTGTCCGTCGCGGTAGACATGGTAACTGTAATGGATTTCTTTCGTTTCGGGTAGTCCGATTTCGACTTCCGCTGTCCAGTGTATACCGTCCACTGTATGCATGGGAACGGCTTGTCCGGGCATGTTACTTCCTAATTCGGGGACGGAACCCAGGACTTTGATTTCCTCTCCCCAACTGGTACGATATTCGATGTTGAATGAAAGTATCATATTATTAGATTTATATGAACGACAATAGCTGCATTGACTATGCAAGTATAGAAAATATTCTTCATAGTCATGCAGCTATCGTTGTCCAAGTATTTTAAAATCCTATGCAAACGTTTGTGTTTGCAGCCCGTTTATCCGCAGCGGGAAGCACCGCAAGTCTTGCAGATGAGGCAGCCTTCCTGGTAGACGAGACTCTCATTGCCGCAGTTGGGACATTTCTGACCCTTGGCCTCTGTGCCGTCGAGCACATATTTTTTCAAGGCACGTTCTACACCGTTTTTCCAGGTGTTGATGTTTTCGCTGTCAAGCTGTAGGGATCCTACCAGCTTGATGACCTGCTCGATAGGCATGCGGTAGCGTAGTACGCCTGAGATAAGCTTGGCGTAGTTCCAGTATTCCTTATTGAACTTCTCGGACAAGCCTTCAATCGTGACTTTGTAGCCGCGCTTGTTCTCGAACTGGAAGTCGTAACGCTTGATACCGTTTTCGTCAACATTCTTGATGATGTGGCCTGAAACGACATTCTTGGGGAGTACGATACCTTCGTCATCGTCAAGCACACCGGTGAAAATTTCGTAGGGGTGTCCGTTGAGCAGGCCCACGAAAGCCACCCATTTTTCTTTATTGTTCTGGAAGCGTACCACTTCGGCGTCGAGCACTTTGGGGCGTGTTTCGACAATCGTAGGCGGTTTGCAGGGGGGCAATTCGTCTTTCTTGTCGCTTTTGGTAGAGATGAGCACGCCCGAGCGTGAACCGTCGCGGTAGACGGTACATCCCTTGCAACCCGAACGCCAGGCTTCTACATAGAGACGGTTGACCAGTTCTTCGTCGACATTGTTGGGCAGGTTGATGGTGACGCTGATGGAGTGGTCCACCCACTTCTGCACGCGTCCTTGCATTTTGACTTTCATCAGCCAGTCTACGTCGTTGGACGTGGCTTTATAATAGGGTGAGCGTGTCACCATTTCGTCGATTTCTTCTTGGGTATAACGCTTGGCAGGGTTAAGGCCCTGAGCTTCCATCCAAGTGACGAACTTCGGGTGGAACACTACATATTCTTCGAATGCGTCACCGGTTTCGTCTACAAAGTCGATACGGACGTTGGTGTCGTTGGGGTTTACTTTGCGACGGCGTTTGTATACCGGCAGGAACACAGGCTCAATACCCGAGGTGGTTTGCGTCATCAGGCTGGTGGTTCCGGTAGGAGCGATGGTTAGGCAGGCGATATTGCGTCGACCGTATTGGGCCATTTCTTCGTAGAGCTCAGGATCGGCTTCACGCAGGCGGTTGATGAACGGATTGTTCTTTTCGCGTTCGGTGTCGTAGATTTCGAATGCTCCGCGTTCTTTTGCCATTTCGACCGACGAGCGGTAAGCGCTCAGGGCGATGGTCTTGTGTACTTGTTCAGAGAAAGCTGTTGCTTCTTCCGTACCATAGCGCAGGTTTAGAGCAGCCAGCATATCGCCTTCGGCCGTGATACCTACCCCGGTACGGCGTCCTTGGCCACTCTTTTTGTAGATCTTTTGCCATAGAGTACGTTCTGTTTCCTTGACAGCATCGCTTTCCGGATCGGAGTCTATCTTTTCCATGATCCGTTCGATTTTTTCCAACTCCAGGTCGATAATGTCGTCCATGATTCGCTGTGCCAAGGCTACATGTTTCTTGAACAGCTCGAAGTCGAAATAAGCGTCGGGTTTGAATGGATTGACCACGTAAGAATAGAGGTTGATAGCCAGTAGACGGCATGAATCGTACGGGCAAAGGGGAATTTCACCGCAAGGATTGGTAGATACAGTGCGGTAGCCCAAGTCTGCATAACAGTCAGGGACAGATTCGCGGATGATAGTGTCCCAGAATAGTACGCCGGGTTCAGCAGACTTCCATGCGTTGTGGACAATTTTCTTCCACAGAGTACTTGCGTCTATGGTTTTCTTTACAAGCGGATTGGGGCTGTCGATTGGGTATTGTTGTACATAAGGAGTACCGCTGACGGCGGCTTCCATGAATGCGTCATCCAGTTTCACCGAAACATTAGCGCCTGTCACCTTGCCTTCAGTCATTTTGGCGTCGATGAAAGCTTCAGAATCGGGATGTTTGATGGAAACGCTGAGCATTAGGGCACCACGGCGTCCGTCTTGTGCTACCTCGCGGGTGGAGTTCGAATAGCGTTCCATAAAAGGAACCAAACCGGTGGAAGTGAGGGCCGAGTTCTTTACCGGAGATCCTTTGGGACGAATGTGTGAAAGATCGTGGCCTACGCCGCCGCGTCTTTTCATCAGCTGTACTTGCTCTTCGTCGATTTTGAAGATGGCGCCGTAAGAGTCGGCTTCACCGTCTACTCCAATTACGAAGCAGTTGGACAGAGAAGCAACCTGGTAATTGTTTCCGATGCCTGTCATGGGGCTTCCTTGTGGAACGATGTATTTGAAGTGATCCAACAGCTTGAACAACTCTTCGGCGCTCAAGGAATTGGGATACTTGGCCTCAATACGAGCCACTTCGTTTGCGATACGCCAATGCATATCTTCTGGTGACTTTTCGTAAATATTGCCGAAGGAGTCCTTGACGGCATATTTGTTCACCCATACCCTGGCAGCCAGTTCATCGCCTTGGAAGTATTGTAAAGATGCTTCAAAGGCTTCCTGATAAGTAAAAGTTCTCTTTTCCACGATGGTCTATTCTTTTAGATTTTATTGATTCAATTAGCAATATTGTAGAAGTTTTGCCATTGGCTAACAAATGTGTTTGCAAATCTATGAATGTTTTTCCATCCGACAAAATAAATAATCATGTTTTTATCAACAGATTGCAAGTTTCTTGTTTATAACAGTTATCTGTCTGTATTTTAGATGTTTACTATTTTGGAATATATGGGGAAGTTTTCAAAAAAGAAAAGCAGTGAGCATATGAGAAGATTTTTGAATTGTTTTTTAGGTATGGAGTGGGGAAGGATTATGCCTAGAAAGAAGGTAATTACTTAAATCTTTTATATATTTGCAGAAAAAAGAAGAAGTATGGGAAGCTTGAAACAGAGAAAAACAATCCGTAAATATCAGCAGAAGGACATTCCTGTTGATTTGTTAAATGATTTACTTGAAACGGCGTTTCGTGCATCGACCGTTGGAAACATGCAGACCTATAGCGTGGTGGTGACCCGCGATGCCGACCGGAAGGGTAAACTGGCTCCGGCACATTTCAATCAGCCAATGGTGACAGCTGCGCCGGTTGTACTCACTTTCTGTATAGATTTGAACCGGTTTAGCAAATGGTGTCGGCAGCGTCAGGCCGAGCCGGGGTATAATAACTTTGAATGGTTTGTAACGGGAGCTGTTGATGCCTTGCTGGCTGCTCAGACATTTTGCGTGGCCGCCGAGGAAAAAGGATTGGGTATTTGCTATTTGGGTACTACTACATACAATCCTCATTTGATTATTGAAGCACTGGAGTTGCCGGAGTTGGTGTTCCCCATCACGACCGTTACAGTGGGATGGCCGGCTGAAGATCCTGCTCAAGTTGATCGTTTGCCATTGGAAGCGGTAGTTCATGAAGAAGTTTATCACGACTATACGCCTGAGGACATTGACCGTTTGTATGCTTATAAAGAATCATTGCCCGAGAATAGACAGTATGTGACAGAAAATAGTAAAGCGACTTTAGCCCAAGTCTTTACGGATGTTCGCTATACGAAAAAAGATGCAGAAGCCATGTCTGAATTGCTATGGAATATAATGAAAAAGCAGGGATTTTGATCCCTGCTTTTTCATCGTTATGAGTTTACTTTATCCTATTGTTGTTTCAAGGCCGTCTGTATTTCTTCTAATTCGGCTTGGAAACTTTTACTTACTTCTTTCAGCTCACTGATCGTTTTGCAGGCATGTAGAACGGTTGCATGGTCTTTGTTGCCTATTAAAGAACCAATTTTGGCCGTTGAAAAGTCTGTGTGATTTTTAGCCAGATACATGGCAATCTGTCGTGCCTGTACCACTTCTCGCTTTCTGGATTTTGTATGGATAGCACTTGTATCCAAATCAAAGTGCTTGCATACCGTATTGATGATATTGTCTATCGTTATGGCTTTACTTTCGTTTTGGGTAACTTTACGTACAATCCGTTGAGCCAGTTCCAAATCTACATCTTTATTATAGATGGTTGAATGGGCCATGATGGAAATAATGATACCTTCCAGATCGCGTACGCTGTCACTTACGTTTTCTGCGATATAATTAATAACTTCTGGAGGAAATTGCAAACCGTCACGACGTATTTTGTTGCGTAAGATATCTTTGCGCAGTTCGACGGTCGGCTTTTCGAGCTCGGCAACCATACCCCACTTAAAACGAGTGACGAGGCGTTCTTCCATACCTTGTAGGAGTACAGGGGCACGATCCGAAGTTAGGATAAGCTGTTTCCCGTTCTGATGTAGATGGTTGAAGATGTGAAAGAACGTGTTTTGAGTTTTGGTAACTCCAGCAAATTCCTGGATATCATCGATGATCAGCACGTCAATTGTCTGGTAGAAGTTGATGAAGTCGTTAGTCGTATTGTTGCGTACGGAGTCCGTGTATTGCACCTGAAATAAGTGGGCCGAGACATACAACACCCGTTTTTCAGGGTAAAGTTCCTTAATTTTGGTTCCGATGGCATTGGCGAGGTGAGTTTTCCCTACGCCAGATGCTCCATAGAAGAATAGCGGATTGAAAATGGTTTTGGCCGGATTGAGTGCAACAGCTTCTGCCACACTACGTGAAAGTTTGTTGCTTTCTCCCTCTATGAATGTTTCGAAATTGTAATCTCTATTCAGGTGAGGGTCGAGTTCGGTTATTTGTGGTGTCTGCGGAATGTCTTTGGTTGTAGTCTTGCGTACAGCAGATACCGGAGTGGACGAACCGGAATGAGTAGGCAGAGGAACAGCTGTAGGTGGGTTTTTAACCACCATTACACTGTACATCAATTTGGTTCTTTCGCCAAAAACCTTATGAATTGTTTGGCGTAGCAAATCCAGGAATTTCTCTTCCAGAAATTCATAAAAGAATTGGCTCGGCACCTGCAATACCAAGGTATCGTCCTCAAATTTTAATGGGACGATTGGACAAAACCAAGTTTTATATGTCTGTTCAGGAACGTTGTCGCGAATGATGTCAAGACACGCGTTCCATAGTCCGACATGATTGTTTTTACTCATAACGGCTATCTACATTTATCAATTTAGCGAAACTTCTACGTTTGCAAAATTGGGTATCTTATTTGAAAAAAACAAATGCTTTTTTTCTTGCTTTTTTCATTCAATGAATAAGGTCTTTACTTTCAGCTATTTATCGCATAACGTGCAAACAGCCCTTTGAGAAGGGCTGTTGCTTTTTTAAAAGGACTTGTATATTAGTATATTACGAATGTCTATGTAAATCTATAAGACTTTTATTCTTTGTGATGGAATAGTCCTTAATGCTTTGAATTACCCTATTTTCTTAGCTTCTTGCAGCTTTTGCTAAATTTGCCTTTATTTAGATGAATTCTATATAATAGATTTTTTTATTTGTCTTTTTTGCCGAAAAGCGAGAAATGAACATAGCGTTTGGGGTGGGCTTTCAAGTCTTCGAGTAAACTAGCAGCATTGGCCGTTGTTGCATTCAGGTTCTGGTAAAGCTGTGGGTCGTTTAGCAGTAAGCCTACGGTATTATCTTTGCTATTCAGCTTGTCTGTAAGTGTTCGTACGTTAGCCAGTGTAGAATCTATTTTTTGCATGGCTGCAGCATAATCGATTTGCTTGAGGTTATCGGACATGGCAATGAAATTGTCGCCGATGGTGTTCAACTTGCCTGTCAGTTGCGGGATATCATTGCTCATAAGTACCTTCAATTGTTTGCTGGTTGCATTCATGTTGGCCGTCAGTTCTTCGATATTCTTTAATGATGCAGGAATGGCTGGATTGGCCAGTACTGCGTTAAGAGAACTGAGAATGGAGTCGAGCTTAGGCATCATTTGCTCGATTTGAGGCATCATGTTAGCTACCTTTTCCATCATTCCGTTGTTTAAGTATCCGGGGATGGTATCACCGATTTGGTAGCGTTCACGCGGATTGTTGGCAAGTAGTAAGTTCATGCGAACTCCTCCCAGCATTTCAGCGGCCAGTTCTGCACTACTTCCTTTCGGTATACGCAGTTCAGGGTCTACGTCAATTTCGGCTACTACATTGCCAGGGGCATCATAGTCGTAATAGAGTTCGCGTACGAGTCCCACTTTATATCCATCGGCGTAGACCGGGCTTGATTTTGTGAGACCGTTGACGTTTTGGAATTTGACATAAAAGTAACTGGCTGGTTTGAACAGGTGGATACCTTTCAGATAGTTGATACCATATACTAATATGCATAGAGCTGCAATACCTGCAATACCTATCTTTACTTCTTTTGTGATATACTTCATGATGATTTGTCTTTATTGAATGGTTATTTCTTGTTTTCTTTAAATTCGCGGATAGCGGTAGCTGTATCCATTTTTTTCCCGTTCTTGAAGGCTATGATGAAAGCGTCTTTTATCCGTTTGGAAACGTCCTTCTTAATGCGGAGTATTTCGTTGTAGTTGGTGGACGAACCGTATGTGTACTTATACAGCCCGTTTTCTTTGTAAGAATCTATACCTTTGAGACCTTTGAACTGTTTGTCTTTGGGGGATAATGGTTTAGATGAAGTCAGAATTTGTACTTTAAATACCGGGACTTGTTGGGCGACTTTCTGTGTCTTGGCAGAAGTTGTTGCAACAGATGCCTTTTTCGGTGTAGTGGAAGCAGAGGTAGTACCTTCAGGTTGTGGAACCTCAGATTGTAGAGGCTCAGCTTCAGGCAATGTGTTCCCTTTACTTCCTTCCAATCTCATTTTCTGTTCTTCTTTGTATGTCAGGAAAGCTTGGAAAATGCTGTTTGCCAGTGCTCTCTTGCCAGACTCACTGTTCAGATAGCGTTCCTCTGTCGGGTTGGAGATGAATCCAAGTTCGACCAAAATACTAGGCATTGCACTGGCTTTCAGGACCAGAAAGCCGGCTTGATGTACGCCTCGATCTATGCGTTTCCCTGTTTGTTTGAATTCTTTCTGTACTAATGAAGCCAGGTGGACACTTTGCGACATGTATTTGTCCTGCATGAATTCGAAGATGATATACGATTCTGCAGAATTGGGATTAAACCCTGCATAGCGGGTTTTGTAGTCGTCTTCGTATAAGATTACGGAGTTCTCGCGTTTGGCTACTTCCAGATTAGCATCCGATTTGGCCAGACCTAATGTCCAGGTTGAAGCACCTTGCACGCTTTTATTTCCTCCGACAGAGTTGGTATGAATCGAGATAAACAAATCTGCTTTGGCTTCATTGGCAATCTCTGCTCGTCGGGCTAATGGTATAAATACATCTCTGCTGCGGGTATAGATAACACGCGTGTCAGCGCATTGCTCTTTAATCAGGTTACCCAATTGAAGAGCGACGCTAAGGTTGATGTTTTTTTCCTTGGATATTTTTCCGACAGCTCCCGGGTCATGTCCTCCATGACCGGCGTCGATGACTACGACGAACTTTTTGGATAGGTTGGCTGCCAAACTTGGGTGCATGGGCAAACAGACCATGCAAAAAGTAATATATAATATGTGATAAAGCCTGTTCAAACTCATCTATATATGAATTACTCCGCAAATGTAGTGTAATTTTGCTGAAAACTTGCCGTTTACACTAAGTTTTATTCTTTTTCCATTTATTTTGGTACAGTTTTTAGATGTTGGAGAGCATGTTTTTCATAAATAGAAGCTAATTTTGCACCGCCTAATCTGACAGAGATGGTTAGAGCAATAAAATTGGTGTAATTTATGTTGGCTAATGCTATTATTCGTTTTTTGAAAGACTGGACGCTCCCCGTGGCCATGATAGCCGGAACGTTAGCCTATTTTCTTTTTGCAAGAGTGCCGGTGCTTGCTCCAGTCAAACCTTTGGTCAATGCCTTGGTAGCAATTCTTACGCCGTTGCTGATTTTTGCCCAATTGCTACTCACGTTCTGCAAGGTAGATTTCGCAGATTTGAAGCCGAAAGCCTGGCATGGTTGGTTGCTTTTGTTTCAGACGGTTTCATGTCTTTTGCTTTCGGCATTGTTGGTCTATTGTCCGATGAACGAACTTTATCGGGAGGTGTTCGAAGGAGCTATGGTCTGTCTGATATGTCCTACGGCTACTGCAGCAGCTGTTATTACGGGCAAATTGGGTGGAAGTGCTGCTAGCTTGACTACCTATACTTTGATGTCCAATCTGTTGGCGGCCGTGGCCGTCCCGCTCGTTTTCCCGTTGGTAGAACCTCATGCGGATGTGACTTTCTGGCTGGCTTTTCTGAAAATCCTTAGCAAGGTTTTTCCGTTGCTGCTTTGTCCGTTCCTGTTGGCATGGCTCTTGCGGATTTGGTTGCCTGCTGTTCATCAATGGTTGCTGGAGCGGCATACGGCTGCTTTTTACCTGTGGGGTGTGGCCTTGGCGATTGTTTCTGGTCAGACTGTACGTTCATTAGTCAACAGTACAGCTCCAGGCTATGTGGAGGTGCTGATTGCTTTGGCCGGACTGGTGACATGTTGCGTTCAGTTCTATTTGGGCAAACGTATCGGTGGACATTATAAGGAACGTATCAGTGGTGGTCAGGCATTGGGTCAGAAGAATACCGTGTTGGCTATTTGGATGGCTTATACTTATTTGAATCCTCTTTCTTCAGTGGGTCCTGGCTCCTACGTGTTGTGGCAAAATATTATTAACAGCTATCAGTTATGGAAGAAAAGGAAAGCTGATTTATCCAAGGATGTGTAAGGTAGTTAGGGAATAATTTGTACTTTTGTCGTCGAAAAAGATTGTGCTTACCGTTTCTTCTGTCGTTGGAGTTATAGTCATGCAGGAGTAGGGGAAGGCATAGTCGGATAATTTTGTGAAAGTTAGATCATGAATCCAGTTGAAATTATCGATAAATATTATCAGGAGGGCAGTGAACTGCGCCATATCCTGCTGACCCATAGCCGTTCGGTTGCCGACAAGGCTTTGCAGATAGCCGACAGACATCCTGAACTGAAGGCAGACAGGGATTTCCTGTACGAAGCAGCCATGTTACACGATATTGGTATTTTTCTGACCGATGCTGACGGTATTTTCTGTAAGGGCGATAAACCTTACATTTGTCATGGCTATTTGGGTGCCGACCTGATGCGTAATGAAGGCTATCCACGCCATGCGTTGGTTTGCGAGCGGCATACTGGAGCCGGCTTGTCACTCGAACAGATCGTAGAACAGAAATTGCCTGTACCTCATCGTGAGATGCTTCCTGTCAGTATCGAGGAGCAGATTATCTGTTTCGCCGATAAATTTTATTCCAAAACCCGTCTCGACCGTGAAAAGACAGTAGAGAAGGCGAGGAATAGTCTGGAAAAATATGGAGCGGAAGGTTTGTCACGTTTCGACCGTTGGTGCGAACTCTTCTTGTAGCTATCTAATTTTCTTTAAAAAGAGCGGACAATCCATCTATTTTGTTTATTTTTGTCCCCTCCAAGCACATAACCGTATGTTTATTTGAGCATTGAAAGTAAAGACAACCATATCATTCTTATTATTGTTTCTCTTGCTGATCATTTCTGCTGAAGCCGAATCGCAGCGCAGGAACAGGAACGTTTCGCTTCCAAGGAATCAAAGAGATTCGTTGCAGACAGGCGACACGCTGCGCAATGACTCCATACCTGTCGACACATTGGCGGCTAAGAAGAAAGACGGGCTCGATGCGCCAGTAACTTATGAAGCGACGGACTCCATTGTGTTTACGCAAAACGGTTATGCCCATCTGTATGGAAACAGTAAAGTGAATTATCCGCAAGCCGAACTAACTGCAGCTGTCATTACCATGAATATGGACAGCAGTACGGTCTATGCCCATGGCGTGGAGGACTCATTGGGTGTGATGCAGGGTACACCTGTCTTTAAGGATGGCGAGACGCCTTACGAAACCAATACCATTCGCTACAACTTCAAGAGTAAGCGAGGTATCATCAGCAATGTGGTGAGCCAGCAGGGTGAGGGATATGTAACGGGTAACAATGCCAAGAAGGGAACGGGTAACGAGATGTATATGAAGGATGGTAAATATACAACCTGTGATAACCACGAACATCCTCACTTCTATATGCAGATGACTTATGCCAAAGTGCGTCCTAAGAAGAATGTAGTGACCGGACCTGCCTATCTAGTGGTCGAGGATGTACCTCTGCCCTTGGCGGTTCCGTTCTTTTTCTTCCCTTTCTCCAGCAGCTACTCGTCAGGTTTTCTGATGCCTACTTATATGGACGACTCCAGCCGCGGTTTTGGTCTGACGGACGGTGGCTATTACTTTGCCATCAGTGACCAGATGGATTTGAAACTTCGTGGCGATATCTTCACGAAGGGTTCGTGGGCGCTGAATGCCGAAAGCAACTATGTGAAGCGATACAAGTATTCGGGTCTTTTCCAAGCCAGCTATCAGGTGACGAAGACAGGTGACAAAGGTCTACCCGATTACTCTGTGTCCAAAGATTTTAAGATCGTATGGAGTCATCGTCAGGATGCAAAAGCTAATCCGAACTCCACTTTCTCGGCCAGTGTGAACTTTTCGACCAGTAGTTATGAGTTGTCCAATATTGGCAATCTTTACAACTCGCAGGCCATGACGCAGAATACCAAGACCTCGAGTATCAGTTATACTCGAAGCTTCCCCGACCAGAAGCTGACCATCTCGGCCACGTCGAACATTGCGCAAACGATGAAGGATTCATCAATTGCTGTTACTTTGCCCGATTTGACAATTTCGCTCAGTAATATTTATCCTTTTAAGCGGAAAAAGGCGGTGGGTGAAGAACGTTGGTATGAGAAAATTTCTGTTCGTTATACAGGACATTTGAAGAATAGTATCAAGACTAAAGATAATTTGCTTTTTAAGTCGAACTTGATAAAGGACTGGGAAAACGGTATGCAGCATGAAATTCCTATCAGTGCCACGTTTACCCTTTTCAAGTATTTCAACCTGACGCCTTCTGTCAATTATACCGAGCGTTGGTATACCCGTAAAATCACAAAAGGCTGGGACGAAACGGCTAACAAAGAAGTAGATACAGATACCATCTATGGGTTCCATCGTGTCTACAACTATAATGCCAGCCTCGGCTTGAATACCAAGATTTATGGTATGTACAAGCCCATCTTCCTGCCGAAGAAGGCCATTCAGATACGTCATGTCATCACTCCTTCTATCAGCCTTAGTGCTGCCCCCGACTTTACGACGTCGCGCTATGGGTATTATGATACCTATTATCGTCCGAACAGCAATGGTACGCAGGATACAGTGAAGTATTCTTATTATGCCAACCAGATGTTTGGTGTGCCCAGTGGCGGTAAGCAGGGAAACGTTACGTTCAGCATCTCCAACAACTTGGAAATGAAGTATAAGGACAAGAACGACTCCATCAAGAAAGTCAGCTTGATTGATGAATTGGGAGCAAGCCTTTCCTATAATATGGCCGCTACGACAAGGCCGTGGAGCGACCTGACATTGAACGCACGATTGAAACTGACAAAGAGTTATACATTTAGTATGAGCTCCACGTTCAAGACCTATGGTTATAAATTCGACGAACAAGGCAATGTCGTAGATAATGATCGTACCGAGTGGTCTTATGGCCGTTTTGGTATCTTTCAAGGTTATAGTTCTTCTTTCAGCTATACATTCAACAATGATACCTGGAAGAAAGTCAAGGCTTTCTTTACAGGTGAAAAGGAAGAGGGCGAAGGGAAAGAAGGTGGCGAAGGAACGGAGACCGATGAAACTACAGAAGGTGAAGATACTGCATCAGGAGGCTTGCCAAGCAAGAAGAAAACAGAGAAAGCTGCCGTGGACGAAGATGGATATATGGCTTTCAAGATGCCTTGGTCTATCAATGTGAACTACGGTTTTGGCATTACCGAAGACCGCAGTGCGGAAATCAACAAGAAGAAGATGCGCTATCCTTATAAGTATACGCAAAACTTGAGTATCAACGGCAATATCAAGATATCCAACAAGTGGGCCATCAGCTTCAATTCAGGCTACGACTTCGATGCGAAAGAGATTGTGCAGACAGCTTTCAATATTACGCGCGACCTTCACTGCTTCAGCATGTCAGCCAGCCTTTCACCTTTCGGCCGTTGGAAATACTACAACTTTACCATTCGTGCCAACGCCAGCATTCTTCAGGACTTGAAGTGGGAACAGCGCAGCCAGACACAGAGCAATATTCAGTGGTATTAAAATCTATCTGTATTTGTTTCGTGTAGGAAAGCATTGCTTTGCTATGTGGAAAACGGTGCTTTCTTCCGGTAAAAGTATTGTTATCTGTATAGGGCAACATACTACATTGTGAAGCTAAAGTGCCACTTGGTGATCGTAATGTAGATGTTTAGCGAGCTCAAGTAGGTGTTTAGTGCGTTCAGTGCGTTGCTCTTTTTCTGGCTGTATATTCTTTAAATATCCGTGTCTGAAAGCCTTATTCTCTAAACAGGTTTCAATCTTTCATTCTGTTTGTAAATTGTTGATAAAGATATGGTTATGGTGAAAGGTCGTGTTTCATGTGGGTGAAACGACTGTTTTTCCGATTTTGCTTTCACAAAAATCGATCTTTCACCGTAATTGTTTTATTTTCAGTAGTTTACAGTGAATTCATTTATAAAAGTAACTGTTTTTATCCCTATTATTTGTTCAAATACTTATGTGAAAGATTGATTTCGTGGGTGTGAAACACTGGTACTGATAGATGTCTTCTTTTCAGACTATAAAATAATCTATATAATAATTTGGTTTATAAAATAAACCTTATATCTTTGCAACAGAGTTCGAACCTGAAAACGGGATGACTGCATCCTGAAATGTAAAAACAGAATGTTGAAAACGTGAACAAGTAAGGAGGAAAACGTATGGAAGATCGTAAACTGAACGAAAAGGAGAGTTTGGAATTGATAACGCAGATGATTTAGAACACACGACGCAATCTGGATGCTGGTGGAGGAAACATGTTTCTGTTGTGGGGATATGTAGGTGTAGTGGTTACATTGGGTGTACTGGCCGCGTGGTCTCTGACGGAAAATACCGTTGCTTTGTGGGGCTTTTGGGCTTTGCCGGTAGTGGGATGGTCGTTGTCCTGGTGGTTCGGGCGCAAGTGGCGGAAGGAACAGAGAGCGAAGGACTATACCGACCGCATAGTGAGACAGGTGTGGCAGATTATCGGCATTGCCTCTTGCGGAGTGGCTGGGTTCGCTACACTCTATCACAGTTATGAAATGATTTTGCCCTTGTGTGGCTTGCTGGTTTCGCTCGGTAGCCTGCTAACGGGCATTATTATCCGTTATACGCTGTTTTCGGGTTTGCCTTCGTGTGGGTTTGCCTGGAGTCTGGAGCAAGTTTTTGAGGTGGCAACCGACGGAGCTTCCATGGACACATTGATTATTTTTGTCCTTATTCTACTGTTTTCATTGGTTATTCCCGGTCATGTGTTGAACCGTCGTGTACGTAAGGATGTTTCAATTGGAAAGTGAGAAGGAACCGATATGTTTAGAGAACTGAACCCATTACTTCATAGCGAGCTCCGCTTGGCCGTGATGTCGCTGCTCATCAGCGTAGAAGAAGCGGATTTTGTCTACATCCGTCAGCAGACGGGAGCCACGGCGGGCAACTTGAGCGTGCAGATAGACAAGCTCAGCAAAGCGGGCTATGTGGAGGTGACGAAAACATTCAAGGGAAAGATGCCCTGCACGCTCTGCAAGATTACGCCACAGGGGGTGGATGCCTTCGAGGAATATGTGGAAGCGCTGAAGACATATATTGTGAAATAAAAGATTAAATCGTAATGAAAATACTGGTTACTTACGCCGTTCAAGGCGAATTTGTGGAGTTGAAGTTTCCTGGTATGCGAGGAAACGACGAAGTGCAGGTGGGCTACCTGCGTACAGGCATCGGCAAGGTGAAGTCTGCCTATTACCTGACCGATGCGCTTAATCGTCTGCAGCCCGACCTGGTGATCAATATCGGTACGGCCGGTACGGTCGGCCATCGTGTGGGCGATATCTTTGTCTGTCGTCGTTTTGTCGACCGCGACTTGCAGAAAGTACGGGGATTGGGCATGGATTGCCGTCTCGATGTGTCCGGCCTGTTGGAAGAGAAAGGTTACTGCCTTCATTGGCAGGGGATGGACGGGGTGTGCAATACAGGCGACTCCTTCCTGACCGAGCTGACCGACGTGGAAGGCGACGTGGTCGATATGGAAGCCTATGCTCAGGCCTGGGTGTGCCGTGCGAAGGGGGTACCCTTTGTGGCGGTGAAGTATGTGACCGACGTCATCGGGCTAAATTCCGTCCAGCATTGGGAGGACAAGCTCTCCGATGCCCGGCGGGCTTTGGAGGCTTTCTTTGAGCGGACGGGTGGTGTCTGAAGCTATTTCAAGGTTTTGTACGACAAGATGTGCCAGCTGATGCCTGCAGCCAATAGGAGCAGCAGGACTCGAAGCCAGATTGCTGCAATCAGGAAAGTCACGCAGTAAAGAATGGTAATCCACGTCAGGCTGACGGAAGTAATTTTGGCATGAAGCGGTATGGCCTTGTGTTCGCGGAAGTTGCGGATATAGGGGCCCAGCCGCTTCTGTCGTAACAGCCAGTCGTACAGGCGGGGTGAGCCGCGGAAGTAGAGGGCTGCTGTCAGGAGCAGGAAGGGTGTGGTGGGGAGCAAGGGCAGGAAAATGCCGGCAATGCCTAGCCCCAGCGACAGGCTTCCTAAAATGATGCAGATTACTTTCATGGCGCAAATGTAGAAAAAATAACGAAGAAATTCGTATTTTTGCCGCAGCATCGAGGTGACATTAGATGCAGAATTTATGTAGGAACATTTATTTTAGTAAGCGTATTAAACCTATGTACACAGTAGTCAAACGCATGGAGGTGTCGGCTGCCCATAGCCTGCGCCTTTCTTATCCCAGTAAGTGTGAGAATCTGCATGGTCACAACTGGATTATTACCGTCTGGTGCCGTTCGCGCGAATTGAACGAGGACGGCATGGTCGTGGACTTTACCCACATCAAGCAGACGGTGATGGACCGTCTCGACCACAAGAATCTGAACGAAGTCATCCCCTGTAATCCCACGGCCGAGAACATAGCCCGTTGGGTGTGCGACCAGATACCTACTTGTTTCAAGGTAGAGGTACAGGAGTCCGAAGGAAATATGGCCGTCTATGAGAAAGATTAACGAAATATTCTACAGTCTGCAAGGCGAGGGGTTCCATACGGGCACTCCTGCCGTATTCGTGCGCTTTTCGGGGTGCAACCTGAAATGTCCTTTCTGCGACACGCGTCACGAGGAAGGCACGCAGATGACCGATGAAGCTATCCTGGCCGAGGTACAGAAATATCCGGCCCGCATGGTGATATTGACCGGGGGAGAGCCGTCACTTTGGATTGACGGAACGTTGGTAGACCTGCTGCATCGGGCTGGGAAGTACATCTGCATCGAAACAAACGGCACTCGTCCCCTGCCGGAAGGTATCGACTGGGTGACCTGTTCGCCCAAAGAGGGGGGCGTACTGAAGTTGGTCCGCATGGACGAAGTGAAGGTGGTGTACGAGGGGCAGGACCTGACGCCCTACGAACAGCTGCCTGCCGCACACTTCTTCCTGCAGCCCTGCTCGTGCCAGAATACAGCCGAGACGGTGGCTTGTGTGCTGGCGCATCCACGTTGGCGGCTCAGTCTGCAGACGCATAAGCTGATAGACATACAATAAGAAAACTAACCATATCATTCAATAAATCTGATGAACCCATGAAAGTAGGTCTGTTTATTCCATGTTATATCAACGCCATCTATCCCAAGGTGGGGGTGGCATCCTATAAATTGCTGAAGAGCCTGGGTGTAGACGTGGACTATCCGCTGGATCAGACGTGTTGCGGACAGCCTATGGCCAATGCCGGTTTCGAGGGCGAGGCTTCCAAGCTGGCCCTCCGTTTCGACGATTTGTTCAAGGATTATGACTACGTGGTCGGTCCTTCGGCCAGCTGCGTGGCTTTTGTAAAGTTGAATCATCCTGATATCCTGAAGCACGAAGGACACGTGTGTCGGAGTGCGGGAAAGATTTATGACCTCTGTGAATTCATTCACGACGTGGTGAAGCCTGACAGCCTGAGTGCATGCTTTCCCCATAAGGTGAGCATACACAACAGTTGCCATGGCGTACGTGAGCTCAATCTCTCTTCGCCCAGTGAGCGTAACATTCCTTACTATAACAAGTTACGCGATCTTTTGGGGCTGGTGAAGGATATCGAAGTATTTGAGCCGGCCCATCCGGACGAGTGTTGCGGCTTCGGTGGTATGTTTGCCGTAGAAGAACAGGCCGTCTCGGTCTGCATGGCCCAGGATAAGATCAGGCATCACATGGAAACAGGTGCCGAATACATCACCGGGGCCGACAGCTCCTGCCTGATGCACATGCAGGGTGTCATTGACCGCGAACATTTGCCCATTAAAACCATTCATATTGTAGAAATATTGGCTTCACAACTATGAGTACCAAGCATTCGAAAGCCGCCGAGAAGTTCCTTCAAGACAAGGAACAGGTGGCATGGCACAACGAGACCCTTTGGATGGTCCGTGCCAAACGCGACAAGATGAGCCGGGAACTGTCCGAGTGGGAGGACCTGCGCGAGAAGGCTTGTCAGCTGAAATTGTATTCCAACAGCCACTTGGAAGAGCTGTTGGTCGATTTTGAGGAGAACGCCACCGCCAATGGTGCCATTGTACACTGGGCCAAGGATGCGGAGGAGTATCGCAACATCATTTACGACCTGCTGCGCAGCCATGGTGTCAAGCGCTTTGTCAAGAGCAAATCCATGCTTTCCGAGGAATGCGAACTGGATCCTTTCCTGATATCCAAGGGCATCGATACGGTGGAAACCGATTTGGGCGAACGTATCCTGCAACTGATGCACCTGCCGCCCAGCCATGTGGTGCTGCCGGCCATACACATCAAGCGTCAGCAAGTGGGCGAACTGTTCGAGAAGGAGATGGGTTCCGAAAAGGGCAACTACGATCCTACTTATCTGACCCATGTGGCCCGCAAGAACCTGCGCGACATTTTTCTGAATGCCGATGCGGCCATGACTGGCGCCAACTTTGCCGTTGCCTCGACGGGCGATGTCGTGGTATGTACTAACGAAGGCAACGCCGATATGGGTATGTCCTGCCCCAAGTTGAACATTTCGGCTTTCGGGTTGGAGAAGATTGTACCCGACATGGAGGCGTTAGGTGTCTTTACCCGTCTGTTGGCCCGCTCGGGCACAGGACAACCCAGTACCACCTATACGTCCCATTTCCGCTCTCCGCGTGAGGGAGGTGAGTATCACATCATTATAGTAGACAACGGGCGCAGCGACATGCTGGCCGATACCGACCACATCCGTCTGCTGAACTGTATCCGTTGCGGAGCGTGCATGAACACCTGTCCGGTCTATCGGCGGAGCGGTGGCTATTCGTATACCTATTTCATTCCAGGGCCAATTGGCATCAATCTGGGGATGGCACACGATCCGCAGAAGTATTACGACAATCTTTCGGCCTGTTCGCTTTGCCTTTCCTGCTCCAATGTTTGTCCGGCCAAGGTCGACTTGGGCGAACAGATCTATAAGTGGCGTCAGGGGTTGAAGGCTATTGGCAAGGCCAGCAGCGAGAAGCAGTATATGTCCGGCGGCATGAAATTCCTGATGGAGCGTCCGACCCTGTTCAATGCGGCACTTTGGGCGGCTCCGATGGTGAACGGGTTGCCCCGTTTCATGAAATACAATGGACTGAATGATTGGGGCAAGGGACGTGAGCTGCCCAAGTTTGCTTCGGAATCGTTCAACGAGATGTGGAAGAAAAACAAAGTACAGGGAAAGGAGGAATCTGAGAAATGAGCAATCGTGACGAAATATTGGACAAAATACGTCGGAACACCAAGCTGCGTTTCGACTATCCCCGCTGGGAGATAAAGGCTACGGCCTATGCCGACAAGGTGAAACAGTTTTGTGAAGTCAGCCGTCAGGTGGGAGGTGATGCGGTAGTGTGGCAGGAGGGTGATACGCTGGATGCCATCATCCGTTCGCGTTTCCCTGAGGCACGTAGCATCGCTTCGACTTTGACAGAGGTAACTTGCGCTACGCTGAATCCCGACGAGGTGGAGCGTGCGCAGGATTTGAACGGAGTAGACCTGGCTGTGGTGTCGGGTGAAATGGGAGTGGCCGAGAATGGGGCAGTCTGGATTCCGCAGACCGTTCGTCATAAGTTGCTGTATTTCATTGCGGAGGCATTGCTGATAGTTGTGGACCGCAACCGTCTGGTCAACAATATGCACGAGGCTTATGCTGCTTTAAAGACGGCTTCCTATCCTTATGGCGTATTCCTCTCGGGGCCTTCGAAGACGGCCGACATCGAGCAGGCGCTAGTTATGGGAGCCCATGGCGCGCGTAAGGTGCTGGTCGTTTTGAAGTAATTTTTATCCTTACAACAAAAAATCCGATATCCTTTGAGGAATACCGGATTTTTTGTTGCACGGGAAGAGAGGCTCGAACTCCCGACACTCGGTTTTGGAGACCGATGCTCTACCAACTGAGCTATTCCCGTGTTTGCGGCTGCAAAGGTAGTGGAAAGTTTTGATTTTGCAAGACCTTTGCCGCTTTATTTTTCTTCTTGTCCCCGATTATGCTGTCTTTTATAACATTTGCAAGTCCTGATACATGACTCGATAGGCAGTCGCTTTCTTGTCCAGGGCCAACGGATAGGCCCGCGAGGAAGAGGGCATGCGATAGAGACGCAGGGGACGTTCTCCGAAAAGAAATTCGGTGAAGTCGCCTACCTTAGGAGCTGTAAGGGAGAACGTGCGGCACAATGTATCGGTAGCCTTTTCGCCGGTGGTGACGATGGCGCGGCATTGGGGAAGTCTTTCGAGCAGGTTGCGGACATCCGTGGGTTGTACCACTTCCAGAAACTTGTCTGATGCATTGTCCTGCAGGCGTCGGACAGCCGTTGCTGTGTCGTAGAGGGCAATGCCTTTTTCCTGCAGGAAAGCAATGAGTTCTTCCTTGGAAAAGGCCCTTTTCCCCTTGACAACAAAGTGCTCTTTGTCGCCGAAGAAGATGAGGCCCACGATGCGCCACATATCGTTGTTCCAGTTGGGGTAATAGAACTCCATACTCCACCGCTTGCGTTGAGGCGGAAAGCTGCCTAACATCAGCAGTTTGGCATTGGTTGGCAGGAAAGGCTCCAATGGGTGTTGTTCTATTTCCATAAATGGGTGAACCTGTTATTTCTTGTCTTCGTTCTTTTTATGCTTGGCTTCTTTTTTGGCCAGTACCACTACGTTGTAGACGTATTCTGTCATCCATTGTTCGGAGTAGCCCAAACGTTCCTTGTATTGGCGTACGGCGGCAGCAGTCTTGTGTACGTCGTCTTTCTTCCATACTGTTTTGGTGCAGACTTCATGGACTGTTTTTTCCGTCATCGCTCTAAGGGCACCTTTAAAGATTGACGGCATGCGGAATTTCCATTGCATTAAGTTACCCATCAGCATCATCAAGTCGTTGGCGAAACCTTGATACATGAAGAGGTAGGCTTGCACGTCGTTGGGAGTGCGACAATGTTTTTTGATGGAAGCGTCAATTTCTTTGAAGAAGTTTTCACTTAAAGCATAGTCTTGCATCAACATTTTCTTGGAGGCAGCTTTTTCTGCTTGTCCCAGTCTTCCACCTTGTGTGGGGATTTTGAATAGCCGTTTGAAAGTGGCTACATCGGGCACAAAGCGAATGTTGGTGATACCCAGATTGGCTGCTATTACTGACTGGAAATAAACACGCGTCAGCAAGACAAAGTCTTCTACGTTCTTTGAAGAGACTTCTTCTGTATTCTTTTTAAATAAGTTGGTAAATATTCCCATGTTTTTTATGAATGTTTTTTTAGTCGTGGCGCAAAATTACGAAATAAGTTGATTTACACCAATATTGTTTGGCGCTTATTTCTTAACTTTCTTTTTGCCAACAATCTAAATCATCTTCCAATTCTTTCAATCTGTCGGAGGTAAATACAGGATCTTTAATTCCACTTTGTTTTTGCATACGATAGTCTTCCAAAAGTTTAAATGCGTATTTGCCAAGAAGGCTGATGGCAATCAGGTTGCAGAGAGTCATTAATCCCATAGTGATGTCTGCCAGCCCCCATACCATATCCAATGTTGCCAATGCCCCAAACAGTACCATTCCGCTTACTAATAAGCGATAAATGTTCAGTATCCATTTTCGATGGGTGAGGTAACGTATATTGGCCTCTCCGTAATAGTAGTTTCCCAAGATGCTGCTGAATGCAAAGAAAAATAATGCCACTGCTACGAATATACTGCCAGAGGAACCTACTTCGTTTGTCAAAGCATGTTGGGTGAGTTGCACTCCGTTGGCTGAACCATCTAGTGGAGCACCACTGAAAAGGATAATGAAAGCTGTGCAGGTACAAATGATCAGAGTGTCTGTAAAGACACCTAAGGTCTGAATCAGTCCTTGCTTTACAGGATGACTGACGTGAGCCGTAGCTGCCACATTGGGCGCTGAACCCATGCCGGCCTCATTGCTGAAAAGTCCCCGTTTAATGCCTTGCATCAGAGCTGCGCCTATACCTCCTCCTAATGCCTGATTCCACCCGAAGGCATGGCTTACAATCTGGCTGATTACGGTTGGCAGTTCAGTTATGTTCAGCAAGACAATGGTTACTGCCAGTGCAATATATCCTAGAGCCATGATAGGTACGATGATACTGCTAACTTTGGCAATGCGTTGTACGCCTCCAAAGATGATGAGAACAGTTAATGCAGTAAGTATAACTCCTACAATGGTATGACTTAAACCAAATGCGTTTTCGAAAGCGGCGCATAGTGTATTGCTCTGTACAGAATTGAATGCAAAACCAAAAGTGACGGTGATGAGGAGTGCAAACAAAGTTCCCATCCATGGCAGTTTTAGTCCTTTTCTCATGTAATAGGCTGGTCCACCAATATATGAGTCCTTCCCTCTTTCTTTATAAAGTTGTGCCAAGGTCGATTCTACAAACGAACTGGATGCTCCGAATAGGGCAATAATCCACATCCAGAATACGGCTCCTGGACCGCCGACGGCGATAGCGGTAGCTACTCCTGCCAGATTTCCTGTACCTACACGGCTGGCTATCGAGATAGCAAATGCCTGAAAGGACGAGATGTGTTTGACGTTCTTGTTTGTTCCTGCAGAATCTCCTAACAGGCGCATCATTTCTGAAATCATGCGGAACTGGACAAAACGAGTTCTGAAAGTGAACCATATGGCACATCCTAGCAAAAATGCTATAAGGATATATGTCCAAAGTATGTCATTGATTGAATTGATTATTCCCATGTGTGTTGTATTGTTGTGGAGTAGGGTGTTATTATTCTTTCAAACGAAAATGAAATTTGTGGCCTTCGAACACAGCTTCTACAATTTCATAGCGGATAAACTTGGCCAGTAGATGTTCTGCCGCACGGCGTGAAATATGCGCTAAGCGGCAATATCGGTTTAAAGATAACTGGTCGTTTTCTTTGAGCAGATCAAGTAATAAATGTTCACGTTCAGTATATTCTATCAATTCTCCAAGCGGATTTCCACTCTGTTGCCAGACACGTAAATGGACGGGAGTTGCCAAGATGTTTTCATCCTTGATGCGCAGATAGGCTAAGTATTTTCCCGATTCATCTTTTGCATAGATTGGTTTTTGATCACTTTCTTCAATTTGTACAATCAGGATAGTGCGTCCTTCAACTTGATGAGTCTGCATGCTATAGTTGACTGTTGGGCTGCAATATAGTTCTGCTGCGGCTTCGATCATGTATTTTTCTTCCTCTGAACGCACTCCTGCAATTCGGCCATTATCTTTTACGCCAATCAACAGGCGTCCCCCTTCTGTATTTGCAAAGGCGGAAAGAGTTTTAGCAATTTTACATGCGTCAGATATTTCAAACTTAAAGTCTTGTTGTTGATGCTCACCTTCAGCAATCAAAGTGTATATATAGTCGGTATCTGTAAGACGTTTCATGGCTGCAAAAGTAGAGAAAAAACGCCGATTATTCTTTTTTTAGCTTAAAATTGCTGCTGTAGTAAAAAAAAATATTCTTTTTATGTGTTTATTTCGCAAAAGAGTGTATTTTTGCCGTACATTATTAACAAAGTAAATACTTAAAGGGATTATGAAAGAATTAGTAGAAAAGATTGCTGAATTATATGCAGCGTTTGAAAAAGATGCAAAGGCACAGGTAGAAAATGGAAACAAGGCTGCTGGTACCCGTGCACGTAAGGCTTCATTGGAAATTGAGAAAGCTATGAAGGCTTTCCGCAAAGCATCTTTGGAAGCTGCCAAATAAGAATTGCATAGTAAAAAATGAGAGGGTATATCTGTTGATGATATACCCTCTTTTTTTATTATATGGACACTTGTTGTAAAGTTTGGTATACTTTCTCCCATGAATCATTGAAGGCCAGCATGGAAGGAAATAGTAAATTGGCTCCAGCATTAAGTAGAACTTGCTCGTCCAGTGGACCTGTATTGACGGCTATAGTAAAAATACCTGCTGCAACGCCTGCTTGTACGCCGATGGGGGCATTTTCAACAACGATTGCTTCATTGGGGGCTACCTGCGCTTTTTCCAGTCCCATCAGGTAGGGTTCAGGATTCGGTTTACCATATTTGACATCGAAGGCTGTAACCATATGGTTCCGATCGAACGTGTCGGGATAGTTGTGGTTCAGTCTGTCGAGTAGGGATGTTTGTCCTGAACCTGTGACCAATACAGGAATGAGCCCGCAGGATTTTACTTTTTGTATCAGTTCCCAAGCACCTTTCATGCGTTCGGGTTCAGGATGCTTGTTGAACTCTCGGCTTTTTTCGGCATAGATTTCTTCAATCATTTCGGGAGTGGCATCTTTGCCGAACTGCCTTTGGTATACAATGTTTATTGTCGATGCTCCTGTACGTCCTTCGTGCAGAAAAGCTTCCTCACGGCTTAAATGGAGGCCACGACGCTCCATTACCGTATGCCAGGCGTCGGCATGATAGGGCATGGAGTCGAATAGTACTCCGTCCATGTCGAACAGTACTGCTTTGAGATGGATATAAGAATGCCCGCTACCTTGAAGATAGCGGGCTATGGATTGTTGAATGGAATTCATAGAGCTTACAGTCTTGCGCGGATAGCTTTGGATTCTTCTTCGTATCCAGGTTTGTTGAGCAGGGCAAACATATTCTTCTTGTAGGCCTCTACACCCGGTTGGTTGAACGTGTTGACGCCCAGCAGATAACCGCTGATGCCGCAGGCTTTTTCGAAGAAGTAGAGCAGGCCGCCGATACATTTTTCGTTCAGGGTCGGAACGGAGATACGCATGTTGGGTACACCTCCATCTACGTGAGCCAGCTGTGTGCCTAGTTCGGCCATTTTGTTGACTTCGTCTACACGCTTGCCAGCCAGGAAATTCAGGCCGTCCAGGTTTTCTGCGTCACTGGGCACTTCCAGTTTGTGAGTCGGTTGTTCAACTGATATAACGGTTTCGTAGATGGTACGTTCGCCTTCTTGGATCCATTGTCCCATGGAGTGAAGGTCGGTCGAGAAATCTACGGCAGCAGGGAAGATACCTTTGCCTTCCTTACCTTCTGACTCACCGTATAATTGCTTCCACCATTCGTTGACATAATGGAGTTTCGGGTTGAAGTTGACAAGGATTTCAATCTTCTTGCCATTCTTGTACAATTCGTTGCGGGTAGCGGCATACAAGGCAGCGGGATTCTGTTCGAAAGGAACGTCCGCGCCGCAGGCCTTTTCCATCTCAACGGCACCAGCTACCAGTTTGTCGATATCGAAGCCGGCTACGGCGATAGGGAGCAAACCAACCGGAGTCAGTACAGAGAAACGTCCGCCTACATTGTCGGGGATGATGAACGACTTGTATCCTTCCTTGTCGGCAGTAGTGCGTGCAGCACCTTTCTTGGCATCTGTAACAGCTACGATGACTTTCTTGGCCATTTCTTTACCACGCTGGTCTTCGCATTGTTTTTTCAGCAGGCGGAAAGCGAGAGCTGTCTCGGTAGTTGTCCCTGACTTGGAGATATTGATGACACCGAATTTCTTGTCTTTCAGATATTCAGTGAGTTCGTATAAGTAGTCTTCACCAATATTGTGACCGGCAAAAAGAATGGTAGGAGCGTTCTTCTTTTCCTGCAACCAGATAAAGCTGTTTGAAAGTGCTTCGATGACCGCACGTGCACCCAGATAGCTTCCGCCAATGCCTGCAACGATTACAACTTCACAATTTTCACGCAATATCTGTGCTGTAGCTTTCAAGTCTTCCAGGTGCTCTTTGGTGATGGATGACGGCAGGTGCAACCAGCCCAAAAAGTCATTACCTTTGCAGGTGCCGTTTTCCAAAGCGTCTTGTGCTTCTTTTACTTTTGCTTCGTAAGCGGCAACGTTTTCTTTGGAAATAAATCCAAAAGTCTTTTCAATGTTTAAACTAATCATACTATCTTAATTTAAAAAAGTTTTATCTGAAAGAATCAGTCAGCAATTTGATTTCTATCATGGGGGATATCCTTTCATACAGAATGTTATAGACCGCATCCACGATAGGCATGTTGACATGATAGTGTTTGTTGATTTCCTTGATACACTTGGTTCCATAGTAACCTTCGGCAATCATTTCCATTTCTATCTGGGCGCTTTTCACCGAATAACCTTTTCCTATCATGGTGCCAAACGTGCGGTTACGGCTAAAGTTGGAGTAGCCTGTTACAAGTAAATCTCCTAGGTAGGCCGAGTCGCTGACATTACGGTCAAGTGGATGCACCGTTTGCAGGAAACGGTTCATCTCTTGTATTGCATTCGATATGAGTACAGCCTGGAAGTTGTCACCATATTTCAATCCGTTGCAAATGCCGGCTGCGATGGCGTAAACGTTTTTCAGTACCGAACCATATTCGATGCCTGCCACGTCGTTGCTCACCGAAGTCTTGATGTAAGAACAGCTGAGATGGCGGGCAAAAATCGATGCTTTTTCGATGTCGGGACAAGCGATGGTGAGGTAGGACAGGCGCTCCAGTGCCACTTCTTCGGCATGGCAGGGACCTGCTACTACAGCAATGTTCTCGGCTGGTACACCATATTCCTTGGTGAAGTATTCGGATACAATCAGATTGTCATCAGGGACAATACCCTTGATGGCTGTAATGATAAATTTATCCTTTATTTTTGTCTTCAGCTTCTTCAAATGAGATTTGAGGTAAGGCGAAGGCGTAACAAATATCAGTGTATCGGATGCCTTGACTACATCGTTGATGTTCGAACTGAAATTGATCCGCTTGGTATCAAACTTGACGCCTGTCAGATAGGCGGGGTTATGGCCCAGCCGCTTGAAGTCGGCAATACGGTCGTCGCGCCGCATGTACCAATTAATCGACTCTGCCTGATTGAGCACCATTTTGGCAATGGCTGTTGCCCAACTTCCTCCGCCCATGATGGCTATCTTTCCAGGAACTTTCATCTCTATTTCGTTAGTTCTTCAATCTTTCTATCCAGCCGACGACGTCGTTTACGCTCGGATTGGCCAATTCCAATTTGTATTTCTTGTTGATACCGCAAATGTCCATGTGCAGTTTTTGAGGATTGACTTCTGCCATGTCTGCAACTTGATTGTATCCTGCTTTTTGAATAACAGGTACCCATTCTTCAGGAATACCCAGTTCTATGAATTTGGCTGGTGTGTCTTTCGGCGTTACCTTTTCGGGACGCATTTGTGGGAAGAATAATACTTCTTGAATGAAGGCCTTTCCTGTCATCAGCATGGTCAGACGGTCAATACCGATACCGATACCCGATGTGGGAGGCATGCCATATTGCAAAGCTTTCAGGAAGTCCTGATCGATGAACATGGCTTCATCATCACCCTTCTCGCTCAGGCGCAACTGCTCCTTGAAGCGTTCTTCCTGATCGATAGGGTCGTTCAGTTCGCTATAGGCATTGGCCAGTTCTTTGCCGTTTACCATTAATTCGAAACGTTCGGTAAGGCCCGGCTTACTACGATGCATCTTGGTGAGCGGACTCATTTCAACAGGATAGTCGGTGATGAAAGTCGGCTGGATGAAGGTTCCTTCGCAGAATTCGCCGAAGATTTCATCAATCAGCTTGCCCTTGCCCATGGTATCATCAATATCCATCTTCAGTTCTTTGCAGATCTGGCGGATTTCATCTTCGCTCTTGCCGTTGAGGTCATAGCCGGTCTTTTCCTTGATGGCATCGAGAATGGGTAGACGGCGGTAAGGAGCTTTGAAACTGATGGTCTTGCCGTCTATTTCAGTTTCTGTACAACCGTTTACGGCAATACAAATACGTTCAAGCAGCTTTTCAGTGAAGCTCATCATCCAGTTATAGTCTTTGTACTGTACATAGAGCTCCATGCAGGTGAATTCGGGGTTATGGTTCTTATCCATACCCTCGTTGCGGAAGTTCTTGCCGATTTCGTATACACCTTCAAATCCGCCTACGATAAGTCTTTTCAGGTAAAGTTCTGTAGCAATACGCAGATAAAGGTCGATGTCCAGCGAATTATGGTGGGTAATGAATGGACGGGCACTTGCACCGCCGGGGATAGACTGAAGGATAGGAGTTTCCACTTCAGTATAGCCGGCTTCGTCCAGCACGGCACGCATGGTAGAAATAACTTTGGAGCGCTTCAGGAAAGTTTCTTTTACACCGTCGTTCACGATGAGGTCTACGTAGCGTTGGCGATAGCGTAGTTCAGGGTCTTCGAACGAGTCGTATGCCACGCCATCCTTGTATTTCACGATAGGCAGAGGTTTGAGGCTCTTGGCGAGTACGGTCAGCTTTTTGGCGTGTACGCTGATTTCGCCCATCTGGGTACGGAAAACAAAACCTTCAATACCGATGAAGTCGCCTAGGTCGAGCAAACGTTTGAACACGGTGTTGTACATGTCCTTGTTTTCGTCAGGACAGATGTCATCACGGGTGATGTACACCTGGATACGTCCTTTGGAGTCCTGAAGTTCGATGAAGGAAGCTTTTCCCATGACACGACGGCTCATCATACGTCCGGCAATGGACACCTGGCGAGGCTCGTCTTCGTCTTTGAATTCAGCTTTTATGTCTGTAGAGAAAGCGTTGGTTACATACTCTGCTGCGGGATAGGGTTCGATACCCATCGCGCGAAGTTCATTCATGCTGTTGCGGCGAATGATTTCCTGTTCACTTAGTTCTAAAACGTTCATATCGTTAATTTTCACTCAATTTGGGTACAAAAATACGAAACATTTTTCACATTCGCATGCTTTTTCGCCAAAATGAAGGATGGGAGAAGCCTATGCCGGTGAAAAATTGTCAGAAAATGCTGACAGCTGTCTTCGTGGTGAGTAGTTCGAGTGCTTTCAATCCCATTACTGAATTGCCTTTTTTATTGAGTCGGGGACTCCAGACGGCTACGGAGTATTGGCGTGGACAGATGGCAGCTATACCTCCTCCTACACCACTTTTGCCTGGCAATCCTACCAGGTAGGAAAATTCGCCGGCTTCGTCATAGAAACCACATGTCTGCATGATGGCATTGATGCGTTTCACCTGTGAGGTAGTGAGTTCGGTTCCGTCGAAACTGAAAGCTCGTGTGTGGTCGGCGAAAGGTAGGAAAGCGCGCGACAATTCGCGGCAGTTCATCTTGACCGAACACTGGCGAAAATAGAAGCGGAGTACGCGCTCCACGTCGTTTTCGATATTGCCATAATACTTCAGCATGTTCACGATAGCTGCATTCAGATAGCCGTTGTCGCGCTCCGAGGCGGCCATGCTCTCGTCGTATTGGATGGAGTCGCATCCGCAAAGGCTACGCACAAAGGCCAGATATTCACGTTCGGGGTATTCCAATACAGAGAGAAGAATATCGGTCATGACAAGCGCCCCTGCGTTGATGAGCGGATTGCGGGGAATACCATGTTCCAGTTCCAGCTGAAAGATAGAATTGAAGGCATTACCCGAAGGCTCCACGCCGATGCGTTGCCAAAGACGGTCGTTCAGCCGGGCAAATCCCATGGCCAGTGCAAAGACTTTCGAGATACTCTGGATGGCAAACCGTTCGTCGCAATCGCCCATCGCAAAGTCTTGTCCGTCGAGGGTATGCAGGCAGATACCGTAGCGGTCGGGATTTACTTTCAACAAGTCGGGAATGTAGGCGGCAGGTTCTCCCTGTCCGGCATAAGGCTGTATCTCCTGATAAATTTCTTGAAGGATTTGATCGTAGTTCATGAACTGGTTGAGTTGAAAAATGGTTCTTAGAAACGTACTTGTACTTGAGCTTGTACCAGGTTGTAACTTTTATTTTGGTAAGGAACGCAGTGGGTATATTGTACTTGAAGGCGGCATTTCGGATAAAACCACCATTGTATACCTGCAACGTAGTTACTTTGTTTATTGTCTACAGCTTTATTTTTGTTTAGGTAGTCGTAAGATGCTATTAAGTCTAGCTTTTGCTTGGAGAGGATGTGTATGTTGGCTGTTGCATAATATCCGTTGCTTTTTACCAAACCGTCTTTGCCTGCCAGATATTCTGATCTAAGGTCTATCGGTTTCAGTTTCATTACTATACCGGCTGCCCATCGATTGCGTGTGTAGTTGTCTCCAATCTGTATGTTGGGATTGATATTGGATGTGGCTATGGCGCATCCTTTTCCTTTAATGAAAGAACCGGTAAGGGTCAGCCATTGCAGTGGATTGATGTTGAACGTACCTACGATATCTTTTTGATTGTTGCCATCTTTTTTATTAATGCCTTGTCCGTTCATGATGGCTAGTTTGTAATTTATGAGATTCTTGAACAGGTTGCCGTATATCATTAAACCTAAATCACGTCCACTGTTAGAACCGTAAAGTAAATCACTGCCATTAATACCTGCTAGATAGTTAACGGCTTGTGAGTAACAACTTATTAGCTCAACGACTGTAGGTGACAAGGGATTCTCATACGTATAAGGAGTCTTGAATTCGCCAATGCGTACACTCAATTCAGGGAAAAAGTGATATTCGGTGTAGGCTTCCAGAATTTTGGGTGTTCCTGCCAGACTATACATAAAATAACATGACCAATGATCTGTAATTCGTCCACGAGCCATGAGGATGGCACGGGTCATTTCAAAGGTATTTGTTTTGCTTTCAGACTGATCATTATATGTGTATCCTAATTGCATATATCCTTCCAGTGTGATACGCTCTTTCAGTGTGTTCACAATGTTGTTCAGTGTATTGTTCTGTGATTTTTTCTTTTCTTCTTGCTTTTCTTGTGCGGCTGCTGAAGCCATGAAAGCGCAGACAAACCATAGTATCAGTAGTTTTTTCATAAGGCATTTAAAAAGAAAGAGGGCGTATCTTCTCTGGACACACCCTCTTTCGGTTGGTGATTATGTTTTATTCGTTGATAGCTGCAATACCCGGAAGAACTTTTCCTTCGATGGCTTCGAGCAATGCACCACCACCAGTCGATACGTAAGATACGCCGCTGGCCAGACCGAACTTGTTGACACAAGCTACAGAGTCACCGCCACCTACCAGTGAGAAAGCACCGTTCTTCGTTGCTTCTACGATAGCTTCGCCTACGGCACGTGAACCGTGTGTGAAGTTGTCGAATTCGAATACACCTGTCGGGCCGTTCCACAGGATAGTCTTGGAACTCTTGATAACATCGGCGAAGAGTTTCTCACTCTCAGGACCTATGTCAAGGCCTTCCCATCCGTCAGGAATTTCATTTACCTTGCAGAACTGGGTGTTGGCGTCGTTCGAGAAGGAGTCTGCAATCTTGGCATCGGTAGCCAATACCAGATTAACGCCTTTTTCCTTGGCTTCCTTCATCAGGTCGAGAGCCAAGTCAAGCTTGTCGTCCTCGCAAATGGAGATACCGATCTTGCCGCCCATAGCCTTGGTGAATGTATAAGTCATACCGCCGGCGATGATGAGGTTATCTACTTTGTTCAGCAGGTTTTCGATGATTTCGATCTTAGAAGAAACCTTCGAACCACCCATGATGGCGGTGAACGGACGATGAATGTCGTTCAGCACTTTGTCAACGGCCTTCACTTCCTTCTCCATCAGGTAACCGAACATCTTGTGGTCCTTGTCAAAATATTGTGCGATGAGTGCCGTAGAAGCGTGTGCACGGTGAGCGGTACCGAAAGCATCGTTCACGTAGCAGTCGGCATATGAAGCCAGCTTCTTGGTGAATTCCTTCTGGCTTTCTTTTACCTTGGCTTTAGCGGCTTTCTTTTCTTCGTCGGTAGCATCTTCGGCCAAGCCACGAGGCTTGCCTTCTTCTTCTGCATAGAAACGCAGGTTTTCCAGCAGGAGAGCTTCACCCGGTTGCAGAGCGGCAGCCTTTACGGCAGCTTCTTCACCCATACAATCATTGGCAAACTGAACTTCAATGCCAAGCAGCTCGTTCAAGTGGTTCAGGATGTGTTTCAGAGAGAATTTTTCGGCTACGCCTTTCGGACGACCCAAGTGTGAGCCGATTATCAAACTACCGCCGTCGGCCAGAATCTTCTTCAGTGTAGGAAGAGCGGCACGCATACGGGTGTCATCAGTGATGTTGAAATTCTCGTCCAGGGGCACATTGAAGTCCACACGGACGAATGCCTTCTTACCGGCAAAGTTGAATTGATCAATTGTCATAATGCTCTATTTTATTTAAAAGTGTTACGAATATTCTCGTTTTACTTGCCCGCAAAGTTAGTATTATTTTCTGTAATATGTTCGCAACGGGCACTTTTTTAAATCTTGAATGTTAAAAAAATGTTGGATATCCCCCTGTGAATTAACTATTCACCTCTTTTATTCCCGTCCTTTTTTCGTAATCTTTGCAGAGCATCTTTAGGCCGCAGGCATCGCATTGGGGTGTACGTGCTTGGCACACGTAGCGCCCGTGCAGGATGAGCCAGTGGTGGGCGATGGGAATGTCGGCCTCGGGGATGTGCTTGGTCAGCTCCTTTTCCACGCTCAGCGGGGTGGTACAGTTTGGACCTACCAGTCCAAGCCGGTGGCTGACGCGGAAGACATGCGTATCTACTGCCATGGCGGCCTTGTTGAACACGACCGACTGGATGACGTTGGCCGTCTTGCGTCCCACGCCGGGCAGCTTGATGAGTTCCTCCAGCGTGTCGGGCACCTGGCTTCCGAAGTCCTTGACGAGCATCTGCGCCATGCCCACCAGGTGGCGTGCCTTGTTGTTGGGGTAGGACACGCTACGGATGTACTCGAACACTACCTCGGGCGTAGTGGCGGCCAGTGCTTCGGGAGTGGGGAAGTCGTGGAAAAGCGGGGGAGTGATCATGTTCACTCGCTTGTCCGTGCATTGGGCCGACAGGATGACGGCAATGAGTAGCTCGAAGGGGGTGTTGTAGTGCAGCTCCGTTTCGGCCACGGGGCGGTTCTCCCTGAACCAGGACAGTATCTTTTCGTATCGTTCTTTCTTTCTCATCTCAGTTTGTTTTGGTGGTAATGGGGCGCCACTTTCAGGTTGAAGTACAGCATGGACACCACCGTCAGGCAGGCGCCGAAGAGGTAAGCCTTGTCGAAGGTGCTGATTTCGGCAATGTATCCGCCGGTCAGCATGCCGATGCCGATACCCACGTCCCACGACGTGAGGTAGGTTGAGGTAGCCGTGCCGCGCTGGCTGTTGGGCGCCAGGTTAACGAACAGGGTATTGTAGGCGGGAAACATGGTGCCGAAGCCGATGCCCAGCAGCAGGGCGATGGTGAAGAACACCACCGTGCAGGCATGGCTGTCCCATTGGATGATGTATACGCATGCGGCCAGCAGGAAGAAACTGAACACCACCAGCACCAGTCCTGCGGATATCACTTGCGTAATTTTTCCCCTGTCCACCAGCCGGCCGGAGAAGAGTCGCGACACGGCCATGCCCAGCGCCATGAAGGTGAAGAAGAAGCCTGTAGAGGCGTCTATCTCAATCTGGCGAGCATACATGGCCACGTAGTTGGTCGTCATGCCATAGGGGATGGACAGAAGCAGGAGGCTGGCTCCGGCAGGAAGTCCCTTGAGCAGGATGAAGCGGTCGAGTGAGATGGGGTCGCGCTTCACAGGTGGCTTGTAGGGTGTCTTGACCAGTGTAGCACAACAGAAACCGGCCAGACACGAACCCAGTGAGGCACAGAATATCCACGTGTAGCCGATGCCCGCGTCGTGCAGGAAGAGGCCCGTCATGGGGCCGATGGACATGGCAATGTTATTGGCCAGTCCGTAGTAGCCCAATCCTTCGCCGCGGCGCGACGAGGGCATGATGTCGATGACCACCGTATTGCCACCTACCGTCACCATGCCGAACGACACGCCGTGGACGATGCGCAGGGCGATGAAGAGGGTCAGGGTGCCGGCCAGCAGATAGCCGCCGAAGATAGACGTGAAGATGAAGTAGGCCAGCAGATAGAGAGGTTTGCGGGCGAACGTGTCGAGCAGGTAGCCCGAGAAGGGGCGGATGCATAGGGCCGCAATGGTGTAGCACGACAAGACGAGCCCCATGGTGAACTTGTCCGCTCCGAACACTTCCGTCAGGTAGAAGGGGAGTACGGGCATCATCAGCCAGAAGCCGAAGTAAAGCAGGAAGTTGGCTGCCAGGATGAAGCAGTAACTCGGAGTGATGAGCTTGTCTTTCATTAGCAGTTTAGTGATAAGCGGTTAGTGGTAAGTAGTTAGTAGTTAGTGGTTGATGCTTGTATAAGGCACTTACGGCTAACTACTTACCACTGACCGTTGAACTTTATCGTGCCGCTTCGAATTCCTTCAGGAAGCGGGTATCGTTTTCAGAGAACATGCGCAGGTCCTTCACCTGATACTTCAGGTTGGTGATGCGCTCGATGCCCATACCCAGGGCGTAGCCGGAATAAACCTTGCTGTCTATGCCGCAAGCCTCGAGTACGTTGGGGTCCACCATGCCGCAACCTAGGATTTCCACCCAGCCGGTGCCTTTGCAGAAGGGGCATCCCTTGCCTCCGCAGATGTTACAGCTGATGTCCATCTCGGCACTGGGTTCCGTGAAGGGGAAGTACGACGGACGCAGACGTATCTTCGTTTCGCTGCCGAACATCTCCTGGGCGAAGAGCAGCAATACCTGCTTCAGGTCGGTGAACGACACGTTCTTGTCGATATACAAAGCCTCTACCTGGTGGAAGAAACAGTGTGCACGGTAGCTGATGGCCTCGTTGCGGTACACGCGTCCCGGGCAGATGATGCGGATGGGCGGTTCGGCATGCTCCATGGTACGTACCTGTACGGAGCTGGTGTGCGAGCGCAGGATGATGTTCTTGGTCACGTCGCCGGGGTTCACATTGACGAAGAAGGTGTCCTGCATGTCGCGTGCCGGATGGTCGGCGGCAAAGTTCAGTTTGGTATATACGTGCAGGTCGTCCTCCACCTCGGGCCCGTCGGCGATGCTGAAGCCCATGCGGGCAAAGATGTCGATGATTTCGTTCTTGACGATGGACAAGGGGTGGCGTGTGCCCAACCCGATGGGGTAGGCGGTACGTGTCAGGTCGAGGTCGTCGCAACCCGTGTCCAGGCTTTCGAACTGCTCCTTCAGGGTGTTGATTTTCTCCTGTGCCTTGTTCTTGAGTTCGTTCAGCTTCATGCCCACTTCCTTTTTCTGTTCGGCGGGCACGCTGCGGAAGTCGGCCATCAGTTCGTTGATGGCACCCTTCTTGCTGAGGTATTTAATGCGGAGCGCCTCCAGTTCTTCGGCATTGGAGGCCGTCAGTGCTTCCACTTCCTGCAGAAGCTCGTTAATTTTAGCTATCATATCGTTGTTGTCTTTTTGAATTTCGTCTTGGTTTGAAAATGTTGCAAAGATACAACTTTCTTGTCACATCGTTCCGTTATGTGCCAGAAAGATACGAAAAAAGTCCTTGAAACTTCCGTTTTCAAGGACTTTGTGTGGAGCATAGCGGACTCGAACCGCTCACCTCGACACTGCCAGTGTCGCGCTCTAGCCAGATGAGCTAATACCCCAAAATGTAAACGTTTGCAACGTTACTTTCGTTTTGATGGCGCAAAGATAATGCATATTTCTGAAATAATTGTTATGTTTGCAGAAAAAATAGCGAAAAAATTATGTTGGTCTATAATACGACGTATCATGTAGAGGATGGACAGGAGAAATATTTCCTTATTTGGATGAGGGAATTCTATCTGCCCGAAGTGGAAAAAGAAGGCACGCTGCGTTCACCGCGTATCCTGCGTATCCTTAGTCATCGTGAGGAAGGAAGTACCTGCTATTCTGTTCAATTCGAGGTGGAGAGCTCAGCCTTACTTCATCACTGGCATCGCGAACAGGGAGTGAAACTTAATGAAGAGATGCTTCGCATATTCAAGGACAAAGTAGTAGGATTCCCGACGTTGATGGAGGAGGTAGAGTGATAGTACCAGTCAAGGAAAAGGTTATTTTGGGTATCGATCCGGGTACTAATATTATGGGCTACGGAGTGTTGCGTGTTATGGGCACCAAACCTGAAATGGTAGCTATGGGGGTTATCGATTTGCGACGTGTAGGCGATACTTATCTTAAACTAAAGCACATTCATCAACGGGTATTGGGAATAATTGAAAGTTATCTGCCTGATGAATTAGCTATTGAGGCGCCCTTTTTCGGCAAAAACGTCCAGTCCATGCTTAAATTGGGGCGTGCACAGGGAGTTGCTATGGCTGCTGCCCTGAGTCGTGACATTCCTATTACCGAATATGCTCCTCTTAAGATTAAGATGGCTATTACGGGCAATGGGCAGGCCTCGAAAGAACAGGTAGCCGACATGTTGCAGCGTATGCTTCGTTTCGACAAAAGTCAGATGCCTGCTTTTATGGATGCTACGGATGCTATGGCAGCTGCCTACTGTCATTACTTGCAGATGGGGCGTCCTATGGTAGATAAAGCCTATCATGGGTGGAAGGACTTCATCGCCAAGAATCCTGATAAGGTAAAGGGTGGATAGTAGATTTTAATTTTAAAAACAGTATATATAAATATAGAAGATGGAAGCCATGAAAATGAACGATTTAGTCATTGTCGGTGTAGCGGTGGCGACGGCTGCCGGTTGCACATCCGTGAAGAACGAATATGCCTCCTATGAACTTTATCCCGTACGTTCGGGCAGCTTGACAGAGATGGAGTACACTTCTGAAGCTACACATTTTTCCGTATGGGCACCTACAGCAGACGAAGTACGTCTCATGCTGTATGAGGCTGGTGAAGGTGGCCATGCCTACACAACTGTCAGTATGGAAGCGGGCGAAGAAGGTGTTTGGCACGCTACGGTAAAAGAGGACCTGATGGGTAAGTTCTATACCTTTAATATAAAAATCGATGATCAATGGTTGGGAGATACGCCGGGTATTAATGCTAAGGCTGTTGGTGTGAATGGTAAGCGTGCTGCCATCATTGACATGAAGGCTACCGATCCGGAGGGCTGGGCTGAGGACCGCCGTCCGCCACTTCAGTCTTTTGCCGATATTGTAATTTATGAGATGCATCATCGTGATTTTTCCGTTTCGCCAGCATCGGGTATTGAGCATAAGGGAAAGTTTTTGGCTATGACTGAAGAAGGGACCCGTTCTCCCGAAGGACTGGCTACGGGTATCGATCACTTGAAGGAATTGGGAGTGACTCATGTTCATTTGCTGCCTTCCTATGACTATGCTTCTGTGGACGAAACAAAACTGAGCGAGAATCAATACAACTGGGGGTATGACCCTCAAAATTATAATGTTCCTGATGGTTCTTACTCTACCGATCCTTATGACCCTGCTACGCGTATTCGTGAGTTCAAGCAGATGGTGCAGGCACTCCACAAGGCTGGTATCCGTGTCATTCTCGATGTTGTGTATAACCATACTTTCAATATTGCCGGCAGTAATTTCGAACGTACGGCTCCCGGATACTTCTATCGTCAGAAGCCCGACGGTACGTATGCAGATGCTTCTGCCTGTGGAAACGAGACGGCCAGTGATCGCCCCATGATGCGTAAATATATGATTGAATCTGTGCTACACTGGGTGAACGAATACCACATAGACGGTTTCCGATTTGATCTTATGGGTATTCACGACATAAAGACCATGAACGAAATACGTGCTGCATTGACAGCTGTTGATCCTTCCATCGTTGTCTACGGAGAGGGATGGGCTGCCCAGGCTCCCCAGCTTCCTCAAGACTCGTTGGCTATGAAGGCTAATACGCATCGTATGCCGGGCATTGCTGCCTTCAGTGACGAGATGCGTGACGCTCTTCGTGGTCCCTTCAATGATAACAAGCAGGGAGCTTTTCTGGCAGGTCTGCCGGGCGGTGAGGAGAGTATTAAGTTCGGCATTGTAGGTGCTGTGCAGCATCCACAGGTATGTAACGACTCTGTTAACTACAGTCAGGCTCCTTGGGCGGCCGAGCCTACGCAGATGATCAGTTATGTGTCCTGTCATGATGACATGTGCCTCGTCGACCGCCTGCGTGCCAGCATTTCTGGCATTAAGGACGATGAACTGGCACGCCTCGATAAGTTGGCCCAGACAGCAGTCTTCACTTCGCAGGGTATTCCTTTCATTTATGCCGGCGAGGAGGTGATGCGCGATAAGAAGGGGGTGCATAACAGCTACCAGAGCCCTGATTCTATCAACGCTATCGACTGGAGCCGCAAGGCTCTGCATGCCGACGTCTTTGCTTACTACAAGGGGCTGATACAGTTGCGCAAGAACCATCCGGCTTTCCGTTTGGGAGATGCCGATCTCGTGCGCCGTCATTTGGAGTTCTTGCCTGTTGAGGGCACGAATGTAGTGGCATGGCGCCTGAAGGAACATGCAGGAGGTGACAAGTGGGAAGATATTGTTGTTGTGCTCAATTCGCGTCGCGAGCCAGCACGTGTGACTGTGCCTCAGGGTAATTATACTGTAGTGTGCAAGGATGGATTTATTAATGAAGGCGGTTTGGCCAAAGTGTCGGGTACCGAACTGACAGTGCCTGCCCAATCGGCCCTTATCGCCTGGAAATGATATTCAATTATTCACGCTCAATTTTCAATTAAAAGAAGTGTTCAAGTTCAGTAACAAGAAACTTTGGCTGGTCGCCCTGCCCGTGTTTGTGGCAGTGGCGACAGCTTTGCTTTTCCTTCCTACCTATCGCGAGGGAGAAGGAGACCTTGACGAAGTGGCCGTTACCGACTCGGCTGAAGTGCAGGAAATGGTCTACGAATATGGCATTCCGGCCGACCGCTATCGGGTGCAGTATGGCATTGTGCAGCCACGCCAGAACCTCGGTTCCATCTTAGGTGAGCATGGCGTATCTACGGGTACGGTACATCATCTGGGCGAGAAGGCTCGTGGAGTGTTCGACGTTCGTCGTATTCGTAGTGGGCAAGCCTATGCCTTGTTCTTCAGCAAGCATGACAGTCTGGCTCCTCCTCGTTTTTTCGTTTATGAAGAAGATCCTAAATCGTACATCGTTTTCGATTTGCGTGGTGACTTGGCTGTCAGTCGTGGGCAAAATCCCGCCGAGTGGCGCACACAGACGGTTAAGGGACAGGTCGAGTCGTCGCTATGGGTGGCCATGCAGCGTTGCGAGGCGTCTCCCCAGCTGGCCATTGTCTTGTCTCACATTTTTGGGTGGACCATCGACTTCTTCGGCTTGCAGAAGCAGGACGAGTTCCGTGTCATCTACGAGCAGGAATTTGTGGACGGCAAAGCGCTTGATAACTTCCACATTTTGGCTGCTTCTTTCCGGGCTTCAGACAGTACGTATTATGCCATTCCTTTCGTTCAGGATGGTGAAGAGCTTTATTACAACGAGCGCGGTAACAGCCTCGAGGGGGCTTTTCTGAAAGCTCCGCTCGATTTTTACCGCATTTCTTCGCGTTTTACCAACAGCCGCTATCATCCGGTGCTGAAACGTTATCGTGCCCATCATGGTGTGGATTATGCTGCTCCAGCGGGTACGCCTGTTTATGCCATCGGAAGCGGTAAGGTCATCGCCAAAGCCTATCAGGCGAATGGTGGTGGAAATTATGTGAAAATCAAGCATAATGGTACATATACTACGACTTACATGCACTTGTCTCGTTTTGCCAAAGGTTTGAAGGTGGGATCTACGGTAAAACAGAAGGAGATCATTGGCTACGTCGGCTCTACGGGACTTTCCACAGGTCCTCATCTTGATTTCCGTGTCTATGAAAACGGCCGTCCTATCAATCCGCTAACCATCAAGTCCCAACCCAAGAAGCCTATCAGTGAAGCCAACCGTGCTGCTTTCAGTCAGGTATGCGACTCATTGGTGCTGAAGTTAAAGGGCTTATAACGTTTTGAGGCGGGTCTGTGGTCGTAAGGCGTGGAAATGTCATCGTCCGTCGGCAGGCATCCTGACACGGTGCTTTCTGGCGGTCTGACACGGTGCTTCATGAGGTGGTGACGAAGCACTTCCTGAGCCCCTAACGAAGCACTTCGTCAGAGGGTGAGAAAGCACTTCGTTGGAAACTCATGCTGATTTAGTGGGGGTATATGAAAAATGTTGTATCTTCGCCGTTGAAATGAAACAAGGTGACACAGAAATGAGTGAACAACAAACAATCTGTCTGATGAAGGGGGTGGTACGTAACCCGCTGGTAAGGCTGGATGCGCCTGCCGATGTGGCCTTCGGAGCAGGCGAACATATCGCCATTGTGGGACCCAATGGGGCAGGTAAGACTCTGCTGGTGGATACGCTGATCGGGAAATATCCGTTGCGAGAGGGCTCTTTGACCTATGACTTTCGTCCTTCTTCTTCACTTTCAGCATACGAAAATATTCGCTACATCGCATTTCGCGATACCTATGGCAGTGCCGATGCCAATTACTATTATCAGCAACGATGGAACGCCCACGACCAGGACGAAGCTCCTACCGTGCGCCAACAGTTGGGCGAGGTAAAGAACGAAGAATACCGTCGCCGGTTGTTCGAGTTGTTTGGCATCGAACCTTTACTTGACAAGAAGATCATTTTGCTTAGTAGCGGTGAGCTACGTAAGTTCCAGTTGGCCAAAGCCCTGCTGACTGCTCCCCGCATCTTGGTGATGGACAATCCCTTCATCGGTCTTGATGCAGCTACGCGCGATTTATTGAACGACCTTCTGATGCGCATTGCCGATATGCGTTCGCTCCAGTTGGTGCTGGTGCTTTCGATGCTCGACGACATACCTCCTTTTATCACCCATGTGATACCAGTGAATGGTATGCGGGTTGGTGAGAAGATGAGGCGTGTCGACTATTTGGATGCCTATCGCAAGCTCGATGAAGCACAGAGTGCTGATGAGCGCCAACGGCTTGAAGCTTTGCAGCAGCGCATTTTAGCTCTTCCTTATACACATACGAACTTTACTTCTTCCGAAGTGGTACGGCTCAACCATGTTAGTATCCGCTATGGTGATCGCACCATTCTGAAGGAGCTCGATTGGATCGTGAAGCGCGGTGAGAAGTGGGCTTTGAGCGGCGAGAACGGAGCGGGCAAGTCCACTTTGCTGAGTCTTATTTGTGCCGACAATCCACAGTCTTACGCTTGCGATATCAGTTTGTTTGGCCGTAAACGGGGTACAGGTGAGAGTATCTGGGAGATAAAGAAGCACATTGGCTACGTCAGTCCCGAGATGCATCGTGCCTACCTGAAGAACCTGCCGGCCGTAGAGATTGTGGCCAGCGGTCTGCACGACAGTATTGGTCTTTACAAGCGTCCACATGAAGAGGAGATGGCGGTGTGTGAGTGGTGGATGGATATCTTTGGCATCGGCGCCCTACGCGATAAACCCTTCCTGCAGCTGAGCAGTGGCGAGCAACGTCTGGCGTTGTTGGCGCGCGCTTTTGTCAAGGATCCTGAGCTATTGATATTGGATGAGCCCCTGCATGGACTCGATACGTATAACCGTCGTCGGGTAAAAGCCGTAATCGAAGCCTTTTGTCGTCGCAATGACAAAACTTTGATTATGGTGACTCACTATGCAGGTGAGCTGCCAATCACTATTACAGACCATCTTTACCTGAAACGTAACTGACTCGTTTTCAGGATAGAGGAAAAAGATCGCAATTCTTACATCGAGCCGGCACGAAGCGGCTCATCGCAAATAGAATGAAACTATGTTGACAGACTTTTTATCACAGTTGATTGAGGCGGACAATGCCTGCCTTCTCGCCATCAACGGATGGCATGCCCCTTGGGCGGACACGTTTATGTATGCCTTTAGTGGCAAGGTAGTGTGGATACCACTTTATGCTTCGTTGCTTTACGTCATTGTACGCAACCTGCGCTGGCAGGTAGCTTTGGGTTGTGCCGTAGCCATCGCATTCACTATTGTTTTGGCTGATCAGATAGGCGCCTCGCTTATCCGTCCCATAGCAGAACGACTGCGTCCATCCAATTTGGATAATCCAATTTCGGAGATGGTACACATCGTTAATGGTTACCGCAGCGGACGTTATGGTTTCCCTTCGTGTCATGCTGCCAACACCTTTGGTCTTGCCTTTTTTGTCTTTTATCTTTTCCGTAATCGGCTGCTCTCAACGTTTATTTTCGGATGGGCAGTGGTGACGTGTTACTCGCGGGCTTACCTTGGCGTTCACTATCCGGGTGATTTGTTGGCAGGGGCTTTACTTGGCTTTGCGAGCGCCAGTCTTTGTTATTGGCTTTTCCAGAAATATGGTAAGTACGAGCGTCTCGAACGTCCGATGCATCTGTGGGTGCCGGTGGCTGTGGGTGGTCTCACGGTTGTAGGCATGTTGGTGTATGCTTTCGTATAGATTTCTTCTTTTCAGAACTGATATCCCACTTTGACGGACAGTTCGCGGGGCCGGATGCGAAGCCAGTCGGTGCGGCTCTGTGTGGCCGTGTACGTGGTGTAGGCATAAGTCTTTTTGTTGAACAGGTTGTTGAGGTGGGCCTCTACCCGCCAGCGGTCGTGCTTCCACGTGAGCGAGGCATCGGCCAGGAGGGTGTTCAGGTGAGTGCCGTCGGCCAGGGCGTTGCGGTAGTGCTCGCCGCTCAGTTGTACGTCTATCCGCCCGATGGTCAGGATGAGCCGCAGGCGTTGTGTCAGGTTCAGCAGGGGAGGGAGGTGTGTGTCGCTCCCGATGCGGGTGGCGTTGTACGACAGGGTGGCGTGATAGTCGGCCTCCAGCCACGTCAGGGGCGACCAGTTGAGCTTGGGCTCGGCCGTGAGGAGGTCGTAGCGATAGTCCTGTAGCAGGGCGGGCGACGCGTCGGTGCGCGTTAGCTGGTGGCCATAGTGGCGCGTCAGTTGCAGGTCGAGCGAGGCCTTGAGCCGCCAGTCAAAGATGCCTTTGGAGAGGGAGGTTTTCAGTGTCCAGGTGTCCGTTTGGTTCTTCAGGGCGCGTCGCGTCAGGGATAGGGTGTCTTCCGAGAGGTATTGCTCGTCCATCGTGGCATGTCGGCCGTGGCTGTAGGTCAGGGTCAGCGTAGCGAAAAATTCGGTTACCGTGTTTTTATATTCGGCGTAGAGCTGCCCCGTGACGGTGGTGCTGAGGGGCATCAGGCCGGCGGTAGAGGTCAGCGTGCGGTAGTCGGTGCGGCGCAGGTAGGGGCAGAGGTCGAGTGCCTGCCCCGCCTGCCGGTCGAGGCCGCCATAAAGAGAGAATTTCCAGTGATAGTCGTGCTGGTAGCGCAGGTAGAGGGTCGGATGGTAGAGCAGGTACGATTGTTGTGCCCCGAGGTAGTGCGTCCATTCGACAGGCACCTCCACCGAGGCGAACAACCGTCCGCCTTCCCATTGGAGCTGGGGCGTCAGGTCGGCGCCGAGGTGCGAGGCGTCGTAGGTGCGGACGGTGGCGGGCGACTCCAGCCGGTAGCGGGCCCACTCGGCCGTGAGGCCTGCCTCCAGGCGGCGGCTGAAGCCGTTGCGCTTGCGCAGGTAGCTGGCCGTATGGCGGGTGTGGAGACTCCGCTGGGCGTAGTCGTCGCGCTCCGTGGGCAGGGTCAGGGCGGAAGGTAGCAGGGAGAACTGGATATCCGAGGTAGCCTCCCACGTCCGCTCGCCGCAGTTCCTCAGGTAGTTCAGGTAGTTGCGGGCCTGTAGGGTGGAGGTCTCTATGTTCTGTCCCAGCTGGGAGGCGTGGCTGTGGTTGCAGGCGGCGTCGAGCTCTAGGCGTTCGGTCAGGTAGTGCGTCGGGCTGTTGTCCTCGTAGGCCAGGGCCGCGTGCAGGGCGTCGGTTCGGAGGCGGTAGTCGGCCTCTTCCGAGAGGTTGACGGTATCGGTTGCCTGGTAGTAAGTCTGCGTGTTGCCCCGCTCCTGGTGGACGAAGTCGTGGGTATAGTCGGCCTGTATGCGCAGGGTGCGTTCGTCGTTGCGGCGGTACATGCGGTTAGCGTTGGCCGTCCAAGTCTCGTTGAACAACGTGCGGCGGGTGTCCAGCGGAGCGCTGAAGGCCGGCAGGTCGAGCAGGGAGGGGAGTGTGGCAGCTTCGGGTACATTAGTGGCCAGGAGGGTTTGTTCGTTGCTCAGGTCACGCCCCGTGTTGTTGGTCTTCAGGGCGAAGATGCTCTGCCGTCCGCGTCCCAGTTGCAGGGCGCTCAGGGTACCTTCCCACAGGGGTGCGGGGTGTCCGTCGGTGTCTTCGGTCAGTCCGCCGCCTGCTTCGAGGTAGGGGAACCACTGGTCGCGCGCCTTCTCGTCCAGCCGCAGGTTCAGGGCCACCTGTTCGGAGTCAATCTTCCCCTTCAGGGCACGGACGGACTGGTAGTTCTCCATCAGCTCGGCCGACTTCACCGCCCGTGCGTCCAGGTTGTTGTTCACTTGGTTGTAGCGTCCGCCCGTCACGTCCATGCCCTCTACGAGGAAGTGGTCGATGGGCTTGCCTTTGTAGGTCACGGTGCCGTTCTCCTTGACGTCGATGCCCGGCAGGCGCTTCAGCACATCACGGACGTGGGTGTCCTTCTCCGTGATGAAGTCGGCCAGGTTGTAGCGCACGGTGTCGCGCCGGCTGCTGATGCGTCCTGGCCGTATCTCTACCTCGCGGAGCACGATGCTCTCGGTGCGCAGGGCGAAGTCCAGCCGGCCGCCTTTGCCGACGTCGTGCGTCTGCCGTCCGTAGCCCAGCATTGAGGCGCTGACCTGCAGGGTGCCTTTATGGCGCCAGGGCAGGGAGTAGCGCCCGTCGGCGTCGGTCAGGGTGTAGTCGATGGTCATGCTGTCGCGCAGCACGCTCACCATCACCGCCTCGAGCGGGCGGGAGGTTTCGGCGTCGGTCACGCGGCCTTGGAGCACGTTTTGTGCATGAAGTGAGGGCAGGAGAAAGCCTTCCAGGCAGAGAAGAAGGAGATATCGGGTCGGCATAGGCAGAAAGTGGAAAGAATAGGAAAATACGATGATGGGAGTATTGTACAAGGAGAGTGTCCGTTCAAACGGAGTTTATAATCGGTTTAAAGCTTTTAAACTGTCAGTTTATCGCTTTTAAACTGGTAGTTTACTGCTTTTAAACCATTAGTTTACCGCCTTTAAACTGGTAGTTCAAAGCCTTTGAACGGATGCTTCCCTGTACGTGGGGCGGAAAGATGTCCGCCTTTACCGTTCGATGGGATTGTAGGGCGTGTCCTTGGGGTTCTTGGTCTTGTTGCCGTGATTGTCCCGGACGGTAATCTTTACGTTGGGCATGATGCCGGTGATGAAGCCCACGGGGTCGGCGGCAAAGCGTTTCTGCATCTTGTCGTACTGCTTGCGGTCGACGGGCTGGTAGTCCTTGCCGCCGAAGAGGATGGGCTCCGTGCCGTGGCTCTGCTCCAGGCCGTCCGCCGTAAAGCGGTAGTGGCCCTCGTCGTCTTCGGCCTTCAGGATCAGGCCCGGCAGGCCGCAGATCTTCCACGGGCCTTCGCTCACGGGGATGTCCGTCGTGTACCAGGCCGACCATTGCCGCCCCTTGAACTGGGTCGTGGCACGTGTACAGCGGTAGCCCAGCAGGGTCAGCGTGTCCTGCGTTAGCGTCCATCGGGGCTTCTCCGCAGGTTCCTCGCAACGCAGGCGGCAGATGTCGCCCGCCAGCTCGTCCAGCGTCGTCACCCGCCCGGCGGGATAGTTCTTGAAGGTCTGTTCGCTCCACTGGCTCTGATATTGGTTGGCGTGCTGGGCTATCAGCTCGGAGGAAGCGCCGTTGGCCATGTCGGCGGCCAGTACGGAGTCGGCCACGAAGGCCGTGTAACTGTAGAAGCGTGATGCCTGCCGTCCGATGTCCAGCCGCAGGGTCTCCTGCATCCGTGCGTCGGGCTTGCTGAGGTCGGTCAGGGCATTCAGCCCGTATTGTACGGTCAGCACCTTGTGGTCGATGGTGTCTTTCCGAAAGGTTTGTCCCGTGGAAATCTTGATGTTCATCTGTGCCTGGGCAGCCGTGGCGGCGAGGCTCAGGGCGAGGAGAAGAATGTGTCTGGTTTTCATGTCTGTAATGGTTTGGTGGTGAAACATTCGGTTCGTTTTCCTGCCACGAAGATAGGCGGAAGGGGCGGAAGCGGGCGCAGGAAGTTATTACGGAAATATTACGGCGGCGGAAATATCGGCCTCGCGCGAACCTCGTATACGGGCGAAAGGCTTATCTTTGCCTGCGGAAAAACAAGTGAACGATGGAACGACGCATCAAGATTATCTGGCTGCTCTCCCTGACCTCCATGCTCCTCATCGGGGCGGGGCAGGGCTACTGGTTGTGGAGCCACTATCAATATACCAACGAGGCCTACGGACGCGAAGTGCTGCGGCAGGTGTCCGAAGCCGTGGTGAGCTACAACACCCTGCGCTGGCAGGAGCCCCGCCCCCTGGGCGAACAGAAGGCCGTGCAGTGGTACAACACCAACGTCAACTGGGACAACCGTACCGACTCGCTGACGGGGCAGGAGAGCACGCGCATCTACTTGGTGCAGCGCCTGGGAGCGGAGACGCAGGACACGCTGACGGACTTCACCCCGGCACAGACAGGGGCGGCAGGCGTGAATGTCTCCCGCCTGCTGGCCGACAGTACTGTGCTCTGTATCGATTCGGTCGTTCTGATGGGCGACAAGCGGCAGTTCGAACGCCTCAACATGATGTATCTGGCCGACCTGATGCGTCTGGAGTTGTCCCATCCGTTCGACCTCCATCCGTTCGACTCCATCGTAGCCGCCACCCTGCCGGACGTCACCTTCAGCACCCGCCTGACTACCACCGCCGCCGACAGCCTCTACCAGTGGGAAGCCACCCTGCACTCTGGTGGTTCCCTCTTCCGGCCACTGGCGCAGGTGGTCTATCCCTACAACCCCTTGAAGCGCCAGTTGGTCGAAGTCGATGTCCGAATTCCCTGCCACATGCTGCTGCTTCGCATGGGCGGCCAGTTGGCGGGCAGCCTGCTGATGATAGCCTTGCTGGCCGTCTGCCTGTTCTTCCAGATCAAGACCATCCTGAAGCAGCGGCGGGTGGACGAGATGCGCCGTAGCTTCGTGAGTACCATGATACACGAACTGAAGCGCCCCGTCCAGATGTTGAAGATGTGCTTGGCCTACCTGTCCGACCCCTCCCTCCGTGCCGATACGAAGGCCACCGACGCGGTGGTGGACGATTCCATTGTCGAGGTGGACAACCTCTCGGCCTACCTCCAGAAGCTGCGCGACATGACGCGGGCCGACGACGAACGCACGCCGCTCAGCCTCCGCACCTTCGACTTCCGCCCGATGGCCGAGAAGACCCTCCGCCAGCTGCACATCCCCGACCACAAGCTCGTGACGTTCGAGACCCACTTCCCGCCCTCGCTTCCCGTGACGGCCGACCCCATGCACCTCTGCAACATCCTGAGCAACCTGCTGGAGAATGCCGTGAAGTATTCGGGCGACTCCGTCCACATCACCGTCACCTGTACGCTGGACGGGCATCGCTTCACCCTCGCGGTGGCCGACAACGGCATCGGCATCCCGCCTGCCGAGCAGGCTCGTGTGTTCGACAAGTTCTACCGCAGCGTCAGCCTGCCCGACCGCTCCGTACCCGGCATCGGCCTGGGCCTGAGCTACGTGAAGCTGCTCGTGGAAGTGCATGGCGGTACCGTCGGCCTCCGCAGCCAACCGGGACAGGGGACAACGGTGACCGTCACTATACCTCAATGAATGGATGATTATGAAACCCTTGAAGATTCTTTTTGCCGACGACGACCTGAAATACTCCCTGCTCCTGAAACGTTTCTTGGAGCAGGAAGGTTATGAGGTGACCTACGTAGGAAACGGTCGCATGGCCGTGGAGCAGTTCCCCCTGGTCAGGCCTGACCTGGTGCTGCTCGACATCAACATGCCCGGGCTGAACGGCTTCGAAGTGGCGGCCCGCATCCGCGAGGCAGACAAGCACGTCCTCATCTTCTTCCTCTCCGACCGCAGCGACAAGGCCGATCGCCTGCAGGGCTTCAGCCTCCGCGCCAACGACTACCTGGCCAAGCCCTTCTACCCCGAAGAGCTCATTGCTCGCATCCGCGAGCGCTTCGCCCTCCAGCTGGAGGAGACGGTGGAGGAGGAGACTTACCGCTTCGGCAACACCGTATTCAGCTACAATACCAACGAGCTCCGCACGGCCAGCAGCAAGGTGCTCATCACTTCGCGGCAGGCTGACATCCTCCGCCTGCTGGCCCTGAATGTCAATCAGGCTGTCTCTCGCGACCGCCTGCTCGAAGCCGTGTGGGGAGCGGCTTCCTATGCCAACTCCCTGGCCCTGAACGTGCAGATTACCTACCTGCGCAAGGCGTTGAAGAACGACCCGTTGGTAAAGATTGAGTCGCTCATGAAGAAGGGGTATGTGCTGCGGGGATAAAAAAGAGGATGCGTCACGCATTGCATGGCACATCCTCTTACCCTTCCAGTTTATAGTTGTAGTTAAGTCAATTAGTATTTGAAATCGTTGGTCTTTACATATATTGCATAGTCTTTGATGAGGCCCGGTGCACCCTTCTCGGCGCGGGGCAGCATGCGGAAACCACTTACGTTGTACTCCTTACCTAAATCAATAACTACCTGATGGGGGAATGCGGTGTTGTCTACCGTCTGCCAGAAGGTGCTCTCCTGCAGGTCGAATATCTTGTCGGCCGTGCGGTTGCCGCTACGTGTCTCCTCGCTATCGGCATAGACAATCTTCCAGTTTTCGCGCGATACGGGCTTGCCGTTGGCATCCAGCACGTCGAATTCGGCGATGGAGGCGATGTTGTTTCCATCGTAGTTGGACGTGGCATTCAGGCAGAAGTAGCGTCCCTGCACGGGGGCGGCAAACTTCACTTCCTGCCAGCCGTTGCCTGGCTTGAAGGTACCCTTGTGGGCCGGTTTCTCGGCGTTGAGCTTCAGGGCCTGTCCGTCCTTGCGATGCGTTTCGGGAGCCTGTGTGCGGAGCATGTCGAGGATAGGCTTTTCGAGGCCGACTACTTTTGTTTCGGCAGGGCCTTTCAGGTCGAGAACGATGATTTCGTTTTCACCTTCTTTCAGCCAGCATCCGGGCATGTAGAGTGTCTGTTGGGGACCGATTTCCCAGAAGCGGCCCATAGCATGTCCGTTCACCCAAACCATACCCTTGCCCCATGTCTGCATGTCAAGGAAGGTGTCGCCCGTCTTATCCAGGTGGAAAGTGGCACGGTAGTAGGCGGGACCATTTACAGCCTGTCCCTTCTGATAGTTTTTGTTGCTGACGAATTCGTAGAAGGGAGGCAGATTATATACTGACCAGTCTTTCAATTCGGTAGCCTGTCCGTCGGAAATGATTTCCACCTTCTCGGTGATACCTTTGCGGTCGTGGATGGATTTATCGAAATTTACACGCCCCATGGCTTCCACGAGAATGTCCAGTTTGGTACCCTTTTTCAGAGGCGACTTCAGTGGAAGGGTGAATTCGCCTTGACGGCGGTCGAGGCGTCCCAGCAGCTGGCCGTCGGCAAAGACCTGTGCCCAGTCGTGCATCTCGTCCAGGTGGAGAGTACCTTCGATGTCTTCCTTCAATGTCGTGCGGTAGAGGATGCTTCCCCAGCCTTGGTCGAACTGCTCCATGGGCTTCACACTTCCCGTCTGCTTGGGTTCGGGCAGGTTGTCGAACAGGGGGGCTACTTCCCATTCTGTAATGGCCGGTACCTCGATGACTGGGAAGGCTTCGGGAGGCTCGGGCAGGGTTTGTCCTGCGGGCAGGTATTGTTGCAACAGGTCGCGCAGCTGATAGTATTTCGGCGTGAGCCAGCCGGCTTCGCTGATGGGTGCGTCGTAGTCGTAGGAGCTGCACATGGCCGAGTAGGCCGGATTGTTGGCGCCGCCCCACCAGCCAAAGGTCGTACCTCCGTGGGTCATGTACAGGCTGAAGGAAATGTTGCGGTCGAGCATGTCTTTGATACCGCTTACCATAGTGGCGGCGTCGCGTGTCTCATGCTTGCGTCCCCAGTGGTCGAACCATCCGCTCCAGAACTCACTGCACATCAACGGTGTTTCGGGGCGGAGTTCCTTCAGTTTCTTGAATTGCTGTTCGATATTGGCGCCGGTACCGAAGTTTACTGTCCAGAGCAGGTCGTCCAGGGCGTTGTTGGTGAAGTTTGAGCTCCAGTCGCATTGGAAGAGAGGCACGTCCGTAAAGCCAGCTTCACGCACCAAGTCGCGGATAGCCGATACGTACGGTTTGTCGGTACCATAGGAGCCGAATTCGTTCTCCACTTGCACCATGATGATGTTTCCGCCGCGGGTAATCTGCAGGTCGGCCAGCTGCTTACCTACTTCCTTCATGAAGATGCCTACACGTTCCATGTAGTAGGGATCGAGCGAACGGAGTTGTACATCCTGTTTCTTCAGGAGCCACCAGGGCAGACCGCCCATTTCCCATTCGGCGCATACATAGGGACCCGGTCGTACGATGACGTACATGCCGTGCTTTTGTGCCAGGCGACAGAACTTGGCGATGTCCTTATTGCCTGTAAAGTCGAACTTGCCTTCTTCTTGTTCGTGCAGGTTCCAGAAAACGTAGAGGCAGATTGTGTTCATGCCCAGTGCTTTGCACGATTCGATACGCTGCTCCCAGTAGGGTTCGGGAATACGCGGATAGTGGATTTCGGCGGCTTTCACCACCATGGAATCTCCGTTCAGGAGAAACGTGCCCTTTCCTGCCTCGAATGTGCCTGTCGTTTTCTGCGAACAAGACGACAGACTGCCTACCATGCTTATGGCTAAAAAGAAGGAGAGGGCAATGCTTGCTACTCTTTTCATGATATCTTTATGCTATTTAAATGTTGATTGTTTAGACTTATTTTGTCAGTTCCACCCGCTTGATGGTACCGTCAGCATTGAACTCCAGGCGGTCAATGCATACTTCTCTATGTGTGCCAGGTGAAAGGCTTTTGTCAAGGTAGTGCTTGTTGATGCGGTGATAGACAATGTACCACTCGTCCGTGCCGGGCTTACAGATGACAGAATTGTGTGCCGGACCGTATATCTCCTTTTCTGGATTTTGGATAGTGACGATAGGGTCGGTAGCTACTTTAATGGGGCCTAGTGGAGATGTAGAAGTTCCATAGGCCACGTGATAGTTGGGAGAACCGGTATCATCTACTGACCACATGAAATAGTACAGACCGTTCCGGTAGAATACGTAGGGAGCTTCACGGTAGGCATAATCTTGCAATGTGCCGCCTTCGGGTGTCAATACTGTCAGCGTTTTCTTTTTGATGGAAACCATATCCTTGTTCAGTTCGGCACCGGCCATGTATCCGTTACCCCAGTAGAGATAGGACTTGCCTGATACAGGGTCGGTGAATACGTCCACGTCAATCTGCTGGCCTCTGCCTACAGGCGATTCGGTAATCATTGGATATCCCAAGTCTGTGAAAGGACCGGTAGGTGAGTCGGCTGTAGCGACACCAATCTGTTTACCACCTCCGTTTTTGGGGTTACCGCTGAAATACAGGTAGTAGCGGTAACCGTCTTTGGTCTTCTTTTCTTCAATGGCAGGTGCCCATGCGTTGCCGTCGGCCCAGGAAACCTGATCGGATTTCAGGTCGAGAACAATGCCCTCATAGGTCCAGTCCTTCAGGTTATTGGAAGAATAGGCGGTATAATACCATCCTCCCCATCCGGGATGTCCGTCGGTTGTCGAGTAAATATAATATTTGCCAGTCAGATTGGAATAGACAATTTCAGGGTCGGCATGGAAGCCGGGGAGAACCGGATTATTGGGCAATTCACCCAGTTCGGCAGGCTTGCCCCATTTGTCTGTGATACGCTTCAATTCGCTTCGGGTGATGGGGATGATGGTGCCGTGGCGTGGGTGGAAATTCATTTTTACCTCATGGTCGATGACTTTGAAATGTTCCAAGTCTGTTGTTTCTGTAAACTGATAGGCCCCTTTCATATAAACGTCATACATCAGGATGTATTTATCCTGTCCGATTAGTTTGAAAGTACCTGCACCTTCCACTGCTTCTTTGGTTTGTTGCTTATATTCCATATTTTCTTTCCATTGTCCAGAAGTCAGTGATTTGGATGTGGCTACGCGGATGCCGTTACCATACCCTTCTGTCTTGTAGAACAGGTGATAGATGCCGTCTTTATATACGATGTCACCGTCGATACATGATTTCTTATCGGCGGGAACGAACAGAGGTTTCGGTTCACCTTCCAGGTCGGTAAAGTCTTTGTTGGCGTAGGCGTAATAGATAACGTCAGGACCATCACCATATTTCATGGACCAATAAACCATATATTTCCCTGCTTCGGGATCAAAAATAGTTTGGGGAGCCCATACACGTTTCAGCTTTTCTTGGCCTTTATAACGCTTTTGCATATTGATAACCGAGTGTGACCAGTTTACCAAGTCTGTCGATTTCAGTAATACCATGGCACGATTGGAGTCCCATCCGTTGTCTGACACCATGTCTGTTACTACCATATAAAAAGTCTTTCCGTCTTCACAACGCAGGATGTGTGGATCGCGTACACCACCAGTTGAACTGATGACCTTGGAGTCAATAACCGGTTTGTTGTTGTTCAGGGCCCAATAAGAATATCCGTCCATGCTGACGGCGTAGCACACAGCTTCCTGGCTGATGTGATTGCCGGTGAAATAGACAAAGAGGTAGGCCGTTAAATCTTTTTCTTCAAATTTCTCAGCAAAGGCCGGAGTCAAAGCTGACAGCAGCAAGATGAGAGCAATAATCTTGTTTTTCATGTTTATGTCCGTTATTTTTTATTTTGCGCAAATTTACAAATAAACGATGATTGCGTGGTAGGTAAATCATTCAAAAAGGGATAAATAATCTTGCAATGAATGGTTATGGTAGTGATAAAAAGAAAAATCCGCCGAAGGTTGTTTGCAACTGGGCGGATTTTTATAATAGTAGATTTATTCGTTGAAGAAATCCAATGTCCAGCTATCCATCCATTCGATATAGGGAATGCCGTCCTTGAACTGTATAGGTAACCAGATATAGCGTGCATCACTTGGTTTTTTCGGTCTCCATATATCAGCCATGAACATATAGGCGTTTTTCTTACTGGGTATATTCAGTACAAATGTACTTTGTCCGCCGAAAGTCAGTTCAGAATTCGGTCCGATGCAGGGATTGGGGTGTTTGGTCCATGGTCCCCAGATACTGGGTGCTGAGAACATGCGTGCTTCGTTGGGATCCCAGCCTGTGCATCCCGAAGTAATCATCCAATAAATGCCGTCTTTCTTGAAGATGGCAGGAGCTTCGTTGTGTCCGGCAGGTGCCAGGCGTACGTATTTGCCTGTATGGCTCAGGTAGTCTTCACTTAGTTCGGCTATGTGTAGGGTCAGGTTGTCTTCCGAAGAATAAATATGGTAAGCTTTACCATCGTCGTCTACAAAAAGTTGCATGTCGCGTGCCATCTGGCCGCCTTCCAGGTCGCGTTTCAGGAAGAGGCCTTTGTCGATGGCTTCATACCAGGCTGGTGTCCACCATTCCTTGAAATGTTCCAACTGAAGCGTGTCAAGGATATTGCGTTGGTCGGCTGTTATGTCAAAAGGAAGAATCCCGGGGTTGATACGTCCTGAACGAAGATATTGGAATGGCCCGGTCGGCAAGTCACTTACGGCTACGGCCGAACGAGCGGCTGCATATCCTTTGTCTTTTAGCTCCAAGTGGAACCACATGACGAATTTTTTCGTCTTTTCGTTGTAGATCACTTTCGGTCGCTCCATTATGCAACCTTGTATGATGTCACTGGTTGTATCATTCAGTTCCACAGGCAGCACGGCACCTTCGTTTTTCCAGTCGGTGAGGTTTTTTGACGAATAACACATAATGCCCACCATCGCCTTACTGGTCGAGTCCGATTTGTTTTCTCCATACCAGTAATAAGTTCCTTCGTGGTAGAGCATGCCGCCTCCGTGTGCATTGATATGCACGCCTTGATTGTCGGGCCAAATTTCACCGGAGCGGATTGGTTTGGCCGGTTCTTTCTGAGTACAAGAAACAGAAAGAAGAAACAGGCATATACTTAATAAACCGTAGAATCGTGTCATGATGAATATTGCTTTAAAGAAAGAGGGGTGAGGTAATACGACCTCACCCCTCTCATTATCAATTTTACAAATTAGGCCCCATTTTATTCAGCTGTTTCTTCATCAGCTACAGCTTCTTCCCAGTTTGTAAACATGAATACGCTGTCATCATAGCCATCGTATCCGTAGTTCTGACGAAGCTGGGCACCAGTGTTGGCTGTAATGGCTGAGTTGGGTACCGGCCAGAACAAGTTACGTTTGTCAACCTGATAGTTCAATTCTTTGTTTGAAACAATAGGACCGTGGTTGAAGATATTATAGCGTGTCGTACGTTTGAACCAATAGCTACCACCATTCAGGTCAGTTCCACTCTGTTTGTCCCAATTGTCGATACTATAAGTTTCACCCCATTCGTCGGGTTGTCCACTCTTGGCCAGACACCAGGAAATACGGGTCAACTCAGGTTGGCGCCATTCTTCCAAGTAAAGTTCACGGGCACGTTCGTCGGCAATGTCGCCGATGGTGACGGTCGTAAACATTTTCTTGGCGTTGGCACGACGACGGATTACATTTACGTCTTCAGCAGCACCGGCTGCATTACCTTGGTAGAATTTAGCTTCGGCACGGAGCAAGTAAGTTTCTGCCAAACGGAACAGATACATATTACCATTGGATGTTGCATTACCCTTTGTCGCTCCGTTGAACTGGTTAGCACCCATGTTCTCTTCTGCACTTTGGTCAAGGATATATACCTTATACAGAGGAGTCGGATACCAGCTACGGATAGTATCAGTACAGAGCAGGTCACCTTTCTTTACCAGCAATTCACCTGTATCAGGATCGCGATAGTCTTCCGGAGCATACAACATCATGTTCTTGCCATAGTAAGCAGATGACGGGTTGTTATATTTCAGGTCGGTCATTTCTACCCAGTTACCAATTTTATTGTTGTGGCGGAGATCTTGCCAGTCTGTTTCGCCGTCATAGTTCCAAATAGTCTGGTTGTAGTGATAGGAAGTACGGAAGCAGCCAATACCACGTCCCAAGGCACGTACCCAGTCGAGTTCAGGATCATAGTTACCGTCATTGCGTGAGTAGTTGTAAGTAGGTGAGCCCAAGTTGTGCGGGTCGCGGATGATACCGTTACTCCAGTGAACACACATAGCACGCATCTGGAGGTATTGAATAAAGCCTTCTGCATAATAGTTCAAGATAGGCATAATCATCTCCTTGTTGGAAGCATCCGTAATGTTGACACCTCTGTGCAGATCCCAAATAACGTTGCGCTCTACCGGCCAAGTTTCAGGATTGCCCGAAGGAACATTGGTTCCGAAGGGTGCCTCCATCAAAGCTAGGCCGTGGTTGTTAATCAGGTCAGTAGCCATTTGTTCGGCCTTCTGATATTCGCCAACCACCAAGTAACATTTGATGAGTAATTGCATACAGGCCTCTTGATTGACGGTGCCGATGTAGTTGATATCTCTTTGAGAAGGAACATGTTCTACTGCAAACTCCAGATCGTGTACCAGCATCTGGAAGATGGCTTCCTTGCTGGTTGACTTATAGTTCTGCTTGGGTACCTCAATCAGTTTTGTAATCAAAGGAATATCTCCGAACAACAATACACCGTGATAGTAGGCATAAGCACGGTGGAAGTAGGCACGGCCAAGATACTCGTCATGCAAAGTCTGATCCAACCCTTCCACCTTGTCCACGTTGGAAATAATCGTGTTGGCAAAAGTTACACTGTTCCAAGTACGATTCCAAAAACGTTGCATGGCATTTTCATCACCACCGCCTTTCATACCGGAAGTAGGGGTGATTTTATTCGCAAAGTCATCTTGCATATCTCCTGCATCGGTTTTTCCATATAAACCTATATCAGTCATGAAGTAGAGGGAGGCCATTGGTAATACGTTACCGTTTCCATCCATCAACATCTCCTTTAATCCGTAGTCACACATGGCTATTGCGGCTTGTAGACCGGATTCTGTAGTATATGTATTTTCAGGATTGTAGAATGACAACGGGTCTTGCTTCAGGAAGTCGTCCGTGCAACCGGTAGTCAGTAGGGCAGCCGAAGCCAGCACCATACATCCTTTTGCAAATAATGTATTTCTTGTTTTCATAATGTTTTTTCAGTATTTAGAGTGTTACGTTGATACCAAAGTTGAATGTGCGTGTAGCCAGTCCGCCGGTTTCGGGATCACCATACTCCCAGCTGTCGAAGGTACATACATTCTTGCAGCTTGCAGTGAGGCGGATGCGATCTACCATAAATTTCTTGGTCCATTTCTGGGGCAGGTTGTAACCGATAGTGATGTCGTCCAGACGAACGAAACTGCGGTTGTAAACCTTATCTACGCCACCGGCTAAGCCTGTGTTAGGACCTGCTGCGTTCAGACGGCAGTAATCATTAGTCGGATTATCGGGAGTCCAATATTCACGGGCTGCTACGTTGAAACCGTTTGTTACCTGTGAACCTCCGTTTTCCTGATTCAGCCAATAGCCGGCTTGGCTCTTGTGTCCCATGTATGAGTAGAACGAGATAGAGAGGGTCAGGTCTTTCCACAGTGTGAAGTCGTTGCGCAGGTTCCAGTAGATGGGAGGAGCAGTGGTTCCCTGATAAATCTTATCGTTGTCGTTGTAAACAGGGATGCGAGTACCGTCTTCCAGAATTTGATCGTCTTCCGTATAGTGGTTCACTACTTTCGGATCACCCGGCTTCTGGCCTACCAGGGCAGCAGCCTTGATGTCTTCGGGAGTATTCTGCCAAACACCGTCTGTTTCGTAATACCAGATGGTTCCGATAGGCTGTCCGATGAACCAACCGTTGGAAGTATCATCTTTTTCTACACCATTCTCGTCATAATCGTAATAGATGTGGTTGATCTTGTTCTTGTTGATGGAGAAACCGGCAGAAGTGTTCCATGTGAACTTCTCGTTCTGGATGTTGGTGGAGTTCAAGGCAATTTCGAAACCTTGGTTCTGTACTTCACCCAAGTTGGCCATGATGGAGCTGAAGCCTGAGAAGTTCGGCAGACGCTGGCTCATGATCATGTCTGTGGTTTTCTTGAAATAGTAGTCCATGTTAGCGGTCAGTCGTCCGTTCAGGAATGAGAAGTCCAAACCGACGTTCCATGCCTGTGTCTTTTCCCATTCAAGGTTAGGAGCTGCCAAACGGCTCATGTAAAGCGGGTTGACAACATTGGAATTTCCGTTCTGGTAGTAAACCATGTTACCACCTGCCAGTGCCAGGTTGGCCAATGTAGAGTAAACATCACCGAACTCGCGGTTACCGTTGGTACCCCAAGACAGACGCAGCTTACCCATATCCATCCAGTCGTGTGTATCAGCCATGAAGCTTTCTTCTGAGAATACCCAGCTGACACCTACTGAACCGAAGTTACCCCAAGGATTGTTGGCTCCGAAACCGGAGTAACCATCGCGGCGGAACGTTCCGGTGAACATGTAGCGGTCCTTAAAGCTGTAGAACAGACGTCCCAGATAGGAAGCGGCGGTATAATGGCTGTCATTGGTGCTGAAGCTACTTTGGGTCTTGTTGGCACCTTGTGTGTAGTGGAAGCCCAGGGCATCGCTCGGCGTGATGTTACGTGCATTGATGACGTCGCTCCAATAGCGATGTTCTTCAGCTTCTTGTACTAACGTAGCAGTGAAGTGGTGGTCACCGAATATCTTATCCCATGTGATTGTGTTGTTCAAGTTCCAGTCGAAGTTTTTACTCCATCCGCGGTCAACTCCTTGGCTGGACGCAGAAGAGTTTGGCAGGTCGGCCGACATCCAGTAACGGTTGTAGTACCATTGGTAACGGGGAGCAATGTTGAACTGGTAGGTAAAACCTGCGGGCAGGGTGACTTTGGCATTGAAGATGGTGTTCAATACAGTATAGCCTTTTTCCAAGTCGTAATATTGACGATAGTGATAGTAGTTGTAACCACCGTTCGTGGGCAGGCCGGACATAGGATATTGTTCATAGCCACCGTCTTCAGTGTACATGGAAGCGTAGGGTGAGTTGCGGAGCATGTTGTTGTCCCAGTAGTTGCTGCCGAGGGATACCTGAATATCGCCGTCCGAACGATCCTGGAAGTTTACATTGGCACCTACTTCCAACCAGTCGGTAATCTTGGCATTGATCTTCATGTTGGAACGGAAAGCGTTGTATTCATTTCCCTGTACAGCACCTTCGTTGTTGATGTAACCCAATGAGAAGTAGTAGTTTACACGTTCGGTAGCTCCCGAAATGCTGGCGTTGTAGTCCTGGTTGAAACCGGTGCGGAAGGTATAGTCGTTCCAGTCAACCATACGACCGTTCAGGAAGTTCTCCATCATTAACGGAGAGTTGTTGAACTCCAGACGGCGCGCAAACAGGCTAAGCATAGACTCACCTTCGCTGAGACCTATACCACTTACACCAATATTGGAAGCCCAAGCGCTTTGCTCGGCTGCCGACATGGTACGGGGATCGTCATAATAACCTTCAGGGTACAGCAGGTTGCCGTTACCATCCTTGGCTTGATAATATCCATACAGTCCGTCTTCGCCTTGTCCGTAAGTATAGTACATCTTGCGCCAGTCCTGATGGAACTTCAGGTAGCCGGCAGCATCGTAGTAGTCACGATAGTCTGACTTGTTGGCTACTGAAAGGTTGGCACCTACATTAATGATAGGCTTACCCTGCTTACCTTTCTTAGTTGTAATGATGATGACACCGGCAGCAGCCTTGGCACCGTAGATGGCGGCAGAAGAGGCATCTTTCAACACGTCGATCTGGGCGATGTCATCGGGGTTGATTTCAGAAAGTTCACCATAGAAAGCCATACCGTCCAATACGATCATCGGGCTGGCGTTGGTTCCCAGTGAGTTCTGACCACGCAACTGGATGGAAGCGTCACTACCTTTGGCCGATGCATCGTAACCGATCTGCAAACCTGGTGTACCACGCAATACGTCCTGTACAGAGGTTGGGTTTTGGTCGGCTACCTTGTTTGCATTGATCTGTACAACCGAACCGGTCAAGTCTTTCTTACGCATTGTACCGTAACCGACTACCACAACTTCTTGAAGCATTTCGGTGTCGTCTTCCAGTACTACATCGATAGATTTTCCTGGTACGGCATCTACAACCACTGTTTTATAACCAATAAAGGAAATTTCCAGCTTGGTTGCTTTGGCAACGGACAAACTGAATTTTCCATCCAAATCAGTAATGGTTCCGTTTGTCGGATTGCTTTGTTCGCGCACATTAGCTCCGATTACGGGTTCACCTGTTGCATCTTTGATTACACCAGTTACGAACTTTTGCTGTTGCACCACGTTTAGTGATGAAACATCTTCTTTAGCTGACATTGCCAAAGGATGCATGGCAATGAATCCTGTGCAAAGAAGCAGAGCCATCATGGCTCGTCGATTGTTTTTGCAAGAATTAGATTTCATCATTCATTTTATTTTAGTTAAAAATTGTATGAGAATTAAATCGCTGCCAAAAGTAGGAGATAAATAAGAAAAAGAGATTATAAGAAATAAGCATATAAGATAGAAAAATTGTTCAAAGATGTCAAATGACGTTTTATTCTATCTTGCTTGCTGTTTTTATTGGTAGTTTTTAACATTTGAGAGGGGTGAAAAAGGAAACGTTTAGATGATTATCATGCATCAGAATCTGTGTTTTATAAGATGTGAACATCTAATTTCTCGTTATAAAACATCGTTTTTTTCGTCAAAATGCTATTTAAAAGTTTATCATTGTCTTTCTAAAGTCCATAGTTACGTCGCTAAAGTTCATAGTTACGTCGCTCAAGTTAATAGTTACGCTATAGGAGTGGCTGTTTTTCGTTTCCGGTCATTGATTGGGTATTGACGAAGGTGAAAGATTATTCAGATTAGCTGCAAATCTCTGTTGAAGTCTTTCTTTCAGAAAAAAACTTTCACGCTTTCACGGTCCTATAAATTATTGGAATTCAAAGGATTGTTGTGAAATCAATGTTTCATGCGTCCTTATAGGCATCTTTCACGGTAAATGCCTTGTACATAGTTGGTTACGGTGAAACTTCACGGGTGAAACTTCTTCATACACAATAGAAACGCTCGTAAACAGGATGAAGGATGTGAAACATCTTGAATAAATGGCACTACGTGGGAGATTTCATGCTTTTTGATAAGAACGGATAGAAAAAATGGTCATAAAGACTGTTCTATTCGGCTTATTTCATTATTTTTGCTGGGTACAATTAATCTGTTTAGTGTGATGATGATAAAAACCGGTTACCTTATATCGCTCATAGTATTATTGGGGTGTTTCCCTTTGAATGTACGTGCACTTCAGGACGATTTGATTTTGAAACGGATGGGTGTGGAACAAGGGTTGTCGAACAATTATGTGGTAGATATTACGCAAGATAACCAGGGCTGTGTATGGATTGCAACAGAGTCCGGACTCAACAAGTTCGACGGACGTTACTTCACTGTTTATAACCGAAACAATTCACAGATTAGCGGCAATGAACATAACGCATTGCTTTCCGTGCCGCAAGACAATACGATCTGGATAGGAACACAGCGCGATGGCATCAGTATCTTTGATGTGGGCAGCCAGACGTTTGAGACTTTAGACGTATATGGCGGACTGATTACAAACGACGTGACCGACCTGAAAATGGCGGCGGATGGTGGTGTCTGGATTACTCATTATCATTTGGGCATCGATCATTACGACCGGAAGACGAAGAAGATAGAGTGTTACAGCACGTCCAATGTCAAGGGATTTACGGGCCGTAACTGGACTTCGTGCGATGACGGGAAAGGTCATCTCTATGTGGGACACGTGAATGACGGTCTCAGTATCATAGACTTGAAGACACGTACTTGTGAGAATTTCCGCCATTCTACTGACGACCCCAAGAGCATTCCGAGTAATACGGTTCATGCCATTCTGATGGATAGCTCGGAACGGATATGGGTCGGTACGGAGAACGGCCTTTCTTTGTTCAATCCGGTTACGAAGGAGTTTACGACTTTCCGTAATCAGCCTGACAATCCCCGTTCCCTATTGTCCAATCAGGTGTACGATATTAGCCAGACACGCGATGGAGACATTTGGGTTTGTACCAATATGGGCGGAGTAAGTATTCTCGATTTACGCCAAAATTCTTTTATCCGTCCCGAACAGGTGCAATTTCGTAATCTTGTGGTTACAAATGATATTCACGGTCTGTCTTCACCCAATGCCCGGTGTTTGTTCGAAGATTCTTTCGGTAACATCTGGATCGGTAATTATCGGGGTGGAGTGGATGTCATCAGCCATTTGCAACCTTTGTTCAAAACGCTGCCTTATCAGATGAAACGCTATGGTGAGCACACCAACAAACAGGTGTGGGGCATCAACGTAGATTCGGACGGACACTTGTGGCTGGGCGGAGAGAATGAGGTTGCAGTATTCGACAAAGGGAAAATGAAAGATTTGCTAAGGCCACAGGCTGTGAAGAATACGCATGTGAATGTCATTTATACCGACCGTTCCGGCGACCTTTGGATGGGGATGTATCTGGATGGGGTGACGGTATATCGCCACAAAACGGGACGAATGGAGCGGATTAGCAGTGGATATCCTAATCTTGATGTCAGATGTTTCTATGAAGATACGGATGGTAAAATGTGGATCGGTACAGAGAGTGGTATCTACAGCTATGAAAACGGACAGCTTGGTTGCGAAGACAGCATCAATAATCAGTTGTCCGACAATATGGTTCACAGCATTCTGCGTGACAAGCAGGGAAAACTGTGGATCGGTACCTTTGGTAAAGGTATTCAGATATTGAACCGTCACAATAATTTGGTTTATAGCCTGACTACAGACAATGGAATGGCTTCGAATGCTGTATCCCATTTGGCTATGAATAGCCGTGGCGAAATCTGGGCTGCAACAAGGAATGGCCTTGTCTTTTTTGAACGGACAGACAATCCGAATGGATTCCGTATATATTCAGAGAAAGACGGCATAGAGAACAGTTATGTCAGAGCCATACAGGAGGATGAGAAAGGTAATATTTGGTTCAGTACAAACAATGGTATTTCGTGTTATGAGAAAGCGACAGGAATGTTCAGAAATTATAATTACCATGACGGCGTTCCCCGTGGTGACTTTATGGACGGATCGGTTTGTCGGACAGCTGATGGCACTATTTATTTTGGCTCGCAGAATGGTGTATGCTATTTTCATCCTGCTACTCTTGATAATGGTGACAAGGTGGCGCCAGTAGTCTTTACTGAGTGTCGGAGTATGACGGGGGATTTACGGCCGGAGTATGCCGAGGTAATGGTCCCCATCGTTAAGAATAAAATTAAGCTTTCTTATCGAAACAATAATCTGAGAATTGGCTTCAATGTGACCGATTTCTCACAAGCAGGTCAGGTGGAGTATATTTATCAGATGGAAGGGTTGAATGATTCCTGGTACAATACGCATGGTGAGAATCAGGTTACGTTCAGGAATCTGCCCTACGGAAATTATACGTTCAAGGTGAATGCCCGGATGAGAAATCAAGCTTGGACGGATGAGAATATTGCCTCATTGACGTTGGTAATCGAACCACCTCTATGGTTGGCGTGGTATGCAAAGTTGTTCTATGTGGCTGTAGCATGCCTGATTCTCTTTTTTATTCTGCGTTTCTATAAGCATAAACTTGATTTGGAGAATAAACTGAGTCTGGAGCACCAACAGCTGGAGAATGGAGAGAAACTTAATGCAGAAAGGCTTCGTTTCTATACCAACATTACACACGAGTTGCGTACGCCGCTTACGCTCATTATCGGGCCTTTGGAAGATCTCCTGTCGGATAAGTCGCTATCACAGAAACATGCGGAACGTATCGGTATCATACATAGCAATGCCAACAGGTTGTTGGCGCTGATTAACCAGATATTGGAGTTCCGAAAGACAGAAACTCAGAATCGGAAATTGCTGATAGAAAAAGCTAATCTTGGGAAGTTGGTAAGAGAAATCGGTTTGGGTTTTAAGGAATTGAATCAGAACAGTCGAGTCGATATCGAGGTGAAGATTGAAACGGAAGAAACAGAACTCTATTTCGATCCCGAAATAGTAAGGATTATCCTTAATAATCTGATGTCCAATGCCATGAAGTATACGCCTGAGGGAGTCATCACTTTATCTCTCGACAAGCGTGAGGAAGCCGGGCAGAACTATACTGAAATCAAGGTTAAAGATACAGGGTTCGGCATTGATCCGGAGTCAATACCTCACATTTTTGATCGTTATTATCAGGCGGAGGGCAAGCATCAGGCTTCAGGCACAGGCATAGGGTTGGCTTTGGTGAAGTCATTGGCCGATTTGCATGAAGCAAAGATCATGGTGGAAAGTGAACTGAATGAAGGTAGCTGCTTTACTCTCAGCCTTTTGACCGACAATACATATCCTCATGCACAACATAAGCAGGAGGTTTCAAGTAGTGCTAAAACATCTGTAGCTGAAACTGCTGTTAAGGATTCATTGGCTGAAGGGGAAGATGCACGTCCCGTTTTGCTAGTGGTAGAAGACAACAATGATATCCGTGAGTATATCCGAAGTTCCTTCGAGGATATGTATGAGGTACTTACTGCTTCCAATGGAAAAGAAGGCTGGGACATTGCCAAGGTGCGTATACCTAGTGTCATTGTCAGTGACATTATGATGCCCATTATGGATGGTATTGCTTTCTGTAAACGTGTGAAGCAGGATATGCGTACCAGTCATATTCCTGTGATTTTGCTGACGGCCAAAGATAGTATTCAGGATCGGGAAGAAGGGTATGCCGTTGGAGCCGATTCATTTATAGCCAAGCCTTTCAGTGCTCGTCTATTGACTCGGAGAATTGAGAATCTGCTGGCTGGTAGAAGAAAGTTGGCGGCCCTGATTGCTGCAAAGACTGTATCGTCGGTAGGTTCGTCTACTCAAGAGGCTTTAAAGGATCTGGGTGAAGGAAATCACACACTGAATAAGCTTGATCGCGAGTTTTTGGATAAGGTAGCCCGTATTATTGAAGAGAATCTCAGCATGGAAAAGATTGATGTGGGGTTCATTGCCGACAAAATGTGTATGAGTCATTCTACGCTTTATCGGAAAATTAAGTGTCTGACAGATATGTCGGTCAACGAATTTGTGAGAAAAGTGAAGTTGAAGAAAAGTGTGGATCTCTTGTTAGGTGGTGAGTATAGTATTGCTGAGATCTCAGACTTAGCCGGTTTCAGTAGTGTGGCTTATTTCAGACAGTGCTTTAAGGATGAATATGGCATGGCTCCTTCGGAATATCTGAAGCAGAAGAGCCGGGGTTGATATATTATATTTCAGGCACGAATGACAATTTATTTGTATCATTCGTGCCTGAAGGGTCGGACGCACCGTGGTGCGTCCCTACATGCTGTTATTATCAGAATAAATCCCACGTACGGATTTCATCCTTCCAATGGTGATCTTTGGGGAATGGTTGTTCGCTCCAAGCTCGTTTGCTGGTCCAGTCCTGGGGGGCATCGGTCCAGAATGGATGGCTGGCTGGCAGCCCCAAAGGCAGGAAAGCCAGGGAAGTCATGTATAAGCTACCATTGTTGGTGTACCAGTCTGCAATATTGGGCTGTCGTCCGCTGAATCCAATGGTCAAATAACCACCTTCATTGAAATTGTTGCCGCTGGCAAACATACGTCTCATGACGGCAGTGAGGGCGCAACGTACCTGAGCGTTGGTCACACCAGCCGGCAGTTCCTGATACCAGGCCATCAAAGCGAGGGGTTGCATGGTAGCCATGCGGTAGGGGATGGATCGTCCGAAGACAGGGAAGGTTCCTTCAGGTGAGATGAAGCGTTCCAGTATCAGGCTGTACTTCTGGGCACGGTGCAAGGCACGGTCATAATACTTGGAATAATGTATGCGTGTATAAGCCTTGACGTCTTTCATGGCCTGAAGAGTTTCCAGATACATGGGATGGAATACATAGCTACTGTAATAGTCGAAAGCAAAGCTTGGGCCGTCAGCATACCAGCCGTCTCCGGTATACCATTCTTCTACCTTGCGGATAGCGGAATTGATACGATAGGCATCATAAGGTGCCCCGGCTTTAGCCAGGAAACTTTCGATAGTGGATGAGAAGAGCAGCCAGTTAGTGTATGGCGGGTCGATACGGCGTAACAGCGTGAACTCTTCAATGTAGCGTTGCTTGGTGGTGTCATCCAAAGGTTTCCACAGCTGATCGAATGCACGGAGAAAGCTTTCTGCAATATAGGCTGCGTCTACTAGGGGCTGGCCTTCCTTACGCCACAGCAGGTAGTCGGGACTCTGAGGATCTACTGCGTTGGCGTAGCTTTTCAAAGCCCATTCGCGTAATTGCTTGCGCATGGCTCCTTCTGCTGTATTGTCATCGGGGAGGGTAAGCCATGGGGCGATACCTGCCATCAGACGGCCGAAAGCTTCCATGTAGGTTACTCTTTTGTCGCGACCGTCCCATGTAGGACTAACTTCTACAATCATGTTTTTTTGAAGTTCTCCTTTGGACATATTACTCAAGATCGGAGCAGCCATCTTGTAGGCAAGGTCGCACCAGTAAGCACGGTCTTGAGTCTTGGGAGCTTCCAGGTAACGTACATACTCACAGGCTGCCAACAGGAAGGCACCTACACCAAAGTTAGCGGTAGAGTTAGCATCGACAACCTGGCCGGGGATGGCTTTTTCGCCGATAGGTTGTACGTAACCCACAGCTCCGTTTTTCTGAAGAGCGGTTTTCGACAGGTAGTTCCATGCTTTGTTGACAATGGGCAGGTATTCAGCCTCGTCCAGATAACCGTTGTTGATGCCCCACAGGATACCATAAGTAAAGAAGGCAGTACCGCTTGTTTCAGGGCCGGGCGCATGTTCGGGATCCATCATACTGCGGGTCCAATAGCCTTCGGGTTGCTGGATGGCAGCTACTGCTTTAGCCAGTTTCTGGAATTTCTCCACGAAAAAGGCGCGATGCTTGTAGTCGGCCGGCAGATCTTTCAACACTTTAGCCAGTCCGGCCAGTACCCATCCGTCACCACGGGCCCAGAAGTCTTTTTTCCCGTTGACACTTTTGTGTTTGGGATAGACGTATTTGGCATCGCGGTAATAGAGATTTTCTTCTTTGTCGAACATGATCTGGTCGGAATAGGCGATATATTCGTATAACTTGTCCAGATAGAGAGAATTGTGAGTAATCTTATATAATTTTGTCATGACCGGCATAACCATGTACAGACCGTCGCTCCACCACCAATAGTCGTTTTGCGGAGTGCTCATCTGATATTCCATGACTTCGCGTGCACGCTTGATTTTATAGTCTTCAGGTGCCAGATTATAAAGGTCGGCATACGTTTGGAAACAAATCTGATAATCGCCGAACAGAACGTATTCGTCCGATTCTCCGTATGAATATTTCCACTGGGAACGGTCGTTGCTTTTGGCTCCTTTCCATTCGTTGTGTTTGGCCCATGCTTCGGAGTAGGCGCGGTAAGTCTCATTGCCTGTCAGGAAGTAAGCTTCCATGTTGCCGGTGTGATAGGCTGCGTTGTCCCAGAAAGAACGTACTTCTGGCTTGTTTTCAGCTTGCCAGTGTTGGTTCACTTTGTCAATGATCTTTCGGACCTGTTCGGCCTCGGAAGTCTTGGCAAATGTTGCAACCGGTAATAGTCCAATGAAACAGGCTGCAAATGTTTTAAGAATTTTGTTCATAAGTTTTGTATGTTAATTATTGTTTGGTATTGATCTCGAGTACATATACGGGAGTTGGTTCGGAAGCGATTTGTTTCTCGCCGTCGCCCTGATGGGTTTCTTGTACGAAAACATGAAGCTGACGTTTTTGTTTCCATAATTCTGTATCAAGACTGGGTTCCCATGCGTCGACACTGAAGTCGGTAAGATCAGTCACTTGCCATTCTCCGCTTTTGAGGTCAGCGGTATAGGCCATGGAGACCTTGCTGCCACGTTCAGCATCGCGAAAGAGGAAGAAAGCCCGTCCTTTGTCTACTGCAATGCGGGGGCGAGAAATGGGAATCATTTTGGTTCCTCCTCCTTTCAGAGAGAAGGCCTGTGTGCGATTCATGATGGGGCGGTTGTGCCAGTTGATGCCGTCATGCCAAACCAGACGATACTGGGGAATGGTATTGTCGGTATCGCGCCAGTAGGTGACAATATAAGGATGACCTTCCGTGTCGGCACTCATACTGGTTTGGTTGATAAGTTCGCTGTTTTGGGGGATACGGCAGGCGTATTCTGCATTAGCTTCACGTATGGGCAGATTATAAGTTTCGCCATTTGATTTTTGCCATGTTTTTCCACCGTCTGATGAACAGGCGTAGCACAGGTCGTGGTTGGTTTCTACCATCCATGTTTCCCGCCATACCCACGAAAGATGGATTACGTCTTTGGCATCTACGTACAGTTGCCAGTAGGCATTACGTTGTCCCTCGCCATCGATGAGCACGTCTTGGACACGTTGCCATTTACGTTGTTTCAATTTATAACGGTTTAATACGAGATTTCCTCTTCCGGATGCTCCTGAACGATAGACAAAGAGCAAATCTCCGGTGGAGAGACGGTAAAATTCTGGATAAGTGACATCGGCTTCGTCTTTACCGGTCATCGGTTCTTTCTCTCCTAAAACAAGGGATTCGGGAGCCGTACTGCGACAATAGTTCAGCGGTTGTCCATGATGATCAAAGGCAACATGCAAATAGCCTTCGCCATCTACCATTAGGCTGATGACATTGTGGGCATCAGTTACATTACCTTTGTATTGTGAACGCTGAAGTTCCCAATGTTCGGAACCTAGTTTGCGTTTACCGATAACCATATAGCCGTCGGCGTCGTAATAGGCTGTGTATTGATTTTGCTTGAAGGTAACAAGCGAACTGTTGCGGAATACGGTTGTGTTGACTGAAGTGGAACTGTAACCTTTTCCTATTTGAACTAAATGTTGAGCTGATACAGACAAGCTGCCTATAATGAATGTAAGTAATAAGGTGGCGTATTTCATGATAAATTATAGATTGTTTGTGCAATATTCGCAAAATTATTTGATACCCGCAATGTGTGGAGGGGTAATTTCGATTCCAACAGGTCAGATTGACGGATTTATGTATCTGAATGATTAATTTTTCGTTCTGTAATTGATCCATTTCTTTAGTAAATCAGTCGAAATTCTGCCCATACAGGCAGGTGATCGCTGATGCCTCCTTCGTATCGAGGGCCGATATAAGTACGGAAAGGCTGGACTCCGCCGAATCTTTTGTCCGGAACCAATAGGAACGGTAGGCGAGCTACTCCAGCATGTGCTTCACTGGTAGTGAGTGGAGCATCGGGCTTTAGCAGATTACCTGATACAATAAGGTGGTCAAGCAATCCCCATTCCCCCTGATATTTGTAACTTCCATAGTTTTTCTCCTTTTGGACCTTACGGGCTAGCAAGTGGTATAGCTGATCGTTACGAGGCGTATTGCCGGGAACGAGAGCTTCTGCCTGTATGATTTTCTTGATGGATCGATTGTGAGGATAGTCGTTAAAGTCTCCCATGATGAGTAGCTGTGGATATTGCCGAAGGCTGATGATACTGTCTGCTGTCTGTTTTAGCCGGTGGGCGGCCTTTAGTCGATATGGTTCACTCTCTTTCGCACCGCCTGAACGGGATGGGAAATGAGCGATCAGTATGTCTAAGGTATCGCCGTTCAATAATATCCCGCTTACATGCAAAATATCACGTGTAGGCCGGTCGGATGGTCGGGGTTTGTCGATGATTATGCTGTGATTGTCTAATAATTTAAACAAGCCACGTTGATAGAGTAAGGCCACATCAATACCACGTTCGTCGTTGGAGTGGGTCATCACATAACGGTATCCGACTTCACGCAATACGGAGTAGTGTGTCAGATCATACAATACACTGTCATTTTCAACCTCACATAGGGCTATTAGTGCTGGAGGTGTCCATTCGCCCACGGCAATGAGAGTGCGGCCGATGTCGTTCAGCTTTTTCTTGTATTTTGAATAGTTCCAATGGCGAACAGACTCGGGTAGAAACTCGTAGTCGTTTTTTAGTGAGTCATGATAGGTGTCAAAAAGGTTTTCTACATTGTAACTGACTACGCGGAAAGTCAAAGTATCATTGTTTTGTGCCTTGCATAACAGACTGTAGCTTGAAAAAACAAAGACACAGAAAGAATAAAATGCGAAACGCGGTTTCGTATTCTTCCTGTGTCTTTGTAAAAAGAGTATCATCCGTCTGTTCCGTAATTATTTAGTTGGAATGTTTTTCAGAATATCCAGCAGATGATCCCAGAATTTCTGAACCGTTGGTATCAGCATACGTTCGTCTGGTGAATGTACTCCTTGCAGAGTAGGACCAAACGAAATCATGTCGAGCGACGGATATTTGTCAAGGAACAGGCCGCATTCCAGTCCTGCATGGATTGCTTTAACCTTGGCATCGACGCCAAACAGGCGTTTATAGGAGGCAGTGGCCACTTCCAGTATTTCGGAATGTGGGTTGGGTTTCCAACCTGGATAACCGTCGCCAAAAGTAACAGTTGCGCCGGCCATTTCAAATACAGTACGTACCATGTTGGCAATGTCTTGTTTCGAGGAGGCCGTGGAACTACGTTGGCTGGTTTCGATACGGATAATATGGTTGGGTTTCATTTTGACAGAAGCCAGATTGGTAGATGTTTCTACCAGGCCGGGAATGTCCTGACTCATGGCAAATACACCGTGAGGACATGCGTAGAGTGCCTGAAGGAGTCGGCGTGTAGTATCGCGGTCAATTGCTTTTGCATGGAAGTTTTCTGATTCCATGATCAGTTGTAGATCTGGATCGATGACGTTATATTCATTTTGTATTTCAGCAGCAAATATATTCAGATCGGTTCGCAAACTGTGTTTGTCATTTTCAGGTATGGCAATGATTGCATGAGCTTCCCGGGCTATGGCATTACGCAAATTGCCTCCATCGATGTCACATAAGTAAAGGTCGTATTTTTGAGAAGCAAGACTCAGGAAACGAGTCAGAATTTTGTTGGCATTGCCCAATCCTAAGTGAATGTCTCCTCCTGAATGGCCGCCTTTCAGACCTTTTACTTGAATTTTACAGCAAAAGTATCCGGCTGGAACATCTATTTCGTGGTAATTGAATTCAGCAACAGAATCTACTCCTCCTGCACATCCGATGAACAGTTCGCCTTCATCTTCCGAGTCGAGGTTCAGTAAGATTTCTCCTGTCATGAATCCCTCTTTCAGGGCAAATGCACCTGTCAAGCCTGTTTCTTCATCCACTGTGAACAAGCACTCCAGAGGGCCGTGTTCAATCGTATCGTCGGTCAGAAGGGCTAATTCGGTTGCTACACCAATACCGTTGTCTGCTCCCAGAGTTGTACCTTTGGCTTTCAGCCATTCTCCGTCTACTTCGGTTTGGATGGGATCTGTCATAAAATCGTGTTTTACATCGTTATTCTTTTCACAGACCATATCCACATGGGATTGCAGAACTACGGTTTTACGGTTTTCCATGCCTGGTGTGGCCGGTTTCCTGATTAACACATTGCCAACTTCGTCCGATAATGTTTCCAAGTGGTGCTTTTGGCCGAATTCTTTCAGGTAAGCTATTATTTTTTCTTCATGTTTGGAAGGGCGTGGTACTTGGCAGATTTCCTCAAAATAGTGGAACACTCCTGCCGGTTTCAAATTTTTCTTTTCCATACTTCTTTTTGTTTTGGTTTTTGCCTTGTAGCAATCTGTTTTTCCTTTCTCTTAAGGACTGTTGCATGAACGATATATTGCTAAATATGGTTAAATAATGAATTATTCTGCCAACCCATCTTCTTTTTTTAGAAGAAAAAAGGCGGCTTAGTCCCTGCAAAGCCCTATATTTGCACCCACAAAATTAATGGAAATGCTCGAGACTGTATTGATAACTTTGTTAATAGTTGCTATTTGTGTGCTTCTGTTGGGTGTAAAGGTCTTTTTTGTAAAAGGAGGACGATTCCCTAATGGCCATGTAAGCGGTAATAAGGCGCTTCGTAAGAAAGGCATTGGATGCGTTCAGTCGCAAGACAGAGCTGCGCAGAAAAAATCTCGTTTTTCCATTGATGAATTGGAAAAAGCCTTGAATGAAAGTGTGAACTAATTAATTCTAAAAATATTATTGTATTCAAAATTATGAAGAAATTGAATTACCTCCTGAACGGTTTGGCTGCTTTGGCCTTTGTTGTTTTGTTTTCCCAATGTGCAGGCAATACAAACAATCAATCGGTTAGTGCTCCTGCTCAAGCCGGCCTGTCAGGCATGAAGATTGCTTATGTAGAGATAGACACATTGTTGGCCAAATACAATTTCTGCATTGACCTGAATGAAGCGATGGTGAAGAAGAGCGAAAATGTACGTCTGACTCTCAACCAGAAGGCTACTGAATTGGAAAAGCAAAAGCAGGAATTTCAGACCAAATATCAGAACAATGCTTATCTTTCGCAGGAAAGAGCTCAACAGGAATACAACCGTATTGCTAAGTTGGAGCAAGATTTGCAGGCCCTGAGCAATAAATTGCAGTCTGAACTGATGAGCGAAAATGAAAAAAACAGTTTGCAGTTGCGTGATTCTATTAATTCTTTCCTGAAAGAATATAACAAGACAAAGGGTTACAGCATGATTATCAGCAATACTGGTTTTGATAATCTGTTGTATGCCGATAGCGTTTACAATATTACAAAGGAAATTTTGGAAGGTTTGAATGCACGTTATTCTTCACCGGCCAAGAAATAAGGAAATAGGTGTAATCGATAGAAAGGGCGGTTCAAAAATGAGCCGCCCTTTTTTATGGGGTTATTCGTTATTTAGAAAATAAAATCTAATTCTTAAGAATAAGGAACATTAGATGTCTTCTTCTTCCGGTTCGTCTTTAGTGACTAGTAGTTTGTCTACTCGTCCGCGATCCATATCTACAATTTCAAAGTGCAGGTTTTTGTATGTGAAAAGATCACCGGCTTTCGGAACACGTCCTACAAGGAACATGGCCAGTCCGCTTAGTGTGGTGAAGTCTTCTTCTTTCAGATCATCATAATCGAGGATGCCCATGGCTTCCATGAAGTCGTCCAAATTCATGGAGGCTTCTACCAGTAACGAGCCATCCTGGCGTGCTACGATGTCTTGTTCTTCCATTTCGTTTTCTTCCAGAATATCGCCGAAGATGCTTTCTGTCAGGTCATGCAGGGTGATTATACCTTGTGTATTGCCATATTCGTCGACTACTACTCCAAATTTGTTTTTATTCTTCTTGAAGATTTCCAGAACTTTCTTTGCATAAAGGCTTTCAGGAATAAATTGGGCCGGACGAGCAATGCTGCGCAGGTCGAAACGTTGATTGGTATTGCCCATCATCAAGATGATATCTTTCACTGATACGACACCGATGATATCTTCCATGCTTTTGTCAGTTAGCAGGTATTTGCTGAAATGCTGTTCTTGGATTGTTTTCAGCACTTGTTCAGGACTGTCTGTCGGGTGGAGCACGACGATGTCGCGTCGGTAGGTCATCAAATCATTGGCACGTTTGTCCGAGAAACGGAATACGTCTTTTAGCATTTCGGTTTCGTCTTTGTCAATGACACCCTGTTCGGAGCTTTGGTGGAGTATCATTTTCAGTTCGTCTTGTGTCATTTGGCGTTCTTCGTTGTTTTCCATACCGATAAGACGGTTGGTCAGGCGTGTGGATGCGCTGAGGAGGCAGACAAACGGATAGGAAATTTTGCTGAGTACGATCATGAACGGACTGAGGCGGGTTGCCCATTTCTCAGGGTTGTTCATGGCAACGGTTTTCGGAACCAGTTCACCGATAATCAGGGATAGATAGGTGATAACGGCTACTGTGGTTATCATGGCCAGATTTGCTGCGTATGGCTCAGCTCCAGGAATCAGAGCAAATAGTGGAACCAGGTCGTCTGCAATATTTGCACCACCGTATGCACCGGAAACAATTCCGATGAGAGTGATGCCTATTTGGATTGTAGAAAGAAATTTTTCGGGTTCTTCCAGTTGTTTCAGTACCCCTTTAGCTCGTTTGTTTCCTTTGTTGACCAGAGTTTCTAGCCGTGCTTTACTGGATGATACAAGTGCGATTTCATACATGGCAAAAATGCCGTTCAATACTAATAAAAGTAGAATGATAATAAATTCCATATAATAAATGAAGTGTTTTCGCTGCAAACATACTAAATTTGGAGCAATTTTGTAGTCTTTTGTAATAAAACATCTGTAATTAATGAAAAAAGAGTTCTTTTTGGCAGGTATGCTGCTATGTTTGGTTGTGTTGTCTGTACAGGCGGCACGGGTGGATACGGTAATGGTTAAAAGCCGTTCCATGGATAAGGAGGTTCAAGTTGTTTATGTTGTGCCTGACAAGGCAGAAGGCGATCGGGCTCAGGCGTGTCCGGTAGTTTATTTATTACATGGTTACGGTGGAAATGCCAAGACATGGATCAATATCAAACCTCAATTGCCTTCCATAGCCGACGAAAAAGGTATTATATTTGTTTGTCCGGATGGAAAAAACAGTTGGTACTGGGATAGTCCGGTGAACTCTTCATACCGTTATGAAACATTTGTATCTTCCGAATTGATTGCTTATACGGATAGTCATTATAAGACGATTGCAGCACCTCAGGGTCGTGCGATTACAGGACTGAGTATGGGTGGCCACGGTGCTTTGTGGAATGCCTTCCGTCATAAAGATGTATTTGGTGCTGCCGGCAGTACCAGCGGTGGAGTGGATATCCGTCCTTTCCCGCTGAACTGGCAGATGAATAAACAGCTGGGAGAGTATGCTGCCAATAGGAAACGTTGGGACGAACATACAGCCATTAATCAGATAGACAAGATAGAGAATGGTGATTTGGCCATTATATTCGATTGCGGTGAGAGTGATTTCTTTCTTGAGGTGAATAAAGAACTTCATCAACGTTTATTGGGCCGGGGGATCGATCACGATTTTATTACCAGACCCGGCACACATAATAATATTTATTGGAATAATTCCATTGATTACCAGATTTTGTTTTTTGAGAAATTTTTCGGAAAACAGAAGTAACCCAGATTTTATTGGCTGAAAAAGAATTGATTGAAAGAAGCTTCGTGGGTTGACATTTACATGTGTATTGTCCTCGAAGCTTCTTCTCATTTATGACAGGTTGTCTTTCTTCACAACTATTTTATACCCGATGGCTGCCATCAGGATGCTCATTAGCGGACTGATGAGGTTGAAGAAGCAGAAGGGTAGATAGACCAGTGTAGGTACACTCAAGATGGTGGCCTGGGTCATGCCGCAAGTATTCCATGGAATCAGTACGGAAGTGACTGTTACGGCATCTTCGGTTGTTCGGCTCAACAGACGGCTTTCGTAGCCTTGTCTTTTATAAATGTCTCCAAACATATTACCCAGCAGAATGATGCTGATATATTGGTCGGCTGTGGCTATGTTCAAAAAGAGTCCTGAAAAAACCGTAGAAGCTACAGTGCTGACACGGCTTTTAATAAAACGTACACATACGGATGTGATACTACCCAACATGCCACTGGCCGTCATGGCTCCACCGAAGCACATGGCGCATAGGATAAGCCATACGGTATTCATCATACCTGACATACCCCGGGTGGCGACCAGTTCAGTCAGGATGCTATTATCGGTCTGCAGGCTGGTACTTCCATAGCAGGTCATCATTGTTCCTTTGAACAAGCTTCCACCTTCTGCTACTTCGCGCAGCAGGTCGGGCTGAAAGATGAGGGCGGCTGCACAAGCCAGTACGGTCGAGATGGCCAAGGTGACAATAGAGGGTACTTTGCGTGCAATAAGAATGCCTGTTACGATGGGAACAAGCAACAGCCAGGGAGTAATATGAAATTTGTTTTCCAGTGTTGCACCAAATGCAGCCATTTCTTGGGCCGTGCTACCGCCGTCGTGCGTTAACCCCATGATGGTGAAGAGTGTGATAGCTATGAGTAGGGAAGGCACAGTCGTAATCATCATGTAGCGGATGTGGGTAAAAAGAGGAGTATCTGTAACCGATGAAGCCAGAATGGTCGTGTCAGACAGAGGGGAAACTTTGTCTCCAAAATAGGCTCCTGAGATGATAGCACCGGCTATCCATCCTTCGTGGAACCCTTGTGCTTTGCCGATGCCCATCAGGGCAATGCCGATAGTAGCGATAGTGGTCCATGAACTTCCAGTCATTACGGATACGAGAGCGCAGATAAGGCAGGTCGAAGCCAGAAAAAAATCAGGATGGATTATCTGCATGCCATAATATATTAAGGTTGGCACTACACCACTGATCATCCAAGTTCCGCTTAATGCACCGATAATAAGCAGAATGAGAAGGGCGGTAGAGACACCTGCTATATTATTGGTTATTGCCCGTTCAAAGTTTTTCCAAGGAATGCGGTAGAAGGCCATTCCGATAAGTGCACAGCAGGCAGTGGTTACTAATAAGGAAATTTGGCTACCACCGTTCAGCGCATCACTTCCGAAAGTACTAATGGTGGCAAACAACATTCCTGCCAGCAACGCAATAGGCAGGAGGGATACGAGGGGAGAGGGAATCTTCTTCGTTGAATTCATGCTTATTTTTCAATTTTGCGGCAAAGGTACGATAAAATTTATGCTTATTCCGTATCCGTAGGGGAATATTGCATAAAAATAATGTTTTGATAGGGATACTTTGGCTTTTATATTATTTTGTGTGAATATATATTCGGATTTTTACTAGTTTTTTTCTTTTTTCGAAGTTGAACCGATTTTGTTATCCATTAAATTTGTACATTCGCAATCTCAAAACGAATTGAAGAATAAAACTTGGATAATCAGATGGAAAACAAGCGATTGAATATTGGAAAGAAAGTGGTTACTTTCGGTGAGGTGATGCTTCGTCTGTCTACCCCCGGTTTCCGGCGTTTTTCGCAGACAAACGAATGGATAGCCACGTATGGTGGTAGTGAGGCTAATGTAGCAGTGTCGTTGGCTCATTTCGGGGTGCCGACTGAGTTTGTAACTCGTTTGCCGGACAATGCCATTGCTCATGCCTGTATTGATTCGTTACGTTCTTATGGGTTGGGCACGGAAGGTGTCGTTTTCGGTGGCAAGCGTATGGGGATTTATTTTTTGGAACCGGGAGCTGCTTTTCGTAATTCCAATGTCGTGTACGATCGCGAGGATTCTGCATTTGCGACTCTTCGTCCGGGTATGATTGACTGGGAGAAGGTGTTCGACGGAGCGGGATGGTTCCATTGGTCGGGTATTGCTGCCGCCCTTTCGCAGGAAGGGGCTGATGCCTGTCGTGAGGCGTTGGAAGTAGCCGATCGCATGGGACTGATTATTTCGTGTGATTTGAATTTCCGCAAAAAACTGTGGAACTATGGACGGACAGCAGCTGAAGTGATGATGCCGCTTGTGCAGTACAGTGATGTATTGTTTGGTGCCGAACCCGAGTATCGGGAGATTATGGGAGTTGAGCCTGTCGGTTTTAAGGCTGTGACCGCAGCTGATGTTTCATTTGAAACCAATCTGCCTGCATTCGAAACTTTCATGCGTAAAGTAAGTAAGGCTGTACCACGTTGTCAGAAGGTTTTCCTTGAGTTGCGCAATTCACTTACAGCCAACCATAATTTGTTGGCAGCTGTCCTTTTGTCCGATGGAAAGTTGCACCACACAGGAATCTATGACATCGAGCATGAAGTAGACCGTGTGGGTGCAGGTGATGCCTTCGTAGGAGGTATGATTTATGGTTTGCGAGCTTATCCCGATGATGCACAGAAGGCACTTGATTTTGCTTTGGCTGCTTCTGCCTTGAAGAATACGGTCTATGGCGATTTCAATCTGGTGACAGTTGAGGAGGTAGAAAGCCTGATGCAGGGAAATACTTCCGGACGTGTATCAAGATGATGTAAGTGTAAAAAACGGAAAAATCCTGCAAACAGATGCCTTTCTCCATACCTTCTCCGTACCAGGTCCGTACCTGCTCCATGTTTGGGTACTTGTATACGGAGAATGTACGGAGGAGGTAGTGGGTGTGTCATGCCCATTTTGGGGGTTGAAATAGTAGCATGTAGTGGTTTTAATAGAGTGTGAAATGTTATATTGAGTTAAGTTTGCGTTACTTTATGTATGGTTTGCTTGTCATTTTGTATTCTATACTTTATATTTGCATCGTAATCTTTAAAACCATTACGATATGAAAACCGATTATCTTTTGTCGCCCTCCTGCAAGAAAGTAGGATTGTGGTTGGGTATTCCTTTTGTGTTGGGAGGTCTTTATCTCTTGCTTGATGGATCTTGGATGGATACATTCTTATCCCAAATGGGGATGAAGGATTGTTTTGATGAACTTGTTGTGGTAGGTCTTGCTGTCTGCTTGTTGCTGGCTTCCTTTTCGTGTGAGAAGGATGAGGACGAATGTATTGCTCATTTGCGCATGCAGGCTTGGACGTTGGCTATTGTGTGCAACTACCTGATTCTGATTGTGGTAACACTTTGCATTTACGGAATGCCATATCTCAATTTTATGGCTGTCAATATGTTTACCGTATTGATTTTGTTTCTTGTCATTTTTCATTGGAAACTTTTGCGTTTCAGAAAGGAGAATCATGAATAATACTTTGCGCGTGCAGCGCGCCATCCATCAGATGACGCAGCAGCAACTGGCCGAGGCGGTAGGAGTGAGCCGCCAGACCATCAATGCCATCGAGACCAAGAAGTATGTTCCTTCTACGGTGTTGGCCCTCAAGATAGCAAAAGTTTTCGGCCAGCCGGTCGAAACAGTTTTCCAGCTGGAGGAAGGTGATTGATTAACTTTGCCCGACTTCTATACAATTGTGGGGCTGTATCAATAACAAGAGAGAATGCGAACCATTCTATCATGTTGTTGATGCAGCTCCATTGCTTTTTTACTTTTGTGTCACCACCGTGATGCCCAGTGAAATCAGCGTCAGTAGGGAGGCGACGGCCGATACGCCGCCCCAGCCCCACAGCTCCCAACAGCTGCCGGCCAGGAAGGTACCCAGCGAGCCGCCGATGAAGTAGGTGGTCATGAAGATGGTGTTCAGGCGGTTGGAGGCCGAAGGGCAGAGGTGGAAGATGCTTGTCTGGTTGCTGAGCTGGATGCACTGCATGCCGATATCTATTAGCAGGATGCCTGCCACAATGGCGGCAAAGCTGTTTTGCCCGAAGTAGAAGCAACACCAGGACAGGAGGATGAGCCCGCATCCGATGTAGTTGAAGTTGCGTACACCCACTTTCTTTACCCAACTGCCCACGAAGGAAGCCGTCAAGGCGCCGGCCACGCCGCACAAGCCCAGGAAGCCGATGACGTCGCTGTCGGCATAGAACGGTGCGCTGCCCATCTTGAAGGCCAGGCACGACCACATGCCCAGCATGGAGCCGAAGGCCAGTGCGGAGCGGATGGAGTAAATGCGCAGTTCGGGATAGTCCCTTACTAACTGGAAGAGCGATTTCATCAGGTCGGAGTACCGTCCGCTGAAGGTGGGGCGGATGTCGGGCAGCACCTTGAGCACCACCACAGCACATACTACCATCATGCCGGCAGCTATGTAGTACATTTCGCGCCAGCCCAGCAGTTCGCCGATGTAGCCGCTGACCACGCGCGAGGCCAGGATGCCCGTCAGCAGACCCGAGATGACGATGCCTACGTTGCGCCCCTTGTTCTCAGGGCGAGAGAAGACGGAGGCGATGGGCACGAAGATTTGGGGAATCATGGAACCTATACCCGTGAGCAGCGACGCGGCCCAGATGACATGGATGTCCTTGCTGACGGCCATCGTCAGCATGGAGCAGATGAGCAGGGTGAAATTGGCCAGAATGATTTTCTTACGCGGATAGAGGTCTCCCAGCGGGATGATGAACAGCAGTCCCAGCGCATAGCCCACCTGCGTGATCATGGCGATGAGGTTGGCGCTGAACTCCGTGATGCCCAGTTCCTGCCGTATCAGGTTGAGCAGGGGCTGGTTGTAGTAGATGTTGGCTACAGACACGCCTGCCACGATGGCGAGTGTCCAAAGGATATGGGCGGGAAGGCCGCCATTTTCTTTCAATTCCTGTTTCATGCGGATGTTGTAACTGCTTATAAAAAGAAAATCCCCATAAGCTTTTGCTTATGAGGATTACCACTAGTGGGTGGCAGATGGGACTCGAACCCACGACATTCAGAACCACAATCTGACGCTCTAACCAACTGAACTACAGCCACCATGTTAGTGCATTTCCTAAATGCGGTGCAAAGATATGGATTATATTTGAACTGGCAAAGCTTTCGGGAAATATTTTTTGTTTTTCTGCATCATTTTGTTTGTTCGCCGATTCCTTTGTTATATTTGGAGAACAGCTTGCGGGTGCTTTCTGTGAAGATTTTCAGACGGTTACGGGCCGCTGCAGACAGGCTGTCTGTCGGAGTCGTGACGGGGTAGAGAATGAAATTCTTTTTTCCGGTCAGCGTGGGGCGCCCCGTCCATACAAGGTCGTAACTGCAGGAAGCCAACCGGATGCGTGGAACGGTGACCGCAGTCGGAGGAGTTTTCTCCAAGGTCAAGCTGACGACGGCACCGCCGTCGGTGTGGCGAGCGCTCATGTTGGAGAGGTAGTTCCCCAGTGAGTAGACCAGCAGATGACGGTCGCCGCTGAGGCTGTCTGTGCGCACTTCCATGGGTTGCACCACGTGCGGATGACTACCGATGATGTGGTCCACACCTTGGGCAAACAACCAGTCGGCCCACTCCTGTTGTTCATGGCTAGGCAGCTGCTGGTATTCGTTGCCCCAGTGCAGGCAGGCGATGAGGACGTCGGGGCGCCAGGCTTGGGCGGTGTGGATGTCTTTCAGCATCTGGCGGCGATCCAGGTAGTTTACTTGGTTGGGGGCTTTGGGGCGCAGGCCGTTGGTGCCGTAGGTGTAGTTAAGTAGGGCGATGCGAAAGCCGTTCTTTTGTAGGAGTAGTGGATAGCGGTGGTGGCGGTCGGTGGAATCGCGGTAGGTTCCGGCCGAGAGAATCTGAAGGGAGTCGAGCTGGTGGAGTGTACGTTCCAGTCCTTTCTGCCCGCGATCCAGACAATGGTTGTTGGCGGTGAGTAGGATGTCGAAACCGGCGTCGCGGATGGCGTAGAGGTATTCATCGGGAGCGCTGAAGGCAGGATATCCCTGATAGGGTTGCCCGCCTAGCGTTACTTCCAGATTGCCAATGGCGATATCGGCTGCCTGTATTTGTGGCTTGACAAGGGAAAAACAAGACGAGTAGTCGTAGGTTCCTTGTGGGGTACGGGCAGCGTCAATTTGTGCTTGGTGCTGCATCAGGTCGCCTACAAATAATAGCGTAATCCGCTCCTGTGCGGAGAGGGTTACGCTATAAAGGAATAAGGTAAGGAGCGCCCACGTCTTCATTGCCTTTCAGAGTTGGGAGGTGTTTTTAGTCGTTGTAAACGGCTTTTTTGCCTGCCAGCAAAGTATTTTTCATCAGCGAGACGATAGTCATAGGGCCTACGCCGCCCGGCACGGGGGTGATGAATGAGCATTTGGGGGCCACTTCGTCGAACTTTACGTCGCCCGTTAGTTTGAAGCCCGATTTTTTAGTGGCATCGGGTACGCGGGTGGTACCTACATCAATCACGACAGCACCTTCCTTTACCATCTCAGCCTTCACGAAGTTGGGCTGGCCCATGGCGGCTATGATGATATCGGCTTCCTGGCATTCCTTCACCAGGTCACGACTGCGGCTGTGGCATACGGTGACGGTAGCGTCACCCGGATAGGCCTTTTGCATCATCAGCATGGCCATCGGTTTACCCACGATGTTGCTACGACCCAGGATGACACATTTCTTGCCTTTTGTGTCGATGTTGTAGCGCTTCAGCAGTTCGAGGATGCCGTTTGGCGTGGCCGACACGTAGCAGGGCAGGCCAATGGAGAGACGTCCCACATTGATGGGGTGGAAACCGTCCACGTCCTTACGGTAGTCAATAGTTTCGATTACTTTCTGTTCGGAGATGTGCTTGGGCAGGGGGAGCTGCACGATGAAGCCGTCCACGTCGGGATCGTTGTTCAGTTCGCGTACCTTGGCCAGCAGTTCTTCTTCGGTCACGTCGGCTTCGTAGCGGATGAGACTTGATTTGAAACCGCATACTTCGCAGGCTTTTACTTTAGCAGCTACATATGTTTCGCTACCGCCATCGTGTCCCACCAGGATAGCGGCCAGATGGGGGCGTTTGCCTCCGTGGGCCACGATTTCCGCCACTTCGGCGGCAATCTCCTGCTTCACTTGTTCTGAAATTGCTTTTCCGTCTATTAAGGTCATTTTTTTGTGTTTTAATGATGGATATATAAGTATCGCAAAAATAGCGGATTTTGGTGAATAAACCAAGGTTCGTGAGAAACGATGTGATACAAAAAGGAACGGAGACTACAAAACCAACAAGAATTTGTTTCCTGTTTTTAGTTTGTAACCTCCGTGCTTTTACAGTGGTGGAACGCTATGAAGCGTATTTATCATTTTTTCAACTTCGGCATCATCATTTTGCCCATCTTGCTGCCAGTTACCATCTTCATCATCTTGCGAGTCTGGTCAAACTGTTTCAGCAGACGGTTCACCTCCTGGATGTTTGTGCCGCTACCTTTTGCGATGCGCTGGCGGCGTGAGCCGTTCAGGATTTCGGGGTTGGTGCGCTCTTTCGGCGTCATGGAGTTGATGATGGCTTCGATACTCTTGAAGGCATTATCGTCGATGTCGATGTCCTTGATGGCCTTACCTACACCCGGTATCATGGAGGCTAGTTCCTTCAAATTTCCCATCTTCTTGATTTGCTGGATCTGGCTCATGAAGTCATTGAAGTCGAACTGGTTTTTCTGAATTTTCTTCTGAAGGCGTTTGGCCTCTTCTTCATCATACTGTTCCTGTGCACGTTCTACCAGTGAGACGATATCACCCATACCCAAGATACGGTCGGCCATACGGCTGGGGTGGAATTGGTCGATGGCATCGAGCTTCTCGCCAGTACCCACGAACTTGATAGGCTTGTTCACCACCGAACGGATGGAGAGGGCTGCACCCCCACGGGTATCACCGTCGAGCTTGGTCAGTACTACGCCGTTGAAGTCCAGACGGTCATTGAATTCCTTGGCCGTGTTCACAGCATCCTGACCGGTCATGGAATCGACCACGAAGAGGATCTCGTTGGGATTGATGGCCTGTTTGATAGCTGCGATTTCGTTCATCATCTCCTCGTCTACGGCCAGACGACCGGCAGTATCGACAATGACCAGGTCGTAACCTTTGGCCTTGGCTTCCTGAATGGCGTTTTGCGCAATCTTTACAGGGTTCTTGCTGTCCAATTCACAGTACATGGGTACTTCGATTTGTTCGGCCAATACGCGCAGCTGTTCGATGGCGGCAGGGCGGTAGACGTCGCAGGCAACAAGCAACGGCTTGCGGTTCTTCTTCGTCTTGAGCATGCGGGCAAGTTTGCCGGAGAAGGTTGTCTTACCCGAACCTTGCAGACCTGACATCAGGATGACTGTCGGTTTGCCGCTCAAGTCGATTTCGGAGGTTTCTCCACCCATCAATTGGGTCAGCTCATCGTGGACAATTTTCACCATCAATTGACTGGGTTTAACGGCAGTGAGCACGTTTTGTCCCATGGCTTTTGCCTTGACGGTGTCGGTAAAGTTTTTGGCCACCTTGTAGTTGACGTCGGCATCCAGCAGGGCTTTGCGTACGTCTTTCAGGGTTTCGGCTACGTTGATTTCGGTGATTTTGCCTTCACCTTTCAATATCTTGAACGACCGTTCGAGCCGTTCGCTTAAGTTATCGAACATAAGGTATTATCAATTATCAATAGTTCATTGTAAAGGGTTCATTATTCTCAGCTGTTCATGCTCATGAGGAACTCGTCGTTGTCTTTGGTCTTTTCCAGACGGTCCTTCACGAAATCCATGGCTTCGAGGGCATTCATGTCGGCCAGGTACTTACGCAGAATCCACATGCGGTCGAGTGTTTGCTTGTCTTGCAACAGGTCGTCGCGGCGTGTGCTCGAAGCAACGATGTTGACGGCGGGGAAGATACGCTTGTTGGCTAGGTTGCGGTCGAGCTGGAGCTCCATGTTGCCCGTACCCTTGAATTCCTCGAAGATCACTTCGTCCATCTTGGAGCCTGTATCAATCAAGGCCGTAGCCAGAATGGTGAGTGAACCGCCACCTTCGATGTTACGGGCGGCACCGAAGAAGCGTTTGGGCTTGTGCAGTGCGTTGGCATCTACACCACCTGACAGTACCTTGCCTGATGCGGGCGAAACGGTGTTGTAGGCGCGGGCCAGACGGGTGATGGAGTCGAGGAAGATGACTACATCGTGGCCGCATTCTACCATGCGCTTGGCTTTTTCCAGCACAATGCCGGCAATTTTCACGTGGCGTTCGGCCGGTTCGTCGAAGGTTGAGGCGATGACTTCAGCGTTGACGGTGCGGGCCATGTCGGTCACTTCCTCAGGACGCTCGTCGATGAGCAGCATAATCATGTATACCTCGGGGTGGTTGGCTGCGATGGCGTTGGCGATGTCCTTCATCAGGATGGTCTTACCTGTCTTGGGCTGTGCTACGATAAGGGCGCGCTGTCCCTTGCCGATGGGGGCGAAGAGATCTACTACGCGAGCCGAGAGCGAGTCGCTGTATCCGCCTTTGCAAAGCTTGAACTTTTCATCGGGGAAGAGCGGCGTTAGGTGTTCAAAAGGAACACGGTCACGTATGAAGGCCGGGTCGCGGCCATTGATCTTAGAAACTTTTACCAGCGGGAAATATTTTTCTCCTTCTTTCGGCGGACGGATGACACCGTCTACTACGTCGCCTGTTTTCAAGCCGAAGAGCTTGATTTGCGACTGCGATACGTAGATGTCGTCGGGTGAAGAGAGGTAGTTGTAGTCAGACGAACGGAGGAAACCGTAGCCGTCGGGCATGATTTCTAATACGCCAGTACCGCCGAGGATATCGTCGAAGTCGTATGCTTTTTCACGCTCCGGCTGTTTGCGCTCCGGCTGAGGCTGCGGGGCATTCTCTGCATTATAGGGCTGGATGGCTCGTTGTTGAGGTTGAGCGGCAGGGCGCTGTTGCTGATTGTTGTTGTTATTCTTGTTCTCAGCATTGTTGTCACGACGGATGCGTTGACGTTGCTGCGATTGTTTTTGTGGAGCTGGTGCCTGTACAGGTGGCTCTACACGAGTTGCTTCGAATTTGCCGATCAGTTCGGAAGGCAGTTCTATTTTTTCAGTCGGGAGATCTTCAATGGGGATGAAGTCGTTGTCGGCATTGACTGGGAGTGGCATCTCTTCTTTAGGTTCTGTTACTTCAGTTTTAGCCGTTTTTTCCTCTTCTGCCACTACTGCTTTGGGAGTTTCTTCTTCTTTGTTTACTGATGGTTCAGCAACGGTTTCTTTTTCTTTTTTCTCAGCTTTTTCTGCTGTCTTTTTTCCTTCTGCCTTAGTCTTGCGAGGACGTCCGGGTTTGCGTTTGGTCGATTCGGTAGTTTCTTCCGTCTCGTTTGTGCTTTCTACGGTCGGTTGGGCAGGAACTACAGCCGTTTTTTCAATGGTAGGAGCTTCGTTCGGATTGGGCTTGCTTAGCTCTCCGTTTTTGTCTGCCGAGAATACTTTATCCACGTTGTCCTTCTTGACAGTGACGCGTGATCTTTTCTGGCGTTCATTTTTACGCTCTTCTTTTTGTTTGTCAGCAGCAACTTTTTTAGTTGCGCCTACAATGGCTTGTTCATCAAGAATCTTGTAGACCAACTCTTCTTTTTTGAGTGATTCGGTCTTCTTGATACCTAATTCCTGCGCAATACTTTGAAGTTCCGACAAACTTTTGTCGTTCAGTTGAATAATATTGTACATATATACGTGTATGAATTATATTGTATAGGAGGGGGTAGCTTACTTAAAGCAGCCGTTGCCGACAATTAAGCTGAACCACCTTTTTGAAATCTATTATTTAAATAGGGATTATTTTTAGTCTATTGATGTCTTTTTGACGGCGCAAAGATAGAAAATTATTTTGGGTTTCATATACAATCAGCCTGTTTTTTTGAATAGAATATCCTATCTTTGTTTCGTGATAAACGTTTAGTTATGACTATTACTGAAATAAATCTGATTACTTTTTCGCCTACTCATACATCTAAACAAATAGGAGAGGCGATTGTTCGCGGCATGGGTATTGCCGACGTTTCTTTTGTAGATATGACCTTACAGGCGCCTGAGAAAAAGGAGTTTGGCTCTGACGCTCTGGCGGTGATAACGGTACCTGTATATGGCGGCCATGTGGCTCCTCTGGCTTTGGATCGGATGAAAGACCTTTGCGCCGACGGTACGCCAGCCGTGATAGTTGTGGTTTATGGTAACCGTGCCTACGAGAAGGCTTTGGTGGAGTTGGACGCTTTTGTTAGCGGCTTAGATTTCAAAGTGATTGCCGGCGGAACGTTTGTAGGTGAGCATTCGTACAGTAGCGACCGTTATCCCATTGCGGCCGGCCGTCCCGATGACGACGACCTGAAGTTTGCCGAAGAGTTTGGTGCCAAGGTGCGTATTAAACTTGCGAATGCCGCCGATGCAGAGCATCTGTATGGAGTGGATGTGCAGAATATTCAGCGGCCGAAGCAACCTTTCTTTCCTCTATTCCGTTTTCTGCGTCGGGTGATAAAGTTGCGCAAGAGTGGTGTGCCCATGCCTCGCACGCCTCAAGTGGACGAGAACCTCTGTACACATTGCGGCTTGTGCGTGAAGCGTTGTCCTGCAGGCGCCATTGTGAAAGGGGAGGAGTGCGTGACGAATGTTGAGAAATGCATCCGTTGCTGCGCTTGCGTGAAGGGATGCCCTCAGAAGGCACGTACGTTCGATACACCCTTCGCCGCTTTGTTGCATGATTGCTTCCAGCGCCCGAAGGAGAACCGAATCATTCTTTGATCATACGGACGATCGTCACTTTACGTGTGTGTTTGTCCACTCGAAAGCGGTTGTCTGTCCGTTCGCCCACCAGCCAGGCGATGTCTTCGCCGCAACACAACACCCATTGGCGTTGTTTTTGCAGGAGGGAGAATTTGCGGTCGGTCAGATAATCGCTTACTTTTTTGCGCCCCTTCATGCCGAAGGGCACGAACGTGTCGCCCGTCTGCCACAGGCGCAGGGTCAGTGTGTGGTGCAGTTTGGAGGTGTCGAAACAGGCGGTCAGCCGGTCGCGGGGGATGATGAAGTCGGGCGTCAGCTCCACTTCCGTCATTTCCAGTCGGGGCGGGCGGTTCATGGTTTGCTTGTCTTGCATCAGCAGCAGGTCGCGGTCCTTTACCACCAGCCAGCCTTCCGATTCGAAGGCCTTGCCTGCCTGCCCGTCGAGCGAGCGGAAGATGTCGTCCGTCTGTGCTTCGTTGAAGCCCAGCGGGTGGAGGATTTCATGGAGCAGCGCCTGCGGCTCTGCTTCCTTGAGCAAGGCGGCTATGCAGATGCCTTCGGGGCAGAGCACCCTTTCCCTGGCTTCGGCTATACCTATATTATATAAGGTGGCGGCTTCGTCCAGATGGGCAGCTGTGCGGAGGATGCTACGTCGGACGGACGGGTTGATTTCCTGCATCAGGGGCAGGAGGTTCAGGCGTATCTTGTTGCGCGTGTATTCGTCCTGCAGGTTGGTGCTGTCGGTGACGTACGACTGGCCTTGGCGGTCGAGGTAGTGCAGGAGGTCATCGCGCGTGAGGCAGAGTAGGGGGCGGACGATGTGGCCGTTGCGTGGGCGGATACCTCGCAAGCCGTTGATGCCCGTGCCCCGCATCAGGTTGAGGAGGAAGGTCTCCACGCTGTCGTCGGCATGATGGGCCACGGCTACGGCTTCGGCGCCTAGCTCTTGACGGAGGGTCTCGAACCATTGGTAACGCAGCTCGCGTGCGGCCATTTCGATGGAGATGTGCCGGTTGGTGGCGTGTTGCGTGGTGTCGAAGTGGACAACGTGCAGGGCGACGTGCCGCTCCTCGCACAGGCGGCGGACGAACTGCTCGTCGCGTTCGGACTCCTCTCCGCGCAGGTGGAAGTTGCAATGCGCCGCTTCGCATGCATAACCCAGCTCCGTCAGCAGGAGCAGGAGGGCCACGGAGTCGGCACCGCCGCTCAGGGCCACGATGACTTTGCCGCCTGCTTTCAGCAGACGTTCTTGGGCAATGTATTGGGCGACTTTCTTCTTTTCCATACCTGCAAAGGTAGTATAAACCGAGAGAAATACAAAAGACGAAAACAACGTTTTCGGGCTTTTTTATTTCCGAGGCGGCGTTGTCTTATTAGCAGGTCAGCATTCCTTTGGAAAGCACTGCTTTGCAACCTTTAAAGCATTGCTTTCTTCCTTTGAAAGCATTGCTTTCCGAAATGGCGCGTAGCGCGATGCGGACGGGGTTTGCTATCAGTTTCTTACGCCTTGTTATTTAAAAACATTCTAAATTGCTTGCGGGTTGTCGGCATATCTCGTATCTTTGCATCCGAAAAATCATAGAGAAAGGCAAATACTATGCGTTTATCCGAATTGAATACCGGCGAGAAAGGCGTGATTGTCAAGGTGATGGGCCACGGAGGTTTCCGCAAGCGCATTGTGGAGATGGGCTTCATCAAGGGCAAGACGGTGGAGGTGCTGCTTAACGCGCCTTTGCGCGACCCTGTGAAATACAAAGTGATGGGCTACGAAATCTCCCTGCGCCGCCAGGAGGCCGACATGATTGAGGTCATCAGCGAACAGGAGGCGAGGGAGCACAACGTGCAACCCGGCTACCACAAGGGACTGGAGGAAAACATCCGCCTGACCGAGGACGAAATGAGAACGCTGGCGCGCGACAAGCGCCGCACCATCAACGTGGCGCTGGTGGGCAATCCAAACTGCGGCAAGACGTCGCTCTTCAACATAGCTTCGGGGGCGCACGAGCATGTGGGCAACTACAGCGGCGTGACGGTCGATGCCAAGGAAGGCTTCTTCGACTTCCAGGGCTACCGCTTCCGCATCGTCGACTTGCCGGGCACGTATTCGCTTTCGGCCTATTCGCCCGAGGAAATCTACGTCCGCCGCCACATCATCGACCAGACGCCGGACATCATCATCAACGTGGTCGACGCCTCCAACCTGGAGCGCAACCTCTACCTGACCACCCAGCTGATAGACATGAACGTCCGCATGGTGGTGGCGCTGAACATGTACGACGAGCTGGAGGCCAGCGGCAATACACTGGATTACGTGAAGCTGGGCGAACTCTTCGGCGTGCCGATGCTGCCCACCGTGAGCCGTACGGGCCGCGGCGTGGAAAACCTTTTCCACGTCATCATCACCCTTTACGAAGGAGGCGACTTCCTCGACAAGAAGGGAAAGGTGCGCGCCGAAATCCTCGAAGACTTCCGCCAGTGGCACAAGGAATATGTGCCCGACCACGCTTTCGGCACCCATCAGGAAGAGGAGGAGCATCCGCGAGGTTTCTTCCGCCACATCCACATCAACCACGGCCCCGAACTGGAGCGCAGCATCGATGCGGTGAAGCTGGTCATTAGCGAAAACGAAAACATCCGTCACAAATACTCCACCCGTTTCCTTTCCATCAAGTTGCTGGAGAACGACAAGGACCTGGAGGGCATGGTGAAGACCCTGCCCAACGGCGATAAAATATTGGAAGTGCGCGACCGCGAGAAGCAGCGCATCCGCGAGGTGATGAACGAGGACAGCGAGCAGGCCATCACCGATGCCAAGTATGGTTTCATCTCGGGTGCCCTGCGCGAGACGTTCGTGGATAACCATCAGGACAAGGAGCGTATGACGCGCGTGATAGACGCCATCGTGACCCACCGCGTCTGGGGATTTCCTATTTTCTTCCTCTTTATGTTCCTGATGTTCGAAGTGACTTTCGTGCTGGGAGCCTACCCGCAGGACTGGATTGAGAGCCTGGTGAATGTCATCGGAACCTTCATCAGCAACAACATGACCGAAGGGCCGTTGAAGGATTTGCTCATCGATGGCATTATCGGCGGCGTGGGAGGCGTCATAGTCTTCCTGCCCAACATTCTGATACTCTATCTGTTCATTTCGCTGATGGAGGATTCGGGCTACATGGCCCGTGCAGCCTTCATCATGGACAAAATAATGCACAAGATGGGCTTGCACGGCAAGTCGTTCATCCCTCTCATCATGGGCTTCGGATGCAATGTGCCTGCCGTATTGGCTTCGCGTACCATCGAGAATCGCAAAAGCCGGCTTGTGACCATCCTCATCAATCCCTTGATGTCGTGCAGTGCGCGCCTGCCTATCTACCTGTTGCTGGTAGGCGTCTTCTTTCCCCATCATGCCAGCCTGGTGTTGCTGAGCATTTATAGTTTGGGCATCATTCTGGCCGTGGTCATGGCGCGTCTCTTCAGCCGCTTCCTTGTGAAGGGCGACGACACGCCGTTCGTCATGGAGCTGCCTCCCTACCGCATGCCTACCTCGAAAGCCATCTTCCGCCACACGTGGGAGAAGGGTGCACAATACCTGCGCAAGATGGGGGGTGTCATCATGGTAGCCTCCATCATCATTTGGGTGCTGGGGTATTTCCCGCGTCCCTCCGAGTCGATGGACCTGGCGCAGCAACAGGAGAATTCCTATATCGGCCGCATCGGCAAGGCCATCGAGCCGGCTATCGAGCCATTAGGCTTCGATTGGAAGCTGGGTATCGGCATCCTGTCGGGTGTGGGAGCCAAGGAACTGGTGGTCAGTTCGCTGGGCGTGCTCTATGCTGATGATGCCGAAGCCGACCAGACGACCTTGGCCCAACGGTTGCCCATCACGCCGCTTGTGGCTTATGGCTATATGGTTTTCATCCTGCTTTATTTCCCATGCGTGGCTACGCTGGCTGCCATCAGGCAGGAGGCGGGCGGCTGGAAGTGGGCGGCATTTGCGGCTGCCTATACCACTATATTGGCATGGATCATGTCCTTTGCCGTTTATCAGATAGGAGGATTGTTTGTATGACCGACTGGCAACATTGGGCGGTAGCCCTGATCGTACTGCTATGCTTGTGGAGCATTGTAAAGAGCATCCGCTCCTTTTTTCGCCGTTCGCGGAAAGGGGAAAATCCTTGTAGCGGATGCTCTTGCGGGTGTTCGGGCGGTTGTCCTTCGGCGGCCGTGAAAAAAGAAATGAAGAAAAAATGCTGCGGATAGTTGGTAATTAGAAAAATTGTACTACCTTTGCATCCGCAATCGGGAAGTAACCCCTTGCAAATCGATCTTGGTACCTTGGATGAGTGGCTTAGTCAGCGGTCTGCAAAACCGTGTACGGCGGTTCGAATCCGCCAGGTACCTCGAAATCCAATAGAAGCCCTGCCTTTAAAAAGGCGGGGCTTTTTTGTTTTTCTTGGTCCTATAGCATAAGTTTTGTGTTGAAAGTATATTGGGTTCGTTTCATATTGATTATATTTGTGTTTTAATAAAAATAGAATGAATATGAATACTCGGACACACTTGGATCTGAATCCTTTGCATGGAAGGCTTCCTCAGCTGATTCGTCATGAAAAAGTCTATCGGACCATTCATCGTCAGTTGATGAAGAAATGGTTTCAGTACTTTGTGTTGTTCTTTATTATCGGTTCAATCATTTCTATTGTATATGGTTCGTTTGCAGAGTCAGCTCCCTATCGTAGCTGGCTGTATTCATTCAATTATTTGGCTTCGTTTGTTTTTACAATCGAATATATCTTGAGGATTATAGCGGCTCCTGTCCAGTATGTCGATTGTAAGCATGCCTGGAAAGCCCGTCTGCGTTATCTGTTCTCCTTCTATGGCATCATCGACTTTGTGGCGGTCTTTCCGTTTGTGGTCATTTATCTCTATCAGGAGAGTCCGCACGTACATCTGGTGGTGCTGGCCTATATCCTGATCATATTCAAACTCATCCGTTATTCACGTTCTTTCCAGTTGATAGGTACGGTGCTCAAGACGGTAAAGGAGGAACTGATCACTGCTTATACGGCCTGCGGTATTATGTTGGGCTTTTCGGGGATATTGATGTATTACATTGAACGGGGAGCTCAGCCGGAAGCCTTTGCCAATATAGGTGACGGATTCTGGTGGGCCATCGTGGCTTTTACGACGGTGGGTTATGGAGATATCTATCCCATCACGGCATTGGGCAGGCTTTTGAGTAGCATTATCAGTTTGATAGGCATAGCGATGATTGCCATTCCTACGGGTATTATCAGCTCGGCTTTCATGAGCATGCTTTTGGATAAGAAGAAAAAGGAAGAGAAGAAAACTTCGTCGGAGTCGGAATGACGGCTCTTTTTTGCCCGAATCAGATTAAAGTGTATCTTTGCGAATGTGACAAATTTATAAACTCGAAACAACATGAAACGACTGAATCTATTCTTTTTCTGTCTGCTGACAATGATTGCTCTGGCAGGCAATGCTCAGGAAAAACAGGCTGACGCCAACGGGTATATTGTTAAGGTGGGCGAACAGGCTCCCGATTTTACAGTAAAGTTCACGGACGGGCAGAGCGTGAAGCTGTCCAGCCTGCGTGGCAAGGTGGTGATGCTCCAGTTTACGGCCAGCTGGTGTGGCGTGTGTCGCAAGGAGATGCCATTTATCGAGAAGGATATCTGGCAGAAGCACAAGGATAACAAAAACTTTTATCTGATGGGCATCGACCGCGACGAGCCTTTGGAGAAAGTCATTGCTTTCGGAAAGGCCACCAAAGTGACCTATCCGCTAGCTCTGGATCCGGGGGCCGATGTCTTTGCCCTTTATGCACAACGACAGGCAGGCATTACCCGCAATGTGCTGATAGACCGTGATGGGAAAATCGTTATGCTGACCCGTCTGTACAATCCGGAAGAATTCCAGCGGCTGGTCGAAAAGATAGACGAGATGCTGGCCGAGGAGTGATTCAAGCTTTCGGGCGAAGCCGGGCCAGGTAGTCGTAATGTTTTCCCTCTTTTACCAGTTCGGCTTCGAATCCGTTTTGTGCGGCGTAGAGGGAAAGGGTCTGGAAGTCGATGTAGAGCCAGTCGAACGGATCGCCTATGATATCCTTGTATTGCATCTTGAAATCTACCTCGCCGTAATAGTCGCCTGCGATGTCGATGACGAAACTTCCGTCTTCGTCTTCATACAGGTAGCGCAGGTCGCTGGAATCCATCAGGATGCTGCCTCCGGGGCGCAACAGTTGTTTGGCCTTCCGGAAGAAAGCGGGCAGGTTCTCCAGCCGTCCGATGATGCCGGATCCGTTCATCAGCATAAGGAGGGTGTCGTAGGAGCCGCAAAAACTTTCATTGAAGAGGTTGGCTTGTGTAACTTGCTTTACACCGCGTTTGCGCATGGCTTCTACCGATAGCGGAGAGATGTCGATGGCTTCCACTTCCTTCCCGGCTGCTTGAAGGATCAGGCTGTGGCAACCGCTTCCGGCACCTACATCGAGGATGCGGCCGGTAGCGAGTTGCAGGGCTGTCCGTTCCAACGGGGCCATCTGTTTTTCTGTGCGGAACAGGGTACGGACCGGTATCTCGTCTTCATCGAACTGGGAAGAGAATACGCGCAGCTTGTCGGCTTTCCCATGTTTCAGGTAGTCAAGGATGGCTGTTCCCATCGGGTCTTTGTCGGTTGTCAGCAGGTCGGTGTATATCATTTCTTATGTCTGTTGGCGCGTTTGCGGCGGATTTCGGCTTTCATTTTGGCGGCTCCCGAATTGTGGAGGCCGGTAATATAGGTTTTCTTTTTGGCTTTGGTTTTCACTTTGGCTTCGCCTTTGGGTTTCTCTTTTTTCCCCTTAAAGACGATACCGCCCATCATAGCTTCTTCTATACTCATAAGTTTTATTGTTTACGGGTGAGGAATGTGGATTATCGGGCAGGCAGAATTTCAATCCAGTAGTCATCGGGGTCGTTGATGAAGTACAGACCCATGGCTTCGTTCTCGAAGCATACCCAACCATTCTCTTTGTGATACTGGTGGACAGCATCGTAATCACCGTTGACACGGAAGCACAGATGACTTTCGTTTTCACCCAGTTCGTAGGGTTGGGTATGGTCTTTCAGACAGGTAAGCTCCAATAGGAAGGGGCTGCATCCGTCAGTCAGATAGACCAGGGTGAACGAACCGTCGGCTGCTTCTTTGCGGTGGTCTTCCTTGAGGCCCAGGGCTTTTTCATAGAACGCGATGCTGCGTTCGAGGTTGGTGACGTTGATGTTGAAATGGTCGAATTTGCTTTTGATTTCCATGATTGGTTTTGAATAATGGTTTATCGGGCGCGGGATTTACTGGAATCCCGCGCCCAGAGGTTTATTTCATTTGTGCTTTCACGATTTCGCCAATGTACATGCGTGGCTGGCCTTCCAACGGTTCCTGTGAGGGGAGTTTCTTACACTCGAGTACGACGCTGGGTTCCTGTTGTCCGTTGGGGTAGAAGCGGACGGTATAGGTGGCTGCCTGATCGAGCTGTTCGTGGGGTTGGTCGGGCGAGAGGAAGGTGTAGATGACTGCCTTGCCTGACATCTTGCCTAGCGAGCCTCCGGCGTTGGCTGTCATCATGGTCATGTTGAAGGCGTCGGTGCCGATGACGATAACCAGCTTACCTGCGCCTATCTGAATAGCATTGGCAGGTAATTGGTCGGGGGCTACTTCCTTGTACGCGCTCTGCTGCGAGGAAGGAGCGGGGGTTTGTTCAACCACAGGCTGGGCTGCGGGTGCTACAACGGGTGTCTCGGCCTGCTGGGCTACGGGCTGCTGTTTGGTGTTGATAACCGTGGTACCCGAGTTGACAATAGCTTTACTTTCTTTCTTTTCTTTTGCTTCTTCAACTTCTTCGTCGGTAAGGACCACGATTTGGTCAATGTTAGCGACGCTCAGTGCTTGGGTGGCTTCTTTGCAGAGTTCGTCGGCGAAGTCTACGGTCTTTCTGCGCCATTTGGCCAGACCCAATACCAGTTTAGTCTGGCTTTTGTTCAGGGCATAGTCATCGGTGATCCATTTTTCGGCTACATATTTTTCTTGGTCGCGGCCTTCGCGGTAGGTATAGCGTATCTTTTCAATGCGGAACTCACACTTTTCCGGTTGACAGAAGGCGCTGAGCTGATAGTTGATGAGGGTGCGATCCAGTGATAGGGCGCTGGAGCTGAACACGAGCCATTCTTCGCCTATGCCTATCACCTGGCCTTTTTCTTTGTTGGTATAGACCACACGACTGGTTTCGTTCTGGTTTTTCTTCAGGCGGAGGTCCATCCACTTCTGCATGCGTTCGAAGATTTCGTCCTGCGACATGCCGGGGATGCTGAATTCTTTGCTGAATACGACTTTGCCGTCTTCTTCGGGAACGGCTCCGGCCAGGTACTTGCTGTCGTCGCGCTTCTGGGCCTGGAGTACGGTGGGCAGGCAGAGGCAGAGGACGATGAATAGGAGTTTAGTCAATTTTTTCATTGCGTTCTATTTTTTTGATGTTAGATGTCGAAACTTTCGCCACGGTGGTCGATCGTGAGGAAGCGGCAACCGTGGGCTTCGGCTTGCGGACGGAAGGCGTTGCCACCTTCGTAGTCGTCGCCGAAATGCATGGGCACAAAGATACGGGTTTTTATCCGTTCTACGAACTGGAGGGCACCGCGCATGTAGTCACGGCCCATCCGGCGGTCTACGGGGAAGAGGGCAACGTCGACGGCAGGCGATTCCTGCTGCAGGTCGCGGATTTCGGCCAGGTAGTCGCCTTCGGCCTTGCGAATTTCCTGCGGGGTAGATTCCTCGCTCCAGTGCCAGTTGTTCAGGTCGCCGGCATGGAAGAGGCGGACGCCCTGCACGTCGAGTAGGAAGGAGACGCCTACGTCGGTAGAGCCGAAGGCCTGGATGCGTAGGTGGTCGTCTTCGTAGACGCCACCTTTATTTATATAGAAAGCGTCGTCGGCCTTGGCGCGGCGGTGCTTCAAAATGTCTTTCGAGAAAATGTAATGGATGTCAGGACGGACTTCATGCCAGCGGAGCACCTCGGGGTTGAAGTGGTCGGGGTGGAAGTGGGTGGCGAGGACGTAGAAGGCGCCGGGCCTGTGGAGCAGGCGGTCGCGCACCAGTCCCTGGCCCGCTTCGGCGGACGAGTCCTTCCAGTAGTCGATGAGGATGGTCGCGCCGTCGGCCTCGATGGCAAAGCCGCTGTGGTAGATGTAGTCCAGTTTCATGCTCGTTTTCTTTGTTACACCCTGCAATATTACGAAAAACTGGCCGAAACTCCGCCTGCGGGTGGCTATTTTATTGATTTTTTTGATAGGGCGGGGGCGGCTTGATGCCACTCTCCGCTTCAGAGCTTCACCTCGTTTTCCAGCGGCTTGCCCAGGGTGAAGTCCCTGACGTTCTGCAGGGTGGTGGTGGCGATGTTGCTCAGGGCCTCCTGTGTGAAGTAAGCCTGGTGGGAAGTGACGATGACGTTGTTGAACGACAGCAGGCGCGCCAGCGTGTCGTCGTCGATAATCTTGTCCGAGCGGTCTTCGTAGAAGTACTGGCTCTCCTCCTCGTAGACGTCCAGTCCGGCCGACCCGATCTTTTTGTTTTTCAGTCCTTCGATGAGGGCGTTGGTGTGGATCAGCTGTCCGCGGCCGGTGTTGATGATCATCACGCCGTCCTTCATCTTGCTGATGGAGTAGTCGTTGATGAGGTACTTCGTCTGCTCCGTCAGGGGGCAGTGCAGGGAGATGATGTCCGAGCTGTGATAGAGCTCGTCGAGTGTGGTATAGACCACCTGGTTCTCGCGGGCAAAGTTGTAGTCGGGATAGAGGTCGTAGGCCAGTATGTTCATGCCGAAGCCGCGGAGGATGCTGATGAGCTTCTTGGCAATCTTGCCCGTGCCGATGATGCCGGCCGTCTTGCCGTGCATGTCGAAGCCCAGCAGGCCGTGCAGGGAGAAGTTGCCGTCGCGCGTGCGCCACGAGGCGCGGTGGATTTTGCGGTTGAGCGAGAGCATCAAGGCCACGGTATACTCGGCCACGGCATAAGGCGAGTAGGCGGGCACGCGCACTACGGTGATGCCACACTCGGCGGCGGCCTTCAGGTCCACATTGTTATAGCCCGCGCAGCGCAGGGCCAGTAGCTTGACGCCGTTTGCGGCCATCAGGCGGATGACTTCGGCGTTGGCCGTGTCGTTCACGAAGATGCAGACCACGTCCACGCCTTGCGTCAGGATGACGTTGTTCTTGTTCAGGTGACCTTTGTAGAAACGGAGTTCGAAACCGAACTCTCGGTTTTTCTCGTTGAACGAAGCCTCGTCGTAGGGCTTCGTGCCGAAGAATGCGATTGTTGTTGCCATGATATTTGAGTCGTTTTTTAGGGGTTATCAGTCCATGCGTATGTCTCCATAACAATTCGGCGGCGGAAATGTTTACTTCTGCTCCCTCCGGCGGCGGATTGCCGGTGTAAAGATAGCGATTTTTGGCCATAGAAAGGCTTTCGGAGGTTCGGAAACTTTTTTCGCCTGCCTTCCGAAATGATATGACGGAGTGAAAATGCGACTTTTCATGCTAAAATATTAGTCTGATTGAATGAAAATGCACCTTTTCATTTTGAAATATTGATATGACGGAGTAAAAATGCGCCTTTTCGTACCAAAATATTAGTACGACGGAATGAAAATGCGCCTTTTCATGCCAAAATATTAATACGACGGAGTAGAAATGTACCTTTTCATGCTGAAGTATTAGTGCGACGGAGTGAAAATGTACCTTTTCATACAAAAATATTAATACGATGGGGTGAAAACGCACATTTTCATTCCGTCGTACTAATATTTTGGCGTTATAAGGCGCTTTATAGCCTCGTCATACTACTTCTTCGACCTGCCGAAAGCTTTCCGCGGCCCTCGGCGTCACTTCAGGCGTCTGCCGACGGCCGTAGAGGGGCCCCGGAAGGGGTTGTTTCATCCGAAACGGTTTCTTTTTCCGCCTCCGCAGGACGTTCGGAAGATAAATTTTGCACAATTTCATTGCCGGTGTGCAATTTTATTGTACCTTTGCCGCCGAAATCAATAAAAATACGAATAGATGAGAAAAAACTTGTTAATCGGCACAGCGCTGCTGATGGTTTCAATCCCAACTTTCGCGGGAGGTTTCCTGACAAATACCAATCAGAATGTCCTATTCTTGCGCATGCTGGCGCGTGATGCTTCGACCCGTATCGATGCTGTTTACTCCAATCCGGCTGGCTTGGCCTTCATCGAGGGTGGCGACGGCCTGCATCTGTCGCTGAACATCCAGAGCGCCTATCAGACGCGTCAGATAACTTCTACCTTCGCTCCCTTTGCCTATGGCGTGCAGAACGGGGGCAATGCCACCAAGCTCTTCAAGGGCGAGGCTTCGGCTCCCGTCATTCCCAGCTTCCAGGCGGCCTACAAGAACGGCGACTGGGTATTCTCGGGCAGTTTTGCCGTGACAGGTGGTGGCGGTAAGGCTACGTTCAACCAGGGCTTGGCCTCGTTCGAGTCCATCATCTCCATGCTGCCCGTCTTCGGACAGAGCATGGGCATCAACCGATACAATGTGGACAGCTATATGGAGGGCAGCCAGTTCTTCTACGGGCTTCAGTTGGGCGTCACATATAAGATCAACGAACATTTTTCTGCTTTCGTCGGTGGTCGCATGAACTACGTAAACAATAATTATACGGGCTACCTGCGTGATATCCAAATTAATATGCCGGGTACGAAGACAATGGTACCTGCATCTGCTACTTTCGAGTCCATGGCGGCACAATTGCCTGACGGGCAGCAGAAAGTTCTGTTGGGTATGCTGGCAAAAGCTACTGAGGATAAGGAATTGGATTGTGATCAGAAGGGGTGGGGGCTTACACCGATTATCGGCCTCGATTTCAACTGGAACAAACTGAATGTCGGTGTGAAATATGAGTTCAATACCAATTTGAATGTGGAGAATGACACACGCATCAATACGACTGGTTTCCCCGCCTACGACCACGGCATCAATACCCCCAGCGACATCCCCGGCCTGCTCACCGTCGGTGTGTCCTACGACCTGTTGCCAACGCTCCGTGCTTCTGTGGGCTATCACCACTTCTTCGACAAGCAGGCCGATATGGCCAACGGCAAGCAGAAGTTGCTTTCGGCCGGTACGAACGAATACCTGGCCGGCATCGAGTGGGATGTGCACAAGCGCATACAGATCAGCGGTGGTATGCAGCGCACGAAGTACGGCCTGACGGACGACTACATGGAAGACATCAGTTTCGTTACCAGCTCCTGGTCGTTTGGTTTCGGTGCGGGCATCAAGCTGGCGAAGAATCTCAACCTCAACATTGCCTACTTCTGGACGAACTACGACGACTATACCCGCGAAAGCAGCGACTACAACAACATGGTGCAGAAACTTCAGAACATCGGCCTGCCTGAGTCGGTGGCTTCCCAGCTTCCCAAATTGCCAGGTACTGATGTGTTCACCCGCACGAACAAGGTGTTCGGCGTAGGTATCGACTATAAGTTCTGACACTCGTTTTTCCCTTTGAAGCATTTACTTGAGAGGTTGTCGGCAGTATTTCGGCAACCTCTTTTTGTTTTCTCCTGTTGGCCATTTACGCAGAAAAGTTTATCTTTGCAGCCGATTTTTGAAATGAGATGCCGTGAATAGCGGCCGTGTATTCTAGGACAACCACGTAAAAAACAGGAGTATGAAGCAAAAAGTATCCGTATCTTTTATGCTGATGGGCATCGTGTTCAACGTGTGCCTCATCGCAGCCAATCTTCTTGAGACCAAGGTCATCCAGCTGGGCAGCCTTACCGTTACCGCCGGATTGCTGGTTTTTCCTATTTCTTACATCATCAATGACTGTATTGCCGAAGTCTGGGGGTTTCGCAAGGCTCGTCTCATCATCTGGAGTGGCTTTGTGATGAATTTCTTCGTTGTTACGCTGGGGCTGATAGCCGTGTCTCTGCCTGCTGCTCCGTTTTGGGAGGGCGAGGAACACTTTAACTTTGTTTTCGGCATGGCGCCGCGTATCGTAGCGGCCAGTCTGATGGCTTTTTTGGTAGGCTCTTTTCTCAACGCCTACGTCATGAGCCGCATGAAGATAGCCAGCCGCGGGCGCAACTTCTCGGCGCGTGCCATCTGGTCCACCGTGGTGGGCGAGACAGCCGACTCGCTCATCTTCTTCCCTGTTGCCTTCGGCGGTGTCATCGCCTGGCGCGAACTGGTAGTAATGATGGGCTTGCAGATTTTGTTGAAGTCGGCCTACGAGGTGGTTATCCTGCCCGTTACCATTCGTGTGGTGAAGGCTGTGAAGCGCATTGACGGTAGTGATGTTTACGACGAAGGCATCTCTTACAAGGTGTGGAAAGTGAAGGATATCTGAGTGTACCCATCTGCCTCCATCTGCGCAATCTGTAGTCGTTTTTCTTAACAGTATACCTAAATTATTATTGTATATGAACCGTGATACAGCTTTGGTTGTGTTCAGCGGAGGGCAAGATTCAACTACTTGCCTTTTCTGGGCCAAACGTGAATTCAAGAAAGTAGTAGCCCTGAGTTTCCTCTACGGGCAGAAACATCAGAAAGAAGTGGAACTGGCACGGCAGATTGCCGCAAAGGCCGGTGTCGATTTTGATGTCATGGATGTGTCGTTCATTGGTCGGCTGGGCCACAATTCGCTGACCGATACCTCGATGGTGATGGATCAGGAGAAGCCGGTCGATTCTTTCCCGAACACTTTTGTGCCGGGCCGCAACCTGTTCTTCTTGAGCATTGCCGCCGTCTATGCCCGTGAGCGAGGCATTAACCATCTGGTGACGGGTGTGTCGCAGACCGACTTCAGCGGTTATCCCGACTGTCGTGACGCCTTCATCAAGTCGCTCAACGTGACTATCAATCTGGCTATGGACGAGCAGTTCGTCATCCACACCCCATTGATGTGGATTGATAAGGCCGAGACTTGGGCGCTGGCCGACGAACTGGGTGTACTCGACCTGGTGCGCCACGACACGCTGACGTGCTACAACGGCATTCCCGGCGACGGATGCGGACATTGTCCTGCCTGCAAGCTGCGCCGCGAGGGACTGGAGAAATACCTGGCGAACAAAAACATGTACCTCAAAAAGAAATTTCTTTAAACCATCCGAACAATGACTGAACTGAAAGACCAACTGACCCTGCTGGGCCGCAAGACTGAGTATAAGCAGGACTATGCTCCCGAAGTACTCGAAGCTTTCGACAACAAACATCCCGAGAACGATTACTGGGTGCGTTTCAACTGCCCCGAATTCACCAGTCTGTGCCCCATCACTGGCCAGCCCGACTTTGCCGAGATACGCATCTCCTACATCCCTGACGTGAAGATGGTAGAGAGCAAGAGTCTCAAGCTTTATCTCTTCAGCTTCCGTAACCACGGTGCTTTCCACGAAGACTGTGTGAACATCATCATGAAGGATCTCATCCGCCTGATGAATCCCAAGTACATCGAAGTGACAGGCCTGTTCACTCCTCGTGGCGGTATCTCCATTTATCCGTATGCCAACTACGGCCGTCCCGATACCAAATACGAGCGCATGGCCGAGCAGCGGTTGATGAGCCGGGAATAATATAAAAATGCCCTCCGTCAGCGGAGGGCATTTCCAAGTAAAATCTATGGTCGTTGCAGGTTACCTGATGCGTCGGTAGCCATATACGGCCAGGTCGCCACCGAGTTCCTCCTCGATGCGGAGCAGTTGGTTGTACTTGGCCATGCGGTCAGAACGGCTCAGGGAGCCGGTCTTTATCTGCCCGCTGTTTGTGGCTACGGCAATGTCGGCAATGGTGGCATCCTCCGTCTCGCCCGAACGGTGGGAGGTGACGGTGGTGTAGCCGTGGCGGTGGGCCATCTCGATGGCATCGAGCGTTTCGCTCAAAGTACCTATCTGGTTCACCTTGATGAGGATGGAGTTGGCACAACCCATTTCAATACCTTTGCGCAAGAATTCCACGTTGGTAACAAAGAGATCGTCGCCCACCAGCTGGCAGCGGTGTCCGATGCGTTCTGTCAGCTGTTTCCAGCCTTCCCAATCCTCTTCGCTCATGCCGTCCTCGATGGAGTCAATGGGATATTTCGTGATGAGCTCTTCCAGGTAGGCTATCTGCTCGTCCACGCTCAGCTTCTTGCCGTCCGGGTCTTTGGGCATGCCGTTCTTCAGGTGCGTGTAGTCGTAGTAGAATTGGCCGTCCTCCTTCACGCAGAACTCGGATGCGGCACAGTCCATCGCAATGCGGACGTCTTCTCCCGGCCGATAGCCTGCTTGCCTGATGGCCTCGATGATGCAGTCCAAAGCGTCCTCCACACCGTTCAGTTTCGGGGCGAAACCGCCTTCATCGCCAACGGCCGTACTCAGTCCGCGCCCTTTCAGTACTTTCTGCAAGGCATGGAATACTTCAGCGCCCATGCGCAAGCCTTCACGGTAAGTGGGGGCACCGACGGGACGAATCATGAATTCCTGGAAAGCAATAGGGGCATCGCTGTGGGCGCCTCCGTTGATGATGTTCATCATAGGCACAGGCATCACGTAGGTGTTGGCTCCGCCGATGTAGCGATACAGAGGGATGTCCAGATAAGCGGCGGCGGCCTTGGCTACGGCCAGCGACACGCCGAGGATGGCATTGGCTCCCAGGCGGGACTTGGTGGGGGTGCCGTCCAGTTCGAGCATCTTGTGGTCGATGGCACGTTGTTGCAAGGCCGACATGCCGATGAGGGCGGGGGCAATGACCTTGTTTACGTTCTCTACGGCTTTCAGTGTGCCTTTGCCCAGATAGCGGCTCTTGTCGCCATCGCGCAGTTCGAGGGCTTCATTCTCTCCGGTAGAAGCACCGGAAGGCACGGCGGCTCGTCCCATGACACCACATTCTAACATGACGTCCACTTCTACAGTGGGATTGCCGCGCGAGTCGAGTATCTCGCGGGCTACAATCTTTTCAATCTTCATACTTTTCCTTTTTTTGAATATCATAATTGTATAGGAGGAATGTCCCCCATGAATCCTTGCAAAGTTCGATAAAAATCCGTTCCCTTACAATACCTACTAATAGGGAATTTGAGGGCGTTTTGTTGCCGGATAATTCCCATGTCGGGCAGTCGGGTAAAATCCCTAAAAATAGGTATTGCCGGACAAATTCAAGCCCTGTACCTTTGTGATGTTAAAAAACATGATTGCGCATCTTTCTCACAATCGGCAAAGCAAATATGAAATTGCCTTGCTCTCACTCAATCGAAACATTCACTATTAAATTGCGATATACAATGAAACAGAAACACGAATTTAAGAGCATTGTGGCGGAAACACTGCTCATTCCGCTATACATGCGGGCGAAAGAGAGCCGTCGTGCCCATCCCATTCTGAATGATAAGGCTGCGGAACGGTTGGCAGACAGTCTGGAATATGATTATTCCCAATTCGACGGGGCCAGGCTGAGCGAAGTGGGCTGCGTGGTGCGCGGCTGGTATTTCGACCGTGCCGTGCGGCGGTTCATCGACACGCATCCTCGGCCGGTAGTCGTAAACGTAGGCTGCGGACTGGACACCCGCTACCAGCGCATCGGAAACGGGAAAGCGGTCTTCTATGACATGGACCTTCCGGAAGTCATCGCGCTGCGCCGCGAACTGATACCCGAACAGCCGGGCAACCCTTATATCGCGGCTTCCTTGCTGGAGACCGAATGGATGGACGGCCTGCGCTGCAAGCATCCCGACGGGGCGTTTATCTTCATTGTGGAAGGCGTGCTGATGTATTTCTACGAGAAGCAGGTGAGGAGCTTCCTGCACCACGTGGCAAGCCGCTTCGGCGGAGGAGAAATCTGGTTCGATGTCTGCGGGACCATGATGAGCCGGCACGGCGTCAAACCGGATTCGCTGCGTAAGCACGAGGCACAAATCCGCTCCGGGCTGAGCAACGGGCACTTGGTGGAGCAATGGGAACCCGCCCTGCACCTGCTGGACCAAGCCAACTACATGAAGTTCTTCCGTCCGCGCTGGGGATTTTTCTTCGGACAGATATTGGGGCGTATCCCTTGGCTGTGCTACAAATTCAGCTCGCTGCTCGGATATAAAATCCTATCTAAATAACCTTTATATGGAACATCCGTCAGATGCCGATGCCTTGTCTCGGACTGAACCGTATCGAAGTACGGACTTGGCAAGGAATCATGTAGGATGATTGTAGGAATCATGTATGATGATTGTAGGAATCATGTAACATGATTGTAGGAATCATCCTACATGATTCCCTATCGGCTTACTACATGGATGCTGCCATGATACGGAGGAAACGGTGTCATGTGCCAGGCTTGGGGGTGAGTTGTCTTGTAGAGTTTTCCCTAAATATAGGGATTGACGGGCATGTTTTCTCAGGAAGAGTGGCGGGAGGGGCTTCTAAAATACCCATAACAGGCGATTGTGGGGGCGTGCTTTTATCCCGACCTTTGCGGCGGAATAAATAAGCACATAGAGGATGAAAACAATCGCATTTATATTATCGCTCGTGACGGGCATCGGAAGCCTGTATGCCCAAGGGCATCGTGGTGCCCATCATCACCACCACCGGGGCGACCGCACCGTTGTGACGGGAAGGGTGACATCGACGGAGAAGGAGACGGTGGACTTCGCCACAGTATATCTGAAGGGGACTTCTTTCGGTGGTGCCACCGATGAGAAAGGACAATATCGCATCAAGGCTCCGGCAGGCGAATACACCCTGGTCGTGTCGGCCGTCGGCTATCAGACCCTGGAGAAGCCGGTCACCTTGGGAGACGAGGAGCGGCTGGTGCTGAACCTGACCATCCGGCCGGACATTCAGCAGCTGGAGGAAGTCGTGGTCGTGTCCAGCGGAGTGAGCCGCGTGAAGCGCAGCGCGTTCAACGCCGTGGCCGTAGATGCCACCGAGATGCAGAACACGGCCAAGAGCTTGAGCGATGTGCTGGCCAAGGCGCCGGGCATGAAGCTGCGTGAGAGTGGGGGAGTAGGTTCGGACATGCAGCTGATGCTGGACGGATTCAGCGGCAAGCACGTGAAGGTGTTCATCGACGGTGTGCCGCAGGAAGGCGCGGGCAAGGCGCTCGACCTCAACAACCTGCCCGTGAACTTTGCCGAACGTATCGAGGTGTATAAGGGCGTGGTGCCCGTTGGCTTCGGCACGGACGCGCTGGGCGGTGTGGTGAACATCGTCACCAACAAACAACGCCGCCGCTGGCACGTGGACGCGTCCTACAGCTACGGCTCGTTCAACACGCACAAGTCGTACGTCAACTTCGGGCAGACGCTGAAGAACGGCTTCATGTACGAGGTGAACGCCTTTCAGAATTATTCGGACAACGATTATTACATTGACAACTATATCACCGAGTTCGGCGAGGACGGGAGCGAAAGCACTGACACCAAGAAAATCTATCACGTTAAGCGATTCAACGACACCTTCCACAACGAGGCTGTCATCGGCAAGATAGGTGTGGTGGACAAGTCGTGGGCCGACCGCCTGGCCTTGGGCTTCAATTACTCCAATTATTACAAGGAGATACAGACGGGCGTGTACCAGTATATCGTATTCGGGCAGAAGCACCGCAAAGGGCATTCCTTCACGCCTTCGTTGGAGTACACCAAGCGCAACCTCTTCACCCGCGGGTTGGACGTGGTGGCCACCGCCAACTACAACCACAATATCACTCAGAACATCGACACCGCTACCTACAAATACAACTGGCTGGGCGATCGCAAATACACCGGTACGCCCGGCGAGCAGTCGTATCAGAACAGCGAGTCGAAGAATCTGAACTGGAACGCTACCTTCACCGCCAATTACCGCATCAGCCGGGCGCATACGCTGACGCTGAATCACGTGCTGAGCACCTTCAAGCGCACCAGCCGCAGTTACGTGGAAGGCAGCAACAAACTGTCGGACTTCAGCATCCCCAAGGTGACCCGTAAGAATATCACCGGCCTGTCCTACCGCCTGATGCCTACCGAGAAGTGGAACCTCTCCGCCTTCGGCAAATATTATAATCAGTATAACCGGGGTCCCGTGTCGCAAAGCTCGGACGGCATTGGTGACTACGTCAGCATGACTCAGCGGGTCAGCTCTTTGGGCTATGGTGCGGCGGGCACGTACTTCATCCTCGACGGACTGCAAGCCAAGGTCTCCTACGAGAAGGCCTACCGCCTGCCCACGACCGACGAGCTTTTCGGCGACGAGGACCTCGAAGCGGGTAAAGCCGACCTCCGTCCGGAGAAGAGTGATAACATCAACGTCAACCTCAGCTACAACCGCCAGTTTGGTAAGCACGGCCTCTACCTGGAAGGCAGCTTCATCTACCGTGACACGCGCGATTACATCCAGCGCGGACTGGACCGTGTGGGTGGCATGAGTTTCGGTTACTACGAGAATCACGGCCGCGTCAAGACCAAGGGCTTCAACGTCTCCGCCCGCTATAGCTACGGCAGATGGTTTAACGTAGGAGGTACATTCAACAATACTAACATACGTGACAACGAACGCTACGTGGCGGGAGGCACTCAGCAGGAAAGCCTCACCTACGGACAGCGTATGCCCAATCAGCCGTATATGTATGCCAACTTCGATGCCACCCTCACGTGGCACGGCCTGTGGGGCAAGGGCAACGTATTGACGCTGACGTATGATGGCTTCTACCAACACGACTTCCCCCTCTACTGGGAAGCCTTCGGCGATGCGTCGACCAAGAGCCGCGTGCCCGAACAGTTGTCGCACAACCTCACGTTGGGATACTCGCTGAAGAACGGACGCTACAACCTGTCCTTGGAGTGCCGTAACCTGACCGATGCCAAGCTCTACGACAATTTCAGCCTACAGAAGGCGGGGCGGGCGTTCTACGGCAAGGTGCGTGTGTACTTTGGGGGATGATGAAGTATCAGATGAGTGAATAATTATAATCTATAATATAATGAGTTTATGAAGACTAATCAAATGACCTGGGCATTGGCTGCAGCCCTCACCACAAGCAGCCTGTTCATCGCATGTGATGAAAGCAGTGACCTCCTGCCGGACACGCCGGACACACCGCAGGCGGGCGAAACCATCAGCCGTTACGTCGTGGCGGCACAGTCGGGCGGAAGCAGCAGCACCGCCATGTACCTGGCCACGAGCGAGACGCTGGACGAAGGCACCCTCACCACCGTGGGCAACGGACTGGAGACGGAGAGCGGCTCGAACCTCATCTTCTATAAAGATGCCTACCTGTTCAACTTCCAGTACAACGACGGCGGGCAGGGAACGGCCTTCGCCTACGCCCTCAACGCGCAGACGGGCAAGGTGGAAGAGGCGCGCCGATACACCTTCAACCGCACCACGACCTACGGCACTTGGGGCGACAACGTCATCACCGCCTCCACCAACGTGGGTACGCAGGAGAACGTGACCAACGAGGCGGGCGAGACGCTCTATGCCAAGTATCTGCAGTTCAACTACCTGAGCGCCGTGGACGCCACCACCCGCACGGGCAGCCGCCTGGCGGAGAACTTCCTGGGCAACGGTGAGAGCGTCTCCTTCGCCGGCTTTGTGGAGGCCAACGGCAAGCTCTACACCTCCGTCGTGCCCATGGGCATGAGCCACTACGGCGTGGTGAAGTACCCCGACCTGGTAAGCGACTCCCGCCTGGTGACCGACCACACGGGCGGCAGCGGCAGTGGCAGCTATACGCCGGGGCAGATACCCTCGACGCAGTATCCCGACAGCGCCTACGTGGCCATCTACAGCGGAGACTCGTTCGACGAGACGCCCGTCATCGCCCGCACGGGACGGATAGGCTTCGCCAGCGGACGCATGCGCTCGCAGTATTACCAGACCATTTGGGCGGCGGACAACGGCGACCTCTACGTCTTCTCCCCCGGCTTTGGCCGCACTGCCAAGGCAGAGTCGACCGTAGAGGCCGAGGACGGTACGCATACATTATATAAGGTGGAAGGCAAGCTCCCCTCCGGCGTGGTGCGAATCAAGGCGGGCGCAACGGAGTTTGACGACGCCTACTACGTCAACCTGGAGGAGCAAGGCAACGGCAACCCCATGTTCCGCTGCTGGCACATCACGGAGGACTACTTCCTGCTGCAGATGTACGGCAAGGGCGTGGAAGACATGGTGGCAAATTCCACCAAGGCCGACCGCAGCGAACTGGCCATCTTCCAGGGCAGTACGCAGGAGCTTACGGTGCTGACAACAGGTATGCCCGATAAGAGCCTTATCTCCAGCTTCGGTACTCCGTATAGCGACGGCGGTTACGCTTATATTCCTGTCGTGACGACAGACGGTGCCCAGCCTGCCATCTATAAGATCGACCCCAAGGCGGCAACAGCTACGAAAGGCATCACTATCGAAGCAAACAGCGTGACTGCATTGGGTAAACTGAGCGCATTTTAATGAAGAATGAAGAGTTAAGAATGAAGAATGAAGAATTAGGCTGCGCTGTCTGTATACGCTATATGCCGCATGGTAAATTCTTCATTCTTCATTTAATTATCTTTGTCATTATGAAAAGTATTTTCCGTAAACTGCACCTTTGGCTGTCACTGCCTTTCGGCGTCCTCATCACGCTGATATGCTTTTCGGGAGCCATGCTGGTGTTCGAACAGGAGATTACGGTGTGGGCTCGTCCCGACCTTTATCGGGTGGAGCAGCTTTCGGGCCCCCTGCTTACACAGGAAGAAGCGGCGGCCAAGGTTGCAGCCACGCTTCCCGATGGAGTAAAGGTGAAAGGCGTGACCGTATATCCCGACCCGGAACGTTCTTACCAGGTAAATCTTTCCAAGCCCAAACGTGCCGCCGTGTTTGTCAATCCCTATACGGGCGAGTTGCTGGGCAAGTATGAACGTTTACCGTTCTTCCGCACCATGTTCAGTCTGCACCGCTGGCTGTTGGGCAGCAGGCCGGATGGCGGCGGTATATTTTGGGGAAAGATGATTGTGGGTGTCAGTACGTTGTTGTTTGTCATCGTGTTGCTGTCAGGAATCATCATTTGGTGGCCCCGGACGAAGAAGGCGTTGACCAGCAGCCTGAAGATTACGGTGCATCATGGTTGGCGACGGTTCTGGTACAGTCTCCATGTGGCAGGCGGCATGTATGCTTTGCTATTGTTGTTGCTTATGGCCTTGACCGGACTTACTTGGTCTTTCGGCTGGTACCGCGAATGGTTCTATGAGTTCTTCGGGGTAGACAAGCGTTGGGTCTATGGCGTGCATGTAGGCAGTTTCGGCGGGATGATTACACGCATACTCTGGTTCCTGGCTGCGTTGCTGGGGGCTACGTTACCGCTGACCGGATATTATTTGTGGTGGAAACGTATTCGGCGAAGACGATGAGGATGTGCATATAGTAAGAAGGCGTGGAAATTTCCACGCCTTTTTTATTATATAGCGCGTGCAATCATTTTCCGATGATGCTGTTCACCATGGCTTCCGTCCCGTTGAACGGGCCGTGTGCTTGTAGCTTGAGGGTGCACATGGCGGCGGCGAAGCATCCGGCTTCCTGGTGGGAGGCTCCCTGGCTTCGTTTGTAGAGGTATCCGGCCATGTAGGTGTCGCCACATCCGGTGGCGTCCACCACTTGCAGTGTGGGGTATGCGGGTATGTCGTAGAACTGCCCCGCGGTGTAGATGAGCGAACCCTTGTCGCCCAGTGTCAGGAGTACCGTCTTCACGCCCCAGTCGGCTATGAGCAGGGCGGCTTCATGCGGCTCGGCGCATCCGGTGAGCACTTCCATCTCGTTCTCGTTGGCCTTCAATGTGTGGATGTACCTCAAGGCCTCGCGTTTCTCTTCCCAGTCCACGGCATAGACCTTTTCGCACTCCACCTTTCGCAGGAAGCCTTGTACGTCGGCAGCCAGTGTGCTTCGTCCTGCCAGGTGCCTGATGACGTCCAGCGAGAAGTCGTCGGCCAGCAGTGTGCCCAGGTGGATGATGTCGGCCCGCACGTCCTCCAGGTCGGCGACGCGGAAGGGGTCGGCTTGTGCGGTGACGCGTTGTCGGCGTTCGTTGGGATTGTCTCCGTAGATGTTTTCGAAGCTGTGTGAGTGTGTGGTGGGTACCAGCTTCACTTCGATGCCCTCGCGGATGATTTCTTCGGCCGCCGCCTTGTCTTCCTCAGCCAGTGCGCTGACCAGCAGGAAGCCTTCGGCCTGTAGCCGGCTGATGGCTTTGGCGAAATAGAAAGCCGTGCCTCCAGGCATATAGACTGTGTTGTCTGGGGTTACAATTTTGTCGCGGGTGATATACCCTATGCAGCATAACTTATGATTCATCTTTCTTTTCTCTGGTTTTCGGGCTGCAAAGGTACACATTTATTTGGTTTAAGTTTCGAAAACTCGATAACTTTGTTTCAGTTTTCTGTCAAATCGTTTGGAAGTGCTTTGTAAGGCGAGGTGATGCGTGCGGTCTTTACCTTGTCTGCAACGGAATTCTTCACGATGAGCATACGGGGTGATGCCAAGGTGCGGGTAGTCGTTTCGGTGCTGGGGAAACTGCCTGTTGCCATGCGGATCAGGATGGGTTGTATCAGTGGATCCGTTTCTGTGCCCAACTCACCTAAACTTCCTCCGTACGATTCTGATTGAGTATAGTCGGCAGGCAATCCTTCTGCATCGTAGTCTTTGTAGCCTTTTGAATTACTCAGGTAGTAGGTTGTCAGCCACAGTTCGAGTTGGGGATATTGGTCGTTGGTGTAGAGTGCCTGTGCTACGTTCTTGCCAAAAGTTGCTTGGCCTACTTGATAAAGATTGCCGGTCATGTAGGGGCGCAGGCAGTTGATGATAATTTCCGAAGCCGAGGCTGTATTGTTGGAAGTAATAACATAGAGATTCTGGTAACTCAGTGCACTTCCACTGGGCAACAGGTTGGCATCGAATGTATAGGTTTCGGCTTTGCCCAGTTTATCATTGCCTGTCATGGTGAGCATCGTTTGTCCGAGGGCATTCTGAGGTGCCAGCAAGGTACCGACAGCTTGTGCTGTGGATACGTATCCGCCCGGATTGTAGCGCAGATCCAAAATAATGTCGTTGGGCTGGGTGGCGGCCAGTTGGCCGTATAGTGCCTGCCATTGCGCGATATCATTTTGTCCGAATTCGTTGTACAGGATGTAGGCAGCTTTGCGTGTTCCTGTATCAAGAAGTGTTGTCTTGAGCAGATTTTGTATTTCAATAATACGCGGGGCAGGCATTTCTACAGTGCCTGTCGTGTCTATCTGGCCTGTATCGGCATTATAATTTCCCAGTATGAAAGAATGTGCAGTCGTTGGGTTGGTGACATATTTGGAGTAGTCGCCTGAACTGATTTCCGTATTGTCGGCTCCGATAATAAGATCGCCACGCTTTAATCCAGCTTCTTCAGCAGGTGATTGGGGCTGAGTATAAAGTACTTGCATGGCATAGGAACCTTGTTGCGTTTGGAGCATAACAGCTTCGAAACCGAAGGTCGGTGATTCGCTCAACGAACGGGTATCGGCGGTCTTTATTGAGTCGATATGTGAATAGGTTACGCCGTTCTTTCCGTCTTTCTCTGATACTACACTACTCAGAAACTCAGCCGGCTTCTGGAAAAAATCTAGTTCGCTTTCTTCCGGCAGGTCCTGATAGTATAAGTAATATTCCTGCATGGTAGTATAAATCCAGTTTTTAGATCCCACCAAAGCGTAATATTCACCGCTGCGATCTTGCCAACATGAAGTTGTAGCGACCAACAACATCAGGTATGAGGTTATCAGGTGGAAAAGATTTATTCGTTTCATAAGTTTCCATTTTGTATTGGTCGCAAAGATAGTGTAAACCGAGAGAAGTACAAAAGCGTAAACAAGGTTTTCACTTTTTTGTACTTTTCTCGGTGCAGTCTGTTTTATTGAGAGATAGGTTCTAGGGCTAAGTTTATTCTTTCCTTTTCCTGATCTTCAGCCATCTTAAAAGAGAAGCAGGAATGGTGTGGCTAAGTGAATTGAGCTGGTCGCTGCGTTCGTCTACACTTTCATACAAACGTTCAGCGTCTTTGTCCGATAGGATACCGTCATTCTGCATTTGCCGGATGGTACGCCGTTCGTTACAGAGCAACATGCGTATGGCTTTCTGCGTCAAAGCATGTTTGTAGGCTTTCGGGAAGTTACTCGAAAGTTTGCCCAGTACGCTATCCATCGCGTTGATATTATGTAAGATTTCTTCTCTTAATGGTTTTAGAACAGGGGCTTGTTCGACATTTAGCATGTTAGAGGTTTCTAGATCATCCAATAGCTTGAGATCTTCCTTTTGCAAGATGATAAAACCTCGTCCCAGGTCGTAGACCACTCCAATGCGTTCTTTGAAATAAAAGCTTATCCAAGAGCCTATACCTGGTATCTTCTGCATGTTGTCAAGGATAAAAGTACGATTACAGAAATTGAAGATAGACTTCCGGTTGTCTAACGGGCTGTTCCCGTCATGGTCGTAAAGTTCGTCCAGCGAGTTGCTGAGTAACATGAAAGAAGTTTTTGCAATAATGCCTTCGTCGTAAATTTGACGTGTGAGCATTTTTTCCTTATCCAACACGCGTAGTCTGATTTCGTTCATCACGTCGTTGTCTATTGGCATATTCTGTTGTTCATTGGGGCGACTGGCTATGTATCGGGTTACTTTTTTCCAGTTCGCACCATTGAGGGCATCACGTGTTTGTAGACGTTCAAAATATTTTTCGGAATTCTCGTGCAGATGGTTCTGTATTTTGTTTTCCATCATGGTGCGTGCCGTTGGAGTATATATCAGTCCCAGTTTATTCAGTAGCCAGCGCATGGTGGTAGCATTGACACACAGGGTGAGGGTTACGATGCCTGCGGTGAAGAATAGCACTTGGCTACGTATTTCTTCTGGAATAGCTGGAGTATAGGAAACCATTAATGCTAGGGTCATTCCCAATGCGCCACGTAGTCCGCCCCAGGTCAGAATGATGGATTCTTTTTTATTCAATCCGTATCCTAACCGTTTCATGATAGGGTAAAGTATCATGATCGTTGTATAGCGGAAGAGATTCAGGAAAGCATAGACGAGTAACAGAATACCGAAATGTGCCCATGAGAAATCGACTTTCTCAGCGATTACAACACCTACAATGATAAAAATGAGCGTGTTGGCAATGTAAGTAAGTAATTCCCAAAAACGGCCCATAAAAACGTTTACCTGTGGTTTAAGTCGAGGCTTTCCTACATAGGAAATGGTTAGTCCGAAGGCAACTAAGGCAATGACGCCTGAAATACCCAGATAAAATTGTGAGAGAATAAATACTAAATAAGCCGAAAGAATGATAACACTGTTTTGTATCATCTCTTCTGAATTGATGCGAGTTATGAACCAGATGACAAGGCGTGCTGCTAGGAAACCTAAAATAGCTCCTCCTGCTACAACTTGGAAGAATTCCATAACTGGAGTCATGTCGTTACTCATACCTGAAGTGGTGATGCCAAAGAACAGCATAAAACAGACGATACCGGTACCATCATTAAGTAGTGATTCTGCGTCAACCAGAGTAGAAAAACGTTTACTTGTTTTCAGTTCGTGCAGTAAAGCTACAACAGCGACGGGATCGGTAGCACTGATGAGGGCACCAAACATTAAGGCGGCAGTCCAGGTCCATTGTTCATATCCTGGAACAAATAGACTTAGTGCCATTAATAGGACGGCTGTCAGTAACATGCAGATGATCAGGCCGGGAACAGCCAACAAAGTGGCGTTTGCCAACGTTTTTTTAAAGATATGCAGATTCAATTCATAGGCTGCATCGAAAATCAGTATGGGCAGGAAGATATATAGGATAAGATCTGGGTTGATATTGGCTACACTGTCTAATGCTTGGCTGAGTTGAGAAGTATTTTGAAAAACTCCGGCTCTGTTTAGAATACCTGCAATCAGTCCGATGGCAAACAGTCCGACTGTGTAAGGGATACGCGTCCGTTGGAACAGCGATTTAAAGATAGCTCCTACCATAAGACCGGCAATTGTCAGTAGCAAAGGGGCTAATAGGTTTGTTTCTTCCATGGTATATATCATTTAAGTTTATATTCTTTTTCCCGAATCCTGTTTTTATGCTAATTGGTTTAAGGTATTTTCGGGGTTGTAAAGATATAAAATTAATCTGATAGCAGGGGCGTTTCATTATACCTTTTGGAAGAAAATCTTCATCTTTTTCGCTTGTTTCCGTAGAGGTTAATAATGTGTTGCGTAAAGTGGCACTTTAGCAAGCTAAAGAGGCACTTTACGCTGCTGAAGTAGATGTTTACAGGCACAGTGTATGTACTTATTGTTATCTGCCTGTAGCTTGTAAGTATTCCCGCTTCCTGATTTCGTATTGTGCATAGGATTCCATGTACCTGTCACGGCTCTGTTGATATAAAGTTTGTGCTTCGAGCAAGTCACTCATGGTACATGTTCCGGCCCGGTAGTAATCGTTCTGGAGACGAAGGTTTTCTGAAGCTTGTCCGATGGATTCGATTGCTATCTTTACTTGTTTGTAGGCTTCGGTCAGATTGTTCCAGCAGTTGTTCATGCGGATGATCAACATTTGGCTTTGGTCTGTAAACTGGTTTTCGGCATTGCGAATTTGTAATTTCTGTTTCTTTATGTCATGTGAGCCTCCCCACCATCCAGAAAGGGGCACGCTGACGGTCGCAAATCCCATCCAATACGAATGATCCTTGTCCATCAGATTGTCGTATATATATCCGCCACCGATCGCAATTGTTGGCAGATTTTTTCCAACAGTCATTTTGTATTGCAATCGAGTAGCTTTTACGTTTTGTTGTAACAAATTGTATTCATTGGTTAGGGGAAGTGACGATTCAGGTTGTCTGTAGTAAATTTCAGGATGTTCGGGCAGTGAATCACTTACTACTTGAGCTACATCAATACTGTCAGCCGGATGTCCGATATATTGTGCCAGCATGCTGAGTGATACGGAAAGGCTATTTTCTACCTGAATGCGGGTGCTGTGCGTTTCATTCTCTTTGAGTTGTATTTGCAGCAGGTCATTTCTGTTGGTGATTCCAGATTGTACGGAGAAGGTGTGTCAAAAAGCACACCTTCTTTGTTTAGCACAAAGCCCCGACTTTCACAAGCTGGGGCTTTGTTATTACCTAAAGATTTTGTATCTTTAAGCCTAAAGAT
>NZ_JAAZTS010000008.1 GCF_019239235.1 Caecibacteroides pullorum | reverse complement strand
ATTTCATGCGCATGAGCGCGCGCGTTACAATTACAGTTACAGGTAAGTTCTATGGGAGCAAAACAAGAAAACGATGATTTAGGGAGAGAAAAGCGATGATTTAAGGAGAGGAAAACAATGCGTTACGAAAATAAAACCATGAAATCCGATAAGCCGACGAGAGAAAAATGTGTTTTCTGCAACGAAAAGAGCCGAAAAAACAAGTTATTGCATTCCCAAAGAGTGCCCTCTCAAAAGGTTTTTCTTATCTTTGCAAACGAAATATCTTTTTAATCAATAACCCCAGTATTAATCAACAAGACCATGAAAAAGCTATTCGTACCTTTTGTGGCATGCGTTCTTGCCGCATGTAGCTCCAACGAACAACAGGCAACGTCGTATGACGTCATCCCGTTGCCGCAGGAAATCACTATTTCGCAAGAAAATCCGTTCAAACTAAGTAAAAACACTGTCATCGCCTATCCGAAGGACAATGACCTGCTGAAGCGTAACGCAGAATTCCTGGCTGAATACATCGCCGAAGCTACAGGTTACACGTTGAAAACCAAAGCCATCGAAAACGGAGAAAAGCCCAGCAAAGCGATTGTCCTGAGCCTGGATTCAAGCATCGCCAATGCTGAAGGTTATCGCCTGACAACCCAAGCCGATGGTATCAGTATCTGCGGACAGACGGCCAACGGCGTATTCTACGGCATCCAGACACTCCGCAAGTCGATCCCCGCTCAAGCTGCCGATGCCGACATCTTGCTGCCCGCCGGCAAAGTGGAAGACCAGCCACGCTTCGGTTACCGAGGCATGCACCTCGACGTAGGCCGCCACTTCTTCCCCATAGAATTCATTAAGGAGTACATCGACCTGCTGGCTCTGCACAACATGAACACCCTGCACTGGCACCTGACTGAAGATCAAGGCTGGCGAATCGAAATCAAGAAGTATCCGAAACTGACCGAAGTGGGCTCTATCCGCAAACGCACGGTCATCGGGCACAACTCTGGTGAATATGACAACACACCTTATGGCGGCTTTTACACACAAGACGAAGCTCGTGAAATCGTAAAGTATGCACAGGAACGCTACATCACCGTCATTCCCGAAATCGACCTGCCGGGCCACATGCTGGCTGCACTAGCCACTTATCCTGAACTGGGTTGTACAGGTGGTCCATACGAAGTATGTCCGGAATGGGGAGTATTTGAGGATGTGCTCTGCATCGGTAATGAGAAGACCCTTCCTTTCCTGGAAGACGTAATGACCGAAATCATCGACATCTTCCCGTCGAAATACATCCACATCGGAGGTGACGAATCGCCACGTACCCGCTGGCAGAAATGTCCGAAATGTCAGGCCCTCATCCGCAAGGAAGGCTTGAAAGCCGACAAGAACCACTCGGCCGAAGACCGCCTGCAAAGCTACTGCAACGCACGCATCGAAAAGTTCCTCAACGAACGCGGACGTCAGATCATCGGATGGGATGAAATTTTGGAAGGCGACCTGGCTCCCAACGCCACCGTCATGTCATGGCGCGGATCGGCCGGAGGTATCAAGGCTGCACAAATGGGCCATGACGTCATCATGACTCCCAACACTTACTGCTACTTCGACTACTTCCAAAGCAAGGACAAGGAGAACGAACCTTATGATGCTATCGGAGGCTATCTGCCTGTAGAACAGGTATACAGCTTCAACCCCACCGAGGGCCTCAATGAAGAGCAAGCCAAATACATTCTAGGCGCACAGGCCAACGTATGGACCGAATACATGACTTCGACCCAGCAGGTAGAATACATGATCCTGCCGCGTATGGCCGCACTGGCAGAGGTACAGTGGACCGAGCCGAGCAAGAAGGAATACAACAACTTCCTGGAACGACTCAACTCACTCGCCAAGATTTACGACCGCGACGGATTGAACTACGCCAAGCACGTGTTTACCGCCCCGGCAGACTCCGTACAGGCAAAATAATCTCAGAATTGGAAATAGATGAAGGGCTGTACATCGGCACTCTTCATCTGAATGACCAGATAAATGAGAGCAACCAACAATACCGCCTTTCCCACCAGGGGGAGGCGGATTATTGTTTTTGTACATCCCCTCTCCCAACTGTCGGGCAAGAAATGGAGCACATAGCCCAGCCCCATCAAAGCGAATACTTCCCAATAACCGACAATGAGCTGCGGAAAGACTTGCGGGCGGAAGGCCATAGCAATCTGCTTCAGCATATCGACCGCCGGCGAGAACTCGGCATGGCGAAAGAATATCCAGCAAAAACAAACAAAATGGAAGGTTACCAACATGCCAAGGAAACGGCGGATACCATGCGGACGTTCCCCCTTCGGACGGCCCACCAATGCCATCCAGCCTTTATGCAAGGCCAGCGCCACGCCGTGCATCATGCCCCAAAGTACAAAATTCCACGATGCGCCATGCCACAAACCACCCAAAAACATGGTGATAATAAGGTTCATATACTGGCGTATTTTCCCCTTACGATTGCCGCCCAACGAAATGTAGAGATAGTCGCGCAACCAACTGGAAAGAGAAATGTGCCAACGTCGCCAGAATTCCGTAATCGAGGCAGACTTGTAGGGCGAATCGAAGTTGATATTGAAATGGAAGCCCAGCAACAGGGCAATACCTATCGCCATGTCGCTATAACCCGAAAAGTCACAATAAATCTGCAAGGCATACCCGTAGACGGCCATCAGATTTTCCACGCCCGAATAGAGAGCCGGATTGTCGAAGACTCGCTCCACAAAATTCACACTGATATAGTCGGATATAATGGCTTTCTTGAACAAGCCTGCCATAATCAGGAACACTCCGCGTCCGAACATCTCGTTCGACACGAACAACGGGCGGCGAATCTGTGGAATGAAGTCGCGTGCACGCACGATGGGACCCGCTACCAGCTGAGGGAAGAAAGATACGTAGAACGCATAGTCGAGCAAGTTGCTGAGGGGAGTAATCTCCTTCCGATAAACGTCAATCGTATAACTCAGCGACTGGAAAGTAAAGAACGAGATGCCCACAGGCAAGAAAATATCCAGCGGATCGAAGTGTCCCCCCGTAAACGATGCCCAACACGCTCCAAAGAAATTGGTGTACTTGAAGTAACAGAGTAATCCCAAGTTGATAACCAGGCTCAATGTGACCCACAACTTACGCTTCCACTTCGCAGTCGTCCGCTCCATAAAGCGAGCTATCAGGAAATCGCTGACTGTAACCAACGCCAGCAGAAAAAAGTACGTACCGCTGCTTTTATAGTAGAAATAGTAGGAAAACAGGGTGACAAACAGCAAACGGGCGGTAGTGCGCCTTTGCAAAAGTAGATACACAACCACAAAGGCTGCAAACAACCAAAGGAATAGACCGCTGCTGAAAATCATAGGCGCCTGCGGATCGTACAAAAAAACGTCGCGCAAGCGAGACAAATCAATGTTAAGGTAGGTCAATATTGTATCAATGTTCCACATAAGCATTATAAGTTTTCACGATAGCCTCGTAAAGTAACTCACCCTGCAAGGCATATCCGGCAGGCATGAAATGGACATGGTCGGGGCGCATCAGTCCGGCTTCCTGCCAGTTCAGGCAAGCCCTCTTCACTCCGCCTGCAATATCATACAAATCCCAGACAGCCAGTCCGTTTGCATCAGCAAAACGAATGATGTTCTTTACTACGGCCGAAGTACGAGGATTGATTGTATACGTTCGACGCCCCCTTCCACGACGTTTGCTTTCGTAAGACCCAGGCGGCGTAGTCAGCATCATGGGCACATCGGGCAACCGTTCCCGAAGCATACGCACCAACTCATCCATCTGCCGGTAATGCACCTCCGTATTGTACCGGTAATTATGGCTTTCATTGGTGCCAAATGATAAAATGAGCAAATCGGGCTTAAGAGCCGCAATTGCCTCGACACGCTCTTTCCGAGTAAAAGAAATACAAAATGCCCCATTGATACCAAAATCCCGATAAGTCATATTTGTAAACACCTTTCGTAGGAGAGAAGCCACAGTATCCGTTAACATGTGTCCTCGAATATGACTGTCACCAACGTGCACCACCCGAACAGTGTCGGAAACATCTCCGGCACGCATCAGACGTAATTTCTCCCAAAAAGGATGAAGGATTCCCAAGCTGTCAGTCAACACATTAACTTGCTGCATACGAAAAGACGAAGGCCAAACGACTGGCAACCAATCAATGGTATCGGTACGATGTCCATAGGCAAACAGCGTATCGCAAGAAACAGCTTCACAATCTACCACAGCTTGCAGAGGCAGTGCATCCTGAGCCCGCAGATGGCACAGCCCCATGACAGCCAACAAACACAACATCTTGCATCGCAACGCCATTCTGTTCAGATATTTCGCACTATGGTTCCGATTCATAAGCACGTCTTCTGTCATATTGTTCCTTACCATAGACCAAAGCTTCGTAAAGCAGACCGGCCAAGTATTTACCTCCACGGAAATTGATATGTGTATAGTCGTAATTGGCTTGGGCGGGATTCGCTTCCACCAGTTTTACCATGCTTTCATTACCGCCCATTGCCTCGAACAAGTTCCAGAAAGCGACTCCGTTGTCAGCTGCCAGCCGCTGTTGATAGCGCACCAGATTACGAATGCCAGGCATTGTACGCAGGTCGCCTTCTTCGGTCTTGTAGTCTCGGTCGCCCACACTGACAATCAGAATAGCAGCCTGCGGAAAAGCTTCCTTCAGATGCTTCAGAGCGGTAGTCATGCCTTCGACATAATAGTTGTAGTCGCGCCCCCGTTCGGTAGCCACGTTCAACCCATATTGCAGCACTATCAGGTCGTATGGACGCAAGGCATTAAATTCTTTCAATGTCTGAAGAGGAATAAAACGCAAGGAAAGACCGGACATTCCGCGCAAGGAAAAGTTGTCCAGTACGATACCCGACAAGTCATCCATTGCCACGCCATAGAACACGGCAGAATCGGCTGCATTCACCGTCCAACGGGCTGTACCGATACGCCCCTCGACGCTCCATTTGCGAATCTGCTCTTCAGGTCCGAACGATTGGGACAAGGCCGTTGCTCCATTTATCTTCAGCGAAAGATCCATCGTCCCGGTATTGCGGAAAAAGACACTGACCTGACGGCAGGTGTCCAGACGAGAAGCATACTTCCGTTGCCCGCGGAGTTCGACATATGCGCCATCATAAGGAAAGAAATAATGTCCCGAAATCCCCTGCCTGCTCCGCTCGAAACCTACGGAATCCGTAGCCGCATGACTGTTCCAACCTCCAAAAGTGTGGACCACCGTAGGACGAAAACCGTTAATGGGAGAAGTAATGGGAACAAAACCCACACCACATCCGCCATATTTCTGCTGGAGCATGGCCCGTAAATCGGCAGTCAGGATATCTGCTTCAATAAAAGAATCACCGAAATAGGCTATGCGTACAGGACGCGGACGCTGTGCAAGTTCATCCAATGCTTCGTAAAAGGCCGACATTCCCCGACGGGTACTGTCGCTATAGTCTTCGATGCACACCTTGCCCGATGGACAAGTATCGGCAAACGCAGGTTTGGCAACAGGCAGCTGCACTTCCAGCGTATCTGGTTCGTCCGCAAGGACCAGCGGAGGCCGTACGTCGGCCAGGATATCCACCCGTCTCAGGGCGTGTCCTCCCACCTCTGTCGCAGGAAGCCAGTGCAGCAACAGCAAGGCAGCCATCACCACCAGCACCAACCCTCCTAGTTTCTTCAGCTCATTTTTCTCCATATTCTCATTCTATCCCTGCGGCGTACGCCGATATTCGCAGATGAACTTTTCCAGTTCACGCGCCCCTTTCTCGGTAGAGATACCACGGAGATAAGTAAACATGATGGACTCATAAACCTCCAGGAAAGAATATTTCTCGCAAATATCAGTGTTGAGTAAAAGTTCTATCTGTTCATGCACCAACAGATTGACTATGGCAAAATTAATATCATCGCGAAAGATTCCCTGCTTCACACCCTCCTTGAAAAAACTGACAGCTTCTGCCGAATCATGTTTCTTGTCGCTTTTGAAAAGTTCATAGACTTTCGGATATTTCTTCAAATCCTCAAAGAAACTCTTATGAGTGGCATGAAAACGTTCGATACTATGCAAATAAAGCTTGAGCAGCACCTCAAGAACATGGTCAGACGTTGCCAACATTTCGTCTACATAGGCTTTCATGTCTTCCCGCTCCTTCAGTATACAAGCTTCCAAGAGCATCTCTTTGTTCGCAAATACCTCGTAAAGGGTACGTTTGGAAATACCTAACGACACCGCAATGTCATCCATCGTGATGCTTTTTATGCCGTGCGACTTAAAGGCTTGCATCGCTGTCTCTACAATTCGTTTTTTCAATTCGGTTCTTGGCACCGAGCGCTTTGCATTATCACTCATCTCTTTCCAAAATTTGGGTTATAATTCCGCTTTCAGCGATAAAACGCTACAAATATACGGAAAGGAAACCCAATCGCCTCATTGCGTTTCCTCTCTTTTTTGAAAAAATTAATAATAATAACAATTTGCTCAAAAAAAGAGCAGCCGCTCCGCACGGAGCAGCTGCACATCATTCACAGAATAAACAGGTGCACAAATCAACTTGTGCATAAAGTATTTTTTCAATCGTCAGAATCCATGTCGATGACATTGAACTTTGTGTCGAACTTAATTTCCCAGCGGTTATTGAGTTTCACTTCGTAAGAGTAACGGTCTTTCTCCAAGGAGATGATTTTAGCATCGGGATAGCGATCAGTGACAAATTTCTGAATGGCTTGCGGCACAACTGCTGCAGGCACCTGCGAATGTTTACACTTAATATCGGTCCACTCACCTTTCTTATTAAACTCAACCTTATCACCGTTGGCAAACATCACCTCGTAAGAGGTATCGAACAACTCGGAGTCTTCCTTGGCAAAAGCCACTTTCTCCGATGCGAAATGCTTCTTGACAAACTGCTGTGCAACGGCGGGAAGCTGCTCGACAGTGATCGGTTTATCGTTGTCGGCTGATGCAAACTGAAGGGTGAACACACTCACTAATAAAAGAACTAACTTTTTCATAACTGTACATTTTTTAGGTTTAATACTTATTCGATCTTTTCATTTGTTTTCGTACAGCAAAGAAAAGCAGCCTTTCTGGAAAGATTTGGGAATAATGAAGAAAAGACAAGAAAAAGAGAAAAAAGTTTCCTTATTCGCCCAAACGTTGCAACGCCTGCAGGTAACGCACCATCACATCGGCCGCCTCACTCTGTTCCAAGCGAAGGTTTGCCTGCAAGTCGGGATAGCCTTCAAGGAGAGCCATCATTTTGTCCTTACCTACAAATTCGGCACGGCCGGTCTCGGGATTGATTTCGTAGAACACACGGGCGGCCACCAGCGCCGATGCGGCAATGGCATCGCCCACTTCGCCGCCCAGCTTCGTGGCGTCGGGCGACTGGGCCGTACTTGTAGCAGCCTGTCCCACAGGCTGGGCACAGAAGTAGAACTTGTCGCCCACGTGCATGGCGGCCGCATAGCAGTTGCCGAAGCGGTAGCGCTTGTAGCGCATCTTGCGGCAGTTGACGTAGAGGGCTGTATCAATCCGCACCGCATAGCAACGCTTACGCAGATAGCGGTTCAAACCACGGTTCTCGACAGCTTCGATACGGTAGTCGCCTCCGCCCATCAGCAGTATCTGATTCCTACTGCGTCGTTCTACCCGCAACGTTGTAACCGTATCACCTTCACATTCTACCAGTTCACGCAGGTTGGCATACATAATCTGTTGAGCCTCGCAGGGCAGAAACAGCCCCGAGACACACAGCAACATCAGCAACACGACCCATTTTTTCATATTAAAACAATCTACTCTTCGGTTCATTGGTTTTCCGAGATAAAGGTAAGTTATTTTAGAAAAATCTGCAAGAATGCGACCAAAATAATATAAAGAGGAAAGGCTGGAACGATACTTGCCCGTATTTTTATACCTTTGCCGCACAAACTAACACCCAACAAGTATGATGACCGAAAACGAAATACGCGCCGCCTACCGGCAGGATGCCGAACGCGCGGCCGGCGAAGTGACAAAGACGCAACGACTGATTTACCGCACCGGCACCCTGCGCCTGCTGCTTTTCGGCGGAGCCGTGGCGGCGGTGATAGGGCTGTGGGGCCAGGGCGCGCTGATGTATGCCGTGACGGCCGCCTGCCTGCTGCCCTTCCTGCTGCTGGTGAAGTACCACAACCGCCTGTTCCTGCGGAAGGACTATCAGGAGAAGCGACTGGAGGTGAACCGCCAGGAGCTGGCCGCACTTGACCAGGATACCTCGGCCTTCGACGACGGCAAGGAGTTTGCCGACCCGGCCCATCCCTATACGTACGACCTCGACGTCTTCGGCTCCCGCTCGCTCTTCCAGTACATCAACCGCACGTGTACCCGCCTCGGACGCGAACAGCTGGCCGGGTGGATGGCCTGCCACCTGGACAAGCGGGAACCCATCATTCGCCGGCAGGAGGCCGTGCAGGAGCTAGCAGCCAAGCCGTCGTTCCGCCAGCATTTCCGCATCCTGGGCCTGCTGAACAAGGGGCAGGCGGCCGACCGTGCCGAGCTGCTGGAATGGGCGCAAAGCCCCGTCCGCTACCGCAACCGCGGCCTGCTGCGACGGCTGCCCCACGTGGTGACGGCGATCAACCTCCTCTGCCTCCTGGGGGTCGTGACGGGCGTGCTGCCGGGCAACGTATGGGGCGTGCTATGGTTCGGCATCGTAGTGGCCAGCTTCGCCTTCACGCGGCAGATTACCAAGGTGCAGAGTGTCTACGGACAGAAGCTCCGCATCCTGGGCACCTATGCCAAGCTGCTTCAGACGATGGACGATGAGCCGATGGAAGCCCCGCTCCTGCGGGCCGTCAAAGACAAGATTGGGGGTGACCGCCGACAGGCCTCGCAGGCCATCCGGCGGCTGGTGAAGCTGATGAACGAACTGGACCAGCGCAACAATTACCTGATGTACACCGTGCTGAACGGCTGCTTTTTTTGGGAGCTGTGGCAGATTATGCGCATCGAGGCGTGGAAGGAAGTCCATGCGGGCGAACTGCCGCACTGGCTGGAGGCCATCGGCGAGATGGACGCGCTCTGCTCGCTGGGCACGTTCGCCTACAACCATCCGGAGGGGTACTCCTACCCCGACATTCTGGGCGACACAAACACGGGGACGGACAACACGGAAACGCCTTTCCAGCTGGTGGCCGAGACGATGGGCCATCCGCTCATCCCGCGCGACCGCTGCGTGTGCAACGACATCCGCATGAGCCGCCGCCCCGCCTTCATCATCATCACGGGAGCCAACATGGCGGGCAAGAGCACCTACCTGCGAACCATCGGCGTGAACTACCTGCTGGCCTGCATCGGCGCGCCCGTCTGTGCCAAGCAGATGTCGCTCTACCCTGCCCGACTGATGACGAGCCTGCGCACTACCGACTCGCTCAGCGACAACGAATCTTACTTCTTCGCCGAACTGAAACGGCTGAAGTCCGTCATCGACCGTCTGCAAAGCGGCGAGCAGCTCTTCATCATCCTCGACGAAATTTTGAAGGGTACCAACTCGGCCGACAAGCAACGGGGTTCGTTCGCCCTCGTCCAGCAGCTGATGCGTCTGCGGGCCAACGGCATCATCGCCACGCACGACCTGCTGCTGGGCACACTGAAGGACCGCTTCCCCGACTGCATCGACAACTTCCGCTTCGAGGCTGACATCACCGGCGACGAGCTGACCTTCTCTTACCGCCTCCGCCCCGGCGTGGCACAGAACATGAACGCCTGCTTCCTCATGAAAAAGATGGGAATTGCAATGGACCTATAAAAAAGAAATCAATCCTTCTTCTTGAACAGCGCAAAACTCTCGCCGAACGTATGCGAGTAGAACAGCAGCACGGCAATGGTACCGCAGCTGATGGCCGCATCGGCCAGGTTGAAGACGGGACTGAAGAAAATGAAATGCTCCCCGCCCACAAAAGGCATCCACGACGGCCAGTCGAACTCAAACAGCGGGAAATAGAACATGTCCACCACACGCCCATACAGCCAGTCGGCATAACCCTGTCCGGCCGGTACAAACGTGGCTATGTCCATAGGCGTACTTTGACTGAAGATGGCACCGTAGAAGATACTGTCGATGACATTGCCTACCGCACCTGCAAAAATCAGCGAAATACAAACGATATAGCCCGTCTTGAAGCGCGCCTTCACCAGCAACCAAATGTACCACAGAATAAATCCTGAGAATACCAGTCGCATCAGCGTCTGCACAGCCTTAGGCATTACCTGCATACCAAACGCCATACCGTTGTTCTCGATAAAGGCGATGTAAAACCAATTGGTAACAGGAATGTGCTGGCCATAATACATATTTGTTTTCACCACAATCTTAATGACCTGGTCCAAAATAAGCGTGAGCAGGATGATGCCCAGCGCCAGCCAGAATTTGTTGTATTTCTTGTCCATATTGCTCTGATAACACATGAATAGTTCTGATATGCGGGCAAAGGTATAAAAAAGCAAGGAATTATCGGCACCAGACAAGCAAATACATCGTCTACACATGACGACGCACTTCCTCAGACTCTCACGAAGCACTGGCACACCTCCTCACGAAGCACTACGTCAGTGGGTAACGAAGCACTGCCTTGCCTCCTAACGAAGTGCTGCATGAATCCGCCAGGACATAAAAAAAGCCGCCCCAATCACTGGGACGGCTTTCATATCATATAAGAATAGTGTCGGATTACTCAGCCTTTGCTTCTTCAGCAGGAGCTTCAGCTGCAGGAGCCTCTGTAGCAGGAGCAGCTTCCGTAGCAGCAGCCTTCTTGGAAGAACGGCGCGTACGAGTTGCTTTCTTAGCCACCTTATCCTTAGCCATGTTCTCGTTGTAGTCAACGAGTTCGATGAAGCACATCTCGGCATTGTCACCCAGACGGTTACCAGTCTTGATGATGCGAGTGTAGCCACCCGGACGGTCGGCAATCTTCACAGAGATTTCCTTGAAGAGTTCAGTTACAGCATACTTGTCTTGCAAGTTGCTAAATACTACACGACGAGAGTTTGTAGTGTCGTTCTTTGACTTGGTGATCAGCGGCTCAACAAACTTCTTCAGAGCTTTAGCCTTTGCAACGGTCGTAGTGATTCTTTTGTGCTTGATCAAAGAGCACGCCATATTGGCCAACATAGCGTTTCTGTGAGAAGCAGTACGACCCAGATGGTTGAATTTCTTGTTATGTCTCATTGTTTATTCTTTATCTAATTTATATTTAGAAATATCGGTTCCAAACGACAGATTCAGACTGTCCAGCAAATCATCAAGCTCGGTCAGCGATTTCTTACCGAAGTTGCGGAACTTCAGGAGGTCGGTCTTGTTGAACTGTACCAGGTCGCCCAGCGTCTCAACGTCAGCAGCCTTCAAGCAGTTGAGGGCACGAACGGAGAGGTCCATATCGACGAGCTTGGTCTTCAGCAACTGACGCATGTGCAATACTTCTTCATCGAACTCTTCATTGCCGTCAGCGTCATTGCTTTCGAGCGTGATCTTCTCGTCAGAGAAGAGCATGAAGTGATAAATCAGAATCTTTGCAGCTTCCTTCAGCGCTTCTTTCGGGTGAATGGAACCGTCGGTAGTAATCTCGAGTACCAGCTTCTCGTAGTCGGTCTTCTGCTCAACACGATAGTTTTCTACCTGGTACTTGACGTTACGTATCGGAGTGTAAATGGAGTCGATAGGAATTACGTTCACATCGGTGCAGTATTCACGGTTCTCGTCAGAGGGAACATAACCGCGGCCTTTGTTGATCGTAATGTCTATCTGCATCGTAGCTTTTGAATCTAAATGACAAATAACTAATTCAGGATTTAACACTTCAAATCCAGTCAGATACTTACTTATGTCACCTGCCTTAAATTCACTCGAATTCTCGATCGTAATACTTACCTTTTCGCTCTCGAATTCCTCTACTACTTGCTTGAACCGTACTTGCTTCAGGTTCAAGATAATGTTAGTAACATCCTCCTTTACACCGGGGACACTGGAAAATTCGTGCTCAACACCTTCAATCTTGATAGTGGTGATGGCAAAACCTTCCAATGACGAAAGCAGGATGCGGCGCAGTGCATTACCCACGGTAATACCGAAACCGGGCTCCAACGGACGAAACTCGAACTTGCCGAATTTAGAGTCCGCTTCCAACATTAAAACTTTATCAGGTTTTTGAAATGCTAATATCGCCATGAAATTAATTATTATTTAGAGTACAATTCTACGATCAAATGCTCCTTAATGTTCTCAGGAATGTCTGCTCTTTCAGGTACATGCAGAAGCTTACCTACCTTTGCATTGTCATCCCACTCCAGCCAAGGATACTTGCTGTGGTTGAAACCAGCCAGCGAGTTGGCAATCACTTCCAGAGACTTGGAACGCTCGCGAACACCGATCACCTGACCGGGTTTCAGAGAATAAGAAGGGATGTTTACTACTTCACCGTCTACAGTGATGTGCTTGTGGCTCACCAGCTGACGGGCAGCAGCACGCGTAGGAGCGATACCCAAACGGAATACAACATTGTCCAGACGGCATTCGAGCAACTGCAACAGGATTTCGCCGGTAATACCTTTCAGTGTAGCTGCCTTCTCAAACAGGTTACGGAATTGTTTTTCCAATACACCGTAAGTATATTTAGTTTTCTGCTTCTCACGAAGTTGCACACCGTATTCAGAAGTCTTTCTCTTTCTAGAGTTACCGTGCTGTCCGGGAGGATAGTTCTTCTTAGACAAAACTTTATCTGCTCCGAAGATACCTTCACCGAATTTACGGGCTATTCTTGATTTTGGTCCAGTATATCTAGCCATTTCTTTTAAATATTTAATTGTTTATTGATGAACTCAATTTGTTGCAGCCGCGATTGCAGAGAAGAATTGTACAATCCAATAACAAAATCAAGTTTCATGCTTAGTAATTAAAGGTAAATCTTAAACTCTACGTCTTTTAGGAGGACGACATCCATTGTGTGGCAACGGAGTTACATCGATAATTTCTGTAACTTCGATTCCGGCTCCGTGAATGGTACGGATAGCAGACTCACGACCGTTACCGGGACCTTTAACATAAGCCTTTACCTTTCTCAAACCAAGATCATAAGCCACTTTGGCACAATCCTGGGCAGCCATCTGTGCTGCATACGGAGTGTTCTTCTTAGAACCTCTAAAACCCATCTTTCCGGCAGAAGACCAGGAGATAATCTGACCTTCACTGTTTGCCAGAGAAACAATGATGTTGTTGAAAGATGAATGAACATGCAACTGACCGTTGGCATCCACCTTTACATTTCTCTTTTTTGCTGCAACTGTTTTTTTTGCCATATCAACAATTATTATTTAGTAGCTTTTTTCTTATTAGCAACGGTTTTCTTTCTACCCTTACGAGTACGAGCATTGTTCTTAGTGCTCTGGCCTCTTACAGGAAGACCAATACGATGACGAACACCACGATAGCAACCAATATCCATCAAACGCTTGATGTTCAATTGAACTTCTGAACGAAGATCACCTTCTACTTTGTACTCAGCAGCAATGATCTCACGAATCTTACCTGCTTGATCATCAGTCCAGTCTTTAACTTTCAGGTCTTTGTCAACACCTGCTTTTTCCAAAATCTTTGCTGAACTACTACGACCTATTCCGTAGATATAGGTCAACGCAATTTCTCCTCTCTTATTCTGAGGCAAATCGACACCAACTATTCTTATAGCCATATACTAAATTATTTTTTTTGCAAAAATAATAAATTATCCTTGACGTTGTTTATACTTAGGATTTTTCTTGTTAATAACATACAAACGGCCATTACGTCTAACGATCTTACATTCTGGCGTACGTTTCTTTAAAGAAGCTCTTACTTTCATATCTAATAATTATTTATATCTGAATACAATTCGTCCTTTCGATAAATCGTAAGGAGACATTTCGACACGCACCTTATCGCCCGGAAGGATTTTGATATAATGCATACGCATCTTTCCAGAGATATGAGCAGTAATCTCATGTCCATTTTCCAATTCAACACGAAACATTGCATTAGACAATGCTTCAACTATAACTCCATCTTGTTCTATTGCAGACTGCTTTGCCATATTAATCTTCTAAATTGCTTGATCTCCCAATACTTCTTCTATAAACTCAAATGATGAAAGGATATCCGCCTTTCCAGCACCGACAGCTATCGTATGCTCAAAGTGAGCCGCACATTTTCGATCCTTAGTCCGGACAGACCAACCGTCGCTTTCCATCACTACGTGACGGTCGCCCAAGGTTATCATGGGCTCGATAGCGATACAAAGTCCACGCTTCATCATAGTTCCCGTACCACGTCTGCCGTAGTTAGGTACCTGCGGATCTTCATGCATCTCCTTACCGATACCATGGCCGACAAATTCACGTACCACTCCGTATGAATGGGACTCACAATACTGCTGTATTGCATAGCCAACATCTCCCAAACGTTTGCCCTGAACAGCGTTTTCAATACCAATGTACAAAGCTTCCTTGGTAACCTTCAAGAGATTCCGAACGTCTTCAGCAACTTCACCTACACAAAACGTATAAGCTGAATCACCGCAAAAACCATTCATGTAAGTACCACAATCAACAGATACGATATCACCATCCTTCAGTACCACATCACCTGGTATGCCATGCACAACCTGCTCATTAACCGAAGTACAGATAGATGCTGGGAAAGGTCCACCATACGGATTGGGGAACCCCTTGAATGTAGGGACTGCGCCATTATCTCTAATGAATTCTTCAGCCACCCTGTCCAGCTCTTTTGTTGTCACTCCGGGCTTGATAACTTTGGCTATCTCAGCCAAAGTTCTGCCCACGAGCAAATTACTGGCACGCAGTAATTCTATTTCATCATTTGTCTTAAGAAATATCACTTCAAAATCTATTAATATGCAGCTATATTTCCGCTACGTCCCTTAATACGACCAGACTTCAACAAACCGTCATAATGTCTCATCAACAAATGACTTTCAACCTGCTGCAACGTATCAAGCACAACGCCAACAAGAATCAATAAAGATGTTCCACCAAAGAATTGAGCAAATTCGGCTTTCACACCAAATACACCAGCAAAAGCAGGCATAATGGCTACAAGCGCCAGGAAGAAAGAACCAGGCAGCGTAATGCGTGACATAATCACGTCGATATACTCTGCTGTACTCTTACCAGGCTTGATACCGGGGATGAAACCGTTATTTCTCTTCATATCTTCAGCCATCTGAGTCGGATTGATGGTAATTGCAGTATAGAAATACGTAAATACAATAATCAGCACTGCAAATACCAAATTATACCAGAAGCTTGTATGATCAGTAAACGCACGCATGAAACCGCTCATCTCATTGACATTACCGGACAAACCAATAAATGTAATGGGAATAAACATGATAGCCTGTGCAAAAATGATAGGCATCACATTAGCCGCATTTACCTTCAAAGGTATATACTGACGTGCACCGCCATATTGCTTGTTGCCAACAATCTTTTTAGCATATTGTACAGGTATCTTACGAGTTCCTTGTACCAAAAGAATAGCAAAAGCAATAACAATCAGCAGCACTACAATCTCAATCAAGAACATAACCAAACCACCAGCTTTTTCAGTCACTCGGGATGTCAGCTCCTGAATGAAAGACTGTGGCAAACGAGCAATGATACCAATCATAATAATCAATGAGATACCATTTCCAATACCCTTGTCAGTAATTCTCTCACCAAGCCACAAAATAAACATACTTCCGGCCGCCAATATGATGGTAGAAGTAATCATAAACAGAGTCCAATCTAATGAAGCATTTAAGGAAGGACCAGCCTGCATTTTAAGGTTAATAAGATAGGAAGGCGCCTGCACCAGCAAAATAAAAATAGTCAGCACACGAGTGTACTGGTTCATTTTTCTTCTACCACTCTCCCCTTCACGCTGCAGCTTCTGAAAGTAAGGAACTGCAATACCCAGCAACTGGATTACAATGGAGGCAGAGATGTAGGGCATAATTCCCAATGCAAAAATGGATGCATTAGAAAATGCACCTCCCGAAAACATATTTAACAAGGCTAAAAGGCCCTCGCTTGTTTGTTGATGCAACTGAGTCAACATTGCAGGATTGATACCCGGCAACACGACGTAAGAACCAAAACGGTAAATTGCCACAAACAATATGGTAATGAGGATCCGTTGTCTCAGATCCTCAATTTTCCATATATTCTTTAATGTTTCAATAGCTTTTCTCATTGAATCAGAGTTTTACTACTTGTCCACCAACAGCTTCAATGGCAGCAACAGCACTCTTGGAGAATGCATGTGCCTGTACATCCAACTTAGCAGTCAAAGTTCCGTTACCTAATACTTTTACCAACTGATTAGAAGATACGAAACCTGCAGCAACCAGATCATTGATACCTACAGACTGCAGATTTTTAGCTTCGGCAAGTTTCTGAATAGTATCCAGATTGATAGCCTTGTATTCTACACGGTTAATGTTCTTGAAACCGAATTTAGGAACACGACGCTGAAGAGGCATCTGACCACCTTCAAAACCAATCTTCTTAGAGTATCCAGATCTTTGCTTAGCACCTTTATGACCTCTGGTAGAAGTTCCTCCCAAACCAGATCCCGGACCACGTCCAATTCTCTTTCTAGTCTTAGTAGAACCTTCAGCAGGTTTTAAATTACTTAAGTTCATATTGTAATTCGTTTTATATTCAACAAATAATTACTTAACGATGGTAACCAGGTGCTTTACCTTATCCACCATTCCAAGAATTGAAGGAGTACATTCGTGCTCAACCACACGATTCATCTTATGAAGTCCCAGCGCATCGAGAGTCTTTTTCTGATCAGCAGGTGCACCAATTCTACTTTTAATTTGCTTAATCTTTATAGTTGACATATCTTTCCTCCTTATCCTCTAAATACTTTTTCAACACTGATACCTCTGTTCTGGGCAACCATACGCGCATCGCGCATTTCGCTCAGTGCAAGGATTGTAGCCTTCACCAGATTGTGAGGGTTTGAAGACCCTTTAGACTTAGCCAAAACGTCTGTCACACCTACGCTCTCCAATACAGCACGCATAGCACCACCGGCTACAACACCTGTACCGTGAGAAGCAGGCTTGATAAACACCTCAGCACCGCCAAACTTAGCAGACTGCTCATGAGGAACAGTACCCTTCAGAACAGGAACCTTAGTTAAGTTCTTCTTTGCAGACTCAACGCCTTTGGCAATGGCAGCCGTTACTTCACCAGCTTTACCAAGACCCCAACCGATGATACCTTCTTCGTTTCCGACTACAACAATAGCAGAGAAACTAAAAGTTCTACCACCTTTGGTTACTTTAGTTACACGATTGATAGCTACCAATCTGTCCTTCAGTTCTATATCGTTTGAAATTTTAACTCTATTATTAAGTCCTGCCATAATGATTAAAATTTAAGTCCACCGTTACGAGCAGCATCAGCCACCTCTTTTACTCTCCCATGATACAAGTAACCATTACGGTCGAAAACTACAGTAGTGATACCAGCTTCCTGAGCCTTCTTTGCAATCAGCTCACCTACTTTAGCAGCCTGTTCCTTCTTAGGCATCTTTTCAGTCATACCCAATGAAGAAGCAGCAGCCAAAGTCTTGCCTGACAAGTCATCGATCACTTGAACGTAAATTTGCTTGTTACTTCTAAATACACTCATACGCGGGCACGTAGCAGTACCAGAAATTTTATTGCGTACTCTATATTTAATCTTAATTCGTCTTTCTATTTTTGTTGTCATAATACTATCAATTTAAATGATTATTTAGCACCGGCTGATTTACCAGACTTTCTACGAATTTCTTCGCCAACAAACTTAATACCTTTACCCTTATACGGTTCAGGCTTACGGAAAGAACGGATTTTTGCGCAAACTAAACCAAGCAATTGCTTGTCACAAGATTCCAAAATAATCAGAGGATTCTTGTTTCTTTCAGACTTAGTCTCAACTTTCACCTCAGGAGGGAGCTGGATAAAGATACTATGAGTATAACCTAATGCCAACTCGATGATGTTTCCCTGATTAGAAGCACGGTAACCTACACCGACCAGTTCGAGTTCCTTCTTGTATCCTTCAGATACACCTACAACCATATTGTGAACCAATGCACGGTAAAGACCGTGGAATGCATGCTTCTGCTTGGGATTATCCAGCATAGCTGACTCGTTCTCAGCCAACACAACATGACCGTCTTCGATAGAAACATTGATAGCAGGATTTACGTATTGGCTCATTTCACCTTTGGGTCCCTTCACGGTAACCACATTGTCGTTCAGAGTGACTGTCACTCCTGCGGGAATACTAATGGGTAATTTTCCTATTCTTGACATTGCTAATTCCTCCTATTAATATACATAACACAAAACTTCACCACCGATTTTCAGTTCAGCGGCCTCTTTGTTGGTCATTACACCTTTGGAAGTAGATATTATAGCAATACCCAAACCATTAATAACACGCGGCATGTCTTTGTAACCGGTATATTTACGCATACCCGGAGAAGAGATTCTCTCTAATTTCTTGATAGCGTTTACCTTGTTAACCGGATCATACTTCAAAGCAACCTTGATTGTGCCTTGAGGACCATCTTCTACAAACTTATAATTAAGAATGTAGCCTTTCTCAAAAAGAATCTTGGTGATTTCTTTTTTCAAGTTTGAAGCCGGAACTTCTACAACTCTGTGCTTCGCTTGAATAGCGTTCCGCAACCTCGTCAAATAATCTGCTATTGGATCAGTCATATAAAAATAAATTAAATTAATCAGGACTACCCTGACAATATTTAAAAATAATAATTACCAGCTTGCTTTCTTTACACCCGGGATAAGACCGTTAGAAGCCATCTCACGGAACTGGATTCTCGAAATACCGAACTGACGGATATATCCTTTAGGACGTCCTGTCAACTTGCAACGGTTATGAAGGCGAATCGGATTGGCATTTTTGGGCAGAGCCTGCAACTTCTGTGCAGCTTCATAAGCCTCTGCTGGATCACCGGTTCTCACGATTTGCTTCAAAGCAGCTCTTTTTTCGGCATATCTGGCTACTAACTTGGCACGTCTGACCTCGCGTGCTTTCATTGATTCCTTTGCCATAATCTATCAATCTTTTTTTGCGTTCTTAAACGGTAAACCAAATTCTTTCAGCAGAGCATAACCTTCTTCATCTGTTTGTGCAGAAGTCACGAAAGTGATGTTCATACCAAGAATACGGGTAATGCTGTCGATATTGATTTCAGGGAAGATAATCTGTTCCTGAATACCGAGCGTATAGTTACCTCTACCATCAAATTTACTTTCAATACCCTTGAAGTCACGGATACGAGGAAGAGCTACACGAACAAGCTTCTCCAAGAATTCGTACATTCTCTCACGACGCAATGTTACCATTACACCGATAGGCATTTTCTTACGCAACTTGAAGTTTGCGATATCTTTACGTGAAACTGTTGCCACAGCCTTTTGACCTGTAATGGCAGTCATTTCATTAATTGCTACTTCAATAATCTTCTTGTCAGCCACAGCCATACCCAAACCTTGATTGATAACAATCTTCTTGAGCACAGGGATCTGCATAGAAGAAGAATACTGGAACTGTGATTTCAATGCAGGTGCGATGCGCTCTGCATATTCTTTCTTAAGGCTAGCAGTATTACTCATTACTTAATCTCCTCTCCTGATTTTTTAGAATAACGCACTAAAGTGCCATCCGCACTCACTTTTCTACCAATACGAGTTGCTTTGCCAGTCTTCGGATCAACCGGGTTCAAGTTTGAAATATGAATAGAAGCTTCCTGCTTCACAATTCCACCTTGAGGATTCTTTGCACTCGGCTTCGTGCTCTTAGAAACCATGTTGATACCTTCAACGATGGCACGATTCTTCTTCACAAGAACCTTCAATACGCGACCGGTTTTACCCTTGTCTTCACCAGAGTTTACGTAAACCGTATCGCCTTTCTTAATATGTAATTTACTCATTACTTAAATCTTTTACAAAAAAATTAAAGTACTTCAGGAGCGAGTGACACCACTTTCATGTTGGCAGCACGCAATTCACGAGCTACCGGTCCGAAAATACGGCTACCTCTGATTTCGCCTGCATTGTTCAACAGCACACAAGCATTGTCATCAAAACGAATATAAGAACCGTCCTGACGGCGAATTTCTTTCTTCGTACGTACAATCAAAGCCTTAGACACTGCACCTTTTTTAATATCACTTGAAGGGATGACGCTCTTGACAGAAACGACAATTACGTCTCCTACAGAAGCGTAGCGACGACCTGTACCGCCCAAAACGCGAATACAGAGAGCTTCCTTAGCTCCACTGTTGTCACATACTGTAAGTCTGGATTCTGCTTGTATCATAATTACTTCGCTTTTTCAACAATTTCTACTAATCTCCATCTCTTTGTCTTGCTCAAAGGACGAGTCTCCATAATGCGTACAGTATCACCGATATTGCACTCATTCTTTTCATCATGAGCATGGTATTTTTTCGTCTTGCTAACGAACTTACCATAAATGGGGTGTTTTTCCTTAAACTTGGCAGCAACTGTGATCGTCTTGTCCATCTTGTTGCTCAACACAATCCCTGTTCTTTCTTTTCTTAAATTTCTTGCTTCCATCAAACTCATCATTTATTGTTAAGTTCTCTTTCGCGCAATACAGTTTTCATACGCGCAATTGTCCTGCGTAATTGTTTGATCTGAGCAGGATTATCCAAAGGAGAAATAGAATGGTTCAGCACCATCTGATTGTAGTTAGCTACTTCTGCCTCGATTCTTTCTACCAAATCCGTGGTAGACATTTCTTTAACTTCTGCTATCTTCATACTCTTTACGCATTTTGATTTTGAATATCATAATCACGTCTTACCACAAACTTCGTAGTGATGGGAAGCTTCTGTGCTGCCAGGCGCAAGGCCTCTTTCGCGATTTCGTAAGATACTCCTTCAGCCTCAATAATAATTCTACCCGGAGTAACAGGAGCCACAAATCCCTCGGGGCTACCTTTACCTTTACCCATACGTACATCAGCAGGCTTTCTCGTGATAGGTTTGTCCGGGAAGATACGAATCCAAATCTGTCCTTGACGTTGCATATATCTTGTTACAGCGATACGCGCAGCTTCAATCTGGCGTCCTGTAATCCACTTCGTTTCCAAAGCTTTAATTCCAAAAGAGCCGAAAGCCAACTGGTTTCCTCTCTGAGCATTACCTTTCTGGCGGCCCTTCTGCTGTCTTCTGAATTTTGTCTTTTTCGGTTGTAACATAGTTCCTAAAAAATCAAATTCGTTTAGCGATTATTTTTCTTTCTTTTGAAGTTCTTTCCGCCATTGTTTCCGCTATTGCTTCCACGGCCACTTTCCTTGCTTTGTGTAAAGTTCGGAGCCAATTCTCTCTTTCCGTAAACTTCGCCTCTGCAAATCCAAACTTTGATACCGAGAAGACCAACTTTTGTCAATGCTTCAGTATGACAATAGTCAATATCTGCTCTGAAAGTGTGCAACGGAGTTCTTCCTTCCTTATACATTTCAGAACGAGCCATTTCAGCGCCATTCAAACGTCCTGAAATCAAAACCTTGATACCCTCAGCGCCCATACGCATTGTATTTGCGATAGCCATCTTGATAGCACGGCGATAAGCGATTTTTCCTTCTACCTGGCGAGCGATGTTGTTAGCCACGATAACGGCATCGAGTTCAGGTCTTTTCACTTCGAAGATGTTAATCTGAATATCCTTATCGGTAACCTTCTTCAATTCCTCTTTCAACTTATCAACTTCCTGGCCACCTTTTCCGATAATAATACCCGGACGTGCAGTACAAACGGTAATAGTCACAAGTTTCAGCGTACGTTCAATAACAATTCTTGATACACTGGCTTTTGCAAGACGAGCATTCAAATATTTACGAATCTTGCTATCTTCCAGCAAAGAATCACCGTAATTCTTTCCACCATACCAATTGGAATCCCATCCTCTGATAATTCCCAAACGGTTGCTTATTGGATTAACTTTTTGTCCCATTTACCTTAATTTTGATCTTCGTTATTACTTTTAGAACCAACGAACAGTGTCACATGGTTTGAACGTTTGCGGATTCTGTAACCTCTACCCTGCGGAGCCGGACGCATTCTTTTCAGCGTAGCACCACCATCAACAAAAATCTTGGTTACGAACAGTTCACCGTTTTCAGCCTTACGTTCGTTTTTCTGCTCCCAGTTAGCAATTGCAGAGCGCAGCAACTTTTCTACTCTTGCTGCAGCCTCTTTTGAAGAGAACTTCAAGACGCCAAGCGCTCTGTTCACTTCCATCCCGCGAATCATGTCAGCCACGAGACGCATTTTACGGGGGGAAGTAGGAACATTTTGCAATTTTGCAAAATACATGGTCTTAAGGGCTTCTTTTCTTTTTTCAGCCGATATTTTTTTTCTTGCTCCCATTATATTATTACTTTTTTATTTCAGTAGTAAAACCTGTTTTTATTTCTTCTTGTTACCAGCATGGCCTCTGAAGGTACGTGTTGGGGCAAACTCACCCAACTTATGACCTACCATGTTTTCTGTAACATACACAGGTATGAATTTATTTCCATTGTGAACTGCAACGGTATGGCCTACAAAATCAGGCGAAATCATTGAAGCTCTGGCCCAAGTCTTAACCACAACCTTCTTGCCGCTTTCGTTCATGGCAAGAACTTTCTTTTCCAGCTTAACGTTAATATACGGACCTTTTTTTAATGAACGACTCATAATATTCTCGATTAATCAGATTACTTCTTTCTTCTCTCAATAATATACTTAGACGATTGTTTCTTCGGAGCTCTTGTCTTAAGACCCTTAGCATACAATCCCTTGCGAGATCTCGGATGGCCACCGGAAGCACGTCCTTCACCACCACCCATCGGGTGATCAACCGGGTTCATTACAACACCACGGTTACGCGGACGACGACCTAACCAACGAGAGCGACCGGCCTTACCGGAGCTTTCCAAACCATGATCCGAGTTACCAACGCTACCGATAGTAGCCTTACAAGTACTAAGAATTTGACGAACTTCACCTGAAGGCAATTTGATAACACAATACTTACCTTCTCTTGAAGTCAACTGAGCGAAATTACCAGCTGAACGAACCAGAGCAGCACCCTGACCCGGACGTAATTCGATATTGTGAATTACAGTACCAACCGGAATATTCTGAAGAGGAAGTGCATTTCCAATCTCTGGAGCTGCATTTTCACCTGACATCAAAGTCGCACCAACTTGCAATCCATTGGGAGCAATAATATATCTTTTTTCGCCGTCAGCATAAAACAACAAAGCGATACGAGCCGAACGATTCGGATCGTATTCAATTGTCTTAACCACTGCTGGCACACCGTCTTTATTTCTCTTGAAGTCAACGATACGAATTACCTTCTTGTGACCGCCACCGATGTAGCGCATGGTCATCTTACCTTCGTTGTTGCGACCACCTGAGGATTTCTTACCAAATACAAGAGACTTTTCTGGTACCCGTGCAGTAATTTCTTCGAAAGTACCAATAATTTTATGTCTTTGCCCCGGTGTTGTGGGCTTAAATTTACGTACTGCCATTTGTATTAAATATTGCTATAAAAATCAATAGTATCTCCTTCTTTCAACGTAACGATTGCTTTCTTATAAGCATTTGTACGTCCATTGATGAGACCAGCCTTCGTATAGCGGCTCTTATTCTTGCCAGCATATTTTATGGTGTTCACATCAACCACTGTAACGTTGTAGAGAGCTTCAACTTCGTTCTTAATTTCCAATTTGTTAGCTTCAGGACGCACGACAAAACCAAAACGGTTGTTCTGCTTGTCAGTTATTGCAGTCATCTTCTCTGTCACCAACGGTTTAATAATAAATCCCATTATTTAAGCCTCCTTACTTTAAATTAAGATATTGTCGATAGCAGAAAGTGCACTTTCAGTAAGCACAAGAACCCCAGCGTTCAATACTCTGTAAGTATTTAACCCTGAGATTATCTGCACGTTAGCGTCTTTCACGTTACGAGCTGACAAATATACGTTTTTATTTGCTTCCGGTAATACTACAAGCGGCTTCTTATCAGAAACTTTAAGATTTTTTGTCATTTCTACAAAATTCTTGGTCTTAGGAGCCTCAAAAGTGAAGTCTTCAACAACGATAATTGCATCGTTCTGAGCCTTATATGACAAAGCCGATTTACGAGCGAGCGCCTTCACTTTCTTATTCAACTTGAAGTAATAATCACGAGGTTTAGGACCAAAAACGCGTCCACCACCAACCAATACAGGCGAGTTCATGTCACCACGACGTGCACCACCACCACCTTTCTGACGGCCGATCTTACGAGTAGAACCGCTGATTTCACTTCTTTCCTTTGACTTATGAGTACCCTGACGCTGGTTAGCCATAAACTGCTTTACATCCAGGTAGATGGCATGGTCATTGGGCTCAATGCCGAAGATAGATTCGTTCAACGCAACCTTTCTTCCGGTGTCTTCACCTTTAATGTTAAATACGCTAACTTCCATTATTTTTCAATTATTACGATTGAACCTTTGCAACCGGGAATAGAACCCTTCACCAAGAGGAGGTTATGCTCCGCGATTACTTTTAATACTTGCAGGTTTTGAACAGTTACTCTGTTACCACCCATCTGTCCACCCATGCGCATGCCTTTGAAAACTTTTGCAGGATAAGAACAAGCACCAATAGAACCCGGTTTGCGGGCACGATTGTGCTGACCATGAGTAGTCTGACCTACACCACCAAAACCATGTCTCTTAACAACGCCCTGGAAACCCTTACCTTTGGATGTTCCGGCAACGTCTACGAAGTCAACGCCATTGAACAGTTCTACGGTAACTGTGTCACCGAGATTCAGTTCGGTCTCAAATTCTTTGAACTCAGCCAAGTGTTTCTTGGGTGTTACTCCGGCTTTCTTGAAGTGACCCATCAACGGCTTCGTAGTATGCTTTTCCTTCTTGTCCTGGAAACCCAGCTGAACGGCAGCATAGCCATCTTTTTCTACGGTCTTCACTTGAGTAACAACACAAGGACCTGCTTCGATAACAGTGCATGGTACATTTTTACCCTCGGCACTGAAAACGGATGTCATTCCGATTTTTTTTCCTAATAATCCTGGCATTTCACTAAATTTTTAAATACACTTACACTTTGATTTCTACTTCCACACCACTCGGCAACTCCAACTTCATCAGAGCATCAACAGTCTTAGCAGTAGAGCTATAGATGTCGATCAGTCTCTTGTAAGAAGAGAGCTCGAATTGTTCACGCGACTTCTTGTTAACGAAAGTCGAACGGTTCACAGTAAAGATACGCTTATGCGTAGGAAGAGGAATAGGACCGCTAACGATGGCGCCCGTCGTCTTCACTGTTCTTACAATCTTCTCAGCTGACTTGTCAACCAAGTTGTGGTCGTAAGATTTCAATTTGATTCTAATTTTTTGACTCATTAGTGTTTATAGTTAAACTTGTTATTAAACGGAGAAGCTCCGCAGGTTAAGAGTCATACGCTAACCTGCGGGCTTCTAGATTTTCTTTAGAGCAATTCTGTGTGACCTTTCACTTCCTCGAGTACTGCCTTCGCGATAGAAGTCGATACCTGAGCATGGTGATCGTAACTCATGGATGAAGTGGCACGGCCGGAAGTGATGGTACGCAGAGCTGTTACGTAACCGAACATTTCTGCCAGCGGAACCATTGCCTTCACGATGCGGGCACCGGAGCGGCTGGATTCCATACCTTCTACCTGGCCACGACGCTTGTTCAAGTCACCGATAACGTCACCCATGTTTTCTTCCGGAGTTACAACTTCCAGCTTCATGATGGGCTCCATCAGAACAGGACCTGCCTTGGAGCAAGCGTTCTTGTAAGCCTGGATGGCACAGATTTCGAACGACAGCTGGTCGGAGTCAACCGGGTGGAACGAACCGTCAAGCAGCGTCACCTTCATGCTGTCCATCGGGAAGCCAGCCAATACACCATTCTTCATGGCAGTCTGGAAGCCCTTCTGTACAGAGGGGATGAATTCCTTAGGAATGTTACCACCGGTAACTTCATTGATGAACTGCAATCCGCCTTCCTTGAAATCTTCATCCACCGGACCAACGTTTACGATGATGTCGGCGAACTTACCGCGACCACCCGACTGCTTCTTATAAACCTCGCGGAGGTTGACAGTCTTCGTGATGGCTTCCTTGTAGTTAACCTGAGGCTTACCCTGGTTACATTCAACCTTGAACTCACGTTTCAGACGGTCGATGATGATATCCAGGTGAAGCTCACCCATACCGGAGATAACTGTCTGACCAGTCTGCTCGTCGGTACGAACGGTGAAGGTCGGGTCTTCTTCAGCCAGCTTGGCCAGACCGTTGGACAGCTTGTCCATATCCTTCTGAGTCTTGGGCTCAACAGCGATACCGATAACGGGATCGGGGAAGTCCATAGACTCGAGTACAATCGGAGCTTCTTCGTCGCAAAGCGTATCACCCGTACGGATATCCTTGAAACCTACACCTGCACCGATATCACCTGCAGAAACAACTTCAACGGGGTTCTGCTTGTTGGAGTGCATCTGGAACAGACGGGAAACGCGTTCCTTCTTGCCGGAACGGCTGTTGTAGATATAGGAACCGGCTTCTACCTTACCGGAATATACACGGAAGAAAGTCAGACGACCAACGTAGGGGTCAGTAGCAATCTTGAACGCCAAAGCGGCAGTCTTTTCGTCTTCGCTCGGCTTGCGGTCTTCTTCTTCACCTGTGCTGGGGTTGGTACCCACGATGTTCGGAGTATCCAGCGGAGAAGGCAGGAAGGCGCAAACGTAGTCGAGCAGTGTCTGCACACCCTTGTTCTTGAAAGACGAACCGCACAACATCGGCACAACGTCCATCTTCAGGGTAGCGGCACGCAGGCCACGGAGGATTTCCTCTTCAGTGATGGTCGAAGGATCGTCGAAGAACTTCTCCATCAAAGCGTCGTCATATTCGGCTACTGTTTCCAGCATCTTGCCGCGCCATTCTTCAGCTTCGTCCTTCAGGTTGGCGGGGATTTCCTCTACGTCATAGTCAGCACCCATCGTTTCGTCATGCCACAGGATGGCTTTCATCTTAATCAGGTCGACTACACCCTTGAAGTTTTCTTCAGCGCCGATAGGAATTACAACCGGACACGGATTAGCGCCCAGCACATCCTTCATCTGGCGAACTACTTCAAAGAAATCAGCGCCCGAACGGTCCATCTTGTTCACGTAACCGATACGGGGAACGTTGTATTTATCAGCCTGACGCCATACAGTTTCAGACTGCGGTTCCACACCACCTACAGCACAGTAAGCAGCGACGGCACCATCCAACACACGCAACGAACGCTCAACCTCAGCAGTAAAGTCCACGTGTCCCGGAGTATCAATCAGGTTAATCTTATATGTATCACCTGCATATTTCCAACGCGTAGTCGTAGCAGCAGATGTGATAGTAATACCACGTTCCTGCTCCTGCTCCATCCAGTCCATAGTAGCTGCACCATCGTGCACCTCACCAATTTTGTGAGTCAAACCAGTATAGAACAGGATACGTTCTGAAGTTGTAGTCTTACCGGCATCAATGTGAGCCATGATACCGATGTTACGTGTCAAATGTAAATCTTGCTTTGCCATTTTAATCCCTTTACTTTAAGTTTTTATCTAAAACAGGTTACGCTTGCAGTAATTAGAAACGGAAATGAGCGAACGCACGGTTAGCCTCAGCCATTCTGTGCATATCTTCCTTACGTTTGAATGCACCACCCTGTTCGTTGTAGGCATCCATAATTTCAGCCGCCAGCTTGTCAGCCATAGACTTACCACCACGTTTACGAGCAAAGATAATCAAGTTCTTCATCGAAATGGACTCTTTACGATCAGGACGAATTTCAGTCGGAACCTGGAAAGTAGCACCACCTACACGGCGGGATTTTACTTCAACTTGAGGAGTTACATTATCCAAAGCCTTTTTCCAAATCTCCAATGCAGATTTTTCTTCATTCTGCATTTTGTTCTTAACTACATCCAAAGCGGCATAGAAAATCTCATAAGAGGTATTTTTCTTTCCGTCGTACATCAAGTGGTTCACAAACTTGGACACTTTCACATCATTGAACACGGGATCCGGCAGGATAACGCGTTTTTTTGGTTTTGCTTTTCTCATTTTTCTTTAAATGAATAATGTTTTCGTTCTTGGTTGTTTACTTCTGTCTTCTTCAATCCGCCCTCCGGCAGATTTACTCAACCTGTAGCATCTATCCAAGCAAACTAAAACGTAAATCTTTACTTTACTTACTTTCTATTTTTACAGCTTATTTCTTTTTTGCGGGAGCTGCCTGACCCGGTTTCGGACGCTTAGCACCATACTTGGAACGTCTCTGAGTACGGCCGGCAACACCGGCGGTATCCAACGTACCACGAACGATGTGATAACGTACACCCGGAAGGTCTTTCACACGACCGCCACGTACCAATACAATAGAGTGTTCCTGCAAGTTATGACCTTCACCCGGAATGTAGGAGTTCACCTCCTTACCGTTAGTCAAACGCACACGAGCTACCTTACGCATAGCTGAATTCGGTTTTTTCGGAGTGGTTGTATACACTCTCACGCAAACGCCACGTCTTTGAGGACATGAATCCAAGGCAGGCGACTTACTCTTGTCAACCAATACCTGGCGTCCTTTTCTTACTAATTGCTGAATTGTAGGCATTTTAATTGTTTTTAGTTATTATATTGTTGTATTAATTTTCAAGCATACACTTTTTCGGGCTGCAAAGATACGAATAATATTTGAATAACCAATGATCATCTATATTTTTTTTGATTTTCAGCCCACTAGCTCGTCTACACTCTGTTACAAACAGCCTACATTATGCCTCTCCTTTCACGTTTGTCAAAGGCGGAAAATCCATCTCGTCCTTCATACGGATCGGTCCGAAAGCCCGTTCATACTTCTCGATATTCTCTTCCAATGCACGCAGCAAACGTTTAGCATGCTCGGGCACAAGAACGATACGCGACTGGACACTAGCCTTCGGCATACCCGGCAGCATTTTGATAAAATCGAGAATAAATTCTGAGCTGGAGTGAGTAATGATAGCCAGATTGGCATAAGTTCCCTGTGCCACATCTTCCTTCAATTCGATCTGTATTTGTCCATTGTTGTTAATTTCCTGATTGTCCATGATTTCTATTGCATTTTAGATTTATGCTACAAAGTTAACGGTTTGTACCAGATTTACCAAATCTGAAACAAACCGTCTCAATATCCTCAGCGAATAACTACTTCATCCACGTAAATGCGTGAAAGCTGTCCGGGACGCACATGGTCTGATGGACAGTTTCCCGGCCCGTCAAGTATAAAACGCACGTAACGGGCCTTCACATCCACCTTCAACTTCAAATCCTCAATAAAAGTGCCTTCCTTAAAAATCTCCGCGTCAGAAAAGCTCAGGCTACCCACAGGAACAAATGCCTTATTATCGTCCGACACCTCTACCTTCATCACCCGCGGCTTGTGGCAGCCCATTCCATAATTGGTAATACAACCCACTGCACATTCCGTCAATTCATAACTTTTCAGCAGGTCCACCGTAAAAGTCAACGGACGGTTCATATCTCCCGTGTACCATTCAAAATCCGTTTGTTTCAAACTACCACGAAGACCATTCACCAAAATATTCGCCGGAGCTGGAAGTCCCAATAAAGGTTTCGCTGTAGCCAGATTCCAATCCAATGGCAACTCCAACGTTTTTCCCATTTTCTTTCCATCACAAAAAGTAGCACACTTTATCACAGCATCACCGTTCAGTATCAACGAGCTTTCATACAATGCAGATTCTACTCCCGGCTCCATGCCATCAGTCGTATAACGTATCTCCACATCAGGACGTTCACACATAAGATCCACCTTTAGTTTACCATCAACCGGCGTCACCGTATGCTGGATATTATACATAGAATGGGCATACTGAATACCTTTAGCCTGTAAATGTGCCAGATAGCCGTCCAGCGCCTCGACAAACGTCGGCCAGTCCTTGCTACTTTTGGGCGACCAAGCGACTTCAGCCACGGCCACCAAACGGGGAAACACCTGATAGGTCACATCAGAAGGATGGTTGCAGAATTCCGTCCACATGGACCCCTGTACACCCATCAATAATGGCTCATACTCCGGTTTCCAATTATCCTGTATCGGCTCGTAATTATAGACATCTTTCAGCGTATTGTTGCCAAAATAGGTAAGCGGTTCAAACCATTGCGGGCCCTGATAACGGATGAGGTAGAGCAGGCGAGCAGGCGTCATAACGAAACGGTGTCCCTGTGCAGCTGCCTTCAAAGCTGCATTACCAAAGCCTTGCCAGCCGAAGATGATCGCACCCTCAGGCAAGATTCCGTTCGTCAGCTCGTCCCATCCCATCACTTCCTTCCCCTTGCTCTGCACGTAGCGGCTCATGCGGCGCATGAAGTAACTCTGCAGTTCCTCTTCGTCCGGCAGATTCTCATCCTTCATACGCTGCTGGCACAGGGGACATTTCTTCCAGTAGGTTTTCCAGGCTTCATCGCCACCCAAGTGAATGTATTTCGAGGGGAAAAGGGCAGCCACTTCGTCTATCACGCCTTCCAGGAAATGGAACGTCTGCTCGTTACCCGCACAATAAATAATATCGGCATGGTCGCCGCCCAGCCCGGGCAATACACCGATATATTTGTCCACCACCGGACAAGCCAATTCCGGATAAGCTGCCAGTGCAGCGTTCGAGTGAGCGGGCATGTCTATTTCCGGAATAATCTCCACCTGCCGTGCCTGTGCATAGGCAATGATTTCACGCATGTCGTCCTGCGTATAGTAGCCACCGACCGAAGTAGATTCGCCGGGCAAAGGATTCCGACGGTCGGGAAAGGGCACGCCATTACGATTCACCCTCCGACTACCAACCTCCGTCAAACGAGGATAACGTTTGATCTCCAACCGCCAGCCATTATCGTCCGTCAGATGGAGGTGAAGTTTGTTCAGTTTAAGCATCGCCATGCAGTCAATAATCTGAAGCACATTTTCCTTGGGAATAAAATAACGCGACACGTCCAGCATCAACCCACGATATGCAAAACGAGGACTATCAACCACGTGCATGGCAGGTATCGTCCAATCGACACCTTCGACTGGTGAGAAAGACTCTATAGCCGCAGGCAAAGTCAGCCGAAGCGTCTGCAAGGCATAGAAGCCCCCAGCATATCCACCCGCCTCAATAAGCACTCCGTTACTATCCACGTGCAGTCGATAAGCCTCAGCAGACAAATCATCTACCCGTTCCAGACGGATATTCCCCTGACCGCCCACACATACTTTCAGCGAAAAGCCCGCCGGACGTACAAAAAGCGAACTGAAATATTCGGCCAGCGGTTTCAATCCTTCATCACCCACCGACACCACAGTTGACGAAGTAATATGAAACGTTCCCGCTACAGCAACAGCTTCCACCGGACGGGGAACGATACGTACCGACGCCGAATCCTGAGCCTGTAATCCGCTTGCAAACAAACAAGTCCATACAACCAGCACCAGCATCCGACTATTAAAAATCATTTTTCCCATGATATATATCTACATTATTTTTCAATACTCACTTCCACTGATAATGTTTTACCCAGTCTACCTGCATTTCAACCGGAAGATCTCCTGCGTCCACCGGACCAACCCATTGCCCCCCCAATTGCATATCTATCAATAGATATTGAGGTACATCGAAGGGGAACTGTCCTTCCTCATCTGTTCTTATCTTGGGATAACAGAATGTACGTACCCCATTGACATGAAAGACCAAACTATCCGGCCAAATATCCACTCCATAAACATTATAGTCATCAGGATCAATAGAGGCAGTTCCACCATGAGCTGGATAATCTTTTATACCTAAATCATATGTATAATGGCTATGAACCGTCTGATAAACAATAGAATCATAATTCAGCCGTTCCATCAAATCAATTTCACCGTCATGCGGCCAGCCTGCGCGTTGTTCAAAGGGAAGCATCCAAATAGCCGGCCATGCTCCTTGTGCGGCCTGTAATTTAGCACAGACCTCAATCCTCCCTCCACGAAAGGCATATTTCCCTTTACTCCAAATACCCCCAGTAAGAAAAGCTGCCGTATCTTTTGTACGATCATCATTCACAATTCCTTTCAAGTAGAGAATACCATCTTTCAATTCCAAACAACGCTCATCCAACGATTGCGTATTGGCCCAATCTGCTCGACCTCGAGGTATCCGGCTCCAGACAGTGGAGTCAAGCACCTCCCCATCAAACGTTTCTTCCCAAGCCAATACCCAACGAGGCTCACGAGCACAGGATGCGAAAAAAGACACAGCTAACAAACTTGCTACAAATTTAATAAATATCTTCATATTCCAAAAACTATATATCTACGGCCCATTCAAAAGGGCTACCACAAAAAACATGATTTCAAACTAGAAAAAGAGGGCAGCCAAACACTGCCCTCTTCATTTATGTTATCAATACCTATTTATAGTTCAGGTCTTATAAGAACCCAAAGCTTACTATATTCAAATTATTCAATAGCCGTTCCATCAATCTCTGTCGGCCAGTAAGGATTTTGATAAATGACCGAATTATCAACAGAGTTGTCTGGAGAAGCCAATTTGATTTCGTTAATAGCTATCGGGCTAAGATAATTAGCTTTAGCCCATGTAAAGCCATCATAAACAGCATTATTAGCTTTCACCTTAGCAAACGGACGGACATATTTCGAGACAAGTCTTGATGACATATTAGCCGTCGGGCTATTCGGATCATCATTGATTTCATCCGTACCATCAGGCAATTCATACGTTTTGTAAGCCTCATCCCAGAAATTGTAGCCTTCGGGAATAAACTTGGTAGTCAGCAAGGCATCCCATGCTCTCCATCTGATCAGGTCATCCCAACGCATACCTTCGCCGATAAACTCGCAACGGCGTTCGCGGCGGATGTTGTACAGCGTAGCGTCCATTTCATATCCGCCCGGATGAGCCGCCAGGTCAGTTTCCTGAGCCAAGTCGGTGTTGTTGATGGAGTAGGTATAGTCGGGATTGATGCCCGCACGGGTTCTGACGGCTCTCCAATATTGGGCAGCCTTTCCGTCCACACGGCCGTTCTTCACATAGTAAGCCTCCAGGTAGTTCAGGTAGGCTTCCACCGCACGGAAGATGATACTTCCCGTCGTGGACTGCGCCTGTCCGGAATGAATTTGAGTGTGATCATATGTCAGGCATTTGCGGATGCGGTATCCGGTCTGGTCTATTGTCTGTGCTTCAGTACTAATAACGTTCGGCTGCGCAAAGGCTTTGAAGGTGCCGTCTTCCGAGTCCTTGGAAGGCAACATGTCATCCTCGCCCAGCAGAAAGAGCTGCAGGCGCGGGTCTCTGTGAGCCTTCACGTCCATGATGCGCTTGTCTCCCTGATAGTTGGAAGACTTGTAGTAAGGCAGACCGTCTTCCATCACGAAGCAGTCCACAAAGCTCTTCAGCATACCGTTGTTGCCACCGCTATAGATATAGGCGGGCGTACCGTGTGAGATAGCCACGTCACCCGAGATCAGATAGTCCTTCCAGAACAGCACTTCCGGATAGACGCTCATGTCTTCGGCCGCAAACATCTCGAAGTAAGGATTCCAGTTCGTGATGGCGGTCGGCCCGGTCGGGTTGGTCAGGCCGGTATTCTCAGTCAGCGTGATCTTGTCGGCCACTTGCTCGGCAGCTGCCATGGCCTGATCCAGGAACCAGTTGATTTCCTGGTCGATGTCGGTAGAATAGTCGGGATAGAGCTTCTTGCCCGGCCAGTTGGCGTCGCCCGGCACACGGCCCGTGCCGCGATGATACTTCTCGAACGTCGCTTCATACAGCGCCACGCGCGACTTCACCAGCAGGGCGCAGTCTCTGGTCAGGCGGGTCTTGTTGCCCGAGATGTCTTCAGACATGTACATGGCGGCCGAGTCCAGCTGACTGATGATGTAGCGTGCCACCTCGTTGCGCGGACGGCGTGCCGAGTGGGCCAGCAGTTCCTCCTTGACGTCCGGCAGCACCTTGGTCACGATGGGGTAGTCGCCGAAGGACTTGAGTCTGCTGTAATACGTCCACGCGCGGATGAAGTACATCTCGCCGATGTAATGGCGGATTGCGGCGTCGTCTCCCGTAATCTGTCCGGCCTCATACTTGGGGATGACCGTCTCGAAGAAATAGTTGCAGTAACGTATCATCGAGAAGTCCCAGCCACCCGTATTGGGCACACGCCATTGTCCTTTTTCGAAATAAGCCGCGCTGTATCCGCCGGCCACCATGTTGTCGGTGTTCTTGTCGTTGTTGACGGTACCGGCTCCGTATCCGCTGTGGGTGGAGAACAAGCCGTTATACTGAGAGATGCAGTAAGCGCCCACCTGGTCGGCAGTCTGGAAGTATTCGCCCGGCGTCACTTGGTCCAGCGGCTTCATGTCCAGGAAGTCATTGCACGAAGAAGAGACACACAATCCTCCGGCAAGCACAATTGTATTCAGGAAAATATTTTTCAGTTTCATAAGTGATCAATTTAGAAGTTAACATTCAAACCAACAGATATCGTACGCTGCAACGGATAAAGTTTACCGTTGTCTGCATTATAGGCACTTTCCAAAGCTTCCGGGTCAAAGATCTTGGACATGTGCGAGAATGTGAACAAGTTATCACCGGAAATGTATACACGTACTGAAGACATGCCAGCCTTATCAGTCCAAGCCTTCGGCAACGTATAGCCTACTTGCAAGTTCTTGATACGGCAATAGGCAGCATTCTGCAGATAACGGCTCTGTGCACGCATATTTTTACTATCATTCCTTATTACACGCGGATAGTAAGCATCGGTGTTGGCACCCAAGGGGTCACCTTCCGGACGCCAGAAATCCCAATGTTCCTTGAAACCAGTAGCTTGCCACATACCTACACCGTTAGCGCCCCAGAAGTAGGGACCATTCATCAAATAGTCGCGCTTAGCCACGCCCTGGAAGAAAATACGGAAGTCAATGCCTTTCCAAGCAGCATCCAACGTAACACCATATTTGAATCGCGGCGTACTGTTACCAATCACCTTGCGGTCACCTGGATTGTTTACCGTATTATCGGCATTCGAAATGACACCGTTTCCATCAAGATCGGCATACATGATATCACCGGCCCCCCACTTGCTACCCAATGAAGACTGGTCTACCTTAGCCAGATGAGCGTCCATTTCTTCTTGCGTCTGAGCAATACCTACTGTTTCATATCCCCAAATCTCGCCCAGCATCTTGCCTGGATAATAGGCTTCCGAAAGTTTCAGATTTTCATTCGGATAACTTGTAATCTTCTGTTGGTCGTCGGCCAATGTAAATTTCGCGCCATAGGAGAAGTCACCAATCTGATCTCTCCAGCCCAACTCAAACTCGAAACCGTAAGACTTCATGTCGGCATTGTTGATTTTCGGAGGAGTAGCACCCAGAATCGATGGAAGTTCAGGAGCCGGACCAATCATGTCATACGTCCAACGTACGAAGTAGTCGAACGAACCGGTCAATCGGTTGTTGAAGAAAGCCCAGTCCAAACCGATGTCCCACGTTTCAATGGTTTCCCACGTTTTCAATGTAGATACGATGCCCGGCAATGAAGCATAGTTAGGACGTACACCGTTCACCAACCAATTGTAGTTTGATCCCTGAGGCATTGTCTGGTAGAACGGATACCAGGCATCATTGGTATTCGTATTACCCAACTGTCCCCAAGATCCACGTACTTTCAGCATGTTCATATTAGCCTTTTCAGCAATACCAGCAAAGAATTCTTCATTCACCACGTTCCAACCCAAAGAGAAGGAAGGGAAGAAACCCCAGCGCTTATCGCCAATAAAACGGGAAGAACCATCGTAACGTCCGTTCACCTCCACCATATAGCGGTCTTTGTAACTATAGTTGATACGCCCGAAGAAACCGGCTACACCATTGTGGGCATAGCCACCCGAAGTCGTCGGAGATTCTGTAGCTGTATTCAGTGTTGGAACAGAATTAGAAATCAAAGTATTCTTCTGCCCTGTTAGATTTGCAGTCTTATACAATTCAGAATTGAAACCAACCATTACTTTAAAATAATGGCCACTATCGAATTCTTTGAAATAGTCCGTATAAATATTAGTACTGTAATAATTTTCTTTATACGAATATTCATTGACTCTGGAAGCACCTGCTGCATAGGAACCACCTCCATCCCAAGAAACAGCATACGGATTGCCATCTACATCGTGAGCATAAACTGGCAATACTTCCCAATGTTGACGCGTGTTAGTAGTTCTCAAAGCACCCTCCAAATGAATAGTCCAATTTTTAATGGGTTCAAAAATCAACTGCAACTGCTGTGTATTCAAATCCTTTTCATTGCGCTGTTTACCACCATCTTCCAGTTGGATGATTTCCATACCATCCATCGGATAACCGTTCGGATCGTACGCCGGACAAGTCGGCCAGCGGCGAGCAATGTTATGGAAGAACAAACCGGTCAAATAAGACGGGCGTTCAAAGTTCTCGCGCGTCCACTTCGTAGAATAGCTCACCTTGAACCAATCGGTCACGTTAGCCGTTATGTTGCTATTCACAGTATAACGCTGCAAGTTGTCATCGCCATGACGCAACAAACCGTTCTGATCCATAAAGCTACCGCTCAATGTATACTGTATCTTGTCCGTACCACCGGCGATACTTACATTATGCTCCTGCGAAGGCACCCAGTCATTATAAAATTCCTTAAACCAGTCCGTATTGGCATTGGAACCCGTATAATTATTCCAGCGTCTGGTAGTCTCATTAAAGGTACATACCGTTGTCAGTTTTCCGTCCTGATAATCTTTAATGCGCTGCAAAGCTTCTGCGCTGAACGGAGCAGCATCACCTCTATTTTCAGCTGCACGATTAAAATATTGTGCGAAGGTATAGGAGTCCATCATTTCAGGAACCGTAACAGCATCACTAAAACGAACATTCACGCCATAATTCACACGTGCCTTACCTGCTTTTCCTTTCTTAGTTTGCACCAAAATTACACCGAATGCAGCACGTGCACCGTAAATAGAAGCAGACGCAGCATCCTTCAGGACAGAAACAGACTCAATATCATTAGGATTCAGCGAATTAAGGCTACCCTCGATACCGTCAATCAAAACCAACGGAGAAGACCCCGATCCATCACCAATCGTACCGACGCCACGGATATTAAAGCTCATGGAGCCATCGAGCGCACCACCTTCGCTTCCTACCGTGAAGTTCAAGCCCGGTACTGTACCTTGCAATGCCTGAGCCACATTAGTTACCGGACGTGCAGCAAGCACCTTGGAGTCAACCATACCTACGGCACCCGTCACATTCACTTTCTTCTGAGTGCCATAACCTACCACAACAACCTCATCCAATGCCTGCGCATCATCTTTCAGTGTTATTTGAAGAGGTGTTCCTTGCCAGGGCACCTCAACGGTCTGATAACCGATAAAAGAAATTTGGATTACAGCTCCTCTCTCTACATTGGAAAGTTGAAAGTCACCATCGATTCCCGTTACCGTACCATTCGTTGTACCTTTCACTAAAACGGTAGCACCAATAACGGTTTCACCTGCGGCGTCTTTCACCACACCTTTACATACAGAGCCCTGCTGAACTACATTAGATTCCGATACCGTATGATTAGGTATCGCATAAGCCATTCCTGTGCTCATAAGCCCCAAGAACAGCCAAAGGCTAACTGATCTAAACTTTCGGTTCATGATTTTTTGTAGATTAAATTAATATAGCGTCCCCAAAGGCAGGGGCGTTTGGTTAACAAATTTTCATGTATTACTTTGCAAAGATAAAAATTATAATTTAATTAAAGCATAATTTACGAAAAAAAATATATAAAATGCACTCTTTCGAATATTAAAGAGAAAACTGTCGCAGAACAGGCTCTCACTTTTTTCAAAACAAAGTACCCTTTCCTGCAAGAAGACAGCAAAATTTCTCACAAAAGTATCCTCTACACCTATAGACATAAAAAAGGGTTCTTTCGAACCCTAATTTTATACTAGCATTAATCTATAGTGAAAGCATAACATAGATCCACTATTAAAACCATAAACCTGCACAGTATTTCCATTAAAACAGCGCCCCTGCATCCAGACAAGGGCAAGCCTTGGGCGAAGTCCCGGGCAGATCGCGATGACCACAGACTACAGCCTGGGGAAAGAGGCGCCGCAAGCGGGCAAAGAGATCTGTCAGGCGTTCGGTCTGTGCCGGTGTGCGGGTGTCGGCCGGACGACCCTGGGCGTCGAGTCCGCCCTCATAGCAGACGCCGATGGAGCAGCGGTTGTATGGACGGCAGTGAGCACCCACCTCCAGCAGGCCGCGATGTTGGGTCAGGCTGCCGTCGCGGCGGACGTAGAAATGATAGCCCACGGTGCGGAAACCACGGGCACGATGGTCGTGCAGAAGCTGTTCGGCAGTGTAATCCTGCGTACAGCGGGTGGCAGAACAGTGAAGGACGAGGTAACGGACACTGTCTGGTCCGCCCATCAACTCGCCGTCCTCCACACGGGCGAGGAGGGCCTGTTCGCCCGGCACCTCCTCGCCACCAACAGTCAGGGGATAACGGTCGTCGGTCATGCCAGGAAAGGAATAAAAGGTGTACAACTGGTAATACCGAGTGCCGTCAGAGCAGCAATGGCTGCCTGGATAATGGCCTTCACAATAGAGGCCCAGGTGATTTTCGAAGAATTGGAAGTTGTGTTCATGTTGACAACAGATTAGAAGTTAATAATGAATGACTGTGAAGGTGTAAGGACTTTACAGCGGACTGCCTCCCTCTTCTTCTCCGCCCTGGTCTTCTCCGCCCTGGTCTTCACCGCCCGAAGTATCGTCCTCGCCGGCAGGTACGGTTGTACCGGTATACTTCACGAGACTGATCTTGTCGGGAATAAGGTCGTAGATACGGCTGTTGTTCACCATCGTGAACGAGGGACGGAAGCCGGGCACAAGCGCTTTCACCAGCGCAGCGGTCGCATCCTTCTCGGCACTGACGCTCTTGCCGTTGACAAAACGCAGGTAAAGTTTGCCGAAACCCAGGAGTTCGATGGCATAACCTTTCTTCAGGTTCTCGGACACATAATAGGCATAGCGGTCGAGTACGTTCTTCACGTCGCCGGGACTGGCGGTGGACTCGGCGGCAATCTGGCGAGCCACGTCGTCGGTAGTCAGCGTGCCATAGCACACAGGAGCCACGTTGTAGACGGTCTCACCCCTACGGTCACCCAACTGGATGACGCGTTTCATTACTTTGTAAGCAGTTGGCATAGTTTTTTTACTTTTAGCAGGTTAATACGCAGATAAATTCTCAGCGGTAAACGGGGAGGGCGCCTCTCCCCTTTTCCTGCTACAAAGTTAGTACATACGCCCGAGCTCATGGGCGATGCATGTCGATAAGGGACGGTAATAAAAGGAGTAAAAAGGAAGGAGTGTATCAGACAGAGATATGAACTTCTGTTTCAGTCTGACACACTCCTTTTTCCAGGCGGAAAGCATTCCTAATGTTCCAGCAGATCAACGATCTGACTGACACTGCCATCGCATGGCGCAGGGTCGATCCCTAGCAGATGGGCAAGGAGCGGATAGATGCAGGTATTGTCGAACAGCTCAGTGCGTACATATCCGTGCTTGAAGTCAGGACCTTCGGCACGGAAGGGCACGCAGAGGTCCGAAGCCGTGGGATCGAAGCCGTGGTTACCAAGCTTCACCCGTCCGTCCTCGGACACCAGCCAACCATTGTCAGGCAGCGCCACGATGGGAGCCACATTCGGATTCGATCCGTAACGCAGATAGGCAGGCACGTCCTCCCGACGCCACACACGCAGATGGGGCGCCCGTTCCAGAGCTTTCAGAATGTCGTCCTCGTGCCCGGCCTTGGGGAAAATCAAGGTGGGCAGGTCGGCCAGCACGCGTTCGCACCAGTCGGGCTGCAGGTAGTCCGAGAGGCGGATGATACGTTGGGGCGAGGTCGGCGCCATGCCGTGGTCCGAGGTGACGATGAAATTGATGTCCCCACCTCCGGGCAAGGCACGCAGCCGGGCATAAAAACCGGCCAGCAGCGAGTCCAGTTCCTCGACGGCACGACGGGTCTCGTGGGAAGCCGGACCATAAACGTGCCCGCTATAATCGGGTTCTTCGAAGTAGACCATGACAAGCTGCGGACGCAGGCTGTCGGGCAGCGTCAGCAACCGTTCGGCTTCGTCGAAGCGTTGTTCAAAGGTCAGCAAGGGCTTCTTGGCATAGTCCTGATAATAGTCGGGATACTGTCCCCGGATGGCTACATCGGAACCGGGCCAATAGACTACACCCACCTTGACACCTTGCCGGCGAGCCGTCAGCCAGATGGGCTCGCCGCCGTAGAACGAGCCATCCTTGCCCGTCACCTTGTCGCCGATGCTGAAGGTGCGGCCCGAGGCTACGTCGTAAAACTTGTTGGCGATGATGCCGTGATGGTCGGGCACCAGGCCCGTGGCCAGCGTGTAGTGGTTGGGGAACGTTTTCGAGGGGAACGAGGGGCGCATCACCGCGCGAACACCGCGACGACCCAGGGAGTCGAGAAACGGCGTGTCGTACATCTGCGGATAATCCCAGCGGAAGCCGTCGAGCGACACGATGATCGTCGTATGCCCGCCGGCATACAGGCCGAGGGAGACAAATAGGAATATAAACAGTACAAACTTTCTCATGACGCGAGTATAAAAAAGAAAGAGGGCAGCAAAGATACGGCTTTTTCTTCAAACGCGCCGATTTTGCTGCCCTCTCTTCAATTTTCAATTCTCAATTATCAATTCTCCATTAATTGAAGTAGTACTTCACACCGATCTGCATCTTCCAGCACTGGTCGTAGTTGCGGTTGAACGTCCAGCTGGTGAGCGGCGTGCCGTCGCTGTTCTTGAACATGGAGAAGTAGGGCGTGCCGTTCTCCACCTTGTCCACCTTCAGGATGGCGCCACCGTTGCAGTTGCTCATGTTCTTCTCTACGCCCCACTTGGAGTTGAAGAGATTGCCCACGTTCATGATGTCCACGCTCAGCTGCAGCTTGTTCGTGGCCTTGCCCAGCTTCAGGTCGAAGTCGTGCGCCCAGCGGAAGTCGAAGCGGTGTACCCAGGGAGCGAAGGCGCTGTAGGCCTCGGCATACTCACCCTTGTGGTTCTTCAGGTAGCTGTCCTGCTCCACGAAGTCCCAGAAGAGCTGGCGGTCGCTCTCGTTGGTGAAGTGGATTTCGCTGTCGTCCTTGGGGATGTACATCAGGTCGGTGTTGTTGCCGTCGCCGTTGAGGTCGTTCGAATAGACGAAGCTATAGCCTGCACCACGGTAACCGGTGTAGAACAGGCTGAAGTGGTCCTTATGATAGGTGTAGCTGACGGAAGCAATCACGCGGTCGGGGATGACGTAACGCGAGTTCTGCAGCTCCACGTTGTTCGGGCCGTTCACCGAGTACAGTCCCGACCAGGCCGACGAAGCGTTGCTACCCGGCATGCCGGACATTTCCTTCATCACCGTATGCGTGTAGGCAGCCATCAACTGCAGGTTCTTCACCGGTTCGGCAGTGGCCGTCAGATTCAGAGTCCAGCCGTAGCCCTTATGCGTGTTGGTCAGCACGCAGGCGTTGCTGAAGTCCTTATAGTAGCGGTAGTCGCTCGGATAAATGTAACGGTTGTCGGCACCCTGCAACTGTTCCCAGCTGGAATCGATGGGCTTGATGTTGTAGTTGTCCAGGATGACGGCGTTCACGTTCTTCGTATAGGTGAACTCACCGGTCAGGGTCAACGGGAAGGTCACAGGAAGCTGGTAGTCAACGGCCAGCGACGACTTCCATACCTGCGGCATCTTGAAGTTCTTGTCCACACCGGCAATCTCGCTGGGCACCGTACCCTGGTCGGGGCTGATCGATTCGGGCGCACCGAGCAGCTCGCGGATCTTGTTGACATCCGTCACCAGTCCGCCGGCAAAATTCTGCAAACGAGGGTCAGACGAGGTCACAACACCATTCGACGAATAATAAGTATCGGCATGCACCAGGTTCTGCACCATACCCGAATTAGTCGGCATGTTGGTGAAGAATACCAACGGCAGACGACCGGCAAAAAGTCCCGTACCGCCGCGCACCTTCAGGCTCTTGTCGCCGAAGACGTCCCAGGTGAAACCGATACGCGGCGAAATCTGCACGTTGCCGTCGGGCCAGGCGCCGGTGTCGATGTGGCGGCCGCCGAAGTCCAGGTCATAGATGGCGTTGTTGCGCATCAGGTCGTCGTCGTTGAAGGCGATCATGTCGAAACGGATACCGCCCGTCAGTTTCAGGTTCTCCAGGATGTTCCACTCGTCCTGTGCATACAGGCCATACTGGTTGAACACCACTTCAGCATTCGGGTTGGTCTCGCCGTTGTAGCCGTAGGCCAGACCTACAGTCTCGGGAGCCGCACCGTTGAGGAAGTCGTCCAGCGAACGGTAGCGGTAGTAACCCGTACCGCCACGCATGTAGGCGTTGTTGGCCAGCTGGTGCTCGTAGCTGAAGCCCGCGGTGATCTTGTGCTCGCCGGCATAGTAGGTAAAGTTGTCGGTCACGGTGAACACCTTGTTCTGCACGCGGTTGTTGTGAGAGAACAGCTCGTAGCCCAAGCTCATGTAGGGCGTCAGGCTCTGGGTCACCGTCCCGTCGGCAGCCGTCTCGTAGCCACCCATGATGTCGATGAAGGGGAAGGGCGAAGAGTTGGAGCCGCGCACGTCATCGATGTTCGTATAGGTGAACAACAACTGGTTGGAAATCTTGTTGCCAAAACGGCTGTTCAGAGATGTAGTTGTCCGGATCGGCCACGCCGTCTTCCGACGCACGCCAGCGGTTGATGACCGACGGGATCTTGGCATACTCGGCGTTGGCGAAGAAGAAGAGCTTGTTCTTCACGATCGGGCCACCCAAGGTGAAACCATAGGTCGTATTGCGGTTCGTACCGCGTTCGCCCAGGTCGGCATTGTCAATGCGGTTACCGTGCATGTTCTCGTTGTTGTGATAGACGTAGGCCGTTCCCTTGAACGTGTTCGTACCAGACTTGGTCACGGCGTTGATACCGCCGCCGATGAAGTTGGTCTGGCGCACGTCAAACGGGGTCACCACAACCTGCACCTCGTCGATGGCATCCATCGAGATAGGCGTACCGCCCGTCACATGACATGTCCCCTCCCCCACAGCACGCCACCATACAGTCCGACGAAGTGCTGCCTTACAGGACAAGGCAGCACTTTCTGAGACTGTCACGAAGCACAGCATGACGCCCCCAGGAAGCACTGCGTCAGGGGATGACGAAGCACGGCGTCACGACAGGAAAGATACGTACTTGGACAAACGAATGAAACAACTCTTCCCCAAAACAGGACGTCATACCATTTCCATAAAAAAACAATGAAGAAATACACTAAAAAGAATATTATTTATAAAACCTTTTAACTACTTTTGTCGGCAGAATAGAACGAGCACAACGTTTATTGCCCCACGTTTTGTGCGATGTACAAGTATAAAAAAATGTCTTTTAGGAGGGCTGAAAAGACTATAAGAACTACAATGAAAAATTTATCTACTGTTTCCGGTACGCTTCAGAAAAGCATGCTAACTTGTATTTTTACGCTGACCCTTGCATGGACCGGCCCACAGGCGGTTTGTGCACAAGACGTACCTTCCGACAATCTGGAATGCAACGAAGACACGCTGCTGACGCCTACGGACGACAACGACGCCTACCAACTTGACAAAGAAGAGAAACGCCAGGAAGCCGTCTGGAACGACCGGAGCAGATACTTCCACTTCGGCTACCTGAACCAGACGCTGACCCACCAGGACGTACCCGGCCTGAACTGGAAAAGCGATTTCGGACTCTCGATCGGGGCAGGACGTACCTTCTACTTGCATAAGAAGCCGCTGTTCAACATGCTGAAATTCGGGCTGGACGCTACCTGGTTCGACCTCTCCTATGCGAAATATGGCGATGCCGAAGGATGGGTGAAACTGCCCTCCGAACCGGTATATCCCGACGAAGGCTATGAAGAAGAAGAGATTGACTTGGGTGTACACCAGTTGGAACTGGGAATGCATGTAGGACCTTCCATCACGCTCAACCCTGTGGACCATCTCAAATTAAGCGGATATTTCCATTTCATCCCTTCGGCATCGGTTGTCATCATGAATGACGAAGCCAACGTCAATTATGTATCCAACTTCGCAGTGGGCGGTGCCATAGCCTATAAGGTCATCTCATTGGGCATCGAATCGCGCTGGGGAAAAGCCAAATACAACTCGTTCTCCATTGACGAGGAAGGAGATGACAGCGATTGGGAAGGAGATGTAGACATAGACGACGTCTTAAAATCCAGCAAAAACCGACTGAAAACCAAATCAATCCGTTTCTTCCTCATTTTCAGATACTAAGCCCGTCTAGGGTTCGCCCAGGTACTCCATGATGAGACGGGCCTCGCGGACGGTGAGGTAGCGGCGCTTGTCGAAGGGGGTACCGCCCCGCGTCAGCTCGGCATAGAGCGGACGGCAGCGGCGGATCCAGGAGGTGAGACGGCGAACGGCCTGCTCGGGCTCGGCATCGGGGAAATACTGGCAGGCTAGGGAACGGCGGGTGTAAGTAATGGTTTTCATAATTGAGAATGGATAATGGAAAATTGAGAATTGAGAATTAAAGAAAACGGTGCAGGTGTGTAGGGATGTGTAGGGTAAATCCGCAAACTTTTCGGCATTCCGTAAATAAATAGGCTGCCTTTAAAGGCAGACCATTTATTTAATTTTCACGCGTAATGTTTGCATACTACCCTACACATCTATACACATTTTTCCTATCAGGCTATCAATCAGACGTTTGAGGTGTAGGGATGATTTCATCGCCACTGGACAAAGATTCGGGCAACACACTGTTCATTTCTTCGGCACTGCGGTCGGCAACAATCCAGATATATCCGGAACGCAGTCTTTTCTGTTCGAACCCCAACTCCTTCATCGCCCGCCCTACCTGCACGGGACTGAGCCGCATCGACGCGAAGCGGGCACAAATCTGCGAAGCCGTCAGGTAGCGGCCCTTCTCCAGCGCCGAGGGGCGGCGGTAGTGGGCCAGGATGAGCTCGCGGGCGGGGTTGGGCGCTTCGAAGCGGCGGTTGCGGCGGTTGAGCGCCTCCACCTCGTCGCCCTGGAACCAGTAGCGGAAACCGCCGTCGAGCAGGGCCTTAGCCTGTGCATAGACACCCTCGTAGTCGATGGGCGTGGTCCAGGGATTCTCGATGTGCTCCACTTCGAAGGGCAGCCAGCGGCGGTTGCCGGTGTCGTCGGTGAGGAACTGGAGGTTGTTGCCCGTGGCGCAGAACGAGGCCACGTGGGGCAGCCGCACCTTGTTGCGCCCGTAGGCCGGACGCTCGTTGATGTAGAGCGTGGTGGTCATAGCCTTCAGCTGGTTCAGTTCGGGACGCTGCATGGAGTCTATCTCCTCGAAGTTGACGAGCAGGTTCTCGGTCATGGTGAAGAGGTCGTCCTTGGTGAGTCGCTGCGAGTTGGTCTTCGTGGTGTAGTAGCGGCGCAGGCAGGGCGGCAGCAGGTTCTCGAGGAAGGAGCTCTTGAACGAGCCTTGCGGACCGAGGAGGACGAGGATTTCGTGGTTCACCACGCCGTCGTCCAGCGCGGCGGCCAGCATGCCCACCAGCCAACGGCGGAAGTAGTAGTCGAACTCGGCGGCCGACGTGCCGCGACACACCACCATTCGGGCCAGACGGCCGATGTAGTCGGTCGTGCCATCCCAGGGCGGCAGCGTGTCGAGATAGCGGCGCAGGGGGTGGTACGTGGGCACAAAGTCGCTCTGCAGCAGCGTGCGCAGGCGGAAGAGGTCGGCGTCCAGCCCCTCGTGCTGCATGGCGCGCCACAGGGAGTTCTCCAGCGCATCGGTCATCAGCTGCCAGCGGGGCTCCTCCTCCCCTGTCCCGTCCATGAGCCGCACCTCCAGCTGGTGGATGAGGAGGTTGCGGCGCAGCTGGCACCAGCGACCGATGAAGTCCTCCATCTGCCCTACCGACACGCGGGGCGCACGGCTGCCACCGCCGCCCGACTTATCTTTAGAGGTACGCGCACGCGCGTAGCGCGCGAGGCGGCACGTGGCGTGTTCGGCGGTCTGGGCGTAGCAGCTGCGCACGGTGGCCGCAACGGAATGTTCGGCGGCATCGTAGTCGGCAAATTCACTGAGAGCCCACGCCTCGGCATCGGCCTCGCTCACGCCGAAGCGGTTCATCCAGTAGAGGCAGCGGCAGATGTAAGCGTTGTGACTGCCGGGAGCGTAAAGGATGCCGTCGTCCTCCACCAAGCGGCGCACGGTGGGGGCGGCACTCACGGCCCGCACGGGTCGGCCCCTCGAGGCTCGGGGACGCGCTGGGGCCTCAGGCTCCACTGCCAAGGCCTCGGCCTCGGGACGGTAGCAGACCTCCGGGTCGTGGCAGAGGACGGACATGCGGGTGGCGTTCTTGCACTGGGCGTCGACCGTCACGCCCAGCAGGCGGGCGTAGTAGTCGTTCACCGTCTGCCAGGCGCGGGCAAAGGTGCGGGCATCGGTCGGCGCAGGCTCCACACGGGCCACCACCCGCAGGCCACGGCCCGAGAGAGTGACGTAGGCCAGAAACGTATGCGGGTCGGCTTTCACCCGCGCGACCAACGTGTCCAGGCTTTTGCCGTTCAAATCATCAATATCGACCATCGCCTTGTCGGAGTAGCCGCGGACATGCTGCTGACTACGCCCTCCCTCGAGGATGACGGAACAGACAAAGGCCGCCTGCGAAGTCTTCAGGGAAACTTTGCGGCGCTTCAGCTCTTCGACGGAAGCAATGTCGCCCGCAGCTTCGGCTTCAGCCAGGCGGGCACAAGTCTCGCGGTAAAGACGAGTGACAGTGAGATGACGTCCTCCACGGATTTCTTCCACCAGATCGCCCCACGTGGTGGGTACGGGCACGGTGTCGCGCAGGGAGGCAAAGCGCGAGGGCCAGAAAGAGATTTCATTTTTCATTGACATATTCTTTACGGTTTACTTGTTTATTTGGATCAAATTCATTATATTTGGACATGCGATCTTTCCAAGTTTTTTCGGCAAAGGTAGTCAATGACGGATAGCGGATGCTGTACTCATGGATACAGCATTTTTCAGGCTCTTTTACAGATTTAACTTCTTTTATGCCGTTCATGGTTTGGCCGCCGGCCGCGGTCTAATCCTCTGGGCCATGAATGAAAAGAAGCTAAGAAAGAAAGCCAATTTGTGGATAGCCACGGCCGCAAATGAATTGAACGAGATCCGAAGAAGGTGGCGCCTAACCTCCAACCGCCAGTTTGCCCGCGCAGTCGGCATGAACGAGCGCACCATAGCCAAGCTGAATCCGAAACAACCGGACAGCTCGTTGTCGCTCGAGACTGTGGACCGCATCTACAGCGCGCTCATAGCCTTGCGTTGTGTGTACATCACGGACGAAGAAATGGAAGAGGAGTACCGCCGGCTGATGGAGTCGAGGATACGCATCGCTATGAGCGTAGCCCCGCTGCCACAGGCCGTAAAGGACGCTGTAGCAGACGAACTCCAAAGTCGCGGGAAGCAGACCGGAAAATGTTGAAACGGACCCGTCCGAACCGCTGTGCTGATGGTGATAAGGCCGGCGGGGAAGCAGTCGTACAGAAGGTGTAAAAAGGGAAACCTCCGCACTGTCGCCCTCCTCCCGGGCAAAGAGCAAGCGACTGAAAAGATGTGCGGCAAGAAGGCAGAGGCAAGAGGAGACTGAAGCCCGCAACTTCTACCAAGGCCATGACGACCACTCCGCAACGACAAGCGAAAGAGAAATCCCGGGGGAACAAGCCATGACTGCCCGCCGGGATTTTGTCTGTAATCTGTATACCAGTCGGGAACGGCTCTACGACGCGTTGGCCCTCAAAAAGAAAAAAGGGGAATGTGTTGCCGTTCCAACACATCCCCTTATCTGATAAAATTTAATGAAACAAACTGCGGAGAGAACGAGATTCGAACTCGTGATACCCTTTAGGGGTATACACGCTTTCCAGGCGTGCCTCTTCAACCACTCGAGCACCTCTCCTTCTGATTTCGGGGTGCAAAGATACGGGAAGTTTGCGAGATTTCCAAATCCAGAAGAAAAGAGTTTACCCCAAAAGAGGATTGTCTGGCTCCGCACCAAATGCAAGACGAGAGAATCGTTCGAAATAGAGGATGAGCCTATCTCCTTTCGTAATTTGAGCAAGCATATGCATCTCCCCCATATCTGTCGGTATGCTTTTTCAACAGGAGACACTGCTCAGAGCTGTTATCGTACCAAGAACAAAGGACACAAGCTTTTTCTTCATTCTTTGAAATTTCTTCTGCCGAGGGTATCGCAGAAGACGTCGCAGCTCCGAGCATCTCTGGAACAGAAGCAAAAACAGCCTTCACGACAATCACCAATATCACCACAAATATATAAAAAATACCGGCAATGGCAGCCGTCAAATAGCTCACACTGAAAATAAGGACAAGTCCAACAGCCGATAGGACAGCCTTTTCCACCCCTTTTCCACCTTTAATGTCATCCCAGAAAGCTCCAACCACATTTCCTAAAAACAGGAATAACAGGAATAAATTCGGAATGACACATAAATAGGGTTGAAGGCCATAAGAAGCGTCTGGGAACCACAATGCGCCAACATTGTTTACCCAGTTGGGGTTGTCGTTGCAGTAGGCTACGAAAATGAGAATAAAATTCCAAATACCCAGCATAACACCCAATCCCATGGTATTGTTCTGAACAGAAGTAGATTTATACATGAAACCGGTTATAATCATGGGAAGCGAAATAATGATTACCAGAATAAGAATGGCCAACAAGACCTTCCACCATTGAGCAGTAAAAAGCAGTTTCAAAAAACCGCTCATCACATACTCGGAAAAGAAGATACCGGCATTGAACAAACGCGGAATGAAAGATTCGTCCGCTGTGGTCTGATACACATGGGCACTATAGGCAATTCCCCCCTTTATCAATGCTAAGACACCCGCTTTTCTATCCCGCAACAGCCTCTCACCTTGATGCCAGTTTTCCCAAGCCTTCTGATAATATTGTTCGGCCATGAGGGAATCTTCCAGAACATGAGTCCGCAGAAATCTGCTGTTATAATAATCCCCCATGTCATAATAACTATCCGGATTATTATATTTGATGCCGATTTGTGCCCATTTGAACAGGATATCATTCCGTCGGTCTTCATACTCCTCATCACTCATCTTGGGATGTGGTTTACGAAAATCAGCCCATTCTTGAAGCCAAGCATCTGTAATGATCGCGTCATTTCCTGATTCGATCAACACTTGCCGATATCGCTCAAAAGAATCGAGGGGCACTACATCCTTAAAATCATCATAATGCCTTACAACAGCAAACATCGCATTCTTATCCTCCTTCTGCGCCGCCTGATAAACATTCTCCAAGTCGCTCTCCCACGGAGAACACGAACCGAGCAAGAGGCATGAAACGATAGAAACGACTAACAATAAATCTTTTTGAAAATAATCCATATATTTCATAACCATTAACTTTGAAACGGTGGACGCATCCTTCACAGAGATGAACCCACCGTTTACAAATCCAGCCTAACCAATACTCATGAGTTTCATTATTTTATTTACTCCATTCTCAAAGTACTTCATCGGACCTCAAAATATGAGTCAAAAACAATTAATAAAATCAACCCTATAATTTGCCCGACTCCGTTCTTTATCCATTCGGTTTACAAAAAAACAATTATTTTAATTGAAAATTTGTCACCCAAAATAGTGATTTTATCTCAAATAAGCAAAACAAATTAAAAGATTCATATTTCTCATACCAGTTACTATCATAATCTCTAATTTATTATATAATCTACTTCACTAAAATACTATATATAAATATAGCTTCCAAAGAAAAAATAAAGTAATCTCACTTTCTACACTTAGCTTTTCGTATATTTGCCAACAAAATCATTTTCAACCAAATGCCATGAAAATTCTCTATAAAATACTACTATTATTTCTGCTATTATCATCTTCACTTCATGCAGAACAGATCCCTCTAGATTCTACATTAACGCGCCTTTATACCCACGCTGCCGACCTGATGAGCGAAGGGGGACAAAACAATTACGAAAAAGCCCAACGAACATTTGACAGCGCCTTTGCCATACCGGGAGCAAGACAATCGCCCATATACCCTATATTATTGAATGAACAGGCTACACTATTAGTATATACCGGCGAAGGAGAACGGGCCCTGGAAATGAAGAAGAGCGTACTCCCCTACCTGCCCGAAATTGATGACCTGGAGAAACACATCAGCGTATACAACGACCTGGCCATCCTCTACCGCCGACGACACATGAACGACTCCACCATCTATTATTATACCAAAGCCATGGAAGCCGCCCTGCAGTATAAGGACGAAGGCTGGATTACCCACATCTACAACAATGTTTCCATCTTTTATTTCAACATCCGACAAATGAACGAAGCGGAAAAGTACATCGACCTGTCCGCCGAACATGCCGTAAAAACAGACGACCCCTTCTCCACCTTCAGCGCATGGCAGCTCCGTGCAGCCATCAAGGCAGAACTGGACAAGCTGGACGATGCCGAACAATCCATCCGGAAGGCTTGGGAAATTGCCTGCCAGTCGGGAGGCAACGCTTCCAGCTGGAAAATCAGGTGCCTCCCCTCCCTGCTGAGGGTATTGGAACGGAGGGAACAGCCGGACTCGGTGGAACATTACCTGCAAATCGGCAACCGCCTCCTGGAGGAAGAACCGGACAACTCCATCGCCGCCATCGGGTTCATACAAGTAAGGGCTTCTACGGAAATGAACCGGAAGAACTATACGCAGGCACTGAAAGATATGCTGTGGCTGCGAAAAAGGAACACTGGCAGTGAACCCAAGACACTGCTTACCCAAATTGCCCAATGTTACCATGCGACGGGCAACCAGGCCCAGGCATATGCCTACATGGACAGTGCACGCATGTGGACCGACACACTGGCCCAACAGAATCTCACTCGACAAATGGCTGAGTTCAACGTCAAATACCAAACACAGGAAAAAGAATTGCAGATAGCTAATCTAAAACAGCAGCAGCTGGAACATCAAGCCCTTCTGTTGAAAGGAGCTATCGGAAGTGGGTTGCTATTGATTTGCATATCCATCATTTTATTGGGAGTATATCACAAGAAACGGACAGCAGAACAAAAAATTGAATTATTGAAACAAGAAAATGACCTGAACTCAGCACGACGCTATATTGAAGGCCTGGAAACTGAATGTAAATACTTTGCTAAAGAGTTACACGACGGTATCGCCAACGATCTTCTGGCTCTACAAATGAAAATGAGCAACCAAACATCAAAAAACAATGCGGAAGAGCTAACCAATCTCGTCGGACAAATAAGAAACAGCGTACGCAATATTTCCCATGAACTGATGCCCCCTGAATTCGATGAACTAAGTCTGGATGAAATATTAGTGCGCTATGCTTCAAACCTGAAAGCCAACACCGGCATACAAGCCAGCTATACCCCCACCATAGGCAATACTTCCCGCAATCTTCCCAACGAAACTGCCTATGAGTTGTATCGTATCACGCAGGAGCTCACTATGAACATTGCAAAACATACCCAAGCAGACTATATCCACATCAGCTTACAAACTGAAAATGGAACAAGATATATATTACAGATTGCTGACAATGGTATCCAATCTGCGAATCAGCAGTCTACAAAAAATGATGGCATAGGCCTACGCACCATAAACGACCGTATCAAAGCCATCCGTGCTACTACTAACCAAACTCAATCCAGTGATGGCAACAACATTTTTACACTACAATTCGACATATAGTCCAATGGATAAAAACATGTATAAGCTACTGATCATAGACGACCATCCCATCGTAGCAGAAGGTATCAAAAACATAGCAGAACAACTGGGAGATGTTACATGCCAAAGCGCCATTTGCATGAAAGAAGTGGAACAAGCAGTCAATGCCTGTCAATTCGACCTTTGTATCATTGATCTGGAACTTCCAGACACAAACGGTTTCAAACTGATCGATTTCCTGCACAATCAAATACCAGAATGCAGAATTCTGATATACACCATGCATGAAGAACCTTGGGTCATATCTAAGCTAGCACACCAGGCTATTCATGGAGCTGTCTCAAAAAACAACAGCATCCAGGAACTAGCTACAGCCATCAAAGAAATAAAGAATGGAAATAAATATTTCTGCAAAACTTTTTCCGAGCAGTTCGGTAGAAATTCTATAACTCAGGTACCAGAGTTGTCCAAAAGAGAAAAAGAAGTATTGGCTTTATTATCCCAAGGGCTGAGTACCTCAGAAATTGCAAACAAGATATTTCTTAGCACTAACACGGTACACACTTACCGCAAACGACTGATGGAAAAACTGGAAGCCAAAAATGTGGCAGAATTAGTATACAAAGGAACAGAGCTATTCTAATCAAGATCTTATTCAATAACAAGCAAAACTAAAATACGATTTAAATCATACCACTTAACAAGAGATATTCTGTAAATCTTCTTAAAAGAAAGGGAGGATGTCCTTGCGAACACCCTCCCCGGAATATTACAATTGATGTATTACTTGCGGTTTATTCTTCTTCAACTTTCTCGTCTACCGTGTTGTAGTCGAGAACCGTCTTCTTGTTGGCAAGCATACGGTCATACTCTTCTTTGGAACCAACAATGATCTTCTCGAACTCACGCTGACCTGTACCGGCAGGAATGAGGTGACCACAGATCACGTTCTCCTTCATACCTTCCAGACGGTCTACCTTGCCGTTGATAGCTGCTTCGTTGAGCACCTTCGTCGTTTCTTGGAAAGAAGCGGCAGACATGAAGCTCGACGTCTGCAGAGCAGCACGCGTAATACCCTGAAGTATCTGTGTAGAAGTGGCAGGCACCGCATCACGTACCTGTACCAGCTTCAAGTCACGACGTTTCAGCATGGAGTTCTCGTCACGCAGCTTGCGGGCAGTAACAATCTGACCAGGCTGCAGGTTCTGAGAGTCGCCTGCATCGGTAACCACCTTCTTGCCCCAGATGCGGTCGTTCTCTTCCATGAACTCGATCTTGTCGACTACCTGCTGCTCGAGGAAGCGGGTATCGCCCGGTTCGTTGATTTCGACCTTGCGCATCATCTGACGTACGATGATCTCGAAGTGCTTGTCGTTGATCTTCACACCCTGGAGACGGTAAACATCCTGAACCTCGTTGACAATGTACTCCTGCACAGCCGTAGGACCCTTGATAGCCAGGATGTCGGCAGGCGTGATAGCACCGTCGGACAACGGAGTACCGGCACGTACGTAGTCATTCTCCTGTACCAGAATCTGCTTAGACAGAGGAACAAGATATTTCTTAACCTCACCACCCTTAGAGGTGACGATGATTTCGCGGTTACCACGTTTTACCTTACCCATCGTAATCTCACCATCGATTTCGGAAACGATAGCAGGGTTGGACGGGTTACGTGCTTCGAACAGCTCGGTAACACGGGGAAGACCACCCGTGATATCACCAGCCTTACCAACAGCACGCGGAATCTTCACGATAACTTCACCAGCCTTCACCTTCTGTCCGTCCTCAACTACCACGTGGCCACCCACAGGGAGGTTGTAAGTACGGATTAACTCGCCATCCTCAGTCATAATGTGTGCTGTAGGCACCTTTGCCTTGTCCTTGGACTCGATAACGATGATTTCGCGCAAACCGGTGGACTCGTCGGACTCTACCTTATAGGTGACGTTCTCGATGACATCCTCGAACTCAATTTTACCGGTAGCCTCGGTGATAATGACTGCGTTGAAGGGGTCCCAACGAGCAATGAGTTTGCCTTTTTCTACCACTTCTCCATCGGCAGCATACAACGTAGAACCGTAGGGTACGTTGTGGGTAGAAAGAACGATGTCGGTGTTGACATCGACAAAGCGCAACTCGGCCAGACGGCCTACCACTACCTTGGCGGGTTCGCCTGCTTCGTCGATGACATCGACGGTACGCAGTTCCTCGAACTCGAGGCGGGCGTTGTTCTTGGCCACGATGCTGGCGTTGGCGGCGATGTTGGCAGCCGTACCACCGGCGTGGAATGTACGCAGTGTCAACTGTGTACCCGGCTCACCGATAGACTGTGCCGCAATGACACCGACGGCCTCACCTTTCTGTACCATACGACTGGTAGCCAAGTTACGACCATAACACTTAGCACAAACACCCTTCTTGGATTCGCAAGTGAGCACCGAACGGATTTCGACACTCTCGATAGGAGAATCTTCAATCTTCTGGGCAATGGCCTCTGTGATTTCCTCACCGCCGGCAACAATCAGTTCGCCGGTTGTCGGATGTACAATATCGTGTACGGATACACGTCCCAGAATACGTTCATACAGTGTAGCGATGGTTTCATCGTTATTCTTGAGGGCTGTACAAACCAGTCCGCGGAGTGTTCCACAGTCTTCTTCGTTGATGATCACGTCGTGTGACACGTCGACCAAACGACGAGTCAGGTATCCGGCATCGGCCGTCTTCAAAGCAGTATCGGCCAAACCTTTACGGGCACCGTGGGTAGAGATAAAGTACTCGAGCACGGACAAACCTTCCTTAAAGTTCGAAAGAATCGGGTTTTCAATGATCTGACCACCTTCGGCACCGGCTTTCTGCGGCTTGGCCATCAAACCACGCATACCGGAAAGCTGACGGATCTGCTCCTTCGAACCACGGGCACCGGAATCCAGCATCATGTAGACAGAGTTAAAGCCCTGGTCATCAGATGAAATGGTTTTCATCAGGATGTTGGACAATTCGGAGTTGACGTGTGTCCAGATATCAATTACCTGATTGTAACGTTCGTTGTTGGTAATGATACCCATATTATAGTTGTTGATAACCTGTTCTACTTCTTCGTAGCCCTTCTGTACCAGTGCCTCCTTCTCTTCGGGGATAATGATATCGCCCAAGTTGAAGGATAGACCTCCCTTGAAGGCCATGTAGTAACCCAAGTTCTTGATACCGTCAAGGAAGTCAGCAGCTTTGGACACACCGCACACCTTAATAACGTGGCTGATGATGTCGCGCAATGACTTCTTAGAGATAATGGTATTGATGTATCCGGCTTCGGGCGGTACAATCTCATTAACAATGACACGACCGACAGAGGTATCGTGCATCATCTTCTTGACAATGTTACCGTTCTCATCTACATCGTCCACGATAACACTGACAGGAGCGTGGATGTCGCACTTGCCTTCGTTATAGGCAATCAGAGCTTCTTCAGGGCCATAGAAAGTCAGACCCTCACCCTTAGCACCCTTACGCAGCTTGGTGATGTAGTACAGACCAAGCACCATATCCTGTGCAGGCACAGTGATAGGCGCACCGTTGGCTGGGTTCAGAATATTGTGTGACTGGAGCATCAACAGCTGTGCCTCCAGAATAGCTTCATTGCTCAACGGAAGGTGGACAGCCATCTGGTCACCGTCGAAGTCGGCGTTGAAGGCCGTACATGCCAACGGGTGCAGCTGGATAGCCTTTCCTTCAATCATCTTGGGCTGGAAGGCCTGGATACCCAAGCGGTGCAGTGTCGGGGCACGGTTCAGCAGAACTGGATGTCCCTTCATGACATGCTCCAAGATATCCCAGATAACGGGTTCCTTGCGGTCTACAATCTTCTTGGCACTCTTCACCGTCTTCACAATGCCGCGCTCAATGAGCTTACGGATAATAAACGGCTTGTAAAGCTCAGCGGCCATCAGTTTGGGAATACCGCACTCACCCATACGCAGTTCGGGACCAACGACGATAACCGAACGGGCAGAATAGTCAACACGCTTACCCAACAAGTTCTGACGGAAACGTCCCTGCTTACCCTTCAAACTGTCGGAGAGAGATTTCAACGGACGGTTGGCATCAGTCTTCACAGCGCTGGACTTGCGAGAATTGTCAAACAGTGAGTCAACTGCTTCCTGCAACATACGCTTCTCGTTACGAAGAATGACTTCAGGAGCCTTTATTTCAATCAATCTCTTCAGACGGTTGTTACGAATGATAACACGACGATAGAGATCGTTTAAGTCGGACGTAGCGAAACGGCCACCATCCAGCGGAACCAACGGACGCAGTTCAGGCGGAATAACCGGTACGATACGGACAATCATCCACTCGGGCTTGTTGCGGCCGCGAGAAGCACGGAACGACTCAACAACCTGTAGACGTTTCAGCGCCTCGTTCTTACGCTGCTGTGAAGCGTCGTTGTTGGCACGATGGCGGAGTTCATAGGACAATGCATCCAAGTCCAGATGAGTCAGCAGGTCGTAAATGGCCTCTGCACCCATCTTTGCAATAAACTTATTGGGATCAGAATCTTCAAGGAACTGGTTTTCCTTAGGAAGCTTGTCCAACAAATCCAGATATTCGCCCTCTTCCAAAAGGTCATACTGAGCTACTTCGTCAGCCAATACACCGGGCTGAATAACGACGTAACGCTCATAATAGATGATGGCATCCAGTTTCTTAGTCGGCAGACCCAACAGATAACCAATCTTGTTGGGTAAAGAGCGGAAATACCAGATATGAGCCACGGGCACAACCAACTGGATGTGTCCCATACGCTCACGGCGCACCTTCTTCTCGGTTACCTCCACACCACAACGGTCGCAGACGATACCTTTGTAACGGATGCGCTTATACTTACCGCAGTGGCACTCATAGTCCTTGATAGGACCGAAGATGCGCTCGCAGAACAAACCGTCACGCTCGGGTTTATAAGTACGGTAATTGATGGTTTCAGGCTTTAAAACTTCACCACTCGAATTCTCAAGGATTTCTTCAGGTGAAGCCAAACCGATAGAGATTTTCGAGAAATTACTCTTTATCTTATTATCTTTTCTAAAAGCCATACTTTATATTGTAATTGATAATTGACAATGGATGATTGAAAAATTACTCTAAGTTGATGCTCAATCCGAGTCCGCGTAACTCATGCAGCAACACGTTCAACGACTCAGGAATACCCGGAGTAGGCATCGGCTCACCTTTGACGATGGCTTCGTATGCCTTCGAACGTCCAACTACATCATCAGACTTGATTGTCAGAATTTCCTGCAGGATGTGTGCAGCACCGAATGCTTCGAGTGCCCAAACCTCCATTTCTCCGAAACGCTGTCCACCGAACTGTGCTTTACCACCCAACGGCTGTTGTGTAATAAGTGAGTACGGACCGATAGAACGGGCATGCATCTTGTCTTCAACCATGTGACCCAGTTTCAGCATGTAGGTCACACCCACAGTAGCTTGCTGCTCGAACGCCTCTCCCGTACCACCATCGTACAAAGTAGTTTTGCCATAACGAGGCAAACCTGCTTTATCAGTCCATGTGTTCAGGTCGTCCAACGTAGCTCCATCAAAGATAGGAGTAGCAAACTTAACGCCCAACTTCTTTCCTGCACTTCCCAATACGGCTTCAAAGATCTGGCCAATGTTCATACGAGAAGGCACACCCAACGGATTCAACACAATGTCAACCGGAGTTCCGTCAGCCAAGAACGGCATGTCTTCCTGACGCACTACGCGGGAAACGATACCCTTGTTACCGTGACGTCCGGCCATCTTGTCACCGACACCGATCTTACGCTTCTTGGCAATGTAAACTTTGGCCATCTGAATGATACCGGCAGGCAGTTCATCGCCAATGGTAATGGCAAATTTCTTACGTTTCAGTTCGGCATCCAATTCTTTGTACTTCTTGATGAAGTTCATCACCAAAGCACGGATCAGCGTGTTGGCATGTTCATCCTTCGTCCAGCCGCTCAATTGGATAGCAGTGAAGTCCAAATCGCTAAAATCGGAAGCATGGAAACGGGCACCCTTAGAAATAACATCGGTTCCCATATAATCCTTCACGCCTTCAGAAGTCAAGCCATCAGTCAACTTCAAAAGTTTATCAATCAATATCTTACGTAAATCGGCTACTTTACCTTCAAATTCCTCATCAATCTTTGGCAACAGAGCTTTGTCGGCCAGTTTGGAACTACGAGTCTTTATGACACGTGAGAACAAACGTTTGCCGATAACCACACCTTTCAACGAAGGTGATGCCTTTAAAGAAGCATCTTTTACATCACCGGCTTTATCGCCGAAGATAGCACGAAGCAATTTCTCCTCAGGAGAAGGATCGGACTCACCCTTCGGCGTAATCTTACCGATCAGGATGTCACCCGGCTCAATACGGGCACCAACACGCACGATACCATTCTCGTCCAGATCTTTGGTAGCTTCTTCACTTACGTTAGGAATATCAGAGGTCAGCTCTTCCATACCACGTTTCGTCTCACGTACTTCCAACGAATACTCTTCTACGTGTACAGAAGTAAGCAAGTCTTCGCGGACAACACGTTCGTTCAGCACGATGGCATCCTCGTAGTTATATCCCTTCCAAGGCATATAGGCAACCAATAGGTTCTTACCCAATGCTAATTCGCCGTCTTCAGTCGAATAACCCTCAGTAAGGATCTGACCCTTCGTCACACGCTGTCCTTTCACACAGATCGGGCGGAGGTCAATGGTCATATTCTGGTTCGTACGACGCCACTTCGGAATGCGATATTCTTTCAATGCCGATTCGAAACTTACAAATTCTTCATCTTCCGTGCGATCATAAAGAATACGGATGGTCGTAGCATCCACAAAATCTACTACACCTTCACCTTCGGCCGTAATCTGCGTACGCGAATCGCGAGCCAACTGACGTTCAATACCAGTTCCAACAATCGGCGCCTCGCTACGCAACAAAGGTACTGCCTGGCGCATCATGTTCGATCCCATCAACGCACGATTAGCGTCATCGTGTTCCAAGAACGGAATCAAAGAAGCGGCAATAGAAGCAATCTGCTGCGGAGAAACGTCCATCAGCTCGACTTCATTGGGAGCTACAACAGGATAATCTGCATCCTGACGTGATTTTACTTTATCACGGATAAAGGTTCCGTCGTCATTCAAAGGAGCATTACCCTGCGCAATAATCTTGCCTTCCTCTTCTTCGGCGCTCAGATAAACCAATCCTTCGGGAGAAAGATCAACCTTACCGTTTTCTACCTTACGATAAGGGGTCTCGATAAATCCAAGATCATTGATCTTAGCGAACACACAGAGAGAAGAAATCAAACCGATGTTCGGACCTTCAGGAGTCTCGATAGGACAAAGACGTCCATAGTGAGTATAGTGTACGTCGCGCACCTCGAAACCAGCACGTTCGCGTGACAAACCGCCAGGACCTAAGGCAGACATACGACGCTTATGAGTAATTTCAGCCAATGGATTCGTCTGGTCCATGAATTGAGACAAAGCGTTGGTACCAAAGAACGAATTGATGACTGAAGATATAGTCTTGGCATTAATCAAGTCGATCGGTGTGAACACTTCATTGTCACGCACATTCATTCGCTCACGGATGGTACGAGACATACGGGCCAAACCGATAGCAAACTGATTGGACAGCTGCTCACCGACAGTACGTACACGACGGTTGCTCAAGTGGTCGATATCGTCGACGTCTGCCTTCGAATTGATCAATTCAATCAGATACTTGATAATCTCAATAATATCTTCCTTCGTCAGGACACGTACATCCATGTCGGTCGTCAAGTTCAACTTCTTGTTGATACGATAACGTCCCACATCACCTAAATCATATCTCTTTTCAGAGAAGAACAAATTGTTGATGACTTCACGTGCACTGGCATCATCTGCAGGATCTGCATTACGCAACTGACGGTAAATGTAAAGCACAGCTTCCTTTTCCGAGTTACTGGGGTCTTTCTGCAGTGTATTATATATGATAGAGTAGTCAGACTGGTTCGGTTCTTCCTTATGAACAAGGATATTCTGAACGCCTGACTCTAGAATGATATCTACATGTTCCGGTTCAATCACAGTTTCACGGTCGATAACAACTTCATTACGTTCGATAGAAACTACTTCACCGGTATCTTCATCTACAAAGTCCTCAATCCATGTTTTCAAAACACGGGCAGCCAATTTACGACCAACAATCTTCTTCAGATTGGCTTTATTCACCTTAACGTCTTCTGCCAAATTGAAGATTTCAAGAATATCCTTATCATTCTCAAAACCGATAGCTCTCAGCAACGTTGTAACGGGCAATTTCTTCTTACGGTCGATGTAGGCATACATGACATTGTTAATGTCCGTAGCAAATTCAATCCAGGATCCCTTGAAGGGGATGATACGAGCTGAATACAACTTCGTACCATTGGCATGTACACTCTGACCGAAGAATACGCCCGGCGAACGATGCAATTGGGATACAACGACACGCTCGGCTCCATTGATGACAAACGTAGCTTTATCTGTCATGTAAGGAATAGGTCCAAGGAAAACGTCCTGAATGACCGTATCAAAGTCCTCATGATCAGGGTCGGTACAATACAATTTCAATTTTGCCTTTAACGGCACACTATAAGTAAGCCCTCGCTCTATACATTCATCGATGGTATAACGCGGCGGATCAATATAGTAGTCCAGAAATTCAAGAACAAAATTGTTTCTTGTATCGGCAATAGGGAAGTTTTCAGCAAATACTTTATACAATCCCTCGTTCTTACGTTTCTCGGGAGGAGTATCCAGTTGTAGAAAGTCTTGGAATGACTTCAATTGTACTTCCAGAAAATCCGGATATGCAAGCGGATTCTTAGTCGAAGCGAAATTAACTCTTTGATTTACAGTATTTGAAGACATCTGATAATGGATTTGTAGAAGTGAATTTTAAATATATACACAAAAAGGTTAAGAACCCTTCGTGAAAAGGGTTCTTAACCGAATTACCTGATTTACAGGCTAATGTTATTTAAGTTCAACTTCAGCTCCAGCTTCTTCCAATGTTTTCTTCAGTGATTCTGCTTCGTCCTTAGCCAAACCTTCTTTTACTACGCTAGGAGCACCGTCTACCATGTCCTTAGCTTCCTTCAAACCAAGACCACAAGCTTCCTTAACGGCCTTAACTACTTGAAGTTTAGCTGCACCAGCGCTCTTCAATACTACATCGAAAGAAGTCTTCTCTTCAGCGGCAGCAGCACCAGCGGCTGCGGGGCCAGCAGCAACAGCAACAGCTGCAGCAGCAGGTTCAATACCGTATTCTTCCTTCAGGATAGTTGCAAGTTCATTAACTTCTTTTACTGTCAAGTTAACTAATTGTTCTGCAAAAGCTTTCAAATCTGCCATTTTTGTATGAATTTAATTGTTTAAATACTAAAATAAATTGATAAAATTTTGTTTGCGGCTACTGTTATGCAGCCAAATAAATCGAAGCCTTAAGCTTCGGTTCTTTCACCAAGAGTCTTGAGAACTCCGTGAAGTGTGTTACCACCTGATTGCAGAGCAGAGATAATGTTCTTGGCCGGAGATTGCAGCAATGCCACGATTTCGGCAATAACTTCGTTCTTGCTCTTGATAGCTACGAGAGCATCCAACTGGTCAGCACCAACATAGAAGCTTTCCTCAGCATATGCAGCCTTCAGTCCCGGAATACCATCTTTAGCTTTATCCTTAATCAGTTTAGCCGGAGCGTTTGCAACATTGCAAAACATAACGGCCGTAGTACCTTTCAGGCAACCATAAAGCGGAGAATAATCTTCTTCAAGGCTTTCCAAAGCTTTGTGCAGCAATGTATTCTTAACTACCATCAGTTTGATGTCAGCCTTGAAACAAGCAGCTCTCAAAGCGCTGGTAGCAGCTGCATTCATAGCAGTTGTATCTACCAAGTAGAAGTGTCCGTATTCCTTAACTGTAGCAGCAATCTGCTCAATAATCGTACTTTTATCTTCCTTTCTCATTATTACTCCGTTTTATTAGATTTCTTCCACTGATTTAGGGTCGATTTTTACACCCTTACTCATTGTACTAGAAAGATAAATACTCTTAATATATGTACCCTTGGCTGCAGTCGGTTTCAATTTATTCAAAGTAGAGATGAATTCTTTCGCATTGTCACGAATTTGATCAGCACTAAATGAAACTTTACCGATAGAAGTATGAACAATACCACTCTTGTCAACCTTGAAGTCGATCTTACCTTGTTTTACTTCCTTAACAGCTTTAGCAACATCCATAGTCACAGTACCACTCTTAGGGTTCGGCATCAATCCACGAGGACCGAGAACACGACCGAGGGCACCAATCTTACCCATGATGGAAGGCATCGTGATAATCACATCAATATCTGTCCATCCACCTTTGATCTTTTCAATATATTCGTCAAGACCAACATAGTCAGCGCCTGCTTCTTTTGCAGCAGCTTCAGCATCCGGTGTACAAAGCACCAAAACACGCGTTACTTTACCAGTACCGTGAGGAAGTGATACGACACCTCTCACCATTTGGTTAGCCTTACGCGGGTCAACGCCCAAACGTACGTCGATATCTACAGAAGCATCAAACTTGGTAAAAGTGATTTCCTTTACCAGTGCAGAAGCTTCTTTGAGAGAGTATGCTTTCCCTGCTTCAATTTTTTCTGCAGCTAACTTTTGCTTTTTTGTCAGTTTACCCATTCTAATTGAAGTTTATAAGTTATTCATTAACCGGGAACTCCCCTTTTACAGTGATACCCATACTTCTAGCTGTACCAGCAACCATCTTCATAGCAGCTTCTACAGTGAAACAGTTCAAGTCAACCAACTTGTCTTGAGCAATCGTACGTACTTGTTCCCAAGTGATCTCGGCAATTTTCTTACGATTGGGTTCAGCAGAACCACTCTTCACCTTTGTCAGCTCCAGCAACTGGATTGCAACGGGAGGAGTCTTGATTACAAAATCGAAAGACTTGTCTGCATAGTAAGTAATGATTACAGGAAGAATCTTTCCTGCCTTGTCTTGGGTTCTGGCGTTGAATTGCTTGCAAAACTCCATGATGTTGATACCCTTGGAACCCAAAGCAGGTCCTACGGGAGGTGATGGATTTGCAGCGCCTCCTTTAATCTGTAATTTGATTAGTCCAGCAACTTCTTTAGCCATTTTAATTGATTGATTTATATATTACAATAATGACGGAACGACACAGCGTAACACCTGCATCATTCTTTTTCCACTTGCATAAAGCCCAATTCAAGCGGAGTTTTCCGCCCAAATATCTTCACCATGACCTTCAGCTTCTTTTTCTCGGTGTTCACTTCTTCAATGATACCACTGAATCCGCTGAACGGACCATAATTCACCTTTACAGTCTCACCGACTACATACGGGATGTTCATCTCTTCTGTAGCATCCTGCAATTCGTCAACAGTACCGAGTATGCGATTGACTTCTGATTGTCTTAAGGGTACGGGTTTATCCGAACCTCCCAAGAAACCAATCACGTTTGGAGTATTTCTCAAGTGATGAGCAACCTCACCAACCAAAGCCGCCTCTACCAAAACGTAACCAGGAAGATAACTTCTTTCCTTCACAATTTTCTTTCCATTGCGAACCTGATATACCTTTTCAGTAGGAATCAACACCTGAGACACGTAATCACCAAGGTCGCTGTTCTTAATGTCAGCTTCAAGGTATTCCTTCACCTTAGTTTCTTTTCCGCTGATAGCACGCAATACGTACCATTTCTTTTCAATCTCAGACATTCTTCAAGCTTTTTAATGAGGATAAACAAACTCCATTACGTGCTGGAAACAATAGTCCATCACAAACACCACCAATGCGATGAGCAGGGAAGCATATAAAACAACTACCGCACTGTTGGTAAGTTCAGAATACGTAGGCCACGATACTTTATGTACAAGTTCGTCGTAAGTTTCTTTGAAATAAGTTACAATCTTTTTCATTGCTTCAATATTAGCACGGGAGGAGAGGCTCGAACTCCCGACACCCGGTTTTGGAGACCGGTGCTCTACCAACTGAGCTACTCCCGTTTGAACATAATCAGTTCCCGATAGTAAATAACGGGAACTGATTAAGATTTATATTTTAGTCAAGAATTTCAGTAATCTGACCAGAACCTACCGTACGACCACCTTCACGGATAGCGAAGCGCAGACCTACGTTCAAGGCAACCGGATAGATCAGCGTAACAGTGATTTCAACGTTATCACCCGGCATTACCATTTCTACACCTTCCGGCAGAGTAATTTCACCTGTACAGTCCATAGTACGCAGATAGAACTGAGGACGATACTTATTGTGGAACGGAGTGTGACGACCACCTTCCTCTTTCTTCAAAACGTAGATAGAAGCTTTGAACTTAGAGTGAGGCTTAATCTGACCCGGCTTGCAGAGTACCATACCGCGCTTAATTTCGTTCTTGTCGATACCACGCAGCAACAGACCTACGTTATCACCAGCTTCACCTTCATCCAACAGTTTGCGGAACATTTCAACGCCAGTTACAACTGACTTTTTGTCCTCACCCAAACCAAGGATTTCAACTTCATCACCTACCTTGATAACACCAGCCTCGATACGACCGGTAGCTACAGTACCACGACCAGTGATAGAGAATACGTCTTCAACCGGCATCAAGAACGGCTTATCAATATCGCGCGGAGGCAGAGGAATCCATGTATCACAAGCGTCCATCAATTCCATTACCTTCTCTTCCCACTTTGGAACACCATTCAATGCGCCAAGAGCAGAACCCTGAATAAACGGAGTATTGTCACCGTCGAAATCATAAGCAGAAAGCAGTTCACGCATTTCCATTTCAACGAGTTCCAACATTTCGGGGTCGTCCACCATATCACACTTATTCATGAATACAACCAGTCTCGGTACGTTTACCTGACGAGCCAACAGGATGTGTTCGCGTGTCTGAGGCATCGGACCATCAGTTGCAGCAACCACGATGATAGCACCGTCCATCTGAGCGGCACCTGTTACCATGTTCTTCACATAGTCAGCGTGTCCCGGGCAGTCCACGTGAGCATAGTGACGGTTTGCAGTCTCATACTCAACGTGAGCTGTATTAATAGTAATACCTCTTTCCTTTTCTTCAGGAGCATTATCAATCTGATCGAAAGACTTAACTTCTGACAGACCCTTCTTTGCCAATACGGCTGTGATAGCAGCAGTCAAAGTTGTTTTACCGTGGTCAACGTGACCAATTGTACCAATGTTCACGTGGGGTTTGGTACGTTCGAATTTCTCTTTAGCCATAGCTTTACTTGTTATTTATTTGATTAATAATCAGCATTTACAATGATAAGAGCTGTTACCGGGACTTGAACCCGGGACCTCTTCCTTACCAAGGAAGTGCTCTACCGCTGAGCTATAACAGCAAGTGAAAGGAGTGGGCAAAGATGGATTCGAACCACCGAAGGCGTAAGCCAGCAGATTTACAGTCTGCCCCATTTGGCCACTCTGGTATTTGCCCATCACTTTTTTTCGAGCCTCTTGTCGGATTCGAACCAACGACCCCGAGATTACAAATCACGTGCTCTGGCCAACTGAGCTAAAGAGGCAGTTTTGCAGCCGTTCGCTGCTATACCGTGTGCGAAACGGCTGCAAATTTAGGCATTTATTTCATTCCCGCAAAATTTTTGCAGGTTTTTTATTTATTACGTATTTTTTCCTTGTACTTAACCAGCTGTTTTTCCAAAGCTTCCAGACATAAGTCTACCGCTTCCTCAAACGTGTCACAAACCTTGTTCGCATACAATTCGCCATTGGGAACCAAAACTTTCACTCCGGCTTCCTTGTTTTCGGCTGTCTCTGGTTTAACTACCTTCAATGACACCTCTACTTTCTGTATATCATCATAAAATCGCTCCAACTTCGCAGCTTTCTTTTGGATAAAAGCCTGCAATTGCTCTGATGCGTCAAAGTGAATTGATTGAATTCTAATTTCCATACATACCTCCTTTTCTTTAAGCCCGAGGATGGGCCTGGTTATACACTTTTTTAAGCTCTTCGAAAGTCGTATGCGTGTAAATCTCGGTAGTAGCCAAGCTTTCGTGCCCCAGTAATTCCTTAATCGCTCCAAGTTCTGCATCATGATTCAGCATGCTTGTCGCAAAGGTATGCCGCAGCACATGCGGACTCCGTTTCTTCACAGTCACCACCTTCGAAAGGTTTCGCATTACAATTTTCCTCACGATATTAGGATAAAGCCGCTCACCCGTCTTACGGACAAAAAAAGCGTCCGACCGAACCGGAACCGATTCATCCCGCTGCTTCACATAAGTCTCCATCTCCACCCGCAATTCTTCGCCAAAAGGAATCAAACGTTGCTTGTTACGTTTACCGGTAACTTTAATCACCGATGCCGCAAAATCAACATCTCCGTCGTCGAGCCCTATCAGTTCCGAAAGTCTCATGCCTGTGGCATAAAACATAGCAATAACCAAATGGTCACGACAACCTTCAAATCCTTCTCCAAAGTCCTCATCATCCAGCAATCGGTTCATTTCACTTTCCTTCACGAAAACGGGCAGGTTTTTCTTGTTTTTAGGCCCCGTTATCTTACGCAACGGATCCACTTTCACCTCTCCCTTCCTCAGAAGATACTTATAATATGACCGAAGCGAGCTGAGCTTACGGTTCACAGAAGTCGTCGCATAGCCGAGGTTCATCAAATGAATCATCCATTCGCGAACAACGTCCACCACCACTTCCGAAGGAGACTGAAGACCGACATCTTCTCCGCCAAACTCCTGAAACTGACGGATATCCTCACCGTAAGCCTTTACGGTATCATCAGAATAGTTCCGCTCATAACGGAGATAATCGAGAAAAGAGTCTGTCAGCAACATATCGCTACATAACTAAATGTGCAACGAATGTATGAAAAGAATTCAATAATTCAAAGGATTTTACGAATTATTAATCTTCTACTTGCTGAAGTTTCTGAACGTAAACGGCACGCTCTTTCTTAAGTCTTTTAATAACAGACGGTTTGTCAAACTGCTGTCTGCTTCTCAACTCTTTTACGATGCCAGTCTTTTCAAATTTACGTTTGAATTTCTTCAGCGCTTTCTCAATGTTTTCGCCTTCTTTTACAGGTACTACAATCATTGTTTTTAATTAATTAAAAAGTTAATGTTTAAAAATCTCACGATTAATTCGAGCCGCAAAAGTACACATATTTTCTTGATTCACAAAAAACTTTCTGCAAAATCTTAGCAAACAGACAGATATTCTTTTCTTTAGCTATCTTTACATGGGGCTATCAACAACAAGAAAAAATCTCAAAAACGGCGTAAAAGTTTGCACCGTCCGCGTTCTTTATGTACTTTTGATAATCGTAATGCCTGCTTTAGACTGGCATTACGATCCCCACACAATCATACATCTTTTATATAGTGAATTATGAACGACACCATTAAAGAACGCATCCAGACTCTCCGCGCATGGATGAAACAGACGGGGATAGAAGCATTCATCATCCCCAGTACAGACCCGCACCTAAGCGAATACGTAGCCCCCCACTGGCAGAGTCGAGAATGGATTTCCGGTTTTACCGGCTCGGCAGGTACCGTAGTGGTTACCGAGAACGAAGCCGGCTTGTGGACCGACTCGCGCTACTTCCTGCAAGCCGCCCAGCAGCTGGAAGGTACCGGCATCGACCTCTATAAGGAGATGCTGCCCGAAACGCCTTCCATCCCCGCTTTTCTATCCGAACAATTAAAAAAGGGACAAAGTGTAGGCATCGACGGCAAGGTATTCGCTACCGACGCAGCCCGATCACTCCAAAAAGAACTGGAAAACAACGGAATAACACTCAAATGCACCGCTGATCCGATGGAACAGATATGGGACGGGCGACCGGAAATGCCACAAGCCCAGGCCTTTATCCACGACACGAAATATGCCGGACGTACCTGTGCCGAGAAACTGGAAGCCATACGTGCCGAGATGAAGAAAGCCAAAGCCGACAGCTTGCTGCTCTCTGCCCTCGACGAAATAGCATGGACACTGAACCTGCGCGGCAGCGATGTGCACTGCAATCCAGTCGTTGTCAGCTACTTACTGATTGGAGAAAACGAAGCGCACTACTTTATCAACTCGCAAAAGGTAACACCCGAAGTCGCTGCACACCTGCATGAAGCGGGCGTATCACTACACACCTATCAGGAAATCGAGTCCTACCTCGCCCAATTGCCGGCAGAAAACCTGATGCTGGAGCCAGGCAAGACCAACTATGCCGTACGCTCGGCCATTCCCCAGCAATGCCGCGTCATCGAAGCCCCCTCGCCCGTTGCCCTTCTGAAAGCCGTACGCAACGAACAGGAGATAGCCGGACTCCGACAGGCCATGCAACGCGACGGCGTAGCACTGGTGAAGTTCCTAAAGTGGCTGGAAGAAGCAGTTCCTCAAGGTAAGGAAACGGAAATCAGCGTGGACAAGAAACTGCATGAGCTGCGTGCCGCCCAACCGCTCTACATGGGCGAAAGTTTCGACACCATCGCCGGATACGGAGCTCACGCAGCCATCGTCCACTACGAAGCCACACCCGAAACAGACATTCCGCTGGAGCCCCGCGGCTTCCTGCTGCTCGACTCGGGTGCACAATACCTGGACGGTACCACGGACATTACCCGTACCATCGCCCTCGGCCCGCTGACAGACGAAGAAAAGACCGACTACACCTTAATATTAAAGGGACACATCGACCTGGCCATGGCTGTCTTCCCCGAAGGCACGCGTGGCGCCCAGCTCGACGTGCTGGCCCGCATGCCCATCTGGCAGCACCGCATGAACTTCCTGCACGGCACGGGACACGGCGTCGGCCACTTCCTCAACGTACACGAAGGCCCGCAGAGCATCCGCATGAACGAGAACCCCGTCACCCTGCGCCCGGGTATGGTCACCAGCAACGAACCAGGCGTCTATAAGGCCGGCAGCCACGGCATCCGCACGGAGAACCTCGTCCTCACCGTTCCTGCAGGCGAAGGCCTGTTCGGCCGTTACCTGAAGTTCGAGACCGTCACCCTCTGCCCCATCTGCACTCGTGGCATCGTCCGCGACCTGCTGACTCCGGCAGAAATAGACTGGCTGAACCAGTACCACCGCACGGTGTACGAGCAACTCTCCCCCAGCCTCGACGAAGACGAACGGCTGTGGCTGGAGAAGGCTTGCAAGGCAATTTAATTTAACCTTTAACCCCTAAAGAAAAATGGCATTAATCAAATCAGTAAGAGGCTTTACGCCCGAAATAGGAGAAAACTGCTACCTGGCCGACAACGCCACCATCGTAGGCGACGTAAAGATGGGCCGCGACTGCAGTGTATGGTTCAACACCGTGTTGCGCGGCGACGTCAACTCCATCCGCATCGGCAACGGTGTGAACATACAGGACGGCAGCGTGCTGCACACGCTCTACGAGAAATCGACCATCGAAATAGGCGACCACGTGTCCATCGGTCACAACGTCACCATCCACGGCGCCACCGTGAAGGACTATGCCCTTGTCGGCATGGGCGCCACCATCCTCGACCATGCCGTCGTGGGCGAAGGCGCCATCGTGGCCGCAGGCTCGCTGGTACTGAGCAACACGGTCATCGAGCCGGGCAGCATCTGGGGCGGTGTTCCGGCCAAGTTCATCAAGAAGGTGGACCCCGAACAGGCCAAGGAACTGAACCAGAAGATTGCGCACAACTACCTGATGTACGCCAGTTGGTACAAAGAGTGAGACACTCCCAAAGATGGTCCTCTCACCCAGTGCTTCCTCATCCCCTGACGAAGCACTTTGTTACCCCCTCATAAAGCACTTCCTCACGACCTCATGCAGCACGGCATGAAGTGGTGAGGAAGTGCTCTGTTATAGAGAGTATGCAGAATACCGATTATTTCAGGACCTCTACCGCACGCTGGATACGACGGATAGTCTCTTCCTTACCCAGCAGCTCGGTGATGTCGAACATGTGCGGCCCCTTGCATTCACCTACGACGGCCAGGCGGAAGGCGTTCATCACGTTGCCCATGTGATAACCCTTCTCCGTGATCCAGCCGATGACGATGTCTTCGGACGGCTTCGAGCTGAAATCGGCGATGCCGCGCAGCACTTCCACCAGCTCGCCCATGATGCGGGGCGTGTCTTCGGACCAGCGTTTCTTCACGTCCTTCTCGGCATACGTTTCGGGAGCCACGAAGAAGAAACGTGCCTGATCCCAGAGTTCCTTCACAAAGTTGACGCGGCCCTTGACGAGCGACACGACGCGGGTCAGGAACTCGTCGCTGTATTGTGCTACGTCTACGCCATTGGCTGCCAGTACAGGCTTGAACAGCCCAGCGATTTCAGCGTCAGGCTTCTGGAGGATATATTCGTGGTTGAACCAGATACCTTTCTTATAGTCAAACTTGGCACCGGCCTTACTGCAATGGCTCAGGTCGAAGAGCTTCACCAGTTCGTCCATCGACATCAGTTCCTGGTCGTTGCCGGGGTTCCATCCCAACAGGGCGAGGAAGTTGATGACGGCCTCGGGCAAGTAACCGGCCTCGCGGTAGCCCGAAGACACTTCGCCGGTCTTGGGGTCGTGCCATTCCAAGGGGAAAACGGGGAAGCCCAGACGGTCGCCGTCGCGCTTGCTCAGCTTGCCGTTGCCTTCGGGCTTCAGCAGCAGGGGCAGGTGGGCGAACTGAGGCATCGTATCTTCCCAGCCGAAAGCACGGTAGAGCAGCACATGCAGCGGAGCCGAAGGCAACCACTCCTCGCCGCGGATGACGTGGGATACCTCCATGAGGTGGTCGTCCACGATATTGGCCAAGTGATAGGTAGGCAGCTCGTCGGCCGACTTGTAGAGCACCTTGTCGTCGAGGATGGAAGAGTTGATGACCACTTCGCCACGGATGAGGTCGTGGACATGCACGTCTTCATTCGGCTCAATCTTGAAACGTACGACATATTGCTTGCCCTCGGCGATCAGCGCATCTACTTCTTCCTTCGGAAGAGTCAGCGAGTTGCGCATCTGCAGGCGGGTAGAAGCGTCATACTGGAAGTTGGCCACTTCCTTGCGCTTAGCCTCCAGTTCTTCGGGCGTATCGAAAGCGATATAGGCTTTTCCTGCATCGAGCAGCACCTGGACGTACTTCTTGTAAATGTCGCGACGTTCGGACTGACGGTAGGGACCGTGGTCACCACCAAAGCTGACACCCTCGTCGAAAGGAATACCGAGCCACTTGAACGACTCCAGAATATATTCTTCAGCACCCGGAACGAAACGGTTGCTGTCGGTGTCTTCGATACGGAAAATGAGATCACCTCCATGCTGGCGCGCAAAAAGGTAATTATACAACGCGGTGCGCACACCGCCGATGTGCAAAGCGCCCGTCGGACTCGGGGCAAAACGGACTCTGACTCTTCTTTCTGCCATAATCTTCCTTACTTTATGAATATTTTAGGCGGCAAAATTAAGCCTTTTTTTCCACATGATTGTTTTTTTTTGTACTTTTCGCAAAAATTTCAACCGATATGAACAAAAGCAGTGAAAAAAAACGCTCCGTTTATAGAGATTTGCTATACAAAGCCCTTCTTTTCATCGGTACGGTAGCAGTCATCGTCTACTTCCTGCCCCGTGACGGGAAGTTCAACTATCAGTTTGACATCAACAAACCCTGGAAATACGGCCAGCTGATAGCAACCTTCGACTTTCCGATCTACAAGACGGACGACGTGGTCAGACACGAGCAGGACAGTATCCTGGCCCGCTTCCAGCCCTACTATCAGAAGGACAAGAATATCGCGACTGAAGCCCTGAAAAAACTGAAAAAGGACTACCAGAACCGACTGCACGCCCCCTACCTGACAGCCGACTACCTGCAATATATCGAAAAAAGACTGACCGAAGTATACCAGGCAGGCATCCTGTCGTCCGAGGCAATGGAAACGTTGCAAAAAGACAGCACGCGAAGCATTATGACCGTGAACGACAAAATCGCACAGCAGCAAGGAACTGACAAGCTGTATACCGTCAAATCGGCTTATCACTACATCCTGACGGCCGACTCCCTGCACTACCGTCCCCACGTTCTGCGTCAATGTTCCCTGAACGACTACCTGAACATCAACCTGACCTTCGACGAACAGCGTACGGACGCAGCCCGCAAGGAAATGCTGGAAAACTACTCGTGGGCCAACGGCATCGTACTGAGCGGACAGAAAATCATCGACCGTGGCGAGATTGTCAGCCCGGAAACCTACAATATTCTGGAAAGCCTGCGCAAAGAGTCCATCAAACGCAGTGCATCAGCCGGACAAAACCGCCTGACACTGCTGGGACAAATACTCTACGTCAGCATCTTCATGCTGTGCTTCATGCTTTACCTCGACCTGTTCCGCAAGGACTACTACAACCGGAAAGGAAGCCTGTCGCTGCTCTTTGCACTGATGATGTTCTACTGCGTGGTAACCTCGATCATGATGGCATACAACCTGTTCAATGTCTACATCCTTCCCTATGCCATGCTGCCGGTCATCATCCGCGTATTCCTCGATTCGCGAACAGCTTTCCTGACGCACTGCATCACCATCCTGGTATGTTCCATCTGCCTCCGCTATCCGCATGAATTTATCCTGCTGCAGATAACCGCCGGCCTGGTAGCCATCTATAGCCTGAGGGAACTGTCACAACGCTCACAGCTGTTCAAGACAGCCGTGCTGGTCATACTGACCTATGCCGCCCTCTACTTCGCTTTCGAGATGATTACGGAAAACGACTTGTCGAAGGTGAACGGACGGATGTATATCTACTTCATCATCAACGGCATCTTCCTGCTCTTCACCTATCCGCTCCTATTCGTACTGGAAAAAACATTCGGCTTTACCTCGAACGTGACGCTGGTCGAACTGTCCAACATCAACAATCCGCTGCTGCGCCGCATGTCTGAAACCGTGCCCGGCACCTTCCAGCACTCCATGCAAGTGGCCAACCTGGCTGCCGAAGCTGCCAACTGCATCGGTGCCAAGAGCCAACTGGTACGTACCGGCGCTCTCTACCACGACATCGGTAAGATGGAGAATCCCGTGTTCTTCACCGAAAACCAACGGGGAGGTATCAATCCGCATAAAAACTTGAACTACGAACAAAGTGCGCAAGTAGTCATCAGCCACGTTACCGGCGGCGTGAAACTGGCCGAAAAAAACAACCTGCCCAAGGTCATCAAGGACTTCATAACAACCCACCACGGCAAAGGGAAAACCAAATATTTCTACATTTCGTGGAAGAACGAACACCCTGGAGAAGAGCCAGACGAAGCCATGTTCACCTACCCCGGTCCGAATCCTTTCACCAAGGAACAAGCCATTCTGATGATGGCCGACTCGGTAGAGGCCGCTTCGCGCAGCCTGCCCCAGTATGACGAAGAAAGCATCAGCAACCTGGTGGAGAAAATTATCGACTCTCAGGTAGCCGAAGGGTACTTCAAGGAGTGCCCCATCACCTTCAAAGACATCGCTACCGTGAAGGAAGTGTTCAAAGAGAAGCTGAAGACCATCTATCACACGCGCATCAGCTATCCCGAACTGAAAAAGCAAGAAGAGAAAAAGTAAAGAACCTAACCCCATAGAGCCATGAAACCTACTGCCAAAGAAGAACAACGCGCCCTGCGCTTCCTGCAACAGAGCCAGCTGACACCGGAACAAATAGCCGGATTCAGCTTCATGCAACGGTATACGCCCGAACCCGACCGCCACAGCCCGGCCAACGTTTATGGCCCCGGCATCCTGACCTTACGGCTGAAGTCGGGTGAAGAAAGAATACGGATCGTCCATCTGCGCAACCACCCGACGGCTCTGATACGTACTCTGATAAGCCGCGGTATCAGTTTCGACAATCATCCAGTCGACACAGGAAATAGTACAAGGCCAACAGGCACTACCGTCTACCGCCGCATGTCACTCTACATGTTCTGGTATTTCGTACTGTTCGTTCTCTGCCTCAGCATAGCTTTCTATACCCTGAACATCGAACAATGGACAGGCATTGTGCTGCCCGTTCTCTTTTTCGGCATGAGCCTCTACAGCATCTACTTGCTTCAGGTGCGTTTCTGCTACCTCCGACTGGAAACCGACCGCCTGACCGTAATCAGTGCGGGACGCGAAATCCATTATGCCTACAGCGACCTGCTGAAAGTGAACTTCGACTTCGCCCGCGAACCGAACGCCACACATGTCATGGAAGTGATGGACAAGACATATCGCTACCGTCTCTTCTACATCGGCCGTGTACCCCGCACACAGCTCAACGAGATTGCCGAACGGCTCCGTCAGGTAGGTATCGACGCCACATGCAGCCTCAACGACGAAAAGCGACACTACCACGACGTGTACCATGGATAATTGAGAATGGATAATTGAGAATTGAAAATTATTAGTAAAAGGGGAGTCTTCCATTATCCATTATCAATTCTCCATTATCAATTCCTCAAGCAGTCCCGCACAGGCATCTTCCAGCAGGTCGAGCACATACTCGAAACCTTCTGCACCACCGTAATAGGGGTCGGGAACGTGATCAGCCTCAGTAAAGCGGGTACAAAAGTCGGTCATGCGACAAATCTTCCGTTCTGCTTCGACCGAAGGAGCGCGTTCCTTCAGATCCTCGATATTGCGGTCGTCCATACCAATGATAAGGTCGAAATCACCGAAATCGCTGGTACGAACGGGACGCGAACGATGCACTAGGTTGTAACCGCGACGGGCGGCATGCGCACGCATCCGCGGATCGGGCAATTCGCCCTGATGATAACTCAGGATACCAGCAGAGTCAATCACAAATTCATCGGCCCTTCCTGCCTCTTCCACCAGATGTTTCATTACACCTTCAGCAGACGAAGAGCGACAGATGTTTCCGAGGCAGACAAACAGGATACGGTGTTTCTTTGAAGAAGCCAAGTCTTTCTTTTCCATAGTTTCCATATTAAATTCAGATACCTAAATACTGTTTAAACCGCGTTACGTCATCATTCAGGATAAGCGCCTCGGGAAAATCAGTCTCACGGATGAGTTCTGATACGTATTCGTAATTGGCAATATCGAACGAAATGTGGGCATCACTTCCTAAAATGACAGGTACTTCGTACCGCTTGCACAGACGAAGGATTTCCAGATTGTTGGGACGGGCATCTTCCTTGTGACGGCAGGGCTTCAGGGAACTGTTGTTGATCTCGAGCAGTGTGTGATGTTCTTTCGCCGCAAGGACAATAGGTTCGAACAGCAAACGGGCCGTTCCGTCGCCGGGATGGCTGATGATGTGGATGTAGGGATTGGCTATCGCCCGCAGCATGCCTTCCGTATTCTCCTCGGGCGTTCCCGGACGGTAACAAAGCGAATGGATGCCGGCAATGCGCAGATCGAGTTTCTTCAGATGTGTCTCGTCCAGGTCGAGCCGTCCCTCCGTATCAAGGATGTTGATTTCCGCCCCCAGCAACAACTCAATCCCATACATACGTCTGGGCACGACGTGCAGGTTGCGGAAGTAAATCAGGTCACAAGTACCAGGGATGCCGGGCGTATGCTCGGTGATGCCCAGCAGTTCCAGCCCCTTGTCGGCCGCAGCCTGCGCCATCTCCTGCAGCGTGCTGAAGGCATGCCCGCTGGCCAACGTATGCGTGTGTACGTCTAATGCTATCTTCATATTTATATCCTAAATTATATTCTACATCGGGTCGACATCGTAATAAACAATGAGCGACTTGAAACGGTCTTCGGCCACCATCTCCTGTTGTACCTGCACCAGCAACTGCCGTGCACGTGCCATCGGAGCATTCGTTTCTATCTTGAGGACAATCTTGCGAATGAACAGCGTCTGTATGCGGGCCACGGGCGGTTTATCCGGTCCCAGTACCCGTGCACCAAAGACAGCACGCAGCTTGGCGGCCATCGTCTGTGCCATGACGTCGAGCAGTTGCTCGTTGCGGTGTTTCAGGTAAACATATACCAACCGGTAGTAAGGCGGATAGCGGAACAACTGCCGCTCGGCCAGCTGCCCGGCCACCATTCCCTCGAAGTCGTTGTGCATCACCTGCGAAATGATGGGATGATCGATACTCTTGGTCTGCAATACCACCCGCCCGCGCTTGTTCTTGCGTCCGGCCCGCCCGGCCACCTGTGCCATCAGCTGGAAGGCACGCTCATAGGCACGGAAATCGGGATAGTTCATCATGCTATCGGCATTGAGGATGCCTACCACGCTGACGTGGTCGAAGTCCAGTCCCTTGGACACCATCTGCGTACCGATAAGGATGTCTGTCCGTCCTTGCTGGAAATCGTGGATGATGCGTTCGTAGGCCGCCCGGGTACGGGTAGTGTCCAGGTCCATGCGGGCCACGCGAGCCTCTGGGAAGATAGCTTTCACGTCGTCTTCGATCTTCTCCGTACCAAAGCCACGGTTGCGCAGGTCCACTCCCTCGCAGGCAGGACACTGGCGAGGCACGGGCTGCGTGTAGCCGCAGTAATGGCAGGTCAGCTGATTGAGCCCCTTATGGTAGGTGAGGCTGACGTCGCAGTTCTTGCACTTGGGCATCCAGCCGCACGTGTGGCACTCGATCATCGGTGCAAAGCCGCGGCGGTTCTGAAAGAGGATGACCTGTTCCTTCTGCTCCAGCGCCTCGCGCACGTATTGCAACAACAAGGGTGAGAAGGGACCATTCATGCGCTTCTTGCGTTGCAGCTCCTTGATGTCAACAGGGATGATTTCGGGCAGCTGGATTTCTTTGTAGCGTTCCTTCAGCTCTACCAGCGCATATTTACCACCCTCAGTGGCATTGTACCAGCTCTCCACACTGGGCGTAGCAGTACCCAGCAAGGTCTTGGCCCCGCACATAGAGGCCAGCACGATGGCCGCATTGCGGGCGTGGTAGCGGGGAGCGGGATCCTGCTGCTTGTAAGTATTCTCGTGTTCCTCGTCGACGATGACCAGTCCCAGCCGCTGGAAGGGCAGGAAGAGGGACGAGCGCACACCGAGGATAATGTCATAGGGTTCATGGGAAAGCTGTTTCTGCCACACCTCTACCCGCTCGGCATCGGGAAACTTGGAATGATAGATGCCCAGCCTGCTGCCAAAGACCCGCTTCAGACGCTCGGTTATCTGGGTGGTTAAAGCAATTTCAGGCAGCAGATAAAGTACTTGCTTGCCTTGACGGACCGCCTCATCAATGAGGTGAATATAGATTTCGGTCTTACCACTGGAAGTGACTCCGTGGAGCAGACAGACATTCTTCACGCGGAACGAAGCACGGATTTCGTCGAAGGCCCGTTGCTGGTGGACGTTCAATTCATTGAGTGACATCACAGCTTGTGAAACAGTTTCCAGTCGCCCCACCTCCTGTTGATAGACCTCGAACACGCCTTTATCCACTAACCCGCTAAAAACAGCAGGAGTAGCGCCCGAACGTTTCAGCAGCTCGGCCTTGGACACCTCCCTGACCTCTCTTCCTCCCAGACAGCCGGAAAGTTCGATGTACTTCATCAGCAGGTCCAACTGCTTGGGCGCCCGGCGTTGCAGTTCGTCGAAGAAGAAATGCAGCCGCCGTTCGTTGCGCGCCGCTTCCGTCAGGCGCACACGTGTCTCGGTCTTGGGCTTGTAGGTGCGCTTCAACTCTTCCTTTACAAAAAGAGCATCTTTCTCGAGCAATGACTTCACTACAGCAAGAATGTTCTTCAAACCGCTTTCCTTTTCCAGCCTAGTCACCGTTTGCTCGGGTTCGACAGCCAACAGGTCCAGCACTTTCTGTTCGCGCTCGGATAACGGTTCTGCAGCTTCGAAGTCTGGATTGTACTCTACCACGGTTTCACTCTCCAGCTTCAGCCCCGACGGCAAGGCCGCCTTGTAGACATCGCCCTGCGTACAAAGATAATAGTCGGCCAGCCACTCCCAGAACCGAAACTGTAAGGGCACCAGAATAGGGTGTTCGTCGAGTACAGCCGACACTTCCTTCACTTCGTATTCCTGTGGCTTCAGGTAATGCACATTGCGCACAATACCCGTATAGAATTTCTTCCGCCCAAAGGATACTACCACCCGACAGCCTATCTGCACCTGTCCGTCCATCTCAGGCGGCAAAGCATACGTGAAACTGGCCTGCAGAGGCAATGGCAATATGACATCGACAAATTTTTCCATCGTGAGTGCAAAGATACGACAAAAAAACAGCGCCACCAATCAAAAAGATTGGCAGCGCCATTGACTTATCAAACTAATTGTCTTTTCTAAAACAGATATGCTAATGAGATTTGCCAAGTTTTAGTTTTTCCACTGACAAGATCATCCTTTATTGCCTTCAACGCTTCACCCGTCGAGAAACTGTCTCCCAATGGGATCTGATAATTAAAGCCTATCTGCAAATGCTGAAATAACTTCAGACCGGCACCAAGATTAACACCTACCTGAGCTTTCTTGGATTCTATGACATTCTCTCCATTCAGTGTATTACCTAGTCCTTTTAGCTTCGTATCCTTAAAATTAAAGAAGAAATCAGGGCCCGCAGCCACATAAATCCCCAAAAGGCTACCTAATCCAATAGTATATTTCAGATTAACAGGAATCTCAATACCTTGCTGCTTAGCATCCATTGTTATCACTTCAGAATCTTGTATCAGATTAACTTCATTACCACGCTGTGAGTACATTACAGCTCCATCGATACCCAAACCGATAACAGGTATTGTAAATTCGGCCATCGGACCAATAAAGAAACCAGCACTATTGTCCTTATTTCCTTCATATCCACCATTCCAGTCAATCTTCGACATATTCACACCACCTTTCACGCCCCATTTAAGCTGAGCCTGAGCAGGCGTAGCCAATGCCAACCAGCACATGGCTACTAATAAAATACTAAAAACCTTTTTCATATTCTTTCATTTAAAGTTTTGGGCAAATATATGTAAAATATTCCACGAAAAGAGTACAATCTAACAGAAAACTACTACCTTTGCACGACCAAACCAAGGAAAGATGCCGGAGTGGTCGATCGGGCCGCACTCGAAATGCGGTGAACGGGCAACTGTTCCCAGGGTTCGAATCCCTGTCTTTCCGCTAAAAAGGATGTAAGTCTCATTACAAGATTTGCATCCTTTTTTCTTCATAAACATCATGCACCATGAAAATGTTCATTATCGCCGCCCTGACGGCTATCTTTTTAACAATTCACGGATGCCGTCCTACCACAGACTGGCAAACACAACTACGTACGGAGCTCCAGGCTTATACAGACACATTGGATGCACAAATCGGTATCGCTCTCTTGCTGGAAAACGGAGACAGCCTGACACTCAACAACCGCCAACACTACGAAATGATGAGTGTATTCAAGTTCCATCAGGCACTGGCCGTATGCAACTATCTACACCACCACAACCAATCACTCGACACCCTGCTTCACATCACGCCCGCCGATTTGAAACCTAATACCTGGAGCCCGCTCAGAGACAGATATCTGCAAGAAGAGTACGTAAATGGGATGGATATCAGTGTCCGGGAGCTGTTGGAATACACGCTGCAGCAAAGTGACAACAATGCCTGTGACATTTTGTTCGACCGTCTCGTATCGCCTACCGAGACAGACCGTTTTATCAGGAGCCAGGGACTGACAGAAGATTTCGGCATTGCCTATACCGAAGCTGATATGCAGAAAGGCCATCACCTCAGCAAAGGCAACTGGAGTACACCTTATGCAGCAGCCAGCCTCTTGAAACACTTTCTGGAAACTGATCTCATAAAGGAGCCTTACAAAGCTTTCATAAAGGGAACAATGACTAGTTGCCAGACCGGCATGAAACGACTTCCCGCCCCACTACATGATACGAAAGCCTTTATTGGCCACAAGACCGGTAGCGGATATACCACGGCAGACGGCCGTATTGGAGCGACCAACGACCTCGGATTCATCACCCTATCCGATGGAACCCGCTATATCCTGGCCGTTTTTGTAAAAGATTCGGGATACAATGCCACACATACGGAGGAAATCATCGGACAAATATCCAAAATCGTATTCAACCACCTGCAAAAATATTGATTACTCACCATGATACAAATCAGAAAGACTCAACTAGAAGACATAGACCACCTGATGAACATCTTTGAACAGGGTAAACGCATCATGCGTAAAAGTGGGAACCTGAAACAATGGACGGGAAGTTATCCCAGCCGGGATTTAATAAAAAAAGATATCGAAGCCGGTCACAGCTATGTCTGTCTGGACGAAAAGGGAGATATCATCGGGACCTTTACCTTCATCCCTGGCAAAGATCCTACTTATGCCCGCATCTACGAGGGACAATGGTTGGACGACGAACGTCCTTATGCCACCATCCACCGCCTGGCCAGTACAGAAGACAGCCACGGTGTAGCCGCCGCCTGCCTGGAGTGGTGCTACACCCAAATACAGAACTTGCGAGCAGACACCCACCGCGACAACCTCATCTTGCAACACATCCTGCAAAAACACAGTTTCCGCTATTGCGGCATCATCTACCTGCTGAACGGCGACGAACGGTTGGCGTACCAGAAGATTGGCGATGAACGGTAAACGGCAAGTAAATAAACACTAACTGCCTACTGCCCAACACAAAACGCTAACAATACTTCTTCTTCAGCTCCTCCACCGACATGCCGGTAAAATAATCTTCAATGAAGTTCCAACGCTGCTCGTCGGTCATACGATCGGTACCGAAAAACATCGTAAACAGCTCAATCTGTTCCTGGAAAATGCGTTCATTAGCATCTAGAATCAGATTACGATAACCGTCGGCTGCCGCCAGCTTTTCCAGCCTATCCGCATCGTTGATGCGTACATGAACGCACGGCGTACCGCCCCCTGCCACACTGAACGACAAGCCACCCAGCATGGAAAGCAGGTTAAGCAACATGTTCAAATCGGAAAACGGCGTACAGTAGAACTGCAAACGGTCACCCTTATGCCCTGTGATACGCTGGGCGAACAACTTCTGATAACGCGAAAGCAACAGATCGAAGCCACGGGTTACGGTAAACGAAAGTTCGTTGGACTCCTTTTTCTTCTGGCTGCTGATATAACTCACGCTTCGCCCTTCCTCCGTACGGCTCTCGAGCAGGGAACCAATGAAGCGCTTGGCCGAACGGACATCCATCGCATGTTCGGCAAAGACGGCACGCAAGGCTTCTTCATCGAAACGCCCCTTACTCTTCTGTAAAGCTGTTTTCAGCAGCGTAACCAGACTCTTGAACAGCTCGTCCATACGACTGCGAAGCGTATCGGCGTCTTCCTTCAGCAGCACCTCATGCTTGCCTACGGCAACCGGACGTGCACCTTCGCACAGCGTACCGTTGTTCAGTTTCTGTTTGAATTCCTTATAACCCAATTCGGGGAAACGCTCTTCCCACAGGCGATCGAGACGGGCCAGGTAAACACCCTCCTCTCCTTCCACCGGAGTCAGATAATCGGCATACGCACGGGCAAACGCATCTCCCGTCTTGTCCTGCACATAGCCTTCCACCAGCAAATTCTGCGGACTGACCTCCAGCAAGCGGGAGCCAAAACGTTTCTGCACGTCTTCCTCGAGCCATAGCAAAGCGGTCTTTACAAATTGTCCCAGTTCCGTTTCATACTCCAGTTTATTCTTTGTACGCGGCAGTTTCACCACAAACTCGAAGTCGGAAAGCGACACCAGCATCTCCTGCTTCCGTCCTTTCATGTGATATACCTCGATGAGTTTCTGCAGAATCAGTGCCAACTGTTCCTGGGCAATAGCTCCCGTCTGATGCAGACGGTTCATATAATAGAAATCGCGTTCGTGGAAATCGGTGGCCGAAATGCCTTGCACGGATGCATCACGGGCAGCGCGTCCGACCTCCTGCACGTAATCGACAAACGTACTCGAAGGAGCCACATGGTAGACACGGTCGATATCACTGATGTCCACCCCCATACCAAAAGCCTTGGTAGCCACGATCAGCCGCTTACTGCCATCCTTAAAGGCGTCTACAATGGCAGCCTTCTGCACCTTGTCCTTCTTCCCGTAGTAGGAAGCGACCAAAGGCCAGTCGGCAGGCTTCACCCACGACTTGATCCGCATGTCGATCCCACCGGCAAAGGGATAATAGAGCAACGTCTTATGCCCGTCCAGATAGTCGTCTACACGGGCAGAAACGGCACGCTGCTTGGCCTTGTCGTAAGTTTCCCCTTCCTCCAGCTGCAACTGGCGGATGTCAAAACCAATATTCCGACGCTTCACCGTACCAATATAGAGCACACAGGGTTCCATCTGCAACGAACGGACCGTCTCGAAAACCATATCGTTGTCGCCCGACGGATTCCATACTGCCGTAGCCGTCAGGGCAAACAGCGGGAAGTCATAGCCCAATGTCTGTTTCAAGCCGGAAAGATAACGCCCCAGGAACCAATAGTCTACACGAAATTCCTTGCCCCAGGTAGTCACCGTATGAGCCTCATCGACTACGACAAGCCCAATACGACGGTCGCCCACAAAGTGATGGATGTCGTAGGACAGCAACAACTCGGGCGAGAGATAGAACAGGTCCACCTCACCCTCGCGCACCCGGCGATATACCTCAGCTTTCTGTTCGGGCGACAAGTCGGACGAAGCGTATGCCACACGCTCGTAACCCAGATCCTGCAATCCCTCTACCTGATCGACAATCAGAGCCTTCAGAGGGGAAACGATGAGCGTAAGCAGTCCGTATGCCTGCCCCAGATAAATGCCGGGCAGCTGAAAAAGCAACGACTTGCCCGACCCTGTCGGAGCCGTCAGCAGGACATTGTCCGGCCGTTCACGATCGTCTTTAGCCTTTTCGGCTTCCCGAATGACGTGTTCGACTAAGTGTCCCTGCGACAGAACGACTTTATCCTTCCCGCCGAACAAGTCCTTGTATATCTCCAGATCACGGAACTGCCGATACCCGTATACTTCATTCAGAAGCCTGCTTACCTCATCCCGACACTCAAAGGGTGAGCCATGGCCGTCCAATACCGGCAGGCGGCATCCGTTCATATTTCGTGCAATCATGATATTCCTGAAATACGATGTAACAAAAAAAGAGAAAGGTGGTCAGCAGGCCGTAAACTCCGACCTTCAGAACCACCTTTCCTTATTTCTAATTTAATTTGCTGCAATGCTGTTGCTTCAGATATGCGTAATCAATACTCCTCTTCGTTAAAGAAGAAATCTTCCTTGCTTGGATAATCAGGCCAGATATCTTCAATGCTTTCATATATCTCGCCTTCATCTTCCATCTCCTGCAAATTTTCAATCACTTCAAGCGGAGCACCCGAACGCATAGCATAATCAATCAGTTCATCCTTAGTTGCCGGCCAAGGGGCATCTTCCAGCTTCGATGCCAATTCCAATGTCCAATACATAGTTTCTAAGCCTTTAAGTTTGTGTACAATATTCTTTTCTCAATATTTTCGGCAAAAGTATAACATTTTATTTCACTTGCAACTATTCTGCCAAAATATTTCGTCTTTTTTATTATCCAGGTTGATTTTTCGGGAAAGAACGAACAGATAGTCGGACAAACGGTTCACATAAGCCAACAATTCGTCCGCCACATGTACCTCTTCCGCCAACGCCAAAATACGACGCTCAGCACGTCGACAGACCGTACGGCAGACGTGACAAAGCGCTGCTACCTCATCACCTCCCGGCAGCACAAATGCCTTCAACGGCGGGAGCAGGCTGTCCAGACGGTCGATCTCCGCCTCCACCTTTTCCACCTGTTCGGGGGTAACGATACTGGCTGCACGGAGTTCTGTTTTTTCACTATCGGTAGCCAGATAACTGCCTACGACAAACAGACTGTTCTGCACCCATTGCACAAAAGCCTTATCTTCATCGTTGGACAAACGGGAAACCAGCAGCCCCAGAAAAGAATTCAGCTCGTCCACCGTGCCATACGCTTCCAAACGGACATGTGTTTTGGGAACACGCATCCCTCCCACGAGCGACGTCTTGCCGCTGTCACCCGTACGTGTGTATATCAGACTTTTCTTCATATCAGTATATGTTTTAAGCATTAACAGCCCGAAGGCTTCAAAAGTTTACCAGATAATGTTGTTTTATCTTCGTCCGGTCGAAAAAGATGATGCCCAAGTCGTAGAGGTCGAACGTGATGCCGCAGCGTTCGTCCTGCCTCATGGCGTCCCACAGCCTGCGCATGGCCGACGTGTAGCGGATGCCTTCGATGACAAATACCGAGCAGCCACGAGCCCGCCCCACGCACAGACGGAACACTTCCTCCACAAAGTCGGGACGCCGCCAGTCGTGCAGATAAAGAAAATCGACAGGAACGCCCGCCTCCAGGAACAGTTCGTCCAACTCCGCAGCTGCCGTATAAGCCGCCCCTTCCCTACCCGCCTTCAGATAGAGCCCCGAAGCGGACAGAGGTCCCGCATCGACAATCGTTTCCGGCCGCGCATAGTTAACCAGACGGAACAGAAGCCGCTTCACCCGCAAGGGTTCTTCCCTCCAGCTCCTGGGGTGCTGCGTTGCCTGCCACTTCTCCCCTTCCAGCAGGGAAGCATACTTATAATAAGGTGCAGTCTCGTAGATGACCCCCGTTATCAGATGGAAAGCAAAAGGTGAGTGCACTCCGTAACCGCACCGATGGCGGAAACGGGCCAGACGCACGAAAGGACGCTTACACAAGATAGAGATACGGTTCATGTTCCAGACAGTTTTATACCTGCAAAGATAAAGTAATCCGGCAGAAATCCATCAACCGGCAGCAGTATTTTGCACCCGCCCTGACGAAGTGCTGCATGAACCCTCCACACAGTGCTTCGTCAGGGGGTGAGGAAGTGCTGCATGACGACCTCAGGAAGCACTGCATGGCAAGGCAAGAAAGCACTGCGTTAACCTGCCTGAAACAGCCTTTTCCTCATCCGATAAGATACTTTAGCAGAAAGAATACCGTCAGGATGTACATTGTAACCGTGAGCCGCTTGCGGTGGCCGGACAACAGATTCACCAACACATAGCTGATCATGCCGATGGAAATACCCTCGGAAATGCTATAGGCCAGCGGCATCATAATCAGACAAAGGAAAGCGGAGATGGAGCGGGAATAGTCGGAGAAATCAATCTCTTTCAGTGTGGAAAGCATCATCAGCCCCACCAATATCAGGACCGGAGCCGTAGCCGCCGTCGGCACCGACAGGAAGAACGGCGCAAAGAACAAGGCAAGCACTAGACCCATCGCCGTCACAAAAGCCGTGAGACCACTGCGCCCGCCTTCGTTCACACCGGCCGCATTCTCGACCACAGTGGTGACAGTGCTCGTCCCCATAAGGGCCCCGAACGTCGTTCCCAGCGCATCGGCCATAAAAGCCCGGTTCAGCCGACGGATTTTCCCCTGTCTGTCCACCATACCCGCCTTCACGGACATGCCCACCAGTGTACCGATGGTATCAAAAAGGTCAATAAACAAGAACGTGAAAACCACCACCAGCATGTCCAGGCTCCAGATGTGTTCAAAATCAAACTGGAGCACGATGGGAGCAGGCGATGGCGGCAGGCTGCACAAACCTTGCCAGTGAGTCACTCCGAACGGTATGCCCAGGAGCGTAGTTACCAAAATGCCAATGAGCAATGCCCCCGCAACCTTGCGTACCAGCAACACAGAAGTCAGGAGCAAACCGACCAACGTGAGCACCACCTGCGGGCTGGTGACATCGCCTAAAGTCACCAACGTAGCTTCACTTCGTACGATGATGCCAGACTGTTGCAAACCGATAAATGCAATGAACAAGCCGATGCCCGGAGCTATCGCTTTGCGAATTACCTCGGGCAGGGCATTGACAATTCTCTCCCGAATGCCCGTGGCTGTCAGCAAGATGAAAAGAATTCCCTCAATCAGCACAGCCGTCAGTGCAAATTGCCAGGGATAACCCATCGTCAGGCAAACCGTATAGGCAAAGAAAGCGTTCAGCCCCATGCCCGGCGCCAGCGCAAAGGGCAGTTTGGCATAAAAAGCCATAACCAATGTCGCAAATACGGAGGCAATGACCGTCGTCGTGAACAGCGCGTCACGGTCCATGCCCGTCGAACTCAACACATTGGGATTGACGGCCAGGATATAGGCCATGGTCAGGAAAGTGGTCAAACCGGCTACCACCTCCCTGCGGACAGTCATCGTCCTCGGATCAAAATCGAAAAGTCTTTTCAGCATATCGTGCGATTCGGATAAGTCGGAAACAAAAGTAAGAAATAAAAAACATAAAGTCCCTCTTTACATCCGTAAAGTAGATGTTTAGCGTGTTCAAGTAGGTGTTTACGGCGAGAAATCACCTTAAAAAAACATTTCTCCCTTGAAGCCCTCACGCTTTCACATCGCCACAATGCATTGAAAACAAATGCGATACGATGAAACATACAAGGTTCACGGTGAAGGCACAAGAAGAGATTTACGGACGGAGTGTGAAACTTACTGCTTTCACCATCTCCTTAAGTCAGATCTTTGTTTCACCGTAACCATATAAATACCAACATCTTACAGTGAAAGTTCATTCGAACATCTTTTATACAATAAGAAAAGCAGCTTTAAAAATAAAATAGTCGAACGGAAATATCATCGATATGATACAGATGCAAAAACAGCATGATACACAAATCCATAATCTCAAGGAAATGCTACGCATGGAAAAGTTCTGTGCCATGCTGGGGGGCACTAAAAAATGACTGAAAGCCTTATAGTCAAAAAAGAAGCTTTGAAATGTAGCGGTAAAATCTATTCGGAGCAGCATAGGTAAAACTTTAATGCCAAGGATTATATTCTAATGGTGGAAATGACCCTAACGATGAAAGCTGACTGAACCTGACAATAATCAGGAAGCCGATTGCCGACTGGTTCAGAGAACAATGGCACAGGCTCAGATATGGCACAAGACAACCACAACAGGAAGAAAGGAAAAGCAGAGGATTCAAATTGTAATTGTTGAATCGCTCAAATCTAGAAGAAAGGAGTAATCAAATGGTATTTTAATTGTTCCTTTTTCATATCTTTACACCATTGGAAAAGCCATTCTTTCTCTTTTCGCCAGCACGTTTATTACTGCCAACAAGAATAGGTTTAGGTTAGTTTGGATGTATATACAAAAGACAGAACTAAACCGTAAATGCAGACGATAATTATAGCAAGTCACTTATGATACATTCTGTTCTTCCAAGACTATATTAGCATCATTATCGCATTTTTCAGGCTTAATCCGCTCTATACGACGAATATGTTTTGCCCTATTAGCTATAATTAACGGTACACGCTCGACAACAACAACCGATGTGTCAAGCCCCAACGCACTCGGTTCTCCAATGCCTATCTTTCTAATTAAGGCATAAAGGCTCATCAGCAAATTTTGTCGGCGGTTACGGGAATCTTCAGGATAATATATCCGGTGGATAATAATAAAGCGAAAATCACCCGGTATGCCATTCTTATGCAATGAAGGATAAGAGCTTGTTAGTTCTACTTCACCATCCGCAACAAGGTCATCAACTACTTGTCGTAAATAAAGGCTCACGCGCGGTTCTATACGAAAACCTATACGCATGGTTATACTAAACAATGTCCCTTTTATTAATGTGGAACAATTATATTCAAGTGTGTCTGGTGTATCCACAAATTCAAGGTTAATAAGCCAATAATGATCTGCCCGTTTAGGCTGCTTATTAATTATGGAATACAACAATTTATCGTCCACACAACCTTCTTTGTCTGCATGATTCACATAGACAAGATTAGAAGCATATTTGGATATGCTTTCGTCCGCCTTAATATCAGAAATAATGTTGTAGTATTCACTTAACCGTTTGGAAGACATATGTTTTCGACGAATTTTGTTGGCACTTACCCATACAAACATGATAAAACATAATAATCCACCTATTAACAGCGTAAACCAACCTCCGACCATAAATTTGGACAGGTTTGCAGCAAGGAAAATACCTTCAATAACACAATATCCGCCGACAAACAGTATTGATAGAATGCGTGGAATGTTATGCATATGCAAATAGAATCCCAACAACAATGTTGTCATCAACATTGTAATAGTTATGGCAAGTCCATAAGCGGCTTCCATGTGGGTGGAATCTCGAAACAACAATATAGTAAATATTACTCCAATATACATTACAAGGTTTACCATTGGAATAAATGACTGACCTTTTACGTTGGTAGGGTGCTTAATACGCATACGAGGCCAGAAATTCAAGTTCATAGCTTCACTCAATATGGAAAATGAACCGCTTATTAGAGCTTGGCTCGCAACAATAGCTGCCCCGGTAGCCATTGCTATGGAAAACAACAGTATTTCTTGTGGCATGATTGAATAAAATGGGTTCACTGTACCTTCTGCACTTTCCGGATGATGCAATACCCACGCTCCTTGCCCCAAATAATTTAGAATAAGCATCACCTTTACAAATATCCAACTGACCGTAATATTTCGTCTGCCACAGTGCCCTAAATCAGAGTATAAGGCTTCTGCACCAGTGGTACACAAGAAAACGGCACCCAATATCAGAAACCAGTGGGGGGATTCCACTAATAACCGTATGGCATAGTAAGGATTGAATGCCTTGAATACTTGAGGATAGGAAGTCAGACTGATAGCTCCGGCGATTCCAAGAAGCAGGAACCAAAGTAGCATAAATATGCCAAATGACCGTCCTATATTTTCTGTACCAAAACGCTGAACGAAAAATATAATGGTAATAATGGTCAGTGTAATAGGAATCACAGGCAGATGCGGACTGATACTTTCAAGTCCTTCTATGGCAGTTGTGACCGTAATGGCTGGAGTGATAATACCATCAGCAAGCAAAGTGCTCGCACCGATAATGGCAATGATGTAAATCCACCTTCTTCTGTGGCGGCGTAAAAGGGCATAAAGCGCAAGTATGCCACCCTCCCCGTTATTGTCGGCACGGAGAGCCACCAGCACATATTTCACCGTAGTCTGAAGAGTAAGCGTCCATATGATACAAGACAATGCGCCTAAAACATAATTTTCATCAAGAGCTTCTCCAGTATGAATGATGGCTTTCATAACATAGAGTGGCGATGTTCCAATGTCACCAAAAACAATACCCAATGTGATGAGTAACCCGGCAAATCCAAGTTTATGTTGAATATTGCCTTCTTTTGATAGGTTTGCCATAAAAAGTAGTTTTTTGTTCTACATATATTTGTTTTCCTTTTAAGCGGCGCAAATATAAAATAAAATCTTAACAATAAGATTTCACTTTTCTTTTTTCGTGAAAAATATCATATAAACCTTGACGATGGTCAAGGCTTGTCTAAAAAAAATAGTCTGTTTGAATTACGTATAACTATTAAACTCAAAAGCCGAAGTTATGGGACTTATCCTTCACCTCGGCTTTTTGCTATTTACTGATTTCCTAACCTATCAGCTTCCTTTTTCAACTGCTCAGCCTGCTCATTAAGCAGCTTTGCCCGTTCCAAGGCTTCCGCCTGCCTGCGGCAACGTTCCTCAAAATCTAGTACCGAATCCGTCAGGTTGCGGATAAAACGCTCGTCCCGCTGCCACTTGAACTTATTCTCCAGTCTTTCAAGGGTATTGGCGTCCGCTTGCCCCTGCATCAGCAGATAACGGTATTTCATGTCGTTGTCCTGTGGAAAAGCCAACGAAAAACTGCAAGACGAGGTTTCAAAACGGGACACCAGTATTGAAAAATTGCAGAGCCAAATACAGCAGATGCAGAAACAGCATGATACGCAAATCCACAATCTCAAGGAAATGCACAGACAGGAACTTGACATGAAGGAAAAGGAGCTGTCACGACTCGCCAGAATCATAGACAAGGCTTTCAGGTGGTTCCCGATGTTCAGGGAAATGCTTCGCATAGAAAAGTTCTGTGCCATGCTGGGGTTCTCTAAAGAAATGACCGAAAGTCTTTTGGTCAAGAAAGAATCCTTAAAATGCAGCGGTAAAATCTATTCCGAGCAGCACAGACGAAACTTTGACGTAAAGGATGATGTTTTTAGGGTGGAGAATGACCCTGACGATGAAAGCAGACTGAGCCTGACAATAAACAGGAAGCCGATTGCCGAGTGGTTCAGGGAACAATGGCACAGGCTTAGATATGGAACAAGAGTACCGCAACAAGAAGAAAAGAAAAGTAGAGGAATTAAGATGTAACTTGATAGTTTGCGACTCTAGATTCCCGATTATCAATTAAATTGTGTATCTTTGCCAATGGTTAGAGGAAACTCTTTCCAAGACATGTTAGAATTAGAAGAAGCGTTATGCTAGTCGTGGTGTCGGAAACCTAGGAAATTTCTTAAGACATACAAACGATGATGGCATAGTGGTTCTCACGCTATAGCGTGGGCTGCTATTGTTATATCTGTTTGTATGGGTTTTCCTAGGACCTCCGACACAGGTGAACGATTTGTGGTTCACGCTTCGTGCGTTAGGAATGACAATTAACCAATAAACATAGTTCATATGAACATTAAGCAATGCATCTATTTATTTGCCGCAATCGCATTTTCACTCTCATCTTGTAGCGATGACAGCGGCATGGGAAATGATTTCGAGCCTAAGACGTATAATGTATTAGGCAAAGTAGAAAAAGGTCCATTTGTCAGCGGTTCTACTATTACCATTCAACCGATGGACGGAAATTTACAAGTACTTGGAAGCTTGTATTCAGCTACCATTCAAGACGATTTAGGCAATTTTTCTTTTGGCTCCAAGTTGTTTGAAGCACCCTATGCGGAATTAACGGCTAATGGTTATTTCTTTAACGAGGTAGAAGGTGAGTTATCATCAGGCACATTAAATCTTCGTGCCTTGGTAGATTTATCTGATGAAACTACAGTAAACGTAAACCTGCTTACACATTTGAAGTATCAAAGAATACAGAAACTCATTGCGGAAGGGGTAAAATTCGGAGAAGCCAATAAGCAAGCACAAAAAGAATTGTTTACCGCTTTCGGACTTCAAAAATATGCAGAAAAAGATGCGTCCACATTTTCCATTGCTGGAGGAACAGATGAGTCTGCTGCTTTGATTGCCATATCTTCTCTGCTACTTGTAGATAGAAGCGAAGCTGCCCTGACAGAATATTTGGCAAAATTATGCAGGGAATTTGGCGAAAATGGAAAGTTTGGAAGCAGCACATTACAACAAATCAGTGAAGACAAAAAGTCATTGAGCAATCAACTTTCTTCTGTAAGAGAAAATATCATAGACCGCTATGACGACCTTGGATTAAAAATTGAAGTAAAAGAATTAGGACACTTCATAGATTGGGATGATGACGGACTTGCAGGAAATGAAACATTGCAAGATGGACAAGAAGTCAAATTGGAGACATCGGAACTTAACGTACCCAATGAAGGAGGAACCTATACAATCAACATATCTTCCCCCATTCCGGTATATCTAACGCCGTTAGTTGATAAAGACGATGACGGACCAATAGACAACATTACAGAAGATAACGTTTTCAATGAAATCTATGAACACATAGAAAATGATGGTATTTCTATAGAAAAAAGCATTAACGAAAACAAGTTGACAATTAAAGTTTCCCGACTAAATTCAAGAGCGGATAAATCGACTTCTGTAACCATATATGATTGTCTTGGCAATGTGGTAGGTGAAGTAAAAGTAATCCAAGAAGGAAATGGAAACACTTCAATACCGAAATTAGGACGGACAGGAGAGCAGGTTGTCGCAGGCTTTGCATTACCCATTGCTCGCGGACTTTCTGATTTTAATCTTATTGAGCAATACTACCACTATAATAAAGAAGCGGATTTGGTAAGTCAATACGTTTACCCCAGTTGTGATAATGTAAAAAACATTTGGAGTAATTTTTATAGTGCCAATAGGATGATTATGCTATTTAAAGAAAAGGAAGCTGAACAGCTCGGTGTTTATCAAGACTATCTTAATGTATTCAGCGCAATGCATTATTACTATATGGCAGTGGCTTGGAAAGACGTTCCTTATATAAATTACGTGCTTGATATAAATAACGCATATAATATCAGCAGAACTCCAATACATGATATTTTCTCGGACTTAAAAGCCAATTTGGAAAAAGCCATAGATAATCTTGAAGAGAAAAAGAATGAATCGCTTAGTAATGATGCCAATGATTTTTTCTTCTTGTCAAAAGATGTAGCAAGAATATTGCTTGCTAATATTTGTATGTATCAAGGTGAATACAACCAAGCAGAAAAGCTCTTGGGAGAAGTTATCAGCAATGGCTTCTATGAGCTGGATGCTTCCAATTATAACAACAAGGAAACCATTACGAATTTATTTAATAATGGAAGCAGCAAAGAAACCATATTTGCAGCTCATAATGAACCTCAATCACGTGGAAATATTTCGATTGGCACCCCTCCATTAGTTCCCATAATGACTTATACTGATGTAGTTTTGTCTTATGCTGAAAGCCTTTATAAAAATGGTAGGACATTGGAAGCCGAATCACAGTTGCAAAAAGTAATCACAGCTAAACATATTAGCGTAACAGGTGAAAATACTTTGGAGAAGATAAAAGATGCAAGACTACAGTTGATGCTTTATACCAACACAAACTTCGCATTCATGAAAAGAAACAATTTTGCAAAAGAGGTATATGGAATTGAAGAATACAGACTGCTATTACCAATACCGCAACAAGAAATAATTGTTAACCCGTCAATGACACAAAATCCAGGATATTAATAAGAATACGACTTAGACCTAAAAAGTTCCACGATTCGCTATTGAATGGTGGAGCTTTTTATATTAAAAAACAATACGATCACAACTAAAACATAAAACTAAAAATTTTCTTTTGAGAGGTCTTAAATCGTTCAATTTCCAAAGAGAGCGATTTCTTTAATTGAACAGCCATAAAGCCCAAGAAAGGCAGATTTGTTTCTTCTTCCTGTGATTGACGTAAGGCAGAAATATACTCCTCTCTATCTTCCTTGAATATCTTAGTAGGAAAAAGGTTGTAGCAAAACTGAATGTAATTCATCAGCAAGCGGGCAGTCCTTCCGTTACCATCTACCCACGGATGAATGGTCACTAAGTTAAGATGGGCATTGAAACTTAATTCGTATTGTTCCCGAAATGTTCCCACTGTCTTTTGCTTTTCCTGTAATAAGGTGCAAAATTCATCTATTTTGGCAGGGACTTTCTGATAATTCATATAAGAACGTCCACCAATACCAGCCGTCACGCCACACAAGCGAAATTCACCTTTGGAAGAATCAAAAGAGCCTCCCATAACGTTATAAATACTGCCTGTCGTACGCATCAATGTCGAATTCAGCTTTTGCAAAAACGCTGAATTAATTGGCTTCTTACATTTGGCTTCCTCTTTGGCAAACTCATAAGCTTTCTTTAAGTCCTCATTCATCAAATGATATACCAAAGGTTTCCCTTTAGCTGTCAATCCCTCATCGAAAAGCATTTGTGCCTCCACTTCGGTGAGTGTAGAACCCTCAATTGCTGTAGAATGGGTAATAAGAGAATAGAGGTAGTACTTTTCATAGTCCACCGCTTCACTAATACCAAGTTGCTGAAACTTCTGGTATAACTGTTCAATCTCTTGCCAAACACCTTGTTCCATTGACGTTTATTTAATTGGATTTATTTCTTTTCAAAGGTAATGTATTTGTATTGCGTAGCCAAAGAAAATAATGACTTACTACTATATTTTTTCGCCTGTGGGGAAAATGCGGGGAAAAATCAGACAAGTAAAAAGGCTAAGTAATTGATAATTCAATACTTAGCCTTTTATTCTGTACCCAGACCCGGGGTCGAACCGGGATGGAAGTGAATCCACTGGTGTTTGAGACCAGCGCGTCTACCGATTCCGCCATCTGGGCATCACATTGATTTCTCAATTGCGGTGCAAAGATACAGCTTTTTTTTGAACTCGCAATACTTTATCGAAAAAAAGAAGAAAAAAACAGAAAACCTCCGACAAACATTACCTATTCTTAAAAATATAATGTACTTTAGCAAAAAAATTAATGAGAACAATCATGGCAATAAACAAAGACAATTTCTGCGTTATCATGGGAGGAGGAATTGGCAGTCGCTTTTGGCCGTTCAGCCGCAAAACACTGCCCAAACAGTTCCTCGATTTCTTCGGCACCGGACGTTCGCTGCTGCAGCAAACTTTCGACCGCTTTAAAAAAATTATACCGACGGAGAACATCTTCGTTGTTACCAACGCCCTCTATGCCGACCTTGTCCAGCAACAACTTCCCGAACTGAAAGCCGAGCAAATCCTTTTGGAACCTGCACGCAGGAATACAGCACCCTGCATCGCATGGGCTTCCTACCACATACGGGCCATCAATCCCAATGCCAACATCGTTGTGGCACCATCGGACCACCTGATCTTGAAGGAAAGTGAATTCCTGACTGCCATCGAGAAAGGCTTGGATTTCGTAGCCGGAGAAAACAAACTCCTGACTCTCGGAATTAAACCCAACCGACCAGAAACAGGCTACGGATACATCCAGATAGCCGAAGCAGCCGGGGAAAACTTCTATAAAGTGAAGACATTCACCGAAAAGCCCGAACTGGAACTGGCCAAAGTATTTGTGGAAAGCGGAGAATTCTATTGGAACTCCGGCTTGTTCATGTGGAACGTGAATTCCATCATCAAAGCAGGAGAAGACTTGCTGCCCGAATTGGCTTCCAAACTGGAACCAGGTAAAGACGTCTACGGCACGCCGGAGGAGAAAAAATTCATTGATGAGAATTTCCCAGCCTGCCCCAACGTATCCATTGATTTCGGCATCATGGAGAAAGCCGATAATGTCTACGTATCATTAGGCGACTTTGGTTGGTCGGATCTCGGAACATGGGGATCCCTTTATGATCTCTCCCCCAAAGACGAACATCGAAATGTAACTCTGAAATGCAACTCCCTACTCTACAACAGCCAAGATAATATCATTGCCCTGCCCGAAAACAAATTAGCGGTAGTGGAGGGATTGGAAGGTTACTTGATTGCAGAATCGGACAACGTCCTACTCATCTGTAAAAAGGACGAAGAGCATGCCATCCGTAAATACGTGAACGATGCACAAATCAAGATGGGCGAAGATTATATCTAATATTAGATAAAACTCAAAACCATACAAATATAAAAGAAGGGACAGCCCGTCAAGGCCGCCCCTTCTTTTATATATAGGAGGATATATGCTTACTCTAAAACTATCTCATCTACAAACAAAAAACCTGGATTACCCTTGCCACCATGCCATGACGGAATTTCGTGTTCAGACAGAGCTTTTACTTTGACATAACGCGTCTTTACAGATGCAAATTCCAGCTTATGGGTATAAATCTGATTGGGATCATCAGACTTCATCGCAGGATAGGATTCCGAAGCCACTTCCTTAAACGTCTGGTTGTCATCCGAAACAGATACCGTAATACCGCGGGTATCAAAGATCCAATCGCCCTTTTCTACACAAGTATGTAATGTCATCGACGAAATTTCCATCGGTTCTTTCAAGTCAATGACAGCCTCCATGTCATTCTTATAGAAAGCAATCCAACGCCCGGTTTTGTAATTCATGTTACCCGTCATGCCATCAACCAATACCGTAGCTCCAGTAAATTCATATTGTTTGTTGATGGGTTGCAACATGGTTATCGGCTTCATAGACGACTTACTGAAAGTGATTTCATCGGTTGTTACTTTCGATTTTCCAGAAGAACGAATCGCAACAGTACGAAGCGTACAGGGCTTATCTATTTTAAGCACTCCTGTATATTCCTGTGATGAAGAAGTTGGTTCACTACCATCCAACGTATAGTAAATAGGAGCACCATCAATGGTTTGAGCTACAACATCAAGCGTACCAGTTTCTGTATTTGGCCTCAAGTCAAGCCGTACATCAAATATATGCGTTGCATAATTCCATCCATTCTTTTGATAGATATCCACCAGACGGCTCACCCGCTTCAGGAATGATTCATAATCTTTCTTATCGGGCTGACTCCATTGTACTTCACACAAAGCTGCCATACGAGGCAAAACCATATACTGTATTTGTTTCAGGTCAGGGATATACTCTGTCCACAAATTGGCCTGTACACCAATAATATATTTCTGTTCTTCGGGCGACAAAGCCTTAGGCATAGGTTCGTAACTATACACCCGTTCCATAGGCAAATATCCTCCAATAGCCAATGGTTCGGTATCTGTATCTTTCGACTGATAATAATCGAAATAGAGATATGTATTCGGAGTCATAACTACATCATGCCCTTGTTTGGCTGCTTCGATACCTCCGCCTTCACCACGCCATGACATAACAGTAGCTCCCGGAGCAAGTCCACCTTCCAAGGTTTCATCCCAACCAATCATCTTCCGGCCTTTCGTTGCAAGGAACGCTTCGGCTTCATGAATAACAAAACTCTGCAAACGTTCTTCTTTAGTGTGTTTACTATCGCTCTTTAAACCCAAAGCCTTGATACGTGCCTGACACTTCGGACACTTTGCCCACACCGTTTTGGGACACTCGTCGCCTCCCACATGAATATATTCTGATGGGAATATTTCCACGATTTCAGCCAATACGTCCTTGACAAATTCGATTGTCTTATCATTGCCCGCACACAGCACATTATCTGAAACACCCCACTGCGTCCATACTTCGTACGGACCACCCGTACATCCCAGCTCAGGATAAGCAGTCAGAGCAGCCTGCATGTGCCCGGGCAGATCTATTTCAGGTATCACCGTAATATAACGTTCAGCAGCATAAGCGATTATTTCCTTTGCCTGTTCCTGGGTATAGAATCCACCATAAGGCTGTCCGTCATACTTACCACTATTGCGCCCGATAACCGTTTCTTTACGTTGCGAAGCGATCTCGGTCAGTTTCGGATATTTCTTGATTTCTATTCGCCAACCCTGGTCGTCAGACAAATGCCAATGCAAACGATTGATATTATGAAGTGCCAGCATGTCAATATAGCATTTCACATCGTCCACAGAAAAGAAATGACGGCTCACATCCAACATCATACCTCGATAACCAAAGCGAGGTTCATCAGTAATACTTACCGCAGGTAATTCTATACTCCCGCCCTCAGCTATGCCAATTGACTTACGCAATGTCTGAATACCATAGAATACACCAGCCTCAGTTGGTGCTGTAATCACAACTTGCCCCTGTTTCACTTCCAAGGAATAAGCTTCCGGATTCTCTTTTTCCAAGCCCAATTGCAAAAGGATGCCTTTCTGTCCTTCACCACCTTCCTTTACATTTAATCTAATCCCCGTCTGACTTTCTACGTATGATGCCAAAAACTCGGCATTCCGGCGCATTTTCTCGTTGCCAACCGTATAATAGATTGTTGTGCCATCCTTCATAACAAAGGAGGCTTCTTGAACTGTTTTAATTTCCAAAGGAATGGGAACCACCTCATAATCGGCAACCACGGGGGCTTTACCTGCACAAGAAGCTAACAATAATCCTACTAAAGCCAAGCTTCCTAACCTGAAATCAGAAAAAATTCGCATGTTCAATAATCTTACAGAATTAATAATAAACCTAATAGCAGAAAAATTCTGCGTCAAGATACAAAAAAAAGATGAAATGAACAAGCGACTAATTACAAATCCTGCTAAAAGCCGACTTTCAACTGCTTTATTTTCAAATTTACTTTTCTACCTGTTGTCCGGCTTCCACCCAACCGTTAAAACCAGTCTCCAGTTCATAAACCTTAAAACCCTTTTCAGACAATATGTGAGCTGCTTTTTTACTTCGTTTACCGCTACGACAATAGAGAGCAACCGGTCTCGAAAGTTGCAATACGGAATCTGCAACAGCAGCAAAAGATTCATCAAGTACATTAACGTTCATGCTACCAGGAATATGACCTTCTGAATATTCCGCTACTGTACGTACATCTAAACGTTGAACTTCCGGATCATTGATTACATTAACAAAGTCTTCCACAGACAACGTTTCAAAATTGCCACCTTTCTGCTGACAAGAAGAGAAAAAAGAAAATAACAAACAAAATGATGCAAACAACGTTTTCATAACCAAATTCAATTAAAAGTTATTCGGCTATCAAAGGCCGGTACTCAAAGGTATATGTCTTCACTTCACCCGAATAAGTATGCACATGCAAGCTCACCTCTACCGTATCAACTCCTTCATCGGCATACTGCAATAAGGGTATCGAACAATAGGCACGCTGGCTATAAGCCTGAGTGTCGCCTCCATCATCATGATACAACGTCAATTCTACTGACGAACGGCGCGCTTCTGCATCAACATCCACCCGATCTTCCACATAATGAAACTTATGTTTCCCATGCTGTGCCTTGACCGTAAGCATCAGGTTCAGATAATTACGTCCCATCCACACACTCAGCACATCCACTGGGTCAGTCTTCACACCTTCGGGAAATTTATCGGCAGGCAAAGGTATCGGAGCAACGGCTGCCGACACGGCATATAGGTGCACTCCCTCACCTCCTTCCTTGTGCACCAATTCATAATTGCTGACAATACGCACCAAAGAGTCGGGACGGATATGCGAATGGGAGTCATCAACCAGCACCGCATATTCCTCACCACCATCCGTCAACACCCGCTCCAACGTTCCGTCGCCCCCCGAATAGGCAGTAAGGAATTCTAGTTTGACAGACGGATAATGATAGCTATACTCCCCGCAAGCTGTCAGCAACAGACATAACACGCCCCACAGACAACCACACCAATAAGCCGCCATTACTTTCCTCTTCATACTTCCATTGCCTTCAGATGATTCTTCAGCGGATTGGCATACATCTCGAGCATCTTGGTACGCAGAAAGGCTTCATCCTTATTTTCCAACGTGATACGTGACAATTGGCTGGCCAGATAGCTTTCAAACTTCTGCTTGTCATCGGTCGTATAATGCCCGGCATAGACATTGGTACCTGCCAAAAGGTCAGCAGCCACATAGTTACACGGATACAAACGATAACCGCGATGAATTTCTCTGTCTATCATCGCCGAAACAGTAGAGAAAAGCTCCTGACGAGGCATCTTGCGATCCAGGCCAGCCAAGAGATCGTTGATACAAGAAGCAATGTGGAAGTGTACCCGTCCCTTATAGCCGAACAAGCCTGTCTGCATATTCTTCAGGTCATCGGCCGTCGACTTCTTGTAATCAGGATGGTCGCGCTTCAGCTGAAACTCCCATGCCTTGAGGAAATCGCAAGGATCAAACTCGTAAGAAATAGAAAGAGGCGCGATGTTCATCTCCATCAGGCGATCCAACACATCGCCCTCGCCGCCGATAGCCAGCATCTTGAGTACACTATCCTGCGTGCGGTCGTCTGAGTCTTTGGCGCGTCCCTCACGCTGGGCTATCCAGATAGACTGCTTCTTCTGCGAAATGGTGTAGTGCATGTAGCGTGACATGCGAGCTGATGACTCAAGCATCTGCCGCATGGGCAAGCCACGTTGTACGATGAACGACTTGTTGATACGTACCAGTCTTTTTATCCACGGATAAATGAGCAGATTATCCCCAATGGCTATTTCTACTGTGTCACCTCCCTGATCTACCAACATAACAGACAAAAAGCCCGAATCGAGAATAATATCTCGATGATTGGAAATGTAAGTGTACGATTTCGTTTTGTCAGCCAAAGAGTCATTATCCAACGTCACACCATCTGAGGCCTTCTGCATAATGTCTTTCATTATGGCATATCCAAAAGTTTTTTGGAACTCCAACTTGGTCTTGCAACTGCGCATTTTGGCAGCAAGCATTTCAAAAGGCACACTGGGAAAGGCCGCGGAAGCCACTTGCCTGAAAGCTGGATCGGCTATCAGTTCCTCATACACTTCGGGAAGTTCCTCGTCGTGATAAGGGCGGATTTCGTCAAATTCGTCGTACATAGTAAGGAAGGTTAAAACTTGTTTTCTATAATGTCTGTCATCACGTCCTTGATGTCCAAGCCGGCGGCACGCACCTGCTGAGGGATGAAGCTGGTGGCCGTCATGCCCGGCGTGGTGTTCACCTCGAGCAGGTTGATTTTATCACCCTCAGTCACAATATAGTCTACACGGATAATACCCTGTGCTCCCAGAATGTCGTAGATGGCCGAAGTGAGCTTCTTCACCCGGTCGGCCAGCTCGTCGGAGATACGGGCTGGAGTGATTTCGTCGGACTCGCCATTGTACTTGGCCTTGTAGTCGAAGTATTCGTTGTGGCTCACCACCTCTGTAATGGGGAAGACCACCGACTTGTCGCGCGTCTTATAGCAACCGCAGGTCAACTCGGTGCCGTCCATAAAGGCTTCCACCACCACCTCTTGCGCTTCGTCGAAGGCCTTGGCAATGGCGGGTTGTATCTGTTCGCGTGTCTTTACCTTGGTCACACCAAAGCTGGAGCCTCCCAGGCTGGGCTTGATGAAGCAGGGCAGGCCGATCTTCTCCACCACTTCGTCATCGGTAATGGTCTGTCCCTGACGCAAAAGGAGCGACTCAGCAATGCGCACGCCATAGGCATGCAGATACTGGTTGCAGGCAAACTTGTCATACGTAAGCGCCGCCGCCAGCACGCCACAGCAGGAGTACGGGATGCGGAGCATGTCGAAGTAGCCCTGCAGGCGTCCGTCCTCGCCCGGCGTACCGTGGATGGTGATGTAGGCGAAGTCGAACTTCACCTTCTGCCCGTCCAGCTGGAAGCTGAAGTCGTTGCGGTCTACGGGCAGCGTACGTCCGTCGTCGAGCCGCACGTGCCAGTCGAGGCCGTGCATGCCCACTATATATAATGTGTACTTCTCCTTGTCGATGAAGGAGTAGATTCCTTGTGCGCTGCGCAGGGAAACTTCATACTCGGAGGTATCTCCTCCGGCCACAATAGCAATCGTACGTTTCATTCTAATTCTCTGTTACTGATGTAGCTTCTCCATTTGCCGATGAGGTTCGTCATGTCGTCGGGCAGTTCGGAAGTGAAGTACATTTCCTCGCCAGTGACGGGATGGACAAAGCCCAGCGTCATGGCGTGGAGCGCCTGGCGCGGGCAGATGTCAAAGCAGTTGTTTACAAATTGTTTGTATTTGGCAAAATGTGTACCTTTCAGGATTTCGTGGCCGCCGTAGCGTTCGTCGTTGAAGAGCACGTGGCCGATGTGCTTCATGTGCACACGTATCTGGTGCGTACGCCCCGTCTCGAGGATACACTCGACGAGCGTGACGTAGCCGAAGCGCTCCAGCACGCGGTAGTGGGTCACGGCATGCTTGCCTTCGCCCTCGGGCAGGACAGCCATCTGGAGGCGGTCCTTGGGGTTGCGGCCGATGTTACCCACAACCGTACCCTCATCCTGCTCCACGTTGCCCCATACCAAGGCCTGGTAGCGGCGTTTGGTAGTCTTGTGGAAGAACTGCCAGCCCAGGTTGGTCTTGGCATCAGCCGTCTTGGCAATGACCAACAGGCCGGAGGTATCCTTGTCGATGCGGTGCACCAAGCCCAAGTGCGGGTCGTTGGCATCGTAACCCTTGGTGTCCTTCAGATGCCAGGCGATGGCGTTCACCAGCGTACCATGCCAGTTGCCGTGACCTGGATGTACCACCAGTCCGGCGGGCTTGTTGACCACCATCACGTAGTCGTCCTCATAGACCACGTTCAGCGGGATGTCTTCGGGCACCACTTCGTTGTCGTAGCGGGGACGGTCCATCATCACGGTAATGACGTCGAACGGCTTCACCTTGTAGCTGCTCTTCACGGGCTTGCCGTTGGCCATGACAAAGCCCGCATCGGCCGCCTTCTGGATGCGGTTGCGCGAGGAGTTGGTGATGCGGTCGAAGAGATATTTGTCCACACGCATCATCTCCTGCCCCTTGTCCACCACCACGCGGAAATGTTCGTAGAGCTGGGTCTCGTCGCCCACCGGCTCCACGTCGTCAGGGCATTCGTTCTCCAGGTCGTCTATGTCAATATCTATATCTTCTTCTCTCATAGTCCGTGTCAAAACCAGTCTTCTTCTTCCAACACTTCTCCCTGTACTTGTGGCACGTCCAACGAATCGACTTGCAAAGAATCGGCTGGTGCTTCTTCCCCATTACCGATAACCAATGTCAAAATAGCGCCCATCGGCACCTTAGCGCCTATTTCTAAAGAGTTTCCTCTGTACTTCACCGCATATACCCAATCTTTTTCACCAGGGATAGAGTCATTGTTGGTAAGGCGGAAACCGGCAGCCAATAAACGAGCTTCAGCCTGACGCACAGAACTGTTGTCAGCCACATCGGGCACCTCCTGCAACGGGATATCCAGTGCATTAATAGTCAAATACACCATGCGTCCTTCCTTTACACGTTGTCCCGCAGTCGGACTATAATCGAGTATACATCCAGCTGGTAAGTTTTTTACATAGCTTGAATCGGCTACTACGCAATTCAATCCCCTGTCGGCAAACATAGTTTGTGCTTCCGCCAGACTAAGTCCTTTCACATCAGGCACCACTACTGCCTCACCGTGACGAGTATATGCATCCAATGCTGCCAGTACTCCGAATATCACTCCTGCCAGCACCACAACCATTGCTATGATGTTCCCCCAGAAAAGGCCGTTTTTCCGAAAGGAAAAGAATTCTTTAATCGTCATAAAACATACATTTATATGAAAGACTGTATTGTCCTCTATTTTTTGGCAAAGATAGTGAAAGGTGAGTGCAATGCAAAAAGAAGCTTGCTTATTTTTGTATTGCCGAACCGCATCCTATCTTATTGAAAGATAGTGAAAGGCAAATGGAGAGACAAATGAAAACAAAGTTTTCCAACGCGCTCCCGCTCTTTCAAGATAAAAAAACACTTTTCAAAAGAAAAGCCGCAAAAGACCAGACTTCCTGTCTTTTGCGGCTCTCTTATTTTCTACAAGAGAAAAGAGATTAGGCTTTTACTCCGTTGTATTCGTCGGAAACAGTCAGTTTTTTGCGACCTTTAGCGCGACGTGCTGCCAATACTCTGCGGCCATTGGCTGTAGCCATTCTCTCACGGAAACCATGTTTGTTTTTTCTCTTTCTGTTAGAGGGTTGGAATGTTCTTTTCATTGCTGTATCTTGTTTTACGTTATTATTCTCACGAATTCGGGCTGCAAAAATAGGGAGTTTTTTCAAATAAACCAAGAGATAACTCATTTTCTCTCAAAAGTTTTGTGTTTTTTACCGATTTCCATTAATTTTGCACCGCATTTCGCATGAGAAAGAATACATTAATAACATAAAAACAAGAAGATAATTATGATTAATGCCCAAGACATTAAAATCGGAACTTGCATCCGCATGGACGGCAAGCTGTATTTCTGCATCGACTTCCTGCATGTAAAACCCGGAAAAGGCAACACCTTCATGCGTACCAAGCTGAAAGACGTTGTAAACGGCTACGTACTGGAGCGCCGCTTCAATATCGGTGAAAAGTTGGAAGACGTACGCGTTGAACGCCGCCCTTACCAATACCTCTATCAGGAAGGTGACGACTACATGTTCATGAACCAGGAAACTTTCGACCAAATTCCTATCGCCCACGACCTCATCAACGGCGTAGACTTCCTGCTCGAAGGCCAAGTTGTAGATGTAGTATCCGACGCTTCAACAGAAACTGTACTTTATGCTGACATGCCTATCAAAGTTCAGATGAAAGTCACTTACACTGAACCGGGTCTGAAGGGCGATACTGCTACCAATACACTGAAACCCGCTACTGTTGAATCAGGTGCAACCGTCCGCGTTCCTCTGTTCATCAACGAAGGCGAAATGATTGAAATCGATACACGTGACGGTTCATACGTAGGACGTGTAAAAGCATAAGGATAAACGAACCTTATATATTGTTCCCGCATTCTTTCAACAAAAGATGCGGGAATTTTTTATTTCCCCAATTCTATTCAGCTTCCATTTAGCCATTTTTCAAGGGATCATCCTTGTCTGGCGAATCTGGTTCAGGCGTAGCATCCGGATTAAAAGGATTAAAATAATAAATGCCCTTTGCATCCAGCAACTGAAGATAATATGGCAGCTTTTGCATAAAGAGGCTACAATCTTTTGCATGAATTGGCGTCCAAGCAGACTCTGCCACAGCTATCAGACGAGGAAAAGTCATAAAATCCAACCTCTTGGCATCAGCGACACGCTCCGACCAAAGATTAAACTGAAGGCCTAATATTTGCTCCTCATACCCCTGAAACAGGTTCATAAGCGGTTCAGGGAAGCGACAAATATCCTCTATCGGATTATAGCCACCCCACATACGCCCCACTTTATGAGTACCATACTGAACAAAATCAGCATACAATGGCCGACGCGGAGTCAAAATCACCCGATAGCCATTCTCCAAAGCCTTAAGCAACTGATATTTTCGGTCATGTCGCCACCACATAACCAACGACTTTTCAGGCGAAACTCCTGCATCTACAATCTCATCCCAACCAATCATCGTTTTCCCTTTGGAAGCGACCATATCGGCTACCCGACGAATGAAATAATGCTCCAGCTCCACTTCATTAGCCAACTCCTTATCTTTAATAAACTGCTGGATTTCCGGATCTGTATACCAGCTTTGATTGCCGAAATGCACTTCATCTCCTCCAATATGTATATAAGGTGAAGGGAACAAAGCAATCAACTCATCCAATACGTTACTGATAAACTCAAAGGTTTCTTCCTTACACGGATGGAAAGTAAAATGCTTCCACTTTCCTTCACCACCACCCGATATTTCTGGATAAGAACGACATACCGCCGTTGCATGCCCTGGCATATCAAATTCAGGAATAATCATAATGTGACGTTCGGCCGCATAGGCTACAATTTCTCGAATATCCTCCTGCGTATAATAAGCAGCAGGAGCTTTGGGATCATGCCAATTGCCAACAGCTCCTTCAGTAGTTAGTTTAGGATAACGTTTGATTTCGATGCGCCATCCGGGTTCATCAGTCAGATGCCAATGGAATACGTTCATACGAAGCGACGCCATGATGTCCAAATACTGCTTGACCTTCTCCTTGCCAAAAAAGTGACGGCTTTCATCCAACATAAACCCACGCCATCCATAACGGGGAGCATCTTCGATCCGACAAGCATGAACACGTCCCTTTCCCATACGTACCAGCTGAACAAAAGCCTCTTTAGCATAATATAGCCCAGACTCAGAAGACGAACGGAGCGTCACTTGCTCAGGAGTGACAACCAATGTATAAGCCTCATCTGGCATCCCCGCCTTCTCATCCTGCTCCAACACAATCATACCAGAAGAGGGTGCAGAAACATCCAAAAGACGATTCAACGTATCCGCCAAAGCCTTTGACAAATTGTCTGCATAGCCTCCATTACCACAAACTCTGACATTCTGCCCAACAATAAAAACGCCTTTCCCTCCCTGCATGTGAGCCGGCGTCGGAAGCAATGAAAACTGCGCCAGCAAAGGCAAGACAAATCCACACAAACAAACGATAACAGAAAGTTTCTTTTTCATATCTACAAATATATCAATGTATTCAACGTACATTCCAAGTCACCCTATATTAGCTTTCTATAAATAGAAGGCATCCTTACGAATTTTACGATCGCGAGTTACCAATCCCTTATCGTTTACACCCGGACGATCACCTTCCGTACGATGAGCAGCTCCGAAATCAAACATATTCCACACAAATGATCCCCAAACAAAAGGACGTTCTGCCATCGCTTTCCAGTTTTCCATGTGATAATTCAGCCATTTAATCAGTGTGTCTAAAACGAAATACACAAAAATAAAGATTTATTTGCAAGCGCCCATACTTATCCAAAGGAAAAAGTTATCTTTGCCAAAGAAACATCATTATTCAATATGAAATATTCGGTTATCATCCCCGTTTATAATCGTCCTGACGAAGTGAACGAACTGCTAGAAAGCCTCACCCTACAAACTTGTAAAGACTTTGAAGTGGTAGTGGTAGAAGACGGATCGTCCATTCCCTGCCAAGAAGTCGTGGAGAAATATAGTGACCGATTGGACATCCACTATTACAACAAACCGAACTCCGGTCCTGGACAAACCCGTAATTACGGCGCTGAACGAAGCCATGGCGAATATCTCATCATATTGGATTCTGACTGTATCCTGCCGCCGGGCTACTTCGAGGCTGTTGAAAAAGAATTGCAATCTTCTCCCGCCGATGCTTTTGGAGGCCCCGACCGCGCCCACGCCTCTTTTACAGACATTCAAAAAGCCATCAATTATTCGATGACTTCATTCTTCACCACTGGCGGCATCCGAGGAGGCAAGAAGAAAATGGACAAGTTCTATCCCCGCAGTTTCAACATGGGCGTGCGACGCAGTGTCTATCAGACTTTGGGAGGTTTCTCAAAGATGCGTTTTGGCGAAGATATTGATTTCAGTATCCGTATTTTCAAAGCAGGCTATCGCTGCCGTCTCTTTCCAAGTGCATGGGTATACCACAAGCGCCGTACCGACCTGAAAAAATTCTTCAAACAGGTACATAATTCAGGTATCGCCCGCATCAATCTCTATAAAAAATATCCAGAATCACTGAAGCTAGTACATCTGCTTCCGGCCCTTTTTACATTAGGTACCGTTCTATTGCTCATCTGTGCGATATTCTGTCCCTATGCTTTGCTGCCCCTTTTGGCCTATGCACTCCTCGTTTGCATCGACTCCACTATCCAAAACGGGAACATTCGTATAGGTTTATACTCCATTGCTGCCGCCTACATTCAGCTCATCGGCTATGGTACAGGATTTTGGCGTGCATGGTGGAACCGTTGTATTTACCAAAAAGGAGAATTTGAAGCTTTCAAAAAGAACTTTTATAAATGAAAGCAATTACCATGAACAAACTCACCATCAAACAACTGGCTGAATCCGACCGTCCTCGCGAAAAGATGATGCAAAAAGGAGCCGAAGCTCTGACCGACGCCGAACTGCTAGGCATTCTGATCGGCTCCGGCAATACGGACGAAAGTGCCGTAAACCTGATGCAACGTATCCTTTCGGCTTGCGACAACAACCTGAACCAGCTGGCCAAATGGGAAGTACGCGACTTTGCCCGCTTCAAAGGCATGGGGCCGGCCAAAAGTATCACCGTTATGGCCGCTCTCGAACTAGGGAAGCGCCGCAACCTGCAAGCACAGGGAGAGCATCTCTGTATCAAAGCTTCAACAGACATTTATAATTTGTTCCATCCCCTGCTTTGCGACCTACCGACTGAAGAATTCTGGGTATTGTTACTCAATCAAGCAGGCAAAGTTATCGACAAAGTCCGTATCAGTCGCGGAGGTATCGACCAAACCACAGCCGATGTCCGTGCCATTTTACGCGAAGCACTCATCCAACGAGCTACACAAATAGCACTGATACACAATCATCCCTCAGGGAACGTACGCCCAAGCAATGACGACCTTCGCTTGACACAAGTCGTACAACGTGCCGCACAAACTATGAACATCCGACTCATCGACCACCTCATCATAACCGATGGACATTATTTCAGCTTTAACGACGAAGGACATTTATAATACAAACGACGTTAAGTGCCTCTTTACGACCACCAAGTCCATGTTTACGTTCACCAAGTTCATGTTTACAATCACCAAACATCAATTTATTCGGCAGGCGTTATGAACTCTTCCGTCACCTAACATAATAAAACGCAAAATAGCTTCTAAATGACTTCACGCTTTCACATTACACATAATCTGCCTCGAATAAGGAAATTACGGTGAAAGATAAAGCTTCACAGCCATGAAACATGTTTTTTCCACCTTCTCAAATTAGTTTCACGCCAAATAAGTGTATTTCAGACAATTAATATTTTCACGTTCTCCTGGGAGAAAAAGATATTTACTATATTCCACCTGTTTTGTACAAAATTCCCCCCACAATATTCACAAAGAGTATAGTTTTGCCAAAAACCTGAAAAGTCTATGAAAACAAGTATGAACAACTACACCCGCAAGAGAATATTCGATCATACTGACGAATATCCATATCTGCCAATCTCCTTGCAAATCATTCCGTCTGAAGAAGATTGCAATGAGGGATGTCCATTTCCATATAACAATCTGACTATCAAAAGATTACAAAATACTTGTAACCTTTCTGTCACACTAATGTAACACATGCCAAGTACCTTTGCACCGAAAATCTAACATTAAAAACATTATAAATATAGTGTACAGACAAATAATAATTCACCAAACTAAAAATCTAATTTTATGCTGAATGTACAATTAAAAAAGAGGTGGACATTGATACAAAGCGTAGTCTTTGTCATGTTCCTGCTAAGCAGTACCTTAGCATTTGCACAAAACAGAGTAACCGGTAAAGTAACAGACAGAACCGGTATGCCGCTTCCTGGCGTAAACGTCCTTGAAAAAGGGACAACCAACGGAAGTATCACAGATGTGGATGGAAAATATGTCATTAATGTGAATAAGGGTAAAACACTAACATTTTCCTACATCGGTTTCACTACCCGCGAAGTGGTTGTCAACCAAAACGTCATAGACGTAGCCCTCCAAGAAGATCTTCAGGCTTTGGATGAAGTAGTAGTCATCGGCTACGGTAGCATGACTCGCAAAGATGTAACCAGTTCAATTACTACGGTAAAGGCTGAAGACATGAACATCGGTGTCATTACTACTCCAGCGCAGATGCTGCAAGGTAAAGTTCCAGGTTTGACTATTGCCAATACCAGTGATCCGAATGGATCTGCTTCAATCTCTCTGCGTGGTGCATCTTCACTGCGCACCGGCGAAGCTATGGAGCCCTATTATGTAATTGACGGTGTACCGGGCGTAAGCATTTCACTGGTATCTCCTGAGGACATTGAAAGTATTGACGTATTGCGAGACGCTTCCGCAACAGCTATCTACGGTTCAAAGGCTGCCAACGGTGTAATCATCATCACTACCAAAAAAGGCAATCAGGACGGCCGTACCAACGTAAGCTATAGTGGTTACGTAGCATGGGACAACACTATGAAAACGCTGGATATGATGAGCGCCAGTGAACTGCTTGCTTATGCCGATGCCAACAATATTGACCTTTCGCCCTATTGTGATGTCAACAATCCCGCCAATACTAACTGGCAAGACGAAGTCCTCCGCACAGGTTTTAGCCACAACCACAATGTATCTATCAATGGTGGCAACAAGAAGACATCTTACAGTGCTTCTATCAACTTCATGGAGCGTGAAGGTGTAGTAAAGGGCACTGATATGGACCGTCTGAATGCACGTTCTTACGTAAAGACCAAAGCTCTAAACGACCGTTTGGAACTCGCCCTCAACTTGAATGCCAGTGTTCGCAACAGCTCTACCGGTCCTACTGATATACAGGGTCGTAGTGTGTTGGATGCTATGTACTACTATAGTCCCCTGGTCCCTGTAAAAAATGCCGACGGAACTTGGTATAGCAACTTACAGATCTCTCAGAACTACAACCCTTTGTCAATGGTTAACGAAGACCGTTACGATACAAAAGAAAAGCTTTTGCAAGGTACAGCACAAGCTACATTGCACATCATTGATGGTTTGGACTGGAACTTAAACCTGTCTTACCAAAACCAACAGTATATCTATAGCATCTATAATACGACACAAACTCAGCTGCCTTCAGTAGCTTCCAAGCATGGTCAAGCCGACCGTAGCACTGTAGAAAATATGCGTAAACAAATGGAAACTTACATCAACTGGGATCACACTTTTGCTGATGCACACAAGGTTGGTGTCATGCTGGGTTATTCTTGGGAACAAGCCGACAACAACGACGGTTTCGGACTGAGAGTCTACAACTTCTACAATGATGACTTGGGATACTACAATATGGGAATGGCTAACAACATGGATATCAGCGACATCATTAGTAACACACTATCTACGTTACGTATGATTTCATTCTATGGTCGTGTCAACTATAGCTTCAACAGTAAATATCTATTGCAGGCAACCGTTCGCCGTGATGGTTCTTCTGCTTTCGGTGCCAACAATCGCTGGGCAACTTTCCCCTCTGTATCTGCTGCATGGCGCATCACTGAAGAAGAATTTATGAAAAACCAAAATATTTTTGATGATTTGAAACTACGTATTGGTTATGGTGTCAGCGGTAACTCCTTGGGATTCGATGCTTTCATATCCCGTCCGCTCTATGGTGCAACAGGATGGTTCACCTATGTAAATCCTGACGGTACAACTTCTGAATATCGTACGTTAGGTGCTACACGTAATGCTAATCCCGACCTGAAATGGGAAAGCACAAGTATGTTCAACATCGGCTTGGATTTCGGTTTCTTCAACAATCGTTTAACCGGTACCATCGAATATTACGACAAGCGTACTAGTGATTTGATTTATGACTATCCGGTTTCTACCAACCGTTATCCGTTTGGAACAATGACAGCCAATGTGGGTGATATCAGCAACAAAGGTATCGAAATTACCATCAATGCCATTCCAGTACAGACCCGCAACTTTACATGGAGCACCTCTGTTAACTTGTCTCACAACAAAAATGTAGTTGAAAAACTGACTAACGCCACTTATTCTGTACCTTATATCGACATGGCTGATCCTGATGTTGGCGGTTTCTCAGGAACAAATGTTCAACGTATCATGGAGGGTTGCCCTATCGGACAGTTCTATACTTACGAATGGGCTGGTTACAATGAAAACGGCGTATCTGTCTTCAACGACTATGATGCTGATGGTAACCTGATAGGAACCACAGATGCACCGACAGATGAAGACCGTCGTAAGACAGGTTCTGCCCAACCGAAATTGACTTACGGATGGAACAACGACCTGACATGGAAAAACTGGACACTGACAGCCTTCTTCCAGGGAGTAGCAGGTAACAAGATTTATAATGCTACACGTAACTACTATAACAATGTAGGTCTGATCGCTGCTGGAAAAAATGCGTTAAGTGAAATTGCAACGGAACAAAAGTTCAACGACTCTAATGCACAACGTCCTTCTGACCGATATCTGGAGAACGGTTCTTATCTCCGTTTGTCAACATTAACTTTGGGTTACAACTTTGGTAAAATAGGCAACTGGATTAATAATCTGCGCCTCTACGCCACCTGCAATAACGTATTCACCATCACCAGCTACAAAGGTTTAGACCCCGAAGTGTATTTAGGCGGTTTGACCCCGGGTTTGGACTGGCGCAACACGACGTATCCACGTACACGTACATTTATGGTGGGTGTCAATGTAAATTTCTAACCCTTAACATAAGAGACATAAAGATATGAAAACAAGATATTTTATTTCTGCAGCCTTATTGGCGCTAACGACAGTCGGCTGTACCGACTTGGATGTAGACATTAAGTCACAATATACCGAGTATCCAGACTCTGAAATAGCATTGAGTGCACGCATCAACAACGCATATTATGCTTTCCGTGGAGCCCTTGGACGCCGTTACGATGAGCTCATTTCGTGCAACTCTGATGAATATACCGCAGTCAGCTTCGATGGTGATTATCTGAACGGACGTGATATGTCAAATATTTCTCTTCACATGGTTGATGCTGATGCCAGCAATAGCCAATTAGCCGTTTTTAACGACATACAGGCCGGTATTGTTAACTGCAACCAACTATTAATGGACTTAGGGGAAGAGGAAGAAAATGTATCAATCACCGCTCCTATCCGTGCTGCACGCGCTTTCTATACTTTTCTTCTGATGGATAACTGGGGTGATACACCTATCATTGACTATAAAGTGCTTGACAACAGTAATGCTGCTATTGACCGTTCTCCCCGTGCTGATGTAGCTCGTTGGATTGAATCTGAATTATTGGCTGTTCGTGACAATTGTCCAAGTGATGTTTCTGAAGACACTTACGGTACTCCTACTTGCTGGATGGTTGATGCTTTGTTAGCAAAACTCTATATTAACTGGAATGTTTATACCAAAGATGTTACCAGTGCAAGCTGGGACGCCAATGCAGCAAATGAAAAGCTGACTGATTGTATTGCCGCTTGTGACCGAATTATCGAATCTGGGAAATTTGATTTGAGCGACGACTACAAGGATAAATTCATGTATACCAACGGCTCGCAAATCAAGGACTTTATCTATGCTATGCCTTACGATGCCGTTACGGCACAAGGTATGACTTACGCACGCTTCCGTACTTGGCGCCGTGGTCAGAACAGCAATGGTTTCTATAGTATTGAAATGACAAACTCTGTAGGTGGTAATATGACCCTGACTCCAGAGTTCGTTGAACTGTTCTGTTTACCTGGTGACCGTCGTAACGATGTAATTGCTGGTAGTACAGGCGAAAACATTGGAATGGCTACTTTTGATGTTTATCAGTATGACAATACAACTGGTATGCCAACCAATGTACGAAACACCTATAAGGATGAAGATATTACTTTCACGAAATCTATTACATTAAAGAATGACCCCACAGCCAATCCTCCTATTGTTCCTAATGCAGACCTTAACTGCGGTGCAGACATAACAGGTTGGACACAAGGTTATCGCTCTATCAAATTCTTCCCTGACATCAATGATTACAACGTGTATAGCCGTAACCAAGATAACGATGTGCCTATCTTCCGTTATGCAGACGTTATCCTGATGAAGTGTGAGGCTATTACCCGTGGTGGTTCAGCTACATTAGGCGACACTCCAATGAGCTTGTTCAACGAGATTCGTGCATATGTCAACGCTCCACTTATTGAAAGCAATCCCTCATTGCAAGACATTTTGGACGAGCGTGGTCGCGAATTCCTCGACGAGCACTGGCGCCGTAACGACTTGATTCGTTTTGGAGACTTCGAACGCGACTGGGGCTTTAAAAATGATTTCAATTCTAATGCTTCAAATCCCCAATATCGTCTGTTGCCATTGGCTCGCGACGTATTAAACGCCAACACCAACTGGGAACAGAATCCGGGTTATTGATAACAGATATCCATTTTTAAGGTAAAAGCAAGCGATTGTTTTATTTAGAGTTTTAAAAATGGGGCCTTGTATTGCATCCGCAGTAATGCCATTCTGCGGATGTCAATGCAAGGCTTTTATCTTTTTACTATCTTTGCCATAGTATTACATACAACAGACATAACTATTATCTGATATGAAAAGAAATATTTTAAAAACACTTCTTTTAGGATGCTGTATCAGCTTGAATCTACCGATTCAAGGAATAGAAAGTAAAAACTATGAGAAGGAATTCCCCTTATCTCGCTATGTAGACCCACGCATCGGCTCCGAAGGACTGGGACGCGTATTCATCGGACCATCATGTCCCTTCGGCATGGTAAAACCATCGCCCGACTGCACTCCTTCACCCAACAGCGGATGGCTACCCATGCCAGTACGAGTGGATGGTTTTGCTCAAGTACACGTCAGTGGAACAGGAGGTGGCCCTAAGTACGGCAATATTTTGGTCGCTCCCTTCTGCGGCGCACTGGACCGTACACAGCACATAGACTACCGCGAATACGAAAATATCAGATTAGGATACTATGATACCCGCTTTAAGCAAAGCGGTATCCGTACAGAGATAACCACAGCTGAACGGGCTTCGTTCTACCGTTTCACTTATCCGCAAACAGACAAGTCACTGGCTATTGATGCCGGTTTCTTTCTGGGAGAAAGCCCTGTACCTGATGCACGAGAGGCACAACAGTTCGTTGGTTCGGAAATACAAATTCTCTCCGACCACGAAGTATGCGGCTACACACGCATCCGTGGAGGCTGGAACAACGGCCGGGCATATACCGTCTATTTCTATGCCGAAACAGACCAGCCCTTCAGCGAAACAGCCACATGGAAAGGTGACAGCATCACTGCCGATCGTTCCCAATATGACTCTCACCAGAAGACCGGCGCCCTGCTCCGATTCCGCGAAGGCAGCAACACACTGCAACTCAAGGTGGGCATCTCTTTCCTGAGCTGTCTACGAGCCAAAGCCAACGCACACAACGAAATTACACACTGGTCGTTCGAGAAAGTACACAACGAATTGTTGGGAAAATGGGAAGCTCTCTTCTCTAAAATTGAAATTGACGAAAAAGCCTCCGAAGCCCACAAACGAATGTTCTACACCGGCCTGTACCACACCATGCTGATGCCCGTAGACCGCACAGGCGAAAACCCGTTATGGAGTGATCCAGAGCCCTATTACGATGACTTCTATGCTATCTGGGACACCTACCGTACTTCATCGCCACTTATCACACTTATAGCCCCCAAACGTGAAGCAGACATCGTACGCTCACTGATAAACATATACAAACGAGACGGTTATATGCCCGACGCTCGCAGCGGCAACTGCAACGGACGAACACAAGGAGGCTCAAATGCCGAGATTGTCATCGCCGACGCTTTTGTAAAGGGGCTGAAAGGTATTGACTATGAATTGGCACTACAAGCTATGCTGAAGGATGCCACCGTAGATCCGGGCAGTAACCACGAAGCCGAAGGACGTGGCGGCCTACGCGAATATCTAGAACTGGGTTACGTACCCTGGGGTATCGACCGCGCAGGCAACCGAACCGTGGAATACAGCTACTGCGACTATGCTATCGCCCTCGTAGCAAAAGGGCTGGGTAAAGAAGAACTTTACCGGCACTACCTGAAACAGAGTGGCAATTGGAAGAATCTGTGGCGCGACGACTACCGCCATAGTGGGGCACAGGGCTTCATCATGCCACGCGACGCACAAGGTCAATGGCTGGACAGTCTGCCTTACGGCCACAGTCGTGTGATGCAGCCGAAATACGCCTATACCCCCATGACCTTCGAAGGTCCTTGGTACACCCCTTGGTGGAGCATGTTCTTCTACGAAGCCTCTTCCTGGGAATACTCGCTGAGCATTCCGCACGACGTACCGGGGCTGATTGAGAAATGCGGCGGACCGCAGGCTTTCGAACAACGGCTGGACACGTTCTTCATACGCAACTACTATAACGTGAACAATGAACCTTCGTTCCTGACTCCCTGCCTCTACCACTGGCTGAGCAAACCATGGAAGAGCAGCGACCGTATCCACACGATCCTGGCCGAAAGCTACAATGACGGCCCTGTCGGATTGCCGGGCAACGACGACTCGGGAGCCATGTCGTCATGGCTAGCCTTCCACATGATGGGACTATACCCAAATGCAGGACAGGATTATTACCTAATCAACACCCCACTACTGCACACCACCACCTTACATCTAGAGGACGGACACGATTTTCGCATCGTAGCCGAAGGCCTATCGGAGAAGAACCGCTACATTCAAAGCGTGACACTGAACGGACAGGACTACCCATACTCCACCCTACGCCATAAGGACTTGACGGAAGGTGGCACACTGGTACTGAAAATGGGACAGAAGCCCTCTGAATGGGGAAAGGAAATGTTTAAACCCGAAAAATAAAATCAGACAAGAGATATGAAACAGAAAATAATAATGATTTTGCTCCTGCTGGGCTCTGCCATGGGAGGAGCCGCACAGAATGCCCTGCCCGACACCCTGCTCTTCGTCTTCAAGCTGCACGGACAGACACGCAAGTACGAAATGACCTTTACACCTCAACATGATGCCTTCGTCCTGAACTGGCGCATCCTGCGCAATCTGAAATGGCAAAAAGGTTCCTATACCCTGACACCGCAGGCCGTGAAAAAAGGTTCTGTCCTCAGCTTCCTGATGCCGGAAGACGGCAGGCATGTCACCCTGTCCGAGCAAGAGACCGCCTACATCCTTTCGCAGGAAGCCTACCGCAACCTCAAAGCACGACAACGCTTCGCCTACAATCATACGGAATACGAACTAATGGATAGTGATGAGCACGCCGCAGGCTTTGCCCTGCTGCACGTACGTGACACACTGGAAGGCAGCGAAATGTGGATACTCGACAATCCCTCCCTTCCCCTCGTATGGAGTATGCAGAACAATCCGCTTGAAATAAACTGGCGGGTGGAAATCAACAAATAAATCTTAGGCACGGATTGTACAGATCCTCACAGATGTCTTTTATTCTGTGATTTCCATACAATCCGTGCCTAAAAATATCAGTCAACGTTGTCCAGCAATCCTATAAAGTAACGGCGTAATTCATTCCAATTATAATAAGGTCCTTCAACAGCAACAAGAGGCAGGTGCACTTCATGTTCATTATGGAGCAGCTTCACAAGCACATCGCCTGCTGCATTGCGAAAGAAAATAAGTTGCAGGTTAGCTGCCATCGGTGAAACACGATAGTCCTGCCAAACCAAGTGGAATTTCTCAATATCTGCTTCACGCCCGTTGCATCCTTCTACACCCATCAGAGCAAGTAAACGAATAAGGTGAGTATCATGCCCAAAGCGAAGGTCGGCGCAAGGCTGCCCGGTGGCAATGGCCTTGTCGGCACTCTCCACAATGTTACGTAACAAGGCAATAGCTTGGCGAGGCATCAGCCCTCCATTGAGCGGAGCGGCGGCATTGCACACGTACATACGGGCGTTTACCACTTTCCAAAGGGCCATTAGCTCGTCGTAGGTAAAAAGGTCAAAGAAAGCGACACCCTTCAAATGGTCGCAGTTCTGCATGTCGATGGCAATCCAATAAATATCTTCCATCAGCTTCCGTTCCTGCTCATAGGACATGCGGACGGGCGAAGTGACCAGAGCCTTCACGAAACGTTCCGGTTGTATCTGCTCTCGTTCAAAGCGGCGGAAGTCGGCACGCCACGCCGCCGTATCGGAACAGAAAGCCTCGGCCTCGGACGATGTATGGGCGATGTAATCCATGTAGCACTGATAAGCCCTGCGACTGACACACAAGCGGGGATTCTGCTCCTTCAAGGCCTCGGTGAAATAGCTCATACTCATAGCGCAACGCAACGACGTGGACGAGCGGGCATCGACCACTGCACTGTCGGCAAATACCGACGGAAATGATGTAAACATACGGTAAGCAATATCGTGATGCTGACGTTCGCCTAACGGCGTAATATTGCCGCTACGTCCACGAGCATCTTCCCACACGCGATGCAAACGGCCACGTACATCTTCGCCCAACGTCGTAAGTGCATGCACGGTAGCCAGTGAATCGAACACATCGACCACACGCTTGTAATGCACATCATCGGTACGCCAACGGGAACCATGTCGCCCGTAGTGCGAGATGTAAAATGCCTCAAAACCAGCAGGAGGCGGAGTCTGAACAACAGCCGGTGTCGGATAGGCAAAATAAATACTCCCCAGTTCTTCGTTGGTGGGCTTTAGTTGTGCAGTGGCCATCCCCACTGCACACACGCATACATATAGTAAGACAACTATTCTGTTCATAACATATCAGAAATTAAAGTATATTTTATCGGGCCACAACGACGTTTGTCGAAGCCTTCTGCTTCAGCAGCTCCCCGGAAGCCGCCACAGGACGGGTGTCTCCCCACTTCAGGCGAGGATTATTGATATAAATATCACTGACCGTATCAATATAAAAGCCATAAACCTTGTCGTTCACAAAACCTTCACCCACACAAGGTCGTTTGTCGTATACACCTCCCGGATAATCCGTTCGTTTTAACAATTGAATATCAATATCGTCAAAATAAATATGGTTCACCTTACCGGGCACATCACCACCGACAAACACACCATTTTCACTGATGCACTTCACATTGGAAAACCAGATACGGCTCACTTCACCACACCGTCCTTCAGTAGCTCCTTTTGGAAAACGCCAGCCCGCATCCTTATGATTACCCACGGCACGAGGATAAGAAGTAACATAAATTGGCTCAGCCTTTCCCCACCACACATCTGACCATAGACGACAATCTACAATCATATTGTCAAACACAACATTCGTTACAGTACCTTCATCACGATTCTGAATGCCAATGCCACGGTTACTATCACGAATGATGCAATTATTAAATAAAACATTATTGATAACATCCATATTCTCAGAACCGATCTTGATGGCACAAGAGCGGGAAACCATCGTACAGTTGGTCACCACTACATCTTCACAAGAGCCGTATTCCTCAAACTCACGACGGTTTTTCAGGCAGATACAATCGTCGCCCGACTCGATGTAGCAGTTGGCTATGCGGACATGCCGCGAGTGATCCACATCAATACCGTCACCGTTACGTATCTTCAGGTTATTACGGATACTAATACCCTCTATCACTGCATCCTTACATCCGATAAGATGCACAGTCCAATAGGGACTGTTGCAAAGAGTAATATCACGGATAACCAGTCGGTCGATGGCTTCCAGCGTCAACACATGAGGACGTGGATCGAAGTCTGTCACCGGCTTCAGTTCATACGAATCTTCCAATTCCTTACCCATAAAAGCTACACCATTACCGTCGATGGTTCCCATCCCAGTAATAGAAACCTGCTCCAGATTCTTTCCACTAATCCACATCATACCTTCTCCACGGTTCTCGCGAAAAGCACTTTCTGTATAGACAGACTCATCGGGGTTGGCCAACAGGCGTGAATTGGCTTCCAAGTGCAGTTCCACAAACGATGCCAGTTTGAAGGGGCTACACAAGAAAGTATGCCCAGCAGGCACTAGCACCTGTCCGCCACCAGCCTGTGCACAGGCGTCAATAGCAGCTTGAATAGCAATCGCATCATCAGTCTTCCCATCGCCAGCTGCACCAAAGTCCATAATATTGAATACGTTACCTGTCTGCTTTTGTCCACCGCAGGCAGCTAGCAACAAACAACAGAAAACGAAAAAGATGTATTTAATTCTCATATCTATAATAATGATTAATGATCAATCTTCAATTACCTTCTTATTACTTCTGGTGGACAATCCTTCGGCAAACTACCCCACTCCCGATTGGGTTCAGGCCCCATCTCCAGTTCCAACGTGCCACCTTTCACAATGTCGGCATGATCCAGGTAGTTTTTGAGATAAGGCTGTCCGTTCAATGTAGCACGCTGGATATAAATATTCTGCTCCGAAGTCCCTCTAGCCTGAATAGTAAACGGCCGGCCTCTTTCCGGACAGAGCGTAACGGACGGAAAAGAAGGACTCGCCAACATATAATAGGGCGTACCCGGACAAACAGGATAGAAACCCATAGCTGCAAACATATACCAAGCCGACATTTGTCCTGCATCATCGTTTCCGGCCAATCCACCAGGGGTATTATGATATTCCGTATCCATAATATGGCGGATAACCCGTTGCGTTTTCCATGGTTGCCCAGCATAGTTAAACATGAAAGCTACCTGATGGCAAGGTTCATTACCATGCCAATAACGGCCCTCAGAAAACATTGAATCAAGCTTGGCAACATAACAATCCTTGCCTCCCATTTTTTCCATTAGGCCGTATGGGTCTTGAGGCACATACCACGTATAATGACAAGGAGCACCTTCGGTAATAAAGCGTGTAAAACGGAATGCATTGTTCTCATCCAGGAAAGTACCGTCAGCCCGGCGTCCTTGGACATAACCGGTACGGGGATCAATGACGTGACGATAATTACGGGCACGCTCCACCAAAGCATTATAGTCATCCTCCTTCCCTAAAGCAGCAGCAATTTGTGCCAACGCAAAATCATCATAAGCATACTCCAAGGTGCGCGATACCTGCTCGCAGGTATGGAACGCATCAGGCACACTGTCTTCCAAAGGAATATAGCCAAACTTTAAATAAGAGTCGAGCGCACGCCGTCCCATCCCATTACGATATTCTTCCAAAAAGGCAGGACATTCAAATGCATTCTTCCGTAGTCCCTCGTATGCTTTATTGATATCAAAGTTCCGTATCCCCTTGCTCCATGCGTCGGCTACTACCGACGCCACATGGTCACCAATCATGGCTGATGTATAACTGTTCCAACAGGGGAAAATGGGCATCCAGCCACCTTGCTCATACTTGCAGACCAACGATTGCATCATCTCACCTCCCTTTTGAGGAGTAATCAGATTGACCAGTGGATGCAAGGCCCGATACGTATCCCACAGGCTGTAGTCATCGTAATAAGTCTGTCCCTTTTTTGCCTGCATTATTGGAGTTCCGGTTGCGAAAGCTGGATAGCGACCGTCCACATCGTTAAACGTACGTGGCAGGAAGCTAGCCCGATAAAAGGCTCCGTAGAACTTGGCCAATGCTTCTTCGTTATCAGTCTCCACCTGAACGAGATTAAAACGCTGCTCCCAAATATCCGTCAATTCACAGCGCACCTGTTCAAAGTTCCAATGGGGTATTTCTGCCTGCAAATTCTGTTCCGCACCGTTCTCGTCCACAAAAGACGAAGCAGCCTTCACCAACACCTCTTCTCCTGCTTTCACCTCGAAAGCCAAATAAGCTCCCACTCCCTGACGCCCATTCAATTCCAAAGAAGCATCAAACAATGAATCTGTCGCAAAGGTTCCATAACCGCTTATCTTTTTCTGAAGTTCGACCACAAAATGACCACTGAATCCAGCCGGTTCTCCCCAACCTTGATAAATGCGATGCACGGGGTTACAACCATAAATACGACCGTTCACCGTATCGATATGCACGGAACCTAGACCTTCATCACTGTTAGGAGTGACCACCAGATAGGCTTTACCTGCCTTCTGATAGGTAAAACGAAAAATGGCTGTACGCGAACGGGCCGTCAATTCAGCTTGAATATCTTCATCAGGCAAAGTGACAGCATAATAGGCAGGCGTAGCCACTTCATCAGCATGGGAAAAACGTGTAGCACGAGCCTCAGCCTGACAACGCAAAGTGCCATATAACGGCATCAACGTCATAGAACCATAGTCCTGCGTACAACCACCCACAATCCAATGAGAATTGCGAAACCCCTGAAAAAGACTGTCACGATAATAATAGGGAGCGATACACTTCTTTTCGGAATCGCGGGTCTGAGGTATCCAAAAATTCATGCCGTTAGGCTCGAGAACAGCAGGTAAAGTCTGTCCGTATTCTTCGGTATTCTTGCCGAACATACCAGCTGTCCTTGTTGTACTGGCAGCTGTTCCCACTCGTGTATCCACGTATGACAGATACGATGTTCCAACAGGAACATCAGTACAACCAGCATGGAAGCACAGACAGAACACGAACAACCCTATTGCTGCAATCACAGACATTCTCATAACTTTATATATATTTTCTTCTTATACAACGGATAACCCGCTGCTGCCATCAGCAACATGAACAACAACGAATAGACAGCAGAAGCCAAATAAGGATTGGCCACCAACGAATGTATCATATCATAAACTGGCGGCTTGACACCTGTAACGCCAATCACAATAGCAAGGACTTCACTCAGCACATACAAAAACAATGGGTTAACACCGAACAATTCAAAAAAACGACACCAACGCCGTTTATCTTTATAGTCAATAAAGTACATTAACATAGCCTGGAACATAGCCGCCAAGCCGCAAGTAGTCAAGGCAAATGTAGGCGACCAGATACGCTTGTTAAGCGGAAAAGCCTCGGTCAACAGGAAACCGACAGACATCATCAAGAAACCCACTACAAAAAGTCTGACAATTTTCTTTTCTAGTGTATCGGCCTCCATGATTAAACGCCCACAACAAAAGCCTATCAAGGTATGAGCTATGGAGGGCAGAGTACTGAACAGCCCTTCAGGGTCAATAGGGCTCTTCTGATACAGATGGCCGACGCCCAACACAGCACGGTCAATCACGGAAAGCAAGTTGGTTTCGTCAGGCACATACCCATTAGCCATCAACAAAAAGATACCATATCCTACCAACAGTATTCCCGCTATCCACCCCATCCATTTATGGGGGACATACAAAGCCAAAAAAGAAGCGGCACAATAGCAAAGGGCAATACGCTGTAATACGCCTGTCAATCTCAAATAGGCAAAAGGCAGAAAATCGCCCTCACAGATATGGTCGAACCAATGGATGGCAATACCAATCAACAGGATGAGTAAAGTGCGCTTCAGTATCTTCCACACGACAGCCCCCGACGGCTCAAAACGGAATTTACGGAGAGCAATGTAGGTCGATATTCCCATGATGAACAGGAAGAAAGGAAATACCAAGTCACAGGGTGTCATACCATTCCATGCCGAATGGCGCAACGAGTCGTACGACAGGCGTCCTCCCGCATTATTCACCACAATCATTCCAGCCACGGTAATCCCTCGTAGCACATCGAGTGACAGCAATCTTTTCTTCGGTAAAACCTCCGTCATGACTATTCCCTTTACATATTAATCATTCTGTACCAGTTTGATGGCTTTCTTGGCCAACTCAATGCAATCTCCTTCGGCCTCGGCTGTGTAGGGATTTTTAGCCAATGTCCAAGGTTCCTCCATGGCATAATAATCCAATTTCACTTCAGGTTTGCCATCCAGTTGGTCCTGCAAAGTCTTCCAATAGGCAGCCCAACGCATATAGTAGAAGTCACGCAGGATACCGTTCCACTCCTTATGGGCATAATCGCGCAAGCCACCATCGTCGGCACAGGTACGGTTGCCCCAAGTAGTAATCTGCACACGAGCATTCCATTCATAAAGGTCTTTCTCTTCGGGTGTAGTACCCAATTTGCGGGCCTGCTGAATCCAGCGGCCTACACGGAATTCACTACGCGTACCCAATAAGCTGTCCTGCATCAGCAACAGGTCGAGAAAACGTTTGGAGTCGCGGGCAAAACTTCGCTTGTCGAAGCTCTTGAAATCGGCCACCGTACGGTTATAGACAATACGAGCCTCATCGGATATGGCCTGACGTACCATATCGACCAAGTCATATTCAAAATTATTATTGCCACGATACTTGTCGGCCACTTCCACCATCAGGGCAGCTGCTTCGGCCGTCACGGTGGGGTCATAATAATTTTGCATCTTCGACCAACTGCTGGCCTGGAAGTTGTTCAGCGTGGGACGTCCGCAGAAGATGGACTCATGAGGTCCCTGTTGATTGTTACCGAAAGGACAGTTATAGATCGAATTAGCCAAAATCATCCAAGCCTGCTCAATCTTGGCATCGCGTACACCATAACGAGCATAGACATAATCCTTCAGCCATTCTTCTTTGGTAAACTTCTGGGGTCGCCAAGGCAACTCACACATCAGTTCAAACATCACTGGATTATTTTCCGAACCTTCCATCGTCAAGCCAATACCCTTCAGATGGGCTGCCAACGGATTATTCTTAGTCAGATAGAAGTTATTGAGCAACTGATCCATACGCCCGTGCAGGCCTACATTGCCACCAAAGTTCTCGAGCATGCAGAACAACCAGTCGTGCTGTTCATATCCGTTGTCACGTTTCCAGATGGAAGGAATACCCCACATCGGACGACATTCACTGAAGAGGTCCAAGATAAGCAAATCACCATTGTTCAGGTTCTTAATCATTTCCGGACGAGGATTTTCCGTCCATCCCTGTACCACCCAAACAGCCTTTGGATTCACTTTCTTCATTTCGGCCATTACAGCCTTTCCTGCCGCATCGAAATCCACTTCGTGAGCGTTCTCCAATTCATGGAAAGGGTCCATGGAATAATAGTCAGCCTTGCCGAAAAGTTTCTGCTGCTCACTATAATAAAGAGAAGCTATTTCGCTATAACGAGGATCGGTAGGTTGTAGGAAAGCTGGGCGAACGAATCCATTCCACAATTCCGGTTTCTCAATATCAAGCCCCATCTTTTCATCGGCATCGTGAGGTACCATACCGCTATAACCAGGGAAAACAGGCTTAATGCCGTATTCTTTCATTCGTTTCAGGATTTTCTTTTGCAAGGCCTCCTGTTGGGTGTACCAACTATCGGGATTGGGGCCTCCCCAACCTTCCAAATTATTCATGGCCCACCAAGCCAGAAAAGCCGGACCGGCAATGAAGCGATTCACCTCATCGCTGCTATAACCCAACTTCAGAAGCATGTTACGCCACACGCACTCCATACCGACAGCCGCTAAAGGCAAGTTGATACCATGCAGAGCCATCCAGTCGATTTCTTTCTCCCAGCGTTCCCAATCCCAGAAAGCCATGGAATAAGAATAGGTACAATAATTGAAATCGTAACGCAAACTCAAATCCGTCTCCTTGCGCAGTTTTTCTTCAACAGGTGGCAGCACATCAGGCAACTTAGCCTGCATACCGTTCCAGGTAAGATGAATGCCAGCATAATATTTCAGATACCAGTTGAGTCCCGTAGCAATATTAACATAAGTATTACCACGTACCACAACCTTCTTACCCTTCTGGTCTAATTCAAAAAAATCTTTGTCACCTTTCTTCAATTCAATGACAAACTTGTGCGACGCTCCCTTATCTATCCTTTCAAGCAACCCATCAATAGGATTTGCAAACAATTGAACACTCCACACGGATATTAACAGGATAAGTAAACTGATTTTGTTCTTCATGATACTATTTCTATTTATGCAACAAATATAGAGACTTTCATCTAGCTATAAGTGGAAAATAGAAAAGTTTAGGAAGAATATAGTCCAGTCTGCAACCTGAAAAGACAAATGGCCTCCTTAGTCCTTCTTAAATCCGCTACTGGGCAAATAACCGAAAAACTCTTTAAAACATTTAGTGAAATACTTAGGATCATTAAATCCTACAGCATAAGCAACTTCGGAAACATTAATATCGCCTTTTCCTTCTTGAATCATTCGCCGAGCTACATTCAATCGATAATTCTTCATAAATTGTCCGATAGGCTGTCCCACCAGTGCATGCATTTTACTATTTACCAAAGTTTTGCTGTATCCCATATCACGTACAAAACATTCCAAATTATACTCTGAATCCGCATAATTCTTTCCCATTAACTCAATAGCTTTATTAACAAACTGCTGATCTCTGGATTCTTCCTTTATATGCAATTCGCTTACATTACCACTGGCTGAAAATTTTTTCTTGTAACTATTCCTAAGATTAAGAATGTTTCGAATGCGCAACAAAAAGACCTCTTCATCAAAAGGCTTACAAATATATTCGTCAACTCCAATCTCAAAACTTTTCTTCTCTTGTACATCTGAAGAAATAGCCGTAAGCATCAAAAATGGAATATGCGATGTAAGCAAATTATCCTTTATACGCCGTGAAAGTTCCATGCCATCCATAACAGGCATCATCAGATCGCTTACAATCAAATCGACCGAATGCTTTTGTACAATCCGAAGTGCTTCTTCCCCATTCTCCGCCTCAAGAAAACGATAATCCTTCGACAACAAAGAACAAACATAGGCACGCATATCCTGATTGTCTTCTACAACAAGAATCGTTTCTTTATGAGTATCTTCCCCAACCAAGTCTTCCTGTGTTGTTTGTGACCCAATAACAGTATCAACATTAGTAGAAGAAATCTCATGCTCAGCCTGTAACAAAGGAAGCAATATCCGAAAAGACGCTCCACGTCCCTGATTATTACGAGCAAAAATGACGCCACCATGTAGTTCAATGATACGCTTACATAAAAAGAGTCCTATGCCTGTACCACTTTGCCCGAAAATCGGATGTTTATCGCCAGTCTTAGACTGAAAGAAACGATCAAAGATTTTATCCAGATCCGCTTCAACTATCCCATATCCTGTATCACAGACATTAATATAAAGTTGTGGCCCCTTTTCTCCACCTTTCGGAATGGCAGCAACAAACACATCAATACGTCCATTATCCGGTGTGAACTTAATGGCATTCGCTACCAAATTGACCAAAGCCTTACGCATATAAGCCACATCTATCATTACACAAGGATGATCGATATGAGTATATAGACAAATCTCAATGCCACGCTCCCGCGCAAACACCTTAAACGGTAACAACAATTCTGAAACGAAGTCAACAAAATTACAAGCCTTCCGATCTAAAATCACTTTGTTCATATCCAACTTCCGAAAGTCCATCAGCTCATTCACCAATGAAAGCAAATAACCTGAATTGCGTTCTGCTATCTGCAATTGAGCTTTCACCTCCTCATCTTCAACGACTTTTAAAGCATGTTCAATGGGGCCATGAATCAATGTCACAGGTGTCCTGAACTCATGAGTAATGTTCGTAAAGAACGTTATTTTCTCTTCCGTAGCCTCTTTTACCTGTTCAGCCATCACTTCCAGTTGTTTATTTTGCACAGCCAATTCCTGGGTACGTTCTTCCACCTTCTGCTCCAATTCAGCCCGTTGCTGACGATAACGCTTCATCTTTCTATGATAAAATGCCCAAATCAATGCCCCCAATGCCAGTAACAGGATTAAATAAAACCAGATCGTTTTATAAAAATAAGGAATAATGTGTACTTCGACCTCAGTCACATGCTCCGACCACTGCCCCATCTCATTGGTAGCACAAACCTGCAGAACATAATCGCCAGGAGGCACAGCTGTATATCTGATGACACAATCTCCCGGCCTTGTTTCATTCCACTCCCTTTCATACCCCTTCATCCGATACGAAAAACGAATGCGATTGCTACATGCATAATCCCCCGTTGTCACCCCTATTGAAAAACGACTTTCTCTCTCATGCAAGGTAATCAATGAAGTTTGTGTAATACTACGATCCAGATAGTCACCACTTGAAGGATAAATCAGATTACCAGCCACCGTTAAAGAAGTCAATTTAACGACACGATCTGCATAAAATGAGGCGAGTTCTTCAGGTCTGATAATCAATACCCCCATATTAGTCGCAACATAGATCCGGTCATATTTGGACGAATAATGAATACCATTCCAAGAATATTGTGTAAACGGCAAACCGTCACCTGCTGTATAATTCGTAAACGACATCGTCATTCTGTCCAACTTACAAATTCCCTCGTGAGTCATAATCCACAGATTACCTTGTCCGTCCTGCGTCATACCAATAATAGTATTGTCTGGCAATCCATTCCGAACCGTATAATTCGTAAACTCGAAATGCCCTCTTTCATCCTCCGAAACCTTATACAACCCACTTCCATTACCGCCTAGCCACAAGGTTCCATCCTTATCCTCTAAAATACTATTGATTTTCTCCAACCTCATTGATTTCGGCTCGTCCAATTTATATTTGAAGTAGGTATATCTAACGTTTTTATGTGACTTGGCATACACAAATAAATCCAACATCAACAACCCACGAGTCGTCCCTATCCATAAACGTTTCTTTTTATCGACACAAAGTGTCGGTATCATCTCAAACTCATTGTCGATACCATCAAAAAGGACCCGTTCAAACGTTTTCGAATGTTTATCATAAAACAACACACCACGTGTAGAGCCAAACCATATCCCTTCATTGATAACATCTTCACATGCACTACTGATAAAATCCCCCTTCAAAGTCGCAAATTCCTCACGAGTATAACGTCGGAAACGTCGATTTCCTGCCACATTCAAATCCAACTCATTGATCCCGACTCCCCATGTGTATGCCCACAAATGATGATCCGAATCAATCAAAAGACCATTTATTGTATTATTAGTGAGTGAGCTTGGATCGTTCGGTGCAAACACATAACGCTCGCATGTTCCAGTTTCCGGGTTCCAACGAGCCAGACCTTTCTCCAACATACAAATCCATAAATTTCCGTCTCGATCTTCACGTATAGCATTAACCGGGAAATTTTCTCCAACGGCAGACGCGTCCTGATCCGGACACCATAATTCCGTCTGAAGACGTTTGGGAGAAAGCAGATTAATCCCTCCCGTTTCTGTACCCAGCCAAATCGTTTCACCCGACGTATAAATGCAATCTATCGCATTACAATTAATAGTTCCATTTCCTTGAGTCCGGTTCTGCCGAATAAAAGAGAAAGTATCCGTTTCACGATGATAAACATTTATTCCATTCAATGTGGATACAACAATATGCCCCTGCTCCGTCATTTTGATATCCGTTATATATGCCTGACTCAACATGCCTGGACGATGAGTTGAATAACGATATCGCTGCATTTGATGGGTCGACTCATTATATTTAAATAAACCCCTATTTGTTCCAATCCACAAGAAACCACCCTCCTCAAGCATACAAGAAATTCTCCAGTCTTCGCTAAAAGGTACCAAATCATTCGATAAAGGCTTTTTCTCCAACAGATGTCCAGGTTTCTTTTCAAGTACATATACCTGATTATCCAATCCTGCACAAATACGATCTCCAACATCCATCACGGCTTTAACGGGGGAAGAGCAAGATTCTTTCAAACAATAGTAATTACCGATACCTCCTGTTTCATCCCACTCTATACACCACAAACTATTACTACAAGAGACCCATAAATTCCCAGCTTTATCCTTATAAAGAGAATGAATATATCCATCTGCCAATGGTTGCAATGTATCATTCGATAAAGAATAAAAATCAATAACGGCATAGGTGTTCAAATCAATGGCTTCAAGTCCTCCCTCAGATCCGATCCACAACCGACGAAAATTATCCTCACAAAGTACATGCAAAAAATCATTTTTCAACTTTAACGGCTGCGTCTGTGTATTAATGCTCATGACCTGGTAACCGTCATATCTACCGATACCATTATGAGTAGCCATCCATATAAATCCTTCTGAATCACAGAGAATATCATCTATAAAACTATGAGGAACTCCCTCACTCTCTGTTATATAATGATAATTGTATTTACTGAAAAAACGTTCGTCCGACTGTGAAAAAGCAGTCAGAACAATGATATATAAAAGAAAGAAAACAATCGACAATCGTAGTTTCATAGTGCTCGTAATCATGTGTGAGTTTCGTTGTACAAATATAGTGATATCCTCCCAAACTATAAAATCGCATTTAGCGTAAAAGGAAGATTAGTAGAGGCAAATAATCTTTCAATTCTACAGCAAGCTGCTTCAAAGCCTGTTGGATTCGATAATCCACCGTTTTAACCGATACATCCAAACGTTCTGCAATTTCTTTATAGGTCATATCCTTAAAACGGTGCATAACGAACGCCTCTCGATACGTTTCCGGCAGATGGGATATGGCTTCATTCAATTTCCTGCTCAAGCTGTTTATCGTACACAAATCACTTTCTTCCAAGACATTTTCTATTATATCCTGATAAAAACGTGTGTCCGCTTGCAGTTTTACTTGTTCCTGCTCGATCCGATTCAACGCTTTACGATAAACCACTTTCAACAAATATTTCGCTAAAGAAGTCTGGACGATTTCTTCTTCCCGGTGCTCCCAAAGCCACAACAAAGCATCCTGAGCAATTTCTTCCGCATTTTCGGTACTGACAAACCGCTTCCCATATGCGCACAACAATGGATAATATTTCCGAAAAAGCGCATCAAAAGCTTTTGCCTCCCCATTTCGAAGCCTGCTCAACAAAAGATTATCTACATGCAGCGTTTCCATGTCATAGCTTTGCTCTCATTCAATTCAATGTGCAAAAATAGTTTTTCTAATGAAAAAGACTGTTATCTCAGAAGTATATTTTTCGCTTCAATAAGGAAAAGCAAGAAAATCCAAAGCTCGCCAAATGTTAATGAATAATAAAATCAGAAAAAGAGTTTAGGAACTCTCTGTTCCCACCTGTCTCTTTTACAAACGAGTCATCTATGAACGAACAACAGACCAACATAGAGCAACGATTGATCGAGTATTACGAAGGCAAACTCGAAGGAACGGCGTACGATGAAGTCAAAGCCTGGATTGCTTCGTCCGAAGAGAACCGTCGTATGGCTCGCCGTATCTATTCCCTACTGCTGGCCGTAGATGTACATCAAGTCAGCAAAGAGATTGATACAGAAAAGGCATTGAAGAAGGTAAAAGGTAGAAAGATTGCACAAAAGAAATCAATCAGTTGGTGGGAATGGGGACAGCGTGCTGCCGCTATCCTCATCCTTCCTTTGATTGGGCTTTTGATTTGGCAACAAAGCCGTATGCAATCCGTCTCTCCTGTAGCCGAGACATTGGAAATACGTACGAATCCCGGCATGACTACCCGTCTGCACTTACCCGATGGCACTTACGTATGTCTAAACTCAGGTTCTACATTGACTTACCCATCCAGTTTTACAGGTGATACGCGTTCGGTTTATTTGGTTGGTGAAGCCTATTTTGAAGTAGCCCCCAATACCCAACATCGCTTTGTAGTTCACACTCCCAGCCAATCAGCCGTCGAAGTATATGGCACCCACTTCAATATAGAAGCCTATCCCGACGATCCCAACATTACAACCACGCTGACCGAAGGCAAAGTAGGTTTCCTTTATAAAGAAGGTACCATCACTAAACGGACCATGTTAGATCCCGGTCAGAAGCTGATATACGATACAACCAACCAACGTCTGTCACGCCACCTCACTTCCGGCCTTTCCGAGCTGTCTTGGACCGAAGGAAAAATCATTTTCGAAAACACACCTCTGCCCGAAGCTCTCCACATGCTAGGCAAGCGCTTCAATGTAGATTTTATAGTGAAAAACACGAAACTGAACGCCAACCGTTTTACAGGAACCTTCACAACCCAACGACTGGAGAAAATCCTGAAATATTTTGAGATTTCTTCCCGTATCCGCTGGCGATATTTAAATGATCCGGATGTACACCAAGAGAAGATGAGGATAGAGATTTATTAATATAGATTTCCATTTGTGACTAAAAAACTAATACATTAACAAAAAGACCATGACCATGAAAGACAGAGCCCCGTAACAACAAAAAACATACGGAAAAATGCGCCAACATTTTTCCGTATGGAAAAGTCCATGAGACACGAACTTTATTTTTTCACTAAATGCCCTACAAAGTTATGAAAAACAACCGAAATTTCCAAAACATGGAAATCGGAAGGTCGTTATGGACCTTCACGAAAAAAATTCCTTTAGTTATGAAACTGTTTATTTTTTATCTCTTCTGCTCCATTAGCATGTTGCAAGCCGTAGAAAGCTACGCACAAAACGCCCGGCTATCCTTGAATGTAGAAGAAGAAACCGTAGCCAACATTCTCCAACAAATAGAGAATGCATCAGATTTTGATTTCTTCTACAACAACTCACATGTCGATTTAGACCGCCGTGTATCCATAACTGCACAAAACAGTGATATATTCACTATTCTGAATGAAGTATTTGAAGGAACAGGAGTACACTACACCGTGCTTGACAAAAAGATTATCCTATCAACAGAAATAGAAACATCAATCCAACGTACACAACAGCAAAACAATACCGTAAAAGGAAAAGTTATTGATATAAAAGGAGAGCCGATTATTGGAGCCACTGTAAAAGAAACAGGAACGAACAATGGAGCTATTACTGATATCAACGGACTATTTTCTATTGGAGTAAAAGCTAACGCATCTATAGAAGTCTCATTTGTTGGGTATAAAACAGAAACTATTAAAGCTATCCCTGGCAAAACACTAACTATCACATTGAAAGAAGATAATGAGATGCTAGACGAAGTCGTAGTTACCGCATTAGGTATCAAACGCGAAGAAAAAGCCTTGGGATATGCAGTACAGAAAGTAAATGGAGACAAATTGACTACTACCAAAGGGGTCGACATAGCCTCTTCATTAACTGGAAAAATTGCAGGTTTGAATATTCAGAACAGTACGGAATTCAATGAAAATGCCAAAATATTACTGCGAGGTGAAACTCCGATTGTCATCGTTGATGGTATTCCATACGATAATATCGGCTTAGACGATATTGCTCCAGATGATATCGAATCCATTGATGTTTTAAAAGGAGCAACAGCTTCGGCACTATATGGTGCCAGAGGTTCCTCTGGTGCTATCATGATTACGACTAAAAAAGGAACCGATGCTGAAGGATTGAACATAAGTATAAATAGTAATACTATGTTCTTCTCTGGCTACTTAGCTTTCCCTGAAACACAATCTTCTTACAGCCGAGGACAAAGTGGGAAATATGGAATTGACTATGTATGGGGCGATAAATTAGATATTGGACGTACCGCCATTTTATACAATCCTTATACTTATGAATGGGAAGAACAAGAACTTGTTTCAAAAGGGAAAGATAATTATAAGAATTTCCTTCAATTCAGTTTTGTAACCAACAACAATGTGAGCGTTTCACAAAAAGGGAAATATGGTTCCTTCCGTGCATCAATGACACAAATCTATAATCGAGGACAATATCCAAATCAAGATTTGAATAAAGCCAATTTCACAGTAGGTGGCGAAATGTCTTGGAAAAAATTTAAACTTGAAGCATCAGCAACCTACAACAAACATAAAGCATCAAACAACAATGGTTCCGGTTATAGTGGAAGCTATATTTATGATTTAGTAATCTGGGGTAGCTCAGAGTATGACATTAGAGATTTTAGGAATTATTGGGTAGAAGGCAAAGAAGACGTTCAACAAAACTGGTACGACAATAGTTGGTATGACAACCCATGGTTTAAATCGCAAGAAGTAGTTGATGCTTATGATACAGATTTAATGAATGCAGCCGTCACAGGTAGTTATGAAATAACTCCTTGGCTAAAAGCCATGATACGTGGAGGATTAGACATGTCTACACAGCGCAATGAATGGAGAAATGCAAAAAGTGCCAACCATGCGTGGGATAAAAATGGATTTTATGGCCTAAGTCGTACCACGGAACTCAGTTTGAATACTGATGCCATGTTATTAGCTAATAAATCATGGGGTAAATTCACAATTGATGGTTTATTGGGAGGTAACATTTATTACTATAGATATGACCAAATGAGAAGTACTACAGCCGGTGGCCTATCAATACCTGGATATTATTCCTTGAAAGCATCGGTTGATCCGGTTGATAGTCGTAGTTCTCTACAGCAAAAACGTGTAAATAGTCTGTATGGAAAACTTTCTTTATCATGGGATAGCACCTATTTCATAGATGTAACAGGGCGTAATGATTGGTCTTCCACTCTCCGTTCTGACGAGCGCTCTTACTTCTATCCATCTGTATCAGGCAGCATTGTACTTTCAGAAATCATCAATCTACCCTCATGGTGGGATTTCTTAAAAGTTCGTGGATCTTGGACTGTAACCAAATCTGATGCTGCAATCTATGCAAATAATAATGTATATTCTGTTGAGACCAACGTGTGGAGTGGTATGACCTCAGCTTCGTACCCCAGCACCCTGATAGGAGGACAAGTTCGTCCTAAAAAAGCCGAAGTATGGGAAACAGGATTTGCAACCAACTTTTTCAAGAACAGGTTATATGCAGATTTTGCTTATTACAGAAAGGCTGAATCAGACTTTATCATCAGCGGTGGAGTTAGTCCTATGACTGGTTATAGTGCTATACAAACCAATTTCAAAGAAACTCGTTTACGTTCAGGTTTTGAAATTAGCGTTGGAGGCACCCCCATAAAAACAAGAAATTTCACCTGGGATATCTTAACAAACTGGGCACACGATCAATACACCTACCAAAGTATCGATCCTGAATACTCAACCAAGAAACCTTGGGTAAAAAAAGGTGCCACATGGGACTGGTTTGCCATCTATGATTGGGAGAGAGACCCTGAAGGCAACATTGTACATAACGGAGCAGGTCTTCCCATACGTCAAGATTTTACAACAAAAGTAGGAAAATTAACACCTGATTTAGTTTGGGGTATTACCAATACGCTTAAATATAAAAACATAACATTATCTTGTACAATTGACGGACGTGTAGGAGGTATTTCATACTCTCGGACTCACCAAATGCTAATGAACACTGGAGCCGGTAAAGATACTGATACTAAATGGAGATACGAAGAAGTCGTTAACGGCAACAAAACATATATTGGCCAAGGAGTCAAGGTTATCGAAGGAAGTGTAACTTACGATCCAGACGGCAACGTCATTGAAGATACCCGTGTATTTGCCCCCAACGATATCGTCGTATCTTATGAAACCTATATCAGCAAATATCATGATTCTAACAATCGTCCTAGTGCCCAGAACGTACTAGATGAAACATTTTTCAAATTACGCAATCTATCCATTACGTACGATTTACCACAATCATGGTGTAGCTACATGAAACTAAAATCTGCTTCAGTCAGTGTGACCGGCCAAAATCTGTTCTTATGGGCTAAAGAATATAAATATGCAGATCCAGACAAAGGAGGAGACAGCTCTGGTTATGAAAACTTAAACTCTCCTTCCCAACGTTACATTGGTTTTAATATCAAAGCAAACTTCTAATAACTCAGACATATGAAAATTTCATTAAACAACATAGTTTCTACCTGCATTTTATCAGGAACACTATGGATAGCTGGATGTACTTCCTCATTTGACGATTTAAATACGAATCCTGATTCAACAACTAAAGTACAATCATCGATGTTGGCTACCGACATTATATTGGATATGGTTAAATCTTCCTATTATTGGAAAAATGAATTTTTAGTCAAACGGATGTTTTGGGGAGAACAAATGGATGATGAACAATATAATCGTTTTGGTAAGGCAGATTTTTCAGGTGTACTTAAATTAACCAGTGCACAAAAAATGGTAGAACTCTCAACCGAAGCAGACAAAGATGGTTATACTGGATTATATTACTTTATGAAAGGATGGTATTTTTGGCGTGCAACAATGGATACAGGAGACATACCTTACTCAGAAGCACTTAATATAGAAGAATATGTTTATCCTAAGTATGATGAACAAAAAGACGTCTTCAAAGGCATCTTATCAGATTTAGCTTTGGCAGAAGAACATTTTAGCAAAGCAACCAAAGCATTTGATGGAGATCCCTTCTACAATGGAGATCCTTTAAAATGGAGAAAAGCCACTAATGTTCTGCGTTTAAAGGTTTTAATGTCGCTACAGAAACGAGCAGACGATACTCCTGAATTAAATATAAAAGAACAATTTGCACAAATAGTAAACGGAGGTGTCCTATTTTCTGGTAATGACGACAATCTGCAAGTTGTATATTCGGATTTAGAGACAAATAGAAATCCTTATCACAAAGAATACACTCGAAGTATAGAAACATTCGCAGCGACAAACATGATTGTCGACCCAATGAAAGAATATAAAGACAAACGTCTCTTTTATTACTTAGCCCCTGCACAGGCTCTGACTGATCCAACATATCTGCCAGAAGGAGAAACTTTACTCCAACCTAGTGATTGGGATGCCTACAGAAGTGTAGATGTTGCAGGAAAGTATGACATAGAAATGGCTAAGATTTCAGCTCGGATGCATTCTCGCCCCAACGACGTATACCGTCTATCTTACACAGGGGTACCTAGCATCCGCTTAGGCTATGCAGACATGAATTTCCTATTAGCTGAAGCAGCGGAAAGAGGATGGATTCAGGGATCAGCAAAACAATATTATGATGAAGGAGTCAGAGCCTCTTTTGATTTTGTACGAACAACCGTTCCCTCACAATATAACAATGGAGTTGAAATTACAGATGCAGATATAGATATGTATCTACATGGTGAGAAAACAGCTTATAATGAAGCTGGAACGATAACTGACCGCCTACATCAAATATGGATGCAGACTTATCTAGCAGGATATTTCCACATGTCTTATGACGCCTATTATGATTTTCGTCGTACAGGTTATCCAGCCTTTCCCATCAATCCGGATACGAACTTGAATACGCAAAATGATAAAATTCCCATGCGTTGGTTATATCCCGATTCTGAAAACAATTACAATAAGGAACAGCTGAAAATAGCCTTACAACGTCAGTGGAATGGTGTAGATGATGTCAACAATATAATGTGGCTTCTAAAATAAAGACTATTCCCATCACCCACTAATTTTACGAGGATGTGTCAATTTTTTAGAATCAACATTCTACATTTAGACACATCCTTTATTTTCCAATGAAATCTTTTACCACTCACTACTGCAAAACAATATGAAAAACAAAATATATTTAGCTTTGTGTATTTCCTTATTGGGAATTCTCACTATAAACAGCCAAAATTTAGCACTTCATTTAGACGGTAAAGACAATAATGTACGAACTGGTATCGGTTTTCTAAATGCACCATGGACATTGGAAGCCTGGATCAAAGGCGATGATACCTCATGGAAGGAGACAGAAGTCATTTTTGGAGGGGGTGAATATAGCACTTACCGACAAGCCGACAATTTCCCATTAGTGGTCAAACATGGGAAATTATACAGCACACGAGCTGCAATCGGAGTAACGACATGGTTAGATGGTCAATGGCATCATGTAGCTCTAACTTGCGACGGAATGTATACATCCTTATATCTAGACGGGAAATTAGAAGCCCAAAAGGATACAGTTGTCACCATTATTCCAGGGGCTATCGGAGTTTGTGAATCGAAAGACGAAGTTTTCGGTGGTGAAATAGACGAAGTACGCATATGGAGTGCTGCTTTATCAGAAAACACATTGCAACAATGGATGAATAAACCTTTAACTCCGTCGCATACTGCTTTCAATAATTTAGTGGCGTATTATAACTTTGATGCAGGAATAGACGATACAGCCTTAAATTGGACAGGAAGTGGTTACCATTCTTATCACTTGAGAAATGGGAGGATAGATTATGCAGGAAAAGAAGAACTGGCATACACGATTCCAAACAACAATGATAAATTTGCAAACAATATCTTCAAGCAACAACTTTTCAATGCAATTAGCATTGAAAATGAATGGGATGCAGATCGTGGAAGCTTAGGACATCAATTGATGAAACTACGTATTATAGTACAAGGGAAGGAAGAACCTCTTCTATTAGAAAAAATTTCATTAGACCTATCAGACACGGACCGACTGTCTGATTTATCCTCCATCCATGTATATTATGCCGGACAGACTGCTCGAAGTTCACAACGAGATTTATTGTATACATCTACCCCCAAAAAACAAATTGATATAAACCTATCCACGGAGAAACAGATAAAACTAAAGGATGGTGCTAATTATATATTGGTAACAGCAGACATCAAAAATAATGCCCGATTAAATAACCGAATACGCGTTACAATACCTTCTATTTTATTATCTGGTAAGAACATTATTCCTACAAAAAAAGAGCCATATATATTCCAGCATATTACAAAAAATTCATCAAATAATCCCGACGTATTTAGAATATTACAATGGAATATCTGGCACGGTGGCCGTCATGTTCCTATCCAAGGTCATAGACGTATTATCGAATTAATCAAAGTTACAAAAGCTGACATTGTAACTATGCAAGAAGGATACGGTTTTCAAGAAGAGATTGCAAAATCCCTACAATATCACTTACAAACCCCGTCATCTCAAGACAATTTAGCATTATTCAGTCGATACCCTCTAGAAAAGCAAAAGACTGGTAATACTTTTTGTTCTAATCCAGCTATAGTACACCTCACTAAAAATCGTTCTTTATTGGTAGACGACTGTTGGGTACGTTACTCATATAACCCAGACTATACTGGCAGTTTCCCAGACAATAGTCATAACCCCAAAGTATGGATTGCAGAAGATTCCATCCGTCCTATGGCTGATACCCGACGCATGCTCGATGAAGATTTAGCTCCCATTTTAAAAGAACAAGACATACCTGTAATCTTAGGCGGTGACTTTAATTCTTGTAGCCATTTAGATTGGACCTCAAGAACAGCACATTTACATGGAGGCTATGGTCCTGTAGCATTCCCAACATCCAGATTTCTACTAGAGAGAGGATATAAAGATAGCTTTCGAGAAACACACCCCGACGAACTAAAACGGCCAGAAGGAACTTTTGCCGGTATATATGGGCAACTAGATTTCAGCCGTATTGATTTCATTTATTACAAGGCGAAAAATATTAAGGCAATTCATTCAAAGATAATACAGACTGCGCCTGAGATTGATGACATTTGGGCATCTGATCATTCTGCAGTCCTGACAACTTTTAAACTGTTGGGAGAAGGAAAGAAAGAAACTGGACATTTAAAAATTGATTATGTATGTGATGGTTTTGATTTAGATACATTACGCTTTCCTCAAAAAGACAAAGAACTACACATTTTCGATATTGACGAACATGTCAGTAAACAAGCTGCCCAAGGAATACGAAACGATGCCCCAGATTTAAGCTGGGTGTATCTGTGGTATACGGATGATGCCGGACATATAGAAGGAAATGGTTCATTCTTCGATGAATACACACAAAAAGCAGACTTACAAATCGAAAGAATTTGGCAGGCAGTCCAATACAGAGAAAAATACTTCGATGAAGAATGGATGGTAGTAGTTACTACAGACCATGGAAGAACTGAAAGTGGATATGGCCATGGAGGACAATCTGAACGAGAGAGGACCACTTGGATTGCTACCAATCAGCAAGTAAACGAGCATTTCCGCAAGGGAGTACTTTCTATTACTGATATAACACCCTCCATTTGCCGTTTTATGGACTTTGAAGTACCTCGAGACGTTTTATGGGAACAAGACGGAATTCCATTTATTGGCCCTATAGACATTTCACAAATGAAAACATTACCACATGATAACGATATTATTTTGTCTTGGAAATGTTTAAATGCCAAAGCACAAGTAAATATTTACATAGCTACCGACAATCAATACAAAAATGGCGGGAAAGATAATTGGATTAAAATAGCAACTGTACCAGCTAAACAAGAACAATACAATATAAAACATCAACAAATTCCGCCTTCCAAATTTTATAAAATCGTAATTCAAACCGAGAATAATCATTTAAACCGTTGGATTTACAAATAATATCTTATGTCATTTAAGCATTCTATCATAAAATACAGAAGATTTCTGCTAACATGTACCATTATTATACATGCATACACAGCTTTTTCACAGATATACCCGGTCAATGCCAAATTGGAGGATAAAAAATCTTTTTCCATGATTGTAATACCAGACCCACAAAGTTATATCAAGTTTGCCGCAAACCAACCTTTGTTTGAATTGCAAACTGCCTGGATCGCCAATAACCTGGATACGCTAAATATTCAAGGCGTACTATGTACCGGCGATTTAGTGGAACAAAATGATATCGCAGTGCCGGATTATGTAAATGGCGATCAAACCAGCCAAGAACAATGGCAAGCCGTTTCAAACGCTTTCTGCCGGTTAGACAATAAGATTCCTTATATCCTTTGTACCGGTAATCACGATTATGGTTACAAATCATCAGAAGTCCGTCGTACATACTTTCACGAATATTTTCCCGCTGAAAGAAACAGTTGTTGGAAAAAAACACTTGTAGCCATAGGAAACAATTACAAGGGAATTCCTACATTAGAAAATGCTGCGTATGAGCTCACAACAGATACGTGGGGAAAATTATTGATCATTTCATTGGAGTTTTCACCACGAGACGAAGCTATTGCATGGGCAAAAAAAATCGTAAATAGCCCGCAATATGAAAAACATAAAGTCATTTTATTGACACACTCATTTTTAGATTACAAAGGCGAACGGTTCATCAGTGAAGATTATTATCCTATGCGCCCGGCGAATTATCCAGAAGCAGTCTGGCAGAAACTTGTTTATCCTTCAACTAACATCAGATTGGTTATATGTGGACATGAATGCCATATTACAGACTATGACGAACAAGTTAGTCTACGCATGGATAACAATCAAAATGGAAAATCAATCATTCAAATGATGTTCAATGCACAAACTGCTGACGGTCAATGGCACGGGAATGGAGGAGATTGCTGGCTACGTATCCTTGAATTTAAACCAGACGGAAAAACGATTTCAGTACGTACATTTTCCCCACTATTTGCATTATCACCCACAACAAGCCAATTTGCATGGAGAAATAAACCATTTGACCAATTTGATATAGTGATAAATTAACGTAATAGAAATACATATTAGGTATAACCTAATAAACATATACACTACTGTCCCGTAAAAGTTGATAAATAGTTCTTTGAAATTATTGAAATATAGTCAATTACGTGGTTTCTTGAGATGAAACGGACTTGATTTTGCAACTTTGCAG
>NZ_JAAZTS010000007.1 GCF_019239235.1 Caecibacteroides pullorum | reverse complement strand
GGCCTCTCTCATGCGAAAGGCGGGAAAGTCACTTGCCGCAAAAGGACAACTTCATCCAAAATCACCTGCAACAGCATGTCAAGTATCACCGCTTCGTTTCCGAAAGCGGATGCAAAAGTACAGCTTATTCAGATAACTGCAAGCTTACAAACGGTTTTTTTCTACACTTTCTTGAACTTTTTTCGCAAATAGCTGATTTACAAGTATGTTTTATAGCAGGGTTTTCAAAGACGAAATGCACAAGATGAAATGACGACACATTATAATATTTCATGCGCATGGGCGCGCGCGTTACAATTACTGTTACAGTTAAGTTCTATGGAAACAAAACAAGAAAACAGTGCGCTAGGGAAAGGAAAGCGATGATTTAAGGAGAGGAAAACGGTGCTTTACGAAAAAAGGGAAATAGAATTGCAGGAAGAAGTTATTCTCCCTTCAATTCCTTTTCCTCTTCTTGTGGGATGCGAATAGAGGTGTAAAGTTGCAGAATGGCCGCTATGGTAAGACTGACAATCCATTCATTGCCATGCGTAAATAGCATGAAAGCCCCTGTCAGTACCAGTATAAGTGCACCTAATATCTGCTGACGACGTAGACGCCGGACAATGGCATTCTGCACACGTGCAGGTGTATTGATCTGACCCAAGGCGAACAAGGTGGCACCAATCGTATAGACATAGGGGGCCAACACCCATCCTGTAATGTAGACAGCCGCCCCTGTCAGCGCCATGACGGCTCCCACCAGCATAAAAGCTTGCATCATCTGTTTCATCAGTCTTCTAAATCTTCGTCAAACACATAAATATCTTCATTGGGCTTCTTCATCAGATACTTTTCGCGTGCCACGCGTTCGATGGCACCCGAATCGACCGCCAGTTCGCCCAGACGGCGGGTACTTTCTTCGTACTCGTTACGATATTTTTCTATCTCGCTGCGCAAAACCTGCTCTTCGTGGGCATACTTCACGCGGCGTAGGATGCTGTTTTCGTCCAAAAACACGACGATTACAGCAAACACCAATATGGTTATCAGGTATTTGTTCTTGCGAACAAACATCCAAAGGGAAACCAATTTGTCCATCTTCGGCTATCGATTAAAATCCATTACTTCGTGCCACAAAGATAAGACGAATTACTGAAAAAGCATCTCTCCCGACAATATTTTCGCCACACAATCCTGCATCGGAAAAGAAAAATAGCCCGACATATTTTGTACTGCCTCGGCTTTCCATTATCTTTGCGCTATTGTGTTAGTGACAAGAACATCCTGCATTATATGGAAAACTATATTGTATCGGCTCGAAAATACCGTCCGTCCACTTTTGAATCGGTTGTGGGTCAGCGCGCCCTAACCACTACGCTGAAGAATGCCATCGCCACAGGAAAACTGGCTCACGCTTACCTTTTCTGCGGTCCGAGAGGCGTGGGTAAAACAACCTGTGCCCGCATCTTTGCCAAGACTATCAACTGCATGAGCCCAACCGCCAACGGAGAGGCATGCAACCAATGCGAGTCGTGCAGAGCCTTCAACGAACAACGGTCGTACAACATCCATGAGCTGGATGCCGCCTCGAACAACTCGGTCGACGACATCCGACAACTGGTCGAGCAAGTACGAATTCCACCACAGATCGGGAAATACAAAGTTTATATCATCGACGAGGTGCACATGTTGTCGACTTCGGCTTTCAACGCTTTTCTGAAAACATTGGAAGAACCGCCACAGCATGCCATCTTCATCCTGGCTACGACTGAAAAGCATAAAATCCTGCCGACCATCCTTTCGCGATGCCAGATTTACGACTTCAGCCGCATCAGCGTGGAAGACACGATAGCGCACCTGGCTTACGTGGCCTCTCAAGAAGGGGTAACGGCCGAACCAGAAGCCTTGAACATCATCGCGCTGAAAGCAGACGGTGGCATGCGCGACGCCCTGTCCATCTTCGACCAAGTGGTCAGCTTCACAGGAGGCAACATTACATACCAAAACACCATCGAGAATCTGAACGTACTCGATTATGAATACTATTTCCGCCTGACTGACCATTTGCTGGCAAACAAGGTGACCGACTCATTGCTGCTGTTCAACGACGTATTGAACAAAGGTTTCGACGGCAACCATTTCATTACAGGCCTTTCGTCACACTTCCGCGACCTGCTGGTGAGCAAAGATGCTTCTACCCTCCCCTTGCTTCAAGTAGGAGCCAGTATCCGCGAACGCTATCAGGTGCAGGCACAAAAATGCCCCCTGCCCTTCCTGTATCGCGCCATGAAGCTCTGCAACGACTGCGACTTGAACTATCGTACCAGCAAAAACAAACGCCTGCTGGTTGAACTGACCCTGATACAACTGGCGCAGATCACTTCGGGCGAGGAAGAAGCCATCAGTGGTGGGCGTAGCCCTAAGCAAGTAATCAAACCCATTTTCAACGCACAAGCCACTACGCAGGTAGCACAACCCGATAGACAACCATCCGTATCGAAACCCCAACAGGCGCAACCTGCCCCAAAGCCTGCGCCTACCCAACCGGCACAGCCACCTCAATCCATGGCTGCCACCCTGTTGGCACAAGAAAAAAAAGAGGAGAAGAAAATCCCTGTCATGCGGATGGGCGGGCTTGGTGTATCCATCAAACAACCCCCTCAAGCATCGTCCACTGTAGCAGACAAAGCGCCAACCGCCCCTGTGGCAACATCTTCAACGGCCCAACAACCCGAAGAAGACTACATCTTCAACGAACGCGATATCAACTATTACTGGCAAGAATATGCAGGCCAACTTCCTGTTGAACAGGTAGCTATTGCCAAGCGTATGCACAACATGCGCCCCACGCTTTTGAACGACACTACATTCGAAGTAACGGTAGACAACGAAATCATCTCGAAAGAATTTACCGTCATGATACCTGCCATTCAAGACTACCTGCGCACCCGCCTGAAAAACAGGAAAGTGACCATGACAGTACGCGTCAGCGCACCGACAGAAAAGACCCGCGCTTACAGCCGTGTAGAAAGATTTCAGATGATGGCACAAAAAAACAATGCACTTTTGAAACTAAAAGAAGAGCTTGGACTCGAACTCTATTAATTATCAATCGCTTAAACAAGTATCTTATTTAGAAAGCGAACAAATTAACACAAAAAAGGTATTCTAACACAACAACCAATGTGGAAAAGCATTATTTTTGTCCCACATAATTAGTACTAATAATAACTTAAAATTTGAACAAAAATGGCTTACGTAATTAGTGACGATTGTATTGCTTGCGGAACTTGTATCGACGAATGTCCGGTAGGCGCTATCTCTGAAGGTGACAAATATTCTATCGACCCTGAGGCTTGCACAGAGTGCGGTACTTGCGCTGATGTTTGTCCTTCTGAGGCTATCCACCCGGGAGCATAATACAATCTTTCAGGAAAAGATAAAGGGATATGTCTAGCAGACATATCCCTTTTTTCCTTTTCAGGAAAGCGCTGTTCCTGCCTGCCTTCAAAAAGGCTACACAAGCCACAACACCAATCAACTCACAAAAACATCAACCTGGAAACATAATCTTTCACCCTTTTCCGATAAGAAGCACCTATCGGCAAACTCTTTTCTCCTACTATCACAGAATTGTCCTCAACAATGCTAACACTATCCATGCGGACAATATAAGAACGATGTACGCGAATAAAACGATCCACGGGCAAACGTTCTTCCATATATTTCATGCTACAAAGGCTCAATATAGGCTTTGACATATCCCTATAATAAACCTTTACATAGTCTCCACAACTTTCTATATAGTCAATACAATCCAACTCAAGCCTGAGAATACGATTATCTGCCCTTATATAAATCACTTTAGGCACATCAACCTTGCTGACAGCAGACTTTTCTTCTCCAAGATTTCCATTTTCTCTCGCCGAAAACCAGCGTGAAGCCTTACTAACAGCCTGAAAGAAAGTTGCAAAATCAGGACCTTCCACCAGATAATCCAACGCATCCAGACGAAAACATTCGGCAGCATAGCGATCGGTATCGGCTATGAAGATGACGCGCGTATACAAGTCTAACAATTTACAGAAATCTCTTCCGTCAATCTCACCTTCCTTCACCGTACCAATTCCAATAAAATAAACTTCCACCTTCTTTTCATAATAAGCTTTCAAAGCCTCAAGTGCATTATTATAAGCTCCACAGCAACAAAGGAACGGAACCTTTTCAATATACTTCATCAATTGGTCCTGAAGACCTGCATCCTGATGTAAAATGGCACAATTCAGTTTCATCATTTATTTTGTTGTTTCTTTGCAGAATAGACGCGCCATACTCCAAAAGACTGCAAAACAGAGAAGAGAATTTATATTTTATTTAGAAAATCCACTACTTCAGCTTCGAACGCGAAATACGCTCGCCAAACGTCAGATTCAGGTTCAGACTAAACCGACTTTCCTGCATCAATTCGCTTCGTGAATTTAACTGCTCTCTCCACGAAGCTCCCAACGAAAGAAAAGAATAACGAATGGGGAAACTTACCCCTAAACTAGTCTCCCAATACCGCATTCTTCCTCCCTTCAAATTAATATAAGAATTGCTGACTCCTATTCCTCCCATCCATTCAGTAGAACGTGGTTTGCGGGGGTGGGTTATATAAATAGCCCCTACATTTACCTTATGTTGGTTCTCATATTTCAGTGAAGTATAAGCCGAAGTATTATGACTCCAATCTACATAATTATAATCAGCTTCCACTACCCAGCGCTCTGTCGTCAGAGAAAGTCCAACCCCGCAATGCATAGGCAAATACTGCCTTCGGCTGGAATAGTCTTTATCCACTCCCTCGCTTGTTGAAGAGTTTGTATAAGTGAGCGTATTGTCATGTGCAATGGGGAACGAAGGTGCAAAAACGAGACCAACTGCCCATCTGGTCCCCCCACCCGATGGTGCATATTCATAATGCAACCCCAAATCTGCATAAAAGGCACGTTTGGAAGATTCATATTCCACCACAGCTCCTTCCTGTGTTTCACTTTGCGTAATTTTCCCCCTTACCATACCGACATTCAGTCCAACTGAAAGGCCTTTCCCCAACAGAAAGGTATTGGTTAAATAAAAACGATAAAGGCCTCCCGAACCTTCGAACAAGGAATACAAATAGCTACCAGGCATACCTTCTATTTCCTCCTCAGTCTGAATCATATAGCCTACACTACTATAAGGATTGACACCTGCAATAAAGTACCAACGCGGCATCACACGAAAGCCTAAGCTGAAACGATTGGGATTGCCTGCAAAATTAGAGCTATGCTCACTCAAGAAAGAGTAGTGCGCATAGGATATGGCAGCGCCCACATCAAAGGTGAAACAGGTAGTATCCATGCGTGTTATAGCAGCCGGATTCAAGGTGTTCTGAAAGCCTGGACGATTCAAGGCCAAGCCAATATTACCCATTCCTGCGTATCTTCCTCCATCGGAAGCACTCAATTCTCCCACTCCATACATAGAAATAGGCTGGTTGGTCGTATTCTGCGCCGCAATGACAGAGCTTATCATGCCAATATATCCCAGCAATAAAAATTTCCAATAGTCGTATTTCATTGTTCGTTGTACGTTTTAAATCTGACATCCAATCTGCATTGTCTCTCTTGCAAAGGGTCATTGGTGAAAACCACCTGACTGAAAGTAGTGGCACTGGCTTCGTCCGTCATACTCATTAAAAGTTTCTGACGTTTAACACCTGACGTGCCGAAATTATTACGGATGAATTCTGTCAAATCAAAAGAATAATAAGTTTCCTTCCCATACACCTCGTCCACAGTCAAATTACCTGTCTGCACCGTCACACCATCACTTCCATACACGTAATCTTCCAACGCATTGTTTGCATCGGTGATATAAATACGCAATTCATCGGGCAACTGGCTGACAACATTGTAACTGCGCGCCAAAGGATACAAATAAAGCGTAGCTTCTTCGACAGAGACAATCTGCCCTGCATTCTCAAGATTATTCAAAAAAGGAAATTCCAGCTGATTGTAAAAGCCTGTAAGCCCCTGTATGTAAGCACGGCATCCCAAATCACCCGAGTGTACCAGATTTTCAATTCCACTCGTCAAGCCGTCTAAAGGAGTTCCCGAACGATCGTAACGAATGCCAGTATAAGCATAATCCATATTAACAGCAAATGTCAAAGTCTGCTCCGTCTGTGTATTTGAAATCTCGTGATAATGCAGATTAATGCTCATAGCCGTATCGTTCACCATGAACCCTGTAATACAACTGCCATCCGACTCTGCAACCAAGGCCAGCCCGGGGAATTCTTTCTTAAAACCATCCTGCGTGTCAAAATAATCAGCTTGCGCCACAAGATCGTCCAATAACGTTTGCCCCATCTCATCAGGCAATCTGACTTCCACTTCTTTCTTCCTGCCAGGGTATGGCGTATAAGTAAATGTAAACAAGGGGCTATCAGACAGTTGAAGCCGAGTCGTATTATACAAATCACTATCGTCATCCAGCACAATCGGATACTTCAGCCGATAAACAGAGATGCGCTGCGAAGCCAGCGTATCGCCCCAAAAATGTCCCGAAGGTATCAACCTCAGCACCAGTGAATCAAGGCTATAGGCATGATCCGCATTAGGTGTAAAACTAGCTTTCGTATACTCGGCATAATAAGTCGCGAATACTTCTCCCCATAACGTATCCTTATAATGGCCAAACTGACAAATACTATCCCCCCGTGTCTCTATCGAATCCAAAAGGACTGTACTGATATCCACCGTGCAGGTGTCTGCATACACATTATAAAAAGAGCTGTCTACCAAACTCTTGCCTAGGCTCAAATTGTCGTCTACACAAGCATAAAGCCCCACGAAGCATACTAAAAACACATACAAAAACTTTCTCATCACGATCTGCTTTGATTTGGTGCAAAGAAAGAGTAAAAGCATTATACGCTCCTACTAAAATCGACATTCGGGCACAGATTGTCGGTAAAGCCATTCAACGATTATTTTACGCCACCGGTCGATTGTTTTTTCCTGCATCAGCCAAGAAATCTATTTTTGCAGCCAGTATAACCAAAAGAAAAAAACAAATGAACCGACTATTATTAGGAACAATGTTATGGGCAGTCATTTGCCTTGCGGCAGGCTGTACGGAAGACGATGAAACCACACAAGGACAATGGATCAAGAAAGTCAGCTACAACGGCTATGCCCGATCGTATGCCTGCAGTTTCACAATCGGAAATAAAGGATACTTATGCACTGGATATCGTGGCGCCAACAAAGAATTTCTAAATGATCTTTGGGAATTTGACATGGACAGCGAAACATGGACGCAATGCGAAACCATGCCTGTAGAAGGACGCAGATATGCGGCCGCCTTTGCCGTGAACGGAAAAGGATATGTCACCACAGGCGACAAAAAAGACGGAACCATGGTAACGTACATCAGCGACACTTGGGAATACGACCCCAGCACCGACACTTGGACACAGAAAGACGACTTCAAGGGAGGAGCACGCGAAGGAGCCCTGGCTTTCGCCATAGGCGGATACGGCTATGTCGGGACAGGATACAATGATGATACAATAGGCTGGATGCTCGACTTCTATCGTTTTAACCCCAATGCGGCAGCCGGCTCTCAATGGGAAATTGTCAACGGATATGGAGGTGAGAAACGGCGTTATGGAACCGCCTTCGTCATTGATGACATGGCCTACATCTGCTGCGGCGAAAACAATGGAACCAACCTGGTAGATTTCTGGAAATTCGACGGAAACACCTGGACACAACTACGCGACATTGCCAATACAAACGAAGACGAAGACTATGATGACGATTATGCCATCACCCGATACAATACTGTTTCCTTCAGTATTAACGGATTGGGCTATATCGCAACAGGATACCGCAGCGGCGTGACCAGCGACTACTGGATGTACGACCCCGACCAGGATTTATGGTACGGTGACTCCGACGACGACTTCACCCCACTGACCAACGTGCACAACTATGCTTCGGGAGCCTCTTCACGCGACGGAGCAGTTGCTTTTTCCAACGGAAGCCGTGGTTTCATCCTGACAGGACAAAGCGGAAGCAGTTACTTTGACGACATTTACGAACTACTCCCTGATGAAGAAGAAGACGTCTGACCATGAAACAAACACACCAGGCATCTACAGGCATATTGCTCTTAATGAGCTTATGCCTGTGTTTCTGTACAGGGCGAAAGATGCAGGACAGACAGCAACTTTTCACCTGCAGCCCTTTCCCTACAGCACAAGGATATGGTTACGTAATACTACAAGGTAGCGATACCCTGATCTATCAGCCTTTCATCCCAGCCATTGGAGGACGTAGGACCTTTCCGACAGAAACACAAGCAAAGAACACCGGTCAGCTGGTCGTACAAAAGCTCTCTGAGGGGAAATCGCCTACGCTGACTCGCGAAGAAGTACAGAACTGCTTAAACAAAAACAGCCATTAATCTTATGGCAAGAGGAAAACAAGCACTGAAACCAGCCGTTCGAGAACAGGATATCGGGCAAGCCCTTGCGAAACCCGCTGTTCGAGAACAGCACCCCGCGCAACCCCTTGCGAGAACCGCCGTTCGGGAACAAGACCCCGCGCAACCCCTTGCGAAGCCTGCCGTTCGGGAACAAGACCCTGCGCAACCTCTTGCGCAGTATGCCGTTCGGGAACATTTTTCTTCAGTCAGAGAAAAAGAAATTCCCAGTTGGAGAAAAAGATATCTCCAACTGGGAAAACTTTTTATCTAAAAGGAAACAAGCTAAACTCCCCCTTACTTTATCATTTCAATGCAGCCAACGCCTCCTTAATACGACGAATAGCCTCCACGATGTTCTCGTCGCTCGTAGCATAACTCATGCGAATACACTCAGGAGCACCGAACGAAGTTCCGCCCACGCAAGCCACATGACCCACTTCAAGCAGGTACATAGCCAGATCATCAGAATTATTGATCTTACGCTCACCAGCTGCCTTGCCGAAGAACGAGCTACACTTGGGGAAGAGGTAGAAAGCACCCTCGGGAACATTCACTTCGAAGCCCGGCACTTCTTTAGCCAACTTCACAATGAGATCGCGACGACGTTGGAAAGCCTGACGCATTTCCTCTACCGGCACCTGTGTGCCTGTGTAAGCCGCTTCAGCAGCTTTCTGTGACACGGAGCAAGGACCAGACGTATACTGTCCCTGCAGCTTGTTCACGCCTTTCACAATCCATTCGGGACCGGCAATGAAACCAATACGCCAGCCTGTCATAGCATACGCTTTCGACACACCATTGACAATGACCGTACGTTCCTTCATCGACGGAATCTGGGCAATGCTGTGGTGACGGCCAATATAGTTAATATGCTCATAAATTTCATCTGCGATGACATACACCTGCGGATGCTTCTCAAGTACGGCAGCCAGTCCGGCCAGTTCTTCAGCACTGTAAACAGAACCTGTCGGGTTCGATGGAGAACAGAGAATCAGAGCCTTGGTCTTCGGTGTAATGGCAGCTTCCAGCTGAGCAGGAGTAATCTTAAATTCTTGCTCGATACCTGCAGTCACAATAACAGGCTTTCCTTCGGCCAACTTTACCATTTCCGGATAGCTAACCCAATAGGGAGCCGGTACAATCACTTCGTCGCCAGGGTTGACCAGCGTCAGAATCGTGTTGCACACTGACTGCTTAGCACCATTGGCACAAGAAATCTGAGCGGCCGTATATTCCAGACCGTTCTCATTCTTCAGTTTAGCCACAATGGCATTGCGCAAGGCAGGATAACCGGCAACAGGAGAATAACGCGAGTAGTTCTCGTCAATTGCTTTCTTGGCAGCCTCTTTAATGTGGTCAGGCGTATTAAAGTCAGGTTCGCCGACACTCAAGTTAATTACATCTACGCCCTGAGCCTTCAGCTCGGCGCTTTTCTGAGACATAGCCAGTGTCGCGGAAGGCGACAGACTGTTCAAACGATCTGATAATTGATTCATTTTGTTTCTATATTTATATAGTTATTAGCTTTCCAGCTGCAAAATAACAGATTTTCTCTGATACAGGAAAACAAAAAGGCATTTTACTTATTCAAATGCAACGTATGCCCCATGCGTTCCTTCTTCGTACGCAAATAGCGTTCGTTATACTGATTCGGTGTCGTCTCAATGGGAACATTCTCCGTTATTTCCAGTCCATAAGCCTCAAGACCGACACGCTTCACAGGATTGTTAGTCATCAGACGCATTTTATGCACACCCAGTTCGCGAAGGATTTGGGCTCCGACACCATAATCGCGTTCATCAGCCAAATGACCCAGACAAATGTTGGCATCTACAGTATCCATGCCGTCTTCCTGCAACTTGTAAGCTTTCATTTTCTCCATCAGTCCGATACCACGACCTTCCTGATTAAGGTACACCACCACTCCTTTTCCAGCCTTTTCGATCATCTCCATAGCCTTATGAAGCTGTTCACCGCAATCGCAACGTTTGGATGCAAAGATATCGCCTGTCGCACACGAGGAATGTACACGAACCAGAATCGGTTCATCAGGCGCCCACGTTCCCTTAAACAGAGCTACATGCTCCAGGCCATTGGACTTTTGACGGAAAGCTATCAAACGGAAATCACCATACGCAGTAGGCATGCTCACCTCTACTCCTTTCTCAACGATAGACTCCTGCTTCAGGCGATAAGCAATCAGGTCATGAATGGAAATCAGCTTCAGACCATATTCATCAGCCATTTTACGCAACTCAGGCAAGCGAGCCATAGTACCGTCGTCACTCATCACTTCCATCAAAGCTCCAGCCGGATAAAGCCCGGCCAAACGACACATGTCGATAGTAGCTTCTGTATGTCCTGCACGACGCAAAACACCCTTTTCCTGTGCATAAAGCGGATTGATGTGTCCCGGCCGGCCAAAAGTGGCAGGTGTCGACGCAGGATCGGCCAGTGCCTGGATAGTGGCTGCTCGATCGGCAGCAGAAACGCCGGTAGAACATCCTTCCAACTTATCAATAGTTACAGTAAAAGGAGTTCCCAGTACCGAAGTATTGTCAGCCACCTGGTGAGGCAGATCCAACTCCTTGCAACGCGATATGGTGATCGGGGCACAAAGCACACCACGCGCATGCTTCAACATGAAGTTCACTTTTTCTGGCGTGATCTTCTCGGCCGCAATAATCAGGTCGCCCTCATTCTCGCGGTCCTCATCGTCCACTATTATCACAAAATTACCAACCTTGAAGTCTTCAATGGCTTCTTCAATGGTATTCAGCTTTACTTTTTCCATACCTCTCGTCAATATATAATGGTTATTTATTCTTGTCTTTTTCTATCAGCAAGACCACGTCATTGTTAGTCTTGATGATACGTTCCAGATCTTTGTATAAGCGCAATCGGAAAGCCCAAATGCGGAAATAAAAGAAAAGTCCCACTGGCAAAACAATACCGCAAGCCAGATTGAGCCAATAATTGCGGAAAGGACGCGTATGTGCATGAACAGGAATGATCGGATAATTGTTCAGCACCATCAGCAAACTGACCGAACGGGTATTTGCCATTTCCTCAACCAACTCTTCCATGCGGTCACTGATCTTTTCCACTTCTTCGTCACGTCCTTCCGACATCCATAAGTTCAGATAATTCGGCGCACGTTTCAGATTGCGTTTCTCTAAATATTCACGACATTGTGCAGACAATGCCTCCAAATCGGCAGGCAAATGGTTATAATCAGGATCATGGATAATGACTTCCTTACGGAACAAGTGACGTACACTGCGTATTCCGACAATTTTCTTAAACCAGTTGATATAGGCATCTGCGTTCAACACCACAGAGTCATTGTTCGATTTATAGGTAAGGAAGGCGCCAAGAGGTGCCAACACAGCCGTACTGGTCCACATACCCATCCAAACAATCCACTTACCGTCTCGAGCCATTTTATAGCCGGTATTGTTTATAATATAATAGATAATGAATATGACCACTGACACTACAACCGGCATACCAAGCCCTCCTTTACGAATAATGCCTCCTAAAGGAGCTCCGATAAAAAGGAATATCAGGCAAGCCAACGAAAGCGTCAGTTTCTCATGCCAGGCAGTCATGTGACGGCGCAAGCTGGTGTCAGTAGACGAAATATTGAAGCTTTTGAAACTCCAGTCACTCCCTACACTCTGTGCGCGGTTGATTGCCGCATTTACAATCGTCTGCTTCTCTGCCAACGTCTTCGAGGCATACAAGCTATCCACATCGTAATAGGCCAAATTAGCTTCTTGAATCTTCAGCGTATCCGCTTTCGACAGCGATGATGTAGAAACACTGTACGTATTCGCCATAACCTCCTTATAATACGCCCTTCCGATACTATCATTGCGCACGGTCATCGAGTCAATACCCGCCTGAAGCATACGCATGTCTTTACTGTTCGACTGTCCGCTCATAATTCCCTCATCGGCCATATTAAAGTCTGAGTCGAATTCAATAATAGCATGCTTTTCCCTAAATGTCTCCCGACGATAAGGAACATTCTTTTGACTCATGTTCTGAGATTTCAGGTTCTCGAATTGTTCGCCATTATATAGATGCAGATACAAATGCTGCTTATCAGCTGTCATTTCCAGACGTCCTGAATCGGATTTAATAATTTGTGCATTCTCGAATCCCTTCTCAAAATTATAGATCAGCACATCATAAAGCATACCCGTATCGCGATCCTTCTTCTTTACATACAAATTATAACCATCGATTTCATCATAAAAAACACCCTCAGGAATATCCAATTCGGGCGATTTCTGCTTCATGGAAATTAACAAGGTCCACAATTTTGTCTGAGCCTTAGGACCTATGACATTCTGAAAGTAAAAGGAAACACAACAAATGAACGTTATGAAAACAATCAGCGGCCTCATAATCCTAGCCAAAGAAATACCAGCCGCCTTCATGGCAAGCAATTCAAAGCGTTCACCAAAGTTACCGAAAGTGATAAGAGCCGCCAACAGGACAGCAAGCGGCAAGGACGCAGGAACCAATGTCAAAGCCGAATAAAAGAAAAACTGTCCCAGTACCGTCATTTCCAATCCCTTTCCCACCATTTCATCCACATATTTCCATAGGAACTGCATCATGAAGATGAAAAGACAAATGAAAAAGGTACCGGCAAAAAGCAGGCAAAAACTCTTCAGAATAAATATATCTAACTTTTTTATGCGCAGCATGTTACTTATCTCATACGATGAAGGCACAAAAGTAGTATAAAAATGGGAGTATGTGAAATTTTTAATTGAAAGTTAACTAAAAGCCACATACCCGACGCAAGGTTTCCACTTGCGAATCCCACAATTCACGCATATCATCGACTTCGTTTTCAGCCGCAAAATCTATGATTTCAAGTGTGAAATCATTAGTCAGTTCACTGTTGGACATTCTGAATTCAAAATAATCCCGTGAATTTTTCAAATCTGTCCACCGAAAACGAATGAAAGAATAAGCACGTACTGCTATTATTTCAGCACTTCTCGATTCTGTTTTTCCCCAAAAAAAAGTCACAGTCTTGTTATCCGACTGAACACCATCGGCAAACCAGCCTTCCAGACCACTTGGAGTACTGATTGCATTCCAAAGAATTGTCTTGGAAGTCGCATTCAACGGATACTGCAAATGTATTTTCTGCTTTTCCATGATTTCATTGTTCAATTGCGTCGCCAAGATATAACTTTATTTCTAATTACGGAAAACTATTTTGCATTTTTATAATCCCTGCTATCACACAAACAACATAGTAATCTGATTGTAAACCACATACACTCATTCATAAAGAACCAACTTTTCTCAATAATCATCTCCAGCCCAATCGTTTTGTACCACAAAGCACAAAAAAAGAAGAAAAAAGAGAGAAATATTTTGGAGGTTTAAATAAAAGCCGTATCTTTGCACCCGCAATCGAGAAACAATGGCGGGATAGCTCAGCTGGTTAGAGCGCATGATTCATAATCATGAGGTCCCCGGTTCAATCCCGGGTCCCGCTACCACAAAAAATTCAGACTGTTGAGTGGCTTCCACACTTGGCGGTCTTTTTTTTATTTCCTCACTTCTTTTGGCTAAAAAAGGTCGCCAACACCCAAAATATTTCTTTTTTTTCTTATATTTGCGAAAATGTTTTTTACGACAAGTAGCCATAGAACCTTCAAAATATCAAAACGATGAGCAACATCAAGGACATTGCGAAATCTTTCGCCGAGGAATATTGTAGCGACGCAATCTATCCCTCTCATTTGTTTAAAGCCATATTACACAAAAGTGTAGGTTTAGTTCATTTTATTGAGACAGATCTCGATAAAGATTATTATTATCTGCAAGAATGGGCCGATATACAAATGCAGCTTTCACCACGGGCAGCCAGACCACAAAGAGATTTGGACTACTCCAAAGAAGCTATAACCGTCATGGAAGAAGCTGAAGAGTATAAAGAGAAATTCGGATTTGCAGAATGCGAACCTGCCTGCATACTAGCATCGTTAGTTACGCCTGGCGTTGGCTTCACATTCGAACAATTGAAAACATTACCCCTTACCGTTTCCGAAATTCAAAACAAAATAGGAGTTTCCGCACATGCTACAAATACAAGTGAAACAGGTAGTAGAGCCGGACAAACTTCTTCGAGCAAAGAAAATGGACTTATCAGCAAATATTGCATAGATAAGATTAATGAAGCTAAGTCCGGGAAACTACCCATCGTGATAGGATTTGAAAACGAAATATCAGTTATTTTCGAAATATTGGGACGCAAAACCAAGTCCAATCTGTTAATTACAGGCGAATCTGGAGTAGGAAAGACATCCCTCATCAACGCATTTGTCCGCCAACTATTTGATGGACATGTACCGTCATTCCTAAGTAATGCTGCCGCCTACGAACTGGATTTGGCCAGCATTGGCGCAGACGCTTCTTATAAAGGAGAGCTGGAAGACCGCTTCAAAAACCTGTTACGGGAAATCAAAGAACAACCCAATGCAATTTTAATTATCGAGTCTATAGACAAGCTATTTGACAAACAAAATAGCCTGTATGGAGCTTCTTCCATCTTAAAACAGGAATTGAACAAAGGCAATCTTCTGCTACTCTGTACCTCGTCCATTGACGGATATACCAAAAATATCGAAACAGACAAGGAGTTCGTCACCAAGCTCGAAAAGATTACGCTTGAAGAGCCTAATGCCGACCTGTGTCTCCGTATTCTGAAAGGAGCTTTAGGCACCTATTCCGAATACCATCACCTGAACGTGGACGAACCAGTCATGGTAGATGCCATCCGACTGGCCAAACGCTATCTGACAGAGAAAGCCTTACCAGATTCCGCCTTCGACTTGATAGACCGCACGATGGCACTGGTAAAGACCATGAACGACATGTCGGCCAACGACATAGCCAGCCTGCAGGCCGAGCTGACGCAACTGGCGGAGCAGATCGGCACCAAGGAGAACGGCCAGATGATGACCGAACTGGAATGGCTGCACTACAAGCTGATCAACCAGATCAGTTGTATTTTGATGGCACAACTGGATGCAGACAGCGAATTCAGCAAGATAGCTACTGCTCAGGAACGAATTGATTACTTGAAAAAAGTTCTTGACCAGCTCGCTCAGATGTGTCAGCAAAAACGTACTGAACTTGACAGTTCAGACCTATTCGCTGTAGTAGCCAAACAGACTGGCATTCCTTTGGGTAAAGTCCAATCAAAAGAACGAGACCGCCTCATCAATGCGGAAGCTACGCTGAAGAAGCGGGTAGTCGGACAAGATCATGCAGTTAAAATCGTGCTCGACGCCGTATTTGAATCTCGTTCAGGTCTGAACAAGAAAGGACAACCCATGGGCTCCTTCTTCTTCCTTGGTCCAACCGGAACCGGTAAGACTGAATTGTCCAAAGCATTGGCAGCATTCCTGTTCGAAGACGAATCCGCCCTTATCCGTTTCGATATGTCAGAATTCAAGGAAGAACATTCCGTCGCATTACTTTACGGAGCACCTCCGGGATATGTTGGTTATGAAGAAGGTGGTCTTTTGGTAAATAAAATCCGCCAAAAGCCCTATTCCGTAGTACTATTTGACGAAATCGAGAAAGCTCACAAGTCTGTATTTGATTTATTCCTCCAGATTTTGGATGAAGGCAAGCTGCATGACCGTCTGGGCCGTGTAGGCGATTTTTCAAACGCCTTGATTCTGTTCACCTCCAATATCGGCAGCCAATTTATCGTTGATTCGTTCAACAAAGGAACCATCCCTCAGAACAACGACCTGATGGACATCATGCAAAACTATTTCAGGCCCGAATTCCTGGGACGTCTGACGGAAATCGTTCCCTTCTCACCGATTACAGAAGAAACCGTTACACGTATTTTCGACATACACCTGAAGGGACTGCTAAAGTTATTGGAAGAGCAAGATATCAAACTCAATATCACTCAAGAAACCAAACGAGATATCGCTATGATGGGATTCAACCCACAATATGGTGCACGCCCCGTTATTGGTATCATACGCAAGGAGCTCAGACACCCGCTATCCAAACTGATCATTTCCGGCAAAATCAAATCAGGCGATACTGTTGAAGTCCGGATGAAAGAAGGAAAACCGGAGTTTATAACACTCTAATATTAGATGAATGTATAAATCCTATAAATAATAACCCTAAAAAACAAGAATCTTATGGCAATGAAAGAGAATTTCATCTCGATGGCTCCAGATGAAGAATCCAATGCAAAAGTCACCCCCATTGACAACAACAAGACGTTGATGATCGACCAATACACATCAGACGCAGAACCGGGCAATCCGGAGTTTGTAGAAGATATCCAAAACATCAACGACGCATTTGCCCACTTCAAACCGTCCGTCGAAGTCGACTTTGTGGACGAAGAAGGTGGTTCGGTAAATGAAGTACTCCATTTCAGTGAACTTCGCGACTTTGAAGCCCAGGGAGGAAAAGGCAGACTTGTTGAAAACAGCCAGTTCCTCTCAAGTGTGAAAAAGAAAATCGACACCAACAGCAAAATCCGCAAAAGTATCGAACAAAACAGAAAGCTGAGAGACATCTTGAAAGACAGTACTGCTAAAGAAGAACTGAAAGAGATGCTGCAAGCCATGCTGGAAGAATTGGAAAATAATAAATAAACCACTAAATAATCAATAATATGCCAGAAGCAGAATTACAAAAAAGCAATAGCGCATCACAAGGTGCCGGCGAAGTAAAACAGCCCCAGCAACCGGCCCAGTCAAAAGATGTATCCCAACTATTATCTGCATTCGGAGGCTTCAATGCCATCCGTGGTTTCATGCCCGATGCAGACAACCTGAACCCTGCGCGCAAGGCTGCAAAAGCCGTATTCTTGTCAGACAAACGTTTTAAGGATAAACGGGAAAACCTGATAAACGACATTAAAGGCTGGCTCGAGATACTCAACGAAGGCCACGAAAGCGCGTCCGAGTTTGTAGACGCCTGCAAAGCCAAAGAAGATAAGTACACCAAAGTTCTTAGCCAGGGCATCACGGACGCTCTCTATGCAACAGCCAATTTGGAACGTTCTTATCGAGCTCTTGACAGTTTCTTCAAGAACGCCAATACAGACAAAGTGAAAAATCTGCGTATCATCAATGTATACAAAGACGATATTGCTGACAGCGATTCAGGATTTGCTCAAGAAGTAGATACCTTGCTACGCAACGGTTTCGACCGTCTGAGCCTGAAAGATTGCTACAGCTTGATGGTTGTTCCCGGCAATGTATTCCAAGACAAACCAACTTTGTTGCAATGGGCCAAAATAGCCTTCAAATACAAAGTCATGTTGATCACAGACCATGCCGACGAATATTCATTTGATGACTTGCAAGCCAACACAGAAGGCTACCGCGATAGCGACATCGAACTGCAAAATGTCATTATGACCGCAAACTGGCTTGTTGGACGTGATTCTGAAAAACTGTCAGAAGACGAGAAAGACAGTCCTGCATTTTATATTTGCAGTTCTGGTGCATTAGCAGGAAAGCTGTATGACGAAAGCGCCAACATGGCCCAGGGAGCCGGTGGTAAGAAATACGGTACGCTCGACGGTGTCAAGGGAGTCAAACTGGACTTGCTGAAGTCTGAGATAGCTGCCCTGATGGACAATCAAGTCATTCCAATGGTATACTCTGAAGGACGTGTAATGGCTTTCAACAATACAACCCTCTACAACGGCGACAACACCGCCATGAAAGAATACCCCATCGTCCGCGTATTCGACTGGGTCAAGAAAGTACTGATGAACTACGTACACGAAGTAGCTCTCGAGAACTGGGATCCCTATAACTCTCCCAAAAACTTGAAAGCAAAAATTCAGGCCTTCCTGAACGACTACAAGGGCTACGGCAACTTGTTCCAGAATTATGAAATCAAAGAGCCGACACAGGATCCGGTAACTAAACGTATCACATGCGACATCAGCCTGACTCCTTTCTACTCGGCCAAAAATTTCATTATCAAAGTTTCTGCAGACAAGAAAGACAAGGATGCTCAAATGGCATAAATCCAATTTTATTCTATAAACATACTTTAAAAACGTAAGATTATGGCAAAGACACCTGTAAAATTAGAAGTTGACGGCTATAAGGAACGCGAAGTCATGATGGTTAAATACGAATTTGACCAGGCTACTGACGTAGAAGGCCAGATGTCGGGTATTCCCCGTGGTGGTAAAATCAACATCCGTGTAAAAGCTCTTAATGACGGTACCCCCGATTTGTTGGCATGGATGATCGAACGCAACCTGCCCAAAAACGGTGTAATCACTTTCCTGGAAACAAAAACCGGCAAGAACATGAAGACGATCAAGTTCACCAACGGTTATTGCGTAAACTTCGAGGAAAAATGGGAAGACAAGAAAGGTCATTTCGAGGAAATCGAAATCACCTGTCAAAAGATTGAATTCGAGTCTGTTGTTTTTGAAAACGACTGGGCTTAAGTTCAGAACATGATGTCAAACTAAAAAAACAGAAACACTATGGCAGAAAACATAACCCCGGTACAATTATCGGTAAAAGATTTCGAGACCCGTGAAGTCATGATGATCGACTACACTTTCTCACAGACGACCGACCGTGAAGGCCAAATCTCCGGTATCCCCAGAGGTGGCCGTATTGACATCCGTGTCAAAGCTATGAACGACGGCAACAACCAGTTGTTGCAATGGATGCTGTCACCCAACGATCCACGTGATATCAAGATTACCTTCTACAACACCATCGACGGTTCTACGATGAAGGAACTGGAAGGCACAGGATGCTATTGCGTGCACTATCTGGAAAAATGGGAAGATGGCGAGGAACACTTCGAGCAACTGCAAATCGTTTGCCAAGAACTGAAGAACGGTCCCGTTGATTTCCAGAACCCTTGGAAATAAAGCTTATAGCCGCCATCCGCCGGCACCTTATCACCTCCCCGACATTTTTTGTCGGGGAGATAAAGTTAAAAGACACAAAGTAATAAACATCCCGTTATGTCCTTATTTGCAAACCTATATTTGGGGGATAACGCCTCAGGCACCTATACCAACACGTATCGGGTAGTCCAATGCGAGGTCAAAGTATCAAGACATCACAATTCCTACACCCCCGACGATAATCCGCGGTGCGACCAGCTTATCCTGTCGGTTATCGCTCCCGGCAAAAACGACCTCATGCTATTTGAATGGTACATCGACCAGACTTCATTGTCCGGCAAAGTCGTAGTCGATCTGACCAACCAGTCTGCCAAATACGACATAACGACACGAACCTTCAAGTTTGAGGATGCCAAATGCTTTTCGATTGACGAAATCTATAATATCAGCGACACCAACCGCCATCAGCTCAAACTGGGCATCATGGTGAAGAAACTGGAGATTGACGAGACTGAATTCCAATAAAGCAAACCCTCAAATTAAGACCTTCTATGCAAAACATCTCAAATAACCAGAAAGCCTCTCTTTATTTCGACGACATCCGTGAAACCAAAGTCAAAAGAGAGCAAGGCTTCACGCTGCAACAATTCCATTATGAATGTGCCAGAAAAAGGAATGACAGGGGAATGCCTTACGGCCCTACCCAGACTACTACCCTGCAACTCCAAATCAAATCCTTACCGGACGGTTACCTGAAAGAAATATACAAACGGCTGGACGAGCATACAGAGTCGTGTTTCTCGATCGTTTTCAACGCGACCTTCCGTACAGACGAAGGAGAAAACACATTGAGCGACTACGACAGCGGACTGGTCGTAACTGGCTACGTCATCAGTGTAGACGAAGTCTTTGGTGCTTCTCATCCTGAAACTTCACCCTTCTTTTCCGAAGAGGAAGAAGAAAATGTCAACTTGATGATGACTGGCATCAGACTGTTGACCAAATCAATTACCTACATCGGTAGCGACAGCTATCAAAAGGAACTGTATATCAATTTCTAATCTTAACAGTAGAACATCATGGCTTCCTATACTTTAACAATCTACGATATTCCACAAATCATAAACAAGAAATACATTAGCATAAGCTACAACTCAAACGGAGAAAAGTCCACATGTACTATTCATACAGAAAATAGAACATGGATTTGCACGCTCCAAGATTTGAGCTACTCGAAAGCTATTTACAAGCCGGGAGAACTTATCTTCAAGTTGCAAATTACAGGATGTAGCGGTGTCAATGCTATTTGCAGCACATTCAAAGGAAAAAAAATCGAATTAACAGCCCAAGCTGATAACAAGAGTAGCAGCATTGCAAAAGACTATTATATTTTCGGGATACAAATCGAGAAAAAAGGGAACGTTTATTATGCTACGTTCCAAGCCTACGACCCGTTTAAGTTCCTTACACTGGATACGTATTGCAAAGCCTATACAGGTAAAAAATTCACTCAAGACATTTTTTTGAACAAAGATCTTTGGCCCAATAACCTTCCTGAAACAATAGATGAACAACTGACAATAGAGAATGCTCAAAGTTTGAAGAAGGAACGGGAAGCAGAGAAGGCAAACCTCGAGGAAAAACAAAAGGAAATTAATAAAGAAATAAACGACCTCAACGATAAGATAAACAAAGAGACAAACGAAAACACAAAAGAGAAACTGCAAAAGACGCTTAATGAAAAGGAGGCATTGTCTCAAAATATAAGTATAAGAATACAAGAACTTGATAGCGAAATAAAGAAATTAAACTCTATTATCAATGATGGGACAAAATCTCAATTTAACAAAAATCCTCGCTATCTATACTATAATGATAAAGAATTTATCCAGCCCTACCTCGTGCAATACAACGAAAGTTTCTTCGATTTTCTGGTCAGAGTCAGCAACCGATGCGGAGAATTTCTCTATTACGAGGACGGATATTTCAATATCGGGTGGGAAAAAAAGACTAAAAAAGATAAGGATGATAAAGAACAAGATGACATAACCCCCATTACGGAGTATGTTTCCGTCAATTTTTCTGATGAAACAGCTACTGCATGGAAAGAAAACTATATCGTAAGCAGCCATCATAATTATTCCCTCAGGGAAAATAAAGTGAAACGTTTCCCTTCGGAACTGCAAGACAATGAAAATATACAGCTTCAGGATTCCCAACTGGCTTCAGATGAGAACCTGGTTTCCCTTCCTCCCAAAGATGAATACACCAAATGGCAAGATTTTGCCCTGTGGCCAGGATATTTTTTTATCAACGCTGTTACCGACATCGTTAATTCGGCCGATATGATTGAAGCAGCAGTAAACTTAATCTCTGATACGGGAATAACCATACTGAATTGTAGTTTATCTGCCAAAGCGACCAATGACGACTATGAAGACAAAAATTTTAAAAAGGGAATCTATACAGACGACAGAAAAAACGGTGACCGCATCCATCCGTTCAGTACATCAGAGAGCGTTAAAAATGCTTTGGACAGTTACGTCACCTTCAGCCTGGAATTTTATGAAGCCGTCCGCAAAGGAATAGAAGCGAACGAACGGTCACGTATCCAAATTGCATTGGGCGACCATTTCTACCCCCTCACGCTGGGCAGCCTGATAGAGCTGGACGGAGAACAATATATCGTTGTCCAGATGAACGGCTGCGCCAACAGCGGTGCAGAGACCTTCGACATCGAAGCCATCCCATACAAAGAGAATGAGTTCGTATTCCCCCCTGCCGCTCCTGTCGGCCCCATCCGAGAGGCCAAAGCCCAACGAGCCTTCATCACGCACAATACGGATCCCTTGAAAATGAACCGTGTAAGGGTACGCTATCCGTGGCAAGGCCAAACGGAAGACCCTACACCATGGATCCGCATTGCCCTGCCCATGGCTTCGGACGGCAGCGGCTTCAACTTCCTTCCCCAGATAGGCGACGAAGCCATTATCAACTACGAGAACGGAAATATTGAGAAGCCTTACGTAGAAGGTATGCTCTATACAAGAGCCGCAAAAGAAGACGAATCAACGGTTCCATACGCTTTCAAACGGGACAAAGCTCGTGTCATTTCGTCCGTAAACGGTCATTCTATCATTTTCTCCGACCCATCAGCCAGTTCAGACGCTTTAAATTCATTGTCCCCATTGATGAGTACCATTAAAAGTTTCTGCCCAACCGGTTTTATCAAAACAGAACTTAGTTTACGTGACCATAAAGTGGATATTTTCCCAGATTCTTTCAAGAAAGCGATGGGAGGCATCGAGTTTACCGACGAACACGGACTGTACTCCATATCCATGTCATCGGACAAACGTGCCATCTCCATCGACAGCCCTTTGGGCAAAGTAAATATCAGCGCCTTTACAGGTATCACCATCAGTGCGCCCAACGGGAATGTCCGTATCGAGGGAAAGAACATTGATATCGTGGCGGGTAACAACCTTTCCATTTCTTCCGGAAACAATATCGTATCCCACTTTTGGCCAACCTCTGTTCAGCTTTTAAAAGAAAGTTTAAAAGACACCGCGGTTAATGTGCTCAAGAAAATACAACCCATTGATATGGGCCTTATACGCACTTTTATGGAAACTCTAATTCGTCCTATCGGTGGCACGATGCTCATCAAGTCCAACAGATATTTATGCATCGAAGCAGGTAAGGGAGAAGCAAAAATCCCTGGAAGAAACTTACAATTACGTAGGACGGCATTATGGACCGGTGGAGTTAAGCACAAAGAAACTGCATCTTTCTTTGGCGACATTGTTGCTGCTCATCAATTTATTATTGATTTATTTAACACATGTAAAGCAAATACTATAGCAATTGGAACAATGATTGATAAATATAATCAACGTTGTAGGCCATACGCCATACTACAACAACCTGGTGGGTTAAGCCGCGATCCCGACGATAGTGATACACTCCTTGGAAATTTTGTTGCCAATCAAGAATATCAGCCATTAAAAGTTCAAAATAGAGGGACAAAGGATTTCCTAAATCTTTTTTCTATTGCAATGCATATAAACGATATGGCAAAAGGACTCTATAAATCAGTAAGAAAATCCGTATGGAATAATGTCAAAGAATCACTTAGCAAGTCGCTTAGCGATCCCTGTAAAACTGCGCTCTACGCTCTAGACGGCAATATTAGTACCCTTTGCGAAGAAGTTTATTTTCTAAATGCACAGAACGCATACAATTCGAATTTCAATGCTAATGCCACAATTAATAAAATTGAACTCAGAAGTGTGATCCGACAATTTATAAATAATCTCAATGGCAATAATCCATATGGTATTACTGTCAACCTACCAGCACAAATAGCTGGTTACGACGACGCCAATTGGAATGCTGCTATACAAGGTATCACTATAACTAATAGTCAACAACAAGTAGAGCTCGATGTTCCCTTAACCACCGGTTTAAAGAGAAGGTTTGTAAAAGCTTGGGGGCTCAATGGTTTTTACGACCAATACAATTGGGATCACGCAAGTGGAGGAGATATATTATTCTCAAGGAAAGAAGATCAAACACTTTTTCTTGACAATAATACAATAAACGAGTATACTTTAGCAAACAAAATGCAGCAAATAATAGATTTCCTAAGAAACATATAACAGCCCACTAAACCAGCAAAAATAGATCATACATATGAGAAAAGACATAACAGAGCAATTCACGGATTGGAAAAGCGCATTGGAAAAGTTCCAGCAAAATGTAAAAAAAGATATTGAAGAGATCCGTTCTCAAAAAGACGAAATCCAACGGATCAAACAGGATATTCTTGACAATCTGGAAAAAGGACGCTACATCCGTGATGACAACCGAATAATTATCTCCGCTCCCGAAATCATTATCGGCAATGTGGACAAAAGCGGTATATTATGGGGTGGAGGTTCAAAGGTTGTCATACGGGCAACCAACATCGATCTGGAAGGGGTAGGAACTGGAACATCGGGAATCGGCAGTATCGTAAGCCGCGCTCCCAGCATCCGCCAGATTGCGGTAGATCCAGGTAAGGACGGTATAGAACAGGTCGTAAAGCCCATTTCTGAGATTGTATCCCAAGCCCAAAACATCGTTTTGCGGGGTGAGAATGCCGATGACTATTTCCCCCAAAGCAGTCTATCCAACAGCGGCAGCGGAATTCATCTCTCCACCAACGGACAAATCAGCATCGATGCCACACTGCCGTGCGACACGCTTTCCGAAAGTTTGGAGCAGGAAGAAAAGGCATTGAACACACATATCAATGACCTCAACCAAACAGCAAGCCAAGCCAAATCGACAGTGGCTTCGTTAGTATCCCACATGAACGAACTGATTGAGAAAGATACGCTAAACAGTTCCGAAATAGAGACCCGAACCAACTTCCTGGACATTGACGAACTGCATTATGAATTCCAGCAAACAACGTCCACTCTTTACAATGCGTTGACTCACTACTTCAATTCTCTCTCTCTCCTTGCCGAGAGCAACCGACAATTGGCTGCCGTCAAGGAACAAAAAGAGGCAGCCAAGCAACTGAAATCGTCGTTCAAGGAGCAAACCACCGATACCTTCATCTCGCTCCGCTCCGAAAATATCAGCCTCACTTCGACCGACGGTGACGGCAACCTGCGAACCAACGACGGCGCGGGCATCGGCCTGGCAGGCAAGGAAATCAGCCTCACCTCCTACGGCAACGACGGCGCACTGATCAAGGACAGCGGCATCTACATGGGCTCGCAGGACGTGGAAATCAACACCGCCAACCCCAAGATAGCGGACAAGAACACCGACCTGCCGGCCGAAGGCAGCGTACGCGTCGTCTCGAAGGCAATCCAGGTGGAGGCCGTGGACTACGAGACGAAGGACGACAAAACCGAAGAAAAGAGCCTGACCAAGGAGGGTTCGTTCACCTTGCGCGCCGAAAAAATCAACCTTAACGCCACCGACACCGAAGGCAAGGCTACCGGAACGATTGCCGCCAACGCCAAGACGGTAGAAGTGAAGGCAATGGACGTGGACAAGGAGAAGCGTACCGACAAGGAGCTGGCTGCAGGTAGCAGCCTGCTTCTGCTGGCAGAAAAAGTCTATGCGGGAGCAAGGGACAAGAAGACGCGGAGCAAGAGTGTGCAGGTGGCCTCGGACAAGGTGGGCCTCTTCGGCGACACTACCGTCGAGCTGCAACAGGACGGCAAGGCCATCCTGCAATTGAGCGGCGGCGACGCCGCGCTCTCCGGCAGTAAGACCACCCTCTACGGTGAGATGACCTCGCAGGGCAAATCGACGTTCAAGTCCGACGTCACCGCCGGAACGGTCGAGATGAAGAATCTGAAGGTGGATTCGTCGTTCAAGACCCCCTACACCACCGAAGGCATCTCCGTGCCCGGCGCGCCGTCTACCGCCAAGCTGAGTGCGAAACTGAGTGAAGAAGAACTGAAATCGAACAACGGATAAAAACGGAAAGATTATGGCAAAATATGTTTGTATGGGCGCAATGCTGAAATGCACGTTTGGTATGACCCCTTCTTCATTAATGGTAACGGTCCCTCTGCGGCCGATGATCCAGAACAAGCCGAAAGCCACCATCATGGATTTCGCTCCACTGGTTAATATTCTGCCCTTCGGCATGTGCCAGTCGCTGAGCAACCCCATGGTGGCCTCCGCCACCTCGGCCGCAATGGGCGTCCTGACGCCCATGCCCTGCATTCCGGTAATCGTGGCTCCCTGGGCACCGGGCGGCAAGCAACTGATCACCAACATGCCGGCCCTGCTGGACAACTGCAAGCTGATGTGTGCCTATGGCGGCAGCATCTCCATCAACATGCCCGGCCATACGTGCGACTCGCAGGGGAAATAATCCCCTGCCCGCCGTTACAGGCCAGGCACTTTTTATTCTTTGCCGGTAAACTGGCTCAGGTCCAATTTCATGCCTTTGTCTTCGCCACGCGCGGCCTGACGCTCGCTCTCGGCCTGCTCGGCCTCGGCCTTCTTCTTCAGGTAATCCTGATAAGCCTCCTCTATCTGCTTTTCCTTCTCCTCGCGATAGGACTTGCATATATCCTTTATCTGGTCATACACCTTCTGGAGTTCCTCCTTCGCCTCGTCCATTTCCTCGGGCTTGGCACCGACCAGTTGCTTGGCGATCTTCGCGCCATACGCGGCATTTACCACATCAATCTTGGCCGTCATTTCCTCGTAAATGGCCTTCACGTAATCCATGCCCGCATCGTGCCGGTCGTCGTTCACTTCGGGCATCGTGCACAGGACGTACCGATCCTCTTCTCCGTCCGAGGATTCCTCCTCTCCGCTTTCCTCGCTGTCCTCGTCCATCGGTTTCTGTTTGATCTTATAGTCGGGATGCGCCTGGGCCACAGCCTTGCAGATGGCAAACAGGTAATCCTGCTCCTTGGGAATCAAAGCGAACTGATCGTCCTGGGGTAACGCCACATCGGCCACGTCTTCCAGATTCATCCGTTCACCGCCCACTTCGACTTCGACCGTCAGGAGGGCGGCCGGCTCGGCCTTCACACCGAAGTGCATGAACTGGTAGTTCATATACACCGCATATCCGTTCATTTTCTGCTGGGCTTCCTGCAACAGCTTATACACAGTCATTCTCATCTGTTTTCCTTTTGGTTATTTATTATTTCAGTTTCAGTTTCACGTTCACAATGTCATTTCCCTTCAGACGAACGAGCGTCTCGGCCGCCTTGCGCCCCTTGACCAGCCGGAGGCGATAGGTGCGATCGACGGGCAGGTTACGCAGTACACAAGGAGCAAAGCCTGCCGCGAGGCCGTTCAGGAAAACGGCCGCATCCACCTCGTCGCACGACACGTTCAGCAATCCGTAATCGGCCAGAGGCGAAATGAGGTTCAACTCCACGCTCTTCCCCGCATCCACCCAGAAGAAGTCGGTGCGCGAGTCCAGCCCCTCTTTCTTCGAACTGACGGCATAAAAGCCTGGCGCCAGCTTTCCCCGCCATTCGCCCTGCCCCACCTGCTCGCGGTTGAGCCAGATTTCGGTGTCGGCGTCGAAAGCGGTAATATGTACGTCGGCCCATTGTTCTGGCTGTACCTGAAGGCTGTCCGAAGCCAAGGAGTCTGCCAAAACCTCATTCGGGAACCCAAGCGTCTCTATGGTCTGTCCTGGCTGCGGGAACGGACGCAACTCGATGCCATGCAGGTCGACCACCTTACGCTCTGCGTTGGCCAGCTCCAACCACTGTTCGTAGTAGAGCGAATCGCCTTGGTCGACGGTCAGCCGATATCGGCCGGGCATCAGACGGGACGTCTCGATGCGCTGCATCCCCAACGGCTGCCCGTCCAGGCAGATGCGGGCATCGGGCCAGTCGGTCTCTACGGTCAGGTAGGCATAAAAAGGCTGCAACACGTAGCGCTTCTCAAAACGGGCGGAGTCTGTCAGTTCGATGGTATCGTTCAAGGTCTGGTAGAAAGGCGATTCAATACGGCAAGCATGCCGGCCCAGTGGCAAGTAAAGGGAAAGGGTCCCGTCCAAAAGAGGATGGATAACGGTATCTACGTAGACGATGGCATGTTCGGGCACCGTCGAAATCAGCGCCCACTGCTTCTGCTGACGGAACTCTTTCTCCAAACTTTCAGTATGGAGATAGGCATGATAGTGCTTTTTCTTTTTCAACACGCCGTCGGGCACCTTCCAGGCCAGCTGCCCGTAGACGGGATGCTTGATGACGAGGAAGCTGGTACGATGGGGCAGCGTCAGGGTGACCATTCCTTCTCCTTCGGTCGTGGCTACAGATGCATCTTCCACGAAAAACTGGAAACCCTTCTCGTTAGTAAAAAAGTCGAGCAGAGCTTGCCGTTTGTCTGTCGTAAAAGGCGACTTTTGCAGGAACGGCCTCTTGTAGCGTCCGAAATCCTCGATGCGCATCCGCTGCGCCATCACGGGAAAAGCCGTCATGCACCACAGAATTATGATCCACCCATATCTCATGCGTACTGTTTCTGAAATCATACCTTGCAAACATACGGAAAAATAACGGAATAACCGACGCTGCTCTCCGATTTTCTTCAAGGGATATCGGCATTATTCCTGTATAAAATGCCACTTTATACTCATAACTATGAACTTTAGCTTCGTCATGTAGATAGTTAGCAAGCGAAAGAAGGCTATTGTCCAAACAAGAGAAAGCAGCCATTTGTCCAGCTTAAAGCATTGCTTTATCCGACTCCAAACATTACTTTATGAATATATCCAAACGGTCAATATTTCACTGACAGATAACTCTCCCTCAAACAAAAGATAAGTCATTTCTCCCGTTTTATCCTTCACCGTTTCACAATGAATGGTAACCGATTGTAAACAAGGCAATAATGGTGAAACATACCCGTCTCATGTGAAACCAGATGCAAGTTTCACAAGAAACCGCTAATTCACACCGAATTACGATGAAACTTCACAAAAGAAATGGAAATAATCTTGTAAAAGAAGGCTTTTTACAGGTTTTCAGCCAAATATTGTCTCAATCGTTTGGGGGCTTTCCCGAATATTTGCTACATTTGAGCAGCCAAACCACAGAAAGCATCTTGCAATGAAAGAAAATGACCCGATACCGACCTTAGCTCCCACATGGGGCGCGGACGTGTTCCCGCTGTTCTCCTGGTTCAAGCAGGAGCGGCTGGACCGAGCCAATGTGATGGTAGTGGGTTGCGGTGCCCTTGGCAACGAGGTGCTGAAGAACTTGGCTTTATTCGGTGTCGGTCACATGGTCGTTGTGGACTTCGACACCATCGAACCATCGAACCTGACCCGCTCCATCCTCTTCAGTCGGGCAGACGCCGAAGCCCGTCGCCCCAAAGCGACCGTAGCAGCAAAGCGCATCCGCGAAATCAATCCATCCATTCAAGTGCTGCCACTCGAGAGCGACATCTGCCACGATGTCGGGCTGGGCCTGCTACGACGGATGGATGTCGTCGTGGGCTGCGTGGACAACCGCTGGGCGCGCTATTGCCTGAACCGCCTGTGCATGCGTGCCGGTGTGCCTTGGGTAGACGGCGGCATAGACGGACTGGAAGGCACAGCGCGGGTGTTCGTACCTGGCAAGAATTGCTACGCCTGCAATCTGGGGCCTGAAGCGCTGAAGGACATGTCGTACCGCCTGTCATGCAGTGCGGCCATCCGACGAAATGAACAGGCGAACCGTGTACCGACCACGCCAGTAATCGCTTCCGTCATCGGTGCCGTAGAAGCACAGGAAGCCATCAAACTGCTACACCCCGATGAACTGGCCAGCGGAGAACTGACCTCGCTATGCGGAAAGATGTTCTATTACGAAGGTCAACACCTGGCCGCACGTATCGCAGACTTTACGGGTTACGACGAAGAATGCCCCGTGCACGACCGATGGGAACCGATAGAAAAAGTAAACCTCACGACGGACAGGCCGATTGGTGAGACACTGGACAGCCTGGCTGGGCAATTGGGATGCCGGGACGTGGAAATCGTACTCAGAGACCACAGCTTCGTGGACTACCTGACCGTACGGAAAGACGAGCGAAAAGTAGCCGCCCTGCTTCCCGACTATGCCATCGCCCGTTTTCTGGAAGAAGAGCCCACCCTACGCCAGCTTCCTTTCCACGCCCTCTACCAACATGAGATAAAAACTGTCGACAGGGATTTTCCCTATCGGGATCTGACTCTGTCACAGATCGGCATTCCGCCGTGGAGCGTCCTGCATGTGCGGACAGAAAACGGCAGCCGCTACGTAGAGCTGGCCGACGAACGAAATTACTCAACCTTCTTATATCAAAACAGACAGGCATGATGAACGAGACAAAACCATTTGACATCAGTGCGGAATTCCTCTTGAATTACCTCTTCCCTGACCACACAGACCAGTGGCAAGCGGAATGCGCCGGCGCATTCTATCGGAACTACAGCCCGGATATCCTGTCGTTCGAAGAGGACAAACGGACGGTACGCCTGGCTCGCGACGGTTTTCTGCGGTTACTCCCCCAAGGAGTTATCGCTCCCGACAATGCCCTGAAAGGAAAAGGTTTCGAACAGAAATACGAACAACTCAAAAAGAAAGAGGAACTTCTGAAAGATCTCTTCAAGCCTGTAGACACCCTGAACTTCAGATTCCGCCTCCACATTGAGAAAGAAACCTCACAACTGTCGGGCGGGAAACTGGCCCTGCTGCTCAAACACTATTTCGGCTACGACCTGGAGAAAGAAGAAAATCCATACATCCGAAAAACAGCCCCGCTGCTTCTCCTCATCAGCCACCTGCGCGCTGATTTCGGTTTCTTGCGAACCCTGCTGAAAAGCCTGTTCGACTGCCCTGTAGAGATGACGACCGGCCGATATACGTGGGACGAAGGCATCGGCTATTCACAACCCGCCATCACCTTCCATCTGATTGTCCCAAACCTGACAACAGAAGCATACAACAAGCTAAAAGCGACCGTAGATCCGTTTGCCGACTTTATTCGCGAATGGTTCATTCCCTTCGACACGCATTGCACCATTGCCATCAAACATCATGAGCGCCCCTTTGCCCTGGGTAACGCCCTGACACTGGACTACAATACCGAGACATCAACCCAGCATATTGACACTAACAGGAACCTATTATGAATATCAACTCAAGAATAGACTGGAAAGCCGGCATGGCAATCTCCGCCCAAACTTTTCTAGAACTGGACGAGAACCTGCGCCACAGACAACAAGCGGCAACCCGAGCCGTCAACGGAAATGAATTCGGCCTCATACCTTTCACCGAATTCGACAGGCAAGGCGGTTTCGTCCGCAACAAACTGGAAATAGACCACCTGGCTTGTATGGCTCTACTCCCCTCCGGAAAAATTCTGCACATCGACGAAAAGGTTGTAGTGACCGTCCCGCTGGTGTATGGCAACGAATACTACCTGGCCTGCGGTTTCGGCGAAAAGGAAGTGGAATTCGACGTAAAGGAGGTACCCTTTGTACGGCCGGAATACACATACGGCATCTATTCCCTGAGCGAACTGGAAGGGACAGACCTTTTCCCGGTCATGAAATTCAAAGTCAGCGACGGTATCTTTTCCATCGACGAATCTTACATTCCTCCTTGTCTATATCTATCGTCTAACAACCGCTTCCAACCGTATTTGGAGCAACTCACAAAGCAAGTCAGCTTACTGGCCGAACATCCGAATCTGGAGTCTGGAGAAGGGAAACGTGCTTTCCAACGCTATGCCTATCTGTTAAAGAGTTATGATACTCAAGGCAGGACATGCCCTTTCATCCAACTGACCTACGAAATAGCCCAAGCCATAGACTACTATATCGTTACGCCAAACACCGAGACACCTGTAACCATACCGGCTTATTCGGGATATGACATCGCAAACTGGCTGGACTGGTTGGACAGCTATCTGCATAACGCGGCAGGCACCCTCGACAAAGTAGTCCTGGAAGACCACACCATCGACTTTGACGAGTTGAAAGCACAAATCAAGGCAGAATTGTACGAACAATTGCGCCCTGAACTGTACGAACAACTTTACACTGAACTTAAGGCCAAACTCTATGCCGAGATTTCCGAAGACCTGACTGTCCGCCTGACCGACTACATCAACCAACAACTCAAGACCGAACTACATGACCTGTTGTCGGGAGAATTGTCGGAAGAACTGTACGAAAGCCTGTACAAGAATCTGTATGAAAGCCTGTACAATGCTCTATATGTCCCAGTAGAAAAAGAAGAGGATGAATTCACACCATTAATTTAAAAGTATGTCATGAACGTTTTACTACCTTTGCAAGTAACAAACGGACGTCTGGCCTACGCTTCCAAGTCGCAAATGGCCATCGACGCGTTCATCGAACTGCTGCTGAGCACACCGTGTGGAGGCTGTGGGGCAGATCCTGAATTCGGATTTATATTCAACAACCTGAAATTCGAGATATTCAACGAAAAGGAAGGGGTCATTTATGACTCATTGCCACAGGACAACTCAAACTCGAAACTTTACGACAAGAAGGTTTCGGGAAACTCCAAAAACCTCAATACATTTGCGGTAGACCTGAAAAAAGCTATCGAACAATACGAGAAAAGGCTGACTGAAGTTTCCGTTTCCATGACATACCTTAAAAACCAAAAAATGATTCAAATCGTCGTTGAAGGCATACTTATGGAGACCAATGAACCCTACAAGTACACAACCAGCATCAACCTCTGGAACTGACTTCCTTCAAGAAACGTCCTGACCATAACTTAAATGAGACAGAAATGAAACAGACGATATTCAATACACGCCAAAGGGCAAAAGAAATCATCAAAGAAGCCATTGCCGTTTGGGAACAAAGCACCAACAGCGAACACCTGGAAGGCATTGAGCAAGATCCGGTTTTCTCCCTGTTTCTGACAGCGCTGGCCTATCAGGCTAACGAAATCGACAACGAAATCGAACAGCTCAAGGCCGAAATCCTTTATGAGCTGGAACAGATGCTCGTCCCCTACGAACGGACTCACGCACTCCCGGCAACAGCTGCCGTAGAAGTGACACCCAGTGAAAGTATCTCAATCCAGACACTGGACCATCGAACGGTCTTCTCCCTTCAGGACACACCGTTCACATTTATTCCACTTCTCAGCACACGGGTATTCAACTGCAAGATATCCTCGATAGTCCGTATAGACAACCGCCGCTGGAAAGTGGGCCTGCAATTCAAAGAACCGGTCAACAACCTGTCTGGCATGACCTTCCTAATCGGCACCCCTCATTTCCAAGATCTGAAGGTTTTTGCCAACGGCCACCCGCTTCCGCTCATCAAGCCGTGGGATTACGCCGATTTGCCCCTGGACAGATGCTTCTCGCTGGAAAACCTGCTCTACAACGAATCGCCCATTTTCCAGCCACGCCACATCTGGTTTGATTTATTTGCGAGACAAAACGTACGACTGTTTGCAATAGATACTTACAAAACCCCGTCGGCCACATCCCTATCAAACGAAAGACTGGAACTGGTTTTCGAATTCTTTGGCATTGACGACCAGTTCCTGTTCGACAAGGAACTGTTGTCGCTGAACTGTACTATCCTGGCCAATGCCTCCATAGCATCTGCCAACCTTTCGTCCAGTTCTCCCATCACGCGCCTAAACGGTGCAAGCGACTTTTCCACATACTGGCAATTCCTGCACCTGCTCCGACCTGCAGATACGCAAATGTTCAAAGAGGAACCCATTGAAATCCGTAAAATGACAGCCAGCCGTTTCAATCCTGAGCATCTGGTCAAATTGGCCACTACGCTTATCAACCGCTTTTCCTCCGATTATTATGCCTTTCAGGGTATCGACTCCCTTCGAGAAGGAAACTTCATGGACAGCTTCTACTCTCTGCTGAAAAAAATGTCGGAAGGATTGGCCAAGACTCCGAACATTTATACGCCGACCCTCTATCTGATGCTCAAGAACGACAACGGTTTCCGTCCCAAAGACAAAAGTCTCCACATAGACTATCTGGTCACTAACGGTAGCGCTGTCAACAGCTTGCTGAACAACAGAAGCCGGTTCAATATCCTGGCAAACGGCTACTTTACAGATGTCAAGCTGGTTGCCGAACCTATGCCCGGCTTTGACGAAGTGCAGAACATGGACGCCGAAAACCTACTCACGCGCTACTACCTGACCACCAACGATCGAATTGTGACACCTGCAGATATCAAAATCTTATGTTATAACGAACTGGGTACCCGCTTTGGCATCACAAACGATATGATAACAAGCATAAGAGTCAGAAACAACCGCCACACGGAACGCTACCATTGCGGCTTGGAGACTCAGGTTTACATATCCCTGAAAAACGATCCCTACATCAAACGAAACTTTCAGGAGAAAATACCAATGACCGAAATGTTGTTGCAAAAAATGATTGAAGTAAGAAGCACCAACATCCTGCCGGTTCAAGTCAGTATCGAGATCAGTTAGGAAGGCGATTGGAAAAACGTCCGACAAACAGAGCTATTGAGAACTCTTAATTTATTATTTTTGCAATCCAAACAAAGACGTAACAATGGAAGATTTCTTTTTAGACATCGTATATAAAGACAAAAAAGTAAGGTTCCGCATCATGAACCCACAGGCTCCCCTGAGTACCCTGATGAACAATCTGCGTCATGCCATCGGGAAAGACGGACGGCTTATCTTCGATTTTCCATCGATAGACCCGACAGGGGCTCCTTTAGACTATTTCTTCGGGAAAGAGGACACCGCGACTCACGAAACACGCGTACTCAGACCCAGGATTGGAAAAACAGACCAGACGTTGGCAGATTACAACGTCAACAATGGAGATACCGTTTTTCTAATTCCTGACCCCTTCCCCGGATAAAGAGTCATACACCCTAACAGAATTCAGCATGCGAACATATCCCACGAATTGGCAAGAGTACTCTTCTCAACAATTGAATGGAAGAAATCGGAGACTGCTCCATGAATGGAGCCAACTGGATCGTGCCCTTGAACAACGAAACGAAATGGAGTATCAAATTATCAGACGTAATGAACAAGGCCTGCCCACAATGTATCTGATAACCTATCATATCCGCTCCATTTGCAATGTAGAACAACTTGAACGATTGAACGAGCCAGGCATAGCCAACAAGCCTATTTTCGCTTCAACCTTTCGCATGCGTATCTACCTGCCCGAGAATTACCCTTGCGTGGATGCACCTGCCGAATTTTATTTCCTGACTTACGATAAAGAAGGCCAAGCAATCCCTCATCCATGGCATCCCAACATCCGATATTTCGGAGACTTTGCGGGAAGGGTATGCCTGAATAGCCCTGACACTTACTCCAGCCTGGCCTGGTGCGTAGAGCGTATTGGACACTATCTGACTTACGACCGTTATCACGCCATTCAAGAACCTCCCTATCCGGAAGACTTGAAAGTGGCAGAATGGGTAGTCAAACAAGGAGAGCCTCAAGGATGGGTTTATTTCGATCAGCAACCCGCTTTAAAATAAGGCAATAGAATAACTATTTTTCAATTTAAATTCGTATTTTTGTTCATACATTTAAATGCTGAAACATGAAATTCCTGAATAATGTCATATATGTTCTCATTCTATTTTGCTTCAGCTGTAACCTGAAAGCACAAACAGTCAAGCAAATAGAAGTGGCAGGAAACGCCCCATACGTGGACCACATCTCACTTATACCGGGAACAACCGACATGGACCTTCTGGTAAAAATCAGCTTCAACGAGCCCAGCAACAAACTGACAGTCAACCTGATATCCTATCGGAAACTGTTCGTTTTCCAAGATAACGTACGCTACTCACATGCTGTCCGCTTTCGCAAACTCCGCCCCAACAGACTGCCCTACGTGGTGGAATCGGATGAAAAGGCAAGATACAAGATGATGAAACCCTTGAGAAAGTCCATCAAGCCCAAAAGAAAACACATCTTCAAGCAGTGGATTGAGTATGAGGGACTTCAACCACAGCCGACCGAATACAAGATGGTGAACGACTACATTGAACAAACATTCGACATTCTTCATGAAGTGGCCGATGTATCTATCACACTCAGAGATATACTCGTCATGAGCGAACAAACAGGTCGAAAGAAAATTAAATACAACCTTTTTTTCCAAACGGACTTGAACCGCAAATACAACATTTCTATCAAAAGAGACCCTTGTTTTGGAAAAGAAGAAGAGATACAGGCTGCAGCAACCCTGCTCGAGAACATCAAAACGGGATATACCACACTCGACCAAAAATTCGGCCAGCACTCCAACCTGAAGAGTCCTGAAAGTGAAGGAATATTCAATGAAATGAAAGCGCTCCTACTGAAACAATACCCCAAAAAGGAAGAAACAAGCGCCTGCCCAGATATCCAATCGAGCATAGAAGCCTACAACAGCTACGTGGACGCTATCCAAAAGATGCAATGTAAATTCCAAGTTATAAGAGAAAAACAGAGCACAAAGTTTGACCTCAGCGCCGACTACATTCTGGCAACAGCCAGACAAATTGACAACAACACCAACAAATGGTTATTGAGTTCAGACGAGATTGAGAAAAAAGACCTGGAAACTGCATGCAAACAAGCTATAACCCTGATTGAAGCGCACGTGCAACGAGCGACAGAAGTCAACCACGACCAGCAGGCAGCCCTCAACATATTCAACAAAGCCAAAGCTTATTTCCGCCAAACCTGCCAAAAGAAATAACGCGTATGAAAGAATTGAGACATCACATACGGCTACTGTTCTGCCTATGCATCGGAATGGTTTTCTCCTGCACCCAAATCTGGGGGCAGGATGAATCAAACAGCTTTGTTGACGAAATGCATCTGCTGGAAATAGAAAGCCGCATGCTCAGCTTTTATCAGGAACTCAAAGATATTTCCGCCAGGGTTGGACAATATACATCGAACGAGCAGCTTACGGAAGCCAGCCAAAAAGTGACAACCATCGACGCCAAATGGAATACCTATTACCAATCGAGGCAGATCGAAATAGCCGAAGACGACTCCCTGCTGCAGATTGTTGCCGACTATCAACTGACCAAACAGAACTTGCTGGACTCGATTGCCATTCAAAAACACTTCTTCGATGCACAAAAAGATTTTGCAGATGCAGAAGTTTTTTTTCAGGCACAAGACAGCGCTTATGCCAAGCTCTATAAGACAGCAGTCGAATATTCACTGATTAAAGCATTGGCTGCTGAACTCGAAAAGGTGAAAGGGAAAGAACAGCTGGTGTTCGCGGAAATTCAAAGCCACTATGACATTGCCAAAAGCCTGTCTGAGGAGTTCAAGAACCTCCTTCCCCGTTTTCAGCCGATAGAAGAAAAGTACATCGAACTGAAAAACATATCCGATAAAATACAGGCCTTGGAATACAAGCCCTGGCTACAGCGAATAAAAGACTATTTGTATAGCCTGGCTGCAGTAGCTATGATATTACTGTTTCTCAACATGCTGCAAGCCAAACTGAAAGCGCTCAAGCAGGCACGAGAGAACGCAAAGAAACTCCGTGAAATGATGGACAAAGACAATAATGACTATCCGACTATCTAATGAAATTATAATCCGAAAATAATCCGCAACAATGAAAAGCCGCCACATCATATCGCTTCTGTTAGTGTCACTCCTCGCCTTGTCGGGCTGCGATCAATTCAACGTCACCAACAATGCGTCCAAGCAAGATTTGAACATCAACATCACCAAAATAGAATTTGAGCCAGATCACAAACGTTTCCATCTGAACGTAGAGATAAACGACACCCTCACGGCAATGTTGCTGAGCAGCAGCGCCGACAGCATTCATTTCGAAACAAAAGAATTTTTAAAAAACAATACCTACGATCCGAAAACCCAGCCCCAACTGGAAAGTTATGAAAACCTTAAACTGAAAGAAATTAACGAGTTAAAATTAGACGCACTTTTCCTGATTGACCTGACATTGGATTCCATTGCGATCAATCAACAAAATCAGATCATCAAAAACCTGGCAAAACTCTTTGCGCTGGATCATCTTCATGTAGCCTTCATGAAAAATGGTGAAGTGACTCCAACCATGATTGCGACAGATTATGTCATGAACAACTATTTCAAATGTGAGCCAGGAGAAAAATACCTCTATCGTGCCCTTTCCTCCAAAATAGACGAGTTCAAAAAGGATTCTTCCGAATATGTCGAGAGAGTCAAAAACACTCCATCGACAGGCCTTCTTGCCTCCGCACGAAAAATCATGTTCATCTTCTCTGACGGAAAGGTCTACAACCATAACAAACCCATTGACCCCAAACACTTCGAACTGCAACACCAAATCATCCAACAAATAGATACAACCCAAACATTACCCATCTTCTATTTCAACCTGGAAAAAGGGAACGAAGGCTACGACGTAGGAGAAAAACAAGACATGCTGGCCAGCCAGGCAGATGAAGAGTCCCAAAACTTCTTGACAGCGCTTTGCCATAAAAGTGGAGGTAAATACATCAATGCCTCCAACCAACAACTGAAATTGAACGACATACTGCATTTGTTCAACAACAATTATATTGACTACACCTTCAACTATGTAAATCCTGACTACAAGATTTACAGAGGAATGGAACGCAAGCTTCAGATTACCTGCTACTCAGGCGACAGCCTGGTTGCTTCCGACTATATTTCCTACAATGTAGGAAGTATCTACAATCCTGTCATTATCAATGGCTCAACAACGCTTCAAATCATCCTTCAAGGCTGTTTGATTGGTATAATAACCATTCTCTTGCTCTATCTGATTTTCCAATTCATTTTACCAGCCATCAGCTATTGGTTGTTCAAGAGAAAATACGTAACCCGATACACTGGTAAGAACATGAGTTACAACGGAATGTTGATTGAGCAATCCTGCTATTTCTGCAAAGCTCCCTTTGTGGAAGGTGACGAAATCGTTGCAAAATGCCGGCATATACTTCACAAATCCTGCTGGGACGAAAACGAATACCAGTGTCCAGAATACGGAAGACATTGCAAACAAGGACGGCACTACTATAACTCAAGAAACTTGTTTGACCCACACAATGCATCGTTTTACCTCGCGTGGATCATCGCCGGAGCCTTTGCAGGCCTTATTGCCTGGATAAACTTTACAGCCAACGTCCATAACAACGAGAATTTGTTACTGGTAAAACTCATATACCTCATTTTTGGTGTAGATTCAGGTTCCCCACAAATCACCACGCTTGTAGAAGAATACGGCAGCCACCTTCTGTTCCTGCCGTTCTACGGTCTGAACATTGGCTTTTTCCTGACTTTCTCATTAAGCCTTCTGACCAGCCATGGCCGTTGGCTATGGAAAAGGACATTGCAAATCATTGCCCGATCGCTCATTGGAGGTCTTTTCAGCTACCTGTCATTTTTCATTGGATGTGTCATCTCCATAGCACTGAACTTCAAGGACAATTCCTTCCTCGTCGATTGGATTCCCTGGATGTTGAGCGGACTCGTCATCGCATCAGCAGTGGCCTATGGAACTGACATCAAATTAAAGAAGGCATTGATCGGTGCGGTCATCTCTATCATTTTCGGACTGGGGTCCATGTACTTGTGGTCATTCTCCTTCAACGCCCAGGTCGATACACGTGAATTCCTGCTCCTGAGCTACATGATCTACTGCATCGGATTTGCCATCAGCGTAGCGGCCACGTGTCCGAAGTCCGAACGATACTTCCTCCGAGTAGAAGGGCCTATCAAGGATATGGATATCGCAATCTATAAATGGATGAAAGCACCTGAACAATCGAAAAGAATATTGATTGGCAAGTCAGTCAACTGTGACCTGCAAATGACGTGGGACATCACCAGCCCCATCGCACCCGAACAGGCCGAAGTGAGAATGGTCAACGGCTACCTTTACCTGACAGCACTGGAAGAGGGCATCCTATTCAATAAGAAGCCACTGAAAACAAACGTCAGGAAGAAACTTTATCATGGAACCAAGTTCGTCATCGGAAAGACGACGTTCACCTACTTGGAAAAAGATCTGTAACCACTATTCCCCCCGTTAGTCGGGTAAAGAAAAAGGCTGTATCAAGAACCTCGATCACTGCTAGTTCTTAATACAGCCTTTTTTCAGGAACAAAAGACCGTTTTTACTCGTTCATCAGATAGTTTTTGAACGCAGTAAACTCTTTCGACATCGCTACGCTTTTCTTTTCGCCTCTCATGAAAGCCTGCAATTTGGCAGGTATATCCACTTCTTCGCCGATGATTTTCTCTACCGTATCCTTGAACTTGGCGGGATGGGCCGTCTCCAGGAAGATACCTGTTTCGCCCGGCTTCAATCCTTCGGACAGGGCACGATAGCCACAAGCACCATGCGGGTCGAGCAGGTAATGATGCGCCTGCCATACGTTCTTCATCGTTTCAGCTATCTGTTCGTCGGTATAGGTAGCCCCACTGATGTCGGCACAGATAGCGTCATGGCTATTGCCATAAAGATCGAGCACACGGGCAAAGTTGCTGGGCGCACCCACATCCATGGCGTTGGCAATAGTGGCTACCGACGGACGAGGTGAATAGACACCTGTCTGCAAGTATTTGTAGAAGATGTCGTTACGATTGTTGGCGGCGATGAAGCGCTTTACGGGCAGCCCCATGCGTTTGCCAAAGAGCCCTGCCGTGATGTTTCCGAAATTGCCGCTGGGCACACAGACAACAACGTTATCGGCTTTACCCGCCTTCTTCAGTTGAGCGTAGGCGTAGAAATAATAGAAGGCCTGCGGCAGGAAGCGAGCCACGTTGATGGAGTTGGCGCTCGTCAGCTGCATGTGGGCGTTCAGCTCCTTGTCCATGAAGGCAGCCTTTACCAGCGCCTGGCAATCGTCGAAAGTGCCGTCCACTTCGAGGGCGGTGATGTTCTGCCCGAGGGTCGTAAATTGTTTCTCCTGTATCTCGCTCACCTTGCCTTTGGGATAGAGCACATAGACGTGGATACCTTCCACACCCAAGAAGCCATTGGCCACTGCGCTGCCTGTATCGCCCGAAGTGGCTACCAGTACGTTGACCTGCCGCTTGCCCTCCTTGCGGATGAAGTGCCCCAGCAGACGAGCCATGAAGCGGCCGCCTACATCCTTGAAAGCCAACGTAGGGCCATGGAAAAGCTCCAGCGAATAGATGTTGTCTGACACGGGCACCAGCGGTGCGTCGAAGCTCAGCGTGTCGCAGACAATCTGCTTCAAGGTGTCGGCCGGTACGTCTTCACCAAAGAAGGCATCGGCCACACGGCAGGCTATCTCCTGAAAGCTGAGATCCTCGATATGGTCGTAAAACGATGCGGGCAGCGACTTGATGACATCGGGCATGTAAAGTCCCTTGTCTGCGGCCAGTCCTTTGACAACGGCCTCTTCCAGGCTGACATCGCGTTCCTGTTGGTTGGTGCTATAGTATTTCATGTTTTTTCGGTATTTGGGTTATTTCATAAATTCGTTCATAAACTCGTCTTCCTTCATCAGGCCATAAGCGCCGTTGCAGGCCGCCACTTCGTCGAAGGTCTGCACCTCGTCGGGTTCGATGCCCGGATACCAGATGAGGAAAGGTACAGGTTCGGCCGTATGTGTGCGCAGTTCGCAGGGCGTGGGATGATCGGGCAGGACAGCAATGGCTATCGGTTCGTCCCAATCCTTCACCACCTCGTAGATGGGGCCAATGGCGCGACTGTCCAAGTTCTCGATGGTGCGTATCTTCAAGTCCACATCGCCCTCGTGGCCCGCCTCGTCACTGGCCTCCACATGAAGGTAAACGAAGTCGTCGGTCTTCAGCGCCTCGAGTGCAGCGGCAGCCTTGTTCTCGTAGTTGGTATCATACAAGCCAGTGGCGCCCTCTACCGTCAGACGTCGCAAACCTGCATAGTAACCGATACCATTGATCAGGTCGACGGCTGAGATGACACTGCCCTTACGGATTTGGGGATATTTCTCAGCCAGCGGCTCCATCTGCGGACGATAGCCAGGGCTCCATGGCCAGATGCTGTTGGCAGGATCCTTCCCCTCGGCCTTGCGCTTCAGGTTGAGCGGATGGTCTTCGAGCAATTCCTGCGAGCGCACGATCAGCTCATTGATCAGGTCGGCTGTCTGCTTGGGGGTCAGTTCGGCACCGCCTTCGGGCCGGGTAATGTGTTCCGTACCTGGCATAGGCTTCACCATCAGAGGGCGGTAGGGCTTGAGCGGCACGTCGTGAGGCGGTGTACAACCGATACGTTTGTCGCCTCCCTTGATCACCAGCAGATGGCGGTACTGCACACCTGTATAGAAGTGTACCCGCTCGTTTCCCAGCTTCTCCTGAAGATACTTCACCAGTATGTCGGCTTCGGGTGTTGTGATGTGTCCCGCCGAATGGTTCTTCAGCAGGTCGCCTTCGATACAGATGATGTTGCATCGCATAGCCATCTCGCCCGGCTTCAGGTCGACGCCAATGCTGGCGGCTTCCAGCGGGCCACGTCCTTCGTACACCTTGGGCAAGTTGTAACCCATGACCGACATGTTGGCTACCTCGCTGCCCGGATGAAAGCCTTCGGCCACAGTAACGAGACGTCCTGTACGCCCCATGCGGGCCAGCTTGTCCATATAGGGTGTATGGGCGGCCTGCAGCAACGTCTTGCCGCCCAGCGACTTGACAGGCCAGTCGGCCATGCCGTCGCCCAATATAATGATGTGTTTCATTTTTTTAATGGATAATTGAAAATTGAAAATGGAGAATTGCGAAGTGACTATACGTTCATTTTCAATTTTCCATTCTCAATTTTCCATTTATTAAACGTTCGCAATGCTCATGATGTCGGCAAAGACGCCAGCGGCCGTCACACTGGCTCCTGCGCCATAGCCTTGAATCATCATTGGATATTCGCGGTAGCGTTCGGTGGTGAGCAGAATGATGTTGTTGCTGCCCTCCAAGCCATAGAAAGGATGGCCGATGCCCACTTCCTGCAGGCCTACCGAAGCTTTGCCATCCTCCAGACGGGCCACGAAACGCCAATGCTTCTTTTCGGCCTCGAGCACCTGGCGACGGGCTTCGAAGTCGGCATCCAATGTAGGCACTTTCTTCCAAAAGTCGTCCAAGGAACCTTCGAAGAAGTCGTCGGGCACGAAGAGATGTTTCTCCACGTCGTCCTGCTCCAGACGGTAACCGGCTTCACGCGCCAGGATGACCAGTTTGCGGATAACGTCCTTGCCGCTGAGGTCGATGCGCGGATCGGGTTCGGAGTAGCGCTCCTCCTGCGCCATGCGGATAGTTTGGCTAAAGGGCACGTCGGCACTGATCTTGTTGAAGATATAGTTCAGCGTTCCGCTCAACACGGCCTCGATCTTCAGGATCTTGTCGCCGCTATGGATAAGGTCGTTGATGGTATTGATGATGGGCAGACCTGCGCCTACATTGGTTTCGAAGAGGTACTTCACCCCACGTTGGCGGGCTATCTGCTTCAGTTCACGATAGTTTTCGTACTCCGACGAGGCGGCAATCTTGTTGGCGGCCACCACGGACACGTTGTGTTGCAACAAGTCTTTGTAGAGAGAAGCAACGCCCGCGCTGGCTGTACAGTCGACAAACACCGAATTGAAGATGTTCATGCCGATAATCTCGTTACGCAACACGCCCAGCGAGCTGTCCATTCCCTTCTGCTTCAAGTCCTCGCGATAGTGCTCCAGGTCGATGCCTTCGCGGCAGAAGAGCGCTTTCGAAGCGTCGGCAATACCCACCACATTCAGCTGAAGGCCGTTCTCCTGCATCAACTTCTGGCGCTGACTCTGAATTTGTTCGATGAGACTTCCACCTACCGTGCCGATGCCACAGATGAAGAGGTTGAGCACCTGGTATTCGGAAAGGAAGAACGAGTCGTGGATGACGTTGAGCGACTTGCGGAGCGACTTGCTTTCGACTACGAATGAAATGTTCGTCTCCGAAGCACCCTGCGCACAAGCTATCACATTGATACCGTTGCGTCCCAGCGTGCCGAACAGCTTGCCTGCGATACCCGGCGTATGCTTCATGTTCTCGCCTACGATAGCGACCGTAGCCAGGTTCTTCTCCGCCTGGATGGGCGAGATTTCACCCATCTCGATTTCCTTGGCAAATTCTTCGGTCAGCACGGCACAAGCCAGATCGGCGTCGGCATTGCGCACACCGATAGAAGTAGAATTCTCCGACGACGCCTGCGACACGAGGAACACGCTGATGCCGTTTTTGGCCAACGCCTTAAAGATGCGGTAGTTCACACCGATAACGCCTACCATACCCAGACCCTGGACCGTGATCAGCGTGGTGTCGTTGATGGACGAGATACCCTTGATGGGCTTGCTCTGCGGATCGGACACCTCCTGCTTGATGATAGTTCCTTCGCCTTCGGGGTTGAAGGTATTCTTGATAAGGATGGGGATGTTCTTGTGGCAAACGGGGTAGATCGTGGGCGGATAGACCACCTTGGCGCCGAAGTTACATAACTCCGTAGCCTCCACATAGCTCAGCTCGTTGATGGTGTAGGCAGTAGATATGACGCGCGGATCGGCAGTCATGAAGCCGTCCACGTCGGTCCATATCTCCAACGAGTCGGCGTCGAGAGCGGCTGCGATGATGGCGGCCGTATAGTCAGACCCGCCCCGTCCCAGGTTGGTCACGTCGCCTGTCGTCACATCGGTGGCAATGAAGCCAGGCACCAGCGAACGTTTGGGCAGGTTGGCAAAGGTGCTACGCACCAGTCGGTTGGTCAGTTCCTTGTCGAGCACATGCTTGGAAAACTTCTTTTCCGTCTTGATGAACTGGCGCGAGTCAAACCATTCGGCTCCCGTCAGCTGGGCAGCAATGATAGACGAAATGCGCTCGCCGTAACTCACGATGGTATCCGACGTTTTCTGCGACAGGTCTTTGATGAGGTAGATACCTTGGAAGATATCTTTCAGCTCGTTCAGCAGTTCGCCCACCTTATGTTGCAATTCCATCTGTTGAGGATCGGCCGGAAAAGCCTCTCTGATCATCTCCACATGGCGGAATACGATTTCACGAAAACCATCCTCGTAAGAGGCATCACCAGCCGCCGCTTTGCGGGAAGTATCTATCAGCTTGTCCGTAATGCCTCCCAAAGCCGAAACAACCACAATCACCGGCTCGTCTGCGGCCTCTACTATCTTTTTGACGCTCAAAATGCTTTTTGCGGAACCTACTGACGTTCCGCCGAATTTCATAACTTTCATTTCTCTGTATATAGATTGAAAGGGTGATACAATGTGTCGGAAGCAAACACCTCGAAAGGGTCTGCACTGACGTTCCTGAAAATGTAAAATTGAAAAAACTGCTGAAAAATAGTGTAACACGTAGAAACACAAATACTATCCCCTAACCCCTAAGGGTCATGGTACACATGGATGTCCCTGTATAAAAATAGTATCCGTTCATAGTCTCTGTTCCTTCGTTGTTTTTTGATAGGTTGCCGCAAATATAGCAATAAAAACATTCAATCTAACACTTTTCCCCACTTTTTTGCGATAAAAGTGCAGAAAGCGCCCCCAAAAGTCAAGACAAATGTCCGAAAGCGCCCTTCTATTTTTCTATTTCCACAGGCGGAAAACAGAACATTCCGCGCTACTTTTCTTTCATTTTGTCAGCACTTTAAAGAAATATAACTATATTTGCAGAGAAATTGTGAAATAAAACATTGTATGGTCGCCAATAATACTTCCGTTTTGCTAATATACACCGGCGGTACTATCGGAATGATAGAAAACCCCGAGACAGGTGCACTGGAAAACTTCAACATGGAGCAGCTCCAGAAGCACATTCCCGAGCTGCAAAACTTCGGTTTCTGCATTGACACATATCAGTTCGACCCTCCAATGGATTCGTCGGACATGGATCCCGAGGCGTGGCAACGACTGGTGCGCATCATTAGCGACCACTACGACCAGTACACGGGCTTCGTCATCCTGCACGGCACCGATACGATGGCCTACACGGCTTCGGCACTGAGCTTCATGCTCGAAAACCTGAACAAGCCCGTCATCCTGACCGGCTCGCAGCTGCCCATCGGCGTCCTGCGTACCGACGGCAAGGAAAATCTGCTGACCAGCATCGAGATAGCCACCGCCTGCCATCCCAACGGACGCCCCGTGGTACCCGAAGTCTGCATCTTCTTCGAAAACCACCTGATGCGCGGCAACCGTACCACCAAGATGAACGCCGAAAACTTCAATGCTTTCCGCTCGTTCAACTACCCCAACCTGGCGTCGGCCGGCATCCACATTAAATATAATAATGTGCAAATCCACGCCCATCCCAGCGCAGCTACGCTGAAACCCCACTACCTGCTGGATACCAACATTGCCATCCTGAAGCTCTTCCCCGGCATTCAGGAAAACATTGTAGCCTCCCTGCTGGCCACCGAAGGGCTGAAAGCCGTAGTGCTCGAAACCTACGGCTCGGGCAACGCCCCCCGCAAGGAGTGGTTCCTACGCCTTCTGCAAGCCGCCAGCCTGCGGGGAATCGTCATTGTCAACGTCACCCAATGCCATGCCGGCATGGTCGAGATGGAACGCTACGAGACGGGCTACTGGCTGATGCAGGCCGGCGTGGTGAGCGGCTACGACAGCACCACCGAATCGGCCGTCACCAAGCTGATGTTCCTCCTGGGTCACAATTACGGCCCCGACGAAGTGCGCCGCCTGATGACTGTCCCCCTGGCAGGCGAAATCACCGTCTGACCCCTATTCCACCGGCGTCAGCTCGCCCGTCACGGAGTCGATGATGTAGCCCGACACGCGTATGTCGTGCGGGATGAGCGGATGGTTCAGGATGGCGTCCACCGTCTGTCGAACCGACTTCTCCGTATCGCCGAAGCCATAAAGCCACGACTCGAAGTCCACGCCACAGAAGCGCATCATGTCAATCGTCTCCTGCTTGATGCCCCGCGCCTTCATGTGGGCTATCATCTGTTCGCTGCTCATGTGGCACGCCCCGCAGTCGGAGTGGGCAATGACCATCACCTCCGTCACACCCAGTTCGTAGATGGCCACCAGCAGACTGCGAATCACGCTCCCAAAGGGATGTGAGATGATGCCTCCCGCATTCTTGATCATCTTCACGTCGCCGTTCTTGATGCCCAGTGCAGCGGGCAACAGCTCCGTCAGCCGCGTATCCATGCACGACAGAATGGCTATCTTCTTGTCGGGATACTTTGTCGTGATAAACCGTTCATAACCCTTTTCGGCCACAAACTGCTTGTTGTATTTCAGAATTTCATCAATCATACGTTTCCTTACCTTTTTTGAGTGAAAACTGTTTCGGAGAGAATACTTCGGCAGGCCGGCATCCGCCACACTTCTCCCCTTGCGTCGATACAGCAAAATTAAAGCTTCACTACGTAACGACCAAAAACAAGCCTCCTATAATCCCTAAAAATCTGTTAACGAAAACCGAATTTCGTGTTAACAAAAACTAAACCGTTGATCTACAAGAACAAGCAGCACGCCCACTCCACACACCCCTTACAGCTGACAGTTGACAGTTTATAAAATCAGGAAGAGACAGAGAGAAAATTGATAATTATAGTTTATATTATATATATATATTTATATATATAATATAAAAGTTGTAAGCGTTTTTTTCCAGACTGAAATTAGAAAACTGTCAACTGTCAGCTGTAAGGGAAATCCTGCAATTTCCAGCCTTACAGTTGACAGTTGACAGTTCTCGTTTTTCATTCACACACCAAATGCATTCCATCCATAAAAACACATAGTGACAGCGTAACGAAAAGAAAACGACGTCCTGCCAGCGCGAAAACGTTGTTTTCTACACTGGAAACCAATGAATTAGTTTTATTAACACAAAACAAGGTTTTTGTTAACAAATTTTTAGCGATTACAGAGGGCCAAATTTTGGACCGTACAAAAAGAAGGAGTATCTTTACAGCGTCGATAACGGAAACGACGACGGATGCCGGCCCCGGCGGAGTTCTCCGAAAAAAGAGTGGAAACGAAAGCATATACACAGAAAAAGCAACAAATGTCCGTCAACAATCGGGACAACAGAAGGAGGAAAGCTGGCAGGGTGCAGCCAAACAAGAGAAGGGCGAAAAAGCCGAAAACTATGTTTTCGCTTTGTGCTTCTCCCGGTTTGCACTATCTTTGAAGCCACAATCTTTTTTAAACGTTCTGATATGGCCAAAGAAAAAACCGTGTACGTGTGCAGCAACTGCGGACAGGAGTCGCCCAAGTGGCAGGGAAAGTGCCCTGCGTGCGGGCAGTGGAATACCTTCGTCGAGGAAATCGTGCGCAAGGAACCCGTAGCCCGACGACCCGAGGCAGGCATCGCGCCGACGAAAGCCAAACCCGTGACGCTGGACGAGATAGAGGCCGCAGACGAACCCCGCATCGACCTGCACGACGCCGAGCTGAACCGTGTGCTGGGCGGTGGACTGGTACAGGGGTCGCTGGTGCTGATAGGCGGTGAGCCGGGCATCGGCAAATCGACCCTGGTGCTGCAGACCGTCCTGCGACTGACGGAGAAGCGCGTACTCTACGTCTCGGGTGAGGAAAGTGCCCGCCAGCTGAAGCTGCGTGCCGAGCGACTGACCAAGCAGTCGTCCGACTGCCTCATCGTCTGCGAGACGTCGCTCGAACAGATCTATGTCCACATCAAGAACACCCGTCCCGACCTGGTCATCATCGACTCCATACAGACCATCTCGACCGAAGCGCTGGAGTCCTCGCCCGGCAGCATCGCCCAGGTGCGCGAGTGTGCCGCCAGCATCCTGCGCTTTGCCAAGGAGACGCATACAGCGGTCATCCTCATCGGCCACATCAACAAGGAAGGCAGCATCGCGGGCCCCAAGGTGCTGGAACACATTGTGGACACCGTCCTCCAGTTCGAGGGCGACCAGCACTACCTGTACCGCATCCTGCGCAGCATCAAGAACCGCTTCGGCAGCACCGCCGAGTTGGGCATCTACGAGATGCGTCAGGACGGCCTGCGACAAGTGAGCAACCCTTCTGAACTGCTACTGAGCCAGGACCACGAAGGCATGAGCGGTGTAGCCATCGCTTCGGCCATCGAGGGTGTACGTCCGTTTCTCATCGAGACGCAGGCACTGGTCAGCTCCGCCGTCTACGGCAATCCGCAACGTTCGGCCACGGGCTTCGACCTGCGCCGCATGAACATGCTCCTGGCCGTGCTCGAAAAGCGCGTAGGCTTCAAGCTGGCACAGAAGGACGTCTTCCTGAACATCGCCGGCGGCCTGAAGGTGAACGACCCTGCCATCGACCTGGCCGTCATCAGCGCCATCCTATCGAGCAACGTGGACACGGAAATCGAAGCCGAAGTGTGCATGGCGGGCGAAGTAGGACTCTCGGGCGAGATACGCCCCGTGAACCGCATCGAACAACGCATCGGCGAGGCCGAGAAGCTGGGCTTCAAGCGCTTCATCCTGCCCAAGCACAACCTGCAGGGACTGGACACGCGGAAGCTGCACATCGAGCTGGTGCCGGTGAGAAAGGTGGAGGAAGCTTTCAGAACACTTTTTGGATAAGGACCTATGACATACGAATATACGATCAGAGTGCTACCCGAGGTAGCAGCCAACGAACAACGATTGAAAGCCTATCTCGTACGCGAGAAAGGCCTTGACGAGAGAACCCTCAACGCCACCCGCATCCTGAAGCGGAGCATCGACGCCCGCCAACGGACGGTCTTCGTGAACCTCACCGTGCGGGCCTACGTCAACGAAGTGCCCAAGGACGACGAATACCAGCATACGGACTACCCCAACGTGGAAGGACGCCCGCAGGTCATCGTCGTGGGTGCCGGTCCCGGCGGCCTCTTTGCCGCCCTGCGCCTCATCGAGCTGGGCCTGCGCCCCGTGGTGGTGGAGCGCGGCAAGGACGTGCGCGAGCGCAAGAAAGACCTGGCCCAGATCGGCCGCACGCAGGCCGTGGACCCCGAGTCGAACTACAGCTTCGGCGAAGGCGGCGCGGGAGCCTACTCCGACGGCAAGCTCTACACCCGCAGCAAGAAGCGCGGCAATGTGGACAAGATACTCAACGTCTTCTGCCAGCACGGCGCCTCCACTTCCATCCTGGTGGACGCCCATCCGCACATCGGCACCGACAAGCTGCCCCGCGTCATCGAGAACATGCGCAACACCATTCTTCAGTGTGGCGGCGAAGTTCATTTCCAGACACGCATGGACGCTCTGCTCATCGAGGGAGACGAGGTAAAGGGTATCGAAACCCACACGGGTCAGACGTTCCTCGGCCCCGTCATCCTGGCCACGGGCCACTCTGCCCGCGACGTCTACCGCTGGCTGGCTGCCAACGGCGTGGAAATTGAGGCCAAGGGTATCGCCGTGGGCGTGCGCCTAGAACATCCTGCCACCCTCATCGACCAGATACAGTATCACAACAAGAACGGACGCGGCAAGTACCTGCCCGCCGCCGAATACAGCTTCGTCACGCAGGTAGACGGCCGTGGCGTATACAGTTTCTGCATGTGCCCTGGCGGCTTCATCGTGCCCGCCGCCAGCGGTCCCGAACAGATTGTGGTGAACGGCATGAGTCCCAGCAACCGCGGCTCGCGCTGGAGCAACAGTGGCATGGTGGTGGAGATACGGCCGGAAGACCTGGAAAATGAAGAATTAAGAATGAAGAATGAAGAATTATTGGGCGATGATAGAAATTCTTCATTCGGAAGCGCAGCTTCCATTCTTCATTCTTCATTAAATATGCTTTCCTTCCAGGAACACCTCGAACGCCTCTGCTGGCAGCAGGGCAATCGCCGGCAGACGGCGCCCGCCCAGCGCATGGCCGACTTCGTGAACCGCCGCCTCAGTGCCGACCTGCCTGAGACGTCGTACGCCCCCGGCCTGATTGCCTCGCCCCTGCACTTCTGGCTGCCCCCGTTCATCGCCGGCCGTCTGGCCAAAGGCTTCCAGCAGTTCGGCCGCAACGCCCATGGCTTCCTGACCAACGACGCCGTGATGATAGCCGTAGAGACCCGCACGTCGGCACCCGTCCGCATCGTGCGCGACCGCGACACCCTGCAACATGTCCGCCTGCGCGGCCTCTTCCCCTGCGGTGAGGGAGCTGGCTATGCCGGCGGCATCGTCTCGGCTGGTGTGGATGGCGAACGGTGTGCCGAGGCTGCGGCAGAATATTGCGAAGGAAATAAATAACCATAACTTAACTCTTGATTATGACATCCACTCCCGAAATCGCCATCATCGACCCCAACACCCTGAGCAACCTGGGGCTGAGCGACCTGCTCGAAGAGCTGATCCCTGGCGCCGTCATCCGTACGTTCCCCTCGTTTGCAGCCTTTATGGACGACACGCCCGACATGTATGCCCACTACTTCATCTCGTCGCAGGTGTACCTCGAGCATACGGCGTTCTTCCTGCCGCGACGGCCCAAGACCATCGTACTGGCCGCGGGCGAAGCCGGTCCGCAACTGGCAGGCGTGCTGACACTGAACATCTGTCAGCCGGAAAAAGAACTGGTGCGGAGCATCGTCCAACTGCATGGACATGGCCATCGGCATGGTCACCCCGGCAAGCTGCCTGCTCTCACCGACCAGCCGACCAATGTGCCTGCCGGTCACGAACTGACGGCACGCGAGATAGAAGTGCTGGTGCTGGTGGTCAAGGGATTTATCAACAAGGAGATAGCCGACCGCCTGAACATCAGCCTGACTACCGTCATCAGCCATCGCAAAAACATCACGGAGAAGCTGGGTATCAAGTCCGTCTCGGGCCTTACCATCTATGCTGTGATGCACGGCTATGTGGAAGCGGACCAGATCTGAAAAGATAAAGTAAACATTAAATAGACAAGCCACAACACATAGATATCAAAGTTTTTTGTAAGAAAAGATAACTCGTTTAGAATAAATCGGTTGGTCGGATTGCTTGAAAATTGGGTAACGAGATAGCAACCGTTCGTATTTCTGAGTTCTTCATTGTTATGCTTCAATGTGATAACTCTGACGGCACAAAGGTAATAAAAGAAACGCAGACAAAAACGAATGATGATTATTTTCTTTTGTCTGCGTTCTTATTTATAGTAGTTTCTTTAATTCTTCAATATCGGGTAGTGCATTGCGCAATCGCTCGGGCATATCTTTCGTTGCCCTATAAGTTGCAACGCCCATAGGCTTGTCATAGTCTCGAATAGCAAACTCAACGAATGACTGATTCATATCGCGACATAACAGGATGCCAATTGCAGGGTTTTCGTGTGGTTTCCTTACATATGTGTCAAGAGCCGACAGATATGTACTCAATTGTCCTAAGTATGAAGAACGGAATTTCCCTGATTTTAGCTCGACGGCAACGAGTGAGTTTAGTTCTCGATTGAAGAAAAGCAAATCAACAAACATTTCCTCTCCCGAAACCTCCAATCTGTATTGGTCGCCTACGAAAATAAAATCTTGTCCGAAGGTCAGGATAAACCTTTTGATGTTATCCACAATGGACTTTTCGAGCACACGTTCGTTCAAGTCTTCATCTTGTGTATCAAGTTCTTCTACATTGATAAAATCCAACAAGTATTCATCCTTGAATGCGTTTACTGCCTTTAATGCCTGCTTTGTACTCGGCATTGTAGCGGTGAAATTATTGGGGAGCGTTCCTCGGTGGTTGTACAAATCAGCCTTGAGATAATCTCGCAAAACGTATTTATTCCAAAACCGTGTGGCTGATTCGTGGATATAGAACAAGCGGGCTTCTAATGATTTTGCTTTTGTTATAATCTCAATATGATGGCTAAAACCGATGGCAACAAAGTCCGCCCAATTAAATTCGTCAGCCATCGGCTGGCGAATTTCAATAAGCAACATTTGCTCGTTAAGTTCCGAATCGCTAACCGCAGTTAGCGTTTTATTTTCGTCAGCCATTGGCTGGCGATTTATAACAGGCGACCACTCTTCGTAGAATGAACGCATATTCTTTATGTTCGATGCCGAGAAACCACGAAGCCCGGGCAACTCCTTTTGCAGTTGCTGGCTAATGGACTCAATTGCACCTTTGCCCCAGAAGCCCTCACGAGAATTTTTAGAAACATAACAACCTATACCATAATACAATGACAATTGTTCCTTATTAGCAGAAGATGCTGCACGATACTGACTACGCAATATCGCTTCCTTAATAACCCGTACCGCCTTGGCGTATGTCTGTAAATCGCTCATATGCTTATTATTTGCCAACAAAGGTACAAAAAGAAATGTGGATAATACGGATGTTGTCTCTTTTTCTTTCTACAAATCCAGCAAGGTTAGTCTATAAACAAATCTTTTGAGATTTGAAATATTACAAAAAGACACCCCAAAAAATTGTAATATCATTTATTTATACTATCTTGGTATACAGGATAATAGCATGGTAATATTGTTAATAATTATATAATCCATATTATTATGAATGATAATAGTTTTAAAATGTGTATTGATTGTGCTAATAAACAATCGAGAGTTAATTTAGCAAAGGGGACATATTATTGTCCTTTTATAAAAGAGATTCTTCCTAATGGAATTGTGTATTATGATACAGATGCTACAGAATGTGTTAATAAAGGCATTTTTAGAGAGATTAGCTCAACAGACAGTGGCAAATAACTTATCTTTGACAGGAAGAGCCCGTCCTAACAATTTGAGACAGGCTCTTTTAATATCACCAAGATTCTTATCTACTCGAATAGTGTAAGCTATGGTTATTATGCCTACTATGATTTGTGAACAACTTAAAATCGGCTGTGGTTATTAAAATCTTTCTACTATTGTTGCAGAAGAAACTTTTACATATTTCTGTCCTGCATTATGTATTATTGGAGTATACTCATTCTTCATCGCCCCATATTCTCCACTACTGGTAGTATTACCTGACACTGCATGAAATTTTATACGTAGACCATTATCTGCTATTTTTGATATACAATGAAAATAGCAGATAATCAAGCTACCCACTTTAACCTCTATAAACTGGACCTCATCACTTGGACATTTTACATTTAGTTTTGCTTTTGTAAAATTTTCCCCAAAGATTGTTTGTAATCTGTTTATGTTGTTGTTTGAAAGATGAGCATTATATTTATTCGAAATAGGAGACATAAATTCTTTAACAGCACTAATGTCCGCTTGTAAGGAATTTAATTTATATCGTTCTTCTTTAGAAACATGAATTTCATTGATGATATTCTGGAGTTCGTCTAAACGGTTGTATATTTCTTCATTTCGTATTTGCTCAGTGGGAAGTTGTAAAAAAGCTTCTATTAAATTATTAAAATCAGTATATGCAACATCACAAACATTATTATACTGCGCAAAACTATTTGCAGAAGAAAATAATAAGCACAATGAAAATAAAATATTCCTCATAAAAATCATTTTATTGAACTGGTAATCGTTTGATGGTTTGTTCTACTAATCCCCATTGTAGTTACTAATATAGAATATCCGTTCCTTTCTTGTAAACTAAATATCAATGCAGGCATTGTTACTACACCTTTGTGTATTTCATAAACTATTAATGTATCATTCTTTTCAACTAATGTCAAGCCCTCACTATCTTTTGTCATCTTCTGAGAAAACTTATCAATATCCCAACCATTTTCAGATTTGTTCCACATAAAGTTTACAAACTTTCCATTACCCTCAAATAACATAGAAGAATTATCTTCTTTTGATTTGTGCATATATGACGGAACATTAAAACATAGAGATGTTTCCGAGTTTTTATATTCTATCATATCATAAGCTTTATTTTTACAAGCAAACAAAGTAATAACAATCATTATTATATACAAAATTTTCTGCTTCATTTTTTAATCTTTAAGAATTACAACTTCTAATAATACTTCCCAATATAGCCAATACAAAACCTGCAATTATCCAAGAAACAGCATATTGTAGTGATTTTTCCGCAGTTCCTTTTACAGCTGCCTTAGAAGCCTCTTTAAATGATTTTAAAAATTCATCTACAAGTTCTTTGGCATATTTTCTTGCATCTGCGATATCGTCTTTTAGAATATCATCTTTTATATCATAGTCATATTCGTACTCTTTTGAAAAATCGTTGTCTGATACCTTATGAGAATTAAAGGATAATTGTGCGTAAAAGATATCATATTCTTGATTATATCTTTCTCGTTTATTCGTATCTTTCAATATTGCATACGCCTCATTTATATCTTGCATGATATTTGTCACATCAGTTCCTGGATTTTTGTCTGGATGCCATTTCATAGACATTGCACGATATGCTGATTTGATTTCTTGTGCAGTAGCGTGTCTATGAATGTCAAGTATTTTATAATAGTCTTTAAACATATCGCTTACTTTTGCAAGACAGGGGTATCGTTATCATTATTATCTTTTTTCTCGCTTTTCCAAATCGCTTTTATACCTCCTATTAACCCCATAAGGAGAATCAAATTGATAAAAGTAGGCGAACTCCCTGAACTTTTAATACCCGCAGTTATTGGAATTGTAATGATAAAAAATAAAAATACAACTCCTACTGTAACTAAAATTTTTGCTAACTTGCTCATTATCTTTCTTTTTTGTTCCTTGGTGTGCCTACAAAGTTAGTTTATTACAAGAAGCGTGGCACTGCAATGCCATCTTCTAAGTCGGAGGTCGTAGGAATAACCTTAATTCAGAGGGTATGGTAATAGCAGCCCACGCTATAGCGCGAGAAACCATTACGCTTTTTCTCTCTGAATAGTCTTGAATTTCCTACGTTCCCGACTTCGAGATAAGCATAACGCTTCTTCTTTTTCTCATATGTCTTTGGATGGAGTTGCCTCAATCCAACTGCAAATTACAAAAAAGCCGTAATAATAAGCACACTATGGGCAAATTATTACGGCTAAAGGTTGCGTTTTATAGCTTCATAGGCATTGCGTACCATTTCGGCAGTTACATAGGCTTCTCTATCCGACAGGCGTTGATAGTGCTTGATGATTTGAGCCTTAATATTATCCAAAGCAAGATTGATTTCTCTTGCTTCCTTGCTCTTACCTTTGGCTCTGTTGCCTTTTACATCCCAAAGCTCTTTTGCAATGGTACGCTTACAACTGAATTGGGCTACTGAGCCGTTGATTGTCACTCGTCCCATGATGGGAACAATACCGTTTTTCTCCTTGCTTGCGTTCACGTAGAACAGCACCTTAAATGTACTTCGCATAATCCAATCTTTTTTGGTTACAAAATTAGTTGTCAGCGAGTTATACATTGATACGCAATATGATGCAGAACTATGAAACGTGACGACACAAAGAAAAATCTTACTCGTTTTCGGGTAACGATTAGGCAACCGTTCTATTTCATTACCTTGCGTTTCTTTGCTAAATTGCTATTTCCCGTATTTCCGAGATTTTCAGTGTAATGCGTTTATTATCAGTACAAGATGCACTATTATTCCGATTTCGGTTGATTATTCCAGCGTTTTCTATATCTTTGTATCTAACAAAATCCCAAGCAACACCTGATTATGGAACTGGACGCATACAAATTAGAACTGGTACGTGAAATCATCAATGGTTTCAATAGCGAAGCTTCCTTGACCAAACTGGCTGCAGCCTGCCACCTGATACGTAACGAAGAAGCAGGCGAACAACTGGCAGCCATGCCCTCCGATTTGCTGTACAAACTAATGGACAAGGCTGTATGTGAGGACAAACAAGGAGAAAGCTTAAGTGACAAAGAACTGGCTCAAGAAATACAGTCATGGTAATACGCTGGTCGAAACAAGCTATTGAAAGCCTAAGGAACATTTTCCGCTTCTATCAACCTCAGACTGGGGCTGATACAGCCCGTAGAATTGTCGGGGAGATTCGAAACGAAACGCGCTATCTACTTATCTTTCCAGAAATGGGAAGTCGTGAAATCATAAACGGACAGCCTTCGGACTACCGTTATATCGTCAAACATCATTGCAAGATTTTCTACCTAATTTATGCTGACCATGTCCTCATTGCTTTTATATGGGACACACGACGCAATCCGCAATATCTGGAAAGCTTACTAAACCAATAAACCTTCCTCTTTTTCTCCTCTCGATTTCCTCATAAGTGAGGATTGCACGTTCCGTGGATTTTCCCTTACTTTGCGGCCGAAAAAATAAGACTGCAATGAAGAAATCTGTTTGGACCTTCCTCGCGTTGCTGACCGTCGGAGTAACGCAAACAGCCTGGGGCGAAGAAGCCCCCAAAGACTCTACCAAAGTAGTGGACATCGAAGAAGTGGTGGTCATCGCCACGCCCAAGGAAAACAGCCGCCTGCGCCAGCAAGCCCTCTCGGCCACTTCTTTCTCGCAGGCCGACATGCGGGGTAATGCCGTCCGCTCGGTCAAGAGCCTGTCGTCACTGGTGCCCAACCTCTTTATACCCGACTATGGCTCGAAACTGACAACCTCGGTCTATGTGCGTGGCATCGGCTCGCGCATCAACACGCCGGCCGTGGGCCTCTACGTGGACAATATCCCCTTCATCGACAAGTCGGCCTTCGACTTCAATTACTCCGACATCGAGCGCATCGACGTGATGCGCGGCCCGCAAGGTACACTATACGGACGCAACACGATGGGCGGACTGATACGTGTCTTCACCAAGTCACCCTTCACCTATCAGGGGACGGACCTCACACTGAGTGCCGCCACCTACAACAACTATAAGGCCAGCGTCAGCCACTACCACCGCATCAGCCCCCAGTTTGCCTTCTCCGCCAACTTCTTCTACGAACACAAGGGAGGTTTCTTCAAGAACTCTTACTTGAACGAGCGCGTGGACAAGGACGACGAATTCGGCGGCCGCTTCCGTGCCATCTACCTGCCCAAGGAGAACCTGAAGCTGGATTTCACTCTGAACTATGAATATACCAACCAGGGCGGATACCCGTATGAATATACCGGCGTGACCGAGGGCGAGGAAGACCGTGCCGACTACATCGGCCGCATCGCCTACAACCACAAGAGCGGCTACAGGCGCAACCTGCTGAACGGCGGCCTCAACCTGGAGCATCAGGCTGATAACTTCATCCTGAGCAGCGTGACGGGCTTTCAGTTTCTGGACGACCACATGGACCTGGACCAAGACTTCACGGAACAAAACATCTACACCATGATGCAGAAGCAGAATTCCAAGACCGTGAGCGAGGAACTGGTGCTGAAGTCCAAACCCGGCCGCCGCTGGCAGTGGACCACAGGCGCCAGCGCCTTCTACCAGTGGCTCGATACCGACGCGCCCGTCACCTTCGAGCAAGATGGTGTGAAAACGATGATTGAGGACAATGTGAATAGTGCTTTCCCTCAAGATAATCCTATGGCTCCCCAGCTGAAGTTTACGGTCAACAATACGACCTTGCCTGTGCCTGGTGTCTTCAGCACTCCCATTCTCAATACAGCCTTCTATCATCAAAGTACTATTAACGATATTTTGGTCGATGGACTGTCGTTTACAGTCGGCTTGCGCCTTGACTACGAGAAACTCATGATGGATTATAATACGGGATGTCAAATGAACTTCGACTTCAGCATGAAGATGCAGATGCCGGGTATGCCCTTCCCCATCCAGGCCGAAGCCCTCGACAAGGATGCTGTGGCCAGTTTCATTGGGCATGAGCAAACCGACTATCTACAGTTGCTGCCCAAATTTGCCCTGCAATACGACTTTGACCGACAGAACAATATCTATGTTTCCGTCACGAAGGGTTACCGCTCAGGCGGATATAACATACAGATGTTTTCCGATGTCATCAGCGGCTCTCTGATGGGAGTGACGATGGATGTACTGGCTCGAGACGAGCAGTTCAAGAAGTATGCGCAAATGTTTGAACAGTTCAAGAAGGAACCGCAGGACATCCGCGAGGCCACGCTCTACCGCCCCGAATACTCATGGAACTACGAGGTAGGCTCTCATCTGACCCTCTGCGACGGCCGCCTGCAGGCCGACCTGGCAGCCTTCTACATGGACACGCACGACCAGCAGATTTCGCGCTTCGCCGCCAGCGGACTGGGACGCATCACCGTCAATGCCGGCAAGAGCCGTAGTCTGGGTGCCGAAGCCGCCCTGCGTGCCCAACTGACCGATGCCTTAAGCCTGAGCGGTAGTTATGGCTATACGTACGCCACATTTACCGACTACGTGGTGAGCAACGAAGTGAATTATAACGGGAAATATGTGCCTTTCGTTCCCAAACACACGTTCAACGTGGGTGGTCAATACATTTTTGCGATGAAGGCAGGCGCATGGCTGGACGACATCACCCTCGACGCCCACTATAAGGCTGCAGGCCGCATCTACTGGACGGAGGCAAACAATGCCAGCCAGGCCCTCTACGGTACGCTGAACGGACGGTTGAGTCTCAATAAAGGCAACGGGCAGATTGCCCTGTGGGTGGACAATGCACTGAACAAGCGCTATCAGGCCTTCTGGTTCGAAACCATGAGCCGCGGCTTCGCCCAGATGGGACGTCCCATACAGGTAGGCATCGACCTGCGTTGCCGCTTCTGATGCCCCCAGCCTGGCATTTTTCTTCCCCAGTCAAGGATTTATTTTTTCCCAGTTAAGAAAAAACCATTTCTTAACTGGGAAAATTTTATAATGTTTCACCAACTTTCTTTTCAGGGAAATTGATGCGGAAACGTGTCAGCCCGTCGGGCCAGGTGCGAAGCGAGAACGTACAGCCATGCTTGCTGAGCACTTCGCGGATAAAGATAAGTCCGATGCCCTGTCCGTTGGGCTTGGTAGAGAAGAAGGGACTGAACAATTTCGCCTCCACCTCGCGTGAGATGCCTGCACCTGTATCTGCCACTTCCAAGACGGCAGGTGAGGCCGACGTGCGAATGTAAATGTCGCCCGACCGGCCGATGCTTTCCGCCGCATTCTTGATGATGTTCACCAGTACCTGTTCGAAGAGGACAGTATCCATCCACACCAAAGGATTGTCTGCACACAATTCATTGTGCAGGGTGATGTCGCGGTCGCGGCAGATGGTCTCCATAAACCGCTTGCAGGCAGACACGCGATCGTTCAGGCGCACCTGCTCCAGTTGCGGGTCGGGTATCTTCACCACGTTGGCGAAGTTGGTGATGAAGCGGCTCATGCCATAGCAACGCTCCACACAGACCTTCATCACGTCGCGTAGGTCGGCGGTGTCGTCCATCTCCTCCAGCGCTTCATTAACGGTCTCTAGTGTGGATGTGATACCCGCCGTCGTGTTGTTCACCTCGTGGGCTATCATACGAATCACTTTCTCATATGCTTTCTTTTCCGCCTTCACCACTTCCGACGTCAGACTCTCGATGAGGATAAACGGATGGGGGAAGCCACGATCGACAAACGAAAGGCGCGAGCAGCGATAAATCATGGAGTCGTTCAGGCGAATGGTATCGGTAGAATCCTTGTCCAGCCGGTTGATTTCTTCTGCCAGCGGAGCATCAAGCGCACTGAAGTTTTTGCCAATCAAATCGGTCTGCGACGTATAGCCCAAGAAACGGAGTGCGGCGGCATTCAGCATCGACACCTTGCCGTCGAAGTCGAGAATGATAACGCCCATCGGCGACACGCTGATGAGCAGGTCGAGAAAATGGTTCTGTTCACGCAGGCGCAGGCGTTCGTTCTTCAGCTGGTCCATCATGCCGTTGAACATGGTCACAATGCGATCGGCCTCCGCCTGCCCCACTTTAGAGAGGCGACTGCTGAAGTCCTGCTCGCGTAGCAGGTCGATACCGTTGGCAATGCTGTTGAGGGGCATCACCAGCTTGCGATAGAAATAGACCAACACTATCAGGCTGAGCGTAGTCACTCCCTCGCCCACGTAGAACAAGGTCTTTCCCGACTCAAGCGCCAGCATAAGCAGAATGCCCCACACCACAATCAGCAGCAGGGCCAAGAGGAAGAACAAGGTTTTCAGTCGCATGGCACAGCAGGATTAATCGTTGGTGCTGATACCGTATTTCTCCAGACGGCGATAGAGTGCCGCACGGCTGATGCCCAAGGCTTGGGCCACCTGCGAAAGGTTGTTCCCATGCTTTTCGAGAGCCTGAAGGATGGTTTGCCGCTCCATCTCCTCGAGCGTCATGCCTTGCAGGGAGACGGTCTGCGGTGCACTTGTAGGATGGTACTGCTGCTTGAAGTCGTCTGCCGTCAACACCTCCTTGCCACATACCAGCAACGTCCGCTCCACAAAGTTCTTCAGTTCGCGAATATTACCCGGATAGGGCAGGCTGCTCAGGTAGTCCAAAGCATCGTCAGTCAGGCGGACGGGTGCGAAACCATCAGTCTGGCAACGTTTTTCTATAAAATGGCGGGCCAGCAGAGGGATGTCTTCACGCCGTTCACGCAAAGCTGGCAAGTGAACCGTTATCAGGTTGATGCGATAGAAAAGGTCTTCGCGGAAGGTATGCTCACGCACCATCTGCTCCAGGTCGGCGTTGGTGGCACAAACCACGCGGACATCCACCTTGCGAGGCTGACTGTCACCCAACGGCTCGAAGGTCTGCTCCTGAAGCACACGCAGGAGTTTCACCTGGCACGAGAGGTCGAGTTCGCCAATCTCGTCGAGGAAGATGGTACCCTTGTCGGCCAGTTCGAAGCGTCCCTTACGGTCGGACACAGCATCGGTGAAAGCGCCCTTCTTGTGGCCGAACATCTCGCTCTCGAACAACGTCTGCGACACACCGCCCAGGTTGACCTTGACAAAAGGCTTGCCACGTCGAGGACTATTGCGATGCACCGCCTCGGCTATCAGCTCCTTACCCGTACCGCTCTCGCCCGTCACCAGGATGGAGGCGTTCGTCCGTGCCACGCGCTTTACCGTGGCCAACACGTCCATCAACGCCTTGCTGCGTCCGATGATGTGGCTGCGGTCAAAGCCGTCGTTGTCCGTCAGGGGCTCGTCGGCTTCCTGTCCTCCTGCCGTTAGTTCAAGGGCTGTCTCGATGCGCTGCATCAGGGCCGCGTTGTTCCACGGCTTGGTGATGAAGTCGAAGGCTCCTGCCTGCATGCCCTGCACGGCCAGAGGAATACTGCCCCATGCCGTCATCAGAATCACAGGCGTCTGGGGGCAGAATAGCTTGACTTGCTTCAACAAGGTCAACCCCTCCTGACCATTGGTGGAGAGGCTGAAATTCATATCCATCAGAATGAGTTGCGGCGTGGTGGAACGCACCGCCTCAATGGCCTCCTTGGGACCGGAGACCGCCTTCACCTCGTACTTCGCCCGCTTAAGCATGAAGCTAAGCGAAGAACGGATGGCACTGTCGTCATCTACAATTAGTATCATAATGGCGCAAAAATAAACATTATTCCGCGAACCGCCGCCTCATCGGCGCACAATCTTGTCGAAGTCAGCATCGATACCCGTGCCGGCCACGAAATCCCACAACGTCAGGCTGCGCAGCTGGTAGTAATAGTACCAGTAGTAGAACAGCTCGGTGATGTGCTTGCGACGCGCCTCGTCCTTCTGTGTCTGTGAGTCGTTCAGGTCGAGGGTGGAGATTTTGCCGATGAGGAAAGTCTCCACGTTGGTGTGGTAACGCTTGCGGGCGATACGGTCGGCTTCGTCGGCCAGGTGGAGCTGGGCCTGCTGGTTGTTGAACTGCTCTACCAGGATGAAGATGTTCTGGTTGAAGTTCATCGACTCCTGGCGCAGCTTGCTCTCGGTCACCTCGCGGTTGCTCTGTGCCACCTTCACCTGACCGCGACGCTTGCCCCAGTCCAGAATGGGTATCTTAAAGCCCACCTCCACCACCTGATTGTCTTTCAGACGGCGATAAGCACTGTCGAAGCGATTGTCCGTACCCGTAAAGCCCACCTGAGCGAAGAGGGTGATTTCGCGCATGTTGCCCTTTGCCTTGGCTACCTCGTAATCGGCCTCCAACTGACGGCGGCGAATGTTGTGGGCAAAAGAATTGTTTTTCAACGCCTTGTCCAGCACCTCGTCATAGTTGAGCAGGACATCGGGCACAGAGTCGGGCACCACAGGTTCCAACTCCTCGTCCTCGCCCAAGGCCAGGAACGAGCGCAGGGCGAACATGTTGCTCTTCAGCGAGCTTTCGTTCGAAGTCAACGTGGAGCGGGCATCGAGCACGTTCAGCTCCAGCTGCAGCAGATCGTTCTCGCTGATCTGTCCCATGCGGCGCTTGGCCTTCGCCACCTCGTGAAGCTTCTCGGCGTTGGCCAGATTCTGACGGGCGATGTTAACGTTCTCGCGGGCCAGCAGAAGGTTGAAGAAGTGGTTGATGGTGGTCATCGTCACCTCCTCCGTGGCACTGAGGAAGGCTGCCTTCGCCTCGGCGTAACGCACGGGCTCGATACGGCGGTCCCACTTAATGGTATTCACGCCGAAGATGGGCTGGTTCAGCGTCAATGCCAGAGGCACGGACATGAAGCGGTTGCCCACGGTGCCGTCCATCTGGCGCAGGAAGTCAAGCGACGTGTTCAGTGAGAGCGTACCGCCCGTCAGCCAGATATTCTGGTCGATAGAAAGCTGGCCGCTCATCTGCATGTAGTTGTTACGCACGAAGGTGTACGAACCGTCGTCCTGCTGGTAGGAGTTATAGCTCTTGTTATACGAAGGTAGGGTAGCCGTCAGGTTCACTTCCGGCAACAAGTCGGCACGGAAGGTGCGGTACTCCCAGTAGGCGGTTTTCAGTTCGTTCAGGGCCACAGCTGCGTCCACACTCTGCACGCGAGCCAGCAGGATAGCCTCATCCAGCGTGATGGGACGATGATGCACACTGTCGGCAGCAGCAGGAGCGGCGGCGAAAGATGCCAGCGGCACCCATGTCATCAACAGGAAACAGAATTTCATTCTCATATCATATATACTATTAATCGTTAGCAAAAGTTATTCATCGTGCAGCGCCTCGGCGGGCTGTATCTTCATGGCCTGACGGGCGGGATACCAGATGCCGACCATGATAATCAGTGCCATCAGTAACAGTGCCAAACCAAAGCAGCCTGCAAAACGCCCGCCCGTCGCATCCATCAGCGTGTGAACGGTCAGGTCAGCCAACTGGATATTGAAAGCGATGACCAAGGCGGGCACGGCAGTCATCAACAGGAGCAGAAGACCCTCCAACAGGAAATAGGCCATCACCGACTGACGGTTACTGCCCATCGCCATGCGGAGCGCCACCTCGCAACGGCGCTTGCGCGTGCGGTACCAAAATGTGGCAAAGACGCACAGGAAGACGTTGAACAGGAAGAAGGCCGCCACGGCATAGACCGTGTTCAGGTAGTTCACCGTGCCCTGCTGCACGTCGTAGGCCGCCTTCATGTCGTCGTACGAACGAATGGTGTTCAGGTAGAAGATGCCACGGTCGAACACAGGCTGCATGTCGCGGCGGAAACGCTCGGCGAAACCGGCCACCTGGTCGGGCGCGACACGTATCGCCACGTTCTGCCAGAAGAGAGCCTTCTGGGCAGGCAGATAGATGAACGGCTCGTAGCGTTCGTAGTCGCTCAGCTTGTGGCGGGGCAGGACGGCTGCCACACGATAATTGGTCTGCGGGCGGGCCGACTTCAAGAAGTAAGGGTTAAAGCAGGTCTTGCCCACGGCGTCGGCCACATTGGGCAGATGAAACAGCGAATCGGCCAGGTCGGCACTCATCCATACCGGCATGGGATATTCGGCAGGCGACCAGTGCGCCTCGTCGGGCTGCCCGGCCAAAGGCTTCAGGCGAAACACGTCGAAGTAAGAGGACGTGACGTAGCGGATGTAGCTGTGCACCACGTGCGTCGAGTCGCTGTGCGGTGCATAACCCTCGAACATGGCGTCGTCCGTATAGGGAATGCTGCCATGGTAGGCGCAGACGGCCTCCACGCCGGGATAATCCTTGATCAGATTGTACAGGTAGGTGAAGTCCTCGCCCGCCCGCCGGTTGTCGGCGTCGTTGATGACCTCCAGGGGCTTCGTTGCCACCGTCAGGTCGAAGACGCACGAGGTGTCGTAGCCCTTGGGCTGCCAGGCCGCCCCTTCGTAGTTATAGACCAGATCGATACCATACCACAGCAGTACGGTCACGATGCACAGCTCCGTCCACAGCCAGACGTTGGCGCGGCGCTGATTCCATATCTGATTGAACAATTGTCTCCACATGTTTATTCTCCTCCGGTTAATGTGTACGAAATACTGCGATGCACCGCCATCCAGGCCGGGAGCAGGGTGGACAGCGCATTGAAGACTAGGCACGCCGCCAGCACTGCCAAGAACAACGACGGACGCAGCAGCAGGTCGCTTCCTAGCACAATGCCCTGCAACTCGACACCACCCGTGCCGAACAGCCACGTGCCACCCGCCACGACCAAGACACACGACAGGGCGTAGCCCAGCACGCCACCTATCAGCGTGGTGCCCAGACTCTCGATGAAGAGGTGGCCGATGATGTTGGCATTCGAAGCACCATACGCCTTGCGGATGGCAATCTCGCCCAGGCGGCTCTGCATCTGGGCATGGACCAGCCCCGAGATGCCCACCGCGGGAACGACCAGCAACACTACCAACAGCAGGGCGTAGACCAGTCCCGCACTGATGTTACCGTCGCGGAAAAAAGTGTATTCCGTATGCGTATAGAGCTTCGGATCCTTCAGAATGTATTCCAGGCCCTGACTGTTGAGCTGTGCCAGGCGGCGGTCTACCTCGGCGCGGACGGCGGCCGCCGATGTGCCGGGCGACAGGTGGAGGACGGCATAGCGAAAGCCTATCAGACCCGCAGTGGCGAGGTTCGGATCGAGGTTGTCCTCATTCATCAGGGTGAAGGGCTCCCAGACATCGGCGTAAGCGGTCTGAAAGATGGAGCTGACGTCGGCCACCACGCCCACTACACGAGCCTCCTGGAAATCCAGCAACAGCTGCTTGCCCACCGCCTCGGCGGCTCCGCCGTACAGCTGGCGTGCCAGGCGCTCGCTGATGACAATGAAACGCCGCACCACGCCGTCCTCACGATTGCGGACGAGCCGCCACTCGTCATCGGCCTGCTCGAAAGCGGCGCGACCGGCATCGTATTCAGCCTGTGTGAAGGGACGGCCCGCCACGAAACGGTAGCGAAAGAAGTCGAACCAGTTGGCAGCCACGGCACGAAGCATCACCGACCGGCGGTCGGACGAAGCGGGCAAAGCACAGACCGCTTTGCTCAGTCCGCCATGCCACGTCAGCTCGTCCACGCCGGGCAGATTGTCGAAAAAAGCATGGAAAGCGGTGGGGCCCAAGGCGCGGTAGCCCCACATGTTCGAACCATCGGGACGCATGCATTGGGTGCCGTAGTTGTAGAGCACACGGCTGCGTCGGGTTTCAGGAGCCACGTCCGCCGTACGGAAGTCATAGACCATGACCACTACCATAACGAAGGCGATGGTGACTGCCGTACCCACCACGCACACCGCCGTGTAGAAGCGGTGCTGGCCCAGCAGGCGGAAGAACGAACGCAGGTTGTGTAACAAAGAATGTTTCATGTCAAAAAGCGGTTTATCAGAGATTCATGATTACTCGTCGTGCAGCGCCTCGGCGGGCTGAACCTGCATGGCGCGGCGGGCGGGATAGCATACGCCCACGACAATCATCAGCGCCATCAGCAGCCACGAGAGCGCGAGGGCGAGCACGAAGCGCGGCGCGTCGAAGGGCAATCGGCCGACGTCCACCAGCTCCGCCACGCCGAGGTTCAGCGCCACAAGGGCGGCAGGCACGGCGGCCAGCGTGAGCAGCAACAGGCCCTCGGCCACGAGGCGGAGGAAGATGCCCCGCCGCGTGCTGCCCATCGCCATACGGAGCGCCACCTCCTGACGGCGGTGCTGCGTGCGGAACCAGAAGGTGCCGACCACGCCCAGGAAGATGTTCAGCAGCAGGAAGCCCAGGATGCAGAGCTGCGTCTTGACTTCGTTGACGTCTTCCAGCTCCTCGATGTGCTGCAGCTGGTCGAACGAGAGGACGTCGAGCACGTAGACGTTGCCCACGCGGTAGAGGCGGTCGGCCTCGGCCATGAGCGTCTCGGCGAAGCCGTGGTCGGCCTCGGGCGTGACGCGCACGCTCAGTTGCAGGTAGGCGGGGTTCTCGTACTCCACCATCACCTCGCGCGGGAAGTCCGTCGCCAGGAAGGGTCCGCCCCACTGGTCGGCGGTCGTGAAATGGTTCCAGCGCATGGGCTCGGCAACGCCCGCCACACGCAGGCTGTTGTCAGTGTCCGGCTTCCACAAGGACAGCCGGCGGCCCAGCAGCTCCGTGGCGTCGGGCCGACCCAGGGCGTCGCAGTCCGCCGCCGCGTTGCGCGAGAGGACCATCGTGCCCGGCCCCAGCACGGCGGCCAGCGAGTCGGAGCTCGCGGTGTACACCGTCCGCCCGTCGGCGCCCTGCACGGCCACGCCGCGGATGCGGAACAGGCGCATGTAGTCGGGCTGCGTCAGGCGTAGCATGGCGTAGACGGGCACCGTGTCCACGAAGGCCTCAATGCCGTTGCTGCCGTCGCCGTAGGGGATGCAGTTCTGCGAGATGGCCACCGCCTCCACGCCGGGACGGTGGCGCAGGCGCTCGGCTATCTCCAGCAGGTCGTCCATGTCGTCGCCCACGGTGCGGCCGGGCGTGTAGAGGGCGGAGTTCGGCGTCAGGCGGTTCACCATCAGGCAGTAGCAGTGGCGCGTGTCGAAGCCCATCGGGGCGAAGTAGACGCGCGCCGTCACGCAGCACCAGTCCACGATGTACCACAGCACCACGAAGACCACCAGCAGTTCCAGCGCGAGGAAAAAGTTGCCGCGCCATTCGTTTCGCAGTTGAGTAAAGAGTTTTTTCATCATCGTTTCTTTCGTTCGCCCCCCTCCCGCTGTGGGGAGGGGGAAAATTAGTAATCCATTCTGTCAAGTCTCCGCGTCCGCCGCGGTTGTCGGGCGGAAACTCCCGGGTTTTGCCCCGTTTACCACGGTTGACGGGCAGAAACTCCCGAGTTTTGCCCCGTTTACCACGGTTGACGGGCAGAAACTCCCGAGTTTTGCCCCGTTTACCACGGTTGACAGGTAGAAACTCCCGAGTTTTGCCTCGTCCACCACGGTTTTCGGGCGAAACTCCCGAGTTTTGCCCCATCCACCACGGTTGACGGGTAGAAACTCCCGAGTTTCGGCCTGTCCGCCTACCGCTTCCCGTTGATGGCCTCCACGATGTTCATCCGCGAGGCGCGCCAGGCGGGGATGCCCGCGCTGAGCAGGTTCATCAGCAGGCAGAAGAGGAAGGCCGCCAGGAAAATCCAGGGGCTGAGCAGGGCGCCCGCCGTCAGGCTGGTCTCGCCCGCCAGATAGGCGTTGGTAGAGTTGCCGAAGAGGAAGCCGTTCAGCACGAAGGTGGCGGCGTAGCTCAGCGCCAGCCCCAGCAGGCCCGCCAGGCAGGTCAGTAGCAGGTTCTCCAGGAAGACCTGCCGCATCAGTTCGTTCGCCGTGGCGCCGAAGGCCTTGCGCACTCCGATTTCCGCCATCCGCCGGCGCATCCGCGAGAGGGTCATGCTCGAGAGGTTGATGGCAGGCACGATGAGCAGGATGAGCATCACCACGACGTAGCGCAGCACCACGCCCTGCACGTCGGGCTCCTGGCTCCACGTGCGATAGAGGTGGGTGAACTGCGTGTCGGGCTGGCCGCGGTAGAACACCTCCACGCCCTCCTGCGCATCGTTGTACTTCTGTCGCAGGCGCTCGCACTCCTCGCGGATGGCGGGGAAGTCCGCCCGGCTGCGGGCCAGGATGACAGCGCGCATCGGCCCCATCAGGTTGTAGCCCCACGAGTTGGCCTCCGCGTTGCCGGCCGTATAAGGTATCCACACTTGGGCGTAGGCGTCGGTGGCCAGCATGGAGACGTCGGCCACCACGCCGCACACCTGGAAGTCCACGTGGTTCAGCTCCACGTGCTGCCCGCTGACGTCCGTCCGCCCGAACAGGCGGCGCGCCACCGAAGCGGCGATGACGGCGCGGGGCAGTCCGCTGCTCACGTCGGCCGTCGTGAAGGGCTTGCCGTCGAGGAAGCGGAAGCGGAAAACCTGCCAGAAGTCCTCGTCGGTCTGCACCATGTCGGCCGACAGCTTGGCACCGGCGGGCAGCGAAACGCGCACCTTGCCGGGGTTCGACGCCAGGGTGACAGCCTCGGCCGTAGTCAGCGCCTTGAAGCATTCGCGCCCGGTCTGTACCGACATGCTCGAGTTGGCAGAGCTGCCGCTCAGGTCGCCCTTGGCACGGTAGGACATGTTGGGCACGTAGAGCGAGCGGCTGCGGTTCACTTCCGGCTCGCAGTCCGCCGTCCGCACGCGCAGGGTGATGACGATGACCATGATCATGCAGATGGACAGCGCCGTGCCCAGCACGGAGATCCAGCTGACGACGGGATTCTCGCGCAGGTGATAAATAGCTTGTTGAATATAGAATCGTATCATGTTCAGCGAGTGATTAACGGTTAATAGTTAGAGGCCTTACTCATCGTGCAACGCCTCCGCCGGCTGTACCTTCATGGCACGACGGGCAGGAAGCCCGATACCGATACCGATCATGGCGGCGATGAGGACAAACGTGGCGGCGACGCAGAAAGCCAGGCGCGTCCACTCCAGCGTAGTGCCGTTGCGCCAGCTGTTCAACTCGAAATGGGCCAATAAGACGTCGATAATGATGGCAGGCACGGTGACGATCAGCAGCAAGAACATGCCTTCGCTCATCAGGCGGCCGAACACCGCACCGTCCGTGGCGCCCATCGCCTTGTGCAGGGCAATCTCGCCGCGCCGTTGCTGCGTGCGGAACCAGAACGTACCGAGCAGTCCCAGGAAGATGTTCAGCAGCAGGAAGCCCATACCCACAACCAAGTTGCGCATCTGGCTGGTCTCGCCTTGCTGGAAGCTGTGACGGATGTCCTTGAAGCTCCTGACGTCGCTGATGTAGAGATTACCAATGCGGAACTGCTTCTCGCTGTCGGCCTTCAGGTTCTCCATAAAGTTCTGGTCCCGGTCGGCACGGACGCGGACGCAGAGCTCGCGGTCGGCGTTCCACCACCCTTCGTCCAGCAGGTTCATGTTGAACACCATGGAATAGCTGGAACGTGCCTGACTGAAGTCGTCGTAGCGCACATTCTGCAAGACGGCGCCCAGGCGAAACGTTTGGGTTGTGTCCCCGAACAGATAGAATTCCTTCTTGCCTACCAGCGACGTCATCGGGACGCTGTACTTGCGATACAGGTTGTCCGAAGCCAGGAAGTCTCCCCGCTCCAATATTTCAGCCAGCTGCTCGGGCGTCTCGCCACGCGCCCCCCGGTAACGGAACACGCGTACGAAGTCGGGCGTCACAATGCGGCGGATGGTCCAACGGGGCGCATGAAGCGTGTCGTAATCCACTTCCGCAGAGCCGTTGCTACCATTATAAGGATAGGAATTTTGCGACAGGCTGACCGCTTCCACCTCGGGGCGGCGGCGCAGGCGTTCCACCAGCTCGCGCACTTCGTCGGTCTGTTTGTGGGTATCGCTATAGGGGGTATAGTCGGGACTCTTGTCGGTGAGCACGCCCATGGTTATCAGGTAGCAATGCTCCGTATCGAAGCCGCGCGGCTCCATATAGGTGGCCAGGCGGCAGTAAAGCAGGTCGATGATGTACCACATCACCACGCTCACCACCAGCAACTCCAGCGCCAGCCACAGGTTGCTGCGCCACTCGTTGCGTATTTGGGTAAATAGTTTCTTGTTCATAATGTAATCCTATTTTATACATTCACATCACTGCGCCTTGCCGTTAATCGCCTCCACGATATTCATCCGCGACGCCCGCCAGGCGGGAATGCCGGTGCTGAGCAAGTTGAGCACGAAGCAAAAGAGCAACGCCCAGCCGAAAGTGGAGGCATGTATCAGGATGGAGGCATCGACCACGGGCGGATTGAGCGCAGTAGTCCAGTCCTGCACAAAGAGGGTATCGCCCAGCAGGAAGGCAAAGAGCAGGCTGATTATCAGCCCCAGCACACCTGCCAGCAGGGTGACGATGAAATTCTCGCCCAGTATCTGCCCCAGCAGTTCCATGCGCGTGCAGCCAAAGGCACGGCGCACCCCGATCTCCGCCACGCGACGGCGCAGGCGACTCTGCGTCATGCTGCTCAGGTTGATGGCAGGCACGATGAGCAGGATGAGGAAGATGATGAAACGGGTCCAGCGGGCAGCCGTCACATCCGGCTCCACATTGGCGCCGGCTGTCAGGGCGTTCTTCTCCTGGTCGTAGGGACGGTTGCGGTTGATGATTCGATAGCCGTTCTCGCCTATCACCTTATTGAATTCATCCAACCGGCGGGCAGCCTCCTCGCGGATGGCGGGGAAGTCGCTGCGGTCGCGGGCCAGGATGGTGCAACTCATTTGGCCCATCAGGTCGTTCTCCCACGTGTTGTTCACCTGGTCGGTCGAGGTATAAGGAATCCATACCTGCGCGTAGGCCGTTTCGGCCAGCGTCGATACGTCCTTCACCACGCCGCACACCCGATAGGGCGCATGGGCCAGCAGGAATTCTTTTCCCACGGCCTTCGTCGTACCAAACAGCAGGCGCGCCACACTTTCGGTGATGACGGCCACCGGTCGACCGGCATCGAACGTGGCCTGATCGAAAGGCTTACCGTCGGTGAAGGCGAAGTCGAACACCGTCCAGAACTGGCTGTCCGTCTCGCGCACATCGACCGCCGTAGTGGGCTGGCCGGGCAGGCTGACCGGCTTGGGCAGAGAATATACCACATAGACGGTGACGGCCTCGGGCGTCGTCAGCTTGCCGTAGATTTCTTTCAGCGAAGCTGCGCTCCACGGACCGTTGCTGTTGCTGTCGCCCCACGCTTCGTTAGTGATGCTGCCCCACTTCACGTGCAGGAAGCGGTCGCGGTTGCTTTCGGGCGCAAAAGGTTCGACCTGCACCTGTTGCATCATCACCACCAGCATGATGAGGAAGATGGAAAGGGCCGTACCCGCCACCGTCACCCCGCTGATGAGCGGCTGCTGGCGGAGCTGCGCCCAGGCTTGTTGAAAATATTGCTTGATCATCTTTTTAATGAAGAATTATGAATGAAGAATGAAGAATTTAATGAATAAGAAAGGTGGCATAGGAAGAGCCAATTCTTCATTCCTCATTCTTCATTCTTAATTTTTAATCGTTTCGTATTCACACTGCCGATGCCGCTGCGCGATATGTCGGCCTCATCGGCACTCCCCTTCAGTTCCAGGCTACCTACGCCGCCCATGCGTGCTTTCAGGTAGTCGCAATCAACGTTCACCTCGGCATCGCCCACTCCGTTCAGGCTGACGGTGAAGCGGCTACAGGTCAGGTCGGCCACTTCGGCAGAGCCTACGCCGTTGATGCGAAGCGTGAAGTCGTCCAGCTTCAAAGGCTCCTTACACTCCAAGCTGCCCACGCCGGTCAGCTCAACCTCCTCCAGCGTGGGAGCGGTGACATAGAGCTTCAGGCCGTCAATGTTCTTGACAGATCTCTTCTCCCCCTTCTTGAAAGCGATGATCAGGCAACCGCCTTTCACCTCGGTGGTGGTAAGCTTCACCCATTTCTCCTTGCCCTCCAGGCGGAGCGAATACCGGTCGCCCTGCGTGAAAATGACATTGGCCACCGATGTTATCTTGATGGAAGAAAAGCCGTTCACTTTGCGCACTTCGCTCACCTTCCCGTCCTGCGCCCATGCGCCTACTGCCGCGGCAAATGCCAGTACCAGTGCAATCATGATTCCTATAATGTTTGTTTTCATTGTCTGTCTGTTTTGTCGGTTTGTTATGCGTTATCCTATCTGGCGACCGTCAAAGAAGCGCACCGTGCGGCTCGTCTGCTTGGCCTGGTCTTCGTTGTGCGTCACCATGACGATGGTACGCTTGTCTTCCTCATTCAACTGATGCAGCAGGTCCATGACCTCGGCACCCATCTTCGAGTCCAGGTTACCTGTCGGCTCGTCGGCGAGGATAATCTCAGGATTACCGATGATGGCGCGGGCGATGGCTACACGCTGGCACTGACCGCCGGAAAGCTGCGTGGGCATGTGGCGCATACGATGGCTGAGGCCCACCTTCCTCAACACCTCTTCGGCGAGACGACGGCGTTCCTTGGCAGAGACCTTACGGTAGAGCAGCGGAAGTTCCACATTGTCTATCACGTTGAGCGAGTTGATCAGATGGAACGACTGGAAGACGAAGCCCAGGTTCTGGTTACGGAAAGCAGCCAGTTCCTTATCTTTCATACCCTCCACGCGGGTACCGGCTATTTCGATGGTGCCGCTGGTGGGTGTGTCGAGCAGCCCCATGATGTTGAGCAACGTGGACTTGCCACAACCCGAAGGTCCCATGATGCTGAGGAATTCCCCCTGCTCTACAGTCAGGTTCACGTTCTCCAATGCCTGTGTTTCAATCTCGTCTGTACGGTAAATCTTGTTGATACCTGTTAATTTGATCATGTCCATAATTGTATGTTGTTTATAGTTATTGTATTCTCTGTGGTGAACTTAATTCAAAAGTCGTGCCAAAATCACGCATCACTGATTATCTGTATTTTAGCAAAAAGAAGGGTGTCCGAAAATGAACACCCTGTCCGTTTTTAGCGTACGATTTCACTCGTCTCTCAACGCCTCGGTAGGCGGAATGCTGCTGATGCGGCGGGCCGGGATGTAAATACCCACCAGCACCACAACCAGCAGAATGAGGTAGATGATGAGCGACACGATGGCGAAGTGCTGCCCGAAGTGGTCCACCCAGCAGGGCATGGTACTCTTCATCCAGGCGCTGCCCTTGCTCAGTCCCTCGCTGAGCCCGTATTGCAGGTAGAGGAAGCAGCCTATCAGGGTAGCTATCGTCGTGAGCACCACACCTTCGCCCAGCAACTGGAGCCGGATGCGGCGCGGCGTAGCACCGTAGGACAGCATGATGCCTACCTCCTCGCGCCGTGTACGGGTCTGTAGCCAGAAGGTACCGACAACACCTAAACAGAGGTTGACAAGGAAGAACAGGGCTATACTCAGGTTGCGGCGATAGAGTGACGTCGCAGTACCAAACTCACTGATCCGGTTGATGCTGTCGTACGACTGCAAATCGCGTGCATAAAGGTTACCAACCCGCATCTGGCGAACCATCCAAGGACGGAACTCATGCAGGAAGCGGTCCATGCTGACACCCTCCTTCAAACGGATGACTACGTGCATATCGTTCACACTGGAAAGAATATCGGGATGCAATATCGGCTCGAAGGCGACAGGAACAGGACGCCAGTCATTGGTGTACTTGAAAGTTCCTACCGCACCTACGACAACGGGCAAATAGATCGTATCCGTCTCGTTCGTCATCCAGCAACGCAGATTCTTGTTGTAAACACGGGTGTGAAACAAGGCTTCCTGTGCATACTCACTCAATACAACATTCATCCCGCCATACGTATGGTCCGACAATTCTTCGGGCGTCATGCTGCCCTGCACGGGCCTGAAGCCGAATGTTTCAAAGAAATGGGTATGTGGCAGAAACTCAACATACATAAGGTCGAGTCCCACTGTATCACCTTCTGCCATCAGGGTGGAAGTACTGCTTCCTTGCGAACCGGGATATATGAAAGAAAGTACGGGAGTGGCCTGCTCTACATCGGGATGCTGGCGGGCACGTTCCACGATATTCAGATACGCCTGCATCATCGAGGCAGAGTCGGTAGCCTGGGCATCATAGCCCGGCGCCTGCGGTTGCAACATACCGACGGACACCATGCAGAGGCGGTCGGCATCGTAGCCAAGCGGGAGGTGACGGTCGTAGGTCACCACAATGACGGGGTCGAAGATGCTCCACGAAAGGACAGCGACCAGTATCAGTTCGGCCAGCAGCCAGCCGTTGCGGCGGCGACGGGCCCATAGGGTTTTCAAGATAAGGGTAAACATAAAAATGAAGAATGAAGAATGAAAAATGAAGAATTTATACGAATGAGGAATTTATAGAAATGAGGAATGAAGAATTTATACGAATGAGGAATGTCAATGTCAGCATCCGCATGGCAATTCTTCATTCTTAATTCTTCATTCTTCATTAAATAATTATCTTTTCTCATACAGCGAATACACAATCGGTTTGCGGAGCGACATCCACGCCGGCAGAAGGGCCGACAGCAGGTTCAGCGCCAGACAGAGTAGGAAGGCGATGCCAAAGACGGCAGGCGCGAAAAGCATCTCGCCCGACACGTAGACGTTGGCATCCTGCGGAGCCTCCACCATCCAGTCGTTGAGCAGCGTGAAGATCCATTCGCGGCTCAGGTAGACGGTGGTCCAGGCCAGTATCAGGCCCAGCAAACCGCCCGCCAGCGTCAGGAAGAAGTTCTCCCACATCACCTGCGAGAGCAGCACCCTCCTGCCCGCACCAAACGACTTGCGCACGCCCATCTCGGCCAAGCGGCTCTCCATGCGGCTGGCAATGAGGCCGCTCAGGTTGAGCGCGGGCACGAGCAGGAGCACCAGCACCACAACAACCAGATAGGCCACCGTCTTCCAGGGGTTGAAGCTGGCGTCCGACGGATAGCTCTGGAAGACGCTCAACCAGTGCGAAGTGGGCTGCTTCCATAGCTCCATCTGCCACTGCTCCTTGTTCTGCAGGTTCAGCCGCCTCGTCACGTCCGCGATTTCCGCCCGCAGGGCATCGGCCTGCGCCCCGTCCTTCACCAGGAAAGTGACGGAAAAGCCGCCGCAATAGGGGAAGTAGGCGGCAAGCGCTTTTCTGTAGTTCGGGGCGGTCGAATAAGGCAGGTAGACCTGCGCATACGACTGCGAGGTGAGGAAGCTGGCACCGCGCACCACGCCGCAGACCCGACAATTCACATAGTCCAGCGAGAACGAACGCCCCACGACTCCCTCGACGGTGCCGAACAGGCGGCGGGCCAGATCGTCGGAGATGACGGCCTCGCGGATGCCGCTCTCCAAGTCGGCTTCGGTAAACGGATGCCCCTCCAGAAAACGGAGCGGATAGATGCGGAAGAAGGCAGGGTCCACCAGCTTCACCGCCGGACGGAAATCACCGCTGCGGTCGGCGGGCTGGATGTAGCCGCTCTCCTCCATGTCGTTTTCCAACCGGGCCGACACCGCCACCACGTTCTTCAGCGGATACACCCAGTCCTGAAGAGCCTGATAGGACAAGCCGGACTGCCACGTCGATTTCTTCTCATCCGAATGGAAACTGGCGCTAGTGAGGTACAAGATGTTCGCCCGGTTCTCCTCGGGGTACACAGGTGCCAGCTTCACGTAATAAACCAGCGCCATCACAACCGTCATGGCGATAGCCAGCCCCGTGCCGGCAATGTAGAGCGTACTGAACAGGCAGTTCTGCCTGGACAACGCAAGGGCTTGTTTGAAATAGGTCTTTAGCATAATCATCAAAAGCCTCATCCCCGGCCCCTCTCCCAAAAGGATGGGGGAAGGATAGGGCGGTCATTTTATTTGTTACATTCTATAATATATCCTTTATCGTGCGGGGCTGTCAGACGAAGTGTCGCCAGCCGACGCCCCTCAAAATCCATCATCCATTCGGTCCAGCCTCCGCATCCACCGCGGTTGTCGGGCAGAAACTCCCGAGTTTCGAGCCGTTTACCGCGGTTTTCGGGCGACTTTCCCGAGTTTTGCCCCGTTTACCACGGTTGACGGGCAGAAACTCCCGAGTTTTGCCCTGTTTACCACGGTTGACGGGTAGAAACTCCCGAGTTTCATGCCATTTACCGCGGTTTTCGGGCGACTTTCCCGAGTTTTGCCCCGTTTACCACGGTTGACGGGTAGAAACTCCCGAGTTTCATGCCGTCCGCCGTCTCGGATGGGGCAAAACTCCCGAGTTTCGGCCTGCCGCTTCCCCTTGCTTCGGGGCTGAGGCTTTATTCATCCCTCAACGCCTCTACCGGCAGCGTACGGGCCGCACGGCGCACAGGGACATACGTTCCGACCAGCGCTATCAGCATCAGAACAACGTAACTGAGTGCCAGTACCACGGTGAAGTGGAAGCCGAAACGGTTTTGCCCGTAGGCGGGATTGGGCACGAACTTGTCATTCATCTCTACCGTGTACAGGCCGTTGACATGGGCATGATAGAGCAGGAAGGGAATGACCAGCACGAAGGCCACCGTCAGCAACAGCCAGGCTTCGAGGAGGAACTGCCGCACGATGCACCCTTGCGAAGCGCCCATGCTGCGCATCACTCCAATCTCGCCGCGACGGGCGTTGCTGCGTATCCAGAAGGTGCCCACCATGCCCAGGAAGATGCAGAGCAGGGCGAAACCCGTCAGGGCGTATTGCAGGCGGAGCTTGTTGGTGACACCACTCTTCATGGCATAGTCCTCGCTCAGTTCCGAAAATTCCTTCAGACTGTCGAAGTAGAAGTTGCCTACAGAGAGTTGCGGTGCCACTTCCTGCTGGAAACGCTGCTTGAAAGCCGATACGTCCACACCCGGCTTCAGACGGATAACAAAATTGTACCACCACGGCATATATTGGCTTCCGTACATCTCGCTGTACATGGTGACAATGAGCGGATAAGGCTGCTCGTAGTCGCGGTGCTTGAAGTCACGGAATACACCAGCTACCTCCAAAGCATCCTCGCTTTGGTAGACTTTCTTCCCCACGGCATCGGCCGTACCAAAAAGGCGTTGCGCCAGCCGTTCGGAAATGAATGCCTTGTCCTCCACCTGCTCAGGCAAGCGGATGTCACCGCTCGTACGGGCATCCTTCATGCCGTAGGTGCGGAGCAGGTTGCTGCCGTCGAGGGCTACAAAGCTGTAGGACTGGGCATGCACATAGCCCTCCTCCCGATGCAGGGAGGCGGTGTCGGCAAAGACCTGCGTACCGCTCCACAAGCTACTGTTGGGGAAACTTTGATTGCCGGCAATGGCCCAGCTGTCCACTTCGGGCTGCTCGCGCACGATGCGGGCCAGGCGCGTGTAGGCCACCAGGTTCATCGAGTCGGAAGCCATGTCGGGGTCGAAGTTGCCGTTCGTCTCGTCGTACATGCCGATGTTCACCACGTAAAGCCCCTCGGGGTCGTAGCCACGGTCGATGGCATGGTTGGCGGTCAATACATAGATAGGGTCGATAACAGTCCAAAGGAAGAAACTGACGACCAGCAGTTCCAGGAATATCCAGCCGTTCTGACGACGCTGGTTCCATAGTTGATGTAAGATGGTTTGAAGCATGAGATTTTATCTTTTCGTATTCAACGATTCCATAATCGGGTGACGCATCGCCCCCAGCGCGGGCACGAGGGCCGACACCACATTGAGCACCACACACACGGCCAGCGCGCAGCCGAACACGGCGGGATTGAACAGCATCTCGGGCGTGAGCGACGTGGAGAGCGAAGTGTCGTAGATGTTCTTGTCGAACAGCGTCAGAATCCAGTCGCTGGCCGTCAGCACAATCAGGTAGGAGAACAACAGGCCTGCCAGACCGCCCAGCAACGTGAGCAACAGGTTCTCGCAGAGCACCTGCTCCAGCAGGCGGCGGCGCGTAGCCCCGTAAGCCTTGCGGATGCCCAGCTCGGCAATGCGGCTGTCCATGCGCGAGGAAATCATGCCACTCAGATTCAAGGCAGGGATGAAGAGCAGGGCCAGCAGGATGTAGAGGAAGTCCTTGGCCAGTTCCATCGTGTCGGGCGCCTTCTCCACATCCTGGCGGAAAGTGCTGAGCCAGTATGGATCGGGTTGCCCCATCAGGTCGTATTCATAATCCTTGTCCTGCAGGGTATAGCGCCGGAACACACCCTGCACCTCGCTGCGCACGGCTTCGAAGTTCTCCGCATCGTCCACCAGCAGCGATACAAACACATTGCCCAGCAATCCCTGCCTGTCCAGCTCCTTGGAGATATACTGCGCATTGAGCAAGGGCAGCCACAGGTCGCCTGCCGTTTCGGGTGTGGCATTGGAAACATCCCGCACCACGCCACACACGCGGTAGTCGCGCCCGTTGAAAGCGAAGTGCCTGCCCGTCACTCCCTCGACGGCGGCAAACAACCGCTTGGCCAGCGACTCACCGATGACGGCCACTTGCGCCTTGGCCTCCACATCTTCCTGCGTGAATGGCTGGCCGTCAACAAAACGGAAGGAAAAGACTTTCCAGAAAGCGCCGTTGGCAAAACGGGGAGTAGCTTTGAAGGGCTTTACGTCTGTGGCAGACACCTGATAATCTCCCCAAAAATCAATCACACTGCCCGCCACCTGCTCCACATGAGGCAACCCCGGCAGCATCTGGTCCACCACATAGTAGGCCACGCCGCCGTAGATGTTCCAGTTCTCGGGCTTGCCCTTCGGGTAGCGCTTTATCGGCTTCACCACCAGCGTGCGGTCGCGGTTATACTCGGGGTAGACGGGGCCGAACTTGACGTAGAAGATGATGAACAGTGTCATCACCAGCGCAATGGACAGGCCCGTGCCCACCACATAGATGCCTGTAAAGAGGCGGTTCTGCCGCATCAGGGTCCAGGCTTGTTTAAAGTAGTTTTTCAGCATATCTGTATGTACTTTTAGTTTGTTCCATTCCCATTGTTTTCCGGCCGGTGCACCCCACGAATGAAGTGCTTTTATACCCCACTCGTGGGGTACTTTCGGGTACAACTTGCGGTGGGTCAGTCTTTCAGTTTCAGCTTGTTCTTGTTCTTATACTGGCTCATGTCGCTGACGACCACCTGGTCGCCCGGCTTAAGGCCCGAAACTACTTCGACATATTCGAAGTTGGAGTCGCCCAGCTGCACCTTGCGCTTCACGAGCTGGCCCTCGCCGTCGCGCACAAAGAGGTCGTATTCGCCACGGCCCACATAGTACGAAGCGTTGGCCACACGCATCACGTCTTCCTTCACGGCGTTCATCACATAGACATCGGTCTTCAGGCCCGAACGCAGGCGGCGGTTACTGTCGTCCTCCAACTGCACGGTGAAGGAGATGACACCGTTCTTCGAAAGCGGGGTGACGCTGCTCACCTGCCCTTCCAGCTTCTCGCTGCCTATCTTCACGATGGCCCGCCCGCCGGCTGCCACACGGTCGCCGTAAGTATCGGCTATCTCGCCCTCCACCTTGAAGTGGCTCAAGTCGGAGATGACGGCTATCTGCGTGCCCTCGCCTACCTGCGCGCCAATCTGGTTATTAATATAGGTAAGGATGGCCTTGCGGGGCGAGCGTACCTGCGCATCGTCCAGCGTACGTTTGGTTTCGGCCAGGCTCTTGCGGAAGATCTCATACTCCAGCTGCTTCACCTTCAGGTCGGCGGCTTTCACCTTACGCTCGTTGGCCAGCTGCTGACGCAACTGCTCCAGCTCCAGTTTGCCCGTCTTGAAGTTCAGTTCCGCCTGATGCACACGGTCGGTCGTTCCTGATCCCAGGCTGTCCAGATAACGTTCGTTGCGCAGCTCCACCTCCATGCGGTTCAGCTTCATCTCAGACACCTTCACCTGCATCTCCAGGTCGCTCAGGTAAGTGCTGTTGTTCACCTCCAGCTGCTCCAGCTGGTAGCGTTTCATCTGTTCCTCGTCGAGTTGCTTCTTGTATTCGGTCTCGGCGCTCTGCAGGTCCAGCTTCAGGATGGGCGTACCTACATCCACACTGTCACCTCCCTTTTTGTACACCTCGAGGATGCGCGTATTGATGGGCGAATTGATAATTTCTTCGAAGGCAGGCACCACCTTGCCCGAGGCGCTGACACTGACCTCGATGGTCCCCTGGTCTACGGTAGAAAACACCAGATCTTTCTCTTTCACGCCTGTCCGCATCAGCGAAATGAGCACACTGAGCACCACCACGCCTGCGACTCCTGCTACACCATAACGAATCAGTTTCTTGTTGCGCTCTCTACGGCGCTCTTCTTTGGGAATTTCTCTATCCATGGCAATAATTTTGAATTAGCTGTTTCAATCCATACACAGCCCACAACTATTATGCCAAAACCACAATTCACTGATTTTCAAAGATAAGTCATTATTCAGAGGTGTTCATTTTCGGACAGGTGTCCGATTTCGGGCGGACAGTTTCACTCGTTCACAGCTCCACAATGCGGACACACACCCTTGTGCATCAGCTTGCCGCCGCAACGGCCGCAACGGTAGCGGGGCGAATGAAGCGAATGCTTCAGTCTTCCGATGAAGATCCAGATAAAAGCCGCCAGAAAGACATAGCCCACGTAGATGTGCGTAGTCAGGATAAAGAAGAAATAACAGAAGATACACGACGAAGCCAGTCCCAGCAGGTAGAACACCGCTGCCGCGGGCGAAAGCTGGCGGAAAAGGTCGTCGAGCACGGCCAGCAGTACAACCAGAAACAGCCACAGCCCCACCAGAAACATCGAAAGCACGAAGGGCACCTTGAAAGGCGAAAGCGTGGGATTGTAATAATAGTGTTCCCACGTGTCGGGTGCAAAAACCTGTATCGACTCGTAGACCGTCGCACAGAAAGCCATCAGCAAGCAAAGCGCCAGGGGATAAAGGCTGTCGATGTCGTTGAAGTAAACCAGCTGCAACTGCTTGCGTCGGAATACGCGTACCAGCCAGACGGCCACAAAGATGGCAAAAACCACGATGAAGTACGAAGCATGCGTGTCGCTGAACACGTAGATGGCCTGCGAAATGCTGTCCGTAGGCACAAAGGCGCGCTTCAGGTCGACTTCGCGCAGCCACCCCTGTACCTCCTGCGAGTGGGCCAGCTTCACCCAGACGGAGTCTATCGAGTCGGCCGGATGGACAGCAAACTCGGCTACTACTACGCGGTCGCCCTTATGCAGCTGGTAGTAAGCCCCTTTCACGGGCAGAAGCTCCAGCTGGACGGAGTCGGTCTTCACCTCCAGATTGGTGTCCCACGTATAGTGTCGTTCGTACAGGTAGGTCAGCGAGTCGCGCATCTGCTGCGACAGGCCTTCGTCTTCCAGATTGGGGCGGGAGTAATGACAGGAAGAAAAAAAGAATAAAATGAAGAATAAAAAATGAGGCATGAAGAATCCGATGCGCCAAGGGGCATGAACCGTCCCGCGCTTTCTTCCAAGGCCATCTATCTTTAATTCTTCCTTCTCCATGCTTCACTCACCATTTATTCATTAGCCAACACCTTCATCTGACAGTTCTTGCAATCGAACTCCAGCCGGAAGCGGCGTCCGTCCGAGCTTGCCAGATAGTACGGTTCCCGATAGGGCGAACGTCCTTTCTGATGAACAGGACACCAGCCCATGCTGTAGCGCAGACAGTGACGGCAGAACATCAGCACCGCCCCATCCGCAGGTTGCTTTTCGTAGGCAGGCGCCACAGCTTTCACTCCATGATCCAGGTAGAAACGTCGTGCCTCGTCGTTCATTACGTTGCCCAGATAGGTCAGCGTGGCCGCAGGATAAGCATGGCGCGTCGGCTTCCACACGGCCAGTTCGCGGCGGTAATTGATGCGGCGTGCAGCCGTCAGCCGCTCCACCACCTGCCTGCGCCAGTCGGCCACGACCGACGAGGGTACAAACCACTCTTCCGTCAGGGCGATTTCGGCCGGTTCCGTCAGTTCATAAGGCGTACCGCCAAGCTTGGCCAGCTGCGTGCGCAGGTTCTCTACCTGCGGCGTGCGTGCCCGCTCCTTTGCATAGCCGAAAGCCAGCGTCACGCGGTTGTCGTCCTCGTCGTCTGCCGTCAGCGAGAAGCCAAAGGCATTCTCCTCCAGCCTGAGGCGCACCCCTATCTTCCGCTCGGCCGACTTGCGTGCCAGGGCCCGTTCGAACTCCTGATCCAAGTTGCGGAAGAGCGGCGTACGCGGCCGTATGCGCGCCACGTTGCCTGCCGGAAAAAGCTTGTTGCCCTCTACGCGATTGATGCGGAAGCCCTGCAGGCGCCCCTGCTCGTCGAGGTAGCACACGCCGTCGCCGTTGTGGAAAGGCTTCACACCCGCCACGCTCACCCATCCGCCACGCTGTTCCTTCAACGTACCCATGGCCTCGCCCAGTGATTTGGGCGTGTCGAACGAAGCGATATCCTCTCCCCTTCCCTCCAGAAAGTAGTGTGTGAATCCGCGGCTGAAGCTCTTCTCCGGCTGCGGACGGAAGTCCAGTCGGCACGTGCCCGACGAAGCACGCACATATTCCTTCCTGCGCTTCAGGATGGCGTCCAGGCGTTGGCTGTAGGCAGCCGTCACGTTCTTCACGTAGGCCACGTCTTTCAGCCGTCCCTCTATCTTCAGCGAGGTAACTCCTGCGTCGAGCAGCTGCTCCAGCATGTCCAGGCGGTTCATGTCCTTCAGCGACAGCAGGTGCTTGTCCTTCACCACCACCCGTCCGTCGGCATCCACCAGCGAGAAAGGCAGGCGGCAGAACTGGGCACACTCCCCACGGTTGGCGCTGCGCCCGAAGCAAGCCTGGCTGGCGTAACACTGTCCGCTATAACTTACACACAAAGCCCCGTGCACAAACACCTCGAGCGGCGTGTCGGGACAGGCCTTGTGGATGGCGGCTATCTCGTCGAGCGACAACTCGCGTGCCAGTACCACCTGTCGGAAGCCGGCCTCCGCCAGGAAGCGCACCTTTCCGGCCGTTCGGTTGTCCATCTGCGTGCTGGCATGCAGCGGGATGGGCGGTAGGTTCAGGCGTGTCAGGCCCATGTCCTGCACGATGAGTGCATCCACACCCCTGCGATACAGTTCCCAGATCATGTCCTCCGTTTCCTTCAGCTCCTCGTCCTTCAGGATGGTGTTCACCGTCACATAGATGCGCACTCCGTAGAGGTGGGCATAGTCTGTCAGGCGTCCGATGTCGTCCATCGAGTTCGTAGCAGCCGCCCTAGCGCCAAACTTCGGCGCACCGATATACACCGCGTCGGCCCCGTGGTTCACCGCCTCGATGCCACACTCCAGATTCCGTGCCGGTGCCAGCAGTTCTATTTTCCTCAGTACCTTCATTCCCCGATCTCGTTGATGTTGTACGGCGTTTCCTGATAGACGAAGTAGTTCAGCCAGTTTGTAAAGAGGAGGTTCGCATGCCCCCTCCAGCGCACCAATACCCCCTTTTCGGGGTCATTGTCCCGATAGTAGTTTTTCGGCATGTCGATGGGCAGTCCCTTGCCCAGGTCTCGTCTGTACTCCGTGTCCAGCGTCAGGGGCGAGTACTCCGAGTGTCCTGTCACGAAGAATTCTCTTCCTCCGCGTGCCATCACCATATATACTCCCGACTCGTCCGACTCCGAGAGCAGTGTCAGTTCCTTCACCTTCAGGATATCCTCCCGTCTCACCTCCGTATGCCGGCTGTGAGGCACGTAGAACACGTCGTCGAATCCTCGGAAGATGGGGTGCAGCGGTTGCAGCGTATGATGTTCGAAGATGCCGAACATCTTTTTCTCGAGCGGATATTTCGCCACGCCATAGTGGTGGTAGAGTCCCGCCTGCGCCGCCCAGCAGATATAGAGCGTCGAGGTCACGTGTGTGCGTGCCCAGTCGAATATTTCCGTAATCTCGTTCCAGTAGCCCACCTCTTCGAAGTCCATCTGCTCCACGGGCGCCCCTGTGATAATCATGCCGTCATACTTCTCGTTCCTCATGAGTTCGAAGTCCGTATAGAAAGCCTTCATGTGTTCGATGGGCGTATTCTTGGGCGTATGACTTTTTATCTTCATGAAAGAGATCTCTATCTGTAGCGGCGTGTTAGACAGCAGCCTGACGAGGTCCGTTTCCGTTGTTATCTTCAGGGGCATCAGGTTGAGGATGACGATTTTCAGGGGTCGTATGTCCTGTCGCGTGGCTCGCGAGTTGTCGATGACGAATATGTTTTCCCGCTTCAGCAGTTCGATGGCGGGCAGTTTATCGGGCAAGTTGAGTGGCATGGCATTTACATCTTTAGTTTCAGAGGGTCAAAGATAGTGCAAACTGAGAGAAGCACAAAGCGAAAACGAAGTTTTCAGACTTTTAGATGAGGTAGTGAAGAAAAAAACGGCATTTTCACTTTTTAATATTTTTATTTTTTTTACTTTTGCCACCGATAACATTTCTAAAAAATTAATACCATGAAAAGACATCCGATTCTTACAGGTGTAGTCTATCGTTTAATGGGAGGAATTTTATTGCTCTTCCTATCCTGTAGTACTGAAAACAATGCATTTGACATGCAACCTGGCGACATCCCCATCACGTTCTCGGGCACTATCAGTGGACAATTACTCACAAAAGTTACCGCAACATCTTTCGAAACAAACGACCGTATCGGCCTGTTTGCCACGCTGACACCCAACTCTCTCGATGGGAAGAGATATATAGACAACCTGCAACTGACATGCAACAGCAACGGCAGCTCCTTCACGCCAGCGCGGACGGTCTTTTATCCCGAAGGAGGAGGGACACTGGACTTCGTAGGCTATCACCCTTACCAAAAGGAAGGACTCGAAGCAGGGAGCACTACTTTATCTGTCAGCATCCAGTCCGACCAAAGCACACCTGAGAATTTCTCGGCAAGCGACTTCCTGACTGCCAAAAAACAAAATGTGGGAAGCAGCGAAAACGACGTGACACTGAACTTCAAGCATCGATTTGCCAAACTGAAATTTACCATTATCCCTGGCGAAGGCGAGGATGCGGTGAGCATTCTGGAGGACGATCCGAACATTATCGTCACCAATATCTACTCGCAAGCCAGCTACAATCTGACGGACGAAAGCATCACCAATCCGCAGGAGCCTACAGACATCCTCACCTACGGTTCGTGGAGCAACAGCGGAGAAAAACTCACAGGCAAAGAAATAATCATCATTCCGCAAAGCTTGACACAAACGGACAATAGCATTCTTATGGAATGGAACGGAAGGGTATACACCTGCCTGATGCCGGAACAAGTGATGAAGACAGGTACCCAATGCGAAATATCCATCACCGCCACCCAACAGGGAGGAGAATTTCTGACCGGCATAGCAGGTACCGTAAGCGACTGGACTACCGTCGACGGGCAAACGACGGACAACAACCAGGAAAACGTAGCCATCCACACGGCCATCTTGTCTTTCCGAGAGTCTGACGTTTATCGCATCTACCACGAAGGGAAGGCCCTGGCAGATGTGTGCAAGGAATATTTAATTTCGGACGAACTGACCTCCAGCGCTGTCGTCTACTATCCCATATCGGAGGAAACAGGGCGGCCCGACCTGACACGAGGAACTGTCCTGCGGCTGATGGACACGCCCGATGCCATCTGCGGAGGAACAATCGTCTGGAATACGGAAGCAAACAGCTTCACTTACAACCAAGGGAGCCAAACGAGCATCAACAAATTTTACGTATCCGAAGACGGAACGATCAGCCTGACCTCGGGCAGCAATGCCGTAAGCTGCGACGTCGTGAGCCTGACCATACGCGACACCCGCGACGCACAACCGTCCTCCTACCCGATCGTCAAAATAGGAACGCAGTACTGGATGAAAGAAGATTTACGGGCAACCTGCTATAAGGACGGAACACCCCTGAAGAAATTGGAGAAACTCGGCACAGAAGCCGCCTACTTCAAGCCGGAAGGGCTGGAGTACTATTTCTACAATGGCGAAGCAATTCTGGCCGGCGAATTAAGTCCCGAAGGCTGGAGCATTCCAAGCGACAAAGACTGGGAGGCCCTAAAGAGTTACACTGGCGACAACACCTCGCTACTGAAAGCAGGAACATGGCTGCTTGAGACGGACAACGCCGGGCAGGAGCAAGAAGGAGACGTGGCTCCCGTCAACAACCTGACCGGGTTCAGCGTCTATCCACACGGTACTTGGCTCAGTAGTAAGCACAATAATAATGGCCGCCTGAACGGATATTGGGCACTGAAAGAAGGCAGTACGGAGATAGCCGACAAAATGATATTCTTCACTGGAGGCAGCAACAACTTCTACCTGTCCGATCCGATTGTAAATGGGAAAGACTACTACAAAGCCGCATCCATCCGTTGCATCTTGAAGTAACCCCAATAAATCACCCGCCCCTCATTCCCTGAGGCAGCGGGTGTTTCATTCAGTGTTTGTGTGTTGTCGCATGCAGCACAGGGCTACATCATGCAGCTGGTGATGCCCAGCGTAGTTCCAATAGCGGTCAGGATGGTGACCAGCGTCTGGATAATGGTTTTCCAGATTGTTTTCTTGTCCATTTCGTTAATTGAGAATTGAAAATTGAAAGTTGAAAATTTTAATTCAATTGAAAGTTGAGAATTGAAAATTGAAAATTAATTTCGGCCGCATTCTTCATTTTCCATTTTCAATTCTCCATTTTCAATTTACAGCGGGCTTCCTCCTTCTTCTTCGTCCTCGCCGCCGGGCTCGGGTTCAGGGGTAGTGTCTTCTTCGAGGGCGCCGCCGGCGGTGTAGACCGTCAGCTCGGTCAGGCGGGCGGACTTGCGCAGCTCGGCGTTGCTCCAGGTCTTGGTGTTGCGCACGTTCAGGTGGACGCCGGTAATGAGGCTGGTGGTCCACGCCTCGGCCGTCTCGGCTCCCTTCGAGGAGATGCCCACGGAGAAGAGGCCCAGGTCGCCCAGGCGGACACTTTTGCCGTCGAGCACCAGTTCCTTCAGGCAGGCGAGCATGTCGATGAGGACACCGTGGATGACGCCGCGCGAGTAGGGCGAGTTGTGTTCAGAAATGTGGGTGACGAAGTCTTCGAATTCCACCGTACGGTCCTGCACGGCGCGGGCGTACCACTTGGCGGGTGCGTCGGGGTCCTGCGGCGACTTGGCCGCGTAACGTCTGTACTTCAATGTTCCGATTGTTAACATAGCTTTGTTCGATTTAGTTCGTGTTGGTTGTTCGTGTTTATTCTCTCAGTTGGGAAGCTCCGCCGGGCCGGCATCCGTCGTGGTTTCCCCTTGTCGACAAAGCAAAGATAGGGCCTCTCCACCACGTGGCCAAATAAAAACAACCGCCAGAAAGTGAAAATGTGTTAACAAAACAATAGATTATGTTAATAAAAATAACACATTGATTTACAGTGTATAAAACAGCGTTTTCGCGTGCGGAAAGCATTGTTTTCTCATTTCCGGCACATCGGGCAGGTAGTTGTCTGTCTGCAAGAGGTGATGGAAATGGATTTTCGTAAACTGTCATCTGTCATTTGTCATTGCGAAGGTTGTTCGGCCGCCTTTCAATGACAGAAATGACAAATGACAGTTTTGTTTATTCGACTTTTGAGAGAGTGTGTGTTTTTATTTATATTATATATATAATATACTATATTAGTGCGCACGCACTTTTATGAAAAAAGAGAAACTGTCATTTGTCATTTGTCATTGAAGGTTTTTGTAAGCACCTGTATATTAATCATATAGGTGTTTTTGCAATGACAATTACAAATGACAGCATTAAAAAAAGGGAAAGAAAATGGCGTATTTATGGAGTTATTTTCCGCATTTTGAGAGGAAAATACGGACTAAATGTCGGAAACAGGTTAAAAATCGCCGCAAGAAATAGTCGTTGAATGCCTTTGTTTTTCAGCAAAAACGGATAGAAATTGACGAATTTATTCAGAAAATCCCTCTTAAGAAGAATTTTTCAACTTGTCTTTTGGGAGATTGAGCGACGTGAGAGATCAAAGACTCCATTACAAAAGCAACTATTCCTTTTTTCTATGGCCCCATTTCCTTATCTTTGCCCCACTATAGCAAACCTAAACAAGAAAAGAATGACGAAACACTGGATAGCCACCTACGGAGGACACTACCGCGCCCTGATCCGACTGGGACTGCCCATCGTGGTGGGACAGCTGGGCATGATCGTGCTGGGATTTGCCGACACCCTGATGATAGGGCACCATAGTACCACGGAACTGGGAGCGGCATCGTTCGTGAACAACCTGTTCAACCTGTGCATCATCTTCAGCACGGGATTCAGCTACGGACTGACACCCATCGTGGGAGGACTCTACGGCAACAAACGTCTGGCGGAAGCCGGACAGGCACTGAAATGCAGCCTGGCTGCGAACACACTGGTGGCGGGGGTGCTGGTGCTGCTCATGGGAGCGCTCTACCTGAACATCGGACGACTGGGACAGCCGGAGGAACTGCTGCCGCTCATCAGGCCGTATTACCTGGTGTTGCTGGCATCGCTGCCGTTCGTACTGCTGTTCAACGGATACAAACAGTTTACAGACGGCATCACGGACACGCAGACAGCCATGTGGATCTTGCTGGGAGGAAACGCCCTGAACATAGCGGGAAACTACGTGCTGATAAACGGTAAACTGGGACTGCCCGAACTGGGACTGCTGGGCGCAGGACTGAGTACACTGGCTTCGCGCATCGGCATGGTCATCGTGTTTGCCGCCATCGTGGGAAGAAGCCGACGATTCGCACGCTACCGGGTGGGCATGCTCAGAAGGCCGTGGGCGGCGGACGTGTTCCGACGGCTGAACGCGCTGGGATGGCCTGTCGGACTGCAAATGGGGATGGAAACGGCTTCGTTCAGCCTCAGCACGGTGATGGTGGGATGGCTGGGCACGCTGGCGCTGGCTTCGCACCAGATCATGCTGACCATCTCGCAGTTTACGTTCATGATGTTCTATGGCATGGGGGCGGCTGTGGCCGTGAGGGTGAGCAACTTCAACGGACAGCACGACACGACCAACGTGCGACGGGCGGCGTATGCCGGATTCCACCTCATCGTGGGCATGGGCATCGTACTACTGAGCATCGTCTTCGCCTGCCGAAGCCACGTGGGAGGATGGTTTACGGACAACGCCGAGGTGTCGGCCCTGGTGTCGGCCCTGTTCTTCCCCTTCCTGATCTACCAGCTGGGCGACGGACTGCAAATCAACTTCGCCAACGCCCTGAGAGGCATCGCAGACGTTAAACCGATGATGTTCATCGCATTTATTGCGTATTTTGTCATATCTTTGCCTGTAGGATACCTCTGCGGATTCGTGCTGGGCTGGGGGCTGCCGGGCGTATGGATGGCTTTCCCCTTCGGACTGACCAGCGCCGGCCTGATGCTGTGGCTGAGATTCCGCCAACAAACCAAGTAGACTATGCGAAACAAGAAAAACGTATCGCGCGTGAAAATCAGCCTGGGCTATGCCCTGATGCTGGCCGTACTGCTGTTCTCGCTGTTCTTCGTCAACCGCGAGATGGGAAACCTGACGCTCTCGACAGACCGGGACATGCAATGGGAGGACAGCCTGATGACGCTGCTGCGCGAGAAGGACAATAACACCATCAGACTGCTGCGCATGCTGAGTGCCGCCAGCGACAGCCTGATGTCGACCAACGACATCGAACAGGTGATAGCGCAGCACGACACCATCATCATCCGACAACGCGTGCAACAGCGCGTCGTAAAACGACAGGACACCATCCGTACTCCTAAAAAGGAGAAGAAAAGCTTCTTCCGCCGCCTGGGCGAGGCTTTCGTTCCCCCCAAGGAGGATACGACCATCCAGGTGCGCACGACGACGGAAGTGGCCATGGACACGGTGTATGACACGTACAACCCCGTGGACTCCCTGCAGGAACGGCTGAAGGCCGTGACCCAGAAGAGGCAAGAGAGGCAGGTGGGCCTGCAGCAACGACAACGCTACCTGCGCCGCCTGGACAAGATGCTGAACGCACGTATCGACAGCCTGCTGAAGGGCTACGAACGGGAGATGCTGAGGGTGGCACGCGAGACAGACATCAAGCAGGAGCAGATGAGGCAGCACTCGGCACGTATCATCGGAGGCATCGCCGTAGGAGCTGTGCTGCTGGCAGCCTTCTTCCTGGTACTGATAGGACGGGACGTGACACGCAGCAACCGCTACCGCCGCGAACTGGAGGAGGCACGCCGACGGGCAGAAGAACTGCTGGCCACGCGCGAAAAACTGATGCTGGCCATCACGCACGACTTCAAGGCGCCGCTGGGCTCGATCATGGGCTATGCCGACCTGCTCTCCAGGCTGACCGTGGACGAACGGCAGCGCTTCTACCTGGACAACATGAAGACATCGTCGGAACACCTGCTGAAACTGGTGGTGGACCTGCTGGACTTCCACCGCCTGGACCTGCACAAAGCGGAGGTGAACCGCGTCAGCTTCCACCCGGCACGCCTGCTGGAAGAGATCAGGGTGAGCTTCGAACCGCTGACGGCCGCCAAAGGGCTGGCCCTGCACTGCGAGACGGCGCCCGAGCTGGAAGGAACCTACATCTGCGACCCGCTGCGCCTGCGGCAGATCATCAACAACCTGCTGTCCAACGCCGTAAAATTCACGGAAAAGGGAAGCATCACCCTCAGCGCCCGCTACGAAGAACGACGGCTGGTAGTGGCCGTGACCGACACGGGTAAGGGCATGGAGCCGGGCGACCGCGAACGCATCTTTCAGGAATTTACACGCCTGCCGGGAGCACAAGGCAAGGAAGGATTCGGCCTGGGGCTCTCCATCGTACGCATGCTGGTGCAGCTGCTGGAGGGCGAAATCGAAGTGGACAGCAGGCCCGGCAAGGGAAGCACCTTCACGCTGCGTGTGCCTATCTATCCTGTACAGACCGGCAGCAACGAGGCAAGCACCCCCACCCCAACCGAGGAACCAACCGAGGCGATGGACGGAAGTCCTGCCACGGCAACGAAACGGGTGGTGCTGATCGACGACGACCGCATCCAGCTGACCTTGACGGAGGCCATGCTGAAACAGGGGGGCCTGGAGGCAGTCTGTTGCCAACAGGTAGACGAGCTGCTCGACGCCCTGCGTACACAAGACTTCGACGTGCTGCTGACGGACGTACAGATGCCGGCCATCAGCGGCTTCGACCTGCTGAGCCTGCTACGGGCATCGAACATCCCGCAGGCACGCACCATCCCCATCATAGCCGTCACAGCCCGCAGCGACATGCAGCGCGAGGAATTCGTGGCACATGGATTTGCAGGCTGCCTGCACAAGCCCTTTACCGTGGCCGAACTGCTGGCCGAACTGGCGCAGGAACAACCGAAGGAAGAAGAGCCTAGGCAGACTGTGCAACCGACTTCGGAAGGAACCTATAACTTCGCTGCACTGACAGCCTTTACGGAGAACGACCCGGAGGCTTCGCGCACCATCCTCGAAAGTTTTACGACGGAAACACGCCTGAACCGAGAACGAATGGAGCAGGCACTGGACAAGGCCGACATGAAGGAAGCGGCCGCCGTGGCCCACAAGATGATCCCCCTGTTCGTGCTGTTGGAAGCCCACCGTCTGGTAGCGGTCCTGAGGGAACTGGAAGCGGCGGCAGACGCACCCTTCTCGGCTGAATGGGAAGAAAAAATACGCACGATCCTGACGCTGACAGCCGAAGTGCTGGAATACGTTCCTTCCTGAGAAAACATTTGTTGAATTAATCGGAAACAAACCAACATTTCTCGCTGGAATTTGTTTACTTTGTAGTCAAAAACAAGTCTCAGAAGATCGTGACACAAGAAAACCCCATAGAGAATACAGAACCGAAGAGGAAAAGAAGAAAATGGTTGAGGGCAGCCCTCTGGGTGGTATCCACTCCGATTGTCCTGTTTGCCGTGCTGATGGTGCTGCTCTACATTCCGCCTGTGCAGAACTTCCTGCGCAAACAGGCCACAGCCCTGGCCTCCGAAGCCACAGACATGGATATCTCGGTGGAGCGCATCGACTTGCGCTTTCCCCTGAACCTGCTGGTAAGCGGCGCACAGGTAGTACAGCCCGCTGACTCGTCGGCAACACAACACCCCGATACCCTGCTCAGCCTCAACAGCCTGAACGTACGCATCCAGGCATGGCCCTTACTGAGGGGGAAGGTCGAGGTGGACAACATCACCCTGACCGGCGTCAAAGTGAACTCGGCTGACCTCGTGGAAGGAATGCTGATCAAAGGTGCCTTGGGGCGTTTCTTCCTGAGAAGCCACGGCATCGACCTGCTGAAGGAAGAAGTGACCCTGAACGACGTGGAGCTGGAGAACTCGCAACTGATGGTACAGCTGAAAGACACGACGGACGCTGAACCCGAAGACACGACCTCGACACCCGTAAAATGGAAACTGGCCCTGCAACACCTGAAGCTGAAGAACATAGCCGCCACCCTGGTCCTGCCACAAAACACGACTTCGCTATCGGCCTACATCGACGAGCTGGGCATCACCAATGCCGAAGCCGACTTGGGGCAACAACGATACGGCTGGCGACGTTTCCTGCTGGCAGGTGCCTCGTTCCGCTACGACGTGGGAACAGGGGAGGCTGCTGAGGGCTTCGACGCCTCGCACATCGCCCTGCGTGACATCAGGGTGGGTATCGACTCGGTCCTCTACTACGGACGTAACCTGAATGCTGTCATCCAGGAGTGTACCTTGAACGAACGGTCGGGCCTCAGCCTGTCGTCGTTCAGCGGACGGATCTTTGCCGACTCCACCCTGATACAGATACCCGAACTGCACTTGCTCACTCCTCACAGTGAAATCAAGCTGGGGGCGCAATCCTATTGGAAACTGGTGGAAATGCCTACAACAGGACACCTTTCGGCCCATCTGGAGGCTTACATCGGCAAGCAGGACGTCATGCTGTTTGCAGGCAACCTGCCCGAAAGTTTCAAAGAAGCATATCCCTTCCGCCCGCTCGTCATACGGGCAGGAACAGAAGGCAACCTGAGCCAGATGCAAATCTCGCGCTTCATGGCCGACCTGCCGGGCGCCTTCTCGCTGAGAGGCGGAGGAGAACTGTGGAACCTGACGGACAGCTTGCGCCGATCGGCCAAAATGGACCTGAACATGCAGACGCAAAACATCGGATTCCTCACGGCGCTGACAGGTACAGCCAACAAAGGAAGCCTGGCCATCCCCGACAGCATGGAACTGACAGCCAACCTCGGTCTGGAAGGAAGCCGCCTGTCCGCCCTGCTGGAACTGAACGAAGGAAAGGGACGAATGGCTATGGACGCTTCGTATGACCTGACATCGGAAGCCTACCACGCCGACCTGGCCATCGACTCCCTGCAACTCCACCACTTCCTGCCCAAAGACAGTCTCTACATGCTGACCCTGCACGCAGGAGCCAGAGGACAGGGTACAGACTTCACCTCACCACGCACCCATGCCGACGTAACCGTCAGTCTGGACGGCATCCAATACGGACGCTGGCACCTGAGCGGCGTAGATCTGAAGGCCAGCCTGAAATCGGCCCTGGCCACAGCCCAGCTGACCAGCAACAACGCCCTGCTGAAAATGACCACCCAGGCCAGTATGCGCCTCGGACGGAGATACATGGACGGACAGCTGCAGATGGACGTAGCCGATGTAGGACTGTATCAGTTGGGAATATTGTCGGCTCCCCTAACCCGACCGCTAGCCTTCAATCTGGAGGCCGAAGTGCGACGCGACACAGTAAGAATGGAAATGAAGGCCGGCGACATGAACATGTGGCTACGCGCCCAAGGGACCGTCAACCATCTGATAGAGCAAAGCAACCAGTTCGTCGCTCTCCTGATGAAACAAATTGACGATCGAAAACTGGACCACGCCGCCCTGCGTCGTGCGCTTCCGTCGGCAGGCATGTTTGTCAAAGCCGGCAAAGACAACCCCGTGAACGACCTGCTGGAACAGCATCACATGGGATTCAACGAACTCAAGCTGGGCTTCGGCTTTACCCCCGACTGGGGCATCAACGGACGTGCATCGATCGACGGCTTCCACACAGACTCCCTGCAACTGGATACCATTTTCTTCGCTGTCCATCAGGACACCACCCGCATCAGGCTGCAAAGCGGCGTCATCAACACACCGCAGAACCCACAAATCGCATTCCGCTCCCTGCTGACGGGCGAAGTGCGGAGTGAGGATGCCGAACTGACACTGGACTTCGAAGACGAAAAGGGCGAAAAAGGCATCCTATTCGGCATCAACGCACGCCCCCTGACCGAAGGGAACGGAAAGGGAAACGGCGTATTACTGAACCTAACACCTGAAAATCCTATCATAGCTTACCGCAAGTTTTCGTTTGCAGACCAGGCTAACTGGATCTACCTGCACAAGAACATGCGTGTCTATGCCAACGTAGACATGGATAGCGATGACGGAGTTTGTTTCCGCATGCAGTCCAACCGTGAAGATACCGTTTCCCTCCAGAACATCGGTGTTGAGCTGAGCCGCTTCCGATTGAGCGAACTGAGCAAGGTGATGCCTTACCTGCCACAACTGACAGGCCTCTTCTCCGCCGAAGCCCATTACATACAGACAGAAAATTCCCTACAGGTATCTGCCGAAGCAGACATAAAAAAACTGACTTACGAGAAACAGCCGGTAGGCGACATCGGCCTGGGAGTGACCTGGCTGCCTGGCGAAGGAAAGACACACTACCTGAGTACTTACCTCCTGTATAACAATCAGGACGTGTTGACTGCCGACGGGGCCCTGATGCAACAGGGAGAAAAAAGCCTGATGGACATCAGCGCAAATATCACCCGTCTGCCACTGGCCATGACCAATGCTTTCGTGCCCGACCAGATGGCCACCCTCAGCGGCAAGGCAGACGGCGAATTACAAATCAGTGGAAGCATGGATCAACCGACAGTGAACGGCAACCTGGCACTGGACAGCGCCAACGTCTACGTCAAAATGTTGGGGGCACGTTATTGGATGGACAACCGTCCGCTCCGACTGGAGAACAACCGCCTGGTGTTCGACAAGTTTGCCATCTACACAACCAGCAACAATCCTTTCGCCATCAATGGCTATGTAGACTTCCGCAACATGGAACGGCCGACAGCCAACCTCAACCTACAGGCCCGCAATTATACACTGCTCAACGCCAAACGGACCCGTGAAAGCATGGTCTATGGTAAAGTGCAGGTCGACCTGACGGGTACAGTCAGCGGTCCGCTCAACGCACTGAAGATGCGAGGCAACATGAACCTGCTCGGCACGACCGACGTCACCTACGTACTAACCGACTCACCCCTCACCGTGGAGGATCGTCTGGATGGACTGGTATCGTTCGTATCCTTCCGCGACACGCTGTCGGCAGCATCGGCTCCCGTGGCCAACGTGCCGCTTGGCGGCATAGACATGCTGATGTCTGTCCACATCGACGATGCCGTACGCCTGCGGGCCGACCTCAGCCCCGACCGCTCGCAATACATCGAGCTGGAAGGCGGCGGCGACCTCTCCTGGCAATATACCCCTCAGGGCGACATGAGCCTGACGGGACGCTATACCTTCAGCGGAGGCGTCATGAAGTTCTCCTTGCCTGTCATCCCGCTGAAAGCCTTCCAGATCGTGAGCGGTAGCTACGTGGACTGGCGAGGTGACGTCATGAATCCGACGCTGAGCCTGAAAGCCCAAGAGCGCATGCGCGCCTCCGTGTCTGACGGCGACGACGGCAGCGGATCGCGCATGGTGAACTTCGACGTGTCCATCGCCCTGAAAGGACGACTGGAAAGCCCCGAACTGGTGTTTGACCTCACTGCGCCCGAAGATGCGACCGTTGAAAACCAGCTACAAAGTATGGGAGCTGAAGAACGCAGCAAACAGGCCATCACCATGATGGCCACCGGCATCTACCTGAACGACAGTGGAAAAGGAGGAGGCCTGACGATGGGCAGCGCCCTGAACAGCGTGCTGCAAAGCCAGATCAACGCCCTGGCAGGCGGCATGAAAGGGGCCAGCTTCAGCGTCGGCATCGAAGACCGCACTTCTGCCGAGACGGGCGACAAACAGACTGACTACAGCTTCCGCTACTCGCAACGCCTCTTCAACGATCGCGTACAAATCATCATCGGCGGCAAGGTGTCTACCGGCGCCAATGCCACCAACGACGTGGAGTCTTTCATCGACAACATCTCGCTGGAGTACAGACTCGACCCCTCGGGCACACGCTACATCCGTGCCTTCCACAACAAGAACTACGAGAGCGTGCTCGAAGGGGAGATTACCGAGACCGGCCTGGGCCTCGTCCTGCGCCGCAAGATGGACCGCCTGAGCGAACTTTTCATCTTCCGAAGGAGAAAGTCGCAGGTACCCAAGCCCGAGGAACCCGCCGAGACGCCTGCCCGCCCCGCGTCCGAAACCGATAACCGTTTGTAAGAAATTGGATTTATGAAGAAGATTACAGCATACATGACCATCGCCCTGCTCCTGGCCGCCTGCTCCACCACGAAGCACCTGCCCGAAGGAGAAGTGCTCTACACAGGGCAGAAAGCGATGATTGTGCACAATCCCACCCCGACCAAGGTGGGCGAAACCGCCATCGAAGAAGTAGAAGCCGCCTTGGCGACTGCTCCCAACAACTCCCTGTTGGGCAGTTCGACCGTGCGTATCCCCTTTCCCTTCGGTCTGTGGGTCTACAACGGCTTCCAAAAATACGAAAAGGGGCTGGGTAAATGGATCTTCAACCGCTTCGCCGCCAAACCCGTACTGATGTCTGCCGTCAACCCCGACATCCGCATCAAAGCGGCTTCTAACCTGCTACGCGACTATGGCTATTTCAACGGGACAGTCAGTTACGAGACGTTCACCGACCCCAAAGACTCGCTCAAGGCCAAGATACAATACACGGTGGACATGCGTAATCCCTACGTGATAGACACTGTGACTTTTCGTGACTTCAGTCCCCGTACCCAACGCATCATGGAGCTGGGACGGCGCCGCTCGCTCATCAGTCCGGGCGAACAGTTCAATGTGCTCGACCTCGACGGCGAACGCACCCGCATCAGCACCCTACTGCGCAACGTAGGCTGCTACTACTTCCGCCCCGACTACCTGACTTACCAGGCCGACACCACGCTGGTGCCGGGCGGACACGTCAGCATGCGCATGGTGCCCGTGCCGGGTATGCCGTCTGTGGCCGAGAAACCTTTCTACCTGGGTCGAAAGACCATCGAGATCCTGGGCAAGAACGGCGAGGCGCCCAACGACAGCGTGGACTACAAGGGCCTGCGCATCTACTACCACGACAAGCTGCGCGTACGCCCCAACATGCTCTACCGTTGGACCGACTACAAAGGCTTCCGCCTCAAGCGCCAAGTGCAGGACAGCACCGGCATCAGCCGCCAGCGCTCTGCCGAGAATCTCTACAGCCTTTACAAACAGACGCGTGTGCAGGAACGCTTGGGCAATGTGGGTATCTTCCGTCTGCTGGAAATGCAGTTCACCCCACGCGACACGGCCTTCGTCTCCGACACACTCGACCTGAACATCCGCCTGGCACTGGACAAGCCCTACGACGCCGAACTGGACTTCAACATCAAGCTGAAGAGCAACAACCAGGTAGGGCCCGGTGCGTCGTTCACGCTGACCAAGAACAACGTCTTCGGCGGCGGTGAAAGCTGGAATGTAGAACTGACAGGTTCGTACGAATGGCAGACGGGTGCCGACCACTCGTCGCTGATGAACAGCTACGAGTACGGCATCTCTACGTCGCTCGTCTTCCCCCGTGTGGTCTTCCCCCGCATGGGCGACCGCGAGTATGACTTCCCCGCCACGACCACCTTCCGCCTCTATGCCGACCAAATGAACCGTGCCAAATACTACAAGCTACTGGCTTTCGGCGGCAACGCCACCTACAACTTCCAGCCGAAGCCCACCAGCAAGCATAGCCTGACACCCTTCCGCCTGACCTTCAACGTGCTGCGTGACCCGACACAGGCCTTCCTCGACCTGCAGGCGGAAAATCCCGCCCTCTACGTCAGCCTGCGCGACCAGTTCATTCCCGCCATGGAGTATACCTATACTTACGACAACCTGTCCCAGCGCAAGAACCGCCGCAGCAGCCATTGGTGGCAGACAACCCTAACCTCGGCGGGCAACCTGACCTCGTGCATCTATCGTTTGGCAGGGCAACCCTTTAACAAGCAGGAAAAACAACTCCTGGGTGTACCCTTCGCCCAGTTCGCCAAACTCAACAGCGAGTTCCGCTACAACTACCGCATCGACCGTAACCAGTCGCTGGCAGCACGTGTAGCAGCTGGCTGTGTCTGGTCGTACGGCAACATGCTCTCCGCCCCCTATACCGAACAGTTCTACATCGGTGGTGCCAACAGCGTCCGTGCCTTCGCCGCCCGCAGTATCGGCCCCGGTGGTTATGCCCCTGCTAATGCTGAGACTGACAAGTACGGCTTTATCAACCACGTGGGCGACATCCGTCTGGAAGCCAATGTAGAATACCGCTTCCACCTCATCGCCGACCTCCACGGCGCCGCCTTCCTCGATGCGGGCAACGTCTGGCTGCTCCGCCCCGATGCAGGACGCCCCGATGGAGCCTTCACGCTGAAGAAATTTCCCGAACAGATCGCCTTGGGCACCGGCATTGGTCTGCGCTACGACCTGGACTTCCTCGTCTTCCGCCTCGACTGCGGCGTCGGCCTCCATGATCCGTCGAAACTCTATCGTAACGGATATTACAACATCGGCAAGTTCAAGGACGGCCTGGCCCTGCATTTCGCCATCGGCTACCCGTTTTAGAAGAATTTTGTACGATATTGCCAAAGAATGTATCATTTTATTCCTCTTCCTGCCGTTTATTTCTTACATTTGCCAAGTGAAAAAGCAAGAACACACTAACCTTTAAATAATTAATTGATTATGAAACCTACTCTTTTCTTATTGGCAGCCGGCATGGGCAGCCGCTACGGAGGCTTGAAACAGCTGGACGGACTGGGTCCCAACGGCGAAACCATCATGGACTACTCCATCTACGACGCCATCAAGGCCGGATTCGGCAAACTCGTCTTCGTTATCCGCAAAGACTTCGAACAGGACTTCCGCGAGAAAATCCTCTCCAAGTATGAAGGACACATCCCCTGCGAACTTGTATTCCAGTCGCTCGACGCCCTGCCCGAAGGCTTCACCTGCCCCGAAGGCCGTACGAAACCCTGGGGAACAAACCACGCCGTCATGATGGGCGAGAATGCCATCAAGGAACCGTTTGCCGTCATCAACTGCGACGACTTCTACGGTAGCGACTCCTTCCAGGTAATGGGCAAGTTCCTGGCCAATCTGCCCGAAGGCTCAAAAAACGTTTATTCAATGGTAGGCTTCCGCGTAGGCAACACGCTGAGCGAGAGCGGTACCGTCAGCCGCGGTATCTGCACCACCAATGAGAAGCACCTGCTGACTTCCGTCGTAGAGCGCACCAAGATCCAGCGCATGGACGGCGAAGTGAAGTACATCGACGACAACGGCGAGTGGACTGCCACGCCCGACACGACTCCCGTCAGCATGAACTTCTGGGGCTTCACTCCCGACTACTTCGCCTACAGCAAGGAATTCTTCAAGACCTTCCTCGCCGACCCGAAGAACATGGAGAACCTGAAGAGCGAATTCTTTATCCCGCTGATGGTGGACAAGCTCATCAACGACGGCACGGCTACGGTCGAGGTACTCGACACCACCAGCAAGTGGTTCGGCGTGACCTATCCCGAAGACCGTCCCGACACCGTTGCCAAGATCAAGGCACTGGTAGACGCCGGCGAATATCCCAACAAGCTGTTCTAAACGGGCAAGGGATTTATACCTTTATATATAGAGCCGCCACGGTTGCAGACATGCAGCCGTGGCTTTTTTCATTTTATTACGTGACATATTAACACGATATTGTATGACTCCCTGACACAGTGCTTCGTTAAGGTGTCACGCAGTGCTTCGTTAAGGTGCCACGCAGTGCTTTGTTAGGATGCCATGCAGTGCTTTGTTAGAGTGTCATGCAGTGTTTTGTCAGAAGGTCATATCATAAGAATGGCCAACAGAGATGAGAAATATACATTGAACTGATAAATTGTATATTCTCGCTAAGATATGTATGTTGTATTACAGCGGTTGTTATGATTATTTGATTTGAATGTTTCTATAGCCGTAGCGTCGCGTCGCACTCCGCCGCGAGCGCTGGATGGTGGGTAACGAAGAGCAGCGTCCGTCCCGCGGCGTGGCGGCGGAGGCGGGCGATGAGCGTGCGCTCCGTCTCGGGGTCGAGGGCGGAGGTGGCCTCGTCGAGCAGCAGGATGCGGCCGGGGCGCAGCAGGGCGCGGGCGATGGCGATGCGCTGCGCCTGCCCTTCACTGAGGCCGCCACCCTGTTCGGAGAGCGGCGTGTCGAGGCCCTGCGGCAGGGCGCGGACGAAGTCGAGGGCCACGGCGGTGTGCAGCGCCTCGTCCAGCTCCTGGGGCGTAGCGTCGGGGTTGCCCATCAGCAGGTTGTCACGCACGGTGCCGCTGAACAGCGTGTTGCCCTGCGGCACGTAGACGAAGTTGCCGCGCGTGCGGGCCGAGACGGGGCAGGCCGTCGCGCCGTCGGTGAGGGTGATGCGCCCCTCCTGCGGCTCGGCCAGGGCCAGGAGCAGGCGCACGAGGGTGGTCTTGCCACGGCCCGTCTCGCCCATGATGGCGGTGCACGTGCCGGGCTCGAAGCGGTGGCTGAAGCCGCTGAACACGGGCGCGTCGCCCTCGGAGTAGGCAAAGCGCAGGTTCTCCACGGCCAGTACGGGCGTGCGGTCGAAGCGGATGGCGTCACCTCCGTCTTCGGCGGGCAGGCGCTCCAGCTCGAGCAGGCGGTCGGCGGCGGTCAGGGCGTTGACCACGGAGGGCACGAGGCGCGAGAGGTCGAACGCCGGACGCTGGATGCGGCCCACGAGTTGCAGGAAGGCGGTGAGCGTGCCCACGGTGATGCTGCCCGTGCTCAGGCGCAGGGCGCCCCAGATGAAGGCGGTGACGTAGCCTCCGGCAAAGGCGGCGGAGACGGCCATGCGGGCGGCCAGCGAGAAGCGCGTGCGGCTCAGCACCTGCGAGCGCAAGTCGTCCTGTAGCGTGCCGAGGCTGCGGATGCGTCCCTCGTCCTGCTCCAGCGTCTTGATGACGGTGCGGTGCTGCAGGGTCTCCTGGATGACGGCCTGGATACGGCTGTCGCTGCGGCGGATGTCGTGGGTGAGGCGCTTCATGCGGCGCAGGTAGAAGCGCGCGCCCAGCAGGAACAGCGGCAGGATGCCCACCACGAGCCACGGCAGCACGGGGTCGAGGACGTAGAAGAAGGCGAAGGCAGCCACGAGCTGCACGACGGTGACCACGGCGGTGGGCAGCGAGGCGGTGAGCAGGGTGACGATGGCCGTGGTGTCCTGCTCCACGCGGTTCACCACATCGCCCGTATGCAGTTGCTCCAGCGCGTTCCAGCGGCTGCGCAGCAGTCGGCCGAAGAGGCGGTGGCGCAGGGCGTTGGCGGCCTCCACCCCCATGCGGGCGGCGACCCACGTATCGGCGGCGCCACAAAGCAGTTGCAAGGCGAGCAGGCCGACGGTCGCGGCGGCCATCACGGTCAGGCTTCCGGCGCGGGCACCGGTGGCGATATCTATCAGCTGCTTCGACGTGTAGACGAAGCCCAGGGCAAAGGCGGTGCCCAGGATGCCGATGAGGCAACTCAGCAGGATACGTCCGCGCTGTCCGCGCGACAGGTCCCAGAGATAGGCCAGAAGGAAGCGGTTCGTTTTCATGGGCAAAGGCGTTTTTTCAGCAGGTTCAGCTGGATGGCCAGCGTCCCCTTGATGAGGGTCACGGGATAGAAGCAGGCTTCCACGGGGGCGTAGCCGTAGAGGCGGGCCACACGGCGCGTGGCGCGGCAGAAGGTGTGCCACTTGCCCCGCCAGTAGCCCTTGGGGCGCGGCGCGACGCGGCGGTCATGCTTGCCGAAGTTGCCCGTGGCGAAGATTTCGTCCACCAGGTCTTCGCCCAGGCGTCGGCAGCCCTCGGTGTCGAAGGGCAGGCAGTCGGACGGCAGGCCCAAGCGGCTGACGCAGACATAGCCGAAGGCACGGGCGGCGCGGAGCAGTCCCAGGCGGCGCAGGTCGCGAACGAAGCGAGCGTCGTCGATGTCAGCCCGGCGGGTGCGCAGCAGGCAGCACCAGTCGCACAGCTGGCGCAGGCCGATGCCGCTGTTCAGGAAGTGCTCGAAGGCGTGGAGGAAGATGTAGAGGGCGTTGAACGTGGGCGGCGGCGTGGGCATGCCGATGCGCCGCTCGGTGCCCTGCGGATACCACTCACGGACGAGGCGACAGAAGCGCCGGTTGGCCAGGGGATTGTTCGTGCGGTTGACGAGGCGGTGGTTCTCGATGTGTACACCGTCCAGCTCGTAGCTGGCGTGCTTGTCGGACTCTTCGCCCGTCTCCTGCGCTCCGGCCTCAAGCAGGAGGCGGTTGGCACGCGGCTGCCCATCCTTGCCCAGATAAATGTCGATGTCGCCGCACTGGCGGTGGCGGGGCTGGCGGTAGCAGGCGGCCATGCCCTGCCCCTTGAGCAGGACGGGGTGGAGGCCGGCATCAGTATAGAGTCGGTCGAGGCGAACAATCATGCGGTCGAGGCGATCGTTGGCCTGCTCGATCTGGAGCGTCTGCGCCGCCCATTGCAGGTAGAGCGGACGGGGCGGTCGCAGGTCGGCAGGCAGGGTGTTCAGCCCGTCGAACACGACGGCCAGCAGCGACTGCGTATGCGCCAGCCGGTGGAGCTCCTGCCACTGGGCGGGAGTCAGTCCTCGGAAGAGAGCCGCGTCGGCGGGCGTGCCCCACAGCCCGGCGCGGACAAGCGAGAAGAAGGCTTGCTGCATCATGGCTCGGTCAGCTGAGGATGCCGCAACGTTGCAGCGACTGGATGAAGGCTTCGGCGTCGCGGCGCGCCTGCTCGGAAGCCACGTCGTAACGCTCGGTCAGGGCCGCGGTCAGGGCGTCGACGTCAAAGTCTTCGTCGCGGAAGCGCTGCCACAGGTAGGCGGCCGTGCGGTTAAGGTTGATGATGCGGCTGAAGTCCACGTTCGTGGAGCCGTCGTGCATGACGATGTATTCCTCGCCAATCTGATGAAGCATGAATTCGGGTTTGATTTTCATATTCAATTATCCATTATCAATTATCCATTCTTATATTCTCCTGTATATCGCCAGTAACCACCGTCTGACGGGCGTGAGCCGCCGCCACCAGCGGGAGTAACGGAGCCAGACGGCACCGTCCGTGGGATACGTCCGCCCCTTGCGGATGACGGCGGTCAGCAGGCCGACGACGCGGCCGGTGTCTGTCCGCTCCGTCTGGTGCAGGTTGCCGTCGCCCAGCAGTGTCAGCTCGTCGCCCCGACGACACACGATGCGGTGGAGCACATAGCGATGGTCGTCCGTCAGGGCCAGTACCACGGCACCAGGTTGCAACTGGGCGTCGGTGCAGGGACTCAGTACCACGCGGTCGCGGCGGTCAACGATGAACGGGTTCATGCTGTTGCCGCGCGCTGTCAGCGTCACCGTGTGCCCTTGGCGGATAAGCTCGGCCACCTCGGGGATGAGCAGGTCGTTGGGCAGGCTCTTCTTCATGACGGCTGTCCTCCTCTGGCTTGAGTGACGGTCTGCATGCTGAGACGTGCGGCGGCCTCATCGGGCAGGCACTTCAGATGGCAGACAGGGATGCGGGTGGCGATGCGCGTCACGGTGTCGATGATACCTTTATAGATGGCCGCGTCCTGTTTGAGGCATGAGCACGAGGGCAGCAAGGCGGCGAAGGCGTGCGTGGCCGTCAGGCGGCTGATGTCGTTGGCGGGCGCCTGCTCCAGGCGAACGAAGGCGCCGACGGGCACCGACTCGTTCAGATAGCAGGGCGTCTTGCCACTCCAAGGCGTACCATAGACGGTGATTTCGCCCGTCTTGGGGTCGAGAGCCACCACGGGGTTGTCGTCGTTCAGCAGGCGGCTCCCTTCGATATGCTTCAGCCAGAGGCGGGTGTGCGTGCTCTTGCCCGTGCCGCTCTTGCCCAGGAAAAGATAGCCACGCCCTTCGTAGCAGATGACAGAGGCGTGCACCATCAGCGTCCCCCGCTCGGCGGTGGCGAAAGTGTAAATCATCATCAGGAAGTTGTTCACCACAAACGGCGCCATCGGGTGCAGAGCCTCGGGCAGGCTGATGACGTTGCGGCGGAAACGGTCGGTGCAGTCGGCATAAGCCTCGACGGCGAGGTTGTCCAGCGGGGCGATACCGATCCGATAGCTTCCGTCGGCCCGTCGCCGCAGGGTGCAGCGGGCATTCTCCCATTCGAAGGAGACGGGTTGCGGGAAGGTGTCTTCGACGTCAGTGACGGCAGTAACCTCACTCGGGCAGATGTCCACTTCGATGACTTTCGCGGCCTTCTCTCCCTCCTCCACGGGGAGGACGAACGGGGCGAACGAAGGCAGCAAGGCGGACGGCTCCAACGGCTCGGCACCGCCAATGCGGAGAACGTGCGGCCCGACGCGATAGTAGGTATTTGTCTGATTCATTTACGCTTTGTTTAAGGCTTCAAAGATAAGCAGAATTGTTGATAATTAATAATTGATGGGCGAGAATTGTCCACAGTTCGCCGCGAATCGTTACCTTTGCAGGCTCAAACGAAAAAAGACATTGACTCTATGATATCTGTAGAAGGACTGAAAGTGGAATTCAACGCCACGCCCCTGTTCGAAGACGTGTCTTACGTCATCAACAAAAAAGACCGCATCGCCCTGGTGGGCAAGAACGGGGCGGGCAAATCGACCATGCTGAAGATACTGGCCGGATTGCAGCACCCCACGGCGGGTACGGTATCCATCCCCCGCGAGTGTACCATCGGCTATCTGCCGCAGGTGATGGTACTGAGCGACGAGCGGACAGTGATGCAGGAAGCCGAGCTGGCTTTCGAACACATCTTCGAGATGCAGGCCGACATCGAGCGCATGAACCAGGAACTGGCCGACCGTACCGACTACGAGAGTGAGGACTATCAGAAACTCATCGACCGCTTCACGCATGAGAACGACCGTTTCCTGATGATGGGCGGTACCAACTATCAGGCCGAGATAGAGCGCACGCTCCAGGGCCTGGGCTTCAGCCGTGCGGACTTCGACCGCCCCACAAGCGAGTTTTCGGGTGGATGGCGCATGCGCATCGAACTGGCCAAGCTTCTGCTCCGCCGCCCCGACGTATTGCTGCTGGACGAGCCTACCAACCACCTGGACATCGAATCCATCCAGTGGCTGGAGAACTTCCTCGCTACGCGCGCCAACGCCGTGGTGCTTGTCAGCCACGACCGTGCTTTCCTGAACAACGTCACGACCCGCACCATCGAAATATCCTGCGGACGCATCTACGACTACAAGGTGAAATACGACGAGTTTGTCGTCCTGCGCAAGGAACGCCGTGAGCAGCAACTCCGTGCCTACGAGAACCAGCAGAAGCAGATTGAGGATACCGAAGCTTTCATCGAACGTTTCCGCTACAAGGCTACCAAGGCCGTGCAGGTGCAGAGCCGCATCAAGCAACTGGAGAAAATCGAACGCATCGAGGTGGACGAGGAAGATAACTCCGCCCTGCGCCTGAAGTTTGTCTGCTCCAGCCGTAGTGGCAACTATCCTGTCATTTGCGAGGATGTGGCGAAAGCCTATGGCAACCACGTAGTTTTCCACGACGTCAACCTCACCATCAACCGTGGCGAGAAGGTGGCCTTCGTGGGCAAGAACGGCGAAGGTAAGTCTACGCTGGTAAAGTGTATCATGGGCGAAATTTCCGACTACACGGGTAAACTGACGCTGGGACACAACGTACAGATAGGCTACTTCGCGCAAAACCAAGCGCAACTGTTGGACGGCGAGCTGACGGTGTTCGACACCATCGACCGCGTGGCTGTGGGCGACATCCGTCTGAAGATACGCGACATCCTGGGTGCCTTCATGTTCGGCGGCGAGGCATCGGACAAGAAGGTGAAGGTACTCAGCGGAGGCGAGCGTACCCGCCTGGCCATGATCAAGCTCTTGCTCGAGCCGGTGAACTTCCTCATCCTCGACGAGCCGACCAACCACCTGGACATGCGCTCCAAGGACGTGCTGAAGGAAGCCATCCGCGACTTCGACGGCACGGTAATTATCGTGAGCCACGACCGTGATTTTCTCGACGGGCTTGCGACTAAAGTCTATGAGTTCGGCGGCGGAGTGGTAAAGGAACATTTGGGTGGTATCTACGACTTCCTGAAAAAGAAACAGATCGAGAACCTGAACGAATTGCAGAAGTCGCCTTCCCTGTCGGAATCACCTACGGGAGCCAAGAAACCGTCGGCGGCGGAAGCTCCCCAAGTCTCAGCGGGCCGCCTGTCCTACGAAGAGCAGAAGGAACTGAACAAACGACTGAAGAAACTGGAGCGACGCGTAGCCGATTGTGAGGCCGAAATCGAACAGACAGAGGCCGCCATTGCCATCCTCGAGGAAAAGATGGCTACGCCTGAAGGAGCTTCGGACATGTCGCTCTACGAACAGCACCAGAAGCTGAAGCAGCAACTCGACCGCGTGATGGAAGAATGGGACGCCGCTTCGACCGAACTGGAGGAAGCCAAAAAATAAGCAAGAAAATGTAAACTTTTAAACAATAGAGATTATGAATTTGAAGTATTATTTCCCCGTTGCAGCCCTTTGCCTGGCATTGGCATCCTGCAACACAGGCAAGCAGCAGACGGCTCTGACCGCCGGCATCGACCTTGCCAACCTGGACACAACCAACCTGCCGGGTACGGACTTCTACCGCTATGCCTGCGGCGGTTGGATCAAGAACAATCCGCTAACCGACGAGTATTCCCAGTATGGCTCGTTCACCGTCCTGGCCGAAAACAACCGCAAGCAGATTCAGGGCCTTATCGAAGAACTGGCCGCTACACAACACGAGGCAGGCTCTGTCGCACAGAAGGTGGGCGACATGTATAAGATTGCCATGGACAGCGTCAAGCTGAACCAGGAAGGCGTAGCTCCCATCAAGGCCGAACTCGACCAGATTGCCGCCCTGAAGGACAAGAAAGAGCTTTACCCGTTGCTGGCCGAAATGTACAAGAAAGGTATCGCCGCCTACCTCGCCATCTATGTAGGTGCCGACGAGATGAACAGCAACATGAACGCCGTACAGATGGCCCAATATGGCCTGAGCATGGGCGACCGCGACTATTATCTGCTCGACGATGAGGCTACCGTAAAGATTCGCGAGGCCTTCAAGGAACATGTAAAGAAAATGTATCAGCTGGCCGGCTTCGACGCCGCTACCGCCGAGCAGGGTATGAAGGCCGTGATGGACGTGGAAACTCGTCTGGCCAAGGCCTTCCGTTCGCGTGTAGAGCTGCGCGATCCGCATGCCAACTACAACAAGATGGCGATGGACGACATCAAGAAGCAATACGCCACTTTCGACTGGGATGCCTATCTGAAAGGACTCGATCTGAACGATGTGAACGAAATCATCATCGGACAGCCCGCTTCGCTCGAGGCATCGGTCAAGATTATTGATACTCTGCCCCTCGACCAGCAGAAACTCTATCTGCAATGGAAGCTGATTGACGCCGCCGCCAGCTACCTGAACGATGCCATGAAGGAGCAGAATTTCGACTTCTATAGCCGTACGATGTCGGGTGCACAAGAGATGCAACCCCGTTGGAAGACGGCCGTAAGTGTGGTTAGCTCCATGCTGGGCGAAGCTGTAGGTCAGATGTATGTGGAGAAATACTTCCCTGCCGCCGCCAAGGAACGTATGGTGGGTCTTGTGAAGAACCTGCAGACGGCCTTGGGCGAACGTATCCAGGCCCTCGAATGGATGGGCGACTCTACCAAGGTGAAGGCTCTGGAGAAGCTCTCTACCTTCCACGTAAAGATTGGCTATCCTGACAAATGGAAAGACTATAGCGCACTGGAAATCAAGGACGATTCCTATTGGGCAAACATCGAACGTGCCAACCTATGGGGACATGCCGAAATGGTGGCCAAGGCCGGAAAACCTGTTGACAAGGACGAGTGGCTGATGACACCTCAGACGGTAAACGCCTACTATAATCCGACAACCAACGAAATCTGCTTCCCTGCCGCCATCCTGCAACCGCCGTTCTTCGACATGAACGCAGACGATGCCTTCAACTACGGAGCCATCGGCGTAGTAATCGGCCACGAAATGACGCACGGATTCGACGACCAGGGCCGCCAGTACGACAAGGACGGTAACCTGAAAGACTGGTGGACGGAAGAAGACGCCAAGAAGTTTGAAGAACGTGCTAACGTGATGGTAGCATTCTTTGACAGCATCGAAGTAGCTCCTGGTGTACATGCCAACGGTAAGATGACGCTGGGCGAGAACATCGCCGACCATGGTGGCTTGCAAGTTGCCTTCCAGGCCTTCAAGAACGCTACGGCTGGTGCTCCGCTCGAAGTGAAAGACGGCTTTACACCCGAACAGCGTTTCTTCCTGGCTTATGCAGGCGTATGGGCCAACAACATCCGTCCTGAAGCGGTACTTCAGATGACGAAGATCGACGTACACTCGCTGGGCGAATGGCGTGTGAACGGCGCCCTGCCTCACATCGGTGCCTGGTATGACGCCTTCGGCATTACCGACAAGGATCCGATGTTCATCCCCGCCGCCGAACGCGTGTCCATCTGGTAAAATATCTTTCATTGCCGAAACGCATGGCGTATCGGCAGGAAAACTTTTGAAAATGCCCGAACTTCTCGTTGTGGAAGTTCGGGCATTTCTTGTCAAACAGAAAAGCATCGTTTTCCGAGGCGGAAAGCACCGCTTTTCGAGGAAGAAAGCAATGCTTTCCCAACAAGGGGCAACTGGGACGAAAAAACATAAACCGCTCATTCTTTTAATTATAGTAAATTTCTTGCCAAGGTGTATATGGGTAAACCAACAAAATTTGTAACTTTGCGGGGTTATTATATAATACGCATAAAAACCATATAGCCATGACGGAAGCAAAGAGAATCAAAACAGCATTGGTATCCGTTTACCATAAAGACGGTTTGGACGAAATCATTACCAAACTGCACGAAGAAGGTGTGGAATTCCTCTCAACAGGCGGCACACGCCAGTTCATCGAAGGACTGGGTTATCCCTGCCGCGCGGTAGAAGAACTGACCACCTATCCGTCCATCCTGGGCGGCCGCGTAAAGACGCTCCACCCGAAAGTGTTCGGAGGCATCCTGTGCCGCCGCGACGTGGAGCAGGACCTGCAACAGATCGAAAAATATGAAATTCCCGAAATAGACCTCGTTATCGTAGACCTCTATCCGTTTGAGGCAACCGTAGCCAGCGGAGCACCCGAAGCCGACATCATCGAGAAAATCGACATAGGCGGCATCTCGCTCATCCGCGCCGCTGCCAAGAACTACAAGGATGTGGTCATCGTAGCTTCGCAGGCACAGTACCAGCCCCTGCGCGACATGCTGATGGAGCATGGCGCAACGACTTCGATTGAAGAGCGCCGCTGGTTTGCCAAGGAAGCTTTCGCCGTTTCGTCACACTACGACTCGGCCATCTTCAACTACTTCGACGGCGGCGAAGGAAGTGCCTTCCGCTACTCGGCCAACAACCAGAAGACCCTGCGTTATGGCGAAAACCCCCATCAGAAGGGATATTTCTACGGCAATCTGGACGAAATGTTCGACCAAATCCACGGCAAGGAAATCTCCTACAACAACCTGCTGGACATCAACGCTGCCGTAGACCTCATCAACGAATTCGGCAATGACACGACGTTTGCCATCCTGAAGCACAACAATGCCTGTGGTTTGGCTACCCGTCCGACGGTGCTCGAGGCTTGGAAGGACGCCCTGGCAGGCGACCCTGTATCAGCTTTCGGTGGTGTGCTCATCACGAACGCCGTCATCGACAAGGCTGCTGCCGAGGAAATCACGAAAATCTTCTTCGAAGTCATCATCGCTCCCGACTATGACGTGGACGCCCTCGAAATCTTGGGTCAGAAGAAGAACCGCATCATCCTGGCCCGCAAGCAAGGCGCACTGCCCACGAAGCAGTTCCGTTCGTTGCTGAACGGCGTACTGGTACAAGACCGCGACCTCAAGGTAGAAACTCCCGAAGACTTGAAAGTAGTGACCGTCAAGGCTCCTACCGCACAGGAAATCGACGACATGCTCTTCGCCAACAAGATTGTGAAGAACTCCAAATCGAACGCCATCGTCCTGGCCAAGGGACACCAGTTGCTGGCCAGTGGCGTCGGTCAGACAAGCCGTGTGGATGCGCTGAAACAGGCCATCGAGAAGGCCAAGAGCTTCGGCTTCGACCTGCACGGAGCCGTAATGGCCAGCGACGCTTTCTTCCCCTTCCCCGATTGCGTGGAGATTGCGGGCAACGAAGGCATCACTGCTGTCATCCAGCCGGGCGGAAGCATCAAGGACCAGCTGAGCTTTGACTACTGCAACGAGCATGGCATCGCCATGGTGACAACAGGTTTCCGTCACTTCAAGCACTAAAAATAATGAAGAATGAAGAACGAAGAATTTGAGCGCATCGAAGTGCCTGCCTGAATTCTTGTTTTCCGTTCTTCATTCTTAATTCTTCATTCTTAATTCTTCATTAAAAAGATGGGATTATTCTCTTTTACCCAAGAAATAGCCATGGACCTGGGCACGGCCAACACCATCATTACCTCCAACGGTAAGATTGTGGTGGACGAACCTTCGGTTGTGGCCCTCGACCGCCGTACGGACAAGATGATTGCCGTGGGCGAAAAAGCCAAGCTCATGCACGAGAAGACGCATGAGAACATCCGCACCATCCGTCCCCTGCGCGACGGCGTTATCGCCGACTTCTACGCTTGCGAGCAGATGATACGCGGACTTATCAAGATGGTGAACACCCGTCACCGTCTCTTTTCGCCTTCGCTCCGCATGGTCATCGGCGTGCCTTCGGGCAGTACCGAAGTGGAGCTCCGTGCCGTGCGCGACTCGGCCGAGCATGCTGGTGGACGTGACGTTTACCTCATCTTCGAGCCCATGGCCGCCGCTATCGGTATTGGCATCGACGTAGAAGCGCCTGAAGGCAACATGATTGTGGACATAGGAGGTGGCTCGACCGAAATCGCCGTCATCTCGTTGGGAGGTATTGTGTCGAACAACTCCATCCGCATCGCGGGCGATGACCTTACGGCCGATATCCAAGAGTACATGAGCCGCCAGCACAACGTGAAGGTCAGCGAGCGTATGGCCGAGCGTATCAAGATCCATGTGGGAGCCGCCTTGACCGACCTGGGCGACGATGCCCCTGAAGACTATATCGTACATGGCCCGAACCGCATCACGGCCCTGCCTATGGAAGTGCCCGTATGCTACCAGGAAGTGGCCCACTGCCTCGAGAAATCCATCTCGAAGATCGAAACGGCTATCCTCAGCGCACTGGAGAACACACCACCCGAACTGTATGCCGACATCGTACACAACGGTATCTATCTGGCTGGTGGAGGCGCTCTGCTTCGCGGACTCGACAAGCGTCTGACAGACAAGATCAACATTCCTTTCCATATCGCCGAAGATCCTTTGCACGCCGTTGCCAAAGGTACAGGCATTGCGCTGAAGAATGTAGATCGTTTCTCGTTCCTGATGCGATAAATAATCAGCGGTTAGTGGTAAGCGGTTAACGGTGAGTAGCCATCTGAATGGGGATACTAACCGTTAACCCCTTACCACTAACCGTTCATCATTAACCACTAACCGTTATTAAGAGACGTGCGTGACCTCCTTAACTTCCTGTTAAAATACAACCACTGGCTCCTCTTCCTGTTGCTTGAGGCAGTCAGCTTGTTTTTGTTGTGCAACACCGGTCCTTACCAGCACAGCGCGGCTCTTTCGTCCGCCAACCTGATTGCGGGAAAAGTCTACGAAGTAACGGGAAGCATCACGTCCTATTTCCACCTGAAGGATGCCAACGAAGACTTGCTCGACCGCAATGTATGGCTGGAACAACGAGTCTTGCAACTTGAAAGCGCTTTATCCGGATACGTAGGCGACTCTGCCGTCCGCCAAGCGCTGGATCGCGACATGCCGCCAGGCACAGGAATCGAACAAAGCTTCAAGGCGCATGTGATAAAAAACAGCCTGAACCGAACAGACAACTACATAACCCTCGACCAAGGGAGTGCAGCTGGTGTCAAGCCCGACATGGCCGTAGTAGGTGCAGCCGGTGTAGTAGGAATTGTTTACCGCACTTCTCCAAGCTATTCGTTGGTCCTTCCTCTGCTCAACAGCAAGTCCAGCATCAGTTGCAAGATCCAGGGAAGCGACTATTTCGGCTATCTGAAATGGGAAGGAGGCGATCCCCGCTATGCCTATCTGAAAGACCTGCCTAGACATGCAGAGTTCAATTTGGGCGACACCGTTGTCACCAGCGGATTTTCATCTGTCTTTCCGCAAGGACTTATGGTAGGAGTCGTCGACGACATGGCCGACTCCAACGACGGGTTGTCTTACCTGCTCAGAATCAAACTTGCGACAGACTTTGGCAAACTGGGTTCTGTCCGTATCCTTGCCCGACGTGGCCAGGAAGAACAAAAAGCATTGGAACAAGAACAATGAGTTCTAAATTCAGAAATAAAAAAAATGACAATAACCTATCTACATAAAGCAGGATGGCTTGTCGCACTGGTTTTGTTGCAGGCATTGATATTGAACAACCTCCACATCGGCGGTTATGCCACCCCTTTCCTGTACATCTACCTGCTTTTGAAGTTTGAGGCAGACGTGCCGACAAACAGGCTGATGTTATGGGCATTCGTACTGGGGTTGATGGTCGATATCTTCTCAGACACCCCTGGATTGAATGCAGCCTCAACAGTACTTCTCGCTTTCGTCCGTCCTACCCTACTGAGACTTTTCGTTCCCCGTGACCTCCAAGAGACACTTGTCCCTGCCATCCATACCATGGGAATAAATGTCTTCCTGAAATATGCGACCACAGCTGTGTTACTGCACCACGCCGTATTGCTCTCACTTGAATCATTCTCCTTCGCCCATCTGCCAGAGTTGTTACTGCGGATCATCTCCAGCACCCTCTTTACCATGCTTTGCGTACTGGCTTTAGAAATGCTCTTCCAAAAAGGTAAACGATGAAACGAACTAAAAAATAAACAGACTGATGGCGAAAGATTATACATTCGAAAAACGGAAATACATCCTCGGCGCAATTGTCGTTTGCATCGTCCTGATATACATTCTCCGTCTGGCAGGACTCCAGATCTTCTCAGACAAGTACAAGCGCTACGCCGACAGCAATGCTTTCCTCAATAAAATACAATACCCCTCACGTGGAGCCATTTACGACCGAAACGGCAAACTGCTCGTTTTTAACCAACCGGCCTATGACATCACATTCATTCCACGTGAAGTGACACAACTCGACACACTCGATTTTTGCCGCTCACTGGGAATCACACGCGAACAGTTCCTGCAACGCATGGAAGAAGTCCGCAACTTCCGTAAAAATCCGGGCTACTCCAAATACACCCCACAAGTGTTTATGACGCAACTTTCGGCCGAAGAATGTGGCGTGTTTCAGGAAAAGCTCTATAAGTTCCCCGGCTTCTCCATCCAACGACGCACCATCCGCCAGTACTCCTACAATTCGGCCGGTCATGTCTTAGGCGATATCGGTGAGGTATCCATGCGCGACATTGAAAAAGACGACTATTATATCCGCGGCGACTACATCGGCAAACAGGGAGTCGAACGTTCCTACGAAAAATACCTTCGTGGCGAAAAAGGCGTAGAAATCCTGTTACGCGATGCACATGGCCGCATACAGGGACATTATATGGACGGACAACTGGACCGTCCGTCGGTACCTGGCAAGAACCTGAAACTGGGTATCGACATCGATCTTCAAATGTTGGGCGAACGTCTGATGCAAAACAAAATAGGCGCTATCGTAGCCATTGAACCTAAAACGGGCGAAATTCTCTGCATGGTGTCTTCTCCCAGCTTCGATCCACACATGATGATCGGCCGGCAGCGTGGAAAAAACCACCAACTTCTGGAAAAGAATCGCCAAAAGCCTTTATTGAACCGAGCCATCATGGGTACCTATCCTCCCGGCTCAACTTTCAAGACAACACAAGGTCTGATCTTTTTGGAGGAAGGCATTATTCAGGAAGACACCCCTTTTCCATGCTCCCATGGCTTTATTCACCGCGGGCTGCGGGTCGGATGCCACGGACATGCAGCTCCCCTCCCGCTTATACCGGCCATTGCCACTTCGTGCAACTCCTATTTTTGCTGGGGATTATACAAAATGATCGGTGACAAGAAATACGGTTCTCCGCAGGAAGCGCTTACCGTATGGAAAGACGATATGGTGTCACAAGGCTTCGGCTACCAGCTGGGAGTGGACCTGCCAGGAGAACTACGAGGCTTCATCCCCAATTCACAATATTACGACCGCATCTACCGAGGCTCTTGGAACGGATTGACAATTATCAGTATCGCCATCGGCCAGGGAGAAATTCTGGCCACCCCATTACAGATTGCTAATCTGGGAGCAACAATTGCCAACCGCGGCCACTTTATCACCCCACATGTCGTAAAAGAAATACAGGACAACCCGCTAGACAGCCTTTACCAGACAGTACGCACTCCGACAATCCGAAAGGAATATTACGAGGACATCGTGAAAGGTATGCGGGCAGCCGTTACGGGTAGTACAGGAAGCGGAACATGCCGGTTGGTAGGCACATTGCTTCCCGGAGTAGAAGCTTGCGGAAAGACCGGTACAGCACAGAATCCGCATGGCAAAGACCATTCCGTTTTCATGGGATTCGCTCCGATGAACGATCCCAAGATAGCCATCGTCGTTTATGTAGAAAACGGAGGTTGGGGAGCGACTTACGGTGTACCTATCGGTGCATTAATGATGGACCAATATCTGCATGGCAAACTTTCGCCACAGAACGAGATACTGGCCGAAGATTTCAGTAACCGAGTAATTATTTATGGCAACGAGGAGAGATAGTATTTGGAAATCGCTAGACTGGATGACGGTTGTCATCTATCTGCTACTGGTCATTTGGGGCTGGTTCAGTGTCTGTGGTGCAAGTTATGATTATGTAGACCGCGATTTTCTGGACTTTTCCACCCGCGCAGGCAAACAGTTCGTATGGATTATCTGTTCCTTCGGTCTAGGCTTTGTATTATTGATGCTGGACGATATGTTCTATGATACCTTCGCCTATATCATATACGCGGGCATGCTGGTATTGTTACTCGTTACCATCTTCATTGCACCCGACACAAAAGGATCGCGTTCATGGCTCATACTGGGACCGGTAAGTCTGCAGCCGGCCGAGTTTGCCAAATTCGCTACGGCACTGGCTTTAGCCAAATTTATGGGAGCTTATGGCTTTGTTCTCCAAAACTGGCGCAACGTGCTGACCATTGCTTTCCTGATAGCCTGCCCCATGCTGCTCATTGTAGGACAGCGCGAGACGGGGTCAGCCCTGGTCTATCTGTCTTTCTTTCTGATGCTTTACCGCGAAGGTATGCCGGGGGCGATTCTGTTTGCCGGAGTATGTGCCGTCGTTTACTTTGTTGTAGGTATCCGCTACGCCGATGTCACGATGCTCCATGACTCCACTTCCGTGGGCGAGTTCGCCGTGTTGTGCCTCATTCTGATTTCCGCCCCTATCCTGCTTCAGGTCTATCAACGCAACCGTGCCATAGTCAGTCAGATGACAATCACGTGTATTGCAGTGGTAGCCTTAGCCTGTGCCATATCCGGCTGGCTATGGACATTCAACGTGGTCTATGTGCTTTGGGGACTTTGCGCATGTGCTGCGGGATGGCTTGTATTTTTAGCCTTGCGCGAACGGAGGAAGATCTATGTACTTGTCTCGGCATTCATGATAGCCTCGGTAGGCTTCTTGTACTCGTGCGACTATGTTTTCAACCAGGTCCTGGAACCTCATCAACAGATCCGCATCAAAGTAGTACTGGGGTTGGAAGAAGACTTGGCCGGTGCTGGCTATAATGTCAACCAGTCGAAAATCGCCATCGGCTCGGGCGGTCTTTGGGGCAAAGGTTTCCTGAATGGAACACAAACGAAACTGAAATACGTGCCCGAGCAGGACACCGATTTTATTTTTTGTACGGTAGGTGAAGAGGAAGGATTCGTAGGCTCGGTATTCGTACTGTTGCTCTACATGTGCCTGCTCTTGCGTCTGATCCATTTGTCCGAACGCCAGCCTACCGTCTCGGGACGTGTCTATGGATACTCCGTGCTGGGAATCTTCTTCTTCCACCTGTTTATCAACATAGGCATGGTACTTGGCCTGACACCCGTCATCGGCATCCCGCTTCCATTCTTCAGTTACGGCGGTTCTTCTTTATGGGGATTTACTATTCTGCTGTTCGTATTCCTGCGGATCGATGCGGGGCGTGGGAAGAGGATGAGATAACCATCCTGACTCCAACATCGCTCACGCCTTGCAGAAGTGAGTCTTGCATAACTGGCAACAGGACAAAACGGCAAGTGGCAGGTGTATCCAGCCGAACCGTCGTCACATAGGATGCGTTATGATAAAGATTGGCAAACCCTTCTCCTGTCCACCGTCCTTCGCTATCGGCCAGCATCAATCGCAAGGTATCTGTACGGACAAGAGAATCCGCCGGAGAAGACAACATGCTGGTCAATGACAGAGCCAGATTGCGGTAAGGATAATTATTGCCATGACGCACATCCACATAGACATCCAGGCTTTTGTCGGGAACCGTAACAGTGGTTGTAAAGGACAGGGTGTCGTTCTTTCTCCACCCCCTGCCCTCTACAGCCTCATAATGGCTATACACGACGTTTTCTCCACAAGCCGTCAACAGGATTACGGCTGCCGTTGCCGCCACAAGCCGCATTACATCAACCTTGTGCATTACCGCTTCCTTTTTCTTCCCGCTTGCCATCATTCTTAACCGCAGGCTTGGCGTTTTTTTTCGACCTGTTGCGGCGGTTTTTCGAGCGTGAAGGTTCGGCCGTTTTTTCTGTCGAGGCCTCTTTATTTTCTTTCTTGGCCTCTACCGGAGCCTGTGCGGTTCCTTCCTGCTTTGCTTCTTGAGCCAGTACATCACCGCCTCCTTTATTTTTCTTCTTTTTCTTCTTGCCTTCTCCGTTTCCGCCACCTTTGTTTTCGTTGCCCCCCTTTCCTTTGCGGTTGCGATCAAAGCGGGTCACGCTTTCCTGTTCCAACAAGTCGGCCGAAACCTGCTTCTTTTCATTATCCGCTTCTGCCAACGTATCAGGCGCCGCTCCTTTGCGATTCATATTGATTACCTCAAAAGCACGGCGGGCAGGAATGGTAACCAAGTTGGCAGGAATAGACTTATCGCTCGAATAGGTCACCTGTCCGGCCAGAATATCCGCCTTAAAGTAGAACCACTCGGCATCCTTGGTACGCAGCGTAATCTCCTTGCTGGGCAATCGTTTCTGAGCTTCGACATAGACATCCACCTCATAGTTGAGGCAACATTTCAGTTTGGCACATTGCCCGGCCAGCTTCTGCGGATTGGGCGAAATGTCCTGATAGCGTGCGGCTCCTGTAGAGACAGATACAAAACTGGTCATCCACGTGGCACAGCACAACTCACGGCCACAGGGTCCTATGCCTCCAATGCGTCCGGCCTCCTGACGGGCTCCGATCTGTTTCATTTCGATACGTACCCTGAAAGCCTCGGCCAGCACCTTGATGAGCTGACGGAAATCCACACGACCTTCGGCTATATAATAGAAGATGGCCTTATTACCGTCGCCCTGATACTCCACGTCACCGATTTTCATGTCCAGCCCCAGGCTGAGTGCTATTTGCCGGGCACGTATCATGGTAGAATGCTCGCGCGCCTTGGCCTCAGCATACTTCTCCATATCAGCCGCTTTAGCCTTACGGTAGATACGGCGGATATCGGCTTCGTTGCGCACTCCGGTTTTCTTCATCTGCAGGGGTACAAGGCGGCCGGTCAAAGTCACGACACCGATATCGTGGCCAGGTGTAGCCTCAACCGCCACAATATCTCCTTTCGCCAGTTCCAGGCGGTTGGAGTTGCGGAAATAGCCTTTCCTCGTATTCTTGAACTGCACTTCGACATACTCCGACTCGGCTTCATTGCCGGGAATGTCTGCCAGCCAGTCATACGTATTCAGCTGCCTGTCCTGCCGTCCGCAACTGCGGAGGCAAAGCCGCCCGCTTCCGTTATGTAGTGTAAAATCAGTCATAATGTATAATTTTCAATTCTCAATTTTTCATTTTAATCAGCACCGTCATGTTCAGTATCAGATCGAAGAACACCATTCGCGGATTCACATTCTGCTGGATGTGTTCCTGAGCCTTACCGAGCAGGTCGGTCATCCCGACGATGTTCCGCTCGTTGACGAAAGGAGCAAAACGCGTAGCAAACTGCTGTTCGTCAGGTCCCATATAGTTCATTTCTCCCCGGTGGAAGTTTGCAATAAAATTCTCACGTACCATCCGCTGGGCATATTCCAGAAACATCTTCTGCCGTTCACGCCCCAAGACAGCCACCTGCTCACTCCAGGCCTTCATGCCACGTATGTCACGCTGCCAGGCCAGACGCATCAGCCGGGTAAAAAGTTCGAAACACAAAGCCTGCTCGCCGCTCTGCCCCATCATTTCCAGCACCTTCAGGAAACTTCCGTCAGCCCTGTGAGCCATCGAATGCGCCTCTTCCTCGGTCTGTCCGTATCGGGTTGTCAATACACGGACCATATCCTCTTCCTCAATGCGGGGCACGTAGATACGCTGCGTGCGGCTCACGATGGTAGGCAGCAACCGTTCGGGCTCTTCGCTCACCATCAGGAAAGCAGTCCGCTCGGGCGGTTCTTCCAGCAACTTCAACATCTTGTTGGCGCAAGCCTCGTTCATGCGTTCGGGCAACCACACCACAACGACCCTCCATCCGCCTTGGCTGGACTTCAGACTCAGTTTACGAAATGTCTGGTCGCTTTCGGGAGCATAAATCAAAGGTTGCGTATTTCCGGCGTCTATCAGTTCCATCCAGTGCCCCAGGTCGGTATAGGTACTTTCCATGAGCATCTTCCGCCACAAGGGCAGGTAGTCGTCGCTCACCTTCTTGTTGTTCACGATGGGAAAGACAAAATGTACGTCAGGATGAGCCAGTTTTTCCCACTGACGACACGAGACACACTGTCCACAAGCTTCCCCGCCTTCGGGGTGCATGCAGCACAGACGCCGTGCCAGCGCCAGCGCCAAAGGCAGCTTTCCCGCTCCCCTCGGCCCCGTCAACAGCAGTGCATGGGCCGTACGCCCCTGCTCCACCTCCGCTTTCAGACGGCCGACCACATCCTTTTGCCCTATGACATCCTCGAAACCGAACATTCTCAATTTTCCATTTAAAAAATCTGTTTCGCCACCTCGCGTATGCTGTCTTCAGCCGCCACAGAATAGAAATGCAGGCTCGGCACACCGTGGGCCATCAGCTCGCGACATTGGCGCACGCACCACTCGATGCCCACCTGTTTCACCTGTTCGTCGTCCTTGCAACGCTCCACTTCCTCAGCCAGTTCCTGTGGAATGTCCACCTTGAATGTCTTGGGGATAATGCTCAACTGTGCAGCGCGTTTCAAGGGCTTGATGCCCGGTATGATAGGCACCGTAATACCCGCCTTGCGGGCACGCTCCACGAAGTCGAAGTAACGATTGTTGTCATAGAACAACTGCGTCACGGCATACTGCGCACCGGCATCCACCTTCCGTTTCAGCCACATCAGGTCGCTCTCCAGGTTGGGAGCCTCGTCATGTTTCTCGGGATAACAGGCTACGCCGTAGCTGAAGGGCGTGCGCGTCACGGTCATCGGACTTCCATCCTCGAAGATGCCCTGGTTGAAACGGTTGATCTGTTCTTCCAGTTCGATGGCATGTGAATACCCGCCCTCTTCGGGCACAAAGCGCGCCTCGTGCTTCGCCTTGTCGCCGCGAAGCACCAGCAGGTCGGTGATACCCAGGAACTGAAGATCCAGCAGGACATACTCCGTGTCCTCGCGCGTAAATCCGCTGCACAACAAGTGGGGAACCGTAGTCAGTCCGTATTTGTTCTGTATGGCTGCCGCCACGGCTACCGTGCCCGGTCTGCGTCTCAGGCGCTTCCGCTGGTAAAGTCCGTTGCCCAGTTCCTGATAGACATACTCGCTCCGGTGGGTGGTGATATTGATGTATTTGGGGTCGAACTCGCGCAGGAGGTCTATGGTGGCGTACAGCTTCTCGATGCCTGTCCCCTTCAGAGGTGGAAGTACCTCGAAGGAGAAGGCGGTATGCTGGTTACTGTTTATCAAGTCTACTACTTTCATTGGCTATGCCGTTTGTTTAGTTATTCTGCGATGCGCCCATAAGCGCATATTGGGACAAAAGTAAGAAAAAACTAACAAACAACAGGGCTTTTTCCTCGATTTCTTTATTTCCCCACCAAGCTATCCATTCGCTGCATCAGTTCATCGCCCGTCAAATCAACAGCGATAATCTTTTTCTGCTTATCCAACAGGAAATTGCGCGGGATTCTTTCGATACCCAACAAACGTACTTCCGGCACCACTTCCCGCAAGTTATTTGCCCCTGTCACATGTACAAAATCCTCCGTCCCGTCTTTGGCAATCGCTTCTTTCCACAACGTGTGGTTCAAATCAATGGAAATGGCGTAGACGGTCAGAGAGCCTGCATATTTCTCATGCACTTTCTTGATAGTGGGGAACTGTCTCCGGCAAGGACCGCACCAGCTGGCCCAAATGTCCACATACATATAAGCCGTATCCGGCAAATCGTCCAACGAAACGACTTTCCCGTCCACATTCCGCAAAGCAAGCTTCAAGCGGTTGCCAAGCTTTGTATTTCTCAGAACATTTTCATTGATGTTGCGGCGCATATTTATTTCCTTAATCTTATTGGCTTGCACAAGACCTTCCGGCGAAGGATCGTGTGCATAATCGGACTGTGCACGCGGATCATCAGGATACCGTTCCATTACATAATTCTTGAAATAACGGATGGAATCCGAAGTCACGATATCTTCGAAATACATATCGATCATACCAACTCCCGAAAAGGCCAAATAGGGAGACTTTGCATGATAAATCTCATCCTTATAAGCCTCTATCAATTTCCGGTTGTAGTAACAGATACTGTCCTCATTTTCCAATTCGTCCGCCTCATGCTTCTTAATCCAATCGGGACGCTTCGACAGAATACTTTCAACACAATCATTATGAAAATCACCTTCTTCTGCCTTCTTGAACACCGTATTCCGGTCTCTGCTTCCCACACGCATTTTCACCCGATCGCCTGGATTGGCATACACATTCAAAGAACTCGGTCCTATCTTGTCAAAGATTACCTTAAAATAATTACCTGCAGGAGTATAGGCCCGCAAAGTAACCGAATCCGAATGAGGAGCCACATACACAGAGTCCCATATCCGCTGTTCGTTCCCAGATATGAAAGACCATACAAACACATTCTGCCCTACCTCGGTCATGTCTTTATCCAGAAACAAAGTGATTTCTACGTTTTTCTTTTCATCCTTACTGCCCGACGAATAGGCGGACAGAACTAACAAGAGGAAGATAAACAACAGATTACAAAGTAATTTTCTCATAAGCATTAAAAACATATCCTATTTATTGGTTCATCAGACTGTCCAACAATTGCATCAGTTCATCGCCATGCAAATCTTTAGCGATAATACGTTGGTTCTTATCAAGAAGCAAATTCTTCGGAATGGAATGCACTCGCATTCGTTTCATATTTTGTGTAGGTTGTCCGTTGGGATACGTACCGATTACATGTACAAAACTTCCGGTACCATCTTTACCAATAGCTGCCTGCCAGGCTTTTCTATCCGTATCCAAAGAAATGGCATAAACAAGTAACCGCTTACCATATTGCTCTTGAACTTTCTTTATATCAGGCATTTCCTTTCTACAAGGTACACACCAACTTGCCCAAAAATCTATCAGTACAAAATCCTCAGCACGATGATCAGTAGTAAGTTCATTTCCCATAGCATCTGGAAAAGACAAAATCAATTCATCGCCAATCTTTTGAGGATAAAATAGGATGTCTTTCCTTTTTTTCCTTAACTCCTGTATACGCAAAGAACATTTTCGAGCTTCTGCAGTTGCAGGTAAGCCCTTTTTCTTATGCATATACTCTTGAATCAAACCTGACGTAGGAAACTTTAAAGCAATTTGCTCTAATATATCAGCAACTTCCTCTGAATAAGAACGAAAATCAATCTTCAAGCAAACGGCCATTTCATAAGCTTCTTCCGCCACATCAGCATTCAACAGCATCGTACACCGTTTTTCAAAGGTATTTCTTTCCAAACGTTGTGCTTCCTCTGCTTTTTTCTCTTGATGCAATGTTCCGATTCGCCGTAAATATTCCGATCTTTCTTTCAGGAAATCATGTAAACGGTTATTTAACGAACCACCTTGCCCAGCTCTTTTAAAGATGGAAACATCACCATCCTCTTCACACACAGTTATCCCCAAACTGGAATTCGGTTCTATCGCCAGCTGCATATTGAGTGGTCCTTGTTTCTCAAAAAGAATATTCACGGCTTGGGCTTCTGGAATATATGTTTGCAATTGGACGACATGCTCTCCTTGGGCAACAAATACAGAATCGAAAATCGTACATTCGTTTCCGGAAACCCAGTCCTTATAACCATGTAAATAAACCCACTGACTTTCACTACAAACATAGTCGTCCAGATACAGCTTTACAATAGTGGTTCCTCCCTCATTCTTTTCTACAGAGGTTTGAGCAAAGGAATTTCCCGTCCATAAAGAAATTAAAAATAGAATCAATGCCTTCATTTGTTAACTATGTATTTTGCTTTTAATACTCCAAAATTAGCCCTTTGAAATCACCGGATTTGTGGAATTTTTGTGGAATTTTCGGGTTTCCACAAACTTTTTTAGGTGGAAAAGTGTGGAACGGGGCTATTTGATGCTTTTCAACACCTTTTCCAGCTTTTCGTCGCCCGCATCCGGGAAATATTGATGCAGGAGACGTTTCTGCCGCTTGTACACACCGGAGCGGTCTTTTTCCAGCAGGACGGCAATCTCCTGAGTGGACCATCCTAACAGATGAAGCCCGCAAAAGCGGAGGTCGTTCTCCGAAAGCGAAGCCTTCTTCTTCAGTCGGGTGATGAATCCGTCGGTATAAAGGTCGATGTAATGAAGCAGCTGGTCCTGATCTTCCACGGTGAAGTGTTCCTCATAGTCCGCATACGATTTATAATGAGCCAGGATACGTTTGGCTTTGGCGTACGGTTCCGTCTCCTGCAGACAAGCCGACAGGTTGTCGAAGTTGAACGCCGACTGTTCCTCCCGTTCCGCAGGAGGAGGCAGAAGCCTCACTTCCGGTTCGGCCGCCGACGGTTCTGCGGACAAGAGTATCCAATGTTCCTGCCACCAGTACTTCATCAACGTATCCATCTGCCTGCGGCGGCGTTTCCGCTCCCTGATCCGCCATCCCAACAACAGCACAATACAAACAGCCAATACACCAATCGCCGCCAAACAAATCAGAATCAGCCGCTTCATTTGCGCCTGTTCCTGCTGATGTGCCTGATCCTGTTCCGTTAATCGGATCTCGGCCACCTGCTGTGCCCGCCCGGCAAGGTCATATTCCGCCTGCTGATATTTTTTCTGATACATCAATGCTTTTTCCACATCTCCCAGTTCTTCGGCAATATCAGCCAAACGCATATAGGCTGCCGAACGAACAGCCAGAGAAGGACGGCACACAACCGTCCTTTCCAGCCAAACCATAGCGGAGTCATAATGATTCAGTTTATAATGAGCCTCACCTATCAGCAAACTGGACATATACCTCCGTGCGGTATCCGATTCCAGCCTCCAAGCCTCACGAGCAAATTGCAAGGCACGTCTACCGTCCTGCATATAGCTATACAACTGGCTCAAAGTAAGTACACTTTTCTTTTGATGATTTATTAATTGCTTATGATTAGCTAATCGATAAGCTTTTAACAATAATGTTTCTGCTCCCTTATAACAATCCTCACCTTTAGCAATCAGATAAATACTCCTTCGTTCTAAAATTTCAAGCCACAATGCAGTATCGCCCACTTGCACACATATTTGTTCCGCCTTGCAATAGAGAGAATCAGCCTGCGAAAGCATCCCCTGACTGTGATAGATATAAGCCATGCGGCCATACGTCCGCCCAAGCCACCAGGTATTTCCACATTGTTCCATCAGTGTCTTTACCCGCTGGAAGATGTCCAACGCCTGCCCCGCCTGCCGATGATTCTGATAAAGGATGCAGCCGCGGTTGTACTCGCCCCGCGCCTCCCAAAAGACATCGCCTGCCTGATGGAAATAGCCGATGACCGGCCACAGCAAGGAGTCGCTGGCCGGCATCTGTCCGTTACGGCACTCCGCCTCCACCGTCAGCAACCGATGGCGCATGCGGTCGCCCTCGTCCAGATTCGAGGGAGAGATATCCTGCAACAGGCGGAGGGCACTGTCGGGGTACAGGTCCATCACACGGTCGGCTTCGACCATCCGTCGGGAATAGTCGGCATGGGTGCAGGCGGTCCACAACAAGACTGCCAGCACGCACAAGGGATAGAGGGGCTTTATTACACGGTCATGTATCATACGCGTGCAAACATACAAAAAAATCAGCAGATTGACTTCGTAGAAGAATGATTTCAAGAATATTCGGTCGGAAAAATGTATTATACATCAAAATATTCGGTCAGGAAAATGCGCATATCCCATTAAAGTTCGGTCGGAAATATGTATTTTTGCATCGGAATCATCAGAAATACAAGGATTATGCATAGAAACATCATTGAGCAACTAAAAGTCTGGAAAAACAAAAAAGGCCGGAAGCCTCTTGTATTGGCCGGAGCGCGTCAGGTGGGAAAAACTTACATCCTTAAACATTTCGGAGAACAAGAGTTCGCCAATGTCGCTTATATCAATTGTGACAACAACGAACTGGCCAGAAATCTGTTTTCGGAAGATTACGACATGCGGCGTATCTTGTTGGCCATCGGCGCCATTACCGGGCAGAGTATCGAAGCCGGTAAGACATTGATTATTCTGGACGAAATACAGGAAGCACCGCGCGGTTTGTCGGTCTTGAAGTATTTCTATGAGAACGCACCGCAATATCATGTTGCCGTGGCAGGTTCACTGTTGGGAATAGCCATGCACCGGGGAGAATCTTTTCCGGTTGGCAAAGTGGACGTATTGCACATCTATCCCATGACCTTTGATGAGTTTCTGTTGGCCAAAGGAAAGAAACAAATGGTTGACATCCTACGGGCTAAGGACTGGGCTACTGTCAAGCTTCTCAAAAACGAGTATGTCAAGTCTTTGAGAGAGTATTACTTTGTGGGAGGAATGCCGGAAGCTGTGGCTGAGTTCGTATCATCAAATGATGCCAGGAAAGTAAGGACGGTACAAAACAACATACTCTTTACCTATCGGCAGGATATGTCAAAACATGTATCCGCCTCGGAGGCTAACCGCATAGGTATGGTCTGGCAGTCGATGCCTTCCCAACTTGTAAAGGAAAACAAGAAATTCATCTATGGCGTTGTCCGTCCCGGTGCACGGGCCAAGGATTTCGAGGCAGCCATTCAGTGGCTGCTGGATGCAGGTCTGGTGTACAAGGCCGAAAGAATTTCCCAACCCAAGATTCCATTGAAATTTTATGCCGACATCTCTGCTTTCAAACTGTTCCTTTTGGATTGTGGACTGCTGGGCGCCATGAGTGAAACACCGGCAGAAAGACTGTTGATTGCCGACAACGGCATGGAGGAAGCCAAAGGCGCATTTACGGAAAACTATGTCATGAGCCAGCTGACAGCCACATGCGAAAGTTCTGTATTCTACTACAGCAACGATGCAAAACTGGAGATTGATTTTATCATACAGCATGGCAGCGACATCGTTCCGATAGAAGTAAAGGCGGAGGAAAACCTGCGTTCAAAATCCTTAGCTTGTTTTGTCGCTGCCAATAAAGGGTTGCACGGCCTCCGTTTTTCCATGTCCGATTACCGCAACCAGGATTGGATGACCAACGTTCCGCTATATGCCGCCTCCATTCTGTTTCGAGATAACTGAAACACGTATTTGAGGCATTGGGTATATGTATCCATCATTAGCGCGCCAAAGTCCATAGTTAGCGCGCTAAAGTAGATAGTTAGTTGCCTAAAGTCCATAGTTAGCACCGAAGACCTGCCATGTTGCCGAACAGAAGTGAACGAAGTTTGTCCGATTCCGGCTTCACGCTTTCACAACAAGCTAAACAAGCTAAAAATCAAATATTTACAGTGAAAGATAAGGTTTCACGGAGGTGAAACATGAACTAAAATACAACTTGGGCGTATTCTTCGCTCAGTTTGTGTATCTGACATAAAATCTGATTTTCCCGTTCCTTCGACGGTTTCTTGAAACCGTTGATATAATTACGCAAAAGGGTGGCGTTTATCCCGACAAGTCTCGCAAATTCGGACACATTAATTTCCTTATGCAGAAGGAAGAACCGTTGCAATTTGGTAGGTTCCGCATCTTCGTATTCAAAGCTCTCAAAGCTTACATCCACATCAAGCGTACGCCAATGTATCCCGACTACACTCATCGTATAATCTTCCCTTTCCGCTTCGTTTGCCTGCATCAATCCGGGATACCATAGCAAGGATTGACGATAGGTCTTCCCATTATCCCCCAGACCATAAAGATATTCACCATCAAACCATATTCTCGTAATCTTCATTGTCAGCCTCCTTTCCAAAATACTTGTTCCAATGCCTAATGATTATATCGCTATTTTCCTCTATCATCATGCCTATTCTCTTCAAATCCTGAGCCTTGATTCCGCGTTGTTCGTAGAAAACAAACTCGTTTCCATCCCATACATATTTCGCCATGCCGTCTTTTCCTACGGCATGCACATGTATCGGTTCATGTTCGCGACTAAAAAACATGAACGAAAATCCAAAGGCTCTGAATATTTCCGGCATACCCTAATTCGCTTTTATCACAAGACAAATATAGGTATTATTTACGATACCTCCAAACGGCAGAACAAGTTTCAACGCAACGTTCTAATATACAAGCGAATACGGTGAAACTTCACCGGAAAAAAGTCGTCAAAAGCGTTGTTTCACAGCAATTTAATCTTTCAAACACCCAATAGGAACAACATAAACTCCATCTGTCCGCCTGTAAGCAAAGTCACCTACACCGGTCAATACCATACAAAATGCAGGTGCTTTCATTCGGGAGGTATCAATAATATTGGCAAGTGCGATTAATGTCTTTGCGCCTTCTTCAATAAGTTTGTCTCCGCCTAATTTTATTTCAACAAGACCATACGCCCCATTACGCAAATGCACCACCGCATCACATTCCAAACCATTTTTGTCTCTATAATGATAGACCGATCCATCCAAAGCATCTGCATAAACACGAAGATCCCGGATACACATCGTCTCAAAAAACAATCCGAAAGTATTCAGATCATTAATCAAGTCATTAGGACCAAGTCCTAAAGCAGCTACTCCCACCGAAGGATCGACATAATACCTTGTGTCGGATGTGCGTACCGCGGTTTTACTTCTTAAATTAGGATTCCATGCAGGCATATCCTCTATAACAAATATTTTTCGCAAAGCAGTAAGATATGTTCCTACCGTTTCATCGCTAACCTCTTCCGTCTCATTTGTTGATATATCCGCAAGAATTGTTGCAATACTAGCCTGTGAACCTTGATGTCGGGCATATGACCTCATGATTCTCTTTGCCCGCTCCTCGTTTCTTTTCACATTATCAACTCGCGATATGTCACTGCTTGTAATGGCTTTATAATATTCCGCTGCTTGCAGCAATGCTGCCTTTTCCGATTTTTTAGCCAAAGATTTAGGCCACCCGCCACGGCAAACAACAAATGCAAGCATTGGTAATGTAAGTTTATTTAAAGCACCTATTTTGTCCGGCGCAAGAAACAAATCTGACAAACTGATTTCACCGGTAGATTCACCAGATTCCCACAGAGTCATAGGGCGCATGGTAAGCCATCCATATCTTCCAGTTCCTGTGTGATGTATTTCTTTAGCATCAACAGGTACGGCAGACCCTATAAGCATGAATTGCCCGTCTTCATCTCTATGATCCACCTCAAACCGAATGGCATCCCAAAACTGAGGAACTTGTTGCCATTCATCAATCAGGCGTGGAGTTTTTCCTTCAAGCAAAAAACGGATGTTAGTCTGTGCCATCTGTTTATATTGTTCTTGTTTGGCTGGGTCATCCATATAAATGATGCTCTTAGCCTGTTGTTCAGCCGTAGTGGTTTTACCACAAGCCTTGGGACCCTCTATTAAAACAGCCCCCATTGCTTCTAATTTATCACGCAATAATTTATCTGCTATTCGATTTCTATATTCCATGAATACTTAGTTTTTGCAAAGATACGGAAATTGCCTGAAAATCAAACAAATCATAATACAAATTTGGCAATTTGGCGGAAAATCGTTTGGTAATTTGGCGTAATTTCGTTTGGCAATTTGGCAAATCAAGATTATTTCCATCCCAAGGAAGATCGTACCATTCCGGCCTCACGCTTTCAAAACAACTGCAACACACGAACAATCAAGAATTTGCTTGAAAGGCAGGAAAAGTCACGGAGGTGAAACATGAACCAGCAGGCAAATTTCAACACAACTCGCTAATATACAAGCGAATACAGTGAAACTTCACCGGAAGAAAGTCGTCAAAAGCGTTGTTTCACAGCATCGGTCAGCCTTTGCGATAGTGGAGCACCACGCCGTTTTCGCGACGGAAAGCCCGATCGGCCACCTGACGCAGACGGTCGGCCGTGACGGCACGATAGTTGTCTACCTCGCGGTTGATGTCGTCGGCCTGCCCCGTCAGTTCGAACCAGGCGAGATTGGTGGCTACGTTCAGGTAATTCATATTACCAAATATCTGGGAAGCCTCGAACTTGTTTTTCACCTTCTCCAGTTCCGGCTCGTCTACAAGCTCCCGACGGAGCAATTCCAGTTCGGCACGGACGGCGGCCTCGGCTTCGTCGAGGGAAACACCCGGCGAGGGCTTGCCGCTGATGTGAAGCAGACCGGCATCGCGGCTGCCGGAAATGTAGGCGTCGATGCTGGAGAAGAGTTTGCGCTCCTGCACCAGGCGGAGGTTCAGGCGGCTGGAGCGGCCGTTGGAAAGAATATCGGACAGAATGTCGAACGCGTAATAGTCGGGATCGTCGCGGCGGCACATGTGAAAAGCCATGAAGAGCGCGTCGAGGGGAACGGGACGCTCCACGCAGAGGCGGCGTTCTTCGGTCTGCTCAGGTTCCTGCGGCAAGCGGCGTTCGGGCACTTCGCGACGGGGGATGGGGCCGAACCATTTCTGCGCAAGGCGCACGGTTTCTTCCCAACCGATGTTGCCCGTGACGGCCAGCACGGCATTGTTGGGCGCATAGTGGCGGTAGAAGAAGTCCTTCACCTCGTCGAGCGTGGCCTGTGCAATGTGCTCCAGCTCCTTGCCGATGGTGGGCCACTGATAGGGATGGACACGATAGGCCAGCGGACGGATGAGATGGCCCACGTCGCCGTAGGGCTGGTTGAGGCAACGCTGCTTGAACTCCTCCATCACCACCGCACGCTGTACCTCCAGGCTGCGCTCGCTGAAGTCGAGGCCCAACATGCGGTCGGACTCCAACCAGAAGCCCGTCTCCACGTTTGCCTTGGGCACGGTGAGGTAATAGTTGGTGATGTCGTTGTTCGTCCAGGCGTTGTTCTCGCCGCCCGCCAGCTGGAGCGGCATGTCATAGTCGGGGATGTGCAGGGAGCCTCCGAACATGAGGTGTTCGAAGAGGTGGGCAAAGCCGGTGTGCCGGGGATGCTCGTCGCGTGCACCGACATCGTAAACGATGTTCAGCGCCACCATCTGCGTACTGGCATCCTCGTAGTGCACCAGTTTCAGGCCGTTGTCCAGTGTCAGTCGGTTAATCTTGAACATACCCTGCTCTCCCCCAGACCTTTCAATCCAACACTTCGACCTTGATGATCTTCACGTCTTCCTCGGGACGGTCGTTGCGGTCGGTCTTCACCCGCTGGATCTTGTCGACCACTTCCATGCCTTCCAGCACTTCGCCGAAAACGGTGTATTCGCCGTCCAGATGGGGTGTACCGCCCACGGTGGTGTATGCCTTCACCTGCTCGGGTGTAAAGCGGAACTCGGGCTGGCCGGCCAACTGCTTCTCTACCTGCGCAATCAGGGTGTCCTGCAAGTTCATCAGTCCTTCCTGATCGCCTGCCTTGCGCATCTTGTAAATGTCCTTGGCATGCTTGGAGGCCAGCGTGTTGAACAGGTTGTTGAAGCGCATCTGGTTCATCTGCTGCTCCATGCCCAGCAGGGTGGAATCGCTATAAACCTTGCCGGTCACGATGTAGAACTGGCAACCCGACGAAGCTTTCTCAGGGTTGACATTGTCTCCCTGGCGGGCAGCGGACAGGGCGCCTTTCTTATGGAAATACTTGGGATAGACAAACTCGGCAGGCACGGTGTAGCCCACGTCGCCCGACCCCAGCATCTGACCCTTGGCAGCGTTCTTCGACTCGGGGTCGCCTGCCTGGATCATGAAGTCCTTGATGACACGATGAAAGAGGGTGCCCTCGTAGGTGCCGTCCTCGGCCAACTTGATAAAGTTATCACGGTGTTTCGGCGTTTCGTTATACAGTTTCACCACGATGTCGCCGGCGGTGGTCTCAATCTTCAGTCTGGTTTCTTCGCTCATGTTTCTGGCTTTTTTCTCTGACTTGCAGGCCACAAGGCAGCAAGTCAGTATGGTTAATAATACAAATGAAATCCTTTTCATTCTATCTTTTTGTTTAATTTAAGTCTGCAAATATACTAAAATCAGCCAAAACCACTTACCTTTGTAACATTAAAATAAAATTCAGGCTATGAAATCTATATTAATAGTAGAAGATGACATCACTTACAGCATGATCCTGAAGACATGGCTCACGAAGAAAGGTTTTCAGGTACAATCGGCCAGCAGCATCGCGCGTGCCCAGAAAATGGTCGAATCGGATGCCATAGACCTGATATTGTCGGACCTCCGCCTGCCCGACCGCGACGGCATCGACCTGCTGAAGTGGATGAGGGAACAGGGACGACAGACACCACTGATCATCATGACCGGCTATGCGGACATCCAGTCGGCCGTACAGGCCATGAAGCTGGGAGCGCAGGACTACGTAGCCAAGCCCGTCAATCCCGACGAACTGCTGAAGAAAATGGAGGAAGCGCTGAAGACTCCCCTACGGGAAGCGGCCGCCAAGTCACAGGAAGAAGCTCCGGCCAAACCGGCGCATGCCCCAGCCGAACCGGCGTCGGACTTTCTGGAGGGAGAAAGCGATGCCGCCAAGCAGCTCTACAACTACGTGAAGCTGGTGGCACCCACCAACATGTCCGTACTCATCAACGGTGCCAGCGGCACGGGCAAGGAGTATGTGGCTCACCGCATCCACCAGCTGAGCAAACGTGCCCAATATCCGTTCATCGCCATCGACTGCGGTGCCATCCCCAAGGAACTGGCAGCCTCCGAGTTCTTCGGCCATGTGAAGGGAGCCTTCACCGGCGCCCTGACCGACAAGACGGGCGCCTTCGTAGCGGCCAACGGCGGTACCATCTTCCTGGACGAAATCGGAAACCTGAGCTACGAAGTACAGATACAGCTGCTCCGCGCCCTGCAGGAACGCAAGATACGCCCCATCGGCTCGAACAAGGAGATACAGGTGGACGTGCGTCTGGTGTCGGCTACCAACGAAAACCTGGAGCAGGCTATCGAACGCGGCCACTTCCGTGAAGACCTGTACCACCGCATCAACGAGTTCACCCTGCGCATGCCACAACTGAAGGACCGCCACGAGGACATCCTGCTCTTCGCCAACTTCTTCCTCGACCAGGCCAACCGCGAAATGGACAAGCATCTGACGGGATTTGACGAAGCGGCTTCCAAAGCCCTGACCGAATATCATTGGCCGGGCAACCTGCGCCAGATGAAGAACATGGTGCGCCGCGCCACCCTGCTTGCTACAGGAAAGTTCATCACCATGAACGAGCTCTCCGACCTGCAGCAGACGGCCAACACGCCAACCGCCAACATATCCCTGCGCAACGAAGAAACGGAAAAACAACATATTCTGGAAGCCCTACGCCAGACCGGCAACAACAAAAGCCGCGCGGCCCAGATGCTGGGAATCGACCGCAAGACGCTATACAACAAACTGAAACTCTACAACCTGTCGGACTCATTGTAGAATAAAAGTGGGGAAATATTCCCCACCCGCCTCCACACATCCACAACCTTTTCCACACTTCCCCTCCAGCCAGCTAGATTCTAATAGACTGTTTATCAAAAACATAAGAAAACAGTGAGTTTTCTGGCACACTATTTGAGCCTTTCTACATGTAAGCAAACGCTTGCTTGAACAGACTAACTTAAACCTAAACAATATATATATACTCAAAAGCAAGTGAAAGTAAAACGTTAGTATTGTAGCAGCCCTGTTTATGTTTGTTTGTGGAGAGCTCTCTTTGGCACACTTCCCTTCAGGAAGTTGCCAGGAGAGCTAAATTCAAAAAACCGAAGATTTTCAGCCCTACTATTCATCGGTCATGAAACAATCCATCCCCATCAAACTAAACATCTGCCCAAGTTGCTGAACAACAGTAAGCCACTAACAAGAAAAAAGCCGCCCCGTCTTGTCTATTCTGGGGGCGGCTTTTTCTTTTTTATCGTTTTGACGTTTTTCTACGCTTACCAATGACGTTCGGGATACAGGTCGTTCCACCATTCGGGGCTGTCCTGCAACCACTTGGCAAACCACGCCATGATAGAGTTGTGCCACTGGACACGTTTGTCGTAGTCGGCAATGAAGTGGTTCTCACCATCCACGGTAATGAATTCCACCGTCCGGCCCAGAATCTTCAACGCATTGTACAGCTGGATGCTCTCGCCGATGGGCACATTGGTGTCGGCCGTACCGTGCAGGAGCAACAGGGGCGTGTGGATCTTGTCGGCATTGAACAGGGCGCCGTGCTTGGTGAAGAGGTCGGGCTGCGACCAGGGATAACTGCCTGCAGCGGCAATGGCGTTGTAGGAATAGCCCCAATAGCCTTCACCCCAGTAGCTGGTGACGTTGCTGATGCCGGCATGCGAGGCGGCAGCGGCAAAGATGTCGGTCTTGGTCTGCAGATACATGGTCATGAAGCCGCCATACGAGGCACCCAGGCAACCGATGCGCTCGGCATTGACAAACGGATGGGCCTCACAGAATTTCTTGGTACCCTCGATGATGTTGTCGGCCGTATAGTCGCCCCAGGCATTGACGTGGCGGGCAGAGAATTCCTGTCCGTAGCCGATGGTACCGCTGGGCTGGATGACATAAACCACATAGTCGCGCGAAGCGAAGAGCTGCGGACTGTAGGGCGAGGTCATGCCACGCGTAGTGGGTGTAGTACCACCATAGTAGTAGACAATCAGCGGATATTTCTTCTCGGGATCGAAGTCGGGAGGCAGACACATCATGCCTTCAATTGTCGTACCGTCCGAAGCCGTGAAGTTCCATTCTTCCATGCGGCCGAACTCAATCTTGTCCAGCGTCTTCTGCATCGGATTGGCCAGCAGCTTGGATGTCTGTTTCTTGCCGTCGTACAGATAGGCCACGCCGGTCGAGGTGTTGCCACCGCCTACATAGGCTGCCACCTGGGGAGCCTTGTCGGCCAGCGTAAAGGACGAAATGACATCTTCGGCCAGGGGGAGCATCTCGAACGTGCCTTTCTTCGGCGTATAGCGGTAGATGTGCTGGCAGTCTTTGTCGGTGGTATTGAAATAGATGCAGCCGTCCGTACGGTTCCATTGCAGGAGAGACACCGACGGATTGAAGTCGCGCGTGATGGGCGTTATCTCCTTAGTAGTCAGGTCCATCAGGAAAGCCTGCGTGTCGAAGTCGTTGGCAATGGGATGCGAACCACAATTCTTGCCGATGCCACCGAAGGCCTCGGGACTGCCGATCAGCACCAGCTGACGGTTGTCGGGCGAATAGGAGGCGGAGTTGAGGTAGGCGTCCTCACGCACCAGCGTATCGGCCTTCATCGTGTTCAGGTCGATTTCGAACAGGGTGGTCAGGCTGTAGGGACACTTCGTGATGTTGGGTTTCGACGTGGTGCAAAGCAGCTTGGCACCGTCCCAGGAGATATCGTTCAGGTAGACGGGACGCGAACCATAGGTCAAGCGCTCGGAAACGCCCGTCTTCAGATCGTACTTCACCAGATAGGAGCGGTTGCGCGAGCCGGGGATGCGGTCGTCGGGCATCAGCATGCGCTTCAGGGGGCCGCTGACCTTCTCGCCTTCGTCTGAAGACGAATAAATGAGGTAATCTTCCGTGGGCGACCAGGTGAATCGTCCCTCCGGCAGGTTGGCCATCACCGTCTCCTCGCGCATGGTGGCGGGATCGAAGACAATCAAGTCGTTCTTTTCGTCACCCGTCACGGTATAGTAGAGCTTGCTGCTTACGGGCATCCAGCGGGCATTGGTGGGCACGTTGGGATGGATCATGCGACCGGTCTTCACTTCGGTCAGCTCCTGCCACGTGCGCGAGCGCTTGGTGGAATAGTTGTCCCAATAATAGGTCAGCAGGTACTTGCCGTCGGGCGAGAGGGAGACGGAGTAGACTTTCTGTCCGAAGGCGGTATTGTAGAGCGACAGGCGGCGCTTCAGGTCGGGAGCCATGTGGAAGGGCACGTTCTCGAAGTCCTTATCGCCCTCGAAGGTGCACTTCAATACGGGTTCGGCCTTGTCGTCGGCCGAGGCAAGGAGCTTGATGACGATTTCGTTATCGGCTTCGGGCTCCAGACGCAGGCTGATTTCAGCGGGATGCACCTGCGAGAGGCTGTCCTGAGCGGCATCCTTCACATGCTTGGACACGCCGTTGACGAACACTTCGAAGCGGACGGGCGAAGACACCTTGAGCTTGCCCTTCATGAAGTGCTCGGCACGCAGGTTGGTAGCAAAGAGGTAGAGCAGGTTGTCACGGTCGGCACGGGCTACACGGACATAGCCGGCGGTATCGGCCTCGACGCGGTCGTAAGTATAGGAGTCGAAATCCAAGTTCACTTTGGTTTTCAACAGTTCCTTCATGGCAAACTTGTCGCCCGTGAAGTTGATGCTATCCCCTTGGAGGGGTGCCCGCAACGATACGGCGGGACGCAGGTAGAAAGCAGACGCCTGCTGTTGCTGCGCCTGCAGGGACATTCCTGCACAGAGCAGCAATGCCGGGAGTATCAGTCTTTTTTTCATAGAAAATCAGTGTTTTCAAAATACAGGTTTTACAAAGAACTTGTGAGGCTGCGCCACAGATTGTCCGACGGAACGGGAGCCACCACATCGATCAGTTCCTTCGAAACAGGATGGACGAAGCGCACGCGGCGGGCATGCAGGCAGATACTGCCGTCGGGATTGGAGCGGGGAAAGCCATACTTCAGGTCGCCCTTGATGGGGCAGCCCATCTTGGCCAATTGGCAACGGATCTGATGATGGCGGCCTGTCTTCAAGTCCACCTCCAGCAGGCTGTAATTGTCCGAACGGGCGATGAGCCGATAGTGCAGGATGGCCTTCTTGCTGCCGGGCTTCTCGGTGTCGTAGGCGTAGCTCTTGTTCTGCTTCTCGTTGCGCACCAGGTAGTTCACCAGCTCGCCCTCGGTCTCGGCGGGCGTCTGCTTCACGATGGCCCAGTAGGTCTTCTTCACCTCGCTGTTCTTGAACATCTCGTTCAGGCGCGACAGGGCCTTGCTGGTCTTGGCAAAGACAACAAGACCGCTCACAGGGCGGTCCAGGCGATGGGTCACACCGATAAAGACGTTGCCGGGCTTGTGGTACTTCTCTTTCAGATACTGCTTGACGGTTTCCGAAAGGGGCACGTCGCCCGTCTTGTCTCCCTGAACAATCTCCGAAGCGGTCTTGTTGACGATAATGATGTGATTGTCCTCGTAAACGACGGTCATCTCAATGCTGCATTACATGTTCATACCACCGTCGATCTGGATCACCTGACCCGAAACGTAGGACGACATGTCGGATGCCAGGAAGGTAGCCACGTTGGCCACGTCTTCGGGCGTACCGCCACGGCGCAAAGGAATCTTCTTGCACCATTCGGCCTTCACTTCGTCGGACAGGGCGTCGGTCATGGCTGTGATGATGAAGCCCGGAGCGATGGCGTTGGCACGGATGCCGCGTGAGCCGAGTTCCTGAGCGATAGACTTCGCCAGAGCAATCATACCAGCCTTCGAAGCCGAGTAGTTGGCCTGTCCGGCATTGCCATGAACACCTACTACAGAAGCCATGTTGATGATGCTGCCGGCTTTCTGGCGCATCATGATGGGCGTACAGGCGTGGATGAAGTTGAATGCCGACTTCAGGTTCACGTTGATGACCATATCCCACTGCTGCTCGCTCATGCGCATCATCAGGCCGTCGCGGGTGATGCCGGCGTTGTTCACCAGGATGTCGATGCGACCGAAGTCCTGATGGATGGCCTCTACCACCTTGGCCGTATCCTCGAAGTTGGCTGCGTTCGAAGCGTAAGCCTTGGCCTTCACGCCCATGGCTTCGATTTCTTTGGCAGTATTCTCGGCGTTCTCGTCGATTAGCAGGTCCGTAAATGCTACATTGGCGCCTTCAGCGGCGAACTTCAATGCGATAGCCTTACCGATACCACGTGCGGCACCAGTTACGATGGCTGTTTTTCCAGTTAATAATCCCATAATCGTATTGTTTAAAAATTAAAAGTATCTTTTCTTCGTTGTAAAACTATCTTTTCCGCTCCGTATCACAGTGCTTTCGGATCCTTGCGGTGCAGGGCGCCGAAGACGATGCGTGCCACGTACTTGTCGCGTGTGGCGTCGTCCAGATTGGCTCCGATCTGTCCGCGGATATAGGGCACCTCGATACCTTTCACACAATAGTGCACCAGCTCGGCCGTCATGTCGAGGTCGTCTATCTGAAAGACGCCCGTCTCCATACCCTCGCGCAACACGTCCTTGAAGAGCTGCACCTCTTTTTCGTCGAACCGCTTGCGTGCCTTCTCCACCTTCCAGATGTCGCGGAAGAAGTCGGCACGGAGCGTACCGTTGCGGTAGACCACTTCCTTCACCACGTCCAGGCGGGTGTAGATCATCTCGAGCATCTTCTCGTCGGGCGAAATGTGCTTGTCGGCCACACGCTTCATGGTGTCCAGCAGGATGTCCAGCTGCGACTCGACCACGGCCAGGTAGATATCCTCCTTGCTCTTGAAGTAGGTATAGAGCGTGCGTCGTCCTTTCTTCGAAGCGAGGGCGATGTCGTTCATCGTGGTGTTCTCGACGCCCATCTTCGCAAAAAGCTGACGGGCGACGTCCACTAACTGGGCTCTGGTCTTGGATAACGGCATGGTTTAATAATTGCACATTGCGTATTAATCTGTGCAAAAGTAAGACATTTCCCATTATCACACAAGAAATAAAAAAAATATCTGCCGAATATTTGTTTTTTCAAAAATAAGTCGTACCTTTGCACCCGAAATCAAGAACATCGCGGAGTGGAGCAGTTGGTAGCTCGTTGGGCTCATAACCCAAAGGTCGTAAGTTCGAGTCTTGCCTCCGCAACCAATAAAAAAGGAATTGCAATCGCAATTCCTTTTTTCATTTTATCCTCTCCTCCCGCTTATTCACGCAGGAGGATTTCACTTGGATTCTTTATTTTCAGATTCAGCTTGGCATTCTTCGACAGGGGATTCCACAGAATACGACGGCATTCCTGCGGATCTGCCTGGAAGTCCACATTCCTTGAGCCGCTCAAGTATTCGGTATCGATGCGGAAGGAGTCTGTTTCAACCTTAAAATTATACAGTCCGCCCAAATTCAGATACAAACGGTCCACAGAACCGCTATTCAAACACAACTGACGCGACAAGGCAGACAGAGCACGGAAGTGGGAATTCTGCACAAACACTGTGGCAGGACTGTGGAGGAAATCAATGAACAGCGAATCGCGTTGCAAGTCCTGCAACTCTACTGCATCAAACACCTCTCCTTTCAAGCACTCAACGCTTTCGGGCAAGCGCAATTCCAAAGGCTCAGCCTGCAGGCTAAAATAGGAAGGTATTTTTCCATGTGGCATTTTCTTCTTCAATTTCTCGGGCGGAAAGCTGAACACAATGTCCAACGTATCTCCCTGCGATTGAAAGTCCATAAATTCCTCTATATCGGCTACATAAAAGAGGCTTCCAGCAGTAGTGTCTGCCGAAGTCACTTTCAGACGGATATTATTATTATTAACGGCCAAATAATAATTCAACTCGTCGTTGCCATCTTGTTTATGCAGCATTCTATCCATGCGGAATCTTATGACCTTACAGGCAGGCAACGGACGCACACGCTCTTCTCCTTCCAAACGGATGGTCATGTCCGACGCGCTTCCGCTGTGCGTTCCCCAATAGATAATGGTGGCACTCATACCAGCCAAAAGGGCCAGCAGCACACCCAATATTACATAAGTTGTTCGTTTCATAACTTGTTATTCTTTTCTTGATTCTTGGCATAATCGCGGTACATCGCCGCCAGTTCGGCATCGGAAATGCCCAGCGTGTACAGCTGTTTGAAAAAATAATCGACCTCGTTCGTCAGGAACTGCTCCTTGCGCAGGGCGAGAATCCGCTCGCGGGCACCCGCGGCCACAAAGTAGCCGATGCCCCGCTTGTTGTAAATGATACCCTGCGACTGGAGCTGATCGAACGAACGCATCACCGTGTTGGCATTCACCTCCACCACGGCGGCATACTCGCGCACCGAGGGAATGCGGCCGTCTTCGGCAAACTTTCCCACCAGTACTTCGTCGCAGATGCGGTCGGCAATCTGCAGATAAATAGCTTTCGTATCTCTAAAATCCATACTTACCAACGATTAATGATTTCTGCTTCCTTCAAACGATAATAGGCCGTCACCCAGCAGAAGATGGCAAAGGCAAACAAGAGGCAAGTGAACAGCGTCATCACCGTTTCTTCCTCCATGTCGGGACCATAAGGACCGAAGGTCAGCGATTTGACCAGCGAAACCAGTACGGCCACAAAGATAGAGATAACAACAATCAAAGCTGCCGAGGTCTTAATGAACGCATTCTTCGGCCACAAGGCGCTGCCCAGCACATAGGCGCTCTGGACGGCAAAGTAGAAGGAAAAACTAAAGAGCGTCCACCGTCCTGTACTGAAGAAATGAGGAAATATGGTTTCATCTCCCAACCGTCCGTAGGGGAACGTCTGTATCACTTGAGTGAAATCAGGATAGGCCAGCGAATAGACCAATACACGTGTCAGGTCCGCCAATACAAAAGCTACGGCATAGGCTAGCAGAAAGACCAGCGTATAAATGAACCAACGGGAGAAGTACTTCTCGAACATCGTGGCCGGCAGCATCAGAGCCGAAATCCGACGGCGCTTGTCTTTCATGAATTCCATCACGAACGAGGCACTCAAAGTTCCCATGATAAAGATAAGGAAACATCCTACTCCAAACTGGGCACCCCAAACCGGGTCCCTGTATTGGGAATCCGACATTTGAAGTCTTTCCAGATAGAGAGTTGCATTGCTCGAATCCCAATGATATTCCAAATAGCCCATCCAGATGAATATGACAGCCAAAGCGCCATACATCACTACCAGCCGCAACACATTCGTCCGCCAGTTCTCCACCAAATCTTTCTGACAGTAATCCAGAAAACGCGGCATGCTGAAAAAACGATCACGCATCATCTCTCCTCCTCCACTTTAGAATGAAACAATTCCTTTATCTTCTCGGGGTCGGCCAATACGGCACCGAAGAGCAGCTCCAGATTGAGCTTCGTCTCTACGCCCTCGCGGTTGGGCAGCAGCAGGCTGTTGCCTTGAACCGAAGGCAGTTTGTACAAAGCCTCCTCGGCCAGAGCAGGGCTATCGCTCTCCACAAAAGCCAACCGTTCAGTCACGCGGACGATGGACTCGTCGAGCAGCACGCGGCTGTTGTTCATAATCACCACATGGTCCAGCACATTGTCAATGTCTCTCACCTGATGGGTGGAGATTACAATCGTCCGCTCGTCCGACATGCCCGAGGCGATGAACTTACGGAACTGGCTCTTCGCCATGATGTCCAGTCCGTTGGTCGGTTCGTCCATCAGCAGCAGCGAGGTATGCGTGGCGAGTGCAAAACTCATGAACACTTTCTTCTTCTGCCCCATCGACAACCCGCCCAGATGGATGTTCCAATCCATCTCGAACAGATGCAGATAGGTCATCATGTCCTCCTTGCTGAAGTTGGGATAGAACGGGCTGTTCAGCTCCACAAACTGAACCAGTGAAACGGCAGGCAAGTCAAATTCCTCGGGTACCAGAAATACATCCCGAAGCGTTTCGGGCAGGCGTCTCCGCATATCCACCCCATGATACATCACGCGGCCATGCTTGGGCGTCAGCAGTCCGCACATCAGATACAACAGAGTGGACTTGCCCACTCCATTTTTCCCCAACAGCCCATACACCCGGCCTTTCTCCAGGGAAAACGAAAAGTCCGACAACACCTCGGGCTTCCTGCGTCCATAACTGAACGAAATATTCTCTACTTGTAGCATAACATATTAATATTTGATGTTCCATCACCAGTATCCTCCTGAAATAACGGATTAAAGGCCTATCACCCATAACTTCTGAAGAACAATAGTGTATTAGATTAATAGTACACTGCAAATGTAGTAAAAGAATGTACATGCACAAAGAAAAAGGAAAAAAACTTAGCAAGAAAAATAGATTTTATACAGAAAGGCAGAAAACAGAAGCTAGGAATGCAACGAAGCACTGGATAAAAGAATGACGAAGTACAATATGAGGGTGCAACGAAGCACTGCGTGAGGATGTGACGAAGCACTTGCTGAGGGCATAACGAAGCGCTTCATGAGGAGGCCAGAAAGCACTGCATGGAAGAGATAGGGATTCTCCCGGCGGGCATAAAAAACAAAGTCCCCCGCAACAAGATTGTTACGGAGGACTTCTGAAGGAAAACGGCGGCGACCTACTCTCCCACTGTTACGCAGTACCATCGGCGTGACCGGGCTTAACTTCTCTGTTCGGAATGGGAAGAGGTGGAACC
>NZ_JAAZTS010000006.1 GCF_019239235.1 Caecibacteroides pullorum | reverse complement strand
TCTTTAGGCTTAAAGATACAAAATCTTTAGGTAATAACAAAGCCCCAGCTTGTGAAAGTCGGGGCTTTGTGCTAAACAAAGAAGGTGTGCTTTTTGACACACCTTCTTTCTTTTTATCCACAAATACGAATGTCCCCAACCGTTACAACTTATCTCCGTACGCCAAATCGCCCGCATCACCCAGACCTGGAACAATATACGAACGTTCATTCAACTCAGGATCAATAGCCGCACACCACAATGTAACATCATCCTCAGGGAAAAGGCGCTGAAGATGTTCCACCCCCTGACGGCTGGCAATAACACAAGCTATCAGCAGACGTGCCGGACGTCCCTTGCTCAGGAAGGCACGATAGGCCAGCTCCATACTCTCGCCCGTAGCCAGCATAGGATCGACGAGCATCAGCGTCTTCTGCGTCAGATCGGGCGTAGCAATATATTCGATATGCACATCCAGTTCACGACATTCCTTATCCTTATAATAGCGGTAGGCCGACACAAAGGCATTACCTGCACGGTCGAACACATTCAGGAAACCCTGATGGAGTGGCAGACCGGCACGGAAAACGGTGGCAATGACCACATCGTCATCAGGCGTGCTGACCGGCGCCACACCCAAAGGCGTCTGCACCTGCTTTACCGAATACGTCAGTTCTTTACTCATCTCGTAAGCCATCAACTCTCCGATTCGCTCGATGTTGCGGCGGAAACGCATGCGGTCGCCCTGAATGTTCACGTCGCGTATTTCCGCCACGTATTGATTAATTACAGAATTCGTCTCTGCAAAATTGATTACTTTCATAGCATGTATTTTGTTTATTCCGAATGCAAAAATACGATTTTCCCACCACATAAAACCACTTGCTCGACGGAAAACGTTATCTTTGCTACAGAACATATAAACATAAGGAAATATGAAAAAGACATTCATACGAAACGAGAGTTTCAAATTACTGTTCTTCTGCACCTTACTTTTCTTTGCCTATACCTCATTAGCCGGTCAAGAAAAGACTTCTTCAAACGCCGATTTGACGGAATTTGATTTTGGTGTTCAAGAGTTAGAAACCAATTATGTAGGATTTCCCACTTTGGTGACAGAGCAAACCCGAAATCAATATGAAGCACTAAAAGCCCGTTGCCGTCAGCAAGTGGACAAACAGGAACGAAAGCCTTGGGAAGCTTTAGGCGAACTCTATGCCTGGTTTGGCGATTTCCACTTGCGAGTAGGCATCTATTCACAGCCATACATGCGGAAAGTACCGACGTATGAAGAGATGAAAGAATATAACCCCAGCAAAACCTTCCGGAAAGTGACTGACCATACCTTCCTCATCCGTTTCCCATCCTGCATGGGAGATGACCCAACATTGGAATGGGTACATCAATCCATTGACGCCTACCTGGCTTCGGGGTGCGAAAATCTGATTATTGACATCCGAGGTAACGGAGGAGGAACCGATGATATATTCAATCCATACGAGAAACTGCTGTACGACCGGAAGGGGTACGTGGACGGAGTTGAAATACGCAACACACCCGCACACATCGCTGAGATGGCAGAGATTGAATTGGATTGGCTCCAGCAAGTAGTGGAAACCATGAAAAAATCGCAAGATGAGTTTGTAGCCATGACGCCCAGACAGGTAGAACTTGTTTATGACACCATTTTCCCACTTCCCCACCAGGCTGCACTGATTATAGACGGCCAAGTAGCCAGTGCCGGTGAACAGATGGTTCTGAATCTGCGGTCATGCAGCCAACGTACCACCATCTACGGACAAGACAATACGAAAGGATGCCTTGATTATTCAAACTGTCGCGGGGTTAATTTGCCCCAATCCGGCATTACTCTCTATATTCCCATGACACGTTCCTGCCGCCTGCCCGATAACGGTGTCGACCAGACGGGGATTGCTCCCGACGTATGCATTCCGTTGCCCCTTCCCGAAACTTTGACCGACAACGTAGACGAATGGACACGATGGGTAGCCAAGGAATTGGAAAAGAAGCCCAACTCATTTTAAAATTCCCCTGTTTCAAAAAAAAGACAAGTTTTGCAACATTCAGTTAGCAGATATTGTTATGGATTTATAAAAGACGCGCAATTAAAGAAAAATTTCTCCAATTGAGATTTTCTTTCAGAAGAAAATCGTACTTTTGTACGCGGAAAACAAGGGAGTGTCTCCCGACACCTGTAAAGCGGTCTAAATACGGGCACTTTCTTATTCCAACATTAAGGTAAAGAGATTATAAACCAAAATACCAATTTTTTAAAATCTTAAAAAGAAATGGCAAATTTAGATTTAAGCAAGTACGGTATTCAAGACGTAAAGGAGATTCTCCACAACCCGTCTTATGAAGTATTGTTCGAAGAAGAAACCAAATCAAGCCTCGAAGGCTATGAGAAGGGTCAGGTAACAGAACTGGGTGCTGTGAACGTAATGACTGGTATCTATACCGGACGTTCTCCTAAAGATAAATTCTTTGTTAAGAACGAAGCCAGCGAAAACACTGTATGGTGGACTTCTGATGCTTACAAGAACGACAACAAGCCTTGCTCTGAAGAAGCATGGGCCGACCTGAAGGCTAAAGCCGTTAAAGAACTGAGCGGCAAGCGTCTGTTCGTTATGGATACATTCTGCGGTGCCAACCCTGCAACTCGTCTGAAAGTACGTTTCATCATGGAAGTTGCTTGGCAGGCTCACTTCGTAAAGAACATGTTCATCCGTCCGACAGAAGAAGAACTGGCTAACTACGGCGAACCTGACTTCGTATCATTCAACGCTGCTAAGGCTAAGGTTGACAACTACAAGGAACTGGGTCTGAACTCTGAAACAGCTACTGTATTCAACCTGAAGACCAACGAGCAGGTTATCCTGAACACTTGGTACGGTGGTGAAATGAAGAAGGGTATCTTCTCTATCATGAACTACCTGAACCCATTGCGTGGTATCGCTTCTATGCACTGCTCTGCCAACACTAACATGGAAGGCACCGACACTGCTATCTTCTTCGGTCTGTCTGGTACTGGTAAGACTACTCTGTCTACCGACCCGAAACGTAAACTGATCGGTGACGACGAGCACGGATGGGACGACGAAGGCGTATTCAACTACGAAGGTGGTTGCTATGCTAAGGTTATCAACCTCGACAAAGAAAGCGAACCCGATATCTACGCTGCCATCAAGCGCGACGCTCTGTTGGAGAACGTAACAGTTGACGCCAACGGTAAGATCGACTTCGCTGATAAGAGCGTAACTGAGAACACTCGTGTTTCTTATCCTATCTACCACATCGAAAACATCGTTAAGCCGGTATCTAAAGGTCCTCACGCTCATCAGGTAATCTTCCTGTCAGCTGATGCCTTCGGTGTATTGCCTCCGGTATCTATCCTGAACCCCGAGCAGGCTCAGTACTACTTCCTGTCTGGTTTCACCGCTAAGTTGGCTGGTACAGAACGTGGTATCACTGAACCGACTCCGACATTCTCTGCTTGCTTCGGCGCAGCCTTCCTGAGCCTGCACCCGACTAAGTATGCAGAAGAGCTGGTTAAGAAGATGGAAAAAGTAGGTGCTAAGGCTTACTTGGTTAACACTGGTTGGAACGGTACTGGCAAGCGTATCTCTATTCGCGATACTCGTGGTATCATCGACGCTATCCTGGACGGTTCTATCGACAAGGCTCCGACAAAGGTTATTCCGTTCTTCGACTTCGTAGTTCCTACCGAACTGCCAGGCGTAGATCCGAAGATCCTCGATCCTCGCGACACTTACGACTGCGCTTGCAAGTGGGAAGAGAAGGCAAAAGACCTGGCTGGCCGCTTCATCAAGAACTTCGAGAAGTTCACTGGCAACGAAGCAGGCAAGAAGTTGGTTGCTGCTGGTCCGAAGCTCTAATCAAGAGATCAATAAACCTAAATATTTCAAAAAGGGGTTCCGATTTTTCGGGACTCCTTTTTTATTTCTTCTTCCAATCTGCTATATTTGCAACGGACACACAGAAAAGAAAAGACTTACATATCCTAATATCAATTTATTATGAGGAAATACATCGTAATCGCCCTTTGGGCACTTACTACCTTGAGTATCGGTGCCTGCCAGTCGAAAAGCAGCCGTATCGACGACCTGAAAGACTTCGTAGAGGAAATTCAGAAAGACGGTAAAGACTACAGCCAGGAACAATGGGAAAAGGCTAACGAAAAGTTCAGTCAGCTGCTCGACAAAATCAATTCCTACGAAGACCTCAGCGAGGACGAACTGAAGGAAGTAGCCAAGTTGCAAGGCCAGTATGCCGCCACCGTCTTCAAGAACAGCGGGAAAGCCATCATGGAACAGATGGAAAAGGCAGGTGCCGCGCTCGACGGTTTTCTGGAAGGCGTAGACCAGGGATTGGACAACAATCAGGAAGAAGAGAACGAATAAAACCAACCTACAAAATAAACGATTATGAAACTATTGAAAGGATTCCTGGGCGGGCTTTGCCTGTGCACAGCCATCGGCTGTACGGCTCCCGCCTCACAAAAGGAGAACGTTGTGGCCGCCGAAGGCCTCAGCCAGTCGGAAGCCGTCATCAAAACCATCATGGAACGCCGCAGCATCCGCCAGTACAAACCGCAGGCCGTAAACCGCGACACGATGCAGACCATCCTGAAGTGTGGCATCAACGCTCCCAACGGCATGAACAAGCAGTCGTGGGAAGTACGCGTGGTAGACAACCCCGACTTCATCAACGGTGTGACGGAGCTTTACAAGAAAGCCAATCCGAAAGCGACCGAAGACCCGTCGTTCAAGAACATGTTCCGTAACGCCCCGACGGTGGTATTCATCGCCAACGACCCGTCATACGACTGCTCACAGATAGACTGTGGTCTGCTGGGAGGCAACATGATACTCACAGCTCAATCCATGGGTATCGGTTCGTGCTGCCTTGGCGGTCCTGCCCGCTTCATGAAGTCGCCCGAAGCAGCCGAATACTTGAAGAAGCTGAACTTCAGCGAGGGCTATGAGCTGCTCTACTGCATAGCCTTCGGCTATCCCGACGAAACACCCGCAGCCAAACCACGCAACGCAGAGAAAGTACAGTTTATAGACTAAAGGGACATTTCCTACCTTCGGAAGCCAGAGACGAAGCACTGCATGACGCTCCGACGAAGTGCTTCCTGAGGGTGCAACGAAGTGCTGTATGAGAATATAACAAAGCACTTCCTGAACAGGCGACGAAGTGCTTCGTCAGCCCCTCAGGAAGTGCTTCATTGTTTTGTCAAGCTTCTCAGGCTGGCAGACGGTAATAGACGGCACGCCTTTCGCTATACTGCTCGATTTTATGTTCACGTATCAACTGTGCCAACGCCAGACAGAGTTCTGTACTGGTCAGATTACAAAGCTTTTCCAACTGGTCAAAGGTGCAACGCGTATAATATGCCAGAACATCGTATACCTTCTGACTGTTTCTTTTCACAAATTGCAGGTTCAGGTTCATAAGTTTCTCCTTTCTTTTTAAAGACTGCCTCATCGGCTGAGACAAAGTAACGCATTTCCCTGCAAAAAGTGGTTACCTTTTAGTACTTAAAAGTATTCTTTTGGTCACTTTTTGTGAAAAAGAAAGAGGATGCCGGATTGATCCCAATCCAGTACCCTCTTCTGTACAAGGTAATGTGAAATTATACTATCAGCCTCTGTTGGCACGCTTGCGCTCGAGTTCGTCCAAGATGACCTTTCGCATACGCATGGACTTGGGCGTTACCTCTACATATTCGTCTTCCTTAATGTATTCCAATGCTTCCTCCAGCGAGAACTGTACGGGCGGAATGAGGCGCGCCTTCTCGTCCGAACCGCTGGCACGCATGTTGGTCAGCTTCTTCGACTTCGTAACGTTCACCACCAGGTCGTTATCGTGCGAGTGCTCGCCCACTACCTGTCCGGCATAGACCTCTTCCTGCGGGAAGATGAAGAACTTGCCGCGATCCTGCAGCTTGTCGATGGCATAGGCAAAGGCCGTACCGCTCTCCATGGCAATCATGGAGCCGTTGGTGCGACGTTCAATCTCGCCCTTATAGGGCTGGTATTCCTTGAAGCGATGTGCCATGATGGCCTCGCCCGCACTGGCTGTCAGCACGTTGGTACGCAGACCGATGATACCGCGCGACGGCATGTCGAACTCCAGGTTCACACGGTCGCCGCCTGCCGCTTCCATCTTCACCATTTCGCCCTTGCGACGCGTCACCATATCAATAATCTTGCTGGCATATTCCTCGGGCACGTTCACCGTCAATTCCTCGATAGGCTCGCACTTCACGCCGTCTATTTCCTTGAAGATAACCTGCGGCTGACCCACCTGAAGCTCGTAACCCTCGCGACGCATGGTCTCGATCAATACGGAGAGATGGAGCACGCCACGGCCCGAAACAATCCATTTGCCGTCTTCCTCGCTCTTCTTCACGCGCAGGGCCAGGTTCTTGTCCAGCTCCTTCATCAGACGGTCGTGGATGTGGCGCGACGTTACAAACTTGCCCTCCTTGCCGAAGAACGGAGAATCGTTGATGGTGAAGAGCATGCTCATCGTCGGCTCGTCGATAGCGATAGGCGGCAGCGGTTCGGGGTTCTCGAAGTCGCAGATGGTGTCGCCGATTTCAAATCCCTCGATACCCACCAGCGCACAGATGTCGCCCGAAGACACTTCGGCCACCTTCACGCGGCCCATGCCCTCGAATGTATGCAGTTCCTTGATTTTAGTCTTGATGATGCTGCCGTCGCGTTTGGCCAGAGACACGTTCATGCCCTCGCGCAGCGTACCGCGGTGCACGCGGCCCACGGCGATACGGCCGGTATAGGAAGAATAGTCCAGCGACGTCACCAGCATCTGCGGCGTACCTTCCAGCTGCTGGGGAGCAGGAATATTCTCCAGAATGCAGTCCAGAAGCGGCGTGATGTTGTCTGTCGGCTTCTGCCAGTCGGTACTCATCCAGTTGTTCTTGGCCGAACCGTAGATGACAGGGAAATCCAGCTGTTCTTCTGTGGCATTGAGGCTGAACATCAGGTCGAACACCATTTCGTACACTTCCTCGGGGCGACAGTTGGGCTTGTCCACCTTGTTCACCACCACGATAGGCTTCAGGCCAATCTGAAGCGCCTTCTGGAGCACGAAGCGCGTCTGCGGCATCGGTCCTTCGAAAGCGTCGACCAGCAGGATGCAGCCATCGGCCATATTGAGCACACGTTCTACCTCGCCGCCGAAGTCGCTGTGCCCCGGAGTATCAATAATGTTGATTTTGGTTCCTTTATAGTTGATGGAAACGTTCTTCGACAGGATCGTTATCCCTCGTTCGCGTTCCAGGTCATTGTTATCCAGCATTAATTCACCCGTGCTCTGGTTACTGCGGAAGAGGTTTCCGGCCAGAAGCATCTTGTCTACAAGCGTCGTCTTGCCATGGTCCACGTGGGCGATGATGGCAATGTTTCTAATGTTCTGCATATAATACCTATTATTTTCTGGTCTGCAAAGTTACAACTTTTGCCCTATATATGTGGTATCCAGAAGAAAAAAATACTGAAACTCATTGCCATATCAAAGATAATGCCTACCTTTGCAGCCTCGAAAGAGAATATTATCAACCTTTTAATTAAAACATTATGTATTTAGACGCTGCTAAAAAGCAAGAAATCTTCGGCAAGTACGGAAAGTCTAACACTGATACCGGATCGGTTGAGTCTCAGGTAGCATTGTTTTCCTACCGTATTGCTCGTCTGACTGAGCACATGAAGCTCAACAGAAAGGATTATAGTACTGAAAGAGCTTTGACCATGTTGGTAGGCAAACGCCGTGCGTTGCTCGACTACCTGAAGGCCCGTGACATCGAACGTTACCGTGCTTTGGTTAAAGAACTCGGCCTGCGTAAGTAATCTTACCTGCGGCAAAAGATTAAAAGAGCGGGGAAACTTCGGAAGAGGTTTCCCCGCTCTGATTTTTATCCCATTTGTTACCCATCCATACCGACATCAACCAAGTTCATCATTCATAAAGAAATCCTTTTCTTGACATCAGATTATCCTGAAAACATCTGAGGGTAAGTCTAAACAGGAGAGATTTAATTGAAGGTTTATCGAATTGTGTCACAACTTCAAAATATCAGAAATCAGTAATTTTTCCGATAGTCCTTTTCAGGTGTTCAAAACGCCTCATCATCTTACGTAGCTGTACTGGATATTTATCAGCCACATTATTGGTCTGCCCCGGATCGTCCTTCACATTATAGAGCTCATACACGCGATTTGGACCGTAGGGAGGAATCAGTGTCCAGTCGTTCTGACGAAAGGCATAGTTGAACATTCCTTCAATCACCAGTTCCTCACGCCCTTTTCCACTGAAACCGAGAAAAGCTGGAAGTGTGTTTTGGCTATCCGTCCTTTCCGAATAAGACTCACCCACCAAAGCTGAAAGCGAAGCCAACAGATCCATCTGACAGACCAAAGCATCCGATACGCCTGGCTTCACCACAGAAGGCCAACGGAGCAGGAAAGGTACACACGTACCACCCTCGTACATTGTAGTCTTCCATCCACGGTAGGGACCTGCAGGTTTATGATTGCCTACCCGCTCTTCGGCATCATCTTTATATCCGTCATCCAGTACAGGACCGTTATCACTAGTCAGAATCACCAACGTATTTTCCGTAAGCCCCAAACGATCCATTTCTTTTAGGAATTCGGACACACACCAGTCTGCCTCCAAAATAACATCCCCACGAGGCCCCATGCCAGATTTGCCAACAAAACGTTCATTAGGAACACGAGGAACATGGGGCTGGTGAAGACCATAATAAAGGAAAAAAGGCTGGTTCTTATTGGCACGTATGAAATCCTTCGCCTTTCCAAGAAACAATTCTGCCATTTCTTCATCCCTCCACTGAGCCTTACGACCTCCCGTCTGGAAACCGATACGAGGTACTCCGTTCACAATGGAACCCGCATGCCCCACACTAGGATGCATACGGAGCAACTCCGGATTATCCTTACCCGTAGGTTCACCCTCAAAATTCTTCCGATAGCTCACATAAATAGGGTCATCCTTCTCAAGACCGACGCCCATACCATTCTCTATGAAAATACAAGGAACACGGTCATTTGTGGCCGCCTGAATAAAGGAATAGTCATACCCTACTTCACCAGCACCCGGATAAATTCTGTCATTCCAATCCACTTGGCTATCTCCCAAGCCCAAGTGCCACTTACCAACGGTACCAGTAACATAACCAGCTCGTTTCATTACTTTAGGAAGAGTCAGCTGGTCCGTACCGATAATCAATGCCGCATTACCCGGTAAAATCTTTGCATCTGGATTACTCCAAGGATACATGCCAGTCAACAGGGAATAGCGACTTGGTGTAGATGTGGCTGCCGTACAATGTCCTTGTGTGAAACGTAAGCCTTCTAAAGCCAAACGGTCCATGCCTGGTGTCTGCAAAGCAGTAGAACCATAGCAACTCAAATCGCCATAACCAAGATCATCAGCTACGATAATAACAATATTGGGCCGCTGGGGAACAGAGATCTGGCCGAAAGACAGAATAGGCACAGTCAACAATCCGCCCAATCCGATCAGGTTTTGATTCAATCTCTTTTTTGTTTTCATATGTCCATTAAAATACTTAATTTTCATCTAGTAATTAATAGTTACTACTAACTCTCTATAAAGTTTTACAAAATGATTTACAGCTGGTAGTCAGCAACTTCTCGTTCTTCATAGGCAGGATTCAGTTGATCGGGAATCGGCGCATGTACTTTCTGTTTCCATCGGTTCAAAACTTTCAAAAGTTCCTGAACTTTTTGTGGATATTCACTGGACAAATCCTTCCGTTCACCTATATCATCTGAAATATTATAAAGTTCATAAGTTCCTGTTTCATAATTCTCTATAAGCTTCCACTCTCCCCGACGGATAACAGAAACCGGCCGGGAACGAAAACGTTTATCAGTAGTCTCATCATTACCACCTTCCAGATAGGCTGGAAAATGCCAGTACAACGTACGTTCTGCAATACGAGCATCCTTCCCATCACGCAAAAGTTTAAACAGACTCGCTCCATCAAGCAGCAAATTATCAAATGGTATCCCCGTTAAATCCAATAAAGTAGGAAATATATCCAATTGAGATACCGAAACATTTTCTATCTTCCTCCGCTCAAAACGCCCTTTTTGGTAGACAATGAGAGGAACCCGGATACCACCTTCGTAAAAAGATCCTTTACCGGCACGCAATGGCCATTGTTTGGATATATCATAAACTCCACCATTATCACTCGTAAAGATAATCAACGTGTTTTCTTCTATCCCCTTGTCAAACACGGCCTGTAACACACGACCAACATTACGGTCCATTGCTTCTACCATTGCCGCATAGACCGGATTATTATGAGCCTCTGTTGGAGCCTTGTCTTTGTACTTCCGGACCAACTCTTCTTCAGCCTGAAGAGGAGTATGTACCGAATACGTAGCATAATACAGAAAAAACGGACAGGTACGGTCGGCTCCTTCAATTAAACGGACAGCTTCTTTACCCAGGCGGTCTGGCAAATATTCTCCATCCGGCCCATCAGGCAGGTTTGCGTTCCGATAGGGAGCAAAATAGCTTCGCGGATGTCCAGCATGATTACCGGCTATATTCTTTTCGATACCACAGGTTAACGGGTCTTCCGTTACATGCCATTTCCCCACATGAAAAGTTTGGTAACCGGCTTCTTGCAAAACACGCGTAAGAATCTGAAAGCCATCCGGCAAAGAGGTATGATTGGGAACAGAAATCAATTTCCGGTGTTCGGCCTTTCCCCGGTCAGGATTGCCTACGGTATAAATGCCATGACGCGGTGAATATTGTCCGGTCAACATACATGCACGACTAGGAGCACTGTTCGATGCACCGGCATAAGCCTGAGAAAACCAGATGCCCAATGAACGCAACTTGTCTATATGGGGGGTCTCATAATAACCACTACCATTACAGGCCAAATCTGTCCAACCCAAATCGTCAATATTAATCAGAATAATGTTTGGCCGCTGGCTTGTAGAAGCATACAAATGGGGAGCGGCCAGCGAAAGAACACCCCATGCCATTGTTTTCAGTCCTTTCATACGCATTGTAATTTTACCATACGGGCAATTGGAAACGCTCAATCTCCGAATCACTATGTTCCGAGCGAAATATTTCTAATACTTTTTTTACTACATCCGGATGTTCCGTAGCTACATTCTGTTGTTCTCGAGGATCTGTCGCCAAGTTGTAAAGCTCCACTTCTCGGTTGCCTTCACGTATATTACGAACAAAAGCCTTCCAATCGCCTATACGTACAGCCTTTTGACCTCCCGATTCCGGGTATTCCCAATATAAGAACTCATGCTTCTGTTGCTTGTCATTCTTACCAAGCATCGTTGGAAGCATGCTGATGCCATCTGTCGGCGGACACTCTACTCCAACTACCTCACACATTGTAGGCATCATGTCCCAAAAGGCAGAAAGCAAATCGGACTTTGTTCCGGCAGGAATGCGGGCCGGCCAGGTAGCAATCATAGGAACACGGATACCACCCTCACGCAGAGAAGCCTTTCCCCAACCAGCCTCACTCTTGAACGGACGGGCACTGTCGAAGAAAGGGGAATCGGTCCCGCCGTTAAATGTAGGTCCGTTATCACTGGCAAAAACAATCAGCGTATTCTCATACAACCCCAGTTCCTTCAATTTGGCTACCAGACCGCCTATCTGTTCATCCCAATAACTAACCATAGCTGCATATGTTGCCCGCGGATAGCGGCAGGGAAAATATCCCTTGTTTCCGAGGTATGGCTCCTCGTCGCCAAATTTCTCCACATAATGTCTGACCCAACGTTCGGGAGCCTGTAAAGGGACATGAGGAACAGGAGTCGTCCAGAACAATGCAAAGGGTTCATTCTTCGAACGTTCCACAAAATCCAATACCTCACGGTACATCAAGTCCGGCGCATATTGTTTCTGCTCATATTTGGTATAACTCCTTTCATCGCGGGGGTCAGCCCCCTTATCCAGTTTGGTGTTAGGAGGGAGCAGCTGGTTTTCCAGGTATTCACGCTGTTCATTACGCCACAAAAAAGGAGGATAATAAGTATGTGCCTGCCGCTGACAATTATAACCGTAAAAGAAATCAAACCCCATCTTGTTGGGTGTACTCTCAGAACCCGGATATCCTAATCCCCACTTCCCGATACAGGCCGTCGTATAACCCGCTTCCTTCAACTTGCGGGGAATTGTCACCGTTCCTGCCGGCAATGGTCGCTGGCCTTCCAGCGACGAATCGGCCAACATGGCCTCGTGACTCCACACATTGCCACGTGCCCCCATCTCATCATTACCCCTGATATAGGCGTGCCCCATGTGCAGTCCGGTGAACAAAGCACAACGAGATGGAGCAGATACAGCCTGACCGCTATAATGGTTGGTGAAAACCATACCTTCGGCAGCCAGCCGGCCGATATTAGGTGTTTCTATCTTCTCTTGGCCAAAACAGCCAATATCGGCACGTCCCAAATCATCGCCCAGGATGTAGATGATGTTGGGAAGTACAGCGTCTTCCTGCCCTGCACAGGAAATTCCGATACACATAGCCGGCAAGATACCCGCCCATGCCATTTGTCTAAAATCTCTTTTCATACAATCTTCTTAAAATACCAATATCCATACAATCCTTATCAGAAATCTTCAGATAGATACTTCACTCTCCACTCTATCTCATTACACGGAAAAAGTTTGGTTTCATTACTTTGTTCAAACTCAAAATGACAATTCTCAAATGATTCCCGCAAAAACACCATATCATTCAATACAGACAACTTTTTCAGGTGTCCCCTCTGCACGCTTCCATACCCCATTCATTGCATCGTTCAAAACCTTTCCTTGTAATCGGCTCATTGCAACGACAGCCCTGCTTGCAACATATGCCACTTCATCCTGAATCAGACGAGACAATTGGAGTGAAGCAAAAACAGCTCGATCTCCCCAGGAAGCACAAACTGTAGCCCCCCAATAGCGTTCTATCGGGTCTTCTGACTCCAATGCACGCCGTACTTTTTTACGTACAGTCGTATTCTCGCTATCACATAGCTCCAAATCCGCAATATCCAGATAACGACGGATAGACGACCGATGGCGTGATCCATACAACGAGGGATTGTTCTTCCCCTCCTCCAGCCACACACATTCCGGGAACACACCCAAATCGGACTTTTCAACCATAAGCTCCCGCAGTACCTTTCTCATTTCCAGCAGTATTTCTTTATACATCGGCTGTCTCGCCAAATTATTCGTCTCATATGGATCTTTAGACAGGTCATACAATTCTTCCGCTCCTTGAGGAAGGAAAAAACGACTTTGCACTGTATTCAACTCACCGTTTACATACAAACGCTTCCACTCTCTAAAGGCAGCCTGCTTGTACCGGTAAGCTGCATAAAGGGATTTGGGATGATAAGGCTGAAAGTTCCGGGAATATTTGAAACGTCCTTTACGGATTGTACGATTAAACGCATACAGTTCGTCAAATCTGTCACCGTAGCCAAATACTTCATTCCGTCCATTAAGGTTATCCAATGAAATATCGTCTCCCAGGAAAGGAATTCCATCCATCCCCTCGGGCACATCAATACCCGCCAGACGTAACAATGTCGGACCGAAGTCTACAAAGCTGACCATACCATCCACTCTCGTACCCACCTGCAGAGGAAGCTTGTCTCGCCACCGTTCAGGGATATACACGACTAAAGGTACACGCAATCCCGTTTCGGTTGTATACCCCTTGGAACCAGGTAGTGCGCCACCATTATCTCCAAAATAAAAAATAAAAGTATTGTCAAGCTCCCCATCCTCTTCCAGCATGGCTATGAGCCGTCCCAATTCCGCATCCGACTCACTGATCCGATTATAAAAAGAGGCATAAGTATAGCGGAACAATTCCGTATCAGGATGGTTGGGATGGATATAAATCGAGTCCAGCCATGTAGCAAAGTGTGATTCATGCATCTTTTCCTCCGAGAAATGCAAACTGCTTTCATGAGTCACCGCACAAGTACGTACATGAAAAAACGGCATGTCCTTATCCGGCCTCATCCGCCAAGCCCCAATCTTACCGGATACAATATTCCACGCTTCTTTATCCAAAAAGCAGTTATAATCTGTTTTTGCAGCATTGGACGTATGATATCCGGCAGCTCGCAAGTAATACGGGAACATATGCAACCCTTCCGGCATAGGAACCTCTTCCATCTTCCGGTGCAAATGAACACCTATACGAGGAGCATAACACCCCGTAATCAACGTAGAACGTGCTGCCGAGCTGACAGGCGCGTTGCTGTATGCGTTATTGAACACAAGACCTCCACGCGCCAACTCTTTCACGTGGGGAGTAACAGCACCGAACCGTCCCTCATTATAGATATCCAGAAAATAGCTGGAAACATCTTCCGTCATAAACCAGACAAAGTTGGGACGTACAGACTTTATTTCTTGAGCTACAACAGGATTTATACCCCCCAAGACCGAGAGAAACATGACATCAGACACAATCCTTCTTTTCATTTCCAAATCCTTCTCATCTATTTTTTAGATTCGTATTCGTATCTTTCATCCGCACTTCCACTCCATTAGCCCGACATGCCTTTTCCAAATCAAACAGCGGTTTGTTATCTTTATCCCAATAAGGATTCGGCTCGTGCGAACGCATCATCATGCCTTTGATAGAGTCTACGACTGCGGGATAATCAGCAGCCACATTCCGAGTTTCACGTTCATCATTTTCCACATCATAAAGCTCCACGCTCAACCCCTTGCGCATATCTCTAACAACTCCTTTCCATTGTTTATATCTCACAGCACATTGTGGACGCCCTTCATATAATTCCCAGTACAGATAATCATGCTGATGTTGCCTGTCAAATTGCCCCAACAAGGTCGGCAGGAAAGAGATACCATCCGTTTCACCCCGAACAGGTTCGCCTGTCAGTTCCGACAAGGTAGGCAGCACGTCCCAAAAAGCCGAGATATGATCAGTAGCAGTACCAGAAGGTACAGTTCCCGGCCAATAGGCAAAAGTCGGTGAACGCACTCCTCCTTCATACAAACTCCGTTTTTTGTCACGCAGCTCACCAGATGTCCGGAAGAACTCAAAAGAACCGAACTGCCCATGTGCCCCATTATCACTGCTAAAAATAATCAATGTATTTTCATCCAGCTTCAACTCCTCCAACAAAGAGACCAAACGTCCCACATCCTTATCCAAACGTGAAGTCATGGCCGCATGAATTTTCATGTTCTCCGGCCAGTCCCGATCTTTATATTGCGCCAAGTCCGGTACCTGATATTTCACGTGAGGAATCGTATAAGCCAGGTACAGAAAGAACGGTCGTTCTTGATTCTCCTTAATAAAGCGAAAAGCTTCTTCCGTAAACAAATCATGACTGTAATCCTTACAAATACCCTGTCTGTTCAACTGCACCTTCTCACCGTTCTTCCACAAATAACTGGGATAGTAATCATGGGCATGTACCTGATCAGTATAACCGAAAAAATAATCAAAACCTTGTCTATTCGGATTACCCGAGTTCGAGAATGCTCCCAAGCCCCATTTTCCTATACATGCTGTTTTGTATCCGGCTCTTTGCATCAGTTTCCCAATCGTTTCGCTTCCTTCTAGCAATGGAACCTGACCATCAGGATACCCTGGACTGTTGGCCCGAATCAGTGCATGCCCCGGATGTCTGCCAGTCAATAACACACACCGAGAAGGAGCACTTACTGCATTCCCGCAATAATGATTCGAAAAAATCATTCCTTGAGAAGCCAGACGGTCAAGTTCAGGGGTCTCAATTTTTTCTTGACCGTTATAGCCCACTTCCCCATAACCCAAGTCATCACATAAAATATAGATAACATTGGGCTTGAAGGAAAATACTGAACCTTGCGCACAAAGTTCTCCAGAAAGCACTATACTGCCTATCCCCCATCCCAAGTAAACCGTCTTCTTGACCAATGATTGATATTTGTTCATAAATTCATTTCTTTCCTTTTGTTTTCTGCAAATCACGGGCTGTTTTTATCTCATTGTGCATCAACTGCCTGTGGTAACCGTTTGTAATTTCAGCCCATCCTTCTTCTATCCACAACGGAGCGACACATTCTTCGCGTTCCCATCGGGCAAGTTTCATATATAACCGATGAAAAACTTCCGGTTTTGCTTCCTTTATGTCTACTTGCTCCTGCATGTCCTTCCGTACGTCGTACAAAACAGAATCCACTCCCTGCGTAACAATCAGTTTATAATCGCCACAACGAATGGCACGGGTATCCATTTTACGCCAATACAATTCCTCATGAGGATTCCCCTTCTTTTTACCTGAAACATAAGGAAGAAGCGACACACCGTCCAATGGTTTCTTCGTTTTCCGAATACCAGCCGCTGCTACTGCAGTTGCAAAAATATCCAAGGAGGAAACAAGACCGTCATATTGCCCCGGCAAAACAGATCCCTGTCTCCATACCATAAAGAACGGAACACGATGGCCACCTTCAAACTTGTTACCTTTAAACCCCTTCAACGGATGGTTGGACGACTGATTGTTAGTAGCCCCACCATTGTCGCTCAGAAAGAAAATAAGCGTGTTGTCATATTTGCCTGATTCTTTCAGTGCACGAACTACACAGCCTATTCCTCTGTCCAGTGCATGAGTCATCGCAGCCAGTTTCTGTCGGGGATGCCCCTCAAACAACGCCATATCTTCCTGCGTAGCCTGCATGGGGGTATGTACGGCATTATAGGCCAAATACATCATAAAAGGCTCTTTCGTTTCTTTAATGAAGTCCACGGCCTTGCACGAAAAAACATCCGTCAGGTAGCCATCAAATTTCACCTGATCTTCATTCAGAAGCAGGTTCCGCCCATCTCCAGGCTTATCGCTTTGGGTTTCATCATAGAAATATCCCCGCGACCCAGCTTTCATACCATAAAACAAATCAAATCCCCGTCTGTTGGGATGTTGCTCGTCGCGGCTTCCCAAATGCCACTTACCGATAGCAACTGTGTGATAACCTGCTTCCTTAAATATCTCTCCCAAGGTCTGTTCATCCAAAGGGAGTCCGTCCGTGCTATGATCAGGATTACATTCATAGCCGAAACGATGTCCGTAACGGCCGGTCATCAGACAAGCACGTGAAGGACTACTCACCGTTGCGGCTACATGTCCATCGGTAAATATCACTCCGTCTGCCGCCAACGCATCAATATTGGGAGTACGTAAATCAGGAGATCCCATAAAGCCGAAGTCGTTGTAGCCGGCGTCATCCAACAGGATAATCAATACATTGGGACGGTCTGACCGACCGTCCCAAGCATCAGCTTGCTGCCCCATGGTTACCAAACCCGAAAACAGCAACAAACTCTTTTTACCTAAGATTTTCATACATCTAATCCATTACAACCACAAGTCAATACACCCACTCCTCCCGGAAGCCTTTCTGTTTTTCCTGCTCCAAGATCTGCTTCATTTCCTTGACTTTATCCGGATACTTCTTCGCCACATTCTGCTTCTCACCCACATCTTCATGCAAGTTATAGAGCTGTTCATCCTCCGAATTGCCCAGTTCTGTATTCGTCAGTTTATTATAGGCCGGTCCTTTGTTCGGTGTAATATATTTCCATTCACCATCGCTAATGGAAAGCGAACCGGATGCTTCAATAACATAATCGCGTCCCATCTTGTCTTCACCAGTCAAGGTTGCCAAATAGTTCTGACTATCCATTCCTGCCGCTTCACCCATATCTTGTCCGGTCAGTTTTTCCATCGAACCAAACATGTCGATATGCGAAAACAATGCGTCCGAAATACCTGGCTTAACCACAGCAGGCCAATGTACGATAAACGGTACGCGTGTTCCAGCCTCAAAATTACTGTATTTGCCTCCACGAAACTCACCCCATGGACGATGGTCACCCAACAATTCAACAGCTTTGTCGGCATATCCGTCATCTACCACCGGACCGTTGTCACTGGTCAGCACAATCAGAGTATTGTCCAAAATACCGGCCTTCTCCAATGCCTCCACAATCATACCGACTGTCCAGTCGAACTGAAGAATGGCATCGCCACGATAACCCATTCCACTCTTGTCACGGAAACGTTCGTGCGGATAGCGAGGCACGTGTATGTCGTTCGTACCGACATACAAAAAGAAAGGTTTCTCCTTTTGCCGTTCAATGAACTGTACAGCCTTGGCAGCAATCGTATCAGCAATGTTTTCATCCTCCCAAAGAGCCTTTCCACCTCCTTTCATGTAACCGATGCGTGATATACCGTTGACGATGGCCATATCATGACCATGGTTAGGCGACGGTTTCAGTTTGGTCAACATTTCCGGATGGTCCTTTCCCAAAGGTTCACCGGGGAAAGGGGTCTTATAGCTAACCTGAATCGGAGCCTCAGGATCGTAGTTTGCCACCCGTTGGTTTTCCATCCACACACAAGGTACACGGTCGCCCGTAGCCGCCATCAAATAAGAATAATCGAAACCCAAATCCTGAGGTCCCGGAGAAACAAAGCCATTCCAGTCCTGTGTACCAGCCTTGTCACCCAATCCCAGATGCCACTTTCCGATAGCTCCCGTCGTATAACCCGCCGCCTTAAATATATCGGCCACAGTGGTCTGCTCCGGACGAATCACCATACCCGCATCACCAGTCGCGATACCCGTATCATTTCTCCTCCAACTATAATGTCCCGTAAAAAGAGAATAGCGGGAAGGCGTACTGGTAGAAGCTACCGCATGCGCATCTGTAAAGCGCAGACCTTCAGCCGACAATCGATCCACATTCGGTGTCTGAACACGTTTCGCACCATAACAACTCAAATCTCCGTAACCCAAATCATCGGCTACAATGAAAATCACATTCGGTTGTTTTACTTCTTCCTGTTGCTTACTGCCGCAAGCAGAGAGCAGGGAAGTACTGACTCCCAAGCCCACTAAAAGTTTTGTTTTCATATAACATTATTTGGTTTGTTTGTTGACATTCTTCTTATAATCCCGTTCTACATATTTCTGCAGTTGAGTTACCTTCTCAGGATAAGCATTCGTCAAATCGTGCAATTCGGAAGGGTCCCTATCCAAATCGTAGAGTTCGGCTCCCCGATTCTGGGTGGCAGGAATGAATTTCCAGTTATCCTTGCGGATAGCGATTTGTCCGCCGTTGTTTTGAATCATGACATATTCCCTATAGGGGCCAGCATCTCTCTTCAGAAACAAATCAGAAGCATCCTTACTGTCGTTGGCCTCTTCTGGAGCAATGGGCAGTTCCAACAACCCTGCAAACGTAGACAACATATCCAGATAAGTAAAACATTCCTTCTGAACGAAAGGTTTCCTGATCCGTTCCGGCCAAGAGAAAATAAACGGCACACGAGTACCGGCTTCGTACAAAGAATACTTCTGTCCGCGCAACCCGCCGTAAGGATCATGTCCGTTCATGTTTTCCAGCGCACCATCCTTATATCCTTCCTTAATCATCGGCCCATTATCACTGGAAATGACAACAAGCGTATTGTCGTAAAGGTTATTTTCTTTCAATGTTTTCACCAACTCCCCCACACAATAATCAAACTCTTCAATCACGTCTCCATAAATTCCTGCAGCCGACTTTCCCCGGAAAGCTTCCGATGGTACCCGCGGTTCGTGCGCATTGTGTGGCGCATAATATAGGAAGAAAGGTTCGCCGGCATGCTCTTGTACAAACGCTTTGGCTCTCTCCAACAATACAAAGGCCATCTCTTCGTCTTTCCATCGCGCCTTCTCTCCTCCCGCCATCCAGCCAATACGGCTGATGCCGTTCACAATCGTGGCGTCATGGCCAAGGTGAGGTTTCAGCTTCAGCAGTTCGGGATGTTCATGCCCGGTAGGATCGTCTCCCACCTTCCTGCGATAAGAAACCGTTATCGGATCAACGGATTCCAACCCCACTACACGAGTATTTTCAATGTATACACAAGGGACACGATCGTTCGTAGCCGGGAAATAATAGGCATAATCAAATCCTACGGCCAATGGACCTGCCTGAATGTCCTCATTGAAATCGACTGGTGTCCCCTTTTCTCCCAATCCTAAATGCCATTTACCCACCAGCCCTGTCCGATAACCATGTTTTTTCAAAAAGCCCGGTAGTGTCATCCTTGCCGGATCTATGCTCAATGGAGCATCTGCAGGCAAGATACCAACGTTCTTGCGCCAAGCATATTCTCCTGTAAGTAAAGCATAACGGGACGGCGAGGAAGTAGAAGCAGGTGCATACGCGTAAGTAAAACGTACCCCTTCTGCCGCCAACTGATCTACAGCAGGAGTCTTTATCCGAGTCGCACCATAACAGCCAAAATCTGTATAACCGATATCATCGGCCAAGATAAAAATCACATTAGGCATTTGCCTGTCTTGTGCATACAAAGCATCAGATAACAGCGGAAAAGCCAAAAGGGAAAGATAAAAAGGAATGGCATGTTTCATGGTAACTACAATTATAGAGAAGCCCGAGGATTCCGTATAAAACCGACAAAACGAATGATTTGTCGAACGAAATCCTCAGGTTTTGTTTGTAACAACGATTACTTTACTTCATCGTAAGTTTGGATTGATATTTTTCTCTGCCAATGGTATGGGCCAAACTTCTTGTCCTCTAACAAACGAACGCGTATTTACATACCAGCGACTATACAAATCTGGTTGTCCATCTTTCATTTGCATCAAACTTTGATCTGAGACATAGAAAGGAGACCCATAGATAGGTTCATTTAATTTTTCTTCTGCAATTCCCCAACGGAACAAATCCCATAATCTCCATCCCTCAAAAGCCAATTCAATCATACGTTCTTTTTGAATCAACTCAAATAACTTCTGTGGATCTTTTTCCGTAAGAGGAGGCATATTTACGCTAGAACGACCACGAACCTCATTTATTGTTTGATCTAAAAGTGTTTGGGTAATCGTTGATCCACCGCGTACTTTTGCTTCCAAATACATTAATAACACATCGGCATAACGAGCCAATGGAACATTTGTTCCACAAGAATTGATGTCACCACTCCATGTCTCATCTAAATATTTCCGGAGAAGATACCCAGTTTGAGTTGTTTGCCCCGGACCTATTTTATCAGCAACAGTCGCCTCTGGATTACAATTATATACAGTTCCTTTGAAGGTTGCACCATCATAATAAAGTGTATAATCCAAACGAGGATCTCTGTTAGCCCCAAAATTATTTTTATCAAAACGAGGATCTTCATAACTAAAAGGAGTACCATCCACAAAATCATACGCTTCAAATAAAGCATTAGATATATTTACCAAACACCAACCGCCATCTTTAATTGGGTATGCATGCTGTGGCAAGCCATGACCTGCCAAATCATCGACAAATTGAGTAGCAAAAATATGTTCACTACTTTCTTCGCCTGTTTGATAGAACAATCCTTGATAGTCTGGATCAATCTGATTATCTCCCCATTCAATAATTTGTCCGCAAGCAATCGCAGCATTTTCAAAATCCTCCATAATCAGATATGTACGGGCAAGATAAACCAATGCAGCCTGTGCCGTAGCACGTCCCAACTCATTTTTAGGAAGATCTTTCTGTCTAGGTAAAATATTTGCAACATCTTTTAACTCATCAGCTGCATATTGAAGTACTTCCATACGGGAAGACTTCTTTACACTATTAGCCTCGTCCAAAGACAATGTTTTAGTCACAAGCGGTACATCGTGATAATAAGAAGCCAGATAAAAGTATTGTACAGCACGAATAAATCGAGCTTCAGCTTCCATTCTCTCCATTTCGTCTGTCTTCTCAGCGATAGCATTTAAACCATCCAAAAAACGACAACAAGCACTAATGCGCCGATAAGGCTTCTGATATAAATTCTGAACCCATAAATTTGTTTCTGTAATCGTTCCTGACGTTAATTGTCCCAAAGCATTAGTAAAACCTCGGCGATCATAACCAATATCCGAAACACCATCCAGCAAAATTGTAGCAGAATAGGCCCACCAATCGGAAACATTATAATCAACTCCCAATGTAATGCCTCCACGATACAATCCTGTCAATGCAAGTTCTACATTAGCCTCATCATCATAAAAAGTATCCTCACTGAAACTTGTTAATGGATAACGGTCCATATCACAGCTGTTCAATAATAGCAAGGAAGCAGCTGCAAGCCCCATCTGTTTATATATTTTTTTCATAATACAATCTCCCTTCTAAAATTTAAGATTCAAACCGAATGTAAAATTACGTAATATTGGATAAAACTGTCCACTTGTACTTATCTCCGGATCCCACCCATCTGGGAACTTATGGAAAGTATACGGATTTTCAGAAGCAATATACATCCTCAAATTGGAAATACCCAAATTCTTCAACCATTCTTTAGGGAAAGTATAGCCCAACTGAACATTCTTGATTCGTAAATAAGATGCATTACGTATCCAAAAATCGGATACCTGAGTATTATGTCCCGATGAATTTCCTAAATTCTCCAATCTGGGGTATTTTGCATAACGATCCGGATTACTAGGATCAAAAGCCTCTTCCATCTGCCATTTCTGAACATTCCCCTCTGCAAAGAAAGCCCAACCAGCATAATCACTTAACAACCCTTTTACACCTGCTATTCCTTGCAAGAAAAGGCTAAGATCAAATCCCTTATAGGCAGCATTCAATGACAGGCCAAACGTATATTTGGGAATTTGAGAGCCTAAATAAACCCGATCATACGTCGCGTCTACTTTTCCATCAGGAACACCATCCGGACCGGAAATATCAACATAACGAATATCACCAGGCTTTGTATTGGCCTGATTTCTTCCAAAAGAAGACTGGTCTGTATGGGCAAACCAGGCGTCAATATCTTTCTGATCTGTAAAAACGCCATCTGTTACATATCCATAATACATCTGCATTGGATAACCGACAAAAAGGCTGGAACCATCACCCACCATTCCATTAGGCTGATTAACATTTCCAACTCCTAAAGATTTTACCTCATTATTTATAATACTGAAGTTTGCATTCACACTGTAACTAAAATCACCAATAGTGTTTCGATGTCCAAATTCAAATTCCCAACCATGATTCAATGCTTCGCCAGTATTCACTTCACTCATATCCAAACCAAATACAGAAGAAGCACTGGCATTCGGCTTATACAAAATATCATAAGTATATCTATGAAAATATGTAATATTTGCACTGAGCAAACCTCCCCACATAACCGATTCAAAACCCGCATCTATAGTACGAGTAGTTTCCCATTTAAGGTTTGGATCAGTATAGGTTGTCAATTGAGCTCCTTGCTGAATAACTCCTCCAAAAGGATAGTTATAATTATTTCCCAATACATAAGTCGACTGGTAAGCATAGTTTCCAATATTATTGTTTCCTAAAATACCAACAGACGTTTTTAACTTCAAATTATCAATAAAAGACAGATTCTCATTTTCTTTAAAAAAGTCCTCTTCAGAAATACGCCATCCTAACGCTCCTGACGGGAAGAATGCAAAACGAGAGTCCTTGGGGAATCGAGAAGAACCATCATAACGCATCGTTACCTCTGCCAAATAACGCTCTCTAAAGTTATATTGAGCACGTCCAAATATTGATTGAATAACCCAATCACTCCCACCTCCGGAATTTGTTTGAACATCGGGTGAACCAACGGTTAAATATGGATAACTATTATTCGGAAAATTTTGACGTCCAGCACTAATATCCCGAGTCTTTTCATCTTCCCAAGAATAGCCAAGCAACAAATCAATATTATGCTTATCTACAAACGATTTTGTATAATTAGCTGTTGCTTGAAACGATTTATATTCCGTATTTGTATTGCTTTCATTTAATGATGATGGTCCCAAGGTAGTTATAACTCCATCTATATTTACCGGCAAAGTTGCTTTATATGCCTTACTTTGAGAATTACTAAAATTATATGCACCAGTAGCAGAAAGTTTCAGGCCTTCAATAGGCATATAATCCAGACTTACCGACGTATTCAAACGCATAACAGGACTTTCTGAAAAAGACTCCGACTCAATCCAAGCTTTTGGCGTACCAAAATTCTTTACGCCAGGTCCCCAGGTCCCATCACTCAATACAGAAGGACGATATCCAGGGAAACGAAGACCTTGTTGAATCAAAAGCATCATGCCATCACCATCAATTGCACCCGCAGTTCCCGGTTCTTTAGTATTAGCACGATCACCACGTAAGCGGATACTCAACTTCAGATTCTTGGCTAAAAGAGAGGTAAGATTCACACGGGCTGTATAACGAGAGTAATTATTCTTGGGAATAATACCATTTTGACTTAAATAACCAAAAGAAGCAAAATACTGGTTACGTTCATTTCCTCCATTAATTGAAAAATCATGCCCTGTTTGGAATCCATTTCCCGAGAAAATATCATCTACAAAATGTTCATTAGCCCAACGATCCGGTTGACTTCCGTCACGCATTGCCTGTATTTCTTCATTTGTAAAACGAGTTATTCCTTCTGCTTCATTCAACAAACGCGCATAATCCCATGTATCAACATATTCCGGCAATTCTGTCGCACGATTAAATCCAACATATCCATTATAAGAGATTTGCACCTTCTGTTCTTTACCCATTTTTGTTGTAACCAAAACAACACCATTTGCTGCACGGGCACCATATATAGCCGCTGTAGAAGCATCTTTCAGAACTGAAATAGATTCTATATCATTAGGATTAATATCTGTCATATTTCCAGGAATACCATCAATAAGTACCAACGCATCAGGCGTAGCTCCAAAAGATCCAACCCCTCGCACTCGTATTGTACCAGTATTAACACCAGGACGACCTCCAGGCTGTGTAATCGTAACACCCGGCATTTGTCCCGTCAATGCAGATACGACTGAAGATGTTGCACGGTTTTCAAGTTTTTCCGCATCTACCATCGCTATCGAACCTATGACATTGACTTTCTTTTGTGTACCATAACCCACAACTACCACTTCGTCCAACGCTTTGGAATCTTCAAAAAGCTGAATCACATAATTGGTTGCATCACCAACAACCAGTTCCTTCGTCACATAACCCAAATAGGAAATTTTCAATTTTGCACCTTGCGGAACATCAAGGGTAAAACGCCCCTCCAAATCAGTAATAACACCATTTGTACTACCGATTACCAACACATTAGCACCGATAATGGGCTCTTGGCTTGTTCCATCAGTCACAATTCCGCTGATTTTCTTAGAATTGCCAGTCTGTAAAAAAGAATTCTCTTTTTCATCCGCTGCTTTCAACAAAATCTGTCTATCATTAATTTCGTATGTCACTGCTGTACCTGCCAATATTTGATCCAAAATCTGGGAAATACTCTGTTTGTCAGCACTCACCGACACCCTCTTTGAAGCATCAAACAAATCGGAACGATACATAAAGATGAACTCACTCCGTTTCTCAATGGTTTGGAGTACGGTTTTAACAGTTACGTTCTTCAAATCAAATGTAAAAGTCTGTTTTTGCGCATATGCCAAATTACCGGCATAACTAAAAATTGTGGTTAATAAAAATCCCACTGCAAACATAAATTTCGTCAACCGAGACATCATGATTGCGTTTTTCATTCCTTTTTTCATAATATTTCTATACTGATTTAATTACCAACATTAGGTGTTCTTCACGGATCCAAACATATTCTCAATATTGTATGGATTTCTTTTTTTAAAAGATATACTCATAGGCAATACTTTAAAGTTAAACATCGGATTATTACTCTCGTTATTTTAATATCGGTCACTATTCTGAGAATACAAAATATAAGCATCCGACTGCTTCATACAAGAGAATCCTCCTGTAAGTGAAAGATTCCGAAGCGCTTCTTCCACTCCCTGCTGCAAATCAATTTTGCCGGCAATTCTTATATTTCTAATATTCTCCTCACAAGTGATCTTCACATCGTAATAGCGGCTCAAGTCATCTACGATATCTCCTATAGTACCGTTGTTCAATGGCAAAATCCCTTTGGTCCATAGAATATAGTCGGCTGCATCCACCGTTTCCGTATGTATGACTCCATTAGCTGATACAACCGCTTTCTTGTCGGGTATCAGTTTTACTTCAGCGCCAGAAACGCTTTTCACATTCACAGCCCCTCGAAGTAAAACAATTTCATCGCAACTATCTTCATTGCTATAAGCTCTGACATCGAAAGCAGTGCCCAACACTTCTACATCGAAATGCGCTGTCTTCACGACAAACGGTGCTGTTCCGTCACGGCGCACATCGATATAAATCTCACCATCCACAAAAATCTCACGCCGTTTTCTTTCAAATCGTTCAGGATAAACGACTTTAGTACCCGAATTTATGTACAATTCTGTCCCATCCGATAATATCAGCCTTCCCAAACGCCCTTTGGGTACAATAATCTGGTCATAGGGGCCATTTTGTATTTCATCACTTGAAAGCACATTCTCATCCACTTGGATACCGCCATTCTGTTGATAAGTCACCGTACCTCCGTCTTTCACCCGAAGCATCTGCCCAGGAGCGACTATCAGCTGGATTTCGTCTGCTTCCATCACCTTTTCCATCAAACAGGCCGCGACAACCGACAAATCGGGTTGCTGCTTCCGGTAATGTCCCGCTCCCAACCAAATGCAACCTGCCAGCAACGCTGCCGCCGACACACTGCTCCACACCATTATCCGACGTTTGCTGCGGCGGGCATCGATGCTGCGGTCAATCCGACGCCACAACTCATTCATCTCCTGTTGCGAGGAGGCATCTTCCTGAACCCGGAAGTAAGTTACCAGCCGGGACAGCACGCGCTTTATGTCACTTATCTTATATCTCATATCTCATAAATCAGCCCTTTGTATTTAAAAGAGCTTCGCACGAAAAACCTACTCACTTATCGGAAACTTTTTTTTCAGAAGAATAAAAAAAAGGCCGCAAGCATCTCCAAACACCCGCAATATTTCACTCCAACCTTGGACAAAACATAAAAAATAGCTTTATTTGCAAAAGGAATCCCAAAAATGAAAGACATAACAAGCATCGAACAGACAGACGACACCACCCTGTGGCATCTTCTGATCCAAGGAGACCGCAAGGCGCTGGAGGTAATCTACCAACGGTATTACGTCCTGCTGTTGAATTATGGCTTGAAATGTACTTCCGACCGCGAACTGATCAAAGACTGCATCCACGACCTCTTTGTCTACCTCTATCACAATACCCGCATCAGCATCGAAGGCATCACCGTACGGGCCTATCTGCTGAGAGCATTGAAGAACAGTCTGTTCAACAAGCTTGTCGGGCTGGAGCGGGAGAGGGATTCGCTGGATACCTCTTCGTTTGAGATACCGACCGACGAAGACCTCTTCGAACAGATGTTTCCGCAAAACGACCGGGACTTTGCACTGGCCCAATACTTGCTGAAAGCCATCGCGCAGCTGCCTCCACACCAGAAGACAGCCCTCTACCTGCGCTACGTCAAGGAGCTTTCGCACAAAGAAATAGCGGCCATCATGGAGATCAACGAACAGTCGTCCATGAATCTGACCAACCGCGCCCTGCTCAAGCTTCGTTCCCTGATGGGGAGAGACGGTATGACCTTGGGCGTATGCCAGACCATCCTCTTGCTGAAATCGTTCTGGGTTCTGGCCTAAAAGCATCGTAACAAACGAAAACAGGAACTTTCATCCGTTTCCCCTATAAGGAAACGAGCGTTCCCTCTATTAGGAAACAACAGTTCCCCTATGAGGAAACGGGAGTTACCATGCTTGGAAACGAGCGTTTCCGTGCGCTGGAAACGGGCGTTCCCTACGAAGGAAACGAGGACATCCGTGTATCTTGCCTGCCAAAAGAAAGCATGACACCTCGCTCTATCAAAAAAGAAAAGGCTGCATCAGGATGACAATTCATTCTGATGCAGCCTTTCCCTTATTTCAGGAACAGACTCAATCGGCAATCACCGTGAACTCGGCACCACCGGCAAAGTCGGCTCCATTCTGCGAGCTCAAGCCCGTAAAACGGATATAACGGGCACGTACAGGTTTGTCCAGCATCACACGCTGTTCCAGTTTACCTTTACCAAAGGTCCCCTTCGTAACTTCAGTCCATGCCTTGCCATCCATACTTGTATGCAAGCTATAGTCCTTAATATTACCGTTGCTTCCACCATCCTGACGAGGCAGATAAACAAAGCCCTTGATAGTCTTCACTTCACCTGCATCGAAGTCCACCCAGTGGGGATACTTGGCCACGGTCACGGAATACATCGTATGCCACGTCGTACTCGGATTACCATCTACCAGGTGAGCAGCAGCTCCTTCGCCAGTCTCTTCACTCGATGCATACACTACAGTCATCGGAACACTTTCCTGTTTTTCAAACTTCATCGTTACGGATACAGCTTTATTATCTTTATAACGAGCTGTTACTACACCACCTTCGCGCAGGTTAAAGGGTTCAATATAGAGATATTCCTTCTTCTTGCCGTTCAGGGTATAAAGAATCTCTGCATTCTTCTTTTGAGTGCTGATAGTCACTTCTCCATTACGACTACGCGAGATAGACAATGGCATTTCACCGGATGTCGAAACACAAGCTGTCTTAGTAAAATCAGCCTGACGCACAGGGCGAATAATGAAACTCATGTTGTGGTCGCCGGCTTTCATGCGGTCGGGTTCCAACGGGCCGCCCTGTCCACAGCTATTACCACCCAAGCCGGTCACACCCAAGTCGATATGCAGGTGAGTACCCGTAGATTTAGACAATTGGTATGGGTGCGGGGCCAGCGTCATTTCCAAAGCCGACCAGGGCAGAGCGGAAGCCGACATGCGGGTACCAGCCACAAACTCCACACCATCGCCCTTGGCATCAGCCAGGGCACACCAGCGGACGTCCTCACGGTTGCCCATGCTTTGCGGTTTGGGGAAGTTTACGAAAAGGTCTTTCACCAGACTCTGATGCTGCTCGATGAACGAACCTGTCAGACGGTCGTTATAGTTGTTCCACGGACCACGGCCGTACCACGTGTATTGCTGGAGTTCGGCAGGGAGTTCCATCACATAACCCAAACGGGCCAACACCAGCGAGGGATCATTCGACGTGATGCTCGACTGGAGCTCTACCGAACCGTCGGGATAGACAGTCCATATCTGGTTGGTAACGAACTTGAAGTCGTTCGGACCGAAGGGACGGTCAGTCAGTTCCTTTATGGAGTTACGACCGGAGTTACCTCCCTCGAGTACAGCAGCGTTCGGTGCCTGCGACTCGACGGTGTACATCAGCTGAACCGTATTGTCTCCTTTTCGCTTGGCGTTGACCCACGCATAGTTCAGGACTTTGTGCTTCAGGTTGTGCAAGCCTTTCTCGAACCAGCGGTCGCGGGCCCAGTTGTCGTTGTCCACCGGGGCGCGAAGGGCATCAAGCTTCGGTCCCTTGCCGTCAAGGATGACCTTGCGACCATTGTATTCCATACTATAGATTGTACCTTCGCGGTTGTCGAACTTCAGCGTAAAGCCGTTGCCCGATACGGTGGTGAAGTCTTCGGCTTCCTCTACCAACGGACGTTCCATCGAGGCCGTCACAGAGGCCAGAGCAGGCTTCTCGCCGGCGGCCTTCACGGGCAGCTGTTCTTCCATCTGCACGAAACCCTTCTTGGCCCAAGGCATATCCTGAGCCAGCAGAAACTGTACTTTCACGAAGTATTCGCTTTCGGGAGCCAGCTTGCTGTAGTCGTAAGGCAGGGTGTAGGCCACTTTCTCGCGCGGGCCGAGGATGTTGCGCGGACCCTTGAAGGCAGTGCTTTCCTCTATCTTCTTCCCATCCTTCCACAACGACCATACCATATAGACATCGGTCAGCGGCTCGAAGTAACGCTTGTTGAAGACTTCAATCTGTCCCTTCGTCATATCCACCGCCTTGACGCCCACGTTCTGATAAACCTTCTTCACTTCGTAGTACTGAGGTTTGGGCTGATGCCCAGGGAAGAGGATACCGTTCATGCAGAACATACCGCTGTTGGGCTTGTCGCCGAAGTCGCCTCCGTAGGCCAGGTAGCGGTCGCCCGTCTTCGGGTCGTAGTTGTAGAGTGCCTGGTCCACCCAGTCCCAGATGGCGGCTCCGCAGAAAAAGTTGGTCGACTCGATAGCTTCCCAGTAGTCGATGAGGTTACCCACGGCATTACCCATCGAGTGAGCGTATTCCGATACGTGGAAGGGGTACTTGATGTCGTACTTGCCTGTCACGGCACCACGCATCCACGCGATGGACGGATACTGGTTGGAACCCATGTCCACGATGTCGTTGTTGCGTTCGTACTGCACGGGGCGCGAGGGATCGAACTGATGGAGGGCATTGTAGGCCGTCACAAAGTTCTTGCCCGGCCCGGCCTCGTTGCCCAGCGACCAGATGACTACCGACGGATGGTTGACGTGTGCATGTGCCAGCTCCATGACGCGTGCCACGTGGGCCGCCTCAAATTCGGGCACATGCGACAGAGAGGCATCACCGTAATAATACTGGTGGCTTTCGATGTTAGCCTCATCCTCCAGATAGATGCCATACTTGTCGCAGAGGTAGTACCAGTGCGGATCGTTGGAGTAATGCGAGTTGCGCACATGGTTGATGTTGCCACGCTTCATCAGCATGATTTCCTCTTCCATCTGCTTCACCGTGATGGCGTTGCCTGTAGCCGGATTGATTTCCTGACGGTTCACACCTTTCAACTTCACCGTCTTGCCGTTCACGTAGTAGTAGCGTCCGGCCAGTCCGAACTCGTCTTCGTTGGCAGGCGTATCCTTGATTTCGACCTTGCAGAAGCCCAAGGCGGTGGAGAACGTCTCCACGACACGGCCTTTCTTGTCCTTCAGCTGACCCACCAAAACATAACGGTAGGGAGCCTCGGCCGACCACTTGCGGGGAGCGTGAACGGCCATCACGGTCTGCGAGGAAATCTCGTCACCCGGCTTCATCTCGGCCAGCGAATAAGTGCCATCCATGCCCTCCACCGGCTCATTCTCGTCTGAATAAAGCTTGTTGGCATAGAGCGAATAGGTCAGCGTATATCCCTTGGCCTTCTTCTTACCCAGATTGCGAAGGTCAGCCTCGATGCGGAGGGTACCGTCCTCATAATTAGCATCCAAGTTGGGGAAGACGCGAAGGTCACGCACCTGCACCTGCGACGTCGATGTCAGCGAAACGGTGCGGAAGATACCCGGCAGGCGGAACATATCCTGCGCCTCGAGGAAGGAACCGTCCGAATTGCGATAGACCTCGACGGCCACCATGTTGTCGCCCTTCTCGTTCAGATAAGGCGTGATGTCGAATGAAGCCGTATTGCGCGAGTTCTTCGAGAACCCCACGTAATGCCCGTTGATCCAAAGGTAGAAGAAAGACGAAACGCCGTCGAAGTTGATGTACACCTCGCGTCCTTCCCAACCGGCAGGGATGGTGAACGAACGGCGGTAGGAACCTACTTCGTTGCGGTGCTTGTAGGTCACCCAGTCCTGAGGCGGCGTACGCATCACCCCTCCCTTCCAGTCGCCTACGGCCACCTTGTGCTGGAAGATAACCGGCTGGTTACAATAAATCGGGGTACCATACTTCAGGCTGCCGTCCTTCCGGATGCCGACCACGTTCCACTGCATCGGCACGGTGACGTCGTCCCAGCCCGACACGTCGAACTCCGGCTTGTAGAAGTCCGTCGGACGCTCTTCGGGATTGCCCACCCAATGAAACTTCCAGTCGCCGTTCAACGACTGATAATAACTACTGTGTTCAGGCAGGACACGTCGTGCACTTTCCACGTCGGCAAACGTAAAGAACCACGCCCGCGGCTGCTCCTTGTTCAGTGCCAGCTCCTCGGGAGACTCCCACTCCTTGCCTGTCGGTGCCTCAGCCTGTCCATAAGCGAAACCATTCAGACTTGTCGTCTGGGCAAAACCGCCCAACGTTCCTAACAAGAGAATGACAGATAATAAGTTTTTCTTCATAAAAGCGATTGATTATATTACAAATTACAGGAAACAAAAATACGTTTTTTTTCCTTACGAGTCCCTCTATACCCACTATAAGCCAAACTCTTTTTCACTTTTTCTATGATTTATCCGTTCTTTTTACTATCTTAGCCGACAATTTTACGAGATGCAGGGTTCTGATACGGAAAAAACATGAAGCAAAAGGGAAGAAACATATCTGCCACGAAGAACGACTTTCTGGAAGTATTGGAGCTTTCATACAAGAGACATTATAACCTGCTTTACAACTATGGCCTGAAATTTGTCAATGATACCGGCCTGATCGAAAACTTTATTCAAGACATCTTCATCCGCCTCTGTAAACGAGGCGACTTGCACGGCATTGACGACTTGAAAATCTATCTTCTCCGTGCCATGCGCAATATGGCCTACGATTACTACGCCTCACGCCACGACAATCTGTCTATTGACGAGATAGAGTTCTCACTTTCCGAGGACGAAGACGCCTTCCGCCACTTTTTTGCCCGTGACGACGAAGAGACCCGTCAATATCAGGCCCTTCGGAAAGCCATCAACAGCCTTCCCCCTCAACAAAAGCAAATACTCTACCTTTTCTACATCAAAGACCTTTCACACAAGGAAATCGCCGAGCTCTTGGATATCACCCCTCAAGCCTCCATGAATTCGGTATCGAAGACGTTGCGGAGGTTGAGGGAGATGTTGCTGTAGTTTAAAATAAGAAAAGCATCGTTTTAAACGAGTTAAAGCGATGCTTTCCTACAGATATCTCATGAAACCATTACCTGATTTCCGCCATTTCCGGATATGGAAGAATTTCAAGCGCATTCAGTAAAGCGCCATTGACTGTCTGCCTCAGCCCTAGCACCAATACATTCTTCTTCCCTCCAAAGTTCAACCAGCACTCAGGCAAAAAATATTCACGTTGTGGTCCTGCTTCCCAATGACGACCTATATTGTGTCCATTAAGCCACATATAGCCGTTACCAGACGCATTAATACGAGCCAACCAAGGAATCCAAATTCCTTTTTTCTGTTCAGGAAGTTCGAACTCTATACGATACCAGGTAAACAATCCGTCTGCAACAGATTTAGGCTGAACACCATTACCTTTTCGAGGGATTTTACATTGTACATCCAAGTTTACGGCTTCCCAATCTTTTGGTTCAAAGTCCGGAAGATTCCATCCTTCACTTATACCTGCAACATCAGCAGAATAATCCCATTCCAAAGGATGTGTCAAAGCAGTTTCAGTAATAGACAACCCTGCTTCCCGTATACCGGCCAGTTCTTCCATTGGAAAATAACCATGAGCATGCCCCAAATTTTCATATACCACAACAATCTCATTTTCACCTACACGGAGGGTACCAGAGACATCAAAACGATTGTCATATTCATTTGGACGAATCTGCTGGAAACAATCACGAGTAGTCCAAGATTGTGCATCTGCATGATCAGGGAAAAGGCGTTTGACATTCTTTCCATTAACCTGCACCGACACAATATCTCTGGTATACATATTAAATAACAAGAAACGCTCCTTTGCAACCTGATTGGCATCCAACGTTACATTAGCACGATACAAGCTATAACGAAAATCGTTCACGCCCAAATCCGATAAAGATGCCAAACGATGTAAATGTATCCAATCTGCATTTCCGACACGATCTTCTTTTTTCTTTACGGATGCAATACGAATGGAAGCGGGTACTTTTGAAGGACGTTTGGGTTGAACTACTTTATGAGGCCACCACTCACCCTGATTCGGTCGTTTGCCAGAAGGAATAACCAGTACCTTTGTATCCAACGCTTTCAGTTCATAAGTCACTTCGACAGGTTCAAGAGCTAAAGTTCCATTCTCTCCATCATCATGCACATCTATCAGGACTTTTTCTCCATGCTGATTAATATTGTACATCGGTTTCGAGGGACGTTTTATTTTTCCCGGCAAAAGACGTACTGTCCCCTTAATTGGCTTTTGAGGATCGGTATTATGTAGAAACACAAAACGTGTACCGTCAATTCCAACACGAATACCACCAAATAAGGATTCCGGAGCTTCTTCAAGCATACAAGGACCGCCTTCGGAACGAACCAAAGAGGTTTCAAACCTATGGATAAATTCACCGATAGCCTGAGCCTCGAAATACTTTGGACCACGTGCACCATTTTCCCTGATTGCCGCATTATAATCATAACTAGTTGTCATACCTCTTGCGCCCCAACCTGCAAAATGAGTACCACCAAAGAACATATAATAATTTATCCCTGTAGCACCTCCCAACAAAGACATCAACCCCACAGCTTTGAAATGGCGTGCATCCGAATAATGGTCCTCACTTAAACCTCCTGTCACCAGTGAAAACCATCCCCCTTGAAGTTCAGTCACAAATCCTGGAGCATCAGGCTGCGCTTTTTTAAGCTCTGCCATACGGTAGGCACAATCTGGAGCAGATGAAAGTCCCACATAGTAATTATCACTATCAAAAACCTGTGACAATTCCTCATCCTTACTACTGCGACATTCATTGGTCAAACACGTAAATATAGGAACATCCCATCCGCTGTCACGAACAGATTTATACAATGCTTTCAAAAGCTTTTCTTTACCATAACATCCGTGATGGTTATACTCATTTTCAATCTGAATAAGGATAATTCCTTTCTCTCCCACGGATTTACGGGTTAACTGCTCATCTGCCAACGCTTTGCATACAGCACCAAACCAGTGTTTGCACCAACTGATGTGTTGTTCATCTGCACTTCTCAACCAAAACTCCTTGTAACTTGACGGACGAAATCTTGCCAGCCAACGAGGATAGCCACCGCCCGAATATTCAGCACAAATAAATGGTCCAGGGCGGACAATGGTATACAAGCCAAACTCCTCTTGAGCCATCTTCAACCAACGCTTGAGATCAGCAAAATCAAAATGGGTATTGTCTTCAGGACTTGCCGGCATAATACGTTCATGCCAGTTCCAAGGTACATACGTCTCGACCGTATTAAAACCGGCCGCCTTAATGTCACGAAAACGGTCACGCCACAACTCTTCCGGACAACGGAAATAATGAAAAGCTGCGCTATAGATAAACACATCTTTACCGTCAATTGTCATACACGAACCATCGTAACGGATTCGATTCGGATTAAGAAATTTCTTTTGAGGAGGATTTCCTGAAAGAGATTCGGACGCTTTAACATCCTGCGTAAAAAGGATATAAGAATTCAATAAACTCCCCAACAATAACCACACAATAAATAAACGTTTCATTTAAATATATTTTATTTTATCGTTAATAATTCAATGACAAATCGATAAGTTATCGAACCTTCCCACCACATACTAAAATTTGTGTTCCACAAGTTATTACCCAAATTAAAATGAATTCCTCCTCTTTTATCAGGATATTGCAGGCTATAATTCAGTCCACAAGGTTCACCTATATTCACCAAAAAAGCATCTTTACTCCAAATACGAATAGTTCCCTGGGAAGTGACAATATCTACAAAACGATCAATACCATGCATCTGTCGGTTCCCCTTTTTCACTACATCCAAGAGATCAACCGGTCGGCCTACTTTTTCAGCGACCAATGAAACAATATCGGTCGCATTAAAAGAAAGCCAATAGGCTTCAGGTAGACGAACAGCCGGTTTATTGACAAACGTGACTTCCAGTTCGGCCCTTTTCCCATTTTTATAAGATAAAGTATTGACATACATCTTTTCCGGATAGCAACGGCCGTCCACCCCATTACGATATGGGAAAGACAATTCATAAACAAATCGTTTACCTTTCTTTTCATTTCGCTCTTCCCTTTTAATCGTCAAAGCAGGCAAAGAAACACTAACGGCTCTTGAATCTTCCAAGCCAATCTTACTCAAATCCTCCAAAGCCCATTGTGGATTATTACGCAAATAATTCTTTAAGAATCTTTTATAATCATTACTATCAAACATTTGATAACACAACCCTCCAACTCTCAAATTACCATCCAACAATTCACATTGCCAAGGGGCGTAATCTCCCTTTGACGCATTTATAGTAAATGATGGAATAGAAATCTTTTCCGTTTCTTCAATTTTCTCCCAAGCCTCGTTCCGCAAATGCTCAGGCAAATAAGCAATGGCCAACCCGATATAATCATCTATTTCTTTCCAAGATTGTTCTACTCGCTGAAACGCCAGTTCTTTCCTCGCAGGTATAAATTTATCCATATCATATTTATCCCAATTCCGCAAATGAGTCTTGATATCCATACCTTGTGTATGTTCCCCAATCAGGCCTAATTCTACTGCAAAATTAAGAGCTTCATCACTCTCTGGATCCAACTTTCCATCTCTCAACCACTGAGAATAAAGCCTGGATAAAGCGCGAAACTTAGCCATACGCACAGGCGAACTACCGTATCCATAAATCCATGTATCACCTATTTCTGAGGTTATGACTGGCAGACGCTCTTTCATGTTGAGTAAATCTTTAGCTATTTCATTAAATGAAGCCGGTATCAACTGAGCATTGGGATAACGCCTTCGTAGATTTGCATAAATGGACTTGATCGCTTCATAACTATGCGGACCGTGATTATCTCCCGTAAAATTCACAGCAATAGCAGTCTTTCCATCTGGCAATATACTCTCCGAACCATATTCTTGCTGATATACTAAGATTACTTCATTGCCTTCTATATCTCGCCAACGACAAAAAGGTGGTACGTCAGGTACCGGACAAGCGAAATTGACCCCAATATGAAGAAAACGGATTCCCGCACGACATAAAGGAGCAATAATACTCCTCGTATGCCCTGGCACGTCAGTCATTTTAGCTGCTATAGTATGCTTACCAAACATTTTATCCAGCCTTTTTGTCAAAGACAAGCAAGTACCGAATAAGTCTAAATTCATCGTTTCTGATTCCATTGTGTAAGGTACGCCATTCCACACTATATCACCATCAGCAATAGCTTTTCTCAATCGTTCTACAGCCTCGGGCGTCGCAGTTTGCAGATAGCGCCATATCAACCAGGAACCTGTAGTCCAAATGTATCGTTCGCCTTTACCATCCTTCTTCAACTGTTCAGCCACCTCCAAAGCCTTTGGAATAAACTCTTCAATATAATTACGTTCCACTACCGAACTTAAATCTGTAAAACCTACGTCAAGATGGGTTTTAAATACCACATATACTTTAGAAACATCTTGATTGGCCCTAATATATCCTGTCAACAAAAAACAGCAACAAAACAGAAGTAGAGGTTTCTTCAAAATCTCATTCATAAAATGATTCAGAATAAATTTCATAATATGATCACTAATATTAATATTTCTCCAACCGTATTTTATGGTCTGCACTTAATCCCTCAGAAAACGCTCTTAAAACCAATGATCTACACATATCAGTCTCTACCAAGAAAGAGGCAACACCTGCTTCAGCCTTAATACGTGACGGACCTGATATCCAGCCACCATCCAAAACCTCAAGACTGACTTCGCGCGTATTCTCACCAAAACAAACGGTTCCGTTTTCATCCTCCAACCTTACGTATACTATGAGCAAATCATGGTTTGAGGCAGGCTTTCCACTCTCAAAATAATCAATCTTCAGATTACATGCCTCATCAGGAGTATGTACTACATGTTCAGCAACAGCCTTACCTTTTTTGTAACCTACAGCCTTCAATTCACCCTTTTCCCATTTTACATTCATAAAAGTAAAGGGAGGGCAATTGATATTCTCGGCATTACCACCGTCTGGACGAGATACATATTCTTTGGTCGAAGGCCTATTATCCGGATATTGACGCGCAACAGACTGACCGTTCAATAACAATTCCACCTCATCCACATTTCCATATACCACCACCGTATCCGAAGAGTCCTTCAGCCAATGACTATTAATAAACACCTCATAAGGCATAGGACCATCAGGAGTAAAACTTCCGGCAGGTATTTGTGAGCGGAAATAGGACAAACTAAACTTCGGCAATCGGAACAAATCAGCCAAACCACTATAACATATATTATCACAACATCCTCGATTATAGTCATACATACTCCATATAGCACCTCCAATTGTCCAAGGATAATATGCACGATAACGATTATGACTCCATTGAGCATTCCATGCATTCTGTACCAAAGCACGATCTCCATCCTTTCTGCTTATTCGAGTAGTACTGTAATGTCCTCCAAACTCATAATCATAATATTCACGTATAAATCCAGGTTTCTTTGTTTTGTTGGGACGATTAAATCCTTCCTCCCAATCGTTATAACATACATCAAACCCATCATAACCATAACTATCTCCTGATGTAAAGCACTGATTACCGGGATATTCTTCATGAGCAATACGTACTGCCCCATCTTTCCATTCCTTGGGGGGCCAAGACTCATTCAATGTCGTTTCCCACATAACAACAGAGGGATGATTGCGATCGCGACGTATCAAATCACGAATGTCCTGATACGTATGGTCGATAAAAGTCTGATTCTTATTATAAAACTGCCAACCGGGAATAGGTTCAATAACAAGTAAGCCTAACTCATCACAAGCATCAAGTACAGAAGGATCCTGAGGATAATGTCCCAACCGCACAATGTTAAAACCGTTCATTCGTATCTGATACATATCTCTATACTGAGCCTGGTCAGACAAAGCATTTCCTACATAAGGATATTCCATATGCCGATTAGTTCCTTCTAATTTCAATGGTTTACCATTAATCACAAATCCCTCCTCACGAGACATCTCTATACGCCGAATTCCAATACGCGTATCTTCACAATCCATCACCTTCTTTCCATCCATTACTTCAGTTCGCAATACATATAATGAGGGCGAGTCAGGAAACCATAATTTAGGTTTATCAACCATAAGATGTTGTATCTGATGCTGTGAAACACCAGCCTGCAAGTTCAACAACGCCTCAACTGAAACAACTTTCTTACGACATCCTTTCTTTTTACTCCATTCATATAACGTATGCCGAACCGTAAGCTGCTTAAACAGGTTGGAGTTATTGACAACATGTGCCTTAACCTCTATTTCAGCTTTTTGATCTGACACTTCCGGATAACTCACAAAAATGCCTCCACCAGCCACTTCATCAGCCATCATGCAGTGACTAATATGTATCGGTTCATTAACTATCAGATTCACATCGCGATACAATCCCCCATAATAGCAAAAGTCAAGCGTATTTTGAGGCTTTCCAGGAGGAATTAAAGAGTTATTTCTATTATCCAATCTGACCAAAATCTCATTATCAGTCAGACGCAACATCCCCGTAAGGTTCAACACAAACGGAGTATACCCGCCTGCATGTTGTACTACATACCGTCCGTTCACCCATACATCGGCCAAATGCATTGCACCCTCAAACTCCAACCACAATTCCTTGTCAACCCACTCAGAAGATATATCAAATTTCTTGCGATAATAACATATCCCCTGCCAAGGGTTCAGCACAACAAGGGGTTCCACAAAAGATGTGTGAGGCAAACGCACGTTTTCCCACTGCCCATTCGACAATTTGTCAAATTCCATACGCAAAGTATCTGGATTTATTGCAAGATTTCCATTCCGCCCCTCTATATGTTGAATATTGAATTGCGAACTCCAATCGGAGCCTTGATTCTTAATTTCAACACCATGTTGCTTCTCACTCAAACGTTGGAATTGCCAGTTCTCATTCATAGAAACCGACATTTGTGCCGACAAAGCCAATGAAAGCCAGACACACCAAACAAACAATATAAAACGATTTCGACCCATAAATATATTTAGTAAGATGATCAATTGTTCAAGCCATTTCTTTTCCATTGATAACAGGTACCCTTTACCAACTGCACCTGATACTGTTTTCCATCACATTTCATCACCAATTTCTCATCGGCTACCGCATAAATTTTCAAAGATTCCAATTTTGCTTCTTTCCATGTCAAGTCCAATGTATGCCCACCATATATACGCATTCCCTTCAAACTCCCATCCGGATAAACAGCCGGCCAAGCTGGCATTATCTCCAGATACCCCTTCTTCGTAAAGGCCAGCATTTCCATGAGCAGACGTGGAAAACTCAAAATAGCATCCAAATTATATATTTGATGATTCGGTTCATGAGACGTCACCAGACTACCATATAAATATCCACGCCTACTGAAACGGTCAATATTTGCCAGTACAATATCCAAACGTCTCAAGCGAACAGCCTGAAGGGCCAAATGAATCAGTCCGTGGGCCGAAGTTGTATCAAAAGCAAAACGTTTATCCAGCGCAATACCAGCTGCTTTCTGTAATTCCACATCAGCATTTTCACCTACAAGCTCAAAACCTGGGAATACGGGATATAAGTGTGAATTATGGCGATGATTATAAATATCAGAATAATTATCATCTATCCATTCTGCTAAGGCCCCATCCGAATTAACACGATAATCAGGTAATTTCTCCAAATATCTTTGCCATTTCTTCATTTCCATAGGCGTAGCCCCACAAACTTCCCCCATTTCACCCAGCAGGTAAAAGACTTCTTTTGCTATCGCCACATCCATCGTTGCATCTTTACTCAACCAAGTATTACTACCAACTGGAGTATTCTCTGGAGAAATACTTGGACTTATATGAAACATACCATCTGCCTCCATACGTAAATAATCCTCATAGAAATTAGCCATTTCTTTGTATAATGGAAAAACCCGTTCTTTCAAGAAGGTTTCATCACCCATCAACATTGCATATTCATACAAAGGTCGTATATTCCATCCAGCCCCTCCAGACCAAAACATCCAAGGGAAACCATGCCCAAAATGAGTCAAATATCCGTTAAGCGGATCATTGTAATGGGCAACAATAAACCCTCTACACCCCAAATAGTTTTGGGCATTCAGCCGCCAGCCTGGCAATAAACGTTCTACATAAGTAGCATACGTTTCAGCACATTCCTGCAAATTACTCATAGAAGCAGCAGAAATAGCCAAATTGAGATTTGAATCCCATACAAATCCACCAATCCAGGCCGGTTTCCAAGTTCCTCCCCAAATGCCTTGTAACGGGGGCGGGTATTTCCCACAAGAAGAAATTAACAAATAGCGCCCCATAGCCGCAACTTGTTCCAAAAAGACTGGACTTATTCCGTTTTCACGTACAGACCGTAATATTTCTTCTACAGAACTCTTTTTCCATTCTTTTGCACCACCTAAATCAAACTGCATCCTACGAAACATTTCCCCTTGTTCTTCTGCATGAGTCTCTAACAATGATCGATAATCCGAGGGCAATTCTGACAAATTCCTTTTTATCGAATTTATATCAGACAATTTCTCTTTTTCCCAAGGAACTATTCGAATCAAAACCAAAACCTCTTTTGCATCCTCTATTTGTAAAGCAGAACCTTTTTGCGACATACGCCCTCCTCGAAGTATCACCCGGGCCACTCCATCATATCCTCCGGAATCCTGGCTATAAGCCGCATGATAGGTCAACCAACCCAAATCGACCTCTTTTTTAATGTCTTTAAAAGCATTTGCCAAATCATGTTCAAAATGCATTCCATCACGCCCTGGAGTTTCTTTTAAAGACAAAAGCAGATTCAGACGTTTTCCATTCTCACCTTTAAAACGTACTACATTCACATGATGAGTCCGAGAAGAGAAATAGGATTCTTCCAAGAAACCACCCGTATATTGCCAGCGGCTCTTCCCTTCTCCAATTTCCAGATCAAGCTGTCGTCGAAAAGCATTCCGCTCCTTTCCTTCCCAATCCACACAAAGGTCAAAAGCCGGATGTGGTATCAATGGCCAACGTTGCAGAGCCCCCATCTCCCGCAGCTGACGTTCAGCCTCCCCTGTCAACAATTCATCTGCTTCATCCGTTTTTCTCATTTCCATTAAATGACGAACTTGAGGAAGCAAATGCGCCGTTTTAGGGACGGCAACTTTGCGACGATCCCAACCGCGAATAAACAATTCTTCATGGGTACATATAAAACGTTCACTTGCAGAATCATTCACAGCCATCATTCCCTGAACGCCATTCCCTACCACGAAGGCATCTTCCCATGCAGAAGCTGCATTCGAAGACCAAACGACCCAACGCCCAGAAGACAGACCTTTTGCATAAACAATACTACAATCCATCACAAACACAATGGATAACAGATACATCCAATACTTAGTAACCCTCATGTTTTTCTATTTACAAAAAATTTTCACTTTTAAATCATTTTCTCCATTTAGTTCCAATGCACCCGGGCAATTCCCTTGACGTTTACGTTTGTTCCCTAAATAATCATGGGAAAAGGTCTTTGCATTCATGGGCAAAATGATCTTTTGCTGTGGTATTAAAGCCATAGGCAGGTCATCAATGGATACTAATTGACATGTACGTTTGGATTTCCAATCCAAAGGAAGAGACATAGTCAAATACCACCCATCCCTTTCTTCTTCAACATTAAAACGAATTTGTTTATCCAACAAATTACCTTTTATTACCACCGGTAACGAAGAATCTTCATAATCTTTCAAATCTTCCCGAACAAAAAGATTGTTCAAATAACCCACATTACCACAAGGGCAATCATGGTAACCGGCAATACGAGTATCATGCGGATAAAGATAAGGCGTCTCACGTTCATCTACTTTACCCGTAGGCCATATTTCCCAAGCTATCAGATTATGAACAAACGCCACACCTTGAGACAACTTCACTTGTGCCAGTTCCGATGACAAAAATAAATTATTATCAACCAATACTGGACCATGATTCACCTCCAAAGAAAAATCCTGAACTTTATTATCATGAAGCAAGTTACGAGTAACCCTTGTTCCTTGTGCCATCCAATCCAGCCAAATGCCACCTTCTGTACGGTAAATATGATTATGTTCGATCAGCACATCAATAGCGGCATGAATCTTTATACCTGCCAATTCATATCCCCAAAATGTTTTTTGCTGGCCTATATCATGAATAATATTATCACTAATTTGACTGAAAATCGCTCCCAAACTACCAGCGATTCCAGCTTGTCCACAATAAGATATTCGATTATTTCGCACTACATGACTTCCAATAAAATCACGATGCCATTTATTATGAAGCGCTCTCTTCGTCGTACCAATATATCCTTCAACACTTTCCGCTCTATTATCCCACTCATCACCATATTTTCCCAATGTAATCCCCACACACTTAGAATGAGTTATTATATTATCTTCTATCACCCAACCCTTACTCCAATGTGTACCAATAGCCCCTGGCTGTTCTGCAGTAGGAGGTGCCCACGGAGTAGCAGCTTGACTAAGATGTAATCCTCTAACCGTTATATAATTTACAAAAGGTTTATTCGGATAAAAAATAGTACGCCGCACATTTATTTCCACCAATTCTTTATTAGGATCCGCCCCACGGAAATCAGCCCATATCCAAGTAGTATCCTCCGCTACCCGGGCATACCATAGAGGAGACTTCTTGTTGTTCAACAAGATATTTTCCAAATGAGGAGTCTCGGTCAAAGCCTCATCATTCAAATAGATTTCACCAGTATGCGCCCATTGTCCTCTTGCCAACCAATCTCCATGAATCGTATCTGAATAAGGATTGAAATCTCCGAACAAGCTATTGGGTACTGCAACTTGCCAAATCGTTCCGGTAATATTTTTCCAATCTTTTATTACTTCTGACCCTTTAATCACAACTTTCTCCCCATCTGCAGCTTGATAGACAATAGGTTTCCCTTCCTCTCCACCACAAACAGGAACTACACTTTCGCGATAAATCCCTTCATGGATAATTACCTTATCACCTGGTTGAGCTTTATTCGCAGCATATTGAATATGCCTCAATGGGAACTCCAATGTCCCACTATCATTATCATTACCAGAAAGCGAAACATGCCATTCCCGTGAAGCTGCCTCAATCGAATTGAGTACCAATATTCCCCAGACCAATACGAAAGATACTATTACCCTCTTTTCAAAAGTATTTTTCATATACACCAATTATTTATCATTAAAATGAAACCAATTAAAATCCGCATGTCCATCTACGCCTTCTGCGGTTTTACTAAAATTAAACAATGCAAAACGATTAGCAGTCCAAGGCAAGCCTAATCCCATTTTCAATGTATCACCTATTCGTTTATAATTTATTCCATCAAGACTATAGTAAAACAAAGCACGAAAGTCCTTATCCATTACTCTGGCGCGTATCCATAATCGAGTATTATTAAAATCATTTATTGACTCCACAATCTTTCCATCATTACACATTACGATACGCCGTTTATTATCCATTTGTTCAACGGCCACATAAGCATAAGGAAATTCAAATATTCCAAAACCTGCTATATTACCATTTTTCAACCCTGAAATATCAATCTCCACAGTTCCTTCAGAAGTAGGTCCTTGCACACGTTGAGTCAGGGTATTCCGAGCCTCCTTTAATGTCCCGGCCTGAGATGCCTTTAAACGCATATACCCTTTACGTTCTTTCAATGTCCATTTGGAATTATCAGGATTATGGTTCCATTGCCATTGCAACCCTAACTTAGGTGCATTGAATTCATCAGATGTGGCTGGACTTTTAAATTTAGAACGTTTTCCAACACTTGGTTTCGGATAAGTTATCAAATCCTTCCCACCCTCCCCTAACATGGGCCAACCGTCAACCCAAGTTACAGGGACTAAACAAGGTACTCGTCCTATCGGACCCCGATCCTGCATAATCATAAACCACCAATCACCATTCTTCAGTTGCACCATCCCTCCTTGATGAAGGCCATTCTTAGGGTAAGAAGAATCATCATGCATGATGAGTTTATGCTCATACGGACCATAAATATTGTCTGAACGCAAACAAATTTGCCACCCTTCTGTTCCACCCGCAGGACAAGTAATATAATATTTACCATTAATTTTATACATGTGCGCACCTTCCATGCCATAGGCACCACCCAATTCATAGGCGTTTTTAAATCCTCCCTCCCAAATCTTAACAGGGCTTCCCTTTACAGAACGAACATCCTCGTTTAATTCTGTCAAATAAAGTGTACCTTGACCATGAACAACATAAACCTTACCATTATCATCAAAAAATAATCCAGGGTCATACATATATTCTGAGAAGATTACTCGTTCCCAAGGGCCTTTTACGTCATCAGCAATGCAAACAGAAAAATTCCCCTTTTCTCTTCCCCATCCATAAGGCGTACAAAATCCCACATAAAACTTGCCATCTTTATGCCGTATAGTGGCAGCCCATGAGCCATTCAAATAAAGAGTGCCTCCTTGCATGTCATACCGCGGATCTTCCTCATATCTTTCCACAGCATAACCAGCCATTTCCCAATTTATCAAATCCTCAGAAACAGCGATTGGACAACCTGGGACATAATGCATACTTGTAGAAACAAAATAAAACTTATCATCCACACGAATAATATCCGGATCCGGCCAATCTCCCCAAAAAATAGGATTGGTAAAAGTCCCATTTCCGTTATCTGGATTCCATACATTATCCTTTTGTGCAAAAACGTTGTACACTCCTAAACAGTTCAATAAAATAACTGTAATAATAAGCCTATCTATTCTCATAATCATTATAATTTTATAAATCAAATCACCCTGTGTTTCTATTTTTCCTCTATCCTATATAGCCATCATATCCATTTGGCCTCCTTTCCGATAAAGTCTTTTATTCTACTCTTCTTCAATGAGCCGAGAAACATCTAAATAAACAACTTCCCATCGGCACTACTATAAATTAAAAGAGCTGTTATAAGCATGTTTATTCCCTTCCTCATATTTTGCACATAAAACATTAATCAATTAGCAGAGTTCTAATCTGCGCAAAAAAGTTCATACGTTCCACCTGTCTCAGTCAAAAATGAAAGAATACGGTTTTCGAGCTTAAAATCAACTTCTTCCCCATTGCACAAAACTTTTACATTTCCCTTATTTGGCCATGGATTATTAATACGGCATATTCCTCCTTTTTCACTTAACAAATTTAAAGAAACGACCTCCTTACCATCATAATCCGCCGAAACGACAAAAGCGCCTTTCGCCCTTAAACGTGTAAAAGATGCCGGCGAATCAATCCAACAAGGAAACAAATATAAAACACCTTCTACAGATTGAAGCATCATCGAATTAATCGTTTCTACAAAAGTGGTCTTTTCAAGACAATGATGCCCGTCCAATATCAAAAAGTTTGTTCCAGCTCTTCGAATCAAGACTTTCATTTTGTTTATCAGAATATTGGGATTAAAACCAATACGGGTTCCCATTATAAAGGCACTTAATCCAAGTTCATTCATAGTCTCTGTCAAACCCTGTTGATCAATTCCGTAATAATACAACGTATTCCGTGCCAATTGTAAGGTTGTACTATCTGAATGTAAATTCAGCACTTCGCAAGGATAAACTGGTTGAAGCTGAATAACATGTGCGGGCCAGTCCCATCCTTCCTCATTTTTAGCATAAATCGGTAAACCTTGGTTAGGAGTTTGAGTAGGCATAATGACCTTATATAAAGGCAAATGATCTACAATATCTTTCCACAAAGCTCGTCTTTCAGAATCTACATCCAACACTTCACTGTAACGCAACAAAAGCCTAAACGTCATTTCTACAAAGCCCAAATCTGAAGGAGGGTTCAAGTCCCACGAATTTTCATGGCCACCAGTTGTAATTGTATAATGATATGTATTATCGGATACATCCTTCTCCAAATAATCTTCATAGAAATCGCCACACTCCCGTATAAAAGGATAGGCCCGTTCCCGCAAAAACTCCTTGTCACCTGTATATTCATAATACCAGCTGAACAATGGTATATTAAAAGGCGCATTTACAGTCTGTTGCCAATATTGACAATAAAAATATCCATTCCCCAAAGCACTGACCGGGAACAACAAACCTCTACAAGATTTTCCTTTCAATGACGGGTGAACTGAACCTAAATCTTCACGCGCTCTCCTCCGCCCTTCTGGAATCATCTTCTCTAAAAATTCATAATAAGGCATTGCAAGTTCAGGACGATTAGCGGAAAAAACGCTGTAAAAACCGGCCTGACTATTATAATTCAAGTGGATGTCACCATGATAATTCATCGTATCATTCATATTCCATACACCATACATACCCCCACAGACCGGACTATGCAAATTGCAAGCCGACGCCATCAGATAAATAGATGACAGATACTGACGATTTAACAACGAATCATTCGTTTCTACATAAGAGCGGGTCCACATATCCCTCCACCAAGCATCCTTGCTTTCTTTGAGCAAAATCAGACTATCCCCGTCCAGCCCACACAACTTTTCGTAAGCTTCAGACAGATTAGCATTATCATTCAGGCTTCCCGACACATAGGTGACAATATGGATTGGATGTCCAGACCGAATCAAAAAAGTAGATGTTACCTGCGAAGAAGAAGCCTGTTCCCAAATAACTTCTGTACCTATGATGCGGGTCGAAATACCCGCACGAGCCGTCCAACGAACTTTTTCCCCTGTTCGAGTGCGCCGCGTCACCTGTCCTATCCCATCATGTATTTCAGCAGTAGTCTCATAATACGTATCCTCACAACCTGCATAAGTTTCTACCGTGACCAAAATGGGGCAAGAGGCTCGAGTAGCCAACTCTGTTACTACATAATTATCGTTCATCGACATCCATGTACGCATTTCCACCGGTTCTACAGTTCCTGTTTTCATATAAAGTTCGGCCTCCAGCAACCGCATCTCGTATAAAAAGTCGTCATCCGTTTCCGCATGAATCTGAATAGATACTCCTCCTACCGGTAAGGCAGCCGGTCCTGTTCCGGTCCAGTCTGTCCAATCATCCGTAATGAAATCCACTTTAGACAATTGTAACGTTTGTCCTTTCTCCGATGTATAGCTCACAAGCCCCACATCGCCGTTTCCAAGGAAAGGCCCTTTGGGAGCATGACTGCTCTCCACATCCTCCTTACCAAATGGGGCAGTCCATCGAGCAGTCAGCATACCTCGTTTGTTTTGGAAATACCGATCATCCAAGTTAACGCCAAAAGGATGACAAGACGTCAACATCAGCAACAGTACCAATATTCCCACTATTTTTTTATACGAATTCATCATCTTTATGCTTTCTATCCATTCTTTCATTCAGTCTCTTCTTCTTGCCTATCCAAACTGGAATCTTATCTTCCCAAAACAGAACTATAAAAAATAATTCTCAACACAGTTGTCTCTATTCATATCCTTCTAATTGAAAAACAAGAAATACAAGAACAAAATCATCCAATCAGGGAAGCAAAGAAGCGGAAGCCGAATACCCGGCTCCCAACTTCTTGTCCCTTTTTGAATAAAAATTTGCGAGATTCTATCAGCGTTCTCCATATACCAATGTTCGGGTACCATCCCAAGCTACTGCTTCAATACGGGTACTACCAGAAGGATAACGTACTAAAGTCGAACTCAAATCGGATGAATCAGTACCAACCAAAGCCACATATTTCAACTCATCTCCCTCATAAGTTTCAAATACTGCCGCATTTTTCCACACATCATGGCTAACAACGATATTCCCGTCACTCTTTATCCGAAGACCTTCGCCATAGGTACCCTCTACCGGCAGCTTCTCTTTGAAAGCTTTCTCACTGTTGCCTGACAGATAATAGAGTACTGGAGTAGCAGGTTTCGGATAACGGGAGGCATAACGTACCATCTCGTCACATTCTTCCTGTGTGATAGTCAGCCAGCCACGCGCATAGTCATCCAATTCCTTATCAATGGGCTTCAACATACCACACTTGATAAAGAAGTCCGTCAAGTCCTCTTTTACCACATCCATCGTATTGCGCATGAAATTCAAATTCAACTGTCCATTACTAAGATTAGTTTCATCTGTATTCCGAACGATTTCAGCTACGTCTCCATACCAATCACGTTTTTCACCACCCACAATTTCACGATAATAAAGAAGTAGCTGCCACAACGGACAAAGTTTCACAAAGTGATCTCCACCATTGGGATAGGAATTGGGATCCATATTGTCCTGCCCCTTTTGGCAAAGCCAATGTTCACCCTTGACAATACCATAATTTAAATAAGAATTAAAGCGACCGCCCAATACGTTATTATTATCTCCATCATTGCAGCGTTCTTGCTCCAAGTTTAAATATTCACGATTGAACTTATATCTGGCACAAACAGAATATACATTATTCGTTACCTCTGTAGTAGAAACCCATTTCAACCCCGGACGAATCTGATTGACATGCCCCAATTCATGAGCAATACACCACACACCTTCTTTTATAGATTTTGTAGGGCTAGCCAATTCGTTCATTGCCCATTCTCCGAATCCGGCCCCCCATCCATCCGCAAACAAACCATCCTTCACTACCCTTGCAAACATGTGGTTCTTAGGAAGTCTGTTATATTTCTTCAGACCCATTATTTCATATTCCAGATCTACAATTGCATCGTAATTCTGAATTAACTTCAGCCCATCATCACAATATTGTTTGAGGCTATTCACACCATAGACAAGATTAATATAATCTCCTTTTATATCCAAACAACCATAGGTAGCACTATTCAAGATCTGCTTCCAATCGGCAGACGAATCACGTTTCTTGTCAAAATAGCCATTTATCTTACCCGAAGCGATATGAACCTTAAGACGAGGAGCTGTTTCCCAGCGAGAAGTGTAATAATCCACATAAGCCAAACCGCCGTGAGATATACGTAATTTGTTTATCCCCTGTTCTAACGGGTAAGATGTCGGTTCTGGCGTAGACAATCCTTGCCGTGTGCCATCAAAATCATAGACTTTAAGTGACAAAACTTCACCTTGCGTTTCACCAACAATAACAATAGCCTCTTCATCGTCTGCAAAATAAATTCCTGTAGGATTTTCAAACGGATTATAGCCGCTCGTTTTCATTTCAGCAGCCAAATCATTCAAATCCCGATAAGGTTCATATTCCTGTACGCGATATTTCAAATCGTAAGTTTTATCAAACAGACTTTGGGCTATGCTACGAAAAAAGGTATTCTCTATACCATCAATCTTACGCTGATTGACATCCGACTTCAATTCAGAATAAAGTTCATCGGCAAACACCTCTTCCAACCCTGCAACAGGAGCTGCCTTTCGGTAAAATTCCATTTCACCACAACTTACCACATCTCCTTTTGCACTTTTGACTGAAAAACGAAAAGATTTCACTCCCTCCAATGGAGAATCAAACATAATCTTCGATGTTTGTGTTGCCCCCCCCAACTGATAGGTTCCAACTTTCGTATAGTTCTCATTATTGGCTGTAGATACAAATAAATCAAACTCATCAAAATTTCCATTATCACCCGAACCACGAGGTTTGTAGATAAAATAATCCACAACTTGTGGCGTAGCGAAAGAATACGTCAATTCAACCGGGAAAGAGGTACTATACCAAGGAGAATGATACCAAGTGGAAGTTGTTCCATCAAAGGACTTTTCTACGCTTTCTTCCTGCGAATTACTTTGGTTTGCCTCAGCGCTTTCTATAGCTATCAAGATATCACCCAATTCAGAAGGGTCTCCCGGTACATAATCCCTGTTACGAAAATCCTGTCGGAACATCAGCTTTCGTTCTACCTTACCATCCGGCGAATGGAATGAAACATTAGCATAACGCACTGTATCTGATTCATTTTCAGAAATTTGAAATCCACAAGTACTTTCTGTCATAGTACGCGTATCAGGCATAAAAGTAATCCAATCAACATCATCTGGAATAGATACTTCATAATCAACATTACTCAAGATCTTTACAGCGACCAATGTGTCACCATAATACAAATCTTGCCGTTCTTTCTCAAACAAAATATCAGGATTTTCTCCCAACTGCTTCACTTCCACCTTTTCAATCAAAGGTCCGGCAGTAACCGTAACCTCGGTCTGACGTACCTCTAATCCTGTATTCTCTTCCAAATCCACTAAAAGCCTGTCACCCAAGTTACTGGCCACACACCAAAATGCATCGCCAGGAACCGAAACCGTCCAGTCCACGTTACTTTCCACTTTCACTTCATACTGAGCTGCTTCTTGGATACAGTTCAATGAAGTCTCCGACAAAGACAATACAGGTTCTGCCGCAACCTTGTCTTCACATCCCAACACAGGTAACAGCAAGCCCAATAGGCTCACACAAATATTTTTTTTCATTGTGTATTCATGATATAATTAATAAACCAACTAAGTTTAGAAAAACAGGCAGAGCCTTTCAGCAAACCTCTGCCTGTTATATACAAATAGACGAAGTCCTACAACACGCTAATCCGTCTCATTCTCAGGATCATAAACAGTTTGAGTTACTTCATAGAAAGTCCAATCCATTTCAGCCATATTCCAAAAACTATTACCTCCGTTGCCTTCTATCGCATTATAACGGAAATATGTATAAGATGTGTTCAAATCATAAATTAACGGACTGTCATAACGACCTTTATCTGTTTCCGGAATATCATCTGTACCAGAAAATTCATACAATTTGGTCCAAGTCTCACGATCATTACTAGCTAATATCTCCACATAGCCGGGACGACCTGAACCATTTCCACGATTAACCGTATAAAACATTACACCATTGACAGGTTGTGACACCTCTATCTCTACCCATTGAGGCCAAGGGGCACTAAAAGTCCATGGAGTATGAAAGAATGTATCATTATCCCCATCAAACAAATCGTCCAATGGACCTTCGGACGGTTCTTGAGCATTTGTTTCATAATGAATCATATCGGCATCAACTTCCTTTTGCGAAGTGGTGACCACCGGCTGTACAGGAAGACAAGTACAAGAAACTTCTGCAGACAAAGCACTCTCTTGTCCATTCGCATTAACAGCTGTCAATCGAAATGTATAAGCTCCATCACGTGCCAAAAGGCCATCTATGACCAAAGAATCTGCAAAAACGCTTTTATTCACAACATAATCCTTCTTCTGACGAATATTATAATAATCGATTCTCACATACAGCAGATTTGAGTCTTGAGGAAGTTCCCAATTGAGCTTAATGGCCCCCTCACGAGCTTCAGCCGTCAAATTAACCACTTGAAATGTATAATCAATTGAGTCATCCTCACTACAAGAGACACACAAACCAATACACAAACACAAATAAAATATCAGTTTCTTCATAAAATCACATTTTTAAGGTTAATAACCAGGATTTTGTACCAAACGTGAATTTATATTCAATTCACGGGTTTCAATAGGCAACAAATAATTGGCGGGACTAGTAAACGCCCAACGCATAGAAACCTCTACAGGTTGAGAGAAACTTTCATCATCTTCCCCATAAATGTTCAAACCATGAGGATTATGATTCATTGCAGCTTCCGATTCCAGCCAGCGGTTCATATCCCAACGATAATGTCCTTCCAAGAAAAGTTCAATATTACGTTCCCGATGTACAATCTCCCGTAACTTGTCTTTATCCAAGGTTGCAATACCTTTCCAAGCCACTTCCACATCCGGTACACCCGCACGTTGACGAACTACATTCAAATACTCCTTGCCTTTATCCAAATCACCTGATTCAATGGCAGCTTCAGCTGCATTCAGATAAAGCTCGGCCAAACGAATCAAGGGCCAAGGATATTTCGTAAAGCCATTGCGCGTACTATAAGCAAGGCCTACACCTTTTTTAGCCAAATAACCTGATTTTGAAAAATTACGCGAACGGTTTCCCACACCTTGTTCATCGTCCTTTCTAAACTTTACACGGATCCGGCTTTGGTCATTCCGCTGCATCTCATACCAACTGTTATGAAAAGCAATCCAAGCATAAAAACGGGGTTCACGTTTCAAATGCAGATTGCTGGTAGGTTCACCATCATATTCACCCAACTTGAACCAGTCACCTTCCGGGAAATAAGCCGGATCCTCATCAATCGGCAAACCATTCTCGGAATAAAACATTTCAACTGATTCCAACGACGGGCCATTGTTATTCCACGATGGATCACCCTGTTCCGGATCTCGAGGAGTAGATTCATTCTGCCAATCATAATACCCTTCCTCACGAGCATCCCAGAAAATGACCTCCTTATTCTCACGATCCACAAATGTCATGCGCAAAGCGTATTCCGTCTGATCTTCGGGATAAGGCAGGTCACTACTACGATCATCGCCTTTATATAACTCAAAACCTGCATCCAATGCGCTCTTAATTGCAACTTCGCTGGCATCCAACGCCTTTTTCCATTTATTCTCATCATATTCCAAAGGCATCAATGGTTCACCCGTTTCAGGATCAAGCAAAGTATTCTGAAAAAAAGTCTTATTCCCATTAAACAAAGGAGAAGCGGCATACAACAACACACGCGAACGTAAAGCATCGGCTATCACCTTCGTTGCACGCCCCTGAGCAGAAACAGACTGTGCATCCAACAAATTGGGATAAGCCTCATCCAACCGGTCCAAAATCCATTGCACACAATCATCAAATTTTGCCCGTTTGGGATAAGCATCTGACGGCATGTTATAATCAAATACACCATCTGGAATAATAAACGGTCCATAAGACTTCAATAAATAAAAGCCATAATAAGCCAATAAGAATTGAGCTTCAGCCTTATAAACGAGTTTGGTTTCTTCTTCCAAACGAGGAACTGCATCTACATTATCCAAGAAGGTATAGCACCGCCTGAAGGCGCCATACATTCTAGACCAATATTGAAGATTACCCAAATTAGCTGCCGAGATATTCCCCAACAGAATATGGGTAGCCTCATTTTTGGTAGAGGAAACTGTCTGGCCATGATTTACAATATTATCTATCTGCCTTTCCTGAGGCATAAAAGCATAACAAGAATACAAATATCGTTCTGCCGCATATTTATCCTTGAAAGCATCTTCCTCTGTAGGCCTTTCATCCGGTACCACATCCAAATAGTCACAGGAAGCAAATCCCAGCAACATTGACAAAACAACAACTATAATATAATTTTTCTTCATAGCTTTTCTTATCTTATTTATTTAAAGAGAACTGAATTCCCACATTAAAACTCTTTTGAGTAGGATAAAACAAACCATTACCATTCCCTTGTTCCGGATCCCACAAATCAAACGGAGAGAAAGTCAACAGATTGGAGCCACGCAAATAAACGCGGAACATTTTAAACGAATAACCCAATTCGATATCCTTCAGTTTCAGGAAAGCGCCATTACGCAGCCAATATGTAGACCCAACAGTATTATTCTGATTATACTGCTTGCTCAAACGAGGATAGGCCGCATAAATGTTCTGATTAGATTCACTCCAATAATCATCCGCGATGAACTTCTGCACATTGCGCAAACCGTCCGTTCCAAAAGGATGAATATCGCCTACAACAATAGAAGTCCGTGCCGCCCCTTGGAAGAAACAGGAGAAATCCCATTTCTTGTATTGGAAAGAAGGACCAAACCCGTAAACGATTTCCGGCACCGTAGGGTGTCCTGTATACACGCGGTCATTGGCATCAATAACGCCGTCACAAACGCCTTCTGCATTTGGAATATCCTTATACTTAATATCACCGGCCTGTACAAAACCTCCCAAATTCTGTTTGGGACTATTGGCAACCTCTTCATCGTCTATAAACAAACGCTCGGCGACATACAACAAAGGTTGATTAATAGAATGACCTACACGTGACAAATTCGGATACTCTTGATAATCAGGCTCATCATATTCCAGCACTTTATTTGTCGCATAGGTGAATGTACCTTTAAACGACATGGAGAAATTCTTATTGAAGGTATGGTTATAATCAATGGAAAAGTCCAATCCTTTGTTTTCAACCTTACCTAAATTTCCATACAACTTGGTAGAAAGGTCCATCCACATGTCCGATGGAGAAGTGCCTATAAAGCTTGGAATACTTTGACGCTCCATAAATATGTCATGACGGATTTCCTTAAACACGTCGAATGTCAGATTAAAATCATTGAACAATGTCAAATCCATACCAATGTTGAATTTGCTGCCTACTTCCCACGTGATATCCGGATTGGGATAACGCAAGTACTTGGGTCCCCAATAGGTTGTATTCTGATCTTTACCTGTCGTAAAACCAAGATCACTATTCTGCAATTCTATGTTGGACATATAAATATAGCGCTCAGCTCCAATCTGGTCATTTCCTACCAATCCCCAAGAACCACGAATTTTCAGGTTGGTGATGACATCATTCAATGGTTCAAACCATTTCTCTCGACTTATGGTATAGCCCAATGCCAACGACGGGAAAAAGCCGAAACGGTGTCCTTCCGCAAAATTCTCCGACCCATTGTAACCAAAATTAAATTCTGCCAAATAACGATAATCGTAACTATAAGTCAAACGACCGGCCAATCCCTGCTTACGCTGTGGTAAAGATGCAATCAGATCACCCGGGTTATTCACATTATACTGATCCTGATTATAAAGTAACATGGCACTCACATTGTGTTTACTTCCAAATGTACGATCATAATTAATCATAGCTTGCAAATAGATACGACGGTCTCCCGTAGAACTACTACTCGTACTCAACGTAGGATCCTGCTCCTTACCTACACGCCGAAGCGTATAGCCCGTATAATTACCAGCGTCATCATACTGATACTTATCCACTTCGAATTGATTATAACCGCCCGAACGTTTGGTTTGAGTTTGTGACCAGTTCTTGAACGAGAACAGCACATTGGCAGACAACCCCGGTGTGATAAAATCCAACTTCTGATCAAACTTCAAGTTGGAAACAACCGTACTCTCGAACTGTGATTTATATCCACGGGCCATTTCCGCATAGGGATTACGAAAACCATTATTGAACTTACCACCTGACTTACCTCCCCAAAGGATATAGTCCATTGTGGGATCAGACGGCCAACGGACAGGAAAATCAACAGGATTAGCCTCCATAACCATGCCATATACCTCACTGGCACTGCTATGAGGCCCATTATAATCACGTAATTGAACATTCAGACGCAAAGACAGCGTACTGGTTTTACTCAAATGAGCATTAATGTTGTTTTGAAAAACATAACGCATGATATTGATATTGTTGTCGTATGAGAAGTCGTTATTGTTCTTCAACACGCCACTATCGTGATTAATGGATACACTACTGAAATAATCGATACGTTGACTACCTCCACGGATATTAAAATTAAGGTTCTGATTCATAGCTCCTTTACGGAACAGTTCATCATACCAGTCCACATTAGGAAATGCATATGGATCAAGGCCAGCCCGTGTTCCGTCTATTTTGCTTTGCGGATAAAGCACTTCTCCCGTTCCACGAGTAGTTACCGCCTCATTATACATCTCCATATAGCGCACACCATCTACAAACTCAGGAACTTGAATTGGCGTATTATAGGTATTCTCCAAACGAAAGTTAATTGTGGCCTTTTCCTGGTTCCGTCCGCTCTTGGTCGTCACAATCATCACACCATTGGCACCACGCGAGCCATAAAGAGCCGTAGCTGTAGCATCTTTCAAGATTGAAAAGCCCTCAATGACTTCTGGATCCAAAGCATTCAAGTCTCCCGAAGAAGCCTCAACACCATCAATTACGATCAAAGGAGACGTCACCCCACTGAACGTTGACACACCACGTATCCAAAAGTCCGCTCCATCAGCACCCGGCTCACCAGAACGCTGTACTGCTACCACACCGGCCAGACGACCTGCAAATCCAGAGGACAGATTGGAACTCGGAACTTTCAGTTGTTCAGGCTTTACCATCTGAACCGAACCGACCAGACTTTCTTTCTTTTGGCTACCATAACCCACAACAACGACTTCGCTCAACATCTCTGTGTCTTCTTCCAACACTATATTTAGTTCCTTTTTACCTTTTACTGAAATGACTTGTGCTTTATAACCTACAAAGGTTACTTTTATTTTTCCATTCTCTGGAACATCCGACAATTCAAAACGCCCGTCAATGTCGGTCATCACACCATTGGTTGTACCGTCTACCACAACATTAGCACCGATGATAGTTTCACCCGTCTTGTCAAGCACCTGACCTTTCACCGTTTTACCTTTTTGTTGTTGCAATACAGCTTGTACATTAGTCTTGGGTTCCTTTACAATAATCTGCTTCCCATCAATCTCATAAACTAGCCCAGTATGTTCCAACACTTCGTTCAAGATCTGTTTGACATTCTTATCCTTCACATCCACATTGACCTTCTTCGACAAGTTTTTATTAGAAGCATAGAGAAAAACATATTCACTGTTCTTCTCGATGTAACGGAACACATCTTTGACAGTGACATCGCGCAGTTCGAATGAAAAGTTCTTGTTATATTGTTCCGCAGCAGGAAGTGCTAGCGGGAAAAGCAATGCAAAAAATACTAACATTGCTGAAATCAGTTGTTTTCTTACAGAAAAATCCATATTTTTGCATGATTGATTAGATACTTACAGCTAAGTATCACACTTTAAGGGCTCGGACAATGGGGGTTGTCCGGGCTTTTTTATGGAGTGAGACTCTGCCATAAGGGTTAATAAAAAGTTTTTGTATAAGATTAAATAGACAGAACCAAACCTTGGGTTTCTCCTGTCAGATGTGTGCATTTCATATTTCCTTTCTCATAGGCAGTCTGTGCTTTTTAAAGATTAGTATTTGGGGTTATAAACAAATGGTAACCATCGGTCGTCTGGCGAATGCCGATGGGATGTATTTTAGCAATTCGTTCGAGCACCTTGGGAAGGGGAACGCTCATATCAATGGTACCCTGTAGCGACAAGTCTTTGACAGAAGGATCACAAGTCAGGTCACAACCGTAATAGAACGACAAGCGCTGAAGAATGCTTTCCATGCTGCGTCCCTGCAAAGGGAAATATCCTTGTGTCCAAGCTGTATATTCAGAAGCATCGACCTGACGTTTGGAACGGGCCACACCGTCGGTCAGGCGAAGAAGTTCATTGGGTTTCACAGCTGTTTCACGCTCGGCATGGTCGGTCACAATGATGGAACCACGCACCAGCACCACTTCCGACTCGCTCATCGACTTATAGGCATTCACGTTGAAGGCTGTACCCGTCACACGAATATCGAAGCCGGGAGTTTTGACAATAAACGGCTGCTCTGTATTCTTCTTGACGTCGATATAGATTTCGCCTTCCACATAGATTTCACGGGTCTTGCCTGCAAATACGCTTGGATAGACCACTTTCGTACCGGCATTGACATACAACGAAGTTCCATCGGCCAGTAACAGCTGGGACGACTTGCCCTTGGGCACAATCAGCTGGTTGTATTCCAACTTCTGTGGAGCCTCTTTCACCTGGCGCTGGTTCACCGAAACCTTACCTTTCTCCGAATAGGCTATGCGGGCATTCTTACCGGCTTCGATACGCTGTTCGGCATGAGTGATAAGCAGCACCTGACTGGCCGTATCGATGGAACACTGGTCAAGCTGGGCAATAGCCTGTTCCAAAGAATGGGACTGACGGTCCATATAGAGTTTTCCACACCAAAGCACACCCGCCAACAAAGCGGCCGCACAGGCCACTTCGGCATACAAGCGCCACACCTTACTCCGACGGGGAGCGGATTCACGCTGCAAGCGGCGAGCCAGATCGTTCCAGCGTCGGTCGATCTCTTCCTCGGGCACTTCCTTTTCCCGAGACTTGAAGTAGGATACCAACGGATGGCGCCGTGCTTCTTCTATGGGGTCTTGATTCTGCATAATTTCAGATTTCGTTCTGTTATAAAGACGGACAGGAGAGAAAAACCTAATCCTATTTTTGAAGATTTCTTTGTAAAAAATCGCAAAACGCTGAAAGCCAGCTACAAGGAATCATCCAAATAGACAATTTCAACAAGGGTGTGACACCTTGTCACGCAAAAAACAAACTTTTATTATATAAATAACAAATTCACTACTCAACTGTTAATGTTAAATTAGAATTAACAGTCACTCTCGCCCGCGCGCGCGTGGATTCTATAAATATAGGGTGTCAAGGTGTCACAGAAAAATATCCTTCACAGGTGTGAAGGATTATCTTTCACAATTATCCACTGTAAAACAGCAGCTTATACTCTCGTGAAAGCATGAAACCAATTTAAAAGGAAACACAAAAAGTCTGTACACCCTTCACCCATTCATGAAATTCCTTTAAGAAAACGATGTTTTCCCCCATAAAAAGCAATGCTTTACACACGAGAAAACGATGTTTTACCGAAAACGATTGGCAGAAAAGAAAATGCCAAAGCCTACTTTACGACGCTAACTATGGACTTGAGCGGGCTAACTATGAACTTGAGGAGCGTAAAGAGGGATATTATTAAGCCTTCAAGCGCTTGCAGGTATTTGCTTATTTCTGTACATTTGTAGTAATGAAAAATAATTCTGTCATGAAACAATTCATAAACACTTTGCTTCTATTGATCTTTCTTGCCTTTTGCTCCCATCCGTCCAAGGCTCAAGAACAAAGGCCAGCCGCCACAATCGACTCGCTGCTCAAAGTAGTCTTACACAACGACCAGAAAGTGAGACACGATTACAATCAAAGCCATGACCCGAAAGAAAAGGAGGCCTATTTGCGCCAATGGGACAGAACCGACTCCATCAACCAATCGATAGTCCTGCCCATCGTCAACTCCATCATCAACGGCCGGCTTGAAGGCCTGTCGGACAGCAGCTGGAGAGCCTGTTTCATGGTGCTGCAACATGCCGATTCCCAAACTCAACTCAAATACCTGCCGTTCGTAACCGAATACTACCGCAAGGGCCATATCCTGAACTACGAATACCTGATTTATGTGGACAGAATCCACGCCAACCAACGAAAGGCACAACCCTTTGGCAGCCAAAGCGCCGAGTTCCCTAACGGGAAACACATCTTTCTCCCCATGCTTCCCAAAGCCAAGCGTGACTCCTTGCTACAGACACTCGGCATCGCTCCCAAGAGCGTACAAATCAGAAACGGGAAATTCACATTTACCTCCACCATAACAGACGCATCCCTCTCCGCCCTCTCCGCTTTCCAAAGCCAACCAACCGACACTTGTACAACCCGGCAAGAGGTCAGCTGGCTCGAACTAGAGGACAATGAAAGAGGCTTCATCCTGATGGTCAAAACCAGCCCTTCCCGCCCCCAAACGGGAAACATAAAAATCTATGCTAACCGGCAATACAGAGGAACAACGGACAAAGACGGCCTCCTCATGTTCAAAACCGATAAAAAGGAAGACATCCAGTCCCTGCGATTGGTTTCTTCCGACGGAAAGGAATGGACACATACGCTGAAACCCTTCTCCCAAGAACAAGACTATATCATAGAAGGTATCTGACAGAAACAATAAAAAGAATCAATATGAAGAAGTTATTCAAAACAGAAAAACGTAGAGACCAGGCAATCGTTCTTTTCTTAGCAATCCTGCTGGCAGGGATATTCTGGGGGATAGTAGGGCCTTTCAATATGACTCACTTAGATAACGTTACTATAAGCCAAGAAACAATCACACTGGAAGGAGGAGATGCAATCCAAATTCCGACCTCCGACATTGCCGAGGTATCCTTAATAGACAAAATGCCACCTGTATCCTTCCGACTGAACGGATCCTCGTTCAAAGGAATCAATACAGGATACTTCATGCTGGGAAACGGAGAAAAATGCTTTCTTTTTTTACGAAATGGCACTCCACCATTTATTCACATCCGTTGCAAAACAGGTGTACCCGCATTCTTCAACCGCAAGAAACCAGATGAAACCAGACAAGTGTACCAAGAAATACTATCAGTCTGCAATCCTAAGAGCAACATTTAAAACAAGAAAAAAGAGGGTGTGCTATCCGCACACCCTCCCTGCTGAAAACTATATCAAATAAGCACTACGGCTTACATACGTTCGGGAACTTCGATACCCAGCAGTCCCATGCCCAGACGGACTACCTTGCCCACCTCGCGCGACAGGGCGAGACGGAACACCTTGACGTCGGCATTCTCCTCGCGCAGGATACTGAAGTCGTGGTAGAACTGGTTGTACTCCTTCACCAGGTCGTAGCAGTAATTGGCAATGCCTGAAGGACTGTAGTCCTCGCCTGCCTGCTTCACCACGCCGGCAAAGTCGGCCAGCATCTGAATCAAACCTTCTTCCTTCGTACTCAGTTCAATGCCCGAATGAAGCTGTTCGGGGATAACAATGCCTGCTTCGGCCGCCTTGCGCAGGACGGACTGGATGCGGGCGTAAGTATATTGGATGAAAGGACCGGTATTGCCGTTGAAGTCGATGGATTCCTTGGGGTTGAACGTCATGTTCTTGCGGGCATCTACCTTCAGAATGAAATACTTCAGCGCACCCAAACCTACGATGCGGGCGATGTCGTCGGCCTCGGCCTGCGTCAGACCGTCCAGCTTACCCAGCTCGCCACTGGTTTCCTTGGCGGTGTTGATCATCTCCTCCATCAGGTCGTCGGCATCGACTACCGTACCCTCACGGCTCTTCATCTTGCCTTCGGGCAGTTCCACCATACCATAGGAGAAGTGTACCAAGCTCTTGCCCCACTCAAAGCCCAGACGGTCGAGCAGGATGGACAGCACCTGGAAGTGATAGTTCTGCTCGTTGCCCACCACGTAGATCATCTTGTCAATGGGATAGTCGGAGAAACGCTGTTCGGCCGTACCGATGTCCTGCGTCATGTAGACCGACGTACCGTCGGCACGGAGCAGCAGCTTGTGGTCGAGGCCTTCGCCCGTCAGGTCGGCCCACACGGAGCCGTCTTCCTTGCGGTAGAAAAGACCTTTCTCCAGTCCTTCGAGCACTTTCTTCTTGCCTTCCAAGTATGTGTTCGATTCGTAGTATATCTTGTCGAAGCTGACACCCATCATCTTGTAAGTCTCGTCGAAGCCGGCATATACCCAGTCGTTCATCTTTTGCCACAGGGCACGTACCTCAGGGTCACCAGCCTCCCACTTCACGAGCATCTCGCGAGCTTCCTTCATCAGGGGCGATTCGGCTTCTGCCTTAGCCTTGGCTTCTTCCTCGTTCATGCCTTCGGCCTGATACTTGGCCATCAACTCCTTCACTTCAGCCTTGAAATGTTTGTCGAAAGCTACGTAGTAGTCGCCGATGAGGTGGTCGCCCTTCTTGCCACTCGACTCGGGCGTCTCACCGTTGCCATACTTCAGCCAAGCCAGCATGGACTTGCAGATGTGAATACCGCGGTCGTTCACGATGTTGGTCTTCACCACACGGTTGCCGTTGGCGGCGATGATGTTGGCCAAGGCGTTACCCAACAGGTTGTTGCGCACGTGCCCCAAGTGGAGAGGCTTGTTGGTGTTGGGCGACGAATACTCGATCATCACCAGCGGCGACTGATCTGTAGCTTCAGTCAATCCGTAGTGCGGATCAGCCTGAATGCCGTTGAGCAGCTCGATCCATGCCGACGAAGCAATGGTGAGGTTCAGGAAGCCCTTGATGACGTTGAACTTGGCCACGAGTGAAGGCTCGTTTGCCAGCAGATATTCACCGATTTCCTGCGCCGTCTGCTCGGGTCCCTTCTTCGACATGCGGAGGAAGGGGAACACAACCAGCGTCAGATGTCCTTCAAATTCTTTCTTGGTTTTCTGCAACTGCACCTGTGCGGCAGGCACATCCTGCCCATAGAGTGCTTTCAGTCCGCTGATGACGGACGCTACCAGTTTCTGTTGTATATCCATAGTTTCTAATTATTTCCTGCTGCAAAGATAGTGCAAACCGAGAGAAGCGCAAAGCGGAAAACGAAGTTTTCAAGCTTTCCCATATAAGCGCACCCTAACCCTCAAACAAGAATGGGTCACAAGCCCTCCACAGAAAGAACCGCGAACAAGCCAGCAACCCATATTTCCCTAAAAAACGATACGATCCAATAAATACCTTTATCAGTCGAACGATAATTCCGAACCTGCCTTAAATTTGACAACTTTCTTCGCCGGAATCTCAATCATCTGCTTCGTAGCCGGATTAACTCCTGTACGAGCCGCCCTCTCAGTCACCGAAAAAGTCCCAAATCCCACCAAAGTCACCTTATCGCCCTTCTTCAACGCATCGGCCACTGCCTCCATAAATGCATTCAAAGCCTTTGCAGCATCCGCCTTCGCCATTCCACCACTGGCAGCCATGGCAGCAATCAAATCAGTCTTATTCATAACCTTAGTTCTTTTGAAATGTATATTGTTTAACAAGAAAAGTATTCCGAGCCAGTCCCCACAAAAATATAGCAAATATTCTGAATATCAAATAAAAAGAGAAGAAAAAAGAGCCCAAAAACTGAAAAAGAATCAACAAGATACACTTTTCCTGTTGCATAACAGAATTTATTCGTATTTTTGCAGTCTTGATAAATCAAAAGAATTCTATATGAACAACATTCCGACAGTTACCAAAAATCTGCTGATTATTAATGTACTGATGTTTCTTGGTACGCTTGTAGCCGAAAGCTATGGAATAGATCTTGCCGATTACCTGGGACTGCATTTTGTATTATCCGACCGGTTCAATGTCGGCCAGCTCATCACCTACATGTTTATGCATGCCGGCTTCACACATGTTTTCTTCAATATGTTCGCCGTATGGATGTTCGGACGCATCCTGGAGCAGGTATGGGGTCCCAAGCGTTTTCTGGCCTACTACATGATTTGCGGTATTGGCGCTGGCCTGATACAGGAAGCCGTAACAGCCGTCCGCTACTTCACCATCGAATCGGGTATGAGTCCGGAAGCAATCCAAGCCGTTTTTGAACAGGGATCTAAAGCATTGCAATCGAACATGAATTTTGTAGATCCTGCGATGGCCAGCCTGAATCTGGTGCTAAACTCATCTACGGTAGGAGCTTCGGGAGCGGTATATGCCATCCTGCTGGGTTTTGGCATGCTGTTTCCCAATCAACCCATGTTCATCTTCCCCTTGCCTTTCCCCATCAAGGCCAAGTATTTCGTCATGGGCTACGCACTGATAGAACTCTACTCGGGACTGGCCAACAGTGCCGGCGACAATGTTGCCCATTTTGCCCACTTGGGTGGAATGATTTTCGGATTCCTTTTGATTATGTACTGGAGAAACAAAAACAGAGGAAATGGCTACTATTATAACTGATTTAAAAGAAAAGTTCCGTAGAGGTAACATCTGCCTGCGGTTGGTCTACATCAACGTTGCCGTCTTTGTTGTAGTCACGCTGGTCAGAATCCTGTTCCAGTTGTTCAACCATTCATTAGGCAGCTGGATCAGTTGGTTGGAACTTCCGGCCTCGTTCAGTCGCTTCATCATGCAACCCTGGACGATCCTGACCTACATGTTCATGCATGCGGGACTACTGCATATTCTGTTCAACATGTTGTGGCTCTACTGGTTTGGAACCCTTTTCCTGCAATTCTTCTCTGCCAAACACTTGCGTGGCGTATATTTGTTGGGAGGTATCTGCGGAGGATTGCTCTATATGGTGTCTTACAATGTATTCCCCTATTTCCAATACATGATAGAAGGCTCTTTCCTACTGGGAGCATCGGCATCGGTATTGGCCATTGTTGCCGCTACCGCATATAGAGAACCTAACTATCCGATACAGCTCTTCCTGTTTGGAACCGTTCGGCTGAAATACCTGGCCCTGATTGTTATCGGTATGGACCTGCTCTTCATCACCTCCAGCAATGCAGGAGGACACATTTCCCACCTTGGTGGAGCATTAGCAGGTTTGTGGTTCGCAGCTTCCCTTAGCAAAGGAAAAGACATCACCGCATGGATCAACCGTTTGCTGGATAGCATAGAAGGTCTCTTCAGTCCCCGCCCTCGCAAACCGAAGATGAAAATAAACTATGGCGGAAACCGTCAGAAAGACTACGAATACAACGCACGGAAGAAAAGCCAGTCGGACGAAATAGACCGCATCCTGGAGAAGCTGAAGAAATCGGGATACGAAAGCCTGACTGCTGAAGAAAAGAAAAGCCTGTTCGATGCCAGCAAAAGATAAACAACGCACATGAAACTTCTCCGAAATGTTGCAGCACTCACAATCGGAGCCGTGAATGCCGCTTTCACAGTGGCATTTCTGCTCACGGCCTACAGTCCTTATATTCAACCAGTCGAGCATCCGTTGCGATCCTGTCTGGGCCTGGCTTTCCCTATTTTCCTGATAGCAAACATCTGCTTTTTGTTTTTCTGGCTGATCATACGACACTACAAGCTGGCTCTATTGCCGTTGGCTGGAATGTTGCTGGCATATCCGCAGATACGCAGCTACATGCCCGTCAATTTCCATACCGACCACCTGCCGGAAGAAAGCCTGAAAATCCTTTCATACAATATCATGGGCTTTGACGGATGCACGAAAAAAGACGGGAAAAACCCTATACTCACCTATCTTCAAGAGAGCGGAGCTGACATTCTGTGCCTGCAGGAATATGCCACTTCCAACTCCAAACAACATCTGACACAGAAAGATATCGACCACGCCCTGAAAGATTATCCCTACCACCGTATCGACAAATTGGGAAATTCGCAAGCTACCACGAACCGCATAGCCTGTTACTCAAAATACCCCATCCTATCCACTCGCAAACTGGACTACAAAAGCAACTACAACGGCTCGGTCGTCTATGAACTGAAAATAGGGAAAGACACACTGACCCTCATCAACAACCATCTGGAGTCGAATAAACTGACCAAAGAAGACAAAGTCGTCTACGAAGACATGCTGGCCTCTCCCCAACGCGATAAAGTGGAAAGCGGTGCGCGCCTGCTGCTGGGAAAGCTGGCCGAAGCCTCAGCCCTGCGCGCCCCACAAGCCGATGCTATAGCTCAGGCTGTCGAACAGTCGAAATATTCCACTGTCATCGTCTGCGGCGACTTCAACGACACCCCCATCTCGTACACCCATCGCGTAGCCAGTCAAGGGCTGAACGATGCCTTCACCCAATCGGGACAAGGACTGGGCATTTCGTACAATCAGAACAAGTTCTATTTTCGCATTGACCATATCCTGACCAGCAAAAACCTGCAAACCTATAACTGCACAGTGGACAAAAGCATCAAAGATTCTGACCACTATCCCATCTGGTGTTACTTCACTTTCAAAGAGAAATAACAGCGTCAAGGCTTCTGAGATTTAAAAAAATAAGGCCACGAAGTAATATATTGTGAAAAAAGAACTATATTTGCAGCCTTGTAAATGCGTAGAAATTAATCAATAAAGTAATCATAATAAACTAAAAGTAACATGCAAAACAAAGGATTTGTAAAGGCTTTTGCCATACTGCTGACCTTGGTATGCGTGTTCTACTTATCGTTCTCTTTTGTTACCCGCCACTACACAAACAAAGCACGGGAGATAGCAAACGGAGATCCGAGAGTGGAGCAAAGCTACTTGGACTCACTGGCCAATGAAAAGGTTTGGTTATGGAACTGGAGCCTGAAAGATTGTAGAGAGATGGAAATTGGTTTAGGTCTGGACCTGAAGGGTGGTATGAACGTCATTTTGGAGGTGTCTGTACCTGATGTCATCAAAGCTTTGGCTGACAACAAGCAGGATGAGACATTCAACCAGGCATTGGCTACAGCCGCCAAGCAAGCTACTACCAGCCAAGATGACGTCATCACGCTTTTCATCAGAGAGTATCACCGTCTGGCTCCGGACGCTCCGCTCGCACAGCTGTTCGCTACCCAGCAACTGAAAGACAAAGTCAATCAGAAGTCGACTGACGCAGAAGTAGAAAAAGTACTGCGCGAAGAAGTAAAAGCCGCTGTAGACAATTCATATAATGTACTTCGTACCCGTATCGACCGCTTTGGTGTGGTTCAGCCCAACATCCAAAGTCTGGAAGACAAAATGGGACGTATCATGGTAGAACTTCCGGGTATCAAAGAACCTGAACGTGTAAGAAAATTGTTACAAGGTTCTGCAAATCTGGAATTCTGGGAAACTTACAACGCCAACGAAATCGCTCCTTATATGCAGTCGGCCGATGCCAAGCTGCGCAGCCTGCTGGCCGCCAACGACACGACCAATACAGCCGCTGCCATCGACACAACTGCTGCCGTTGCCGCAACAAGCGCAACCGACAGTCTTGCAGCTGCTCTGAAAGGTGAAAGCACTGCTGCACAGGAAGCTGACCTGGCTCAGTACAAGAAAGATCACCCACTGCTTGCTATTCTGCAAGTAAATCCCAATGTTGGTCCGATTGCAGCCTATGCGCTGGCTAAGGATACAGCTGAGGTGAACCGCTACCTGGCTATGCCCGAAATACAAGCCGAGTTCCCGAAAGATCTCCGCCTGAAATGGGGTGTATCCGCCGCTTCTTTCGATCCCAAGAAACAAACCTTCGAACTGTATGCCATCCGGGCCACCGAGCGTAATGGTCGTGCTCCATTGGAAGGCGATGTTATTGTAGACGCCAAGGACGACTTCGACCAATATGGTAAGCCGTCTGTAAGTATGTCTATGAATACCGACGGTGCACGCCGCTGGGCACAGCTGACCAAGAAAGTGGCTGTTACGCAAGGTTGCATCGCCATCGTATTGGACGGTTACGTATATTCTGCTCCGACTGTATCGAATGAAATCACCGGCGGTAACTCACAAATCACCGGCCATTTCACTCCCGAAGAAGCCAAAGACTTGGCCAACGTGCTGAAGTCCGGTAAGATGCCTGCCCCGGCTCACATTGTTCAGGAAGATATTGTAGGACCGTCACTGGGTCAGGAGTCTATCGAAGCCGGTATCATTTCCTGCATCGTCGCCTTCATCCTGCTGATGGTATACGTGTGCTCCATGTACGGTTTCACAGCCGGTATGGTTGCCAATGGCGCCCTGCTGCTCAACTTCTTCTTCACCCTCGGTATCCTTTCTTCCTTCCAGGCCGCATTGACCATGTCCGGTATCGCCGGTTTGGTATTGTCACTGGGTATGGCCGTGGATGCCAACGTGTTGATTTTCGAACGTACCAAGGAAGAACTTCGTTTAGGCAAGAAAGTGAAAGATGCCTTGAAAGACGGTTATTCCAACGCCTTCTCCGCCATCTTTGACTCCAACTTTACGTCTATCATCACCGGTGTCATTCTGTTCTACTTCGGAACGGGTCCTATCCGCGGATTTGCCACGACGTTAATTATCGGTATCGCCATTTCGTTCTTTACCGCCGTGTTTATAACCCGTCTCGTGTTCGAGCATTTCATGAACAAAGACAAGTGGTTGAACCTTACGTTTGAGACTCCTCTGTCCAAAGGCGTGCTGCAAGATACGAAGTACAACTTCATGAAGTATAATAAGACATGGCTTTCCAGCGGATTGATAATCGTCCTGATTTGTGTAGGCTTCCTCTTCGTTCGAGGCTTGAGTCAAAGTATTGACTTCACTGGTGGCCGCAATTATCAGGTGCGCTTTGAACAGTCCATCGAGCCCGAACAAGTGCGCGAACTCATAGAAGGCCAATTCGAGGATGCCAACGTAACGGTTATCGCCATCGGCACCGATGGTAAGACAGTGCGTATCAGCACCAACTACCGCATCAACGAAGAAGGCAATAACGTAGACTCTGAAATCGAAGCCAAGCTGTATGAAGTATTGAAGCCGTTGCTCACGAAGAATATCTCGTTGGAGACCTTCATCGACCGCGACAATCACACGGGCGGCAGTATCATCAGTTCGCAGAAAGTAGGTCCGAGCATTGCGGATGACCTTAAGGTAGCAGCCGTATGGGCCGTTATCTTTGCCGTGCTGGGTATCGGTCTTTACATTCTCTTCCGCTTCCGCAACATCGCTTACAGTGTAGGTTCCATTGCAGCATTGACATTCGACACGATTTTGATATTGGGTGTTTACTCCATGTTCTGGAACATTCTTCCGTTCTCCATGGAGATTGACCAGACCTTTATCGGTGCCATTCTGACTGCTATCGGTTATTCTATCAACGATAAGGTGGTTATCTTCGACCGTGTACGCGAATACTTCCACCTCTATCCCAAGCGCAGTACATTCCAGTTGTTCAACGATTCACTGAACTCTACGCTGACCCGTACGTTGTTCACCGGTTCGTCTACGTTGATTGTGCTGGTTGTAATCTTTATCTTGGGTGGAGAAAGCATCCGCAGCTTCTCGTTCGCCATGATTTTGGGTGTCGTATTCGGAACCTTCTCCTCTTTGTTCATCGCTTCGCCGATTGCTTACAAGCTGATGAAAAAGAATGCTGCAGCACCGGAGGACTCTAAGAAATAAGCAAATTATTTCTAAATATCAGAAAGAACGGGGACACTCTGCGAAAGAGTATCCCCGTTCTTTTTTCATCCGAACAGGAGGGTGAAACAGGAGCCCTGCCCCACGGCAGACTGCACCGTGATATTCCCGCCATGACGGTTCATGATTTGTTTACACAAGCTCAGTCCGATGCCCTGCCCACCGGATTTAGTGGTAAAGAAAGGAACAAAAACTTTGTCCAACACCTCAGGTAAAATTCCCTCACCGTTGTCACTGACCGCAATGCGGCATTGCCACGACTGTACAGGCAGCACTTTAATCTCAATTAAAGGATGCTCACACTTGGCACATGCCTCACGCGCATTCTTTATCAAATTGATAAGCACCTGTTCAATCTGTGTACGATCTATCTGCAAAGTACGGTCTTCGGTCGGGAGTTCGATGTGGATGTAGTCCTCAGGAAAGAGCTTGCGCAGGTCCAGCAACAACTCAGTAAGTAATACCGGACGACGCACGGGAGCGGGCAGGCGAGTCAGTTTGCGATAATTCTCTACGAACTCCAACAAGCCCTTGCTACGCCGGTGGATGGTCTGCATACCCTGATACATCAGGCTGTAACTACGCTCGTCTACCTCACGTTCGCACAGCGTCTCGGACAGGGAAATGATGGGCGTCAGCGAATTCATGATTTCGTGTGTCAGCACACGTATCAACTTCTGCCAGGCAGCCATCTCGTTGTGTTCCAACACGTGGGTACGGAAGTTCCGCATGGCTTCACACAACTCGTCCACCATCTGCTCCATCGAACGGTTGCGATAAGGGGAGCGAAAAGAGAGCATCATGTCATCGAAACGCAGGCTTTCGGCCAGGTGACGCATCATGCGTATCTGGACCATCTGCATACGGTAGAGGTTGAAACCTACAGCTACCAACACAAGAAACACCATCAGGGCACTGAACCACAGCTCCCTGACAGCCAACAAGTAGACGCCTACCGCCAGCAGAGCGATGGCAAGAACGTGAAGAACAACGATGAATGAATAGCGTCTCATAAGCCTAACTTTTCAATTTTTCGGTATAGGGCAAACCGCGTAATACCCAAGTATTCGGCCGCCTTCGTCATGTTTCCCTCGCTCAGACGCATGGCACGCTCCACAGCCTGCCGTTCCAATTGTTCCAAGTTGAGCACTTCCTTTTCCTCCTTATGCGGACGAGCGACAGAAGAGGCCTGAAATACGAAGTTCTCGGGGCGGAGCAAGGAACCATCGCCCAGGATGACGGCGCGCTCCATCGTATGTTGCAGCTCGCGCACGTTACCCGGCCAAGCATATTTCAATAGCTTGTTCTTGGCCTCGCGCGTCAGACCACGCATCTCCTTCCGGTACTTGCGGGCATAACGTTGCAGGAAGTGATCGGCCAATAGCAAGATGTCGTTGCCTCGCTCGCGCAAAGGCGGAATGTGTAGTTCAATGGTATTGATGCGGTAGAGCAAATCCTGCCGGAAACGCCCTTCCTCCACCATTCGTCGGATGTCGGCATTGGTGGCGCAGATGAGCCGCACGTCGATGGGCGTACTCTGTGTACTGCCCAACCGACTGATTTGTCGCTTCTCGATGGCGGTGAGCAACTTGGCCTGCATAGGCAGAGAGAGGTTACCTATCTCGTCGAGAAACAGCGTACCGCCTGTGGCTACTTCCATACGTCCTGCCTTGGCCTTGCGGGCATCGGTAAAGGCGCCTTTCTCGTAGCCAAACAACTCGCTTTCGAACAGTTGTTCGGGGATACTACCCAAGTCGATGGTGACGAAAGGCTTTCCCGAGCGAGGTGAATGGCGGTAGAGCAGGCGGGCGATGATGTCTTTTCCCGTACCGTTCTCACCAAGAATCAGGATGTTAGCATCCGTGTCGCGCAGCTTCTCCACCGTATCAAAGATGGCCCGCATGGCATCCGATTCGCCGATGATGCGTTCGTCGGCATTGCCGTCGCTCAGGGCTTCCACCTGCTCCTTCAGCAGGTTTACTTCGCGTTGCGAGCGGCGCAGCTTCATACCCGAAGACAACGTGGCCAGCAGCTTTTCCTTCTCCCACGGTTTGGGAATGAAGTCCGTAGCTCCCGCTTTGATGGCCCGTACAGCCTTGTCGGTGTCCGAATAGGCGGTCATGAAGATAACCACCGCCTGCGGGTCTATGTGCAAGATTTGCTTCAGACAGTCGAAGCCTTCCTGTCCGCTCACCACATCGCGGCTGAAGTTCATATCCAGTAGCACGACATCCGGCTGAAAGGTCGTCATGAAATATTCCAGCCGCTCAGGACCGGTGATGACCTTTATCTTCTCGGCGTAAGGCTCAAGCAGTAAATTGAGGGCGAAGAGTACATCTTCGTTGTCATCTACAATCAATATCTTACCAAATTTCTCCATAATCATGATACATTGTGTGTCGGGACAAAGATACGTATAATATCCGTGTGCTGTACGTGCGCTTCCGCACTATTTTTGTGCGATAGTGCACGTAAGCCCCCACAGAATATTTCGCTTAATTACTGGTCAACAGTCAGTTAACCATTTGGCACGGATTTTGATATCTATTTATAAAATAATGGAAAAACTATGTTCAAACGTATCCTTTTACTGATAGCGGCCACTTGCGGCATGGGGACAGTCCTCCACGCCCAGGAGGCCCTGGAACTGACCCTGCAACAGACTATCCACCATGCGCAGGAAAAGTCGCCCGATGCACAGAGTGCCCGCCACAGCTTCCGTTCCTCCTACTGGAACTATCGCTACTACCGAGCCAACTACCTGCCCAACCTGACGCTGACGTCCAACCCCTACCTGGATCGCGCCATCAACAAGGTGACAATGGGCGACGGCAGTGTGAAGTTTGTGGAACAGAATCTGCTCGCCAGTGACCTGACCCTGAGCCTGACGCAAAATGTACCCTGGACAGGCGGTACCTTCTTCGTGGAGACCTCGGCCCAACGCATCGACCTCTTCAGCGACGATAGTCACTCTTACCAGACATCACCCGTCAACATCGGCTATCGTCAGTCACTCTTCGGCTACAACTCGCTGAAGTGGGACCGCCGCATCGAACCCGTGCGCTATCGCGAGGCGCGCAAACGTTACGTCGAAACGCTAGAACTGGTGGCGGCTGCTGCCACACAGAAGTTCTTCGCCCTGGCTACGGCACAGAGCAACTACGAGATAGCCAGCACCAACTACGCCAATGCCGACACACTGTATATGTATGCACGCGGCCGCTACGACATCGGCACCATCAGCGAGAACGAGATGCTGCAACTCGAAATCAACAAGCTCACTGAGGAGACCAACCGCATGAACGCCCGCATCGAAGTGGACAACGCCATGCAGGAACTCCGTTCGTACCTGGGCATCCAGCAGGACGTGGAACTGAAGGTCCGAATTGAGGACTTTGTGCCCGATCTTCAAATCGACCTCAACGAGGCGCTGCTGCTGGCCGCCCAGAACAGCCCCGACATCGAGAACATGCAGCGCCGCAAGTTGGAAAGTGAAAGCACCGTGTCCCAGGCTCGTGCCAACGCCGGCCTAAAAGCCGACATCTACCTGCGATTCGGCCTGACGCAGACAGCCGACCGCTGGAAAAACGCCTGGCGCAACCCCATGGATCAGCAATACGTCAGCCTCGGCATCTCGCTGCCTATCCTCGACTGGGGGCGTGGCAAGGGCCAAGTACGCGTAGCCAAGAGCAACCGCGACCTGGTACATACACAAGTGGAACAGGACAAGACTGATTTCGACCTGAACATCCGCAAACTGGTGAAGCAATTCAATCTGCAAGCCCAACGCGTACACATTGCCGCCCGTACAGACGCTACCGCACAGCGCCGTGCCGACGTAGCCCGCCGCCTCTACCTGCTGGGACAGTCTACCATCCTCGACCTCAATGCTTCCATTACCGAAAAAGATTCTGCCCGCCGCAATTATGTGACAGCCCTCTACGACTATTGGAGCCTGTACTACACCCTGCGCAGCCTTACGCTCTACGACTTTGGGCAGGACCAACCGTTGGAGGAAGATCTGGAACGACTTATCAAATAAATTCTCACTACAAAATACTATCCCATTATCAATTTTCAATTATCAATTAATAAAATGGATATCAAACTCGAAAAGAAACCCTGGTACATCCGTTACCGTTACTATCTGGCAGGCGGAGTGGTATTTGCCACCTTCCTGATTTATGTCATCATTCTCTCGGCCGGACCGCGCAAGCTGCGTATCGATCCCGAGAGCCTGCAAATGGCTGAAGTGAAGAACGACAAATTCATGGAATATGTCGACGTCGAAGGACTCGTGCAGCCCATCCTCACCATCAAGGTCAACGCCCGTGAGGCAGGTAGTGTGAGCCGCATTGTGGGCGAAGAAGGCAACATGATGAAGAAAGGCGATACCATCCTCGTGCTGGAGAATCTCGACCTGCTGCGCACCATCGAAGACCAGCGCGACGAGTGGGAGAAACAGCTCATCACCTACCGCGAAAAGGAAATCGAAATGGAACAACAAAGCCTCACCCTACAGCAGCAAGCCCTGCAAACTGACTACGAACTGGAGAAGCTGCGCAAGAGTTTTGAACTGGAGAAAGAAGAGTTTCGCATGGGTATCAAGAGCAAGGCTCAGCTCCAAGTCTCCGAAGACGAGTACCGCTACAAGGAAAAGACAGCCCGCCTGCAACGCCAGAGCCTGCGCCACGATTCGGCTGTCTCCATCATCCGCCGCGACCTGCTGCTGAACGACCGCGACCGTGAACAGAAGAAGTACGAACGTTCGCGTCAACGCCTGAACGACCTGGTAGTATGCGCCCCCATCAGCGGGCAGCTCAGCTTCGTCAGCGTGACGCCTGGCCAGCAGGTACAGTCCGGCGAAAGCATCGGCGAAATCAAGGTACTCGACCAGTTCAAGGTACATACCTCGCTCAGCGAATACTACATCGACCGTATCACCACCGGCCTGCCCGCCACCATCCTTTATCAGGGAAAGCGCTATCCGCTGAAGATCACCAAAGTGGTGCCCGAAGTGAAGGACCGCATGTTCGACGTCGACCTCGTTTTCACTGCCGACATGCCCGACAACGTCCGCGTGGGCAAGAGCTTCCGCGTACAGATCGAACTGGGGCAGCCCGAAGATGCCCTCGTCATTCCCCGCGGCAATTTCTACCAGGCTACGGGTGGGCAGTGGATCTACAAGCTGAACAAGGACAAGACGCGTGCCGTGCGCGTGCCTCTCACCATCGGCCGACAGAACCCACAACAGTACGAAGTTACCGACGGCCTCCAGCCTGGCGACTGGGTAATTACAACCGGATACGATAACTTTGGCGATGCCGAGGAGCTGGTGTTGTAAACGGGACATACCTTTTCGATTTTGACACTTTTCAGAAAAAGGACTATAAGAAGAATATTGCAGAATAGAATATGATACTACATTACCTTACACTTGCCATCAGAAACCTGCTGAAATACAGAACGCAGAATATCATTTCCATCATCGGACTGGCCGTGGGCCTGTTCAGCTTCTGCGTCTGCCTGTATTGCAGCCGTTTCATACAGTCTACCAACCATTGTTTCGACAATTACAAGCGGATTGTACTGGTTAGTTTGTATGATAGCGAACAGAACCATTATTTCTCCGGCACACCCGCACCGCTCTGCGAGGACATGCACGGCTGGGCAAAGGGGGTAGAGGCCCTTTCGTTTGTCACCTATCCCCGCCAAATGCCCTTCGACATCGAGGTAAGGCCAGGCAAGACCTTGCCCTACGAGCTGAAGCGGATGGAGACGGACAGCCTCTATGCCCGCATCTTCACGCCCCGCATCGTGGCCGGAAGCTGGCAGACGGCCAGCCATACGCCCAACGCGCTGGTGATGAGCCGTTCGACAGCTGTCCGCATCTTCGGCAGCGAGGCCGAAGCCATCGGAAAGACGTGTGTCATGACCCGCCGGCTGCCCACTTCGCCGTCGACCACTCCCCGCGACGGAGGCATCACCTATACCGTGCAGGCCGTCATGGACGACACGCCGCTCAACAATTCCCTCCACTTCATGGAGACGATGGACATGCTGGTGCTGAACGACAGCGAAGGCCTGCTGCAAAGCAACAGACGCCACGAGATGACGGGAGGCAACACATTTGCCCTGCTGGCACCCGATGCCGACATCCGTCAGTTGGAAGAGCAGTTCATGCAGCGCGACTACCGCTGGCGGCTGTACGACAGGGACTATGAAGCACAAGTATTTCCCATCGGCCGCTTTCCCTACGAGCACAGGCAACTGTCCGTCACCAGCTGGATTACAGGCACCATGGGACTGCTCATCCTGCTGGTGGGTCTGCTCAACTTCTTCCATTTCCTGATCGGTTCCTACTTCAACCGCACGAAAGAGTTCAGCGTGATGAAGGTGAACGGATGCAGCGGCGGGCAGCTCTTTACCCTGCTCTTCGTACAATCCTTGCTGGTGGTACTGGCAGCCTCGCTGCTGATGCTTTGGGGCATCGAAGTGACCGACGGACGGCTGGACTATTCCGTCGAATTCATGTCGATGACGTTCAGCAAGTCGCTGCTCATGCGTCATGCCGTCCAATACATCGGGTTGCTGGTACTGCTTTGCGCAGGTATCTGCCTGGTGGCCACGCTGCGCATCCGCCGCATATCGGTGCAGGACGGACTTGGCGGCGGACGGCGCAGACGGCAGAGCCATCGGGGGCGCAACTTCATGCTGGGGGTACAGTTCTTTCTCTGCTGGCTGTTTGTCGCGCTGTCAGCAGCCCTCTACCTGCAGTCCGAGAAGACAAGCGGCACCCTGCTGCACACCCTCTCCATGCAGGAGAAGGCTTCCATCCTCAGCATCCCGCTGGATTACTCCTGCCTGAACAATGCGGAAAAGCAGAGCCTGGTCGGCCGCTTCAAGAGCCTGGCTGCAGTGAAAGATGCCCTGCTGGCAGACGTCAGTTATCTGGGAGGTTCGTCGGGCAACCTGATGATGACCGAGAAAGGCAACGACAACTCATGGATAGAAGTTGAGGTGATGCGTGTCCCCGCCAATTTCTTCTCCTTCATGAATATCCCGCTGGAGCAGGGACGCGCTCCGAAGACGGAAGCCGACATCGTGGCCGACCGTACCTGGCAGCAACGGATGGAGAAAGACATACTGGGGATGCCTCTTTACGACTCGCAACGCGACTATAGCGTATGCGGCATCTGTGCGCCTTTCCAGACCGACACCTATTCGAAGAGCATCGGTTACGTCTTCCTCCCTTACAATCCGTCCGACTACATCGGTCACTGCTATCTGAAGTGCCACAGTGGCCAGGTACAGGAAGTCCAGGCGCGGGTGGAGCAACTGCTCCGTGAGGCTTTGCCCGAAAGCGTGCCTGTGCGGGTAGGCACGCTGCTCGACGACATCCACGACCGTCAGCCGCTGGAATACACGATGAAGAACATCGTGCTGTTCTTTGCCGTGGTCAGCATCCTCATCACGCTGCTGGGCGTCTATTCGAGTATCACGCTCGACACCGAACGCCGGCAGAAGGAGGTAGCCATCCGCAAGGTGAACGGAGCGGGAGTGCCGCAGATCATGCTGCTCTTCGCCCGCCTGTACATCGTGCTGCTGGCCGTCAGTGCCCTGCTGGCCTTCCCGCTGGTCGGATTCGCACTGCAGCAATGGAAGCGGATGTACATCGTGTTTTTCGACTGCGGTTTCTTCTATTGGGCCAGCGTATTTGTTCTGGTGGCAGCTGTTACGGCGCTGACGGTTATCTTCCGCATCCTGCGTACGGCGCGACAGAATCCGGCGGAGGTGATAAAGAGAGAATGATAAACACAGAATAAATAATGATACAAAGAATGATACTACATTACCTGAAAGTGGCTGCCCGCAGCCTGATGAAATACAAGATGCAGAGCCTGATATCGGCTCTCTGCCTGGCTGCCGGCATTGTATGCTTCAGCTATACCTATCAGTTTGTGGAGACGGTAGCCCCCACCGACCACCGTCCCCACTACGACCGCCGGTTGAATCTTTCGTTGGCAAACAACTGGGCGTTTTCCATCAACCAGATTACCCGTATGGAGGAAGAACTCCGGCATGCGGGTGTAGAGGCTGTGACAGCCTATTCCAAAGGATTGCATACCCGGGAAGTGGTATTCTTCGACCCGGAAGGGCGGGAGCGTCCTTTCCTGGTCCGTTATCGCAATGCCGATGCCTATTACTATACCTACAACGGCATTTCGATAACGGGGGCAACGAATGAATTCGGACCTACGGACGTCGTGCTGTCCGAAGCCTTTGCCCGGAAAGCTTTTGGTAACACCGATCCGACAGGCATGACCTTGCGCGTCGTCAACGACCAGTCGGGCCAATTGTTCAAGGTAGCAGGTGTGGCCACGGGGAAAGATCCGAATACGGTTCCCGACTGTTACTTTCCTGTAACAAAGCCGTCAGACAACCATATCCTGTACGCCAGTTGCTACCGGCCCGAAAATATGGACCTGAACAGCTTCCGAGCCTTGATGGAAAAGATTGCCTGGCCCGATTCGCAAGGCAAACCGATAAAGTTTCAAGTCGAGTCGGAGAGCAGCCAGCACAGGCAGACCTTGCTTGCCAAGCTGTTGTTTCTGCTGGTCGTCTCCCTCATTCTGGTGTCTGGACTGATCAACTTCCTGAAGTTCACCATCCAAATGTTCTTCAACCGCCAGCGCGAACTGGCCTTGCGCAAGTGTCTGGGTTCCGATACCAAAGGCCTGTATGGCCTGCTTGCGTCGGAAGTCATCCTGATGATGACGGCTGCCCTGCTTCTTTCGTTCCTGCTGACGGAATGGACATTCGGTCTGGCATACAGCCTTCTGCCCATGGACGAAGTTCCCGATATCCGTTTGCAGGATGTCTATCTGACCCAACTGAAGGTTTACCTGGTCGTCGTGGCGGTCTGCCTGCTCATTGTCAGCTTCCCGCTGCGTAAGCTGCGTCAGGTATCCCTGTATGCCTTCCTCCAGCAGAGCCGCAAGAGGCACACGTTCCGCAATGCGATGATTGGTCTGCAACTGGTCATCTCCATGTTCTTTGCGGGTGGTGTCGCACTGACCTGGCTCGCATCGAACGAATTGCTGTTCGACAAGATGTACAATCCTTTGTCCGAAGGAGAACAGGAACGGATTGTGGTGCTTCCCCTGAAGACCCAATACCTGGAAAACAACATACAACCCATTCTGACAGAGGTACGCAAGATGCCCGAAGTGGAAGACATCATCAGTTATTGCATTTCCAACCCAATCAATTTCCACGTTTACACCGAATACGAACGTAAGGACAAGAGCATAGCCCGTATCGTCATGTCCAGCGGCAGTCCCCGTTACTTCCGTTTCTTCCATATACCGATGCAAGGGAAGGTAGTCCCCGATGATGCTTCAGGCGAGGTTTATGTAAGCGAAGCCTTCAAGCGGCTGCTGGATGCCGACGGCAATGCGGGAACTGTCCGCCTGGATAACAAGGATTATCGGATAGCAGGCATTTACAAGGCATTGTTCAACGAGGTGGAAGACCCCAAATACACGGGTTCTGTTTTTATGCCCAGTACCGATGCACAACTCTATTATATAAAGGTAACCGAAGCGACCGACCTGCCTGCCTTCCTGAAGCGGCTGGACGACCTGTGCCGCGAATTTGTACCGTCCACCCTGCCGATTGACCTGATGATGTTGGATGAGTCCGACGAAGGTCTGAATATCATCAAGACCATGCGCGTGGCCATGTCGGTACTGGCAGTTGTCAGCCTGCTGTTAGTGGTACTCAGTATTTTCTCCGCCATCTCCATGGACACGGTAGCCCGCCTGAAGGAAGTGGCCATCCGCAAAATCAACGGAGCCACTCCGAGAAACATTGCCTGGATGTTCGGCAAGGTTTACATCCTGCTGTTTGCCTTCACTTTCCTGCTGGTCTATCCGCTGCTTTTCCTCTCCATGAAAACGGTGCTGGGCCGTTATACCCTGGACTGCATTTATCGTTGGGAATGGCCCTTGCTGATGTTCATTTCGGTAGGCAGTCTGGTAGTCGTTACCTTAGGTATGAAGATTTGGCAAGTCATGAGACTCAATCCGGCGGAGGTGATAAAGAGAGAATGATAATTAAAAAACAAAGATATGATACTACACTACCTGAAAATCGCCTGGCGCAACCTGCTGAAATACCGCACACAGAGCGTCGTCAGCATCCTGGGACTGGCTGTGGGCCTGGCCTGCTTTGCCCTTTCAGCCTTCTGGGTGCATTACGAGATGACTTATGACAGTTTTCACCGCGATGCCGACCGCCTGTATCTGGTCGGGGTGAACGATGACAGTTTCGGAGGCTCCTCCGCAAGCTACACGCCCCAAGCGCTGGGCCGTTACCTGAAAGAACACTATTCGGAGATTGAGGACTATTGTCTGTTTGAAACAAGTATGCTTTTTGTCGTAAAAGACAACCGGATGCTGGAGCTTCCCATGCTCATGCCCGACACAACCGCCCTGCGTATGCTGGATATCCGGACGCTGGACGGTGACGAGAGTTTCCTCCGCTCCGCCGGTGCGGCAGGCAACCGTATCGCCATTACTGAGAAAACCGCACGCCTGCTGTTCGGTACAACGGATGTCATCGGCCAGACTGTGACCGACGCCAACTGGAACAAGGAATACACCATCGGCTCTGTCGTGAGCGACTGGGGAGTACACACCAATTTCCCCTACGCCTTCCTGGGAAACGGAAGCAGCCGGGCAGGCTGGGACGACTACACCTACCGGACGCTTGTCAAGGTGAAGCCGGGTACGGATGTCTCCCGTCTGCTGGAGAAGATGAATGCCCACTTCCCCGAAGAGCTGACCAAAAGCAAGTACCGGGCAACTACAGGACTGACCCGTTTCTATCTGGAACCGCTGACGGGTCTTCGTGCCACGGAGGGCTTTATCCTCAAAAACAATCAGACGGTGCAGTTCCGTTACATCACCTGGTTTGCCGCCGTGGGTGTGCTCATCATCGTCTGTGCCTTCCTCAATTACCTGACCATCTACGCCGACCGCTTCCGTACGCGTCGCAGGGAAATGGCTTTGCGGCAAATCTGCGGAGCAGGCCTGCGTTCACTGGTGGCCCTGCTCTGCACCGACTTTCTGCTCACCGTGCTGGCCTCGCTGGTAGTGGGCATGGTGCTGGTGGAATTGCTGATGCCGGCTTTCCTGCGCTATTCTCTCATTCAGGACGCCGATTTCTCGGTCTATCGTTCGGCGCTGCTCTACATTACGTGCGTCTCGGCAGTCATGATGGCTGTTGTCGTCCTGTCGGTGTGGCTGTTCCAGAAGCGGTCGTTGCACGGAAACATCCACACGGGTAACGCCCTCTCGGGCACGGTCTGGCGCAAGGGAAGTGTCGTCCTTCAGCTGACGGTCTGCCTGGCCTTCATCTTCTGTACGGTGGCCATGCAGATGCAGCTGCACCATTTGCGTAGTGTGGATACAGGGCTGGACTATCGCGGACGGGCGGCCATGAGCATCTGGACGGATGTGGATATGAACGTATGGGCCGAGAAAATCAAGGCCTTGCTTATGGTGACGGAAGTGGTACGCCCGGCCTATTGGCCGCTGCTGGGCGAGGGGGCCTATTCGTCGTACCAGATAGATGGATACACGGGCATGGAAGGCCGGCTGGAGCAACCTTTGACTTTCGACGAAGTGCTGGCCGGTGAAGAGTTCTTCCGTTTCTACGACATGCAGCTGCTGGCCGGTGAATGGGTATCGGCCAAGTCGGAGTACCGGCAGGTGAACATCATGGAGAGTACGGCCCGCCGCATGGGTTGGAGTCCCGAAGAGGCAGTGGGCAAGCAGCTGTTCTTCGTCAACCGCAAAGTGGAGCCGATGACCGTCATCGGCGTGCTGAAGGACTGTGCCTACAAGTCGCCCACCGCCGAACTGCCCAACACGGTATTTGTCAACACTGACCGGATGGAGTGGATGCATGCCCGTTGCTTCGTCCTCTTCAAATACCGTCCGGGTACGTGGGACGAATGTCGCCGTTGCATCGAGGAGATGCAGCGTGCCGAACTGCCCGACCGCAAGCTCTTCCTCTTCAGCGAGGAAGAACGCTACAACGACTACTTGAAGTCGGAAGACGCCCTGTCATCGCTGCTCGGGTTCTCGTCGGTGGTGTGCATCCTCATCTCCATCTTCGGCATCTACTCGCTGGTGACGCTGGCCTGCGAACGGCGCCGCAAGGAGATTGCCATCCGCAAAGTGAACGGTGCCACGGTGAGAGACATCCTCGCCCTGTTCTTCCGCGAATATGCCCTGCTGTTGGTCGTTTCCTCGCTGATCGCTTTCCCCGCCGCCTGGTGGGCGATGAAGCGCTGGATAGAGAATTATAACCGTCAGGTGGAAATCGGCGTACTACCATTTCTGCTTATCTTTGCCGGCATTGCCGTCTGTGTGGCTGCCAGCATCGGTCACCGCATCTGGAAGACGGCGAACGAGAATCCGGCTGAAGTGATAAAGAGTGAATAATAAGAAAGATAAACAAATATGATACTACACTACCTGAAAATCGCCTGGCGCAACCTGCTGAAGTACCGCATGCAGACTGCCATCAATGTGGCGGGACTGGCCGTGGGCTTTGCCTGCTTCGCCTTTGCCAACCTGTGGATGCGATACGAAGCCTCGTTCGACAGCCGTTACGAAGCGGCCGACCGCATGTATCTGCTCTACGCCGAAACGGCCATCGAGGCCGGAGGCCTGTCACCCCATGTGCCTTACCCCGTCTCTACCCTGCTGAAGCAGGAGTTTCCCGAGGTGGAGGCGGCCTGTGCCTTCACCCGCTATACGAAAGCTGACAAATTGGAATTGGAGGGACAACCTGAGGTGGAGCTGCCCAGCATACAGTTGGACTCTTGCTTCATGAACCTCTTCGGCATCCGTGTATTGGCAGGCACGAACGATTTCCTTTATACCAACGGACAAATAGCCCTGACGGAGCGAACGGCCCGACGGCTGTTTGGCACAACGGACGTGCTGGGACGCACCGTAACGTGCAATGATGAAGAGGTTACCGTCTGCGCCATCGTCAGCGACCTGCCACACAGTAACTTCTCGTTTGGCTTCATCTGCGAGGGAGCTTACTTCCGCAAATGGCAGGACGTGTGGTACAACGCAGGCTTTGAGGTGGTGGTACGCCTTGCCCCAGGTGTATCACCCCAGGCACTGGAAGAAAAGTTCCGTGCTTATGCCGAGCAGACAGACGACCGTTACCGCAAGATTACCGGTCGCCTGCGCCTGATGCCTCTTTCCGAAGTCCGTCAGGCTCCGTTCAACGAGGAACGGCTTGTCAGTTTCTCCTACCTCGTGCTGTTTGCTGCGGCGGGTGGGCTGGTCATCCTCTGTTCGCTGTTCAACCACCTGGCCCTGTTCCTCTCACGCATGGACATCCGCCGTCGCGAGCTGGCCTTGCGGTGCACATGCGGTTCTTCCGGCAGGGGGCTCTTCGCGATGCTCACCACCGAATATTCCCTGCTTGTCCTGCTTTCGGGCTTCCTGGGCTTTATGCTGGTCGAGCTGTTACAACCATCCTTCCAGCGGCTTTCGGGCGTGGAAGGCAATGTATATGGCGAGTCGCTGCTCTATTTCCTGATGGTGCTGGCGCTTTCTCTGGTATTGTTGCTGCCTTTCGTTTTCCGCTATTCTTCCCTACGCCCTGATCGCAGCCGATCGGGCCGCCGCCTCAAGGCGATGGTGGGCCTGCAGCTCTTCATCAGTCTGCTAGCCATCTTCTGTACGGTGGCGCTGATGAAACAGTTGAACTATCTGCAACACACCGACCTGGGCTGGGAACGCCGCAACATCGCCGCCTTTACCTTCCTCTATCCCGACAATGCGAAAGATGAGATTGTGGACCGTGTCCGCCAGATGCCTTTTGTCAGTCGGGTACTTACGGACTATACAGGCCTTTTGCCCGAAGGAGCTGTGGCCGCCACTTCCATCGACTGGGAAGGAAAACCGGAAGGCCTTGAAATCAAAAACATGCGCATGGCCTGTATGGACGATACACTGGCCTCTTTCTATGGCATCCGCTTAGCGGCAGGCAAATTTATCCGACCTAATAGCGGCAGGGGAGAGATTATGCTGAACGAATCGGCTGTGCGGGTGATGGGAATAGCCAATCCGGTAGGAATGACCGTTACTTATCGCGACAAACGGCAAGCCACAGTAATCGGTGTAGTACGTGATTTACATATTACTGCTCCTACCATTCCTATACAACCGACGCTTTATGTATGTCAAACTGAATGGATTGCCCATGACGATATTCTGTTGAAGTACCACGAAGGAGCCTGGCCCGAACTTCGTCATCGCGTAGACAGCCTCTTTGCCAAGGACTATCCCGAAGTGCATTACCGGCTGGTGAACGTCATGGACGAGTATAATGCCTATCTCAAGGCCGAACACCTGCTGATGCGTTTGCTGGCCTTTGTTTCCACCGTCTGTATCCTGGTATCAGCTTTCGGCATCTTCTCCATGATTACCCTGAGCTGCGAACGCCGCCGCAAGGAGGTGGCCATCCGCAAGGTGAACGGGGCACGGGTGGGCGACATCCTCGGCCTCTTTGCCCGCGAATACCTGTTGCTGCTCGCCGCAGCTGCCGTGGTAGCTTTCCCCGTGGGCTACGTGCTGATGAAACGCTGGCTGGAGAGTTATGTGGAGCAGACACCCCTCAGCTGGTGGCTCTATGCCGTCATCTTCCTCGGCATGGCGCTGCTGGTAGCCCTCTGCATCGGCTGGCGCGTGTGGCGGGCGGCGAACGAGAACCCGGCGGAAGTGGTGAAAAGAGAATGATGCCTACTAAATAAAAAAAGAATATGATACTACACTACCTGAAAATCGCCTGGCGCAACCTGCTGAAGTACCGCATGCAGAGTTTCGTCAATATATTTGGATTGGCTGTTGGCTTTGCCTGCTTTGCCTTGTCAGCCATGTGGATGCGTTATGAACTGAGTTACGACAACTACCATGAAGGCGCAGACCGAATCTATTTGGCCTATCGAATCAGTACAACACACACGGGTGGATATGATTTGCAGACAACAGATGTTATCCCCCTGCTAAAAGAGAATTTCCCAGAAGTAGAAACTGTGTGTGGTATCAGCCGAACAAAGAATCGGGAGTTGGAGGTTGAAGGACAAGTACCCATCAAAGTGACTGGCCTGGTAGCAGACACTACTTTCATGAATTTGTTTGGTATTAAGGTCTTATCGGGTGATACAGATTTTCTACATAACGACCGGAAAATAGCAATAACAGAAGAAACAGCTTTGCGTCTGTATGGTACAACTGATGTCATAGGAAAAGAATTAAGAATTTTCCGAAAAGTGACTGTTGGGGCTATCATCTCTGCACTACCTCACAGCAATTTAACCTTTGATTACTGGACAAGCGAAGGGAACAAATATTTCGCCAGTTCTGGCAATCCACTCCTCATCCGCTTACGGGAAGATGCAGATATAGAGACACTAAGCCGTAAGCTGGAAGCGTTTCGACAAATAAAGGATGGAAAGGAGGCATTTCCATTTAAGAATATACAATGGATGCCATTAACGAAATACCGTTGTTCAAAGATCAATACGGAGCAGACAGTCAGATTCACGTATCTGTTAATGTTCTCCACAATCGGAGGACTAGTAATCATTGTCACCTTGTTCAACTATTTATCGTTGTTCGTAGTACGCATGAGGATACGCAACCGCGAGATACAGCTTCGCCGCGTCAACGGTTCTTCCCGTAGAAGTCTATTCCTGCTTTTTGGAACAGAATATACAGCATTGGTATTGTTTGCCGGATTGTTAGGGATGGTATTGGTAGAAATCATCTTACCCTCTTTCCGCAGTATGTCAGGCATCAGTGGAACGGTCTATCAGGAAGCCTTTTCTTTTTTCCTGCCGGTGCTACTGTTGTCTTGGTTAATGCTATTGCCATTCATTGTCCGTATTCGAAATATCTGTCAAACCGGACGTAGTTTCTTCCGTCCATTCAGTATAGGCTTGCAGATGAGCGTCAGTATCTTTTTCGTCTTCGTGACGGCTGTACTGATGAAACAATTATATTACTTGTCCAATACAGACTTGGGATGGGAACGCAAAAACATAGCCTCGCTCCTGGTAGTAAGAATGAACGACACGGAAAACATCTTTAAAAATATAGCAGCCTTGCGAGATGATATAGCACGTCTTTCCTACGTTACTCAGACTATGGACAATCATTGGAGTCTTCTCGCACAGCCAGCAATTATGCGGGGTGAGGTAACAGACTGGGACGGACGTCACCCGGATGAAGCCCCCATACAAATGGTGATGCCGCAGGAAAGTGGTGTCTTTACCGACTTTTATGGCATGAAGTTACTGGAAGGGCATATGATGACACCAACCGACAAACGCTATGCCGTTATCAATGAAACGGCAGCACGTATGATGGCCATACGCCAACCAATAGGTAAACACCTTACGGTAAAAGGAAAGACATTGGAAATCGTAGGGCTGTTGAAGGATTTCCATATCAATGCGCCCACAATGCCTGTCCAACCTATGTTGTTTATTGGTGAAAATGGTTTGGGATGGAAAGAGGAAATGGCAGCAATGGGATTCATGGATTCTCATAACGGACGGATTCTCATCAAATATCAAGACGGATACTATAAAGAACTACAAAAAGATTTGGAGCTGTTGTCACAGAAACATGGACTGCAACGTTACGACCTGGAACGTACTGAGGACTTGTATCAAGAGTACTTACAGTCGGAACATCTGCTTCTCCGTCTGCTGGCCTTTGTTTCCACCGTCTGTATCCTGGTATCAGCTTTCGGCATCTTCTCCATGATTACCCTGAGCTGCGAACGCCGCCGCAAGGAGGTGGCCATCCGCAAGGTAAACGGGGCACGGGTGGGCGACATCCTCAGTCTCTTTGCCCGCGAATACCTGTTGCTGCTCGCCGCAGCTGCCGTAGTAGCCTTCCCCGTGGGCTATGTGCTGATGAAACGCTGGCTGGAGAGTTATGTGGAGCAGACACCCCTCAGCTGGTGGCTCTATGCCGTCATCTTCCTCGGCATGGCGCTGCTGGTGGCCCTCTGCATCGGCTGGCGCGTGTGGCGGGCGGCGAACGAGAATCCGGCGGAAGTGGTGAAAAGAGAATAACTGCATGCCTGACAACAACACGCTTCGTGGCACCAGTACAACCCGTTTAAACCGGCAGTTTACTCCGTTTAAACTGATAGTTTAGTCCGTTTAAACTGATAGTTTAGTCCGTTTAAACTGGCAGTTTAAAGCCATTAAACTGACAGTTTATTTCGGATAAACAAAAATAAACTGATTAACGACTGAATAACAACATATTACAATAACGACTATGATACTGAACGTAACACTGAAAATGATTCTCAGGAGCTGGTGGCGGAACAAGGTGTTCTTCCTCGTCTCCGTAGCCAGTTTGGCCTTGGGGTTGGCATGTACCAATCTGCTGATGACGTATTTCGTACATGAACACGGGCTGGAGGGGCGCAACCCCGACCGCGACCGCATCGTCTTCCTGCGGCAGGACGACCCGATGACTGAAGGAAAGCGCGTGGCCTACGCCGCTGCCGAAATCCCCCAGCGGCTGAAGAACAGCTATGCCGAAGTGGAAGACTACCTGCGCATGGGCACGCTGCACCTGCTCAGCTGCAAGGTGGACGGGCAGAAGGTGGAAAGCAACTTCATCGTCCTCTCGACCGACACGACGCTGACCCGTTTCTTCGACTACCGTGCGGCGGAAGGAAACCTGGAGCAGGCACTTCGCCAGCCGAACAAAGTGGCCTTGAGTGCAGCCTGTGCCCGCAAGCTCTTCGGAAGCAGGGAGGCCGTGGGACAGCACATCGAGGTACAGATGGAAGGCGGGGACAGGCAGACGTACGAAGTGGCGGCGGTGCTCAAGGAACGTGAGCAGTCGCTCCTGCGCTTCGACATGCTGACGGCTTCGGCCGCCAACTACTGGGGCGGCCCGACGCTGCTGAAGCTTTCGAAAGGAACAAACGCCGCCCGCCTGGCCGACAAGATAAACGCCGACAAGGTGCCCACCATGCTGCCCGACCAGACGAAGTATTACCTCGACCCGCTGGAAGCCGTCTGCTTCACCACGCCCGACGACGCTTCGCAGCAAGTCCTCAGCTACATCAGCCAGACGCCCGTGCAGACGCTCTACATCAGTCTGCTGGCGGCGGTGCTGATACTGGTCATCGCCTGCTGCAACTACACCAACATGAGTCTCTCGCGCCTGCTGCAACAGCTCCGCATGATCCACGTGGAGAAGCTGATGGGCAGCACGCTGCGCAACATCCGCCTGCAACTCTTCGGCGACGCCTTCCTGACGGTGGTGCTGGCGTTCCTCCTCTCCATCCTGCTGGTGAACGACTGCCTGGCGGTGTTCAACGGCCTGCTTGGCTCGCGGCTCACGATGGGCTTCTTCTTCAGCAGCCAGATGCTGCCCTGGCTGTTGGTGTTCATTCTGGTGATGTCCGTCATACCGGCCTGGTACATCAGCCGCCGCCTGTCGCGCCTGTCGTTCAGCCAGTACCGCACGCTTTATGGCGGACGACGCAAGCAGCGCTTCGTGGCCGTGCTGGTGACGGTTCAGTTTGCCATCTCCATCGGCCTGCTGCTGGCCACCCTCGTGGCGCGCAACCAGATGTCCCTGACTGAACGGCAGGCCTCGCGCTACGAGAACTGCATCGAGATAGGGGATGCGTTTGGCGCCCCACTGGCACCCTTCAAAGCCGAGTTGGAAAAACGGGTCAGGAATATTGAGTCTATGACCCTTTCGAAATCATCCATATTGAATGCCTGGATACGCCAGCTGAGTATTCAGACCGCCGGTGGCGAAGAAGTACGTACAAACCTGCTGACGTTGGAAGGCGATTCGACCTTGCTTGGTACCATACGTATCGAACAGTTGAGTGGTGACCGGCCGGACCGTCTGCTGGATCGGCAAGCCCGCCCGATACTGGTAAACGAAAGTTTTGTCCGTTTGCTGATACCTGCGGGTACAGAGTTTATCGGTCATTCGTTGCGTGAATTTGATGCGGAGGCGTCTGACAGCTTAGCGGTGATAGCTGGCGTGGCACGTGACTTTCCTGTAAACTCGTTGGAAGAATCTGTAACGCCGCTTATTATCAAGCTGCTTTCAACAAATGATTTACAAAAAGGATTTTATGTACAAATCCGCCTGCGCCCCGAAAACCGTGCGGAGACACTACAACAGATTGAAGCCGTGTGGGACGAGCTTCATCCCGGCCAACCCTTCCAATACACGGACATGCACCAGGACTTCATGAAGCGTAACGGGAAGGTGCTTTCGCTGTCGCGCATCCTGACGTTCTACGCCCTCATCGGCTTGCTGCTGACGGGCTTCGGCCTGTTCGGCATCGCCTGGTATGCCACCCGCCAGCGGATACGCGAAATCAGTATCCGCAAGGTGCACGGCGCCACGCGCGGACAGATCATCTGGCTGCTCAACAAGCCCTTCTGCCTCTACGCCGCAGTGGCCTACGTGCTGGCCATGCCCGTCGCCTGGTGGCTGATGCAACGCTGGCTGGAGCAGTTTGCCTACCGTGCCTCACTCTCGGTTGGTATCTTTGTGTGGCCGTTGGTTGTGGTGTGGGGCGTGTCGGCCCTCATCGTCTGCCTGCAAGGCTGGATGCTGAGCCGGGTGAAGCCGGTGGAGGCGATGAAGAATGAATAAATAATGAATATATGAAAGCATTACTCTTATCCATCCGTACCATCCTGCGCTTCAGGACCTACACCGCCATCAATGTGCTGGGACTGGCCCTGAGCTTGGGTTGTGTCTTTGTGCTGGTGCGCTACATCCACCAGGAGCGTACCGTCAATCATTTTGTGCCCGAGGCCGACCGGACCTTCCTGACAGCCGTTTTCAAGGAAGGAGAACCGAGAGGGTCATTGGGCGAGAGCGGGGACCGGAACAACGACCCCAATTACCGCAATCCGCTGGATCATCCGGCAGTGGAGGCGTTCAGCCGGTTTATGATGTTTGACGATGACTTTGTGACGAAGGACGACTATCGTTATGCGGTAAACACCATGGTGGTGGACAGCCTGTTCTTCGACCTGATACCTTACGGCTGCAAGGAAGGCAGCCTGCAACTGAAACCCGACGAAGCCCTGCTGACGCCACAGGCCGCCCTGCGGATATTCGGGACCGAGCATGCGGTGGGCAAGGAGCTGGTTACGTCGTCGGGCAAACCCGTCCGTGTGGCAGGCATCCTGAAGGAGCCGTCCACGAAGTCCTCTTTCCAGTTCGATGTCGTCTTGTCCGTGTACCTGATGAAGGACTGGAGCCGGGTGGCCTACGAAGTGGTACGCCTGCATCGTCCGGAGGACGGGGACGAGATAAACCGGGCCAACCGCACGCCCATGAAACTGTTATGCTATGGGCAACAGGCCGTCTATTACCAGCTCGTCCCGCTCAAGGACTTCTACCTGAGCAGACAGATATCTGCTTATGCCGACTCGGTAACCCAGGGCCGGCCGGACGTGCTCCGACTGCTCGGACTGGTGGCGGGGCTGATTCTGCTGGTGGGCCTGCTCAACTACATGAACCTCTATTCGGTCGTGATGCTGAAGCGGGGACGCGAACTGGGCATGAAGAAGGTGTTGGGAGCCGGCAAGGGACAAATCTTCCTCCAGCTCTATGCGGAGAATGTCTGCCTGAACGCGGCGGTCGTCTTCCTGGCCTGGCTGCTGGTAGAGGTGACGCGGCGGTTGGTGGACGCGTGGTTCGACATCCCCGTACAGGGCGAGCTGCGCTTCGACCTGCTGCTGTCCGCGGCTGTACTGTTCCTGCTGCCGCTCTTCACCATGCTGCCGCCTTACTGGCGCTATGCGCATGCCGCACCCATGCGTTCGCTCAGCCAGGTGGGGGTAGGAGGTAAGGCAACCCGCTCGCGCACGGTGTTCCTCTTCCTGCAATACGTCATCGCCTTCTGCCTGACGGTGGCCGCCATCTACCTGAGCCGCCACTTGCAGTTCCTGCTGCATACGGACGTGGGCTACCGCACGGAGGACATCATTCAGTGCCCGTTCTGGAAAGAGAATCCGGCAGCCACAAACGACTGGGAAATCAGACAACAGGAGACGAAGAAGAAGGAGGCCGCCTTTGCCCTGCTGGAAAAACGCATCGGGGAGTCACCCTTGTTTACGGGGATGACTTATGGCATCCCGCCCTACAATCTGCAACCGGATACCCGCTTCCGTACGGACGACGGTCAGGAAGTGGAGGCCTGCTACCTCTGGGCTTCGCGTGAATACATGGACTTCTTCGGCTTCCGGCTGCTGGAAGGCCGGGGATGGAACGAGGACGAGGACGAATATGCCTGCAAGCTGATAGCCAACCGGGCTTTTCTCCAGGCCCTGCACATCCGGGACTGGCGGACGGAGAAGGTCACGCCGAACCAACGCTTCTGGTACCGTTCGGGTGACGACTGGAACAAGGTACCCTCCTACGACATCATAGGCGTGGTGGACGATTTCCGCACCGGCCACTTGTCGGGCGGGAACCAGCCGGTTGTCTTCATTTATCAAGACGGCTGGCGCGACTTCACGTTCCTCTCCATCGCCCCCGGCAAGCGGAAGGAAGCCATCGCCTTCCTCAGCGACCTCTACCAGGAAGCTGTGGGTAGGGGCGACTTTGAGTATTCGTTCATCACGGACGAGATAGCCCGCCTGCACGAGGATGACCGGAAGGTGACGCGCATCGTCATTACTTTTGCCCTGATAGCCATCGGTATCTCTTGTCTGGGACTGTTCGGTCTGTCGCTCTACGACATCCGCCAGCGCTACCGCGAGATAGCCCTTCGCAAGGTGCATGGTGCACAGGTGGCCGACATTTGCCGCCTGCTGCTGCGCAAGTACTTCGTCTTGCTGGGAGCTGCCTTCGTGACGGGTGCCGCTGTTGCCTACGTCGCCATCCACCGCTATATGGAGGACTTCCCCCATCATGCCCCGCTCTCGCTGTGGATTTTCCTCGTGGCAGGTGTGATAGTGGCCGTCATCGCCCTGCTCACCGTGCTGTGGCAGATACGCCGGGCGTCGCAGGTCAATCCGGCGGAGGTGATGAAGAGGGAATAAAAAAGAGAACATTGAAGAACTGATAATTATAAATTAACCAGTATATTTAACCCGTCTTTCCCCACCTGAACGGGAAAGACACAAAACTTTAAGATTATGATCAAGACAGTAAACTTGCAGAAAGTATTCCGTACGGAAGAAGTACAGACATTGGCCTTGAACAATGTGAACATCGAAGTGAACGAAGGCGAATTTGTAGCCATCATGGGACCGTCGGGTTGCGGTAAGTCCACCCTGCTCAACATCCTGGGCCTGTTGGACAACCCCACGGCGGGAGAATATTACCTGAACGGCACGGAAGTGTCGAAGTACACCGAAGCCCAGCGCACCAGTCTGCGCAAGGGTGTCATCGGCTTCGTATTTCAGAGCTTCAACCTGATTGACGAGCTGAACGTGTATGAGAACATCGAACTGCCACTACTCTACATGGGCGTGCCTGCCAGCGAACGCAAGCAACGCATCGAGCAGGCAATGGAGCGCATGGCCATCAGCCACCGTGCCAAGCACTTCCCGCAGCAGCTCTCCGGTGGTCAGCAGCAGCGTGTGGCCATTGCCCGTGCCGTAGTGGCCAACCCGAAACTGATTCTGGCCGACGAACCGACCGGTAACCTCGACTCGAAGAACGGTAAGGAAGTGATGGATCTGCTGAAGGAGCTGAACAAGGAGGGTACTACCATCGTCATGGTGACGCACTCGCAGCACGATGCCGGCTTTGCCGACCGTATCATCAACCTGTTCGACGGGCAGGTAGTGGCCGAGGCAAATCTGTAACAACAAAAAAACACTGCATGTTTCCCTGTCTGATTTCTCTTTCAGGGACATGCAGTGTTACATGAAACAAACATATAATTATTATGCTATTTGTATCTTCCAGCCTTGGCTATGCGTTTGGGAATATCCGTATTATCCATCTTACCCATAAATAATTGAGATCCGGCTCCTATGGCATAAACAGGAACATACTCTGCCGTATGACTTCCACTGGTCCATCCCAAATGAGCGATCTGACTCATTACTTTTTTGGCTGCTGCAGCCAAGGGTTCGGTCTTGGAATAAAGACTTTCCTCAAAAACGACCTTATTCTTTACAAACGAATTTTCGAACTCGTCACGCAACAGTCTTTCTTGCTCCCAAGTCAGTTCCAGATCTTTCCAAAAGCCCATACGCTCCGTCAACAAAGCCTTCATTTCTTCCCATGTCACCTTGTTGCCTTTAGCTTTGCGCAAATCGGTCATGGCACGCGACAATAAATCAACAGACTGTTTCTGATAATCCAACGCTTTCAGGTTCAGTGTGTATGTACCGGTACCCATACCCAAGCCACCAGTTTCATGATCAGCAGATACGACAATCAGGGTTTCCTTCGGATGTTTCTGATAGAATTCGTATGCCACACGAATTGCATTGTCCATGTCGATCACTTCCTTCACGACTGTAGCTGGATCGTTGCTGTGGCAAGCCCAGTCTATCTTTCCGCCTTCCAACATCAGGAAAAATCCCTTGTTATTATCCTTAGTCAGAAAATCTATCGCATTTTTCGTAATATCCGCCAAAGCCAAATCACCATCTTTACGGTCAATGGCATAAGGCAGACAATCCGCTGAAGCTCCTTCGGCTTGAAGGAGTATCATTTTTTTAGCAGAAGCAACTTTTTCTTCATACTCTTTCAATCCACGTGCAATGGTATAACCGGCCTCTTCCATGATAGGATAAATAGAAGGAGCTTCCTGCTTGTCATAAGTCGTCGCAGGCTTCAAGAAACCAGCACCGGCAAAAAAATCGAAACCGCTCTTAGGCAATTCCAAAGCAATCTCATAATACATGTTACGATCGGGCTGATGTGCATAAAAAGCTGCCGGCGTAGCATGGTCTACACTAACCGTGGTGACAACACCAACCTTCTTTCCACTCTTTTTAGCCTTATAAGCCACACTTTCCAGAGGTTCTTTATCAACGCCTACACCGATGGCACCGTTATAGGTCTTCGAGCCTGTAGCCAACGCAGTACCGCCTGCCGAAGAGTCTGTTACCGAATTACTAGCAGAATAAGATGTAGCAATACCGGCAGCAGGAAACGAGCCGAACAAAAGCTTCTGAGTACCGATACGTCCATTTTCCATTTCAGCCTGAAACATTTCAGTGGTATTCACCTGATTCACTCCCATACCGTCACCGATAAAGAAGAATACATACTTGGCCTGCTGGGCATACGTCATACTTGCCATCAGGACAAACAGTAACAAATAAGTCAATCTCTTCATAATGATACTATATTATTTTAATGGATATTACTTCTTTTGACTGGACAAAGATAAGAAATCTCCTCCGTCAGAAAATGAAGATTATGTTAAAAAAAAGAGGATGCATCCATCAGGATACATCCTCTCTAACACGATTAGTAAAATCGATTTATGCTTCTTTGTTCAAAATAGCCATGGTGTCAGAAGCAATCATCAGTTCTTCGTCAGTAGGAATTACAACTACCTTAACTTTCGAATCGTCGGTCGAAATAACCGCTTCCTCACCACGTACCTTATTCTTTTCAGCATCCAGTTTCACACCCATATATTCCAAACCAGAGCAAGCACCCCAACGAGCTGAAGCCTGATTTTCGCCTACGCCACCTGTAAAGACAATGACATCAACACCACCCAAAGCAGCAGCATAAGCACCAATGTATTTCTTAATGCGATAGAAGTACATATTTTCTGCCAGAATAGCTTTCGGATCACCTGCAGCTACGGCATTCTCCAAGTCACGCATATCGCTCGACTTGCCAAAGATACCCATCACACCACTCTTCTTGTTGAGCAGGTTAGATACACCGGCAGCGTCCAGATGTTCTTTTTCCATAATGAATGTTACAGCACCACCATCGATGTCACCACTACGTGTACCCATCATCAAGCCTTCCAACGGAGTAAGTCCCATACTGGTATCTACACATTTACCATCCTTGATTGCCGAGATAGATCCACCATTACCGATATGGCAAGTGATGATTTTTGTGCCTTCGGGCTGAATACCCAGGAACTCGCATACACGTTTTGACACATAACGGTGAGAAGTTCCGTGAAAACCATAACGACGTACACCATACTTCTCATAAAGTTCGTAAGGAATGGCATACATGTAAGCATAATCAGGCATCGTCTGATGGAAAGCCGTATCGAATACACCGATCTGAGGTACGTTCGGCAGAATAGCATCGATCGCATGAACACCTTTCAGATTTGCCGGATTGTGCAGCGGAGCCAAATCATTGCAAGCAGTAAAGGCATCGAGCACTTCTTGGGTCAGCAGAACAGACTTGCTGAACTTCTCACCGCCATGTACCATACGATGGCCAACAGCATTGATTTCATCCAACGACTTGATAGCACCATACTCAGGTGAGATGAGAGTATTCAGAATGAACTCTACACCTACCGTATGTTCTGGAATATCTTTTTCCAGAATTTTCTTTTCACCATTCGGTAAAGTCAACTTCAGAAATGAACCAGGCAGACCGATTTTCTCAATACCACCCTGTGCAATGACAGCTTTATGGTCCATATCGAACAATTTATATTTGATAGACGAACTACCGCAGTTGAGAACTAAAACTTTCATAATCTTACTTTCTATTTAAGGTTAATCATTTATTGGCTTTTGCTGCAATAGCCTGATTGGCTGTAATGGCAATCATACGGTATACATCTTCGATAGAACATCCGCGTGACAGGTCGTTCACCGGACGTGCAATACCCTGAAGGATCGGACCTACAGCATCGGCATGTCCCAAGCGTTGTACCAGCTTATAAGAAATGTTACCTACTTCAAGACTCGGCACAACCAATACGTTGGCATGTCCGGCAATGGACGATCCGGGAGCCTTGCTGGCACCTACTTCAGGAACCAGAGCTGCATCTGCCTGCAATTCGCCGTCAATGGCAATATCAGGAGCCATTTCCTTAGCGATCTTCAAAGCCTCAACAACCTTGTCTACGACTTCATGCTTAGCCGAGCCCTTCGTTGAGAAGCTCAACAAAGCAACTTTCGGATCAAGACCGGCAACAGCGCGTGCAGTACGTGCAGTACATACAGCAATCTGAGCCAATTGTGAAGCATCGGGTACCGGAGTTACAGCAACATCACCCATCACCAGAATACCGTTCTTACCATACTCAGGAGCATGAGTCAACAGCAACATAGCACCAGACACGCATGTAATGCCCGGAGCTGTCTTAATAATCTGCAAAGCAGGACGCAACACGTCGCCTGTTGTATTACGAGCACCCGCCAACTGGCCATCGGCATCACCATTCTTAATGATAAGGCAACCTAAATAGAGCGGATCGAGCACCAGTTTGCGAGCTTCTTCAATGGTCATGCCTTTCTTCTTACGCAGCTCACACAACAGCTGTGCATACTCTTCCTGTTTCGGATGATTGGCAGGATCAATGATAGTAGCTTTACTAATATTGCCTAATCCCCATTCTTTGGCACAAGCATGGATCTCATCAGGATTGCCCAAAAGAATCAGGTCAGCAATTCCGTCTGTCAAAATTTGATTAGCGGCTTTTAAAGTACGTTCTTCAGTACCTTCGGGAAGAACAATGCGTTGGCGATCAGCCTTCGCGCGTTCAAGAATTTCATTAATTAATCTTTGCATGATATATTAAGATTGTGGATTAATAGTCGGTAAAACGTGTTTATCACGCTGCAAAAATACACAATTTTGCAATATCCACATTGCAATTCCGAGAATATTTGCCAGTGGGAATCTAATTATTATAATATTTAACACTACAATCCTTTCCAATGCCTTGTATCCCTAAACCAACCAGAAGAAAATACAGCAGATGAGTACACTCTATAAGCAGAATGACTACCTTTGCACCCGTTTTCAATAGAATAACATAAGGTATTAGTTTTTTAGTTATGATTCGTCAATGTGCCATTCTTTTCGGATGTTTGGCTTTGGGTGAACTGATTGTCTGGTTAACAGGCATCAAACTTCCGTCAAGCATCATCGGCATGCTGTTACTTACCCTATTCCTCAAGTTAGGTTGGATCAAATTACATTGGGTACAAGGTATGTCCGACTTTCTGGTTGCTAACCTTGGTTTCTTCTTCGTGCCGCCAGGCGTGGCACTGATGCTGTACTTCAACGTTATTGCGGCTGAATTCTGGCCCATCGTCACCGCCTCGCTCGTCAGCACCCTATTGGTAATAGTAGTCACTGGATGGGTTCACCAATTAACACGTAAAATCAAATGAACTTCCTGGAAAACGAATTTTTCTTGCTAGCCATCACGTTCGGCATCTTTTTCTTCGCCAAGCTGTTGCAGAAAAAGACAGGCATCATGTTGCTCAACCCCATATTGCTAACCATTGCCCTGCTTATCTTGTTTCTGAAAATGACAGGTATCAGTTATGAGACCTATAATCAAGGCGGACATCTCATTGAATTTTGGTTGAAACCTGCCGTTGTAGCTTTAGGAGTCCCCCTCTATCTGCAATTGGAAACAATCAAAAAACAACTGTTGCCTATCCTATTATCCCAGCTGGCCGGCTGTATCGTGGGTGTGGTATCTGTCGTATTAATTGCCAAATGGATGGGAGCCTCTGATGAAATCATCTATTCTCTAGCCCCCAAATCTGTCACTACCCCCATTGCGATGGAAGTAACCAAATCGGTGGGCGGTATTCCCTCGCTTACGGCTGCCGTAGTAGTCTGCGTCGGCTTGCTGGGAGGAATATTAGGCTTCAAGACCATGCGACTGACTCATATTGGAAGTCCAATGGCGCAAGGATTGTCTTTGGGAACAGCTGCCCATGCCGTCGGCACCTCAACAGCGATGGAAGTCAGCCGAAAATACGGCGCTTTTGCTAGCTTAGGCCTGACCCTAAACGGCATCTTTACCGCATTATTTACTCCTACAATTTTAAGGCTTCTGGGACTACTTTAGCAAAATCTTCCTATCTTTGTCATTCTAATAACAGGCCCCTTACAACAAACGGTTATGATTGACTTTAAAGATATCACCCCCAAGGACAAAGAATTAATAACCTCCTTTACACAACACAGTTTAAGAAGAAACTGTGATCTGTCATTCTCGAATCTATGCAGCTGGCGTTTTCTATACAACACCCAGTTTGCTGTCCTGAACGGTTATCTGCTACTGAAGTTCTGGGCTGAAGGCGAATTGGTATACATGATGCCTATCGGACAAGGCAACCTGGGTCAAGTGCTGGAGGCTATGATACAAGATGCTCATGAAGAAAAGGCACCTTTCTGCCTGCTAGGTATCTGTACAGACATGTGTGAAGAGCTGGAGGCTTTAATGCCCGGTCGCTTCCTGTTTACAGCCGACCGCGATTATGCAGACTATCTGTATCTGCGTACAGACTTGGCGACATTGGCAGGAAAAAAATTCCAACCCAAGCGCAACCATGTGAATAAGTTCAAGCGGATGTATCCCAACTACGAATATACTCCCATCACCCCCGACCGCATTCAGGAATGCCTCGAACTGGAAGCCGAATGGTGCAAGGCCAACAACTGCGACCAACATGAAGGAACGGGTAACGAACGGCGGGCACTGGTCTACGCTCTCCACCACTTCGAGGAATTGGGTCTGACAGGAGGTATTCTACACGTAGACGGACGTATCGCAGCTTTTACGTTTGGCATGCCCATCAACCAAGACACCTTCGGCGTACATGTGGAAAAGGCAGATACTCGTATTGAAGGTTCGTACGCCATGATCAATTATGAATTTGCCAATCACATCCCCGAACAATACGTCTACATCAATCGCGAAGAAGACCTAGGCATCGAAGGACTACGTAAGGCCAAGTTGTCTTATCAGCCTGCCATTATTCTGGAGAAATACACCGCCTGCCTTCGCGACGAGCCTGTAGAACCTATCAAATGGTAAGCATAGCATCATGAAAGAGAAAGTCAGACAACTATGGGAACGATGCTTCCATGACAGTCCCGCCTTCACTGACTTGTATTTTCGGATGAGATACAGCAATGAGGTTAATATAGCCATCCCAAGCGGCGAATCTGTCATTGCAGCCTTGCAGATGCTTCCCTATCCCATGACTTTCTGTGGAAAAACGATAGACACTTCCTATATATCGGGAGCATGCACTCATCCTGATTTCCGAGGTAAAGGCGTCATGCGTGAATTGCTGGCCGAGTCCTTTGGACGAATGCACACTCAGGGTGTACTATTGTCCACGCTCATTCCTGCCGAGCCCTGGCTCTTCGATTACTATACACGTAGTGGATATGCTCCTGTCTTTCATGTGCAGACTGATATCTTCACCAAAGATGCCGATTCCATCCTGACATCCGACTATTCAATTACAATTACAGATAGTTTCGATCCACAACTCTACGCCTGCTTCGAACAAAAGATGCAGCACCGCCCCTGCTGTATCCAGCATACAGCGGAAGATTTCAAAGTAATCCTAGCCGACCTGCGATTGAGCGGCGGCCATATTTATCTTCTGCATCCGATGCAACAATACGATGCCACAGCTGCTATGGCTTTCGTTTATCCAGACGAACCAAACGGTCTGCTGGTAGGCGAACTGCTGGCCGACTCGGAAGAAGAAGCCCGCCTTCTGCTTCAGCATATTTGCCAGATGAATGGGCAAACCAACCTGCGTCTGCTTTGTCCTGTTTCCAAAGAAAGGGAAGGGGAAAAGCTGGGCATGGCCCGTATCATCGACGTCCATGCTGTCCTTCAACTCTTCGCCGCCACCCATCCGAACATCGAATGGAATCTTACCATTACAGATGAACAGCTCGACGTGAACAACGGCTATTACTACCTAAACAATGGGCACTGTATGAAAAGTGCCAAACGACTGACGGGCAGCCATCTGGCACTTACGATCTCTGAGCTCACCACAAAGATACTGGCTCCCCAGCATCCTTACATGAGCCTGATGCTTAACTAATGGAAAATTAAGCTCACCATTATCAATTATCTTTCGTCAGCAGACGCTCCAGCTCTTCGGCATTCAGACGGAGGTAGAACTGCCCCTTGTGGGCCACGGAGATAGCGCCTGTCTCTTCGGACACAATGATGGCGTGTGCGTCGGACACCTGCGAAATACCCATCGCCGCCCGATGGCGCAAGCCCAGCTCCTTAGGGATGTCCAAGTTGTGAGACACAGGTAAAATACAACCAGCCGCCTTGATACGTTGTTTACTGATAACCATCGCTCCATCGTGCAGGGGGCTGTTCTTGAAGAAGATGTTCTCAATGAGCCGCTGGTTGATGTTGGCATCTATCACATCGCCCGTACGCACCACGTCGTCCAGCGGCATATCGCGCTCGATGACAATCAATGCACCCACTTTTTGCTTGCCCATACTGATGCAAGCCATCACGATAGGCATGATGTCTTCGTGCTCCATACCATCTTTCTTATTACCTGTGAAGAAGCGTACCAGCGCACTGGCATGATGGTGCGAGCCAAGCGTCACGAGGAAACGACGGATCTCCTCCTGAAAGAGCACAATCAAGGCCAGCACTCCCACACTGACCAACTTATCAAAGATGGAGCCGAGCAGCTTCATCTCGAGCACCTGCGACACTACCAGCCAAATCAGGATGAACACCAGGATACCTGTAAAGATATTAATGGACCCCGACGCCTTCATCAGCTTGTAGCTGTAGTACAGCAGGAAAGCCACCGACAAGATGTCTATAAAGTCTTTTATGCCAAACTCGAAAAACACAATCTATACGATATAAATAATGATAAAACTATATTCTAATCGCCAACTGACGCCGCCTTCATCGCCTCGACAATCTTCACCGTCTCGACGGCCTGGCGGACGTCGTGCACACGCAGGATATCGGCCCCCTTCATCAGAGCCAACGTATGGAGTACAGTCGTGCCGTTCAAGGCCTCCTGAGGTGTCGTGTCCAGCAAGCGGTAGATCATTGACTTGCGCGACACGCCCACCAACAAAGGCAGTTCGAAGAGGCGGAATTCCTCCAGATGGGCCATCAGCTGGTAGTTATGCTCCAACGTCTTGCCAAAGCCGAAGCCAGGGTCGAGCACGATATCCTTCACACCCAAGTCGCGCAGCTGCTGCACCTTGCGGGCAAAGTACAGGAAGACCTCGCGCAACAGGTTGTCGTAGTGAGGATGTTGCTGCATGTTTTGGGGTGTTCCCTGCATATGCATCATGATGTAGGGGACATTCAATTCGGCTACCGTACTGAACATGTCGGCATCCATCTCACCCGCCGCGATGTCGTTGATGATAGCCACGCCATACTCTTCGACACACATCCGCGCCACATCTGCCCGAAAGGTATCGACCGACACGATGGCATCGGGAGCCGTGCGGCGCAACACGTCCAACCCCAGGCGCAAACGATTCATCTCCTCCTCGGCCGACACGTGATCGGCATTAGGACGCGAAGAATAGGCACCCACATCGATGATGGCCGCTCCCTCCTCCAAAATCTGTCGTACGCGAGTTTCTATCTCCCCCTCCGTCTGCATACGGCTCCCACTATAGAAGGAGTCGGGCGTCACGTTCAGAATACCCATCACACAAGGCGTCGAGAGATCGAGCAGCCGGCCGTTGACATTCAAGTATTTCGTTTGTTCCTGATTCATGGAAATCGTCTTTCTACAATTAATCCCTGCAAATGTAAACAAAAAGAAAGGCACGACCGCAAAATCGTCCCATTATTTTCGGTTACCCACTTTCTGTTTCACTAAAATATCTTCTTCCAAAATAAAGCACCGTTTTAAAGGCGTTAAAGCAATGCTTTACGACCAGGAAAGCATTGCTTTAAAAAACCAAAAGCATAGCAACCTCTACAAACAGACACGGAGTATGCGGATAGATAACCATCCGAACACTCCGCGCCCCATACAGATGCGACAAACTTAGTTTCAATCCTTTGCCTGATGTACTGTGAGTTGTGGGAAGGGGAAGCCGATACCTTCCTTGTTGAAAGTGTCATAGACGAGCTCGTTCACTTCGAACATCACGTCCCAATAGTCTTCTGTCTTCGTCCAGACACGAACCATGACATCCACACTGCTGGCATTCAGTGTCTTCAACACGATCATCGGAGCAGGTGTAGTCAGGATACGCGGGTCGGCATCAACGATTCGCTGGAGGACGGCACGCACCTTCTGAACGTCTTCACCATACTCCACGCCGAAAACCCACTCCAGACGACGTGTCTCCTGCTTGTTGTAGTTGGTCACGGCATTGCTGCTAAGCGAACCATTGGGGATGTAGATCATGCGATTATCCGTCGTGGCAATCAGCGTATGGAAAATCTGAATCTCCTTAACCGTACCACTTCCGCCAGGAGCGTCGATATAGTCGCCCACCTTGAAAGGCTTGAAGACGAGAATAATCAGTCCGCCCGCAAAGTTGGACAGATTGCCCGACAGAGCCATACCGATGGCAACACCCGCGGAGGCCAACAGGGCAGCAAAGCTGGTAGTCTCGACACCCAACTTGCTGATGATGGCAAAGGCCAGTATCAGGTTCAATACAATCTTCAGCAAGCTCCGCAGAAAGGTCTGCACACTGACTTCCACCTTGCGCTTTACCATCAGGGAAGTGATGAAACGCAGGATGTACTTGATGATGAAGCGGCCGACGATATAGATGACCAAAGCGGCCAGCAGGCTCTTACCCAGCTCGATACCATAATTCAGCAAGCGGTCCAGCAAATTCTCCACGTTGATAACAGACGCGGCACTCAATAATGAAAACATCATACTCTACAATTTTATTTGGTTTGACTTCAATAATGATTATTTCCTGAATTCAGGGCGAATATACAGAAAAAACACATGCATAAGTAACACCAAAAAAGGAAAAATGTTTGCGACTAAAATTTTCCTTTCCCTATTCTCGTTTCTTAATTAAAAACTACCTTTGTAGCCGTCAATCACAAAAACAGAAAAGATATGGAAATTTCGACTCTTTACCAGATATTCAACCAATGTAACGGCGTGACGACCGACAGCCGTCATTGTCCCAAAGGCTCCCTCTTCATTGCCCTGAAGGGAGACACATTTAACGGCAACGCCTTTGCCGCCAAGGCATTAGAAAGCGGATGTGCCTACGCCGTCATCGACGAAGCCGAATATCTCGTGCCTGGCGACAACCGTTACCTGCTGACCGACAACTGCCTGCTGACGCTCCAGCGCCTGGCCCGCCATCACCGCCGCCAGCTGGGTACACGCATCATCGGCATCACTGGCACCAACGGCAAGACCACGACCAAGGAACTGATAGCCGCCGTACTGAGCCGTCGCTACCATCTGCTCTACACGGAAGGCAACCTGAACAACCATATTGGCGTGCCTCTCACCCTGCTCCGCCTCAAGCCCGAGCACGAACTGGCCGTCGTCGAGATGGGTGCCAGCCATCCAGGCGACATCCACGAGCTGGTGGAGATAGCTGAGCCTGACATGGGCCTCATCACAAACGTAGGAAAGGCACACCTTGAAGGCTTCGGCTCGTTCGAAGGCGTAATGCGCACCAAGGGCGAACTCTACGACTGGTTGCGCAAGCTGCCCGCTCCCGTCATCTTCCTGCATGCCGACAACCCCTATCTGACAAAGATGGCCGCAGGCCTGCCGCACGTGACCTACGGCGAAGGAGACACCAACTATATCTCTGGCCAGCTGACCAGTTGCTCGCCTTTCCTAGCCTTTGCATGGAAAAAACAGGGAGAAACTGAAACGCATCAAGTCCAAACCCAACTGATAGGCAGCTACAACCTGCCCAACGCACTAGCTGCCGTCACCATAGGCACTTATTTCGACGTGGATGACGCCTTGATTGACCAGGCTCTGACGGAATATGCGCCCCAAAACAACCGCTCGCAACTGAAGCAGACGGCCGACAACACCCTCATCATCGACGCCTACAACGCCAACCCCACAAGCATGATGGCCTCGCTGACCAACTTCCGACAAATGGAGGTGGTTCACAAGGTAGCCATCTTGGGCGACATGCGCGAGCTGGGACAAGACAGCGCAGAGGAACATCAGAAGATTGTGGATTACTTGGAAGAATGCGACTTCGAACGCATTATCCTGGTAGGCAGCCAGTTTGCCGCCACGCGCCACAGCTACGAGACGTATGCCGACGCTCCCGCCCTCATTGAAGCGCTGAAGCAAGAAAAGCCGACAGGAAAAACCATTCTCATCAAGGGGTCCAACGGGATACGACTGAGCACAGTCGTTGACTATTTATAAAGAGGGATGACGCCTCATCCAATACCAGCCAATGAGCGATGCCAACGTAGCTCCTGAGGTATTGGCAGCAAAGTCCCACCAGTCTCCACCTCGATAAGTTGTACAATAAGCCTGGAGCAATTCTACCGCCCCACTGAACAATACGGGGCAGAGCCAGGCTCCCAACCACGCGTGCCACATCGGTACGCGTGCTTTTTTATGTGCCCGTATAAACTCCAGCCATAACATACCCGACATTCCAAAGTACATACACACATGCACCACTTTATCGATGCCAGGAATGGATTCCATCTCCGTCTGGGGCGGCTTGAAGAAAGACAAATAGATTACCGTCAAAATAATGAGAAGCGAAACGGGATATTTACGAATGTAATACAGCATATTCAAATATATTTCAATACGAGATGCAAATGTACAGAACATTTTCTATATTTGCGATTTCTTGCAGGTATTAGTAACAAAATGAAAGAAAAAACCACGATTTATGACAAAGAACAACAGAGCAAACTTCGGAAGCAAGCTGGGTGTCATCCTGGCTTCGGCAGGTTCGGCCGTAGGATTGGGCAACATCTGGCGTTTTCCTTTTGAAACGGGCAACCACGGCGGTGCCGCCTTCATCCTGATCTATCTAGGATGTGTTCTTTTCTTCGGCATCCCCATCATGGTAGCTGAATTTTCCATCGGACGACACTCACGGGCCAATACGGCTGGCGCCTATCAGAAGCTGGCGCCCGGCACCCACTGGCGCTGGGTGGGCCGCATGGGTGTGCTGGCAGGTTTCCTGATCCTGGGCTACTATTCGGTGGTGGCGGGCTGGACACTGGAGTACATTGTACAGGCAGGCATGAATGCCTTTGCTGGGCAGTCGGCCAACGACTTTATCGCCTCGTTCAACGGTTTCATCGCCCATCCGTGGCGACCGGCCTTATGGATGGCGGTCTTCATGCTGATGACCCACTTCATCATTGTGAAAGGTGTAGAAAAAGGCATTGAGAAGTCAGCTAAAATCATGATGCCAATGCTCTTCCTGCTGCTCATCGTACTGGCCGTCTGCTCCGTATCCCTGCCAGGTGCGGGGGCAGGCATCGAATTCCTGCTGAAACCCGACTTCAGCAAGGTGAACGGCAACGTGCTGCTGGGCGCTATGGGACAGGCTTTCTTCTCGCTCTCGCTGGGTATGGGATGTCTCTGTACGTATGCTTCCTATTTCCGCAACGACACCAACCTGCCCAAGACGGCACTCAACGTGGGATGGATCGATACGATGGTGGCCATCTTGGCTGGTTTCATCATCTTTCCCGCCGCCTTTTCGGTGGGCATCCAACCCGACGCAGGTCCCAGCCTGCTATTCATTACGCTGCCCAACGTCTTCCAGCAGGCCTTCGGCAACCTGCCCTGGCTGGCAGTCATCTTGTCCATCATGTTCTACGTGCTTCTTGCCCTGGCCGCACTGACATCGACTATCTCCCTGCACGAAGTAGTGACAGCCTACTTGCACGAGGAGTTCAACCTAACTCGTGGACGAGCTGCCAAATTGGTAACAGTGGGCTGCACTATCTTAGGCGTACTTTGCTCGCTCTCGCTGGGTATAGGCAAAGAACTGACCATCTTCGGCCTAACTCTGTTCGACCTCTTCGACTTCCTGACGGCCAAAATCATGCTCCCATTAGGCGGCTTTTTCATCGCCATCTTCACTGGCTGGTATCTGGACAAACGTATCGTATGGGAAGAGGTAAGTAACAACGGTACTCTGCCAAAAGTAGTCTATCGTATCTGGCTATTCCTACTGAAGTACATAGCCCCGATAGGTATCGGCTTCATTTTCATTAATGAATTGGGACTACTAAAATAAAAAAGGTAATTCATGCGAAAGTGGTTCAATGAATTTTTCTATTACTCCCGAGGGGAAAGACGAGGCATTCTGGTGCTGCTGGGCATCTCCCTCCTCTTTTTCCTGGGAGGAGAGATATACGTTCATTTAAAATCAAAGCAGGTAGACAAATTTGACGACCAGTTAAGACAACAACAGGCGATGGAGGAATATAGAGCCTTCAGCGCTTCCATCCGTGAAAAAGAAAAAGAGGAAAAGGAGAGCCGTAAGTCCCACTACACAGCATGGAAAGAGGAAAACGACGTGCCGCCCGTACTTGTTCCCTTCAATCCCAATACCGCTGACTCAGCCACTTTCCGCCAACTGGGCCTTCCTGCCTGGATGGCCCGTAACATCCTGCGTTACCGCGAAAAGGGAGGTTCCTTCCGCCGAACAGAAGATTTCCGCAAGATATACGGCCTGACAGAAAAACAATACAACACATTACGGCCCTACATCCGCATTCCAGCCACAGACAGTACCGACCATAACCCTTCCCTCTTTTTGGCCAAACAGTACAAGGACAGCATCCAACAGGCAAAGCCGTTGAAATACGCACCTGGTACTTTGGTCGACCTGAACCGTGCCGATACCACCGAATTAAAAAAGATTCCTGGCATAGGAAGTGGAATCGCACGTCTCATCAGCGGATATCGCCAGCAGTTAGGTGGTTTCTATAGCCTCAGCCAGCTGGAAGAAATTAATCTCGATTATCGCCAACTGAACGACTGGTTCCGTATCGACACCACCGCCATCCGCCGCATCCCCGTCAACCGCGTCAGCGTGGACCGCCTGCGCCGCCATCCTTACCTCAACTTCTATCAAGCAAAAGCACTAATAGAATACCGCCGCAAACACGGTCCGCTGAAAAGCCTCAAGCCGTTCGTACTCTATGAAGAATTTACACAAGAGGACCTAGAGAGAATTGGACACTACCTAAGTTTTGAGTAATATTGTCTGCTACGACCTCTCCGTCTTTCAAATGAATGGTGCGGTCGGTGATGGAAGCCAGGCTTTCGTCGTGGGTCACAATGACAAACGTCTGCCCCAGACGGTCGCGCAGGTCGAAGAAAAGCTGATGCAATTCAGCCTTGTTGTGGGTGTCGAGGCTGCCCGATGGCTCATCGGCCAACACAACGGCCGGCCGATTGATAAGAGCGCGCGCCACGGCCACACGCTGCTTCTCGCCGCCCGAAAGCTCGTTGGGCTTGTGCGAGGCACGGTCGGCAAGGCCCATCATCGTCAGCATCTCAAGGGCGGAAGCCTGGGCTTCGTGCCGCCCCTGCCCGGCAATGAAGGCGGGTATCATGACATTCTCCAAGGCCGTAAACTCGGGCAGGAGCTGGTGAAACTGAAAGACGAAACCAATGCGGCGGTTGCGGAAAGCGGAAAGCTCGCGCTCCTTCAACCCGTCGACACGCACGCCGTCGATGCAGACCGTACCCGTATCGGGGCGGTCGAGCGTACCCATGATTTGAAGCAAGGTCGTCTTGCCAGCACCGCTGGGGCCGACGATGCTCACCACTTCGCCCTTCTGTATCTCGAGGTCGATGCCACGCAACACTTGCAGGCTGCCAAAACTTTTGGTTATCTGTTCGAGTCGTATCATAACTTCTTTATTATTATAGCCGGCGGATGACGTACTCCGCCAGGTAACAGCCGAAGACGGCGGGCATGTAGCTCACCGTGCCGCAGGTCGATTTCTTGTTTCGTTCGTCGTCGGTCAGAAGCACGGCCTTGGGGTCGGCCTGCTCGGTGCTGAACACAACGGGGAGTTTGTGACGGATGCCCATCTTCTGCAACCGCTTGCGCACGGCCTTGCTCAGGCCGCAATGGTAGGTGTCCCAGATATCGGCAAAGCGTATCTGCGTGATGTCGCTCTTGGCGCCCGCGCCCATGCTGGATACAATCTTGATGCGCCGCCTCAGGGCCTCGGCTATCAGGTGGCATTTGGGGGCCAGGGTGTCGATGGCATCGACCACAAAGTCGTAGCGGGCGGCATCGAGCAGCTGGGGGATGTTCTCGTCCTTGAGGAAAACGGGCAGGACGGTGAGCTCCACCTCGGGGTTGATGTCGCGGAAACGGGCGGCGAGGACTTCGACCTTGGGCTGCCCCAACGTGGAGTGCAGGGCCGGAAGCTGGCGGTTGATGTTGGTGGGCTGGACGGTGTCGGCATCGACCAGCGTCAGGCGACCTACCCCCGCACGGCAAAGCATTTCGGCCGCATAGGCTCCCACACCTCCCACACCAACGACCAGTACATGAGCCTGGCGCAGGCGTTCACTCTTTTCTTCGCCCAACAGCAGGCGCGTACGTTGTTTCCAGTCTTCCATCAGTTTTCCTTTTTAAACCATTTATAGAACCACCGGCCCACCTTCTCGTAGTGCTGACTCTCGTTACTGCCCTGCGGATTGGAAAACGACAAGGCATCCTGCGGGTCGCCCAGCTGGTCGGGATACAGGACGATGAGGCTGTTATTCGTGAAGTAACGGCCCAACTGGCTGGGCAGTTTCTCGAACGAGCTGTCGTAGGAGATGGAGCCGCGGCGGGCGCTGATAACCACTAGCAGGTGGTCGTAGTTCACCTGGCCGGTCAGGAGCAGCAGGTCTTCCCACTCGTCGAGGCGGGAGAACTCGGTCAGTGTATTGCTATGCTTCTTCTTGACCAGGGCCTGAAGCAGGTTGCCCGTCTGTTCGTTGGCAAAGAAGTGGACGCGGCATCCCAGCGTAGTGCCCATGCGGCAGAAGTGGTCCACCCACTTCTGGAAGCCGGCCTCGTATTCGGCCTTGGGCGGCACGGCCACGATGATGCGCCGCAGGGTATTGATGGGTATCAGGAAGCGGGCCACCATCACCTCGCGATGAAGTCCTTTGAGCAGGCTCTCGGTCAGCATACCGAAGAAGGAATCCACGATGTTCACCTTCCAGTGGAGGCCGATGATGACATCCGTAGCTCCATGCTCCTTGGCTGTGTGAATGATGCCCGCGGCAATGTTCAGGTCGTAGCGGCTGATGCACTTCAGCTCCACACCCGCCGAAGCGGTGATTTTGGCCGCACGCTCCAGGTAGCGCTTGCCCTGCTGCTCGAGGGCTTCGGTGCCCGAGTGATCGTTGATGACGTTCAGAGCCAGCAGGTTGTCCTTCTGCTTGGGGTCGCGGATGACGAGCGACAGGTTCATCAGGTATTCGATGGTATTGGGATTGGCCACAGGTATCAGAATCTTTTCGGGCTCGCGCGAACGGTCTTCCTCAGGATGGGCCTCGCCCATGGCCATCTTGCGCGCCGCCCGCTCGGTGGTGAAGGAGCTGACGATGCAGGTGACGAGGATGAGGAGTACCGTGCCGTTGAGCACGTCTTCGTTGAGCAGACGGCTACCATCGGGCAGGATGATGTTGTAGCCCACCAGCACCGCCGCCAGCGTAGCCGCCGCCTGTGCGTTACTCAGGCCGAACATCAGTTCGCGTTCGAGTACCGACATGCGGTATATCTTCTGCGTCAGCCACGAAGCAATCCACTTGCCGCCCAACGCCACCACAATCATCACGCCCGCCACCTTCAGAGCATCACCGCCGCCAAAGATGACTTTGACATCAATCAGCATGCCCACGCCTATCAGGAAATAGGGGATGAACAGCGCATTGCCCACAAACTCCAGATGGCTCATCAGCGGCGACACGTGGGGAATGAGACGGTTCAACACCAGACCTACGAGGAAAGCCCCCAGGATGCCTTCCATGCCGATGAGTTCCATCAGTCCCGCGCCGAGGAACACCATGGCCAGGACGAAGATGTATTGCATCACATTATCGTCGTAGCGGCGGAAGAACCAACGCCCGACGCGCGGCAGGAAGTACATAATGAGCATGGCCAGCACCACGAAGCGCAGCACCAGCCAAAGCCAGAAGAGGCCGCCCGCCTCGCCCTTGAACACACCGCTGATGACGGCCAGCACGAGCAACGTCAGCGTATCGGTGACGGCCGTACCGCCCACGGCGATGCTCACACTACGCTGGCGCGAGATGCCGTAACGGATGACGATAGGATAGGCCACCAGCGTATGCGAGGCATACATACTGGCCAGCAGGATAGAAGTGATGAGGCTGTACTTGAGCAAGAGCACATTGGTCACCATACCGATGCTGATGGGGATGATGAAAGCCAGCAAGCCCAACGCCACCGCTTTGCCACGGTTCTTCTTGAAGTCGGCCATGTTCATCTCCAAGCCCGCCAGAAACATGATATAGTAAACACCTACCTTGCCAAAAAGCTCGAAACTGCTGTCGCGCACCAGGATGTTGAACCCATGCTCACCGATGGCCAGTCCGGCTAGAATCATGCCGATGATGTGGGGGATGCGCAACTTGGTCAGTAGGATAGGCGCAAACAAAATGATGAGCAGTACAAGGAGGAAAATCCATGTAGGGTCGGTTATGGGAAGTTTCAAACTGAGGTCTAACCAGTTCATAGGCTTGCGTCATTTAAAATTCTTGTGCAAAAATAGCAAAAAACTTTTCACTTCCTACCACCCGCTCCACCTACTTTCAGGAAAACGCCCTCTTTTCTTTGATGGAAAGCGATGCTTTCCGAAGGCGAAAGCACCGTTTTCCAAGGACGAAAGCAATGTTTTCCGTCACCCGCCGCCAGAAGTCCCTACAAGCAAGGTATGTTTTTATCAAAAAATAAAAACGACTTCTGTGGTTATAATCGCAGAATGTTGTAAATTTGCGCCTTGAATTGACTTTTTTATAAACCACTTAAAACAAAGAAAAAGAAATGAAAGTAGCAATTGTTGGAGCAAGCGGAGCCGTGGGACAAGAATTCCTGCGTGTGCTCGATGAAAGAAATTTCCCGTTGGACGAGTTAGTTTTGTTCGGTTCTAAACGCAGCGCCGGTACCAAATATACCTTCCGCGGCAAACAGATCGAGGTCAAACTCTTGCAGCACAACGATGACTTTAAAGGTGTGGACATCGCTTTCACTTCCGCAGGCGCAGGCACATCGAAAGAGTTCGCCGAAACCATCACCAAATACGGAGCCGTGATGATAGACAACTCCAGCGCCTTCCGCATGGACGCCGACGTACCCCTGGTAGTGCCCGAAGTCAACGCCGCCGACGCCAAGGACCGTCCGCGCGGCATCATCGCCAACCCCAACTGTACTACCATCCAGATGGTCGTTGCCCTGAAAGCCATCGAACAGCTTTCGCACATCAAGACCGTACACGTAGCCACCTATCAGGCAGCCAGCGGTGCCGGAGCCGCCGCCATGGACGAGCTGTACACCCAATACCGCCAGGTGCTGGCCGGCGAACCTGTCACCGTCGAGAAATTCGCCTACCAGCTGGCCTTCAACCTCATCCCTCAGATTGATGTCTTCACCGACAACGGCTATACGAAGGAAGAGATGAAGATGTACAACGAAACGCGCAAAATCATGCACTCCGACGTCAAGGTGAGCGCCACCTGCGTCCGCGTACCCGCCCTGCGCTCCCACTCCGAGAGCATCTGGGTGGAAACCGAACGCCCCATCTCCGTCGAAGAGGCTCGCGAAGCTTTCAGCAAGGGCGAAGGACTGGTGCTGATGGACAACCCCGCCGAAAAGGAATACCCCATGCCGCTCTTCTTGGCCGGCAAGGATCCCGTCTACGTAGGCCGCATCCGCAAGGACCTGACCAACGATTGCGGACTGACCTTCTGGATTGTAGGCGACCAAATCAAGAAGGGAGCCGCCCTGAATGCCGTCCAGATTGCCGAATATCTGATCAAGGAGAACGCCCTCTAAAAGAAATCGCAATAGTTCAAAAGCTCCCGGCTTTTCCTCACGAAGAAGCTGGGAGTTTTTTAGTTTGAATCCCTATAATTTGAAAAGAAACCTTTAAAGAGGAATAGGAATATCTAAAAAAAACTATATATTTGTACGTAAATCTAAAACGACCATACCATGAAATTAATAGCTGAAAGCGGTTCAACTCGGACAGAGTGGGTTTTAGTCGAGGATAACAACTTGATACAAAGAGCCTTTACTGAAGGCCTCAACCCTTTCTTCCAAACCCGACGCGAGATCAGCCGAAGCGTACGGCTGGGACTGCCTGAGCTATTTTTCAAGAAAAAATTGGAGCAGGTATATTTTTACGGAGCCGGATGTTCCTCCCATGAAAAGAAAAACATATTGGGTGCATCACTTGTAGCCCAATTTAAGACCCCCATCCAGGTAGAAAGCGACCTGTTGGCTGCCGCCCGAGGCCTCTTCAAGTGTGAAGCAGGCATAGCATGCATTCTTGGAACAGGCTCTAATTCATGTTTCTATGATGGAAAAATCATTGCCAAAAACGTCAAAGCGGGTGGTTACATCTTGGGAGATGAGGGCAGTGGAGCTGTTATGGGCAAGCACTTTCTGTCCGACGTATTAAAAGGCCTTGCTCCCAAAGACATCACGAATGATTTCTACGACAAGTTCCGCATCAACGCCAACGAAGTAATGGAGTCTGTTTACAACCGTCCCTTCCCAAACCGCTTTCTAGCCACTGTTTCTTATTTCTTAGCAGACTATCTGAATGAAGACTACGTCTACAACCTCATTACCAGCAATCTACGCAGCTTCTTTACACGCAATGTCTGCCAATACGACTATCAAAACTACCCTGTCCGCTTTGTTGGCTCGCTCGCCCACTATTATGCCGAGTTGTTACGTGAAACAGCCAAAGAATTTGGTATCGACCTAAAAACAATAGAAGAAACTTCCATCAACGGTCTGATAGAATACCATGCAATGAATAGAGAAGAGGTATAATACAATACCCCCACACGACAAATCCCTATAAGAGAGCTATTTTCTACAACACCATACCCACATCTGTCTATCAAGATATTCACAATTTTACAGGTCAGAAAACACATCGTGCCATTGTTTAAAAAAACATAAAAACATGTATCCGATACTTAAATAAGGCAAGAATAATGTTTCATTTAAAAAAAAATAAAATACCTTTGTTGAGACACAAAAGAAAATGTGAACCCATATTATAAACATTTTCTGATTTAGAAACAACAATTAACAAGTTAACCCTTAAAAACAATGTGCCTATGAATATAAATAAGAGGACTTTTTACAAATCAACCTGATTCGTTCAATATCAGGAACAGCACTTATTCACAGGACAGGCAAGCAATTATCCGCCATTTTGGAATACAACCTTGTCAGACCCTTATTACCAACCAACTTAAAATCCTTTCTTTTATGAATGAAGATCACAAACAAACGAGATTTACCTACAGAGGTAAACTTCTCACTGCAGCAGCCATATGTGGCACACTGCTCTTCGGCAATGGACAAATCTATGCCATCCCTACCATTCCAAGTCAAAACTTAGGGATTACAGAACAAATGCAAACAATAACCGTAAACGGACTGGTAACTGACCACAACGGAGAACCTATTATTGGCGCAAATGTTCTGGAAAAAGGAACCAGCAACGGTAGCCTGACAGACATAAACGGAAAATTCACCTTGAACGTACAACAGGGAGCCATCCTGCAAATATCATTCATCGGGTACAAATCACAAGAAATCAAAGTTCAACAAAGCACCATCAAAGTCATACTTACGGAAGACAATGAAATGTTGGACGAAGTTGTGGTCGTAGGTTACGGTTCACAAAAGAAAGTCAATGTAACAGGTGCTGTTTCTACAGTAGATGTAAATAAAGCATTGGAAGCCAAGCCCCAAATGGATGTAACCAAAGCTTTACAAGGTGTAGTTCCCGGCTTGACTATTCTGAATACACAAGGAGGTATTAATGAGCAGCCGAGTATGACAATTCGTGGTGTAGGTACACTGAGTAATAGCGAAACCAGTAACCCCTTGATTATCGTCGATGGTGTACCCTTGGATGACCTTTCGCTCATCAATCCACAAGACATAGCTAGCGTTTCCGTTCTAAAAGACGCTGCCTCTACCTCCATATACGGCTCGCGCGCAGCTTTTGGTGTGGTATTAATCACAACCAAACAAGGTACTAAAAAAGATAAATTTACGATTAACTACTCTAACAATTTTGCATGGAGCACTCCAAGCATTTTGCCTGACTATGCAGACGTACCATCCCAATTAAGAGCTTTAATTGAAGTCAACGAACGTAATGGTACAGATCCCGAATTATTTGGTATGTATTTGGACAAGATGCTCCCCTATGCCGAAGCCTGGCAAGAACAACACGGCCATAAAAAAGCTGGATATCGTGAAATGCAGCCCTTCCAAAGTATGGATAATGTAGGAGACTATTACTTGGATCCTACAACAGGTACTGCCATGTTCTATGCTGATTGGGATGTCGTAGGCATTATGTATCAAAATTGGGCCCCCTCACAAAGTCATAACGTAAATGTACAGGGTACCAGCGGGAAAACAACCTACTATCTATCTGTTGGTTATGACAAGAAAGAAGGACAACTCAACTTTAATCCAGACCAACTGAAACGTTACAATGTAAACGCAAATATCACCTCTGACGTAACCGACTGGTTACAAATTGGTGGTAGATTCAATTTCACAGATCGTACTTATACAGAACCGAATACACGTCGTACTCCCTATCAATATATGTGGAGATGGGGAAGTTTCTTTGAACCATTGGGTACCATCAACGGTACAGACTTGCGCAATACCATTATGTATCTGAAGCAAGCTGGTGACACAGAAACCTCTACTAACTATGTCCGCATGACAGGTTTTGCAAAAGCAAAACTAGCTAAAGGCTTGACCGTAAACGCAGACTATACTTATAACGTAAAAAATCTTTTCCAAGATATGGTAGGTCTGCCGGTTTCAGGATATAATACATGGGGTAATATGTCCGCTCCAACAGATATCCAAACCGACTCTTATCTGCAGCAACAAAGCGAAAAGACGACTTCTTATGCTTTTAACCTCTATGCCAATTATGAATTTACCTTGGCCAATAAACATAACTTTAACATTATGGTCGGTGGTAATGCAGAAGGAGAAGAATACTATTGGCATCGTTCTAAGAGAGAAGGCTTACTGAATCCAGATCAGCCCGAATTCAATCTGTCCAATGGAACACAAACGGTTAGCGGACGTCATATCCACTCTGCTACAGCAGGTTATTTCGGCCGAATCAATTACAACTGGAATGAAATCTGGTTATTGGAATTGAACGGCCGCCTCGACGGTTCTTCATCTTTCCCCTCCAGTGACCGCTGGGCTTTCTTTCCGTCAGGTTCATTAGGTTACCGTTTTAGCCAAGAAGGTTACTTCGACAATCTGCGTAATATCATCAGCAATGGTAAGCTCCGTGCTTCTTTCGGAGAAATCGGTAATGAAGCTGTCGGCGAAGACATGTTTATCTCAACCATCAATTCATTAAGCGATAGATATTGGCTGGGAAGTGACGGGACTTTTGTAAACATGTATGATACTCCATCGTTGGTATCCAGCACATTGACATGGGAACGTATCCGCACCTTTGATATCGGTTTGGATTTAGGTTTCATGAACAACGAACTGAATGTATCATTTGACTGGTATCAACGTAAAACATTGGATATGTTGGCTCCAGGTGTAACTCTGCCCGACATGTTGGGAACAACCGAGCCCTATACCAACGCAGGCTCACTCCGCACACGCGGTTGGGAATTGAACGTCAGCTGGAACAAGCGATTTGGTGACTTTACTGTATACGCAAACGGAAACCTTTCTGACTATAAAACAGTCGTAACTAACTGGAATAACCCAAGTGGTATCCTAAGCGATTACTTTAGCGGTAAGGTATATGGAGATATATATGGTTTTGAGACTGATCGTTATTTCACAAAAGACGACTTCACTTACGATGCCAACGGCAATCGTACAGGTTATGCACAAGGCGTAGCTAATCAAGATGGTCTTGTCAGTGGAGGTACATTTGAATATGGCCCCGGCGATATTAAATTCAAAGACTTAAACGGAGATGGAGTCATCGATGGCGGAAACGGTACTAAAGATGACATGGGTGACCTGAAAGTTATTGGTAACTCTACTCCTCGCTTCCAATATGGATTCCGCCTGGGAGGCTCATGGAAAGGTATTGATCTCGACATGTATTTCCAAGGCGTAGGTAAATGGGATCAGTGGTCAACAGGTGCATTCGTAATGCCATTCTCACGTGGTGCTGATGGTATCTATGCCAACCAAATGGATTACTGGACAGAAGAAAACACTGATGCTTTCTACCCACGTTTATATCCAGGCAACGGAAGTGGAGGAACAGTTTCTGGCATCGCAGATGGAAAGAACAACTTCTATCCTCAAAGTAAATATTTGATCGACCGTTCATACCTGCGTTTCAAGAACTTAACAGTAGGTTATACCCTGCCTCAAGAATGGACTAAAAAATGTTTCATGCAGAAAGCACGTATCTATTTCACTGCTGAGAATCTTTGTGAGTTGATTAACAACAGTTATGCACCAGTAGACCCTGAAATCGATGCCAGCGATACGGGCAGCAACAGTAATGGTGTATGGGGACGTGTAGCACCGATCACACGTACCATCTCATTCGGACTCCAAGTAACATTCTAAACTTTAAAGACAAGAATCATGAAAAAGAAAACATTTTTATATAGTGCACTATTGCTTGGTTCGCTTTCATTGTCAAGCTGTACTGACATGCTCGATAAAGAACCACTCGACAAATTTACAGATAGTCCTTTATTCTGGAATAATCCATCCAGCGTAGAAGGTTATGCCGCCACTTTCTATAATTTATTCACTGGTTATGGAAATAGCGGTGGAAGTGGAGATTTCTATTTTACCTCTCTCAGTGACGATCAAATAGGTGCTGGATTCAAAAATTGGAAATACATCAATGTTCCTGCTTCGGACAGTAACTGGTCATCTACTTGGGATGAAATACGTCGCGCCAATGCCATGATCAGCTCCTTGACTACTCAAGCAACAGACATGGATGAGGCTACAAAAAACCATTGGATAGGTGTAGCACGCCTGATGCGTGGCTGGCAATATTGGGATTTGGTTCGTAAGTTCGGAGACTGTACATGGCTCGATCATGTACCCGACACAAATGATCCGTTACTGTATGCCGCGCGTGAGGATCGTGATGAAATCATGGACAAGGTTTTAGAGGACTTGAATTTTGCCTGCAACAACATCGAAGATGTCAATTCACAAACGACATGGTCACGCAACATGGCTAATGCCTTAAAATCCCAAATCTGCTTGTGGGAAGGTACTTTCCGCAAATATCGCACACAAGAAGAGAATGGAAAACCTGCTGATTTGGAAGGAGCCAATCGGTTCTTACAAGCTTGTGTAGAAGCCTGCGAACAAATCATGCCAGACTATACACTGGGTTCAGATATAGCCAGTTATCGTGCTATCTACAACTCTGAGACATTGTCAGGAAACTCCGAAATCATTTTCTACAAAGAATACAAGAAAGATTATTTCGGACACTCCACAATTAATTACACTTGTAGCAGTACTCAGATGGACGGTATCTCAAAAGATGCTTTCGACTCCTTCTTGTTCTTGGATGGAAAGACTGCGGCCAACACATCATATGACAATACAGATGCAGGTATCATGAAATTGTCAGCCAGCGATGGCGCTCAACATCTGAATATCCAAAACCTGTTGGAAGTACGCGACAAGCGTTTAGGTCAGATAATCGACTCTGTACTTTGTTACCAAGGCCATGCATGGCAACGCATTGCAGGCGGTATAGCCATGACAGCTTCCAGCGGCTATGGTATCTGTAAATTCGATAATGTAAACATTGATCCAACTTATCGTGAAACAGGTGGCAAGAACTACACATCAGCTCCACTCTATTGGTTGTCTGTAATTTACCTAGATTATGCCGAGGCAAAGGCTGAGTTAGGTACTATTACAAACGATGATCTGAACAAGACTATCAACAAACTGAAGAGTCGTGCTGGCCTTCCCTCTATCACGGTCGACGTTGCCGACGCAGGCGATAACGATATGGGTGTAAGCCCTCTGATTTGGGAAATCCGTCGTGAACGCCGTTGCGAACTGATGCTCGACAATGATTTCCGTTATTGGGACCTCATCCGCTGGCATCAACTTGACAAGTTGGATACCAGCAAGAATCCTGATATTCGACTGGGAGCCAACTATGTAAACGATCCAGAATGCGGATTGACACTGGATGGAAACTATGTAGACGGATATGGAAACAATGAACGTGTTTACGACAAAAAACATTACCTCTACCCGATACCTAGTGGACAAATTACCCTCAATCCAAACTTAGAACAAAATATTGGCTGGAAATAAGTGAACAGATAGTCAAAAGAACCCTACTGTACCAGCTACAGCGGGGTTCTTTTCTTACTATTTCCAATCTAACGTTACCTTAAACGAACCATTACCAACCTGTAAAATGATTGAATATGTATTCCTGACATAAGAATAATTCCTATCTTTGTAGAATGTGAAACAAAAAACAATCCACAGACAACCATGAAAAAAATTCTCATATTCTTATTGTCCATCCTATGCTGGTGCTACGAATGCCGAAGCCAAGAAGGCAGGATCATCCTCGGCGACGAGCAAACCTCCGAATACTTCCCCATTCTGAAGGGAAAACGGATTGCCGTTTTTTCTAATCACACGGGTATGATTGGCAACAAACACTTAGTGGATGTCTTGCTGGAGAACAAGTTCAACGTAGTGGCCATCTTCTCGCCCGAACATGGATTTCGAGGCAATGCCGATGCTGGAGAGCATGTATCAAGTTCTGTAGACTCAAAGACGGGAGTGCCCATCCTGTCGCTTTACGACGGCAAGCTGGGTAAACCAAGCGAACAATCCATGCGCAAATTCGACATCCTCATCGTCGACATCCAAGACGTGGGACTTCGCTACTACACCTACTACGCCTCCATGTGCCGCCTGATGGACGCCTGTGCCGAGTACAACCGCAAGATGCTGATACTCGACCGTCCCAATCCCAACGGACACTACGTGGACGGCCCGATACTGGACATGAAGCACAAGTCAGGCGTTGGCTGGCTGCCCATCCCCATTGTACATGGCATGACGCTAGGCGAACTGGCCCTGATGATCAACGGTGAGCGTTGGCTGCCTGCCTCTCGTGTGTGTGACGTGACCGTCATCCCCTGCAAGAACTACACGCACCAGACGATGTACAGGCTGCCCATCCCCCCATCGCCCAACCTTCCGAACATGAAATCCGTCTATCTGTACCCCTCGACCTGCTACTTCGAGGCAACGCCCGTCAGCCTGGGACGAGGAACAGACAAGCCTTTCCAAGTATATGGCCATCCTAACATGAAGGGCTACGATTTCAGCTTTACGCCACGTAGCGTGCCAGGCGCCAAAAAACCGCCTCAGCTCAACAAGTTGTGCTACGGCGTGGATCTAAGCAACATGAGCGATGAAGAGATTTGGAAACGGGGCGTGGATCTGACATACGTCATTGATGCCTACCGCAACCTGAATTTAGACGACCATTTCTTCCGTTCTTTCTTCGAAAAACTGGTAGGTGTGGATTACGTACGCAAAATGATTGAAGACGGAAAAAGCGCCGAAGAAATTAAGGCCATGTGGCAAGACGACGTGAAGAGATTCAAGGAGCAGCGCAAGCCCTATTTGCTCTACGAAGAATAACCAAAGAGAAAGCATTGTTTTTTCAACCCGAAAGCACTGTTTTCCGACCAGGAAAACGATGCTTTCCCAAACAAGAACAAAAGAATACTAAATATGACTACCGTTTGGATCATACTCGCTACCATCGCATGCTACTTCGCACTGCTATTCATCATTTCTTGGATAACAGGGCGCAAGGCTGACAATGCCGGCTTCTTTACAGGCAACCGCAAGTCGTCCTGGTACATGGTGACACTGGCCATGATTGGAGCTACCATCTCGGGCGTGACCTTCATTTCCGTACCTGGCGCCGTGCTGGCGGGCGGATATTCCTACATGCAGATGGTGCTGGGCTTCTTTGTAGGCTCCATCCTCGTGGCACTCGTACTGATACCTTTGTTTTACAAGATGAACCTGGTCAGCATCTATGGTTACTTGGAAAGTCGTTTCGGATTGGCCTCCTACCGTACAGGGGCGTGGTTCTTCTTCGTATCCAAGATGCTGGGGGCTTCTGTCCGCTTCTTTGTGGTGTGCGTCGTGTTGCAAACGCTGGTGTTCGCTCCCCTGCACGTGCCGTTCTCCCTCAACGTGGTGCTGACGGTGGCGCTCATCTGGCTCTATTCTTTCCAAGGCGGCGTGAAGTCCTTGATTTGGACAGACTCTCTGAAAACCCTCTGCCTCGTCGTGTCTGTCATCAGTTGCATCGTGGTCATCGCCAATAACCTGCAGATTAGTTTCGGCGAGCTTCCTGCGGCCGTGGCCAGTCATCCTACCAGCAAACTGTTCTTCTTCGACGACCCCAACGACGGCCGCTACTTCTGGAAGCAATTCATCGCTGGCATATTCATGATTATCGCCTGCACAGGCCTCGACCAGGACCTGATGCAACGCACCCTGAGCTGCAAGAACTTCCGCGAGTCGCAGAAGAACATGATTCTGAGCTCGTTCATCCAAATCTTCGTCATCGGCCTGTTTCTCGTATTGGGTACGCTGCTCTACATGTATGCCGACACCAACCTGAGCCAGGAAGGCCCGATAGCAGGCGACGCCCTGTTCGGCAAAGTGGCATGGAGCGAAGACTTTCCGCTCTTTATTGGCATCATCTTCATCATCGGGCTGATAGCTTCTGCCTATTCTGCCGCCGGCTCCGCCCTGACGGCGCTCACCACCTCGTTCACCATCGACATCCTGAAGGCAAACGAGAAACAAAACGACAAAGACCTGACCCTGACACGCAAACTGGTGCATTTCATCATGTCGCTGCTCATGGTGATTGTCATCGTCATCTTCTATGAACTGAACGACGACAGTGCCATCAACGCCGTCTATAGCCTTGCCGCCTACACGTACGGCCCCATCCTCGGCATGTTCATCTTCGGCATGGCCTGCAAGAAGCCTGTCCACGACCGATGGGTACCGCTGGTGGCCGTCGCTTCGCCCATCCTCTGCTACATCCTGCAAAGCCATAGCGAGGCATGGTTCGGCGGCTATCAGATCAGCTTCGAGCTGCTCATCATCAATGCACTGATTACAGCCCTTGGACTTTGCCTGCTTATTCAAAACAATAAAAACCGTTATAATTAACTTAACTCCAATCCACTATGCAAGCAAAACAATATATCTGGCCTGCTCTCTTCGCCGCTTCCCTCCTTCCACAGGCAGGAAGTGCACAAGAGCTTTCTATGGATATCCGACAACACATCGGAAAATATCTGGACGACATTGCTCGAAAGGAAGTTTCGATAGGACGCATCCAAATCGACTCCATAGCCGTCAGCGGAAAGACCTTGCAACTCTTTGCCAACATGAATTGCGCCTACATTCCTTTTCGAGAAAACAACGTGGCCGAAATATACGACGGTGTGCAACACCTGCTTCCCGCCGAATTTGCTTCGCACAAGCTGGAGATATATACCAACAAACGACGCATCGAGGAGCTTATTCCTCAAGCCTTGCGCAACAAGCCCGACAAGAAAGCCAAAACCTTTGCACCCGCGGTCGACAAGCCATTAGTGACCAGAGTATCCGAAGCCTATACGCCCACCAATGGACTCCACAACCGCCACATCGCGCTCTGGCAAAGCCATGGTTTCTACTACGAGCAGAAGCTGACACGCTGGGAGTGGCAACGTGCACGCATCTTCCAGACGGTGGAAGACCTCTACACGCAGAGTTACGTACTCCCCTTCCTCGTCCCCATGCTCGAGAATGCGGGTGCCAACGTACTACTCCCCCGCGAACGTGATTGCCAGCACGAAGAAGTCATCGTGGACAACGACGGTTATCTGGCCAGAGCCTCCCTCTATACAGAAACGAATGGCGATAAAGTATGGACCCAAGGCCAAGGAGAAGGCTTCGCACACCTGCACACACTATACACCGACTTCACCAATCCTTTCAAGGAAGGTACCTATCGCATGACCGAAACCATCAAGAAAGGAAAGGAAAGTACCGCTGAATGGATACCCGATATTCCTCAAAGCGGTCAATATGCCGTCTATGTATCCTATCAGACATTGCCCAACAGTACAGACGAGGCTCTCTATACCGTCTACCACAAGGGCGGTAGTACCCAATTCAAGGTGAACCAACAGATGGGTGGAGGTACCTGGATCTATCTGGGCACGTTCAGCTTCGACGCAGGCAAGCACAACTGCTATAAAGTAGTGCTGAGCAACCGCAGCTCCAAAGCAGGCAAAATCATCACTGCCGATGCCGTAAAGATTGGTGGAGGTATGGGCAACATTGCCCGCAGCCTTTCGGATAAAGGGAGTACCGAGAATCTGAAGAGTTCAGACAAGGCCGCCAATACGGACAACGGACAGAAGCAACAAGAAGTGATACAGCATTCAGCCGATATCCCCGCTATACCCAGTGGCTATCCACGCTTCTGTGAAGCTGCCCGCTACTGGTTGCAATGGGCCGGCATACCCGATAGTATCTATTCTGAAAGCAACGGACAGAACGACTATACCGACGACTACAAATGTCGTGGTATTTGGGTGAACTATCTGGCTGGAGGATCTTCTGTCAATCCAAACGAAAAAGGCTTGAACATCCCCATCGACCTGGCCTTCGCCTTCCATTCTGATGCAGGCACCACATTCAACGACTCTATCATCGGCACTTTGGGCATCTATCAGACAGATGCTTACAACGGCGTGTTTGCCAACGGGGCTTCCCGCTACTTGTCACACGACCTGACCGATCTCATCCAATCGAATATCGTCCGCGACGTCCGCACGCTCTACGAGCCGAAATGGAGTCGCCGCGGCATGTGGAACCAATCCTACTTCGAAGCACGCGTGCCACGCGTCCCCACCATGCTGCTCGAATTGCTCTCGCATCAGAACTTCGCCGACATGCGCTACGGCCTCGATCCGCGTTTCCGCTTTACAGTGAGCCGTGCCGTTTATAAGGGCATGTTACAGTTTATCTGCTCACAATATCACATGGATTACGTCGTACAACCGCTACCTGTCGACCACTTTGCCATCCGCAACGTAAGCGAGAACGAAATCGAACTCACTTGGCAGCCCGTAACCGACCCGCTGGAACCGACAGCCAATGCCGAGAAATACATCGTCTACACCCGCATCGGCGACGGCGATTTCGACAACGGTGTACTGGTAGACAAGAACAGCTATCGTACAACTCTCCCCGCAGGAATCGTTTGCAGCTTTAAGGTAACAGCTGTGAACAAAGGCGGCGAGAGCTTCCCCTCCGAGATTCTTTCTGCCGGTCGCGCCTTCCAACCTAAGGGTACAGTACTGGTAATTAACGGCTTCGACCGTATCAGCGCACCCGCAGACTTCGTGGCGCCTGCCCCCGCAGACACGCTGCTGGCAGGCTTCCTCGACGATGTTGACCACGGCGTCCCCTACGTAAAAGACATCAGCTACATCGGCAAGATGAAAGAATTCCGCCGCACAATTCCTTGGATGGACGACGATGCTTCAGGCTTCGGCGACAGCTACGGCAACTATGAAACGCAAGTTATTGCAGGAAATACATTCGACTACCCCGCCATACATGGTGCAGCTATTCTCCAGGCTGGTTATTCTTTCGTATCATGCAGCGACGAAACGGTGGAGGAAGGCTCCGTAAGTATGAACGACTACGCCTACGCCGATCTCATCCTGGGCAAGGAATGCCAAACCAAGATGGGACGTGGCGGCGTGAAACCGTTGAAGTTCAAAACCTTCAGCCAGCCCATGCAGCAGGCCATCACTGCCTACTGTCGGCAGGGCGGAAACCTCTTCGTCTCCGGCTCTTACGTCGGGACCGACCTGTGGAATAACCGCCTGACACAGCCCGACAAGGCCGACCTGAAGTTTGCCACCGAAGTACTGAAATACCAATGGCGTGTCAACCAGGCTGCCGCCGAAGGACGTGTCAAGAGCGTTGCCTCTCCTTTTGGCAAGCCGAACGGTGACTATCGTTTCCACAACGAACTGAACGCAGATTGTTACGTGGTGGAAGCCCCTGACGCCATCGAACCGGCCTCACCCGACGCCTGCACCTTCATGCGTTACTCGGAAAACAACCTCAGCGCCGGTATTGCCTACAGAGGTACCTACAAGACCTGCGTCTTGGGTTTCCCCTTCGAAACCCTCCGCACAGCTGAAGAACGGAACCGCCTGATGGAAGCCATCTTGACTTTCTTCGACGACGGAGAACAATAAATGATCCCAAACAAAACCTGAACAGATTATGAAACGAAATTGGCTCATCCTCCTACTACTGCTTATCTGCCTCGCCCCGCTGACGATGCAGGCCCAAAACAAATTCTTCCGCTTCGCACAGATTACGGACATCCACTTCGCACCCGGGAACCCCAACCCGACCGAAGACCTGCTGCGCACCGTCGCCCAAATCAACGCCACGGACAGCATCGACTTTGTGCTGGTAACGGGTGACTTGACCGACAATGGAGACCGCCTCTGCATGGAGCGCGTCAAGTCGTGCCTCGATCTGCTGAAAGCGCCCTACCACGTCGTCCTAGGCAACCACGAAACGAAGTGGAGCGAATCGGGCTGCACCGCCTTCGCCGACATCTACGGCGGCGAGCGCTTCGAGTTCATGCACAAGGGCTTCCTCTTCCTGGGCTTCAACTCGGGGCCGCTGATGCGCATGGCCTACGGACACGTGGTGCCACAAGACATCCGCTGGATGATCGCCGAAATGGAGAAGGCAGGCAAGGACACACCCGTCATCCTCGTCACACATTACCCCATGCTGGATGGCGACGTGGACAACTGGTACGACGTGACCGACGCCGTGCGCCCCTACAATGTCCGTCTCTTCATCGGAGGACACTACCATCGCAACCGCCAGCTGAGCTACGACGGCCTGCCAGGCATCCTGATGCGCAGCAACCTGCGCGATGCCGACGGCAAGCCGGGTTACGGCATCTACGAGGTGGGACCGGATTCCATCCGCGTTTTCACCCAACGCATCGGCGAACCGAAGCAGCAATGGGCCGCCATTTCGCTCACGCATTCCTACTATGACCATCAGGGAAGAGCCGAAAAATACCCTGACTATTCCGTCAACCAGGCGTATCCACAGGTGAAAGCCACCTGGACGGTGCAGACCGGTGTGGGCATCTACTGCTCGCCTGCCACGGACGGCGAACGAGTGTTCGTTGCCGACGATCTGGGCTGCCTGACCGCCTACAACCTGAAAAAAGGCAAACGTCTGTGGAGCTTCACCGCTGAAAGACGCATCGTGGGTACTCCGGCCGTAGCAGAAGGCGTAGTGGTGTTCGGCTCGGCCGACAAGCGCGTCTACGGCGTGAACGCCACGGATGGCAAACTGCTCTGGACGCTCGATGCCTCGGCACCCGTGCTGGGAGCCGCAGCCATCGCCGACGGTGCGGCCTACATCGGTGCCAGCGACCACACCTTCCGCGCCATCGACCTGAAGAGCGGCAAGCTGCTCTGGGCCTACACCGACGTGCAGGGTTATATTGAAACACGCCCGCTGCTGGCTGACGGCAAAGTCATCTTCGGTGCGTGGGACAACACGCTCTACGCCCTCGACCGACAGACAGGACGCGAGTGCTGGAAGTGGACACACGGCCTGTCGGGCATGCACTACTCGCCTGCCGCCGTATGGCCCGTGGAGGCTGACGACAAAGTGTTCATCGCCGACCCCAAACGTGCACTGACCGCCATCGACCTTCGGACGGGGAAAACCGTCTGGCGCACCTTCCAGTCACAGGTGCGTGAGAGCGTCGGCCTGTCCGAAGACGGACAGCGCGTCTACGCCAAGACCATGAACGACAGCATCGTCTGCTACGCAGCGCAGGGTGGTGAAGCCCGTCAACTCTGGGCCACGAACGCCGGCTTCGGCTACGAGCACGCCCCCTCCATGCTGCCCGAAAAGGACGGCATCGTCTACGCCAGTACCAACGACGGACTGGTGTGCGCTTTGGACGGAAAGACAGGCCGCATTATATGGCAGCACAAGGTAGGCAACTCACTCATCAACACCGTCGTTCCACTGGAAGGCCAGCGCGTGCTGGTCAGCAGCACAGACGGTACCGTCACACTGCTGCAAGCCAAGAAATAAGAAATGTATAACCGCTAAAAAATAACGATCATGAAACTGATTGACAGCTATCTCCTCTACACCGGAAACAGTGACATCGTACAAACCGTTGAAGGCCTGCAAGCCACCGGCCAGACCGGACAAATCATCCTCTTCGGCGCCGAAGCGCCCGCTGCCCTGCCCGCAGGCTGCGGCTTCCTCTCCGCCGCCGATCCCTTCGGCAGCCAGAGCCTGAAAGCCATCGCCGCACAGGCCGAAGCCCCCTACACCCTGCTCTACACCAAGGACACCATCCTCAGCCTGGGCATGTTCGCCCTGGAGCGCATGATGCGCATTCTGGAAGACAGCGGCGCCGCCATGGCCTACGCCGACCATTACCAGCTGAAGGACGGCCAGCAAACCATCGCCCCCGTCATCGACTACCAGCAAGGCTCGCTGCGCGACGACTTCGACTTCGGCTCCGTGCTCCTGCTCCGCACCGCCGCCCTGAAGGAAGCCGCCGCCCGCATGAAGACCGACTACCGCTTCGCCGGGCTCTACGACCTGCGCCTGAAGCTGTCGCAACGCGGCGAGCTGGTACACATCAACGAATACCTCTACACCGAAGTGGAGAACGACACCCGACGCAGCGGCGAGAAAATCTTCGACTACGTGGATCCGAAGAACCGCAACCGCCAGCTGGAGATGGAAGCAGCCTGCACCGAACACCTGAAGGAAGTGGGCGGCTACCTGAAGCCTGAGTTCGAACACATCGAGTTCGACCGCGGCGACTTTGAGTACGAAGCATCGGTCATCATCCCCGTGCGTAACCGCATCCGCACCATCCGCGACGCCATCCGCTCGGTGCTCTCGCAGCAGGCCGACTTCAAGTTCAACCTCATCGTCATCGACAACCACTCCACCGACGGCACCACCGAAGCCATCGACGAGTTCAACAGTGACCCGCGCCTCATCCACCTCATCCCCGAGCGCAACGACTTGGGCATCGGCGGCTGCTGGAACCTGGGCGTACACCACCCGTGCTGCGGCAAGTTCGCCGTACAGCTGGACAGCGACGACGTCTACAAGGACGAGCACACGCTGGCCACGATGGTGCGCGCCTTCTACGAGCAGAACTGCGCAATGGTCGTAGGCACCTACATGATGACCAACTTCGACATGCAGATGATTCCGCCCGGCATCATCGACCACCGCGAATGGACGCCCGAAAACGGCCGCAACAACGCCCTGCGCATCAACGGGCTGGGAGCGCCCCGAGCCTTCTACACCCCCGTGCTGCGCGAGGTGAAGGTGCCCAACACCAGCTACGGCGAAGACTACGCGCTGGGCCTCGCCTTCTCGCGCCGCTTCCAGATAGGCCGTGTCTACGACGTCGTCTACCTCTGCCGCCGCTGGGACGACAACTCCGACGCCTCGCTCGACGTGGTGAAGATGAACGCCCACAACCTCTACAAGGACCGCATCCGCACCTGGGAGCTACAGGCACGCATCGCGCTGAACAGGTAGCCTATCGGGATAAGCAAGGCATCCGACGCCTCGGAAGGCCCGACTATCGGGATTTTCTACCCGTCCGACGTCTCGGAAGGGTAGACTATCGGGATAGGCAGCCCCTAACTAATAATAAAAGAACAGGAACTATGACAACTTTGAACGAAAACGTACATCATCTGCTGGACCGCCAGCTTGCCGCCTGGGAAACGGCGCGCCGCAGCTACGACGCCCTTACGGGCGTGCGCGTCAAGGAACTGGACGTGCGCGGCGTGCCCTACAAGGTGCAGTTCAACCCCGCCCGCATCGTCTCCTCCGGCGCCAAGGTCGACGCCCGGTCCATCAAGGAACGCCGCTGCTTCCTCTGCGCCGCCAACCGACCCGCCGAACAGGAAGGCATCCCCTTCCTGGGCCACTACGAACTGCTGGTGAACCCCTTCCCCATCTTCCCGCGCCACCTCACCGTGCCCGAGACCGGCCACGTGCCCCAGCTCATCGCCCACCGCTTTGCCGACATGCTGGAGCTGGCCCGGGAGCTGACGGACTTCACCATCTTCTACAACGGCCCCCGCTGCGGCGCCTCCGCCCCCGACCATGCCCACTTCCAGGCGGGCAGCCGCGGCTTCATGCCCATCGAGGCCGACTGGCGCATGCGGACAGACGAGACGGTGGTGCAGACCGACCACGCCACGCTCTACAGCCTGGCCGACGCCCCGCGTACGACGCTTGTCATCGACACCGACGACGCCCGTGAAGCCTGCCGCCTCTTCCAGGCCATCTATCAGGCCCTGCCCGTACCCGAAAATGATGAAGAGCCGATGATGAACGTCCTGGCCCTCTACGAGTCCGCCCGCTGGACGGTCTTCGTCTTCCCCCGCGCCAAACACCGTCCCGCCTGCTACACGGCCGAAGGCGACGCCCGCCTGCTCAGCAGCCCCGCGTCGGTCGACCTCGGCGGCGTGTTCATCACCCCCGTCGAGCAGGACTTCCAGAAAATCACCGCCGACGACGTTGCGCAAATCCTGAGCGAGGTCTGTCTTTCGCCCGAAGCCTTCGCCCGGGTGAAGGAGCACATCCGTAACGCAATCCATTAATGAGAAACCAAGATACCATGAACGAACCCTACGTACACGTCGGAATCGTATTCGACCCCCAAATAGAATTTACATTGCTGACTCCCTACCAGCAAGACGGCCGGAAGGTCGACGGTCATCAGACCGTCACCTTCGACCACGGCCGCATCCTGTGGCAAGGCCGCCTCTACGACGAACTGCTCTTCGAGCCCGAAGACGAACCGACGGCCTCGTTCGAGCTGCACGGCGTTACCATCGGAATCAACTTCCACTGGGAGCGCAAAGAAGACCAGCGTTTCCAAGGCGCCCTGCGCATCATCGTAGAAGACAACCACCTGACCGCCGTCAACGTCATCCGTGTGGAAGACTACCTGACGAGTGTCATCTCCAGTGAAATGAGTGCCACCGCCTCGCTGGAATTGCTGAAGGCCCATGCGGTGATTTCGAGGAGCTGGCTGCTGGCCCAAATCAACAAGAACAAGGAAATCGCATCCAAACATACAGACTACTCGGCCTGCACGCAAACCGACGACGAACTCATCCGATGGTTCGACCGCGAAGACCACACCCGCTTCGACGTCTGCGCCGACGACCACTGCCAGCGCTACCAGGGCATCACCCGCGCCTCGACCGACATCGTGCGCCAGGCCATCCGAGCCACCCGCGGACAAGTGCTGACATCCGACGGCCGAATCTGCGACGCCCGCTTCTCCAAATGCTGCGGCGGCGCCTTCGAAGAGTTCCAGTACTGCTGGGAAGACACGCCCTACCCTTACCTGCGCAAGCAACTCGACCGCCGCATCCGCCAGGGACAGACTTCTGTACCCGACCCTGCCCTGCCCGACCTCACCATCGAAGCAGAAGCCGATCGCTGGATACGCACCTCGCCCGAGGCCTTCTGCAACACCACGGACAAGCATATTCTCTCGCAGGTACTTAACAACTACGACCAGGAGACAACCGACTTCTACCGTTGGCGAGTGGAATACACACAGAAAGAACTGTCGGCCCTCATCCTAAAGCGTTCGGGCGTGGATTACGGACAAATCGTCGACCTCGTACCCGTAGCCCGCGGCACTAGCGGACGACTATGGAAACTGAAGATTGTGGGCACCAAACGCACCCTGACCATTGGCAAGGAGCTGGAGATACGTCGCACACTGTCGCCCTCGCACCTCTACAGCTCGGCCTTCGTGGTGGACAAGCACGTTCTTTCGCCTGAAGGCATCCCTGGACGCTTCACCCTCATCGGAGCCGGCTGGGGACACGGCGTAGGTCTCTGCCAGATAGGAGCTGCCGTCATGGGTGAACAGGGCTACAAGTACGACGAGATATTGCTGCACTACTATATCGGAGCCAACATAGAAAAAATCTATTCATAAACAAACATACATACGAATCATGAACTTACAGACAAAAAATATTAGTCCTTGGGCATGGGTCCCCACCCTGTACTTTGCCCAAGGCATTCCCTACTTCATCGTGAACAACATCTCCGTGATGATGTTCACCAAGATGGGCGTACCCAACGGAGAGATGGCCCTGTTCACCAGCCTGCTCTACCTGCCGTGGACCATCAAGCCCTTCTGGAGCCCGTTTGTAGACATCATCAAAACCAAGCGCTGGTGGACAATAGCCATGCAGGTCCTGATGTCCGTTGCCTTCATCTTGCTAACGCTGGCCATCCCGCGGCCAGACGAAGCAGACATCGCTTCCGGCACGACCCATATCAGCCTTTTCACCTTCACATTGGTCCTGTTCATCATCACTGCCTTCGCCTCGGCCACCCACGACATTGCCGCCGACGGCTTCTACATGCTGGCGCTGAAGCAAAGTGACCAAGCCGCTTTTGTAGGCATTCGAAGCACGTTCTACCGTCTGGCCTCCATTTTCGGTCAGGGCGTACTCGTGGCCATTGCCGGTGCCATCGAGCTGAAGACGAAAGACATTCCGCTGTCGTGGACCATCACGATGCTTGTCACCGCTGTCCTGTTCAGCCTGGTAACGTTCTATCATATCTTCGTGATACCTAAGCCCGCTTCAGATAAACCCACGCTGGCAGCCGGTACTGCCAGTGCCAAAGCCATCTTCCGGGAGTTCGGACGTACTTTCGCCACCTACTTCACCAAACCGGGCGTCCTGCTGGCCATCGTATTCATGCTGCTCTACCGCCTGCCGGAGGCGTTCCTCATCAAGATGTGCATGCCCTTCCTCGTAGCTTCCAAGGCATCAGGCGGACTGGAGCTGTCCACCGCCGAAGTGGGTATCGTATATGGTACCATCGGCGTCATCTTCCTCACCCTGGGTGGTATCCTGGGCGGACTGTTCGCCTCGCGCCTCGGCCTGAAGAAGTCCATTTGGTGGATGGCTGGCTGCATGACTCTGCCGTGCCTGACGTTTGTCTACCTGGCCATCGCCCAGCCTGACAACGTAGTCATCATTTCCACCGCCATTGCCATCGAGCAGTTCGGTTACGGCTTCGGTTTCACGGCCTATATGCTCTACATGATGTACTTCTCCGAAGGCGAGTTCAAGACCTCGCACTATGCCATCTGCACAGCCTTTATGGCGCTGAGCATGATGATACCGGGCATGTTCGCCGGATATATACAGGAAGCCATCGGATATACGGACTTCTTCTGGTTGGTGATGGTGTGCTGCATTGCCACGGTCATCGTCACCTTCTTCGTGGACAGGAAGATTGATCCGGAATATGGAAAGAAATGAAAACAGATTATCATTATTATAGAATAGGATGACCATGAACAAGAATAGAAAGAATATACTTACATCCGGAGTAAGGCTTGAGAAGACTCTCCTGCTCCTCTTCCTGTGCCTCTCCCTCGGCGCACAGGCTCAGAAAATACACATCAAAACAGGGATTGAAGTACTGAAATCACAGAATTTCCGTTGCCTGGAGGGTAAACGTGTGGGACTCATCACCAACCCTACGGGGGTGGACAACGAACTGCACTCCACTATCGACATCCTGCACGAAGCGCCGAACGTCAACCTCGTGGCCCTTTACGGACCGGAACACGGTGTGCGCGGCGACGTACATGCAGGCGACCACGTATCCGACCAGCGTGACCCCGCCACCGGCCTGCCTGTCTATTCGCTCTACGGCAAGACACGCAAGGCCACGCCCGAGATGCTGAAGGACGTCGATGTGCTGGTATATGATATTCAGGACATCGGCTGTCGCTCATTCACCTACATCAGCACGCTGGGACTAGCTATGGAAGCCGCTGCCGAAAACGGCAAGGAGCTCATCGTGCTGGACCGCCCCAACCCGCTAGGCGGACTGAAAGTAGAAGGCAACCTGACGGAGGATGACTGCATCTCCTTCGTCAGCCAATTCAAGATACCCTACGTCTATGGCCTTACCTGTGGCGAGCTGGCCCTGATGCTCAACGGTGAACGGATGCTGACGGGCGGTGTGCAGTGCAAGCTGACGGTCATCAAGATGAAGGGTTGGAAGCGACGCATGGACTACACGGCCACGGGATTGCAATGGATTCCCTCGTCACCCCACATTCCACACCCTCACTCGGCCTTCTTCTACCCCGTGAGCGGCATCCTGGGAGAACTGGGCTACATGTCCATCGGCGTGGGCTACACCATCCCCTTCCAGATGTTCGCCGCTCCTTGGGCCGAGGCTGACAAGCTAGCCGACGCACTGAACGCCCTGCACGTGCCCGGCGTCATCTTCCGACCCATCTACCTGAAGCCCTTCTACAGCGTAGGACAGGGACAGCAACTGCAAGGCGTACAGGTACACATTACTGACTACGCCCGCGCGCCGCTCAGCCCCCTGCAGTTCCTCGTAATGCAGGAAGTAGCCTGTCTGTGGCCCGACCGCGCCGTCTTCGACCATGCCGACAAGGGCCGCTTCGCGATGTTCGACAAGGTGTGCGGTTCGCGCCAGATACGCGAACGCTTCACGAAAACCAACCGCTGGGAGGACATACGGCCCTACTGGGAGAAGGACGTGGAGAGTTTCCGCCGACTGTCTAAAAAGTATTACTTATACCGATAAGTCTAAAAAAGACAATGATATGAAAGAACCTTATTTATCGTTCCTGCACGAAGCCTTGCGCTTCATCCCGCAGGAGCGGATCTATACTGACGAACTGCGATGCCTGGCCTGGGGCACGGATGCAGGCTTCTACCGCCTCGTCCCGCAGATAGTCGTCCGTTCGGACAGCGAATACGAAGTGTCCGAGCTGCTCCGTCTGGCCGACCGCCTGAAACTGCCCGTCACTTTCCGTGCTGCAGGTACAAGCCTTTCCGGTCAGTCCATTAGCGATTCTATCCTCATCGTCGCTGGGAAACACTGGGAACAATATTCCATCAGCCCTGATGGTAACCAAATTACTCTCCAACCCGGTATCGTAGGACAACGCGTCAACGAATTGCTGGCTCCCTACGGACGTAAGTTTGCCCCCGACCCAGCGTCGGTAAAGAGTGCTATGGTAGGTGGCATCGTAATGAACAACGCCTCGGGTATGAACTGTGGTACACATGCCAACAGCGACCGCGTAATGCTCTCGGCCCGCATCATTCTGGCCGACGGTACGGTACTCGACACAGGCGATCCTATAAGCCGCGCCGGCTTCGAAGTAACGCATCGCGACTTTATCCGAGGCATCTGCCACCTGCGCGATCGCATCCATGCCAATCCCAAGCTATTGGAGCGCATCCGTTACAAATATGCCATCAAGAATGTCACAGGCCTCAACCTCCTGCCCTTCGTCTGTTTCGATGACCCATTCGACATCATCGCCCACCTGATGGTAGGCAGCGAAGGTACCTTGGCCTTCCTCTCGCAAGTAACCATGCGCACCGAGTACGACTACCCCTATAAGGCCAGCGCAATGGTTTACTTTACGGACATCCGCGAGGCATGCCGTGCAGTAGTAGCTATGAAGAAACTGACCGATTCGAAGGAAGAGTGGATTGTGAAGGGTGCAGAGCTGCTGGACTACAAAAGCCTGTCGTCCGTAGACGACCCTATATACATAAAGTATAAAGGAGAAGTCACCGACCCGTCGGGCCTCACCGCCGTATTGACCGAAACCAAGGCCCGCACGCCCGAAGAGCTGAAGGCCCGCATTGCCACCATTGAGCAAACGCTCTCAGCCTTCCGTACCTACATCCCCGTGCACTTTACCGACAACCCGGCAGAGTACGGCAAATACTGGGCCATCCGTTCTGGCATCTTCCCCAGCGTGGGAGGCACGCGCCGTCCCGGCACCACTTGCCTCATCGAAGATGTGGCCTTCCATATCGAAGACCTGCCCGAAGCCACCGCTGACCTGCAGGCCCTCATCGCCCGCCACGGCTACGACGACGCCTGCATCTACGGACACGCACTAGAGGGAAACTATCACTTCATCCTCAATCAAAGCTTCTCTACCCAAGCGGAAGTGGACCGTTATGAGGCACTGATGGAGGACGTCAAGACGCTGGTGGTAGACAAGTACGACGGCTCCCTGAAGGCTGAACACGGCACAGGTCGCAACATGGCCCCCTACGTTCGTTACGAGTGGGGCGACGAGGCCTACGAGGTGATGAAATCCGTGAAGCAGCTCTTCGACCCCAAAGGCCTGCTCAATCCCGGTGTCATCTTCAATGATGATCCCAAATGTCACCTGAAGCACTTCAAGCCATTGCCAATGATAACAGATGACAAAGGTCATGCCTCATTATCAAAAATCAACCGCTGCATTGAATGTGGCTTCTGTGAAGTAAACTGCCTGTCGTGCGGCTTCACCCTCTCATCGCGCCAGCGCATCGTTATCCAACGTGAGTTGGCTCGTCTGCGTCAGGAAGGCAATGACCCGGCACGTCTTGCCCTGCTGGAGAAACAATATCATTACCTGGGTAACCAAACCTGTGCAGGCGATGGACTCTGCTCAATGTCGTGTCCTATGAGCATCAATACAGGCGATTTGACTCATCTTGTACGTCAACGCCTCCTGCCTCCTGACAGTCTTGGCTACAAGGCAGGGAACTATGCTTCCCGCCACTTTGCCGGCATCAAAGGTGCACTACGTCCCGTACTCACCCTGGCCGATACCGCCCACGTCATACTGGGCACCGCTGCCATGAGCAAACTGACACATGGCATGCACACTCTCCTGGGTATTCCACAATGGTCACCGGCAATGCCGAAAGCATTCAAGCCTGAACAGCCTCAACCTTCTAACGAAAAAGGAGACTGTGAAGCTGTCGTTTACTTCCCCAGCTGCATCAACCAGACCATGGGACTTGCCCGCAAATCACCAGTCGAACAAGCACTGGTCAACAAGATGGTGGCCCTACTCCACAAGGCAGGCTACCGTGTCATCTTCCCCAAGGACATGGAGAAGCTGTGCTGCGGTACCATCTGGGAAAGCAAAGGTATGATGGACATCGCCGACCGCAAAACGCACGAACTGGAAGAGGCTTTATGGGAAGCCAGCGAACAAGGACGATACCCCGTACTCTGCGACCAAAGTCCCTGTCTCCACCGTATGCGCGAAACCATTCACCGCATGAAGCTTTACGAGCCGGCTGAGTTCATTTACACCTTCCTTCGTTCCCGTCTTGTGTTCAAACCCGTCGACCGCCCCGTAGCCCTGCACATCACGTGCTCCATGCGTAAGATGGGGCTGGCCGATACGCTCATCGCCCTGGCTCGTCTATGTTCTACGCAGGTATTCGTACCCGAGGAAGTGGGTTGCTGCGGTTTCGCAGGCGACCGTGGTTTTACGCATCCTGAACTGAATGCCTATGCTCTGCGTAAACTCCGTCCGCAAATAGAAGAACGCAATATCCAGATAGGTTACAGCAATAGCCGCACGTGTGAGATCGGCCTGACCACTAATTCTGGCATCCCATATGTATCGATAGCCTATCTGGTAGATGAATGTACAACCGCTAAAGACAAAAAGGAGGAACAATCATTATGACCCAACAGCAAACCAACAGCAAACGTATTCTCGCCCTTGATATTCTGCGAGGAATTACTATCGCCGGCATGATCCTGGTAAATAATCCCGGCTCATGGGGACACATCTACGCTCCTCTGCGTCATGCCGAGTGGAACGGGTTGACACCAACCGACTTGGTGTTCCCTTTCTTCATGTTCATCATGGGCATATCGACCTACATTTCATTGAAGAAATACAATTTTACTTACAGCCACGCCACACTCCGGAAGATTCTGCGACGTACTGTCGTTATCTTTATCATCGGTATGGCTATCGGCTGGTTCTCGCGTTTCTGCTACTACTGGTCCTCTGCCCCCGACGACCTGAGCTTTGGGCAAAACCTGTGGGCATCGGTATGGACATTCGACCGCATGCGCATTCTGGGTGTCATGCAGCGCCTGGCTCTATGCTACTGCGCCGCTTCCATCGTGGCTCTTACGATGAAGCATAGCCGCATCCCCTACCTCATCGCCACGCTCCTCGTGGGCTACTTTGTTCTGCTGATGTGTGGCAACGGTTTTGCCTACAACGAAACTAATATTCTGTCCGTCGTAGACCGTGCCGTCCTTACCCCTGCCCATATGTATAAAGACAACGGAATCGATCCTGAGGGCCTGCTGAGCACTATTCCCTCCATCGCTCACGTACTGCTGGGCTTCTGTGTGGGCCGTATGATGCTGGGCGACAAGAAGGCAGCCAGCCGCAGCCGCGAAGAAGTACTCCAATCGCATCTCGTCAAACTGTTCCTGGTAGGTACCATTCTCACCTTCAGCGGCTTGCTGTTGAGCTACGGATGCCCGCTCAATAAGAAGATATGGTCGCCCACTTTTGTACTTACTACCTGTGGACTGGCATCCAGCTTGCTGGCCCTGCTCATCTGGATTATTGACGTAAAGGGATATAAACGCTGGAGCCTGTTCTTCGAATCGTTTGGCGTGAATCCATTGTTCATGTACGTGCTAGGCGGTGTGTTGGGCATTCTGTTCGGAAGCATCCACCTGCCTTGGGGTGATGGCAGCATTTCCATTCACGGCCTGCTTTACGACAAGATAATGCAACCGATTTTTGGTGATACTGGCGGCTCACTGATTTATGCGCTGGTATTCGTCGCTATCAACTGGTGCATCGGATACCAACTGTACAAAAGAAAAATATATATTAAGATATAAACTTTATTACTATGATACTGATAGCAGACAGCGGCTCTACCAAGACCGACTGGTGTTTGGTCGAGCATGGAGAAGTTCTCCAACAGATTTTTACGAAAGGTAGCAATCCCTTTTTCCAAAGTGAAGAAGAGATCAGTAACGAGATAGCGACTGCTCTTCTGCCCCAGCTACAGGCCAGTGAACTGGATGCAGTCTACTTCTACGGTGCAGGATGCGCTTTTCCAGATAAGATAGAAACTGTTCGCCGGGCCATTCTCCGACACCTACACGTTAAGGAACAAGTAGAGGTTAGTACCGATATGCTGGCCGCTGCCCGCAGTCTGTGCGGACACCACGCAGGCATTGCCTGCATCATGGGCACGGGCTCCAACTCGTGCTACTACGATGGCGGGAAGATTGTGCAGAACGTATCTCCTCTTGGTTTTATCCTGGGTGACGAAGGTAGCGGTGCCTGCCTGGGCAAACTATTGGTAGGCGACATCCTAAAAAATCAGATGACGCCGGAACTGAAGGAGAAATTCCTCAGCCAGTTCAACCTGACCCCAGCCGACATCATCGACCGCGTCTACCGCAAGCCGTTCCCCAACCGTTTCCTGGCCAGCCTGTCACCCTTCCTGGCACAAAACCTTAACGAACCTTGCGTACATAACCTCGTCCTGAACAGCTTCAAATCGTTCCTGAAACGTAACGTCATGCAATATGATTACACAAGCCATGAAGTCCACTTCATCGGTTCCGTAGCCTACTACTACAAAGACGTGCTGGCACAAGCCGCCGACGAAATGGGCATCCGTTTGGGCACCATCCTCAAGAGTCCTATGGAAGGCCTCATCGCCTACCACCGTTAACTATTAACCACTAACCGATTATACAAGAATATGGCATTCATCAAGATTTCAGAGCAACCTTCGCTCTACAACGACTTGGAAAAGAAATCTGTCCGCGAAATACTGGAAGATATCAATACTGAAGACCAGAAAGTAGCCCTGGCCGTACAAAAGGCCATCCCGCAGATAGAAAAACTAGTGACCCAGATTGTACCCCGCATGAAGCAGGGTGGCCGCATCTTCTACATGGGAGCCGGCACCAGCGGACGTCTGGGTGTACTCGACGCTTCAGAAATACCGCCCACATTCGGCATGCCGAACACGCTGGTTATCGGCCTCATTGCCGGAGGCGACACGGCTCTACGCAATCCTGTAGAGAATGCCGAAGACGACATTCACCGCGGCTGGGAGGAACTGGTGGAACGCAACATCACGACCAAGGACACCGTCATCGGCATTGCCGCATCGGGTACCACCCCCTACGTCATTGGCGCCCTGCACGAAGCCCGCGAACATGGTATCCTGACCGCCTGTATCACCAGCAATCCCGACTCACCCATGGCTGCCGAGGCTGATGTCCCCATCGAAATGATTGTAGGACCGGAATACGTCACCGGCAGCTCGCGCATGAAGTCGGGTACGGGACAAAAAATGATTCTGAACATGATTACTACTTCAGTTATGATCCAACTGGGGCGCGTCAAAGGCAACAAGATGGTCAACATGCAGCTGAGCAACAAGAAGCTGGTGGACCGCGGCACCCGTATGCTGGTCGAAGAACTCGGTCTGGACTACGGAAAAGCCAAAGCCTTGTTGTTGATGCACGGTTCTGTAAAGAAAGCCGTAGATGCCTATCGCGAAGGAAAACAATAACCCAATATGCACGACCTCATGAAAACTCTTTGTCTGATTCTCTCCTGCCTGTTGGGATTTGCTGCCGTTAGTGCACAACCACTCCAGCGTGTAGCTCCCGAGCAGGTTGGCATGGACTCACAACGGCTTTTGTGGGCCGACGAAGCCATCAACCAGGCCATCACCCAAAAAGAAATACCGGGAGCTGTGCTGGCTGTCGTACGTCACGGCAAGATGGCCTATCTGAAGGCCTATGGTAATAAGAGCCTGGTACCTAAGGTAGAACCGATGACCACCGCCACCGTATTCGACATGGCTTCGTGCAGCAAATCCATGTCTACTGCGATTTGTGTCATGATTCTGGCTGAACAAGGTAAATTGCGTATGCTCGACCCCGTAGATCTCTATCTCCCCGACTTCCAGAACTGGCAGAGCGAGGACGGCAAGGAAACGCAGGTCATCCGCATCCAGGACTTGATGACGCACACTTCCGGCCTGCCACCCTATGCTGACGTACAGAAATTGAGCAAGGAACACGGCATCCTCAACCCCGGGGCGCTGATGGAATACATTGCCACCTGCCCGCGCGATTTCCGTCCGCAAACCGACTTCCAGTACAGCTGCCTGAACTTCATCACCCTGCAGCACATCGTGGAAACCGTCAGCGGGCAATCGCTCCGGGATTTCGCCCACGAACACATTTTCGACGTGCTGGGTATGAAGCACACCGATTACCTGCCTTGCACACAAGATAAAAAAGGCAACTGGGTGAACACCGACCTGCCCCAATGGGCACAGGCTGACGGCGGACGCCTTATCGCTCCCACCGAACGGCAAGCCAACGGACAGGTATTGCGCGGACAAGTACACGACCCGCTGGCCCGCATCATGAACGGAGGCATCAGCGGCAATGCAGGTGTCTTCTCCTGCGCCGAAGACATCGCCGTGCTCTGCGCTGCCCTCCAGAACGGTGGCGAGTGGAATGGCCGGCGCATCCTGAGTCCGCAGGGTGTGAAAGCCATGCGCACTGTTCCCCGCGCCGTGTCCTCCATCGGTCGTACACTGGGCTGGGACAGTTTCACCGCCTACGCTTCGAACAACGGCGACCTCTTCAGCCCGAACACTTACAGCCACACAGGCTATACAGGTACCAGCATCGTCATCGATCCTGACACGGACACGAGCGTCATCCTGCTCATCAACGCCGTGCATCCCGAAGACGGACACAGCGTGGTGCGCCTGCGCTCGCTGGTATCGAACGCCGTGGCGGCCTCCATCCTCGACCAAGAAGGCATGGCGCCCTACCACGCCCACTACTACGAACGTTTCCTGCAATTCATGGACGAGCCGCCCATTACGACGGAAGATATCGTAATGCTGGGCAACAGCCTGACCGAAAACGGAGGCGACTGGGGCAAACGGCTGGGACGGAAACACGTGGTGAACCGCGGTATCATCGGCGACGAGGTGATGGGTGTCTACCGACGCCTCCACCAGATTCTGCCCGGACAACCGCGCGAACTGTTCCTGATGATCGGTATCAACGACGTGTCCCACGGACTGACGGCCGACAGCATCGCCGACCTCATCCGTCTCACCGTGGAACGCATCCGCCGCGAGTCGCCGCAGACCCGGCTCCACCTGCAAAGCCTACTGCCCATCAACGAAAGCTTCGGCCGCTACCGCCTGCTGACGAACAAAACCGAACTTGTGCCGGAAATAAACGCCCGCCTGAAGAAGCTCGCCCACGAACAGCAGATTGACTTCGTCGACCTCTTCCCGCTCTTCACCGAGAAAGGGACACACGTCCTGCGTAAAGAACTGAGCACCGACGGCCTGCACCTCAACGAGAAAGGCTACAAAATCTGGGCAAAGGAACTGAAAAAACGGTGGTAACCCTTCCCCACCGAAAACGAGAAAGGCTTGCCGGCAGCATCGATGCTACCGCAAGCCTTTTTTCTATCCGTGCAACTTCTAAAAGTTGTCTCAATCTTCGTCTTCTACGATTTCTACAAAATCTACATCAAAAGTCAAGACTGAATATCCTGGAATATTATCTTTACCAGATTCGCCATAGGCACCTTCCCAAGGGAAATACATCAACCACCGTTCCCCTTCACGCATAAACTGTATCGGATCAGTCCAAAGCCATCCCGACACCGTGAAATCACGAGGGGCATCAAACTCTGTAGGATTTTTATCACCTGACAAAATCTGATCTACAGCCGTATATCCGTCAAAATTCCCTTCAAACACATCACCCGTTATCAAAGAGCCACAATAGTAAAGGCTTGTAGTTTCTGTATAAAGAGGTCTTCTACCCGACGGATTAGCTTTGACTTTCCGGCAATAGACATATACCGCACGTCCTGAAACACTAGCAGAGTTCAACATTACTTTAAACATCTTCCCAACGGGCATATTCAAAGCATCTTCCTCAGTCGCTACAAGCACATCTCCCGTCTCGCGGGCGATGGAGTCGATGAAAGCCTCGTTGCGCGCCTGCCAGTTGTCGTACTTGCTGGCCTCCTGCACCTCCTCGCACGAAGCGAAGAGCAGGGCAGCCAAGGGCAACAGGAAGCAAAGGATCTTGCGTATTCTTCTCATAGAATTCTTCATTATCAATTATCAATTCTCCATTCTCAAAGTGTCTTGAGCAACGACGTGATGCTGACACGGTCGGCAATCAGACGGTCGAGGTCGGCGATGGCCACGCGCTCCTGCTTCATGGTGTCGCGGTCGCGCAGCGTGACGCAGCCGTCTTCCAGCGTCTGGTGGTCAACGGTAACGCAGTAGGGCGTACCGATGGCGTCCTGACGACGGTAGCGCTTGCCGATGGAGTCTTTCTCGTCGTACTGGCAGTTGAAGTGGAACTTCAGTGAGTCGATAATCTCGCGTGCCTTCTCGGGCAGGCCGTCTTTCTTGACGAGCGGCATCACAGCCAGTTTCACCGGAGCCAGGGCAGCAGGCAATTTCAGCACTACGCGGCTTTCGCCGTTCTCCAGCTGCTCTTCCTTATAAGAAGCAGACATGATGCTGAGGAACATACGGTCGACGCCGATGGAGGTCTCGATGACGTACGGCGTGTAGCTTTCGTTCGTTTCGGGATCGAAGTACTTGATGTTCTTGCCCGAGAACTTCTCATGCTGAGAGAGGTCGAAGTTGGTGCGGCTGTGGATACCTTCCACTTCCTTGAAACCGAAGGGCATCAGGAATTCGATGTCCGTAGCGGCGTTGGCGTAGTGGGCCAGTTTCTCGTGATCGTGGTAGCGGTAGTGGTCGTCGCCGAAGCCCAGGGCCTTGTGCCACTTCAGGCGGATTTCTTTCCACTTCTTGAACCACTCCAGCTCGGTGCCGGGCTTCACGAAGAACTGCATTTCCATCTGTTCGAACTCGCGCATGCGGAAGATGAACTGGCGAGCCACGATTTCGTTGCGGAAGGCCTTACCGATCTGTGCGATACCGAAGGGGATTTTCATGCGGCCCGTCTTCTGCACGTTCAGGTAGTTGACGAAGATGCCCTGCGCCGTCTCAGGACGGAGATATACCTTCATGGAACCGTCGGCCGTAGAACCCATTTCGGTAGAGAACATCAGGTTGAACTGGCGTACTTCGGTCCAGTTCTTCGTACCGCTGATGGGGCAGACGATTTCTTCGTCGAGGATGATCTGGCGCAGCTCGTTCAAGTCCGGCCCAGCGTTCATGGCCTTGGCATAACGTTCATGCAGGGCATCACGCTTCTGCTGGTGCTCCAGCACACGGGCATTGGTCGAGCGGAACTGGGCCTCGTCGAAGGCGTCGCCGAACTTCTTGGCAGCCTTGGCCACTTCCTTGTTTATCTTTTCGTCGTACTTGGCTATCTGGTCTTCGATGAGCACGTCGGCGCGGTAGCGCTTCTTCGAGTCGCGGTTATCGATGAGGGGATCGTTGAATGCGTCCACGTGTCCGCTGGCTTTCCAGATCGTGGGGTGCATGAAGATGGCCGAGTCGATGCCCACGATGTTCTCGTGGAGCAGCACCATGCTCTGCCACCAGTATTGCTTGATGTTGTTCTTCAGTTCCACACCGTTCTGTCCGTAGTCGTATACGGCTCCCAGTCCGTCGTAGATTTCGCTGCTGGGGAACACAAAACCATACTCCTTGCAATGTGATACAAGTTTCTTAAAAACGTCTTCTTGTGCCATTTTCGTAAAATATTGATTAATTTTATTCCTAATTCTCGATAAAAACGCCACAAAGATAGTGAAAGGTAAGAGTATAAAAAACAAGCTTGCTTGATTTTTTATGCCGAACCGCATCCTATCTTGTCCAAAGATAGGGATTTATCCGATACATCGGGTCTCGGGGAATATTAAAAATGCACAAGGCCGCCCCGCGAACTCTGCGGAAAGCTTTCCGCAAACTTCCGAAGCCCTGCGAAACCCAGCCGAAAGCTTTCCGCAAACTTCCGAAGCCCTACGAAACCTTCCCGAAAGCTTTCCGCAGACTTCCGAAGCCCTACGAAACCCTCCCGAAAGCTTTCCGCAGACTGCCGAAGCCCTACGAAACCCTCCCGAAAGCTTTCCGCAAACTTCCGAAGCCCTGCGGAACCTTCCCGAAAGCTTTCCGCAGACTGCCGAAGCCCTACGGAACCTTCCCGACAACCGTCCGCAACGCCGGCGGGCCTGCAAAACCGATGCAAATACCGGTTTTTCCCGGGATTTTTCGTAAAATTCGATAAAATAGAGGGCGGCCCGGCACAGGCAAATCAAAAAACGGGGGCTTTCATTTGCCAATGCGCCCGCGTTTTGCTATTTTTGCCTGCAACGAAATTATCGACGACCGCATACGGACCAAATTCAATATGAGCGAAGACTTTGACAAGACCCAGGAAGAACAGGACAACCTGCCCGAAGGCCGGGAAGAACACTCGGACTACAAACCCGCCGACAAGAAAGACGAGAACGTGAAACACCAACTGAGCGGCATGTACCAGAACTGGTTTCTAGACTATGCCTCGTACGTCATTCTGGAACGTGCCGTGCCCCACATCATGGACGGACTGAAACCCGTGCAGCGACGCATCCTGCACTCCATGCGCCGCATGGAAGACGGACGCTACAACAAGGTGGCCAACATCGTGGGCCACACCATGCAGTTCCACCCCCACGGCGACGCCTCCATCGGCGACGCGCTGGTGCAGCTGGGGCAGAAAGACCTGCTCATCGACTGCCAGGGTAACTGGGGAAACATCCTGACGGGCGACAGCGCCGCCGCTCCCCGTTACATCGAAGCCCGCCTCTCACGGTTTGCCCTCGACGTGGTGTTCAACCCCAAGACGACGGAATGGAAGCTATCCTACGACGGCCGCAACCGCGAACCGGTCACCCTGCCCGTCAAGTTCCCCCTGCTGCTGGCCCAGGGCGTGGAAGGTATTGCCGTCGGCCTGTCGTCCAAAATCCTGCCCCACAACTTCAACGAGCTGTGCGACGCCGCCATCAGCTACCTCCACGGCGAAGACTTCCGCCTCTACCCCGACTTCCAGACGGGCGGCAGCATCGACGTGTCGAAGTACAACGACGGCGAACGCGGCGGCACGGTGCGCGTCCGCTCGAAAATCGAGAAGATAGACAACAAAACGCTCGCCGTCCGCGAAATCCCCTACGGCAAGACCGTGGCCAGCGTGTGCGACTCCATCGTGAAGGCCAGCGAGAAGGGAAAAATCAAGATACGCAAGGTGGAGGACCTGACATCGGGCAGCGTCGAGATACTGGTGCACCTGACGCCGGGCACGTCGTCGGACAAGACCATCGACGCCCTCTACGCCTTCACCGACTGCGAGGTGAGCATCTCGCCCAACTGCTGCGTCATCGACGAGCGCAAGCCCCACTTCCTCACCGTGAGCGACGTCCTGCGCAAGTCCGTCGACAACACCCGCGACCTGCTGCGCCGCGAACTGGAAATCCACCGCGACGAGGTGCGCGAAAGCCTGCACTTCGCCTCGCTCGAAAAGATATTCATCGAAGAACGCATCTATAAGGATAAGGAATTCGAACAGGCCCGCGACATGGACGCAGCCTGCGAACACATCGACCTGCGCCTGACGCCCTACTACCCGCAGTTCATCCGCGAAGTGACGAAGGACGACATCCTCCGCCTGATGGAAATCAAGATGGCCCGCATCCTGAAGTTCAACTCCGACAAGGCCGAAGAGCAGATAGCCCGCATGAAGGCCGACATCGAGGAGACCGAACGCCACCTGGCCAACCTCGTGGAATATACCGTCGACTGGTTCCGCATGCTCAAGGAGAAGTACGGCAAGAACTTCCCCCGCCGCACGGAGCTGCGCAACTTTGACACCATCGACTCCACCAAGGTCATCGAGGCCAACGAGAAGCTCTACATCAACCGCGAGGAAGGCTTCATCGGCACCAGCCTGAAGAAGGACGAATTCCTGGCCAACTGCTCGAACCTGGACGACGTCATCCTCTTCTTCCGCGACGGCCGCTACCTCATCACGCCCGTGGCCGACAAGAAATTCGTGGGCAAGAACATCCTCTACGCCAACGTCTTCAAGAAGAACGACAAGCGCACCATCTACAACGTGTGCTACCGCGACGGCAAGAACGGGACGACCTACATCAAGCGCTTTGCCGTAACGTCCATCATCCGTGACCGCGAGTACGACGTGACGCAGGGCACACCCGAGTCCAAGATCACCTACTTCAGTGCCAACCCCAACGGTGAGGCCGAAATCATCAAGGTGACCCTGAAACCCAACCCGCGCATCCGCAAAATCATCTTCGAAGAAGACTTCAGCCAGATAGGCATCAAGGGACGTCAGGCCATCGGCAACATCCTGACGCGCAACCCGGTCCACAAAATCACGCTGAAGCAGCGCGGCGGCTCCACGCTGGGCGGACGCAAGGTGTGGTTCGACCGCGACGTGCTGCGCCTCAACTACGACGGACGCGGCGAATACCTGGGTGAATACCAAAGCGACGAACTCATCCTCGTCGTCCTGAACAACGGCGAATTCTACACCACCAACTTCGACGTGAACAACCACTACGAAGACGGCATCCGCATCATGGAGAAATTCGATCCGAATAAAGTTTGGACCGCCGTGCTCTACGATGCCGACCAGCAGAACTACCCCTACATCAAACGCTTCTGCTTCGAGTCGAGCAGCCGCAAGCAGAACTACCTGGGCGACAACCGGAACAGCAAGCTCATCCTGCTGACCGACGAATGCTACCCCCGCCTGGAAGTCGTATTCGGCGGGCACGACAGCTTCCGCGATCCGATGATTGTCGAGGCCGACGAGTTCATCGCCGTCAAGGGCTTCAAGGCCAAGGGCAAGCGACTGACGACCTACGCCATCGATACCATCAACGAACTGGAACCAACCCGCCAGCCCGAACCGCAACCCGCCACCGACGAGCCCGAAGAAGAGCCCGAAAACCTGGACCCCGATCAGGACAAGAGCGAAGGCGACATCCTGGACGAACTGACGGGGCAGATGAAACTGTTCTGACGTATGAAAAGCTATTTGAATGAACTGAGATGATGAACCATAAACTGACAGGAATCATGGCAGGCCTGCTCCTGACCGCCGGCAGCCTGACGGCACAGACACCCGCAGATTCCATCATGCTGAACGATCCGACCCGCTACGTCACCCGCGCCACCCTCTACGGCGTGGGTGCGGCCAACATGTACGACACCTACCTGTCGCCACAGGAGTATCGGGGCATTGAATTCCGCCTCTCCCGCGAAAGCATGCGCATGACCCGCTGGGCCGACGGAAACCTCTCGCGCCAAAGTTTCTTTCAGGGCTACGTGAACTACACCCATAACCACGTGGACAACAACAATACCCTCTCCGCCCTGCTCAACTGGAACTACGGCCTGCATTACCACTTCCGCCTGACCGACCACTTCCGTCTGCTGGCCGGCGGACTGGCCGACCTGAACGGCGGCTTCGTCTATAACCTGCACAACGGCAACAATCCGGCTTCGGCCCGGGCCTACGTCAACCTCGACGCTTCCGTCATGGCCATCTGGGACCTGCGCATCAAGCGTTACCCCATCACCCTGCGCTATCAGGCCAATCTGCCTGTCATGGGCGTGATGTTCTCGCCCCACTACGGGCAGTCGTACTACGAAATCTTCTCGCTGGGCCATGCCGACGGTGTGGTGCGTTTCACCTCGCTCCACAACCAGCCCTCCCTGCGCCAGATGCTCACCGCCGACCTGCCCGTAGGACGGATGAAAATGCGCCTGGCCTACGTATGGGACGCCCAGCAGTCCAGTATCAACAACCTGCGGACACACGCCTATTCGCATGTATTCATGGTAGGCTTCGTCAAGGAATTCTACCTGCTTCCTAACAAGAAAAAGCAAACCTTATGAAACAATCGGTCTTCTTCCTGAAATACATTTTACTTCTCATCCTTCCGATACTGCTCTTCCACAACTGCATCCGTGAAGAAGAATTCGACAATACCCCTCAAGGTAACTTCGAAGCCCTTTGGAAAATCATCGACGAGCAATACTGCTTCCTGGACTACAAACAGATAGACTGGGACGCCATCCGCGACAAATACCAGCCACTGATTACCCCCGACATGAGCAATGACGGCCTGTTCGAGGTATTGGGCAACATGTTGGCCGAGCTGAAAGACGGGCACGTGAACCTCTACTCCGCCTCGAACACCGCCCGTTACTGGGACTGGTACCTGGACTACCCGCGCAACTATGACGAAAGCCTTGTCGAACGATACCTGGGACGCGACTACCGCATCTCCGCGGGATTGAAATACACCATTCTGGACGACAACATCGGCTACATCTCCTACACCTCCTTCTCCGACGGTATCGGCGAAGGCAATCTGGACGAGACCCTCTCTTACCTGGCCGTCTGCAACGGCCTCATCATCGACGTGCGCAACAACGGCGGCGGCAACCTCACCTACTCTACCCGCTTCGCCGCCCGTTTCACCAACGAACGCGTACTGACGGGCTACAGCCAGCACAAGACGGGCAAGGGGCACAGCGACTTCTCCGAGCCGGAACCTATCTATGTCGATCCGTCGGACGGCGTACGCTGGCAGAAGAAAGCCGTCGTGCTGACCAACCGCCACTCCTACAGCGCCACGAACGACTTCATCAACACCATGCGCTACATGCCCAACGTCACCCTGTTGGGCGACAAGAGCGGAGGAGGTTCGGGCCTCCCTTTCACCTCCGAGCTTCCCAACGGTTGGGTGGTGCGTTTTTCAGCCAGTCCGCACCTCGACGCCGACAAGCAGCATATCGAATTCGGCATCGACCCCGACATCAAGATGGACATGGATACCGTAGCTGCTTACGAACGCCAGATAGATACCCTCATCGAAGAAGCCCGAAGCCTGCTGCAAGTGAAACCTTGAAAAACTAAAGCCGTGAATAGTTGGAAGAACAAAAAATATTTTCTACCTTTGCCCCGCTGAACAAGCAAACACCGTTGCGGGTGTGGCGTAATTGGCAGCCGCGCCAGACTTAGGATCTGGTGCCGCAAGGCGTGTAGGTTCGAGTCCTATCACCCGCACCAAAAGAATAAGAGGAGAAAAGCGATAGTCCAATATGCTTTTCTCCTCTTTTTTCGTCCGCCACTCTCCCCGCCAGGGAAAAAGGCCTGAAAACAAAAAAGTCCGCTTGTTGCGGACTTCTGCTCTTCGTCTTGGACTTGAACCAAGGACCCTCTGATTAACAGTCAGATGCTCTAACCGACTGAGCTAACGAAGAATGTTGCATTTGAAGGAGCTCTTCGTCTTGGACTTGAACCAAGGACCCTCTGATTAACAGTCAGATGCTCTAACCGACTGAGCTAACGAAGAGTGTTGTTTTTTCTCAAATGCGGTGCAAAATTAATAGGATATTTTGAAATATGCAATATCTTTGCAGAAAAATTTATCGAAATGGAGAAAATAATTGGATTAGGCAACGCTTTAGTCGATGTTTTGGCCACTTTTGAGAGTGATGAGGTCCTGAAACAGATGGGACTTCCGCGAGGCAGCATGACATTGATCGACGAAGAACGGTTCCACCTTATCACGGCATATTTTAAGGATCTGAAGACCTATAAGGCAGCAGGCGGCTCAGCCGGCAATGCCATCGGAGCTTTGGCAAGCCTGGGAGCTCCCAGCGGATTCATCGGAAAAATCGGTTCAGATTCTTATGGCGACTTCCTGAAAAGCACACTGGAGAGCAAAGGTATCGAAGATCATCTGCTTGTCTCTTCTACCCTGCCTACAGGAATTGCTTCCACCTTTATATCCCAAAACGATGGAGAACGTACGTTTGGTACCTATTTGGGAGCCGCAGCCGCACTGAAGGCCGAAGATTTGTCGCTGGACATGTTCAAGGGATACACCTATCTGTTTGTCGAAGGTTATCTGGTACAAGACCACGACATGATTCTGCGAGCCGTAGAACTGGCCAAAGAAGCCGGATTGCAAGTCTGTCTGGATATGGCCAGCTATAATATAGTAGATGCAGACAGAGAATTCTTCTCGTTGCTGCTAAACAAATACGTGGACATTGTTTTTGCCAACGAAGAAGAAGCGAAAGCTTTTGCCGGCGGAACACCCGAAGAAGCCTTGGAAACCCTGGCGCAAACATGCAGCATAGCTATAGTGAAATTGGGAGCCCGCGGATCGTTGGTGCGCAAAGGGACTCAGGTACTGGAGGTAGCACCAGTACAAGTGTCTAAAGTAGCCGATACGACAGGAGCAGGCGATTACTTTGCCGCCGGCTTTCTGTACGGACTGGTTACCGGCTGTTCACTCGAAAAATGTGCCCGCATCGCTTCCATACTTGCTGCGAAAGTCATTCAGGTCGTAGGAGCCGAACTTACCACAGCCTGCTGGAAGGATATCAAAAAAGAGATCGAAAACTTATGAACAAGAACATTGTATGACAGATATGAATATGAAAAGATTTTGTAAAGTACGTTGGATCGCTCTGTTGTTGCTGATAGTGGCTGGCACAGCATTTCTGAGTTTCAAGAATAGTGACAACCGCAGTTTCCAGTTAGCCAAGAATATCGACATTTTCAGTTCAATCGTGAAAGAACTGGACTTGCTGTATGTAGATACGATTGATGCCAACAAAACGATCCGTGAGGGCATCGACGCCATGCTCTATTCGCTCGACCCCTATACGGCCTATTATCCCGAAGACGACCAGAGCGAACTGGAGCAGATGCTGAAGAACACCTATGGCGGTATCGGCTCTATCATCACCTGGAATACGAAACTGAAGCGTTCCATGATAGGCGAACCCTACGAAGGTATGCCGGCAGCCAAAGCCGGACTGAAGGCAGGCGATATCCTGATGGCCATCGACGGACAGGATCTGGAAGGAAAGAACAACCAGGAAATCAGCGAAATGCTCCGCGGCCAGGCAGGTACCAGCTTCAAGCTGACAGTGCAACGTCCGGGCGTGGAGAAACCACTGGAATTCGAACTGGTGCGCCGGGCCATCGAGCTGCCTATCATACCTTATTATACGAAACTGGAAAACAATGTGGGCTACATCAACCTCAGTACATTCTCAGGTAAACCTGCACGAGAATTCAAGCAAGCGTTCCTCGACCTGAAGAAGCAGGGCATCACCTCGCTGGTCATCGACCTGCGCAACAACGGCGGCGGATTGCTGGACGAGGCGGTAGATATTGCCAATTACTTCTTACCACGTGGAAAAACCTTAGTAACCACCCGAGGCAAAATCGAACAAATCAATATGTCCTACAAAACATTGCGCGAACCCATCGATTTGGATATCCCGTTGGCTGTGTTAGTCAATAGTTCCACGGCATCGGCTTCGGAAATCCTGGCCGGTTCATTACAGGACCTGGACCGTGCGGTGATTGTCGGTACACGCACGTACGGCAAGGGACTGGTACAGACCACACGCTCCCTGCCCTATGGCGGACAGATGAAGATCACGACCTCCAAATACTACATCCCCAGCGGACGCTGCGTGCAGGCCATCGACTACAAGCACCGCAATGCCGACGGCAGCGTAGGTCGTATCCCTGACAGTCTGACAACGGTATTCCATACAGCAGCCGGGCGCGAAGTGCGCGATGGTGGCGGCGTGACTCCCGACATACAGGTAGAGCAGGAGAAACTGCCCAACATTCTGTTCTATCTGGTGAACGACAACCTGATATTCGACTACGCCACACAGTATTGCCTGAAGCACGAAACCATTGCCGACGCACAGCACTTCGAACTGACCGATGCCGACTATGCCGACTTCAAGGAGATGGTACGGAAGGCCGACTTCAAGTACGACCAACAGACAGAAAAGATATTGAAAAGCCTGAAGGAAATGGCCGAATTCGAAGGCTACCTGAAAGATGCCTCCGGCGAATTCGAAGCATTGGAGAAGAAGCTCCAGCATAACCTGGACCACGACCTGGATTATTTCGCAAAGGACATACGCAATATGATTTCCATCGAAATCCTGAAGCGTTACTATTACCAGAAAGGCAGCATCATCCAGCAGCTGAAGGATGACCCCGACCTGAAAGAGGCGTTAAAGGTATTGGGCGATACGGAAAAATATCACAGCCTGCTCAGCCCGAAGGCTACGGCTGACCCGGCGGTAGCAGAGAAGTAATACAACCTTAGCAGGGGTTATCGCTTCTTCACCCAATACCCATTGCCATACCTTGTGTGTACCCTCCGCCCCAACTGGGCCAACAGGCGGCTGAACGAAGTACAGGAGCAATCTTTCAAAGCAGCTGGATTCTTCCTTTTTAATATGGCATAAATATCTGCCGCAGACATCAGGCGGGCACCTTGCTCGCCTGCCTCGGCAAACGCAAAACAACTGCTTATAAGTTCTTCGGCGGGCGTAATGCGGTAGAACGGACGGTTGGCCGCCTGAATTTCGGCCTCTTCGGCCTTGCTGAACCAGCAGCGCTCACCACTGTTCAGTTCGTGCAGCAGTTGGGCATAAAGCTGGGCGTGGTCGATGGAGGTCGTACAGTCGATGGCATGCTCCACTTCCACACAGATGAAACGGCGGCTGCCCGAAAGGTCGGTCAGCAG
>NZ_JAAZTS010000060.1 GCF_019239235.1 Caecibacteroides pullorum | reverse complement strand
GCAGCAGTTGGGCATAAAGCTGGGCGTGGTCGATGGAGGTCGTACAGTCGATGGCATGCTCCACTTCCACACAGATGAAACGGCGGCTGCCCGAAAGGTCGGTCAGCAGGTCGCGGCGATTACTTGTACCGATGAATGAGGCGATTCTTGGCAACGATTCGGCCGCACGGCGGTAGGCACGACGCACACGCAGGTCTTCCATCTGCATCAGATTCTTCAGCTGGGGCATCCGGCTGACGGGAAGGCGGTCGAACTCGTCGAGGTTGATCAGACCGTAGGAGGCCAGTTTGTTCTCCGCCGACGAGGCGTTGGTCAGGTCGAAGCTCTCTGTGAAGTAATCACGCAGTTCCTTAGGTAGCAGCATACGGCAGAAAGTGGATTTACCCAGACCCTGTGTGGGGCTGACCAAAAGCGGAGCTACGCTATTAGCACGACGGTCACGGTTGCCCGAGCCTGTCCACTGGGCTGTGACGGCCAGCATCCAGCGGTGGAAGGAACGTATCCAAACGTCCTTATCGGATACGCGCCTTGCCAATTCCGTTATCCGATCCTTGCCGTCCCATTCGGGCAAGTTATTGAAATAGAGTTCAAAGGGGTGGTAGTCTTGTACGTGGTCGGATTCCACATATCGCTTGATGTCACGATCCCAGCACTCCA
>NZ_JAAZTS010000005.1 GCF_019239235.1 Caecibacteroides pullorum | reverse complement strand
ACAAAATATCGAGATTATCTTCAGAATATCGCTGCTTGAAAAAGTTAACAACGCTCTTATCGTTGATAAAGAAAAGAGGGTGAATCGCGTATTACGACACACCCTCATTGGATTTTATTTATCAAAGGGGAAAAATAATCTGGTCCTGAATTGTGATGCATATAATAATTACGATAATTTTTCGGAAGGAATTAAAGGTGGTAATGTAGATGGATTTGGTGGACATCCTGCGAGTATATCAGATACGGGTAATGTTTTTCGAGGATGTCGGGCTTGGTGGAATAGTGATGATGGATTTGACTTGATTAATGCTAGTGCTCCAATAACAATAGATCGTTGTTGGTCGTTCTATAATGGATATCAACCACAAACTAAGAAGCCTGCAGGAGACGGAACAGGCTTTAAAGCAGGTGGATATGGAATGGGTGATCGTCCAAAAGCCCCAAAGATTATTCCAGAACATGTTGTCAGTAATTGTTTGGCTTGTGATAATAGAAATAAGGGATTTTATGCAAACCATCATTTGGGAGGAATATTGTGGTATAATAATACAGGTTATAAGAATCCTTCCAATTTTTGTATGTTGAATCGTAAAAATATTGCAGAAAAGGTTGATGTATTGGGTTATAATCATGTACTTTTGGGAAATGTATCTTTCATGCCTAAAAGGCTCGGGGCTGATATTGTTGATATAGATAAATCAAAGTGTATAGTAAGGGATAATTCCTTTTATTCTGATAATTGTATTCTGACGAAAGAGGATTTTGAAAGTTTAGATGAAAGTTTATTGATGAGTCCAAGGAAAGTTGATGGGAAGTTGCCTGAAATAACATTCTTGCGTCCGGTTAAGTCATCTTGGTTGTATTCTAGTAGACTGGGTTATACTCATACCGTCAATAGGATAAGATGAAAATTTTAGTATTTTGTGATTTGTTTAATGTAATAAAATGCGATTTTTAAGATGAAAAAGTTATTGTTTTTGATATTGATTTTATGTTTAGTTTCATTTGGGGCTTGCTTGAGTGAAGATGAAAGCAGATGGTCTGATTATTTAGGAGTTTATGTAACAGTGGTAGGTGATGATATACGAGGCTATCAATTCTATACAGATTTTGATGCTATTTTGGAACCTTCGACTGAGAGTCTAAAAAACTTAGAATGGGTAAAACAGGCACGTCGTGTTGTTATTGGTTTTGATTTGGAGGGTGAACAAACAGATTTGGAATCAGGTAAAACTTATCCTGTCATTTTGAAATCAGCTCAACAAATACCAACGTTTATTGTTTCCGTAGATACTTTAAGTGATGAATATCAAAGAAATGGATTGGACTCTATTGCATTGAAAAATGAATCCATTCGTTCGATTGATGATTCTAAAGGTGCATTTTATATGAAAAATGGTTATTTGAATCTAGTTGCTACTTTTGATTATTCGCCTACACAACCTACATATTTTCTGCTCTATTATGATGGAGAAAAGGACATAGACGTCGTTAATAAGCGTTTGTCGATGAATTTATATTTTAATAATAGTGTAGATCAGGCGTACCATACGATTTCTTCTTTTATAAGTCTTGAGGCTCCAGAATCGGTTTATTCAAAATATTTGAATGCTGGGATGAATATGAGTGACTCGATAGAGCTTTGTTTGAATGTTAATGCTGCAACAGGCCCTAAACAAATGAGTTGTAAGTTGGCATTAAAAGATCTGCTATTACCATAATGATATTTGTTTGCATTGGCGTTGAGTATTTCCCCTGTTAAGTTTTGAGAGGAATACATCTTTAATTGCTAGTTGAGGATAGGTATATTACCCGTTAGTGGAGTGGCTTGGACAAACATTTCTGCTGGCGGGTTTTATTGATTATACGAGAGAGAAAAATAGTTGAGAATAATATTATTCTGCCTATGAGAGCGTTTATTCTGTGGAGTTATTTAATATTTGTACATGTGTTTGTATTGTCAGCGCAGCAAACATCGCAGTTTGGAGATTTGGGTAATGGAATGTTTAGGAATCCGGTAATTCCTTCTGACTATAGTGATCCTGATATTATTAGGGTTGGTGAGGATTATTATGGCATTGCTTCCACTTTTTGTTTCTCTCCTGGAATGATTGTGATACATTCGAAGGATTTGGTACATTGGGAAATAATAAATCATGTTGTAGATGATATTTCTTTTTTGAATCCGGAATTGGATTGGACACAGATGAAAGGCTATTACAATGGTGTGTGGGCCGGTTCGTTACGTTATCATGACGGGATGTTTTATTGTCATTTCGCGACTCCGCGTGGAGGATGGTTTGTAGCTACTACTTCGGATATTCGTGGAAAGTGGGAGGTAAAAGCTATGAGAGATTGTAACGGGAGAGAATTGCGTGGTCGGGGGTGGGATGATCTCTGTCCATTATGGGATGGGGATGGACATGCATACATTATAGCTAGCAATTTTGGTAAATATTGGTTTCCGCATATTTATAAGATGAGTTCAGATGGTACTCAATTGTTGGACGGTATGATTGATGATAATTGTGATGTAACTAAGAATATCGAAATCATTGGAGGATACGTTGTGAAACCCTATCGTACGGCTGAGGCGAACAAGCTATATAAGTGGAATGGGATGTATTATATTTATTTTAGTGAGGTACGAGAAATTCATGGTAATAAAGTACGTGTGCCTGTTATGCGTCGTTCAAAGAGCATTTATGGTCCTTATGAAGAACTGTTGTTGATGCATTCTCAAGGCAAGCTGGTAGATAAAGAACCGAATCAGGGAGCAATTGTTGATACGGAAGACGGAAAATGGTTTTTTGTGACTCATCATGGTACTGGAGATTTTGATGGACGTGTATTGAGTGTAGTTCCTGTTTGCTGGAAGGAGGGGGGCCTCATATTGGGCAGGATATAGATCATGATGGGGTGGGAGAGATGGTTGGGGAACTGCCGAAGCCGATAAGCAGAGAGGCTGGTGAATTTATTCAGACTTCGGACGACTTTAATGGGGACCGTTTGGGGCATCAATGGGAGTTCAACCATCAACCCAGACAGGAAAAATGGTCGTTATCGGAGCGGAAGGGGTACTTGCGCTTGTATGCTTTTGCTCAATTGCGTGAAGGAGACTTCTTTTCTACGGGAAATATTGTGTCACAGCGTTATATTCGTTGGGGAAAAGGTGAGACAGTTGCTAAATTGAACATCAATAAGATGGATAACGGTCAGGAGGCTGGTCTTGTGCATTTTAATGGTGGTAAAGATTACGCATATCTGGCTGTCGTCAAAGTAAACGGTCGGTTATCTTTGGTTTATAGGAGTAAGAATAGCAAGGGGGCTGAGCAAGTGCTGCCGCTTACTTTTTTGCCTGGTGGACAGCGTTCATTGTGGCTGAAAACGGAGATCGATTTTTCGGGAAGGGCTGTCTTTTATTGGAGTCTTAATGGGTACAAGTACCACGCGTGTGACGCAGTCTTCCAGCTGAAATGGGGCAATTATAGAGGAAGTCGTATAGGACTGTTCACTTATAATAATCTCCAGGAAAATGGATATATAGATGTAGATTATATGACGTACTGTGAAAAGAATGACTGAGAAGGTGAAGTGCTGATAGTGGGAAAATATCGATAACCATGAATAAATATTGATTATGAATTTAAGAAAAAGCTTGTTTATTGTTTGTGTAGGGCTTATGATTTCTGGCCAGTTATTGGCCAAGGTGACTTTGCCCAATGTGTTGACTTCGAACATGGTGTTACAACAAAAAGAACGGGTAGCCATTTGGGGAAAGGCTTATCCAGGCGAACGGGTTACTGTGGAGTTCGCGGGGCAGAGTCGAAGTTGTATAGCTACATCGGATAGTACATGGCAAGTGTGGCTGAAGCCTATGAACGCTTCGTTCGAAAAAAGAGATTTGATTGTGCGTGGAGAGGAAAATGAAATTCGATTGGGCAACGTGCTGGTTGGTGAAGTGTGGCTTTGTGGCGGACAGTCCAACATGGAATATCCGATGGACCGGACGTTGAAACGTTATGCTGCGCCCGCCCGTGGCGAAGATTTGGCCGAAAAAGAATGGAAAAATCCGAATGCTGAAGGCTTGCGACTGTTTTGGGTAGAGAAGAAATATGGTTTACCGGATTGTCAGACTAAAGGATGGCTGGAGGCTGAAAGTGCAGCGATTGCTCCTTTCTCGGCAGCAGCTTATTTTTTCGGAAAGACGTTGCAAGAGGCTTTGCAAGTACCCGTCGGGATCATTGCTTCTTCTTGGGGAGGAAGTCGGATTGAGAACTGGATACCGGAAGACGTCTATAAGCAAGCACCTTTCTATGCCAAGGAACAGATGCAGCATCCGACAGTAAAGCGTAAGATTGCGTTATATTATGATACGATGATTCGCTCGTTGGCTCCTTACACGCTAAAAGGATTCACATGGTATCAGGGAGAATCGGATGCCATGGCTCATGATTCATTGTATGTGGAAAAGTTTGAAACGCTTTTGAATGTCTGGCGGACGATTTTCAAAGATAAGACACTGTCGATGTACTACGTGCAGATTGCTCCTTATTTGTATTCCAATCGCCAGTGGGACGATTATAAACATGATGCCTGCCTGAAAGCCTGGTTTGCTGACTTGCAGACGAACTGTATGAGCCTGGAACATACGGGACAGGTTATCGTGACGGATTTAGTGGATCATTTGAAGGACATTCATCCGTCTTATAAATGGGAAGTCGGTCGTCGTCTAGCGCTTTGGGCGTTGGCTAAGGATTATAATAAGAAGGTGGTTTGCTGTGGTCCCCAACTGAAACGCGCCTATTTGAAGAAAAAGCAGGTGATACTGACGTTCCGTACGGAAGGAAGCAGGCTGACAGCTGGGGTACGTGATAAGGACAATAATGCTTTCAAGGCTGTTAACGATAAGCTGACTTGGTTTGAAGTGGCAGGCAGCGATGGCGTATTCCGTCCTGTAGAGGCTGTTATTGAAGATGGAAAAGTGGTGCTGGACGTAGCAGATATTAAGAATCCTTCGAAAGTGAGATTCGGATGGAATGAACAGGCAATGCCTAATCTGTTTAACGAGGAGGGGCTTCCTGCAACGCCCTTTTGCGTGGAGCTGTAAGGCGGAGAAGTAAAAATACATGAATATGTACGAATGTCTATTCCGTGTTTTCGGATAATGTGACATTTTTGCAACAAAAACAGGATTGTATGGGAAATAAAGTTTTGAAAGGCTTGGCTATGGCCGCCGCGGTCATCTTTGCGGCGGGGGCGAGCGCACAAGCGCTCCACCCCGAACGTGTCTATCTGTCGGGCACGGGCATCGACGACACACGGACGTGGGATTTTTATTGCACGCATGGACAGAACAGCGGCAAGTGGAAAAAAATAGAAGTGCCTTGCAACTGGGAGTTGCAGGGATTTGGAAACTATACGTACGGACGCTGGTACACCGTGCCCGGCGAGAAACCGAGCGACGAGGTGGGCATGTACCGCCACCGGTTCGATGTCCCCAAGGCGTGGAGCGGACAGCGGGTGAAGATTTTCTTCGACGGCGTGATGACTGACGTGGAGGTGCGCGTCAACGGCGAGCTGGCCGGCGAGATGCACCAAGGCGGCTTTTACCGCTTCGACTACGACATCACCGACCTGCTGAAGTTCGGACGGAAGAACACGCTGGAAGTGAAGGTGGCCAAAGAGTCGGCCAACAAGTCCGTCAACGCCGCCGAGCGGAAGGCCGACTGGTGGCTCTACGGCGGCATCTATCGTCCCGTGTGGTTGGAAGTGCTGCCGCAGGTGCACGTCGGACACTTCACGCTGAATGCCGACGCCGAAGGGCGGCTGAACGTGGCGCTCGAGATGGAGGGTGACGCCAGCGGCTACGAACTGGTGGCCAGCCTGACTGCGCTGAAGGACGGCCGCGTGATGACCGACCTATCGGGACGGACGGAGGTATCCCACGTCATCGGGAACGGCGAACGCGAGCAGCTGTTCACCTCGCAATGGGGCAGCGTCCGCCTGTGGGACACGGAGAACCCCAACCTGTACGTGGCCAAGCTGCAACTGAAAGACCGCGAGGACCGGGTGGTGCAGACGCGTGAATTCCGCGTGGGCTTCCGCACCATCGAGTTCTTCCCGCAGGACGGACTGTACCTGAACGGCGTGAAGCTGGTGGTGAAGGGCATCAACCGCCACTCGTTCTCGGTGGATGGCGGGCGCGCCACGAGCGCGGCCATGAGCCGTCAGGACGCCATGCTCATCAAGGAGATGAACATGAATGCCGTCCGTTCGCACTATCCGCCCGACGAACATTTCCTCGACATGTGCGACTCGCTGGGCCTGGTCTATTTGGACGAGTTGGCCGGATGGCAGGATGCTTACGACTCGGAGGTAGGCTCCAAGCTGGTGCGCGAGATGATGCGCCGCGACGTCAACCATCCCTGTATCATCCTCTGGTGCAACGGCAACGAGGGTGGATGGAACTACGACACCGACCCGCTGTTCGCACGCTACGACAAGTTGCAGAAGCGCCACGTCATCCATCCCTGGGCCGACTTCGACGACCTGGACACGCACCACTATCCGGCCTACCTGACGGGTGTGGCCCGCTTCACGAACGGCTACAAGGTGTTCATGCCCACGGAGTTCATGCACGCCATGTACGACCAGGGCGGAGGCGCCGGCCTGCGCGACTTCTGGGACCGCTGGCTGACGAACCCCATGTTTGCCGGCGGATTTGTCTGGGTCTTCTGTGACGAGGCGCCGAAGCGATCGGACAAGGGCGGCATCCTCGACTCGGACAAATCGAACGCCCCCGACGGCGTGGTAGGCCCGCGCCGCGAGAAGGAGGGCAGCTACTATGCCATCCGCGCGCAGTGGTCGCCCATCCAGTTGAAGCCGCTGCTCATCACTTCGCATTTCGACGGCAGTTTCCTGCTGACCAATGAATATACCTACACCAACCTGAAGGACTGCCGCATGGACTGGCGTGTCCTGAAGTGCGACACGCCCTTGCAGAGGACTGTCGCCGCTGCTCCCGTGGCCCTGGCCGAAGGCGAGGTGACTCTGCCTGCCATCGCTCCGGGCGAGACGGGTACGGCGCGTTTCGACCTGCCAGCCAACTTTGCCGACGGCGATGTGCTCGAGCTGGAAGCCTTCGACAAGGAGGGCCGCAGCATCTGCACCTGGAGCTATCCCATCCGCCTGGCCGCACGGTACTTCGCGCACAAGATGGAGCGGACGCCGATGACCCTCCAGGCCCTACCGCGGGCCGAAGCCGTCAGGGAAGGCGGCAGCTACGTCCTGCGCAGCGCCGACGTCAGCGTGGCGTTCGATGCCTCGACTGGCCTGCTCAGCCGCGTGACGGCGGGTGGACGCGAGATTCCCTTCAAGGACGGTCCCGTGGCCGTGGGCATGAAGATGCGCTACGAGCCTGCGCTCAGCTACCTTCGCAACGGTGAAGACGGCGCCGTGTTCTGCGCCAAGTACAAGGGCGCGGCCGACTCCATCGTCTGGCGCCTGACCGACAACGGCCTGCTCTACATGGACGCCATCCTGCTGAACCGCGCTTCCGGCGGAGGCGGCTTCGACGACGCTTTCATGGACACCGAGGTCTACAACCTGGGCCTGACCTTCTCCTATCCCGAAGCGGCCTGCACGGGCATGCGCTGGATGGGCCGCGGCCCCTACCGCGTGTGGAAGAACCGCATTGCGGGCACCCGGTACGGCATCTGGCAGAAGGACTACAACAACACGATCACCGGCGAGAGCTACGAAAACCTGATTTATCCTGAGTTCAAGGGCTACCACGGCCACCTGTTCTGGGCCACGATGGAGAGCGACGAGGCACCGTTCACCGTCTACTCGCGCAACGACGGCATCTTCTACCGCGTCTTCACGCCCGAAGAGCCTGCCGGCCGCGTCAAGCAGACCATGCCGAGCTTCCCCGAGGGCGACCTTTCCTTCCTACTCGACATTCCCGCCATCGCTTCGTTCAAGCCCATCAAGCAGCAGGGACCGAACAGCCAGCCGGGCAACATCCGCATCAAGAAAGGCGACGAAGGTCTGCACATCGACCTGATGTTCGACTTCCGGCAGCCGAGATAGCGGCCTGCCGAGGCGGTCGATACCGTAAATTCCATCTGCGCAGCCCTGTCCACCACGGTGGATGGGGCTGTGACGTATGTTTTCATGCTGTCCACCACGGTGGAAGTGTCATTGCAGACTGCAATGCTACGTCCACCAACTTCGACGGCCTGCTGAGGACTGTTGGCGGCCCTCCGAAGCGCTTCGCCCGCGTGCCGCGCCCCGTAAATTGGCCATTTTCGTCCTTCCGTGAACGATATACTATGGGAAACGGATGAATTTCTATTCCCGCCGCCGGAAATTTGGGCTAATTTTGTCCTGTCACAATCAAACTAAAACATTCAAAACCATGAAAAGACTCTTCCTATCCGCCGCATTGTGCGCCCTGCTGGGCGGCACGGCTTCGGCCCAGTTCGGCAACTGCACCCCGTCCGAAAAGACAACCTACGTGGACGCGCAGACGGGCCGTACGATTACTGTATTGACGGACACCCTCCAGAACGACCGCTTCCTCTACCAGACCGATCCGATGTGGACGTCCGACGGGAAGTACCTCATATTCCGCTCTTCCACCCGCGCCGGCGACCCCGAGCAGCAGACCACGACGTCCGACGGCAAGACGCGCCGCTGGACGCCCACGCAGATGTTCTTCATCGAAGTGGCCACCGGCCGCATCATCCAGGCCACCGAGGGCACCGACCTGGGCGGCGTCTACTTGGCCCGCAAGTCCAACCGCATGTTCATCAGCCGCAGCCGCGACGGGCAGTGGACGCTCTCCGTCATGGACCTCGACCGCTTCTTCGCCGACGTCAATCGCGGCAAGGTAGGTCGTCCGACTGATTACGAGCGTACGATCGGTACCTTCCCAAAAGAAATGGGTCGTCCCGGCGGCTTCGCCGTGGACTGCAACGACGACTTCGCCTACATCACCGTCGAGCGCGACGGCACGCCCGAAGAACTGGAGCGCATGAAGCAGAACGCCTTCCGTCCCGAGGGCAACCAGCCCATCAAGATACAGCCCACGCTGTGTGGTATCCGTAAGATGAATCTCGAAACGGGCCGCGTGGAGAAGGTCATCGACACCGAGTTCAAGGTGGGCCACATCCAGGCCAGCCGCTTCACGCCCGGCGAAATCGTCTTCTGTAACGAAACTGGTGGCGATGCCCACCAGCGCATGTGGTTCTGCACCGCCGACGGCCGCGTGTTCAAGCCCCTGTACCGCGAGACGGCGCTCGACTGGGTGACGCACGAGACGTTCGCCTCCCGCGACTATGTTTATTTCAACATCCTGGGCTTCCAGCCCCGCCTCCGTAAGCAGGCCAGCGGCATCCTGCGCATCAACCTGCGCACGGACGACGTCGAGCTGCTGGGCCAGGTGGAAATGGAGAAAGACCGTCAGGCCATCGACGGCCAGCTCGTTGGCCGCGGCTTCTGGCACTGCAACGCTAGCCGCGACGATCGTTGGGTGGCAGGTGATACCTTCGGCGGCAACGTCTGGCTGATAGACGTCCGTACGGGCGAACGCCACTGGCTTGTGTCCGACACGAAGATGCGTCCCGACCACGCCCATCCCAGCTTCAGCCCCGACGGCACGAAGGTGCTCTTCCAGTCGGGCCACTTCACGAACGGCAAGCGCCTGAACCTGATGATGGTGGACGTGCCAGTTGACAATTTGGATAAATAATCGTATAAAACCTGATACACTATGTATAGATTGTTTGGAATCTTTCTGATTGGTTTGTTCGGATGCTTGCTCCCCGCCGTGGGACAAGACGTCCGCGGTAAGTATAATTTCAATGCCGAATGGCTGCTCCATGTGGGCGACGACCCTCAGGCCCGCGAAGTCCGGTTTGACGACCAGGGCTGGAAACAGGTCACCCTGCCCCGTCCCTTCAATGAAGACGAGGCTTTCCGGCTCAGCATCGAGCAGCTGACCGACACCGTCGTGTGGTATCGCAAGCACTTCCGCCTGCCTGTCGATTCGCGGGGGAAGAAGGTCTTTGTCGAGTTCGAAGGCGTGCGCCAGGGAGCCGACTTCTACGTCAACGGCCACTACCTCGGCCTGCACGAGAACGGTGCGATGGCGGTCGGTTTCGACCTGACCCCCTATATCCGCTACGGAGGCGACAACGTGATGGCCGTCCGCGTGGACAACAACTGGAATTACCGGGAGCGCGCCACTAATACGAAGTACCAGTGGAGTGACCGCAATTTCAATGCCAACTACGGCGGCATTCCGAAGAACGTCTGGCTGCACGTCACGGACAAGCTCTATCAGACGCTACCTCTCTATAGCAACCTGAAGACCACCGGTGTTTATATCTATGCCGAAGACATCCGCGTGAAGTCGCGCAAGGCAGTCATCCATGCCGAGTCTGAGGTGCGGAACGAGTATGGTCGGGCGAAGGAAGTGAGCTACCGTGCGGAGCTGATCGACTGCGACGGCCGCCTGCTGAAGACGTTCGAGAGTGCTTCCGTCGTCGTGAAGCCCGGCGAGCAGACCGTCCTGAAGGCGTCGTCCGAGGTAGACGGTCTCCACTTCTGGAGCTGGGGCTACGGCTATTTGTACGTGGTGAAGACCAGCCTCTGGGTGGATGGCGAGAAAGTGGACGAAGTCAGTACACGGACAGGTTTCCGCAAGACCCGCTTCGGTAAAGGAATGATCTGGTTGAATGATCGCGTCATTCAGGTGAAAGGTTTTGCCCAGCGCACCAGCAACGAATGGCCGGGCGTGGGCATGAGCGTTCCGGCTTGGTTGAGCGACTATAGTAACGGCTTGATGGTGGAAGGCAACGCCAATCTGGTGCGCTGGATGCACATCACGCCCTGGAAGCAGGACATCGAGTCGTGCGACCGCGTGGGCCTGATGCAGGCCATGCCTGCCGGCGATGCGGAGAAAGACCGCCAGGGCCGCCAGTGGGAACAACGTGTCGAGTTGATGCGCGATGCCATTATTTACAATCGTAACAATCCGAGCATCATTTTCTATGAATGCGGCAACGAGTCCATCAGTCGTGAGCACATGCTGGAGATGAAAGCCCTGCGTGATCAGTATGATCCTCACGGAGGGCGTGCCATCGGCTCGCGTGAGATGCTGGACATCCGCGAGGCAGAGTATGGCGGCGAGATGCTCTACATCAACAAGAGCAGCCATCATCCGATGTGGGCGATGGAATATTGCCGTGACGAAGGCTTGCGTAAGTATTGGGACGAATATTCCTATCCCTATCATAAGAACGGAGCCGGGAACGATTCGTTCCGTTCTGCCATGACTAATACGGTGCAGAAGAAGGTTGATGCCCGTGCCTACAACCACAATCAGGACTCGTTTACCATCGAAAATATCATCCGCTGGTTCGATTATTGGCGGGAGCGTCCGGGTACGGGCGATCGTGTCAGCTCCGGCGGTGTCAAGATTATTTTTTCGGATACCAATACGCACTATCGCGGTGTGGAGAACTATCGCCGTAGCGGCGTGACCGATCCGATGCGTATACCGAAAGATCCTTTCTTTGCTCATCAGGTGATGTGGGACGGCTGGGTGGACATCGAAAATCCGCGTATCCATATCGTCGGCCATTGGAATTACAACGATACGGTAGTAAAACCTGTATACGTCGTTTCGAATACGGAACAAGTGGAACTGTTCCTGAACGGGAAATCATTGGGACGTGGTGAGCAAAAGTATCGTTTCCTCTATACATTCGATCGTGTTGCGTTCGAACCGGGTAAGCTCGAAGCTGTGGGGTATGATGAGAATGGCAAAGAATGCTGCCGTGCCCAGCTGCAGACTGCTGGCCGACCGGAGCAAATCAAGCTGAGTGTCATTCAAAACCCGAAAGGTTGGAAGGCCGATGGTGCTGATATGGTGCTCTTGCAGGTGGAAGTGACCGATAAGGACGGTTTGCGTTGCCCCTTGGCCAACAATAAGATCCATTTCGAGCTGGAAGGTCCGGCCGAGTGGCGTGGCGGTATCGCACAAGGCCCCGATAACTATATCTTATCTAAAGACCTGCCGGTCGAATGTGGCATCAATCGTGCTTTGATTCGCTCGCTTGTGCAGGCCGGCACCGTCCGCATAAAGGCTGTGGCCGACGGATTGAAACCCGCCGAAATCCAACTGACAACCCTGCCGGTTGAGGTGGAACAGGGCCTGAGCCGCTACATCCCCGGCGATGAGCTGGAGGGAAGGCTGACGCGTGGGGAGACTCCGCTTACTCCTTCTTATGTCGTGACAAAGGTAGATGCGGGCATCCTCTCGGCTACGGCAGGAGCCAATGCAGACAAGGCTGGTAATAGTTTTGATGACAATGAGTTAAGCGAATGGTCGAACGACGGCCGTTTGCAGACGGCTTGGATCACTTATCGTCTGGAACGTGCGGCACGCATCGACGAAATCTGTATGAAGCTGACAGGTTGGCGCATGCGTAGTTATCCGTTGGAAATCTATGCTGGCAAGGAATTAATATGGAGTGGTGAGACAGAGAAAAGTTTGGGATACGTACACCTTAATGTGAAGCCTGTGTTGACCGATGAAATAACCATTCGTTTGAAAGGAGCCAGCAAGGAAGGAGACGAGTTTGGCCAGATCGTAGAAGTGGCAGCTCCTGCCGCTGGTGAATTGGATCTGTTCAAGGCGAAAAATGGTGACAAGACCAACCATGAATTGCGTATTGTGGAGATTGAATTTAAAGAAAATTTGCGACAGTAAATATGGCTTCTTTAAAGGTTCTCATTGCATGCGTCTGTAGTCTCTTAGGATGCTTCCTTCCCTTGTTTTTGTGTGCTCAACCATATCTGGGTGAACATCTGTCCAGAGGTTTGGTCGGAATACCTTCAGAGCAAGGAATGTATTTAAGTTGGAGGATGCTTTATGAAGACGAAAAAGACATCGCTTTCGATGTGTATCGGCAAAGTAATGGTGGAAATGAAATCAAGTTGAATCAGACACCGATCCAGAAAACAACCGATTTTCTGGATCGGGAAGTGGATTGGAGTGCAGACAATCGTTGGTCTTTGCGCCTGAATGGACGTGAAGTGGCATCTTGGTCCCATTCCAAAAATCAACCTCGGCAACCTTATTTATCTGTACCTATTGATCGGCCTGAAGCAAACGAAGTGGCTGGGACGTCTTATAGCTATATGGCTAACGATGCCAGTGTGGGCGATTTGGACGGTGATGGAGAATATGAAATCGTTTTGAAATGGAATCCGTCGAACGCCAAGAATCCTCCACAACGTGGATTTGCCGGTAACACATATCTTGACGCATATAAATTGAGTGGAAAAAGATTGTGGCGTATAGACCTTGGCCCTAATATTCGTTCAGGTGCTGCGACAACGAACTTCCTGGTATTCGATTTTGATGGAGATGGAAAAACGGAACTTTGTTGCAAGACGGCTGATGGCACGGTAGATGGAGAAGGACGTATCTTGGGCGATGCCGATGCAGACTGGCGTACGTGGGATAAACAATCTCCTACTTACGGAAAAATTGTGGATGGGCCTGAATATCTGACCATGTTCGATGGAATGACCGGTCGTGCGATCGATACTCAGGAATATATACCGACCCGTTATCCGTTGGATGGCTGGGGTGGTGTCGGAGGTAACTGTGGAAATGATAATACAGGTGGTCGTTCTGATCGCTTCTCAGCTTGTGTGGCGTTATTGGATGGTAAGACGCCTTCTCCAGTTATGATTAGAGGATGGTATGGACGGACAGTTGTCGTAGCATGGATCTTTGAAAAAGGAGTATTGCGTCCTCTTTGGACTTTTGATAGTGCTTTGCCTGGGCTTGAAGGTTATTCTGGTATGGCAAATCATGGAGTGAGTGTTGCCGATTTTGATCATGATGGATGTGATGAGATTTGTGTGGGAGCGATGACTGTTGACCATAACGGAAAAGGGCTTTATACTACAGGCTTACGACATGGAGATGCATTACATGTAGGGAAATTGATACCCTCCAGGAACGGATTACAGGTGTTTGGCATACATGAGAATGAAGGGAAGCATGCAATTGCACAGAAAACGCCTGCGGTAGCTATGTTTGATGGTGCTACAGGTGAGATTATCTGGCAAGATGGTTTTGGAAGGGATGCAGGTAGAGGAGTTGCAGCAGATATAGATCCTAGATATGAAGGAGCGGAATGCTGGTGTAATGTCGGCGGATTGCGTAGAGGTGATACGGGAGAAATAATAACTCCCAAGAAACCTTCATCCTGTAATTTTACAGTTTATTGGGATGCTGATCCACAAGTGGAATTGCTGGATCATATCTCAATTAGTAAATGGAACTGGGAAACGGAAACTACAGATCTGTTATTGAAGGCTGAGGGGGTTGTTTCGAATAATGGAACCAAAGGTAATCCCTGCTTGTCAGGAGATATTTTAGGAGATTGGAGGGAAGAAGTGATTTGGGCTTCGGAGGGTCAAAATGAATTGAGAATTTATGTAACGACTATACCGGCTGTTGATAGACGTATAACATTGATGAATGATCGTCAATATCGTTTGAGTATTGCTTGGCAGAATGTAGCTTACAATCAGCCACCTCATACAAGCTATTGATTCAGATAGTGTGGACAAAAAGACATGGATATGGATAAATTTCTATTTAGGGATTTGAGTCGTGTCGCTATCTTTGTGAACAAATAAATAATGTCAAATAATGAATAAGAATAACGCTTTTATAGGTTTGTGTTTAGGTCTTTCAATGGCTTTTCAGGTTCATGCTCAAAAGCCCGTGGCTGCTCCAATGAAGGACGTAAACCAAGTGATAGATAATACACTTGATAGTTTGAACAAAGCGCGTACAGCGCGTCCTGTTCCTGGCTCCAGTCGTAAAGGAAATAATCCCGTGTTGTTTTTGGTTGGGAACAGCACGATGCGTACAGGCACCCTGGGTAACGGCAATAACGGACAATGGGGATGGGGATATTTTGCTCATGAGTATTTTGATGAGAACCGTATAACGGTGGAAAATCATGCTTTGGGTGGCACCAGTAGTCGTACGTTCTACAACCGCCTTTGGCCGGAAGTTTTGGAAGGTGTTCGCAAGGGAGATTGGGTGATTATTGAGTTGGGACATAATGATAATGGTCCGTACGATAGTGGTCGTGCCCGTGCTTCTATTCCAGGAATCGGTAAAGATTCATTGGTCGTGACTATTAAAGAAATAGGGGTAAAAGAAACGGTATATACGTATGGAGAATATATGCGTCGATTTATTCGTGATGTGAAAAAACGTGGAGCTCATCCTATATTGATGTCACTTACCCCTCGTAATGCTTGGGAAGATGCTGACAGTACTATTGTGACTCGTGTCAATGAGACTTTTGGCTTGTGGGCAAAACAAGTTGCTAAAAAGGAACATGTTCCTTTTATTGATCTCAATGAAATTACGGCACGCAAATTTGAGACATTCGGAAAAGAAAAGGTGAAATGTATGTTCTATCTGGATAGAATTCACACCAGTGAGTTTGGTGCTCGTGTGAATGCCGCTTCTGCTGCCGAAGGTATCCGTAATTATAAAAAATTGGCCTTGGCTAAGTATCTGAAACCTATAGAAAAGGATACAGTTACAGGTGCTACGCGTAAGAAAGGATGTCCAGTGCTCTTTACCATTGGTGATAGTACGGTACGTAATGAAGACAAAGGTGACGGCATGTGGGGTTGGGGAAGTGTGATAGCAGAGTTTATGGACACAACTCGTATATCAGTGGAAAACCATGCCATGGCTGGACGTAGTGCCCGGACATATTTGGATGAAGGACGTTGGGATAAAGTGTACAATGCACTTCAGCCGGGTGATTTTGTATTGATACAGTTCGGACACAATGATGCAGGTGATATTAATATTGGCAAAGCGCGAGCAGAATTGCCAGGAGCAGGCGATGAAAGCAAGGTGTTTCTAATGGAAGCGACTGGCAAGTATAAGGTCATTTATACTTTTGGTTGGTATTTGCGTAAGTTTATTATGGATGTTAAGGAGAAGGGGGCTTATCCTATAGTGTTGAGTCACACGCCTCGAAACAAATGGGATAATGGCCAGATCGAACGTAATACCAATTCATTTGGCGCATGGACTCGTCAGGCTGCTGAGAAAGCCGGTGCTTGGTTTATTGACTTAAATAAAATTACGGCAGATAAGTTGCAAGATATGGGTTTCAATGAAGGATTGCGTGTTGTTGGGGAGTATTTTAAACGTGATCATACCCATACTTCTTTGAAGGGGGCCCGATTGAATGCTCAAAGTATTGTAGACGGGGTGAAACAAACAGATTGTCCGTTGAAGAATTATATAAAATAATTGTATAACTCCTTTAGTCATAATTCGCATGAGAAACATTTGGATATTCTTTTTATTATTAACAGTTGCGTTAGAAGTAAAAGCGCAAAATGTTTCAGGACTGAATAAAAAAGAATTTTCGAAATATTGGAAGATAGAATCTGAATCGCCTGATTATAGCGTGGCGTTCCGTGGTGATACAGCTGAGATTGTTGCACCTAAGGGGCTCACCTTATGGCGTAAAGAAAAGATGAGTGGAAAGGTTGCCATCGAATATGATGCCTGTGTTGTTGTTGAGAATGAAGGGGATCGCTTGAGCGATTTAAACTGTTTTTGGATGGCATCAGATCCAAAATATCCAAATGACTTGTGGAAGCGTGCGAAATGGCGTAGTGGAATCTTTTTGAATTGTTACTCTTTACAACTTTATTATTTAGGATATGGTGGAAACCACAACTCGACAACCCGATTCCGTCGTTATGATGGGAATGAAGCTGGTGTGGCAGATGCCAAAGCTCGTCCTGCAATTCTAAAGGAGTATAAAGATAAGGAGCATTTGTTGGAAGCCAACCATTGGTATCATATCAAGATAACAAACGAGAACAATAGGGTTAGTTATTATATAGATGGGAAGCGCCTGGTGGATTTTAGGGATGCAAATCCGTTGACAGAAGGCTGGTTTGGATTCCGAACCACCTTGTCGCGTACTCGTATTACCAACTTCCGATACACATGTGAACCTTTACAAGGGAGTGAGGTTGCATTGCATTGGATTGGTGGTGAACCGGCTCAAACTAAAACGGTAAGTTTTGGCGTGCCTTTTGATGAAGGATATGTGCAGTCTGGTACTAGTTGGCAATTGTTGTCGGGTAAAGGAAATAAGGAAATTGAGATTGATACGTGGCCGTTGGCATATTGGCCAGATGGTTCAGTAAAATGGTTGGGAGTTGCGGGTGTTGTGCCAGCTTCAGCAGGTAAGCTTACCCTTTCCAAAATGGAAGGTAAAAGAAAAGGGAAAAAATCTGTTGAACAAAATCGAATACAGGTTAATGAAACCACTCAAGATATTCGAATAGAGACAGGTGTGCTTTCAGCCTATATTCCTCGAAAAGGGGAATGCTTGATCGATAGTTTGGTCTATAGAGGAATAAAAGTTGGTTCTTCAGGCCGTTTGGTTTGTATTACACAGAGTAAACCCGTATTGGAAACAACATCTCAAATTGCTTTTGTCAACTATGTCAGTGAGGTGAAGTCGGTTTCCGTTGAGCGTGCAGGGAATGTACGTGCGGTAGTCAAGCTTGAAGGAATGCATAGGAGCAAGGATGGACGCGAATGGTTGCCATTTGTGGTTCGTCTTTATTTTTATGCTGGAAGTGAACAAGTCAAGATGGTACATAGTATAGTGTTCGATGGGGATGAGAAGAAAGATTTCATTCGTGCTTTGGGAGTACGTTTTACAGTTCCTATGCGCGAAGCTCTTTACAACAGGCATGTTGCTTTTTCTTGTGCTGATGGAGGCGTTTGGAGTGAACCGATTCAACCTTTGGTAGGACGTAGGGTGTTGTCGCTTTCGAAGGATAAAAATAAGAATGTCCCTCTTTTGCAACAACAACAGATGGAAGGTAAACGCATACCTGAATATGATAAGTTTGATTCCTATAACCAAAATTTGATAGATAATTGGGCCTCATGGGATGGATATCGTCTTTCTCAATTGACAGCAGATGCTTTTTCCATTCGTAAAAGGGCCAATAGCGATAATCCATGGATTGGAACTTTTTCTGGGACACGTAGTAACGGTTATGCTTTTTTAGGGGATGTAAGTGGAGGTTTGGGACTTTGTTTGCATGATTTCTGGCAATCCTATCCTTCTTCCATTGAAGTTGCAGGCGCAAAAACAGAAGAGGCAACCATTACGGCATGGCTTTGGAGTCCCGATAGTGAACCGATGGATTTGCGACATTATGATAATATCGCTCATGACTTGAATGCTAGTTATGAGGATGTTCAGGAGGGATTGAGTACCCCTTATGGTATTGCTAGAACTACGACGCTTACTTTACTTCCTCAAGGTGGATACACAGGAAAAGCAGATTTTGCACGTGCTGCTGAACAGTTTTCAAGTCCAGGGGTATTGATGCCTGTTCCTGAATATTTGCATGCTCGCAGGGCTTTTGGCGTATGGAGTTTGCCTGATAGAACTACAGATTTTCGTGCAAAAATAGAAGATCGGTTAGCCTCTTATGTAGAATTCTATAAGAAAGCTATAGAACAAAATAAATGGTATGGATTTTGGAATTATGGAGATGTGATGCATGCTTACGACCCTGTTCGTCATACTTGGCGATATGATATTGGAGGTTTTGCCTGGGATAATACAGAGCTTGCTTCTAATATGTGGTTGTGGTATAATTTCTTGCGTACAGGGCGAGCTGATCTTTGGCAAATGGCGGAAGCAATGACTCGTCATACTGCTGAGGTAGATGTTTATCATATTGGACCGAATGCGGGGCTGGGTAGTCGCCATAATGTAAGTCATTGGGGATGTGGCGCGAAGGAAGCACGTATTAGTCAGGCTGTATGGAACCGCTTTTATTATTATCTCACTACAGACGAACGTTGTGGTGATCTGATGGCAGAGGTAAAGGATGCAGAACAGAAATTATACACTCTCGATCCGATGCGTTTGGCACAACCGCGTGAACAGTATCCTTGTACAGCATCAGCACGTTTGCGTATAGGGCCCGATTGGTTGGCTTACGCTGGTAATTGGATGACAGAATGGGAACGTACGGGTAATGAAGCTTATCGCGATAAGATTATAGCTGGAATGAAGAGTATAGCCGCATTACCAAGCCGAGCTTTTACCGGTCCCTTGGCTTTAGGATTTGATCCAGCTACAGGGATTATAACTAGTGAATGCGATCCTAAACTACAAACGACCAACCACTTGATGACAATTATGGGCGGTTTTGAGGTGATGAATGAAATGTTACAAATGATTGATTTACCTGAATGGACAGAAACTTGGTTGGATTTGGCTGCTAATTATAAACAGAAGTCATGGGAGCTTCGTCATAATCGTTTTCGGATTTCTCGTCTTCATGCATACGCTGCTTATTATTTGCGCGATATACAGAAAGCAAAAGAAGCTTGGGATGATTTATGTGCCGATGTTCCTTCTGTAGAGAAAGATGGACTTAATGTAGAAACTATCTTGCCTCCTTATGTTCCTTCCAGGTTGGATGAATGCAAATATATTAGTACAAATGATGCTGCGACATGGAGTTTGGATGCAATATATATGCAGGAAGTAATACCTTGGAGTGAATGAAAATTCGAATCTCTTTGTCTGTATAATGCTTGGATAAAATGTTGAAGGATTTGAAATTATTCATGGCCTTTGTCTTGACGATACTTGTTGGCAATTTGTCTGCCAATCAGGATTTTGTTGTCAACTCTCAAAAGATATTGAAAATATCTTGTCTGGAAACAGAAGCCCCAGTTGTACATACTGCTTTGCAAATATTGACACATGACTGGCAAGACGTTTTTGGTGTGAAGCCTCAAATGTGTCTTTTTGATGGTGATCTTATAGTGGGAACATGGGAAAGTTCTTTAATCCGACAGACTGGTATTGATGTTAGTATGCTTCGAGGGAAGCATGAGGCTTTCTTGCTGACAGTTTCCCCGAAAGGTCGTTTAATCATTGCTGGTAGCGATAAGCGTGGTACTGCTTATGGTATTATGGAATTGTCACGACTAATAGGTGTTTCGCCGTGGGAATGGTGGGCGGATGTAATCCCTGAACCAAGAAAAGAGTTTGCCTTGCCTGCATCTTATAAGGATTTACAAGAACCCTCGGTTGAATTTCGTGGTATTTTCATCAATGATGAAGATTGGGGGCTTACTCCTTGGAGTGGGTTGACTTATGAACCAACTCCTGTAAAAGGACAAATAGGACCTAAAACACATGCACGCATCTTTGAATTGCTGCTCCGTCTACGTGCCAATACATTTTGGCCTGCCATGCATGAATGTTCTGTACCTTTTTATTTTACAAAAGGTAATAAAGAAATTGCAGATAAATATGGCATTTACATTGGAACTTCCCATTGCGAACCGATGATGCGGAATACGAATGGCGAATGGAAACGAGATGGAATAGGTGAATATGACTATGTGAATAATAGCGAGCATGTACGGGCTTTTTGGGAGGAACGTGTCAAAGAGGTGGCTGGCTATGACAATCTCTATACATTGGGTATGAGGGGTGTGCATGACGGAGCCATGAAGGGTGCAAAGACTGTTAATGAACAGAAGCAAGTACTTGAACGGGTATTAAAGGACCAGCGTAGCTTGCTAGCTAGTTATGTCGATAAAACCGTGGCTAATATTCCTCAGGTTTTTATACCATATAAAGAAGTTCTAGACGTATATAATGCAGGGTTAGAGGTTCCAGATGATGTGACCTTGATGTGGTGTGATGATAATTATGGTTATATTCGTCATTTTCCGACAGTAGCGGAAAAGGCTCGGAAGGGTGGTAACGGGATTTATTATCATATTTCTTATTGGGGACGCCCTCATGACTATCTTTGGCTTTGCACGGTTCAGCCAGGCTTGATTTATCAGCAAATGACTCAAGCTTATGAGCGAGGCATTCGTAAAATGTGGGTGTTAAATGTTGGGGATATCAAGCCGGGTGAATATCAGATAGAGTTGTTTTTAGATATGGCTTGGGATATTGGTGAAGTGAAGAAACAGGGCGTTACTAAGCATTTGCATCGTTTTTTAGAAAGAGAGTTTGGGCAATCTGTTGCTACGCAAACGCTTCCAGTCTTGCTTGAACATTATCGATTAGCCTATATACGTAAGCCAGAGTTTATGGGAGCGACTCGTACTGAGGAAAAGGATCCTAAATATAAGGTTATAACCGATTTGCCTTGGAGTGAAACTTATATTCGAGAACGAATATTAGCTTATCAGCAGCTTTCAGATCGGGTAGAAAAAATCTCATCTGAAGTCGCAGAAAGTCGGAAAGATGCGTTCTTTCAATTGATAAAATATCCTGTGCAGGCAGCTTCTCAGATGAATTTTAAGTTGTTGGGAGCCCAGCTGGCCAGACATGGAAAAGGAGATTGGAGTAGGAGTGATATGGCTTATGATAGCATCGTATCTTTGACCCAATTATATAATACAGGTAAGTGGAATCATATAATGGATTGCTCTCCTCGCCGTTTACCTGTTTTTGATCGTGTACAGCCTTCTTCGTCTATAGAGAATATGTTGGAAGAGTCTGAAATCCTTTTCCAATGGAATGGTACTGACTGTATTGAAAATCATCCAGTGATATGTGAAGGAATCGGTTACGAAGGAAAAGCCGTTTCTTTGGACCAAGGACAACAACTGTCTTTTGATTTTGAATATCAATCAGCCGATTCTTTAGTTTTCGAAGTATGTTTGCTCCCAAATCATCCGGTAGAGGGTGAGAAGCTTCGTTTTGAACTTTCTTTGGATGGAGGTGAAGGGATTGTTTGTAGTTATCAGACAAAAGGGCGGAGTGAAGAATGGAAGATGAATGTTTTGCGTAATCAGGCTATTCGTCGTGTTGTACTGAAGCCGCAAGCAACGGTGAATCATCGGTTGAAGTTCAAAGCTTTGGATGAAGGTGTTGTATTGGATCAGATAAAGGTATTTACAAACTGATAGCAAACAGATAAATATAAAATAAATGGGACAAATTAAGAATTTATTGAGTGCAGTAGTTGCTTTTAGTCTGGTAACTTCTTTGTATGCACAACCTCATTATGATTATTCCAAACTGCAACATGAAGATTTGGGAAGAGGTGTTGTAGCTATTCGTGAAAGCGAGAATGCAGTCTGCCTTTCTTGGCGTTATCTTTCATCTGATCCGATCCAGACAACTTTTAATGTCTATAGGAATGGCAAGAAAATTGCAGAAGTTCCAAGTAACGTAGGAACTTTTTATAAGGATCTCTATGCAGGGAATGAAAAGATAGTTTATACTGTAAAGGCTGTAGTCGACGGGAAAGAACAACAGAATAAATGTGAATCTTATACTTTGCCAGCTGATGCTCCTATGGGATATTTGCAGATTCCGTTAGATAAGCCAGCTGATGGAGTAACACCTGCAGGCGATACATTTACGTATAGTGCAAATGATGCTTCTATAGGTGATGTTGATGGAGACGGACAGTATGAAATCATTTTGAAATGGGATCCTTCCAATGCACATGATAATTCTCATGATGGTTATACAGGAAATGTACTTGTAGATTGTTATCGTTTGACTGGTGAGAAATTGTGGCGCATTGATTTGGGGCGTAATATCCGTGCGGGTGCTCACTATACTCAATTCATGGTGTTTGACTTCGATAATGATGGTAAAGCCGAAATCGTGATGAAAACGGCAGATGGAACGGTCGATGGTAAAGGACAGGTGATCGGTAAAGCTGATGCTGATTATCGGGAAGCTGGAATTGCTAATGATAAAGGACGTACCCGTAGCCTTCAGGGGCGAATTATGAAGGGTAGTGAATATTTGACGGTTTTTAGTGGGTTGACAGGAGAAGCGTTGAAAACTATTGATTATGTGCCTGCTCGTGGCAATATTCAGGATTGGGGAGATAATTATGCAAACCGTTGTGACCGTTTTTTAGCTTGTGTGGCATATCTGGATGGAATTCATCCAAGTGTGGTAATGTGCCGTGGATATTATACGAGGACAGTTTTAGCTGCTTTTGACTGGGATGGAAAAGAGCTGACTCAACGCTGGGTATTTGATAGTAATAATCCTGGTGGAGAGGGATATGCCGGCCAAGGGAATCATAACTTGCGTGTAGGCGACGTGGATGGTGATGGATGTGATGAGATTGTATACGGATCTTGTGCAATAGACAATGACGGAAAGGGACTTTATACGACAGGTATGGGACATGGCGATGCTATGCATATGACATGTTTTTCTCCTGATATGCAAGGACTTCAAGTATGGGATTGTCATGAAAATAAAAAAGATGGTTCAAGTTTTCGTGATGCAGCTACAGGAAAAGTACTGTTTCAAGTAAAAAGCACAAAAGATGTTGGTCGTTGTATGGCTGCAGATATTGATCCGCGTAATCTGGGGTTGGAGATGTGGTCTTTAGATTCGCATGGGCTGCGTAATGTGCAAGGAGAAGCATTAGGAACGACTCCAAAATCAATGCCTGTTAATATGGCTGTATGGTGGGATGGTGACTTGCTTCGTGAACTGTTGGATAAAAATGCAGTGTTAAAATATGATTGGAAAGAGGGTATATGTAAACCTTTAATTAATTTCGAAGGGGCAGCATTTAATAACGGTACCAAATCCAATCCTTGTTTACAAGGTGATTTGATTGGTGATTGGCGTGAAGAGGTGTTGGTACGTGAGGTGGATAGCAAAGCATTGCGTTTGTATGTGACAACCATCCCTACGCAATATCGTTTCCATTCCTTTTTGGAAGATCCTATTTATCGTATCAGCATTGCAACACAAAATGTTGCCTATAATCAGCCTACACAACCTGGTTTCTATTTTGGTGCAGATTTGAAGAAAGGCGTGTTTAGAGGATATAAATTTAAGTAAAAAGATTATTATATTATCTATTGTTAATACCATTAAGACATGAATCTGAAAACATTAAGTATGATGGGTGCCTTGTTGTTCATGGCAGGGTTAGGAACCCATGCACAGAAAAAAAATGTAGTGAACGACTCGAATACCCCATTACATCTGTTGCAACCGGAGTATAAAGTGCCTTATGGCGAGTTGTCTGTGAAAGACATAAAGTCTGATATGGATCGTATCTTGCATTATTTGGAGGCTAACACCCCAGCACGTGTAGTGGACAAAAAGTCTGGAAAGGTAATAACCGACTATAACAAACTGAATGTAAACTCTCAATTAGAACGAGGTGCCTTCCGTTTGGCTAGCTACGAATGGGGAGTAACTTATTCGGCAATGCTTACTGCAGCCGAAACTACCGGCGATCAGGCTTATTCTGATTACGTAAAAGACCGTTTTACGTTTCTAGCCGAAGTGGCGCCTCATTTCCGTCGTGTACTTGAGAAGGAAGGCGATGTCGATCCTCAAATGAAACAGATTTTAACTCCTCATGCTTTGGATGATGCCGGAGCTGTGTGTGCGGCTATGATCAAAGCTATGCAGAAAGATCCTTCGTTGAAGTTGAATGGATTGATAGAAAACTATATGGATTTTATCTTAAATAAAGAATATCGGTTAGCTGATGGAACGTTTGCACGAACTCGCCCTCAACATAACACGTTATGGCTTGATGACATGTTTATGGGTATTCCACCAGTAGCTTATTATTCCTATGTGGCTGCTGAGAAAAAGGAAAATTATATGGCTGAAGCTTTGCGTCAGATTTTTCAATTTGCAGAGCGCATGTGGGTGCCTGAAAAAAAACTCTTCCGTCATGGATGGGTGGAAGGTATGCAGGATCATCCTGCTTTCCATTGGGGACGTGCTAACGGTTGGGCGTTGCTGACAATGTGTGAAGTGCTTGATGTGTTGCCCGAGGATTATCCTCAGCGTGACAAGTTGCTGGAACTTTTCCGTGCCCATGTTCGTGGATTGGCAGCATGTCAGAGTGGGGAAGGTTTTTGGCATCAGTTGCTCGACCGCAATGACTCTTACCTTGAGACGTCGGCTACGGCCATTTACGTATATTGCTTTGCACATGCCATCAACAAGGGATGGATTGATGCAATGGCCTATGGCCCTGTAGCCCAGCTCGGTTGGCATGCCGTATCTACTCAAATCAATGAAGAGGGACAGGTTGACGGAACTTGTGTCGGTACGGGTATGGCTTTTGATCCAGCATTCTATTATTACCGTCCAGTAAATGTGTATGCAGCTCATGGTTATGGCCCTGTAATATGGGCTGGTGCCGAAATGATTAAAATGCTTGGTGAACAACATCCAAAGATGAACGACAGTGCCGTGCAATATTATCGGACAGAACAAAAAACAAATGAGCCTATTTTTCATGTAACCGATGGAGGAAAATAATGGTAATTCTATATTGAAAAGGAGGATTTTTATGAAACGTGAAGCTTTTAAGATGTTCTTGAAACCGGGTTTCGAGAAAGAGTATGAGAAAAGACATGCGGCAATTTGGCCTGAGTTGAAAAAAATGCTTTCTGACGGTGGTGTTTATGATTATTCTATCTATTGGGATAAAGATACGAATATCCTGTTTGCTTGCCAGAAAACAAAGGGGGAAGAATCGTCTCAGGATATGGGCGCCAATCCGATTGTCCAGAAATGGTGGGACTATATGGCTGATATTATGGAAGTCAACCCTGATAATTCTCCTGTCACGATTCCTTTGCCTGAAGTGTTCCACATGGATTGATCCTGTGACACATTGTAAAAATAGTACATCAGTTTTTTTCTGATGTACTATTTTTTTGTACATTTGTTCGCTATGGAACATATGATTTGGGTATGAGAAAACTATTTTTACTGCTTGTATCTGTATTATTCAGCCTGTATGTCGCGGCTGATGTTGAAATACGTTCGGAACATCTGACAACGAGTAATGGAATTTCTAATAATTCTGTTCGTTGTATGTATCAAGACAGCAAAGGATTTATTTGGATGGGAACTCTGAACGGATTGAGCCGATATGACGGCAATTCTTTTGTGACTTACCGGCCGAGCCAGAAAGGAGGAATTGCGCTGGGAGATCATCGTATCCGTGATTTGGTAGAAGATAAGAATGGTTTTTTGTGGATAGCAACTTCGGCAGAGGTATATAGCTGCTATGACTTGCAAAGGGAATGTTTTGTAGACTTTACAGGGTGTGGTGAATATCGGGAACTCTATAGCGACAAAATTATAGACCGTAATGGGAATGTTTGGCTTTGGTTGAATGGAAATGGATGTCGGAAAGTAACTTATGCGGACGGGCAATTTTCCTCAATCGTCTTCAAGACAGAAAAGAATAATTTGCCTTCCAACAGGGTGACGTACGTATATGAGGATTTACAAGGAGGTGTCTGGATTGGTACAGATAACGGGGTGGTTCAAGTTATTGGAGATCGCACTGTTTTGGTTGTTCCTTCACATCGGGCTTCTAAGATTATTTCTGATGGAGGAAATTTGTTTTTTTTGTCAGCGGATGGCCGTTTTGTCGTAAAGAAAAGGGAGGAGGAATGCAAGTATGTAGCTCGTCTGCAAGAAAGCGGAATTCGTATCGATGAGGACCTGCGCATTCAGGACGATTGGGTGATATTTACCAACAAGGGGTGTTATGTGTTCAACTTAAAAACGTTTGAACTCAGAAAGAGTACGCTGCTGGATGTACAGAATGGACAGGTACAGAAAGATAATCGTGGAAATTATTGGGTGTTCAATCATACAGGAAAGGTTTGGTATCTTGATACAAAGACTCGTGCAGTCAAGTCTTTTCAGCTTATTCCTTCCGATAGGGTTAATTATATAGACGAAGAACGTTATCATGTAGTCTGGGATTCACGAGATCTGATTTGGATATCTACGTACGGAAACGGATTGTTTGTTTATGATCCTACTCATGATGTATTGCAGCATTTTACTGCTGATATGAGCGGATTCAGTCATGTCGCGTCTAATTATCTTCTTTATCTTATAGAGGATCGTACTGGAGGGATCTGGGTAAGTACTGAATATGCGGGTGTTTCTCATTTGTTGGTGCTGAATGAGGGAGCTGACAGGGTCTTTCCGGAAAAAGGGGCATGGGACGGTCGTGCTAATACAGTAAAGATGATTAATCGTATGGCAGGCGGAAGCATTTGGTTGGGCACACGCCAGGGTGGGTTGTATGTGTACGACCAATCATCGCGAACATTGGAAAAGCGTGGCTTTTATGATTCGAACGTTTATGCTGTGGCCGAAGGGCCCGATGGTAGTCTTTGGCTGGGGACGCGTGGAAATGGTCTTTCTGTAGATGGAAAATGGTATAGAAACACTTCGGAAGATGCATTTTCGCTAGGCAGTAACAGTATTTTTGCTATGTTGCGTGACAAGAAGGATCGTATGTGGGTTGGTACCTTTGGTGGCGGATTGAATTTGGCTGTTCCTGACGAGGCCGGAGATGGATATCATTTCCGTCGTTTCTTTACCGATACGTATTCGCAAAGACAGATACGCGTTATTTGTGAAGAACCCAATGGCTATTTATGGGTCGGTTCGAGTGCGGGAATCTTTATTTTTCATCCAGACTCTCTTCTACAAGATCCTCAGAATTATGTAGCCTATAATATAGACAACGGTGCTTTGCGAAGTAACGAAATCAAGTGTATGTTGCGCGACAGTAAAGGGCGTATGTGGTTGGGCACATCGGGTAAGGGTTTTAGTATGTGCCGTCCTGAGGGAAATTATAAAGACTTGGACTTCGTCCATTTCGACGTGAGCGATGGGCTGGTAAACAGCATGGTACAGTCGATTGTAGAGGACCGGAACGGAAAGTTGTGGATTGCTACAGAATTGGGGCTTTCTTGCTTTGATCCTGATAGCTATACATTCGAGAATTTCTTCTTTTCATCTTATATCTTGGGAAATGCTTACAGCGAAAACAGTTGTGCGGTGGCTGATGATGGGACATTACTGTTTGGATCGAACTACGGACTAGTGGTTGTAGACCCTGCGGTTGTGGTGGGCAATACGCAGGCGTCACCGATGGTGTCGTTCACTAACCTGCACGTTAATGGTATAGCCGTGCGTCCGGGTGACGTGGATTCGCCACTGGAGCACGCGATGATCTATACCGACAAAATTGAACTGAAACATTACCAGAATTCGTTCGTGATAGATTTCTCTACATTCGAATATTCGATGGTCAACGACATCAAATATACTTACCGTTTGGATAACTACGATCGGGAGTGGAGTGCTTTGTCTTCCTTGAATTTTGCTGCCTACAAGAATCTAGATCCGGGGCATTATACCTTGCGTGTGAAGGCGTGTAACGGTCAGGGAGTTTGGGCGGAGAAAGAAGCAGTTTTGCAGGTTGTTATTGTTCCGCCGTTTTGGCGTACGGGATGGGCGTTCATTCTTTACGTACTCGTGTCTGCCGTGGCACTCTATGTCGCTTTCAGGTTGGTGCGTAATTTTAATGTTCTGCGCAACCGCATTCAGGTGGAGAAGCAACTGACGGAATACAAATTGGTTTTTTTTACTAATATTTCCCATGAATTCCGTACGCCGCTGACGCTGATACAAGGTGCTTTGGAGAAGGTGCAGCGCATGGAGAAGATCCCCAAGGAGATGAATTACTCGCTTAAAGTAATGGAGAAAAGCACCCAGCGTATGCTGCGTCTGATTAACCAGTTGCTCGAGTTCCGCAAGATGCAGAACAACAAGCTGGCTCTCTCGCTGGAGGAGACCGATGTCGTCGCCTTTCTCTACGAGATATTCCTAAGCTTTAGCGATGCCGCAGAATCGAAGAACATGGATTTCCAGTTCGTGCCTTCACGTACGTCCTACACGATGTTTATCGATAAGGGACATTTGGATAAGGTGACCTACAACCTCCTGTCCAATGCTTTCAAGTACACTCCCAGTGGTGGCAAGGTGACTTTCACTGTCGATGTGGACGAGGAGCGAAAGAAGCTTGTCATTACAGTTCGCGATACAGGAGTCGGTATACCACCTGAAAAACGTAACGAACTGTTCAAGCGCTTCATGCAGAGTAGTTTCTCCGGCAGCAGTGTTGGCGTGGGGTTACACTTGAGCCATGAGTTGGTTTGCGTACACAAGGGTACCATTGAGTTCAGTGAGAATGAGGGCGGTGGTTCCGTCTTTACTGTCACGCTGCCTACCGACCCTTCTGTTTACGAGGAGAAGGACTTTCTCATCCCTCACAACGTCCTGCTCGAAGAGGAACGGAAGCACCAAGAGCAGGTGGCCGCTACTCGCATGGAGGCCGACATTGAGCTGCCCGAGGTGGAGCCTATCAACAAGAAACGGGTGCTTATCATCGAGGATGATAACGACGTACGCGAGTTTCTCAAAGAAGAGGTTGGGCGCTATTTTGAAGTCATGGCTGAGGCTGATGGTGTGGCTGGACTGGCACGTGCTCGCGAATACGATGCCGACCTGATTATTTGTGATGTCTTAATGCCCGGTATGACGGGTTTCGAAGTGACTCGCAAGTTGAAGAACGATTTCAACACGAGCCATATTCCCATCATCCTGCTCACTGCTATGAACTCCGCCGAGAGTCACCTGGCTGGTGTTGAGAGCGGAGCAGACGCCTACATCACCAAGCCATTTAGTCCTAAGTTGCTTTTGGCTCGTGCTTTCAAGCTGATAGAACAGCGCGAGAAGCTTAAGGAAAAATTTTCTAACGCTCCTAACATGCTCCGGCCCACTATTTGCTCCTCCGACAAGGACAAGGCTTTTGCCGACCAGTTACAAGCCGTCGTTGAGCAGCAGTTGGAGAATGCCCAATTTACCGTCGATGAGTTCGCTTCCATCATGGGGCTGGGACGTACGGTTTTCTACCGCAAGGTACGTGGTGTAACCGGTTATTCGCCGAACGAGTACATCCGCATCGTGCGCATGAAGAAGGCTGCCGAGTTGCTGTTGGAGAGTAACTATACCGTGTCCGAGGTATCCTACAAGGTGGGCATCAACGATCCGTTCTACTTCAGCAAGTGTTTTAAACACCATTTCGGCGCCTCGCCCTCGGCCTACCGTGAAGGTACGGCGGCAAAGCCCGGGGAGACGCCTGCCGGCGGGGGAGACGAGGCTTGAGTATTGCTCGTTGTCCAGTGTATCTGTCTCGCCGCAGACGAAAAAGTTCGGCCGCTGTCCAATGCCGAGTCTTTTGCATGTCTGTCAGGAGCACCGGTTTGGTTTCGGCTGCCCGTATATTCTGATTTTGATCCGTTTGTTTAATAACAAGTGCATAAACAAAGTGTCGGAGACCCTGGCGAGTTTCGGAGGGAAACAAAAACGTGCATTCCAAAGGAGTCGGAATGCACGTTTGGGCAGTGTGTGCTAATGTTAGGTTAGCTTTCCTTTGCCTTGAAGGCGAGTGCGTACATGCGCATCTGTTTCACCATGGCTAGCAAGCCGTTGCTGCGGGTGGGCGAGAGGTGCTCCTGCAGGCCGATGCGGGGGATGAAGTAGAGGTCGGCGGCAAGAATCTCGTCGGGCGTGTGCCCGGAGAGCACCTTGATGAGCAGGGCGATGATGCCCTTCACGATAAGGGCGTCGCTCTCGGCTTGGAAGATGACTTTGCCGTCCTCTTCGTCGGCTTGCAGCCATACGCGGCTTTGGCAGCCTTCTATCAGGTTTTGGTCGGTCTTGTAGCGTTCGTCAAGAGCCGGCTGTTCGTTGCCTAGGTCGATGAGCAGCTGGTAGCGGTCCATCCAGTCGTCGAAGTCACTGAATTCGGCGATGACTTCGTCTTGCATTTCGTTGATTGTCATATCTATTGTCTTTTTTGAAATTATTTTTCGTTGTAGATTACCTCCAGTACCGTCTGCCCTACGGCCATCAGCGTGTTCTTGTCTATCACGTCCATGGTGTCGTCCGTGGTGTGCCAGAAGTCGCCGAAGCCCGTGTCGCACTTCGGGTCGTAGTTGATGATGTCCACGCAGGGTATCTTGCGCAGGTTGTAGACATAGAGGTGGTCATCCGTCACTTCTGTTCCATCTTCCTTGGGGAAGAAAGCTTCGAATCCCAGGCGGTGGGCGGCGTCCCAGATTTTTTTCACCTGCTTACCCGCCGTGCGCTTGGAGAAAAGCTCCTGGTAGAAAGTAGCGTTTTTGCCGCCCACCATGTCGAGCAGGATGCCGAAGCGAGCGTTGTAGTTGTCCACATGGGGCACGCGCCCCCAGTATTGCGAGCCTAGGCACCAGGTGTCGGGCTTGTATGGCCCCTTGTGGAAGGTTGGTGTGCCATAGTCTTCGGCGTCGAAGAAGATGATGTCGATGCCGATGGCAGGTGCTTGCCGTTGTAGCTGGCGTGCCACTTCGAGCAGCACACCTACGCCGCTGGCACCGTCGTTCACGCCCAGGATAGGCGTCTTGTGCTTCGACTTGTCCTTGTCCTCGTCGGCATAGGGGCGGCTGTCCCAGTGGGCGAAGAGCAGCACGCGTCGGCGGCTGTCGGGGTTGTAGGCGCCGATGATGTTACGCGCTTTCAGAATGGTGTTGTCATAGGCCACGAGGTCGGCATACTGGTTGTAGACTTTGGCACCGAGCTGTTCCAGTTTGGCAGCAAGGTAGTCGCCGCAAGCTCTGTGAGCAGCCGTGTTGGGTACACGGGGACCGAAGTTGGCCTGTATCTGGACATAGGCGTAGGCGCTGTCGGCGTTAAATGCGGGTACGTTGACAGATTCCGTTTTGTCTTTGTTTTCCTCTGTGCCGGAGGCGTTGCTCTTGTTGCCGCAGGCGATGGCAGCCACCACCATCAGCAGGAGCAGGGAAGCAAAGGTGCATTGTTTTCTTTTCATAATTGGGGAATTATTTTTTTCTAGTTAGGAAAATAGATTTCTCTAGTTAGGGAATAATCTAGCTATAGTTGGAAGGTGAGCCGCACTCCCTTTTTGTCGACATCCAGCTGGACAGGTGCGCCGCAGACGAGTGGCAGGTTCATCGTGACATGGCCCACGGGGAAGTTGAAGCAGACGGGGTAGTCGTATTCCTTCACTAGGTCGGCCAGTGCTCCATAGAGTTCCTTGCCCAGCTGTTTTTTCTCTTCGTATTCGGTAAACTGGCCGATGACGAGGCCCGACAGACGTTCGAGCACACCGCCCAGCTTCAGGTTGTACATCATGCGCTCAATGGCATGCGGGCGTTCGCCCACATCTTCTATAAAGAGCACGGTGCCGTCGGTGGGGATATCGTAGGGCGTGCCACGTAGGCCGTTGAAGACGGCAAAGTTTCCTCCTCGCAGGATGCCTTCGGCCGTACCGCGGCGGTTTAGCTTGTGAGCGTCACAGGTATAACTGAAACTTCCTTCGGGTGTGGCGGCGGCTCCAGTCAGTATGTCGCGCAGGGCTTGCGTACAGAAATCATCTTCGGGTTCTACGGTGAGATGGCGTGCCATGGGCGCATGCAGCGAAGCGAAGCCTTCCTTCTGCCACAGGTTATGCAGGGCGGTGATGTCGCTGAAGCCGATGAGCCACTTGGGTGACTCCCTGAAGCGGCTGAAGTCTAGCTTGCCTACCAGATGCACCGCACCATATCCGCCGCGACTGCACAGAATGGCTCGTGTGTTCGGATCGTCCATCGCTTCCTGCAAGTCTTCCAGCCGCTGGCTGACAGTACCTGCATAGACTCCGTTGGAACTGCCTGCGTGGCGTGACAGCACGGGTTGCAGGCCCCATGAGGCCAGCCGCTTGACGGCTCCCTTCAGGAACGACTTGTCTATCTTGCCGGAGGGTGAGAGGATGACAACCTTGTCGCCTTCATACAGGTAAGGGGGAATAATCAGCTTGTCCATATACATTCATCATAATTTATGTTGCTGCAAAAATACAGAAAGGCGAGCGGAGAACAAAATATTGAAACTTGTTTCGGATATTTTTTATCCCGAGCTGCTTCTTGTTTTTGTTTACCATAGATTAGGCAGATTGCCACAGAGCGTTTTTATTCACAGTCTGCCTCTACCGAGAGGAAAATTTGTGTCCATCTGCGTATCTGTGGTCGGTCCTGATGTGAATTCTGTCGTGGGAAGGGATGGGAGTTGTCAAAATGTTATTAAACAACTGCAAAAATAGGCGGATGGATGCTGTATTTTTCGACATTTTTTCGGATATTTGCTAAAAATCTAACGTCATGAAACCTATACGCAACTTTAATCAACTGACGGAACACCTGAAGACGCTGAACCGCAGGAAACGCATTGCTGTGGTCTGTGCCAACGACCCCAATACCGAGTATGCCATTGCAAGGGCCCTGGAAGAGGGCATTGCCGAGTTTCTGATGATTGGTGACTCGGCCATTCTTGAGAAATATCCCTCGTTGAAGCAATACCCCGACTACGTTCGTACCATTCACATCGAGGATCCCGACGAGGCGGCTCGCGAGGCGGTGCGCATTGTGCGCGAGGGTGGAGCCGACATCCTGATGAAGGGCATCATCAACACCGACAATCTGCTCCGCGCCATCCTCGACAAGGAGCACGGCCTACTGCCCAGGGGCAAGGTGCTGACGCATCTGGCCGTGATGCAGATACCCACGTATGACAAGCTGCTGTTCTTCTCCGATGCTGCCGTTATTCCGAGGCCCACGCTTCAGCAACGCATCGAGATGATCTGGTACGCCATTCGCACCTGCCGTCACTTTGGCATCGAGCAGCCCCGCATTGCCCTGATACATTGTACGGAGAAGGTCAGCGCCAAGTTCCCCCACTCGCTGGATTATGTGAACATCGTCGAGCTGGCCGAGGCGGGTGAGTTCGGCAACGTCATCATTGATGGACCGTTGGACGTGAAGACCTCGTGCGAGAAGACCAGTGGCGACATCAAGGGCATTGTGTCGCCCATCAATGGCGAGGCCGACGTGCTCATCTTCCCCAACATCGAGTCGGGAAACGCCTTCTACAAGGCCGTTTCTCTCTTTTCGCATGCCGATATGGCGGGGTTGTTACAAGGTCCCGTCTGCCCTGTGGTGCTGCCTTCGCGTAGTGACAGCGGTCTGTCCAAGTATTACAGCATCGCTATGGCCTGTCTTACCAGCAATGGACAAGACACCATTGAATGACAGGAAATGAGCAGTTTGATCGTTTACCATTAAGTATTAACTATTCCCATGAAGATATTAGTTATCAACCCCGGCTCCACCTCGACCAAGATGGCCGTTTTCGAGGACGAAAAGCCTGTATTTGTCAAGACGCTGCGACATTCTGTCGACGAGCTGGTACACTATCCGCGTGTCATTGACCAGTTTGAGTTCCGTAAGAACCTGGTGCTCGCCGAGTTGGAACATGAGGGCATCCCCTTTGCCTTCGACGCCATCATCGGTCGGGGCGGCTTGCTGAAACCCATCCCCGGCGGTGTCTACGAGGTGAACGATGCTATGATCAACGACTGCATGCATGCCATGCGTACCCATGCCTGCAATCTGGGTTGCCTGATAGCCTCCGAGCTAGCTCACGCCCTGCCCGCCTGCCGGGCATTTATTGCTGACCCTGGCGTGGTGGACGAACTGGACGAGGTGGCCCGCGTTACGGGTTCGCCTCTCATGCCCCGTATCACCATCTGGCATGCACTGAACCAGCGCGCCATTGCCCGTCGTTATGCTGCCGAGCGGACGGCGGAACAGCCCGACAGGCCCGTGCGTTACGAAGACCTGAACCTGATTGTCTGCCACCTGGGTGGCGGCATCTCTGTGGCGGCCCATCGCAAGGGACGCTGTGTAGACGTGAACAACGCCCTTGACGGTGAAGGCCCCTTCTCACCCGAACGGGCTGGCACCCTGCCTGCGGGCGACCTCATTGATCTCTGTTTTTCTGGCAAGCTCTCGCAGAGCGAGCTGAAGAAACGCATCTCGGGGCGTGCGGGCCTGGCAGCCCACTTGGGTACGACCGATGTGCAGGCCGTGGTGAAGCGTATCGAGGAGGGCGACGAGCATGCCCGGCTGGTGCTGGACGCCATGATTTATCAGATAGCCAAGAGTGTGGGCGCGGCGGCAGTCGTGCTCTACGGAAAGGTAGATGCCATTCTGCTGACGGGCGGTATCGCCCATTCGGACTACATCACCTCGCGTCTCAAGGAGCGTGTGTCCTTCCTAGCGCCCGTCCGCGTCTATCCCGGCGAAGACGAGCTGGAAGCTCTGGCTCTGAATGCGCTGGGCGCGTTGCGGGGTGAGCTGGAGGTGCAGGTATATCAGTAATGAGGGAATAAATGCTTTTGTTGTTAATGCTCTTTTGTCGGGAAAAAGCATTTATCTCCTTATTAGAATCGGACTTCCCAGCGGCTTGGAATCAGGAGAAACTACGCTCTTGGTTCTTGCTATCGGAGGAATTTGGTCGTCTTCCATAAATTTTTGAATGTTGTACTGGATATCTGACAGTTCCATGATTCGTTTGGTGATACACCAACGGCTTTGTGCGTTGAAATAGGGAATGTTGTTGTTCATGCAGCTGTTCTCTTCCGGTCGCCATACGCCGTATTGATATTCGAATCCGCCTTCATAAGCGCCGACCATTTCGTATTTGTCTGTGCCAATGAAGTCTTTCCATAAGATAGCTGAGGTATCGTTTGTGAAGTCCAGATTCATCTGATAACCGAGTTTTTGCCATTCTTTAATTTCCATGATTCTTGTGGATGGAATGGTTTGTTGGTAGTATACATATTCATCGCATAGAAAACCGAAACCATGTCCGCATGCTTCATGGTGTATCAAGCCTTCAAAATCGTTTGGGGCCTTTTCTGTGCTCATGGGGCATAAGGCAATGGAATTACCGTCACTATATAGATACGTAGTTCCCGCATATTTTGTGCTGTTCAATACAACAATGGCCAATAGCGGTTTGTTTTCGGGAAGTTCCTTGGTTAAGTAAGCGTATTCAAAGACCAAATCGTCATTGCAGGTGATTTCAGTGCCGTTTCCAAACGTCGTATCAAACTTGTTTTTAATTTTGCTCCAACTGTTCTTGTTATTTACACCGGCTTCTTCAGACTCGGCCACAACCATATACACGTTGAAATAGTTACGGTGTGATAGAAACGGTTCTATTGAAAAGAAATGTTCAGCAGCCTGTTTTATTGCCGACTCATATTTGCCTCCTGCCGTCAGATCGCTTTGTACGAAACCGTCTCCCATAATGATCAGGTTTACGTTGCCACAGGTGGCTTTTTGTAATTGTATAACCTCGGTGTCATAATGATATATACCGTCTGTCCCGGCCTGAGTAATATGTAAGGTGTCTGTCAGTTCATATTGCGTATTATAGATAATGATTTGCGCGTAGCGTTCTTCGGGTTGGCGGTTCTCTGAAACATCGAGGCGTAAGTAACGATCTCCTGTTATTCCCTGATTATTGAGAATGGTCGTGATTTCTGTTCCTTCAAGGGTGTCGTCGTTAATGTTGTTGCTGCGATGAGCACTTATCCAGTTCCCTGCTTCTTCAGGTAATATTTTTGTTTGATAAGAGATGTTGCTGTCGATTGTGATTGAAAGTGTTGTGTCGGTAGCTGCAAGTTCCTTCCATTTTTCTTTCGTGAAAGAGAGTCTTTCTTGCGGATCTTGCAAGATGACCAATTGTGTTGTGATGGCTTGCGTACTGATGGAAATGGATGCGGAGCGTTGTCCTCCTGTTTTGTTTTGCGATACTTCCACGGATATCGGGGTGTCTCCATTTCCCATGTTGGGATGAAGGTTAATCCATGATGGAATATCGGAAGATACCGACCAGATATCTTCTGTATCTATCCATATCTCTTTGGTGGTATCATTCCATCTGAAAGAGAGCACTTCGTTGGATATCGACAGATAATTGCTTGTGTCGTTGTCGCATTGGCACAACATGATGATAGATAACAGGGAGTAGAAATAATAGCGCATATTGAATATGTTATTGTAGGAAGAGTATTAGTTTCTTGCAAAAATAAGAAAATGTATATAAATAAGGTGTCTCTAAAAATAAAAAAAATATACGTCTAAAGAATATTGACTTTTGCGAATAAAGAGCTTGTTGACAAACAAGAATGGCAGATTCTCTCATTTTTGATATTTTTTTTGTTGTCCTCTTTTGGAAATGTAAATGGTATTTTAACAGTTATAAGGTACTATTTGTTGTTAATGTATTGTTAGTTGTTGTTAAATGTACGAAGGTAAAAATCTGCTGTGATTCAGTGAGAAATAAGTGTGTGTTTTGTAATGTAAAATAAAATTATACTGTTTTATATTTGTGTGAATGAATGTAACTATTTTTTTAGTCTATATGAGTAGTTGTCTGCCTTGTATTTTATATATTTGCAAGGGTTGAGTATTCAAAATAGGTAAGATTGTCTATGATACATATTGGAAAACTTATTAGAGAGAAAATGATTGAACGTAAGTGTACAGTCGTATCGATGGCTAGACAACTGTCGTGCGGACGTGCTAATGTTTATAAGATATTTGAGAAATATTCCATTGATACAGAGTTGTTGATGAAGATTTCGGTTGTATTAGACTATGATTTCTTTAGTCTCTATTCGGAAGAGTTAAATAGTAAGTGTAAGGATGTAAGTTGATAGAAATTGTTTATTTATTCAATAATTTCGCATTGTTCCGTGTTTTTATGGCTGTGAATTGCTTAAATCATATTTGAATGTGTTCAATTTGAATACATGTATATAAATTGGAGACAAGCAGCGCTGTTTGTCTCAGAATGAATGTTTATATTTGTTGCCACAAATAAATTAATCAAAAAAAGAATAGAATATGAAAACAATGAAGTATTTATCAATGATGCTGATGATGTTGGCATTAAGTGTGTGTATGGTAAGTTGTGGAGATGATGATCCTAGTGAAGTAAGTGGAAATGCTTCGATTACAGGAAGATGGGAATCGTCGGAAATGAGAATTAATTATAAAGAGGCTGTTTTGCGAGTTGAATTTAGTAGCAATAATAAAGGTTCGTTGAGCGCTATTTATACAGATGGTACAGATCCTGATACTTATAATTTTGAATATGTATTAAAAAAGGAAGTAAACGGAGATACCTATTTAACAATTGTGTGGACAGGAAATTTTGTGCTCATATATGATGAGAATGTAGAGTATAAAATAACGATTACTCCTTCTAGACTAGTGTGGGGTGGATATACGTATATACGTAAATAATATGAGTTCAATATAAATAGAATATAGAAGTAAAGTTAGGGATATTCAGTAAATGTCCCCCCAATAGGCGCTATAAAAGATTTTGTGTAAATGGAAATACGGGATTCAAGTTTGAGTCTCGTATTTTTTATTTTATACACAGCCAATCGAGTTCGGAAGCTGATGGTGCTGTGGCAATGTGGACATTTTCTTTTCATTTTATCAAAATTGGGATTAGACATTTGTTTTTTATTCCGCCACCAGCATCAGCCCCACGCCGCGGACGGTCTTGATTTCGATGTCGGCGTCAGCCTCGAAGAGCTTGCGCAGCTTGGAAACGAAGACGTCGAGGCTGCGCGAGGCGAAGTAGTCGTCCTCTGTGTTCCAGCAGCGGCTCAGGATGGCTTCGCGGCGCACGGTTTCATTTTTGTTTTGGGCCAGGATGTGCAAGATGTTGGCTTCAGTGGCGGTCAGTGCCTGGCTTTTGCCGGTGCGGTCGTTGCGCAAGGTGTTGCGTTCGGTGTCCAGCCTGTAGGGACCGAACTGACAGAAGCCTGTTTCTGTACGCATGTGTACACCTTGTGTCATCTTCAGTACGGCGTGTATGTGCGCGTCCAGCTCTTCGGCGATGAAGGGCTTCTTTACGTAGTTGTTTACGCCCAGCTGGTAGCCGAATCGTACGTCCCTGGGCGAGGTGAGGGCCGAGGCAAACAGGATGGGGGTATTGGCATCGGTTTCGCGGATGCGGCGTACCATCTCGAAGCCGTCCATTACGGGCATGTCGATGTCGCTGATGATGATGTCGGGTTTGAATGAAGCCCATGTTTTCAGTCCTTCTTCGCCGTTGACGGCCGTCTGCACGTCGTAGCCGCCGATGATGTCTTCCAGTCCGCACTGCACCACATAACGCAGGTTGGGGTCGTCTTCTACCAGGAGTAACTTGATCATGATATCTGTGTATTTTGAAGCAAAGATACGGATTTTTTCAGATTTCAGAGCTCGGATTTCAAGGGTTCTTGCGGAGTAGTAGAACCTTCAAAAACAAAAAAAGTGTACCGCCACGGCGGTACACCTTATTATTATATAGAAAAGATTGGTTGTCCGTTAGTTGTTGGATTTTTTTTCTCTTCTGGGTCTTTCGGGCTTTTCGCTGTAACCTTCAGGTTTGGGGATCAGTACCTTGTGAGACAGTTTGAACTTGCCTGTCTTCGGATCGATGTCCAGCAGCTTCACTTCGATGTCGTCGCCTTCTTTTAGTCCGGCTTCTTCTACCGTTTCGAGGCGTTTCCAGTCGATTTCGGAGATGTGGAGCAAACCGTCTTTGCCTGGCAGGAATTCAACGAATGCACCGTAAGGCATGATGGAACGGATCTTTCCTTTGTAGACTTCTCCTATCTCGGGAACGGCTACAATAGCCTTGATCATCCGGATGGCGTCATCGATGCTCTGCTTGTTGGTGCCGGCGATTTCGATCTTGCCTACGTTATCTTCTTCTTCGATGGTGATGGTAGCACCTGTCTCTTCCTGCATACCCTGAATGATCTTTCCGCCCGGGCCGATGACAGCACCGATGAATTCTTTCGGAATGGTCATGGTTTCGATGCGCGGAGCGTGTGGTTTCAGTTCGGGGCGCGGTTCGGCGATACATTCTGTCAGTTTACCCAGGATGTATTCGCGACCTTCTTTGGCTTGCAGCAGAGCTTTCTCCAGAATGTCGTATGACAGACCGTCCACCTTGATATCCATTTGGGTAGCGGTGATACCGTTCTTTGTACCTGTTACTTTGAAGTCCATGTCACCCAGGTGGTCTTCGTCACCAAGGATGTCGGAGAGGACTGCATATTTTTCTTCGCCCGGATTTTTGATAAGGCCCATGGCGATACCCGATACAGGGTTCTTGATCTTCACACCGGCATCCATCAAGGCCAGCGTGCCGGCACATACGGTAGCCATGGAAGAAGAACCGTTGGATTCGAGGATATCAGAAACAACGCGTACTACGTAAGGATAGTCTTCAGGAATTTGTCCCTTTAATGCACGCCAAGCCAAATGGCCGTGACCAATTTCACGACGGCCTACACCGCGCTGTGCCTTGGCTTCGCCTGTAGAAAATGGGGGGAAGTTGTAATGTAGCAGGAAGCGCTCTTTGCCGTGGGTCAGTACGTCGTCGACGATTTTTTCATCAAGCTTCGTACCCAGTGTGGCTGTAGACAGTGACTGTGTCTCGCCGCGGGTAAAGATGGCCGAACCATGAGGGCCAGGCAGCGGGCTTACTTCACACCAGATGGGGCGGATCTCTGTTGTCTTACGGCCGTCCAGACGCTTGCCTTCATCGAGGATGCAACGGCGCATAGCCTCTTTTTCTACGTCGTGATAGTAGCGGTCGATGAGCGGAGCTTTTTCTTCCAATTCCTCTTCTGTGAATTGAGCCTTGAATTCTTCGCAGATGGCGTCGAAGGCATCCTGACGTTCGTGCTTGTTACGGTTACCACTGGCGGCAATAGCATAAGCCTTGTCGTAGCAGGCTTCGTGTACGGCCTTGCGCAGGTCTTCGTCGTTCACTTCGTGGCAGTATTCGCGCTTTACGGTGGAACCTACCTCTTCGGCCAGTTCCATCTGTGCCTTACACTGTGGCTTGATGGCCTCGTGGGCAGCTTTCAGGGCGGCTAGCAGGTCTTGCTCAGATACTTCCTTCATTTCGCCTTCCACCATCATGATGTTCTCGTAGGTAGCGCCGACCATGAGGTCCATGTCGGCCTGCTCGAGCTGTTCGAAAGTGGGGTTGATGACGAATTCTCCGTTGATGCGCGCTACGCGTACCTCAGAGATAGGACCATTGAATGGAATGTCCGATACGGCCAGTGCGGCAGAAGCGGCCAGTCCGGCCAGTGCGTCGGGCATGTCTACGCCGTCGGCCGAGAAAAGTATAATGTTTACATATACTTCTGCGTGGAAATTGTCGGGGAAAAGGGGGCGGAGAGCACGGTCAACCAGGCGGCAAGTCAGAATTTCGTAGTCCGAAGCGCGTCCTTCACGTTTGGTGAAGCCGCCGGGGAAACGTCCGAATGCGGAGAATTTTTCTTTGTACTCTACCTGAAGCGGCATAAAATCTGTTCCGGGAACTGCGTCTTTTGCGGCACAAACAGTAGCCAGCAGCATGGTGTTGCCCATGCGGAGCATTACAGAACCGTCTGCCTGTTTTGCCAGCTTTCCCGTTTCGAGCGTGATGGTTCTGCCATCAGGAAGCTCGATCGTCTTAACAATTGGGTTAATCATAAAAAAACTTTTATATCTATTTTCTTTCAAAATTCGTGCAAAGATAGTGATTTTATTCTCTTAATCAGGTGGAAATGAGTTTAAAAGTTTCGATTTCGGCCTTTTTTTTATGTTTTGTGGTGGAAGAAGCTGGAAAAATGCTTTGACTAAGCGTGAAAAGGAGTATATTTGCACGTTGATTTTGAAAATAAACACACTGACAATATGAAGAAAATAGTAGTGATGGCATTTGCCATGGCAGCTTTGAGCGCTTGCGATTCAGAACCGAAGTTTAAGGTGGAAGGTGAAGTGACGGGTGCTGAAGGGAAGATGCTTTATCTGGAAGCATCTGCATTGGAAGGGATTGTTCCTCTTGATTCTGTCAAACTGAACGCTGGAGGTGCCTATACCTTCAAGGAAGCTCGGCCGGAATCTCCTGAATTCTACCGTTTGAGGGTAGAAGACAAGATTATCAATTTCTCGGTAGATTCTACCGAAACCGTTCGAATTAATGCCGGATATGATAATTTTGCGACGGATTATACGGTTGAAGGTTCGCCCAGCAGCGAGAAAATCAAGGAGTTGTCGTTGAAACAACTTCAGTTGCAGAATAAGGTGGATGAATTATATCGGGCTATGCAGGCTCATAGTATTGGTGTAGATGTGTTCCAGGATAGTCTGACTGCGATGATGAAGCGGTATAAAGATGAGGTGAAGATCCGCTATATTTTCGCGGCTCCCAATACGGCGGCTGCCTATTTTGCTCTGTTCCAGAAGGTGAACAATTATCTGATATTCGATCCTTTGAATAGTCGTGATGACATCAAATGCTTTGCGGCCGTAGCTACGAGCCTGAACAATTATTATCCTCATGCCAACCGTTCAAAGAATCTGTATAACATCGTCATCAAAGGCATGAAGAATACACGTACTCCCCAGCAACAGACGTTGGAGCTGCCCGAACAGGTACAGGTGTCGGAAACGGGTGTGATTGACATTAACTTGCGCGACTTGAAAGGAAATGCCCATAAGCTGACAGACCTCAAGGGAAAGGTCGTTATTGTGGACTTTACCGTATATCAGAGTGCAGTTTCGGCCAGTCATAACTATATGTTGCGTGACTTGTATGACAAGTATGCTTCTCGTGGGCTGGAGATTTATCAGGTGTCTTTGGATGCCGATGAACATTATTGGAAGACTACAGCCGACAACCTGCCGTGGATTTGCGTGCGCGATGCCAACGGTGTCTACTCGTCAGTAGCAGCTGCTTACAATGTGCAGAACCTGCCGACCTTGTTCTTGGTAAATCGTAATAATGAGCTGAGTGCTCGTGGCGAGACTATTAAGGATTTGGATGCTGCTGTGCAGAAGTTGTTGTAATTTGTTATAATGGAGGACGAACTCCATTAAATATGTTACAAAACAGCGATTGGCACTTGACGCATATTGTTTAAAGTGCTATCTTTGCGAACAAATATTGGAAGAGGGTTCCAGCATGGTTGACATGTTGGAATTCTTTTTTGTTTATAATATATCAATTAAGAATAATAAGGAGGAAAAAATTATGGCTTATATGTCAGAAGAAGGCTACAACAAGTTGTTGGCCGAATTGAAACAGCTGGAAGCAGTGGAACGTCCCAAGGTGGTGGCTGCCATTGCTGAAGCACGCGACAAGGGAGACTTGTCCGAAAATGCAGAGTATGATGCAGCTAAGGAAGCACAAGGATTGCTCGAGATGAAAATCAGTAAGCTGAAAGCGGTGATTGCCGATGCTAAGATCATCGACGAGTCTAAGCTGAAGACCGACTCTGTACAGATCCTGAACAAGGTGGAGTTGAAGAACGTGAAGAACGGCATGAAGATGACCTATACCATCGTGTCGGAGAGCGAAGCCAATCTGAAGGAAGGCAAGATTTCAGTCAATACCCCCATTGCACAAGGTTTGCTTGGCAAGAAGGTGGGTGAGAAAGCACAGATCAAAGTGCCACAAGGCATGATTGAGCTGGAAATATTGAACATATCATTTTAAACAGTAAGGCAGGTCATGTGTTGTGGCTTGCCTTGTTTTTTTAATATATTATCGTTATGGCAACCATATTCAGTAGAATTGTAGCAGGCGAAATTCCCTGTTATAAAGTTGCGGAGGACGAGCAATTCTTCGCATTTTTGGACATCAATCCGTTGGTAAAAGGACATACGTTGGTCATTCCGAAACGTGAGGTAGACTATATCTTTGATTTGAAAGATGAAGAACTGGCCGCTATGCATGTTTTTGCCAAGAAGGTAGCACTGGCTATCGGAAAGGCTTTTCCTTGTAAGAAGGTTGGAATGGCTGTCTTGGGTTTGGAAGTGCCTCATGCTCATATTCATCTGATTCCGATGCAGAGCGAGAAAGATATGCTTTTCTCCAATCCCAAGTTGCAGCTTTCTGCTGAAGAGTTTGCAGAAGTGGCCGAAGCGATTCGCAACGCGTTCTGACAATCCCCTCCTCCTCATAGATAAAATAAAGGGACGGCCTATCAGGCCGTCCCTTTATTTTATTGAATGTTACTTAAAGTTTTATAGGCTTTCCAACAGGCGCTTTAGTACGACGGTCGCTGAAATTTCGCGGTTGGCCGCTTCAGGAATAACGATGCTTTGCGGGCTTTCGATGACGTCGTCCGTCACAATCATGTTGCGGCGTACAGGCAGGCAATGCATGAAATAAGCGTTGTTGGTAACGGCCATCTGGCGGTCGCTTACTGTCCATGCACGGTCTTTGCTCAGAATTTGTCCATAATTGTCGCCAGAGTAGGCTGCCCAGTTCTTGGCATAGACAAAATCAGCGCCTTCGAAGGCTTTCATTTGATCATATTCTACACGAGCGTTGCCTACGAACTTCGGATCCAGTTCATAGCCTTCAGGGTGGGTGATGACAAACTCATAATCAGTTGCATTCATCCATTCAGCAAAAGAATTTGGAACAGCTTGTGGCAGGGGACGTGGATGGGGAGCCCAGCTCATTACGACTTTGGGTCGTTCCTTCTTTTTATATTCTTCAATAGTGATGAGGTCGGCAAAGCTCTGTAAGGGGTGTCGGGTTGCTGCTTCCATCGAGAATACTGGACGGCCTGAGTATTGGATGAACTGATTCAATATTACTTCGTTGTAGTCGTAGTCTCTGTTTTCGAAACGTGCAAAGGAACGGACACCGATGATGTCACAATAACAGCCCATTACAGGGATAGCCTCCAGCAGGTGTTCTGGTTTATCACCATCCATGATGACGCCACGTTCAGTTTCCAGCTTCCATGCGCCTTGATTAATATCGAGTACGATAACATTCATTCCCAAATTCAGGGCCGCTTTTTGTGTGCTTAAACGGGTACGTAAACTGGAGTTGAAGAAAATCATCATCAACGTCTTGTTGCGTCCTAATTCTACGTATTTAAACCGATCTTTTTTGATCTCGAACGCTTCGGCAAGTGCAGTTTTCAGATTACCGATATCCTGCACGCAGGTAAAATTCTTCATAACGACTTACTTTTTTAAATATATAATTGATAGCAAAGATAGTGAAATGTATCGGGTTTTGAATGAAGATGTCTGTTTTTTAGTATCTTTGTCGAATGTTATCGGGTCGTTAAAAAAAGAAGGAAGCCTTGTTTATGCATAGTCATAGTAGCCATATGGATGAACGTTTGCTTAAACGTCTTTTTGAAGCATATTCCAATGATTTGCTTTACTATGCTCAGTATCTTGTTCGCTCTAGAGAAGAAGCGGAAGAGATTGTAAGCGATGTTTTCTTTGAAGTATGGCAGCATCGTGACAGGTTCTCTGAGGTGAAAAACGAGAAGGCATGGTTGTTGAAGGTAACTCATAACAAGGTAGTGTCCTGGTTGCGGAAAAATGGAAATGGTCAGGTGCTTGTGCCATGGGATGAAGTAGGCGACTATGGTACGCTTGTTGATTTGCAGACTCCTGATTCACGGATCATTAGTCGGGAGGAAATATCTCGTATTAACCAGGTCGTAAATCAGCTTCCTCCCCGTTGCCGGCAAGTCTTTGTGTTGGCCAAAATCGAAAAGCTTCCATATAAAGAGATTGCCGAAGTATTGGGTATCTCTGTGAAAACGATCAATATTCATGTAGCTAAAGCGCTTGAATTTATTTCCTCTGCCTTGAAGTGAGATGGCGTCAATGAGGGTAGTTGCGTTTCTCAAGTTGATGTTTAGCACGCCAATGTAGGTGTTTAGCGTGCTGAAGTAGATGTTTATGTTGAAGAAAAGCACCCTTTTGTCCTGCTTAAAACAGTGCTTTCTTTTGTCTAAAGCATTGTTTTTTCTCTGCTTGCGCGATTGCATTGTTCAACTTGAATAGGTGGCGTGAAGGAAGAAACTTTTTTTGTTTTTATCGTTCACTCTTTCACAAGCTGTTATCTTGCTGATTTTTAGTAAGAAACGGTGAAAGATCTTCTTTCACCGTGAAAGAAGATCGGCTTGTTTGAAATAAAAAACAAACTTTTTTTAAAAAAAAGACGAAGCCTATAGGAGATTTTTTCGGAAACAGCGTCTTGTTTTATATAATTCGATGATGAAAGACGACAAAAAAGAACATAATAATAAGTATGAAAAGTTAGCGTCCTTTCTGGAAGACCCACAGGACCTGACCAATATGAATGAGGCTTCTTCCGACGATGAGGTCCGTAAGCTCTTGTTCATGTGGAATGAATGCCAGCCGGCTGCAACTGATTCGTCAGAGGTTTGGGAAAAGACGCTGCAACGGATCAGGCAGGCTCAAGCACAGGAAGCCGAAAGTCGTAGAAGACATCTCTCGCTTGCTTGGAGATGGGTGGCGGCCGCTTCGGTTGTCCTCTGTGTCGGCTTGGGTTCGCTTTGGTTCTCGAAAACGGAAGTTACGATGGACGAACGAAGCCGTATGGAGCAGATGCTGCTGGCTCAGGTCGATACGGGCGAAGTGAAGGAAGTGACCCTTGTGGTTTCCGACCGTAAGAAAGTGGAGCTGGCCAATAATGCCAAAGTGGCTTATAATGCCTCCGGTCAGGTCAGTGTCAATTCGGTGAAGCTGAAGGAACCGTCCGTACAGAAAGAAGAAGCCTCGGCACAAACCTCTTCTGAGGAAGCTATGGAATATAACCAGCTGATTGTGCCCAAGGGACGTCGCTCTATGATTGTATTGGCTGACAACAGCAAGATGTGGATTAACTCCGGCAGTAAGGTGATCTATCCACGTGCTTTCAAGGGTGACAGACGTGAGATTTTTGTGGAAGGGGAAGTTTATCTGAAAGTGAGTCGTGACGAATCGAAACCTTTCATTGTAAATACTTCAGCTTTCGATGTGGAAGTGTTGGGTACTTCTTTTAATGTGTCAGCCTATAAAGGCGATGCGCATGCTTCTGTGGTGTTGGTTGAGGGTGCGGTTGATGTGAAAGATGCGGCGGATAAGCATGTTCTGATGCAACCGAATGAGCGGGTACAGTTGGATGAGGCTGGTGAGTTGAAAAAGGAAACAGTAAATGCTCTCGATTATATCCATTGGGTAGATGGAGTTTGGATCTTGAATGGTAAACCTTTGAAAGAAGTGCTTGCTTATTTGAGTGAATATTATGGACAGAAGATTGTTTGTGATCCATCTATTGCTGATGAGGCATTTTATGGTAAATTATTTTTGAATGAAGAATTGAAGAAAGTGTTAGAATCAATTTGGCAAACCTTGCCTGAGGACTTAGGTGCCTCGAGAGAGGCTATCTATGTACAGGTGAATTGATTACCAGGTTGTGAATAATAATGTTGATCTTAAAATATATGTCTATGAAATAGAAAGAATTTGTGTTGTAAAAAAAGAGGGTCGGACAATACTCCCAATATTGCCCGACCGGAAATGATTTTAATTATTCCATTTTTAGTAACCAAAATCAGTACGAAAGTATGAAAAAGAAAACGACTTTTGGTCGGATGAAGAGAGTTTTTACATCTCTTTATCTATTAATTAGTGTTTTTTTATTGACGGAGGGTGCTTTGGTCCCTCTACATGCCGCTGATACTCGCGGAAGTAACAAACAAGCTGTAGCAACAACTCAGACGCTGAAAGAGTTGTTTAGTTACATTGAGAAGAACAGCAATCTTGTCATTCTTTATTCCAAGGGACTTTTATCCGAATTGGATAAAAAAGTTTCCATTAATATGAATGGAAAGAAAGCCGAGGAAATCTTGAAGGAATTGGCAGATGCAGCCAATCTGGAGATTAAAATTAGTGATCGTCAGGTGACGGTGATGAAGAAAGCTCCGATTGTGCAACAAGGCAACAACATCAAGGTGACCGGACAGGTTTTCGATGACATGGGTGAAACAGTTCCTGGCGCTAACGTGACCGTTAAAGGTAACACTTCTATCGGAACGGTAACCGACCTGGATGGTAATTTTACCTTGGAAGTTCCTAAAGGTACAACCTTGGTGGTTTCTTTTATCGGATATGCCAATTATGAGTATGTCGTACAGAACTCCGACAAGGTGACCATTAAACTGTCGGCCGATTCAGAAGCACTGGATGAAGTAGTTGTAGTAGGTTACGGTATACAGCGTAAGAGCTCTATTACAGGTTCTATTTCTTCCATCAAGGCAGAAAAACTCAAAGACGTCACTACTCCGAGTGTAGCCAATATGCTGCAGGGTAAAGTGGCCGGTGCTGTTGTCGCTCCTACTTCCGGTCGTCCGGGTGAAGGTGTAAGCATCCGTGTACGTGGTATCGGTTCTATCCGTGGTAATGTGGAGCCTTTGTGGGTAATCGACGGTGTGGTTGGTGCCTCTTCTGCCGACCTGAACCCGAATGATATCGAAACCATTTCTATCCTGAAGGACGGTTCTGCTACGGCTTTGTACGGTTCTCGTGGTGCCAATGGTGTTATCCAGGTAACTACCAAGCGTGCTACGACTGGTACCTCTCAGATTGATTTGTCTGCCAAGTTTGGTGTGTCGCAGTTGCAGAAAGGTAACTTGGAAATGATGTCGGGTGCCGAGTATTATGATTATGTATATACAGCTTATAAGAATGCTGGCACATTGGATTCGCAAGGTTGGCTGCAACCCTATTTGCGCGATCGTAACTTCGACTGGTGGGACCTGGCTACTCAGAATGCTTTGACGCAAAACTATAACATCGGCTATCGTTATGGCAATGACAAAATCAAGTCGTATGTGTCCGGTGACTACTATACGGAAGAAGGTACCATCAAGGGATTTGATTACGACCGCTTCACGTTCCGTTCGAATACGGATTATATTGTGAACGACCGCTTGACCTTGAAGGCCAAAGTGGCTGCAAGTTATAAGGAAACATTCAGCCAGGAATATTCATTGGCGCACACCAGCTATACTCCGTGGGATACTCCGTGGGATTCGCAAGGTAATCTGAAGGATGGTAGTCAGGGTGTACCGACTGCAGATGCTGCTCCTACCGCCAACCCGGATGACTACTGGTATTCCGATGGTGGTTCAAACTTCTTGTATGATCGTCATCTGAATTGGGGAAAAAGCCGCAGTAATGGAATCGACTTGGGTGTCGGTTTTGATTTCAAGATCATTGACGGATTGACTTTTGAATCGAATAATCGTATCGGTTTCAATAATAGTTATTCCAGCTCTTATGTAGATCCCAATAGCCGTTCTGGTGCAGGTACGGATGGATCTTATTATGATGGTGAGTCCAATACACGTTCCATCTATACCAGCCAGTTGCTGCGTTTCTTGAAGACTTTTGGTGAAAAGCATGAAATCAATGCTTATTTGGGTTATGACTACGATGAATACCGCTATTGGGATTTGGCTGCCACAGCTTATAAGATTTTCTCGGGTGCCGAGATTATCAATGCGGGTGCTGAGGATCCTACAGCCAGTGGTACCAAATCGGAATCGAAAAATGCCGCTATCTATCTGAATGTCAACTATTCGTTCGACAGCAAGTATCTCATTCAAGGTATGATTCGTCGTGACGGTTCTTCAAAGTTCGGTAGCGACAAACGTTGGGCTACCTTCTGGTCGGTGGGTGCCGGTTGGAATATGCACAAGGAAGAATTTATCAGCCAGTTTGAGTGGATCAATGAATTGAAGCCCCGTGTTTCTTACGGTATCAGCGGTAACCAACCGGGTGGCGCTTACGAATGGGCTACCATCTTCGGTTACACTTCTCAGTATGCCAATGAAATCGCATTCTTGTCCAACTATCAGGGAAATCCTGATTTGTCTTGGGAGGAAACGGCCAACTTCGACGCCGGTATTGATATCCGCCTGTTCGACCGTGTAAACATTACATTCGACTATTACTTGAAGAAGGTGAAGAACCTGATTTATCTGCGTCACTTGTCCGCCGTAACAGGCTTTAACCGCCAGACGGCCAACAACGGTAAGATGGAAAACTCGGGTGTGGAACTGACCATTACGCCTGAAATCCTCCGTACCAAGGATTGGTACTGGGACATCAGCTTCAATATGGGATATAACCGTAACGAAGTGACCTATTTGCCAGATGGAAATGACCTTACGATGCAGGCGGTAGCTATGGGCTATCCTTATATGAACTGGTATATGAAGGAATGGGCCGGTGTAGACACTATGACTGGTACTCCGTTGTGGTTCAAGGTGGATCCAGAAACAGGTGAAAAGACAGTGACGGGCAATTACAATGAGGCTACTAATGTATTACTGGATGCTTCTCCGACGCCGAAAGTGAACGGTGGTCTGAGTACGAACCTGAGTTGGAAAGGCTTGTCGCTGAATGCCAACTTTACGTTCAGTGCCGGTGCCAAGATATACAACGGTATGCGTGCCGGTGCGCTCGATCGTGACGCCGAACGTCCTTCACAGCCGGCTATGAAGCTGGCTGACGGTTGGAGCCGTTGGGAGAAACCGGGTGACATTGCTACGCATCCGCAGTTGATAGCCGGTGGTAATAACGGCGCTTCCAATACTTCTACCCGCTATCTGGAGAATGGTGACTATTTCAAGCTGAAATCGTTGACCCTCTCCTACAGCTTCCCCAAGAAATGGTTGGATCCGTTGAAGATTAAAGGTGCCAACTTGAGTGTAGGTGGAGAAAATCTGTTCACCATTACCAAGTTCTCCGGTCAGGATCCCGAAATTCTGCTTTCTTCTTCCTACAACGGAAGTGCCAGCGGTTTTGGCTATCCTACCGTAAGACGTTTCACCGTAGGATTGAATGTTAACTTCTAAGTAATGATAACCAATAAGATAGAAACTATGAAACTGAAATATACATTAGGTGCCCTGGCTGTTGTCTCTTCATTGGCAAGTTGCAGCTTGGACGTAAATATGTACGAAGGCGTGACGGGTGAAGACGTTACGGCTCGTAATATTGTGGAATTGTCGCAAGGCAGTTACAGCATGTTGAAATACGATGGCGGTTTGATTGATTATGGCTATTACTTTTGGGCTTACGGAGGCGATGACCTTTCTTGGGGTGGTACGTCTACCGATACCAAATTTGATATTTATGATTATAGTCGCAATATTACCAGTTCTGTTACTGAGTATGCTTGGGAGTTGGGTTACCGTACCATCGGTAACTGTAATAAGGTAATCGAAATGGGAGCCGAATTGGGTGAAAATCTGACAGCAGAAGAGAAGGTTATTGTGGGCGAGAACTATTATCTCCGTGCCTTGTGCTATTTCCTGTTGGTAAATGAGTTTGCACAACCTTATTCCAACAATCCGACTCAGAACCCGGGACTTCCTTTGAAGCTGAACAGTGATCCCGATGATTTGCCCCAAAGCCGTTCTACAGTGGCCGAGATTTACGATCAGGTGGTAAAAGACTTACAAGATGCCATCACTTATATGACATTGCCGGCTGGTCTGTCTCCCAAAAACAGTTGTTATGCCACGAAGGAGGCTGCCGAAGCTTTGCTGGCCAGGGTATATCTCTATATGGAAAATTGGGAAGGTGCCTGGGAAATGGCAAATAATGTCATTTCTTCTGGTCGTTTCGAATTGTTGCGTGGCGAAGAATATGCCATCTATTCTCAGCATGTTCCCGAAGAAAATTCGGAAACCATTTTTGCCGTACGCCGTACCAAATTGAAAGATGATGGAGGCTATGGTAAGATGGGAGGTTTGTATATTCATGTTGATAATAGTGGTTGGGAAGAAATGTACGCATCGTCTCCTTATCTGGAGTTGTTGGAACTTTATTTGGATGATAAGGGTTATCCGCAGGATTTGCGTAGCAATTTTATTACCAAGCGATATGTAGAAGATGGTACTAATACCGATATTTATCCGATTACAGGTAATCCTGTAAAGAATTATCAGGATTGGACGTTTGCCTATACCGCCAAACAAGGCAATACCGCCAATTACGAATATCGTCAGATTTCTGTTGAAAAACAGGCCGATGGAACGTATGCCATGAGTGCTGCAGATGCCGCGTCGTTCCGAAGTGCTACCATTCAGTCTGAACCTTATAACTTGGGTACCCGTTATTACGTGGTGGCATCGGATGGTACAAAATATATTGGTCGCATTGAACCGCGAGTATATGATGCTAGAACTCTTCGTCAAAAGGAATCTATTTTTTTAGTGTATGCTATTAATAAGTGTTCTTATCAGGAACAATATTATCATTTGTGGTCACCGATAATTTCTCGTTTAGCAGAGATGTATCTGATACGTGCTGAGGCCAATTTGGAAAAGGGAGGCGATACGCAGGCTACATTGGATGACGTGAATGTGCTCCGTGAGAGAGCTGGTATTCCTGAGTGGACATTGGACAACATAAAGACAGCTGAGAACGGTCAGCCGAAGGATATTCACAAGATCATTGAAGAAGAACGTATGTTGGAGTTTGCTTGGGAAGGTCATCGTCGTTTCGACGTGTTCCGTTGGCGTCAGACGTTGGATCGCAAATATCCAGGCGGACATACGTTGAGACAGGGTGACCGCTATCTGGAGATTCCTTACAATTCTCCGTCGGTATGCGAATATATTCCGCAGGCTCAATATGATGCTTATCCTTATAAACTGGAACAAAATCCCTGATTTTGAAGGATTGTCATGAATATCTACCCGTTTCCTCTATTAAGGGAGGAGCGGGTAGATTCAAAGAAGTCTTTATAACATCATTAAAATAACAGAATTTGTAAAATGAAAAAAATATCATATTTATTATTGTTGCTTTTGGCATTTGTTTATGCCGGATGTGCTGATACGGAGCAGCCTTATGTGGGTTATGTCGTGATTGAACGTGCTGTAGTAGAGGCAGAAGCCAGTTCAACTACTACCATAACTGCTGACACGGATATTGACTCACCCATTGAAATCAAATCGATTGATTTTGGCGAGGGGGTGGACGAATGGTGTACCATTACAACTAAAGGAAAAGAAATTACAGTAACTACTACACAGGCCAATACGAGTTCGAACTATCGTACGGCGACTGTCAATGTGAAATGTGGTTATTGGTTGAAGTCATTCCAAGTGCTGCAGAAATATGCAGGACAGGAATACCTGCAATATGACTGGACTCGCTGGACAGCCACAGGTAACAGTGTCGAGAGCAGTGATGGTGGGGGTTATGCTAGTTTGTTCAGTGAAGATCGTACAACTTATTGGCATAGCCAGTATAATGGTGATGCTCCTTCTTTACCTTATTGGATTGTAGTGGACATGCAGGAAGAATTGGAGATTGCTAAGTTCGATATCGGTAGAAGATATTATGCCGGAAATGGCAACAATTACGGTTCAGTAAAGACTTTAAAGCTGTATGCTAGTACGGATAATGAAACCTTTACTGAGGTTGGAGGCTTTACTTTTACTTTCCCTTGGACCGCTCCTGATGGTACGGTGGTTGAAGGTCCTAATAGTCCGTTGATTCCAGCTTATGAGGAGATTGTTCCAGCTGAACCTGTAAAGGCGCGTTACATGAAAATAGAAATTACTGAAACGAACACAAGTAACAACGCTTGTCAGATAGCTTATTTCAAGGCATACGAAAAAATTTAAAGCCATAATTTCTTCTACCTTTTTAAAATCTAAGTATCTTTGCAGAGGATGTCCGATAGGTTCAGACATCCTCTTTTTATAAATCTAACTGAATCTAAAGATCATGAATAAACAGAAGGGGCTGTACTTATTGTTAGGACTATTGTTAACCTCTGTTGTCTGCGCTCAGGAAATTAGAGTGTATGATGTGGCCGATTTTGGCATGAAGGCCAACAGCTCGAAAAATATTTCTGCTACCTGGCAGAGCCTGCTGAAAAAAATCAATGCCGAATATGAGGAGGGTGACAGTATTGTGATCCGTTTTCATCCAGGTACCTATCATTTTCATGAGAAAGGGGCGGCTATAAGGGTGTACTATATATCTAATCACGATCAGGACAATCCGAAAAAGGTTGGTCTTCCTTTGGAAGGGATGAAGCATCTGACATTGGATGGCGGTGGAGCTTCATTTGTCTTTCATGGTAGAATGTTGCCGATTTCTCTAGTGCATTCAGAGAATTGTGTTTTAAAGAATTTCAGTATTGATTTTGCAAATCCACATATCGCACAAGTGGAGATTGTGAAGAACGATCAGGAACAAGGGATTACTTTCCGTCCAGCTCCTTGGGTGAAATATCGTATAGCTAAAGATAGTGTCTTTGAAGCTTATGGCGATGGATGGACAGTAAGACATAGTTGGGGAATTCCTTTTGAAAAGGATACAAGACGGATTGTCTACAATGCTGGTGATCGTGGATGCAATACCAAGGGAGCTTCTTTGACATCAGATGGATGTGTGTTGGCACCGAACTGGAAAGACAGTAAACTGGTACCGGGAACGATATTTGTGATGCGTGGATGGGGACGTCCCACTCCGGGTATTTTCCTTTCGCACAATCTTAATACCCGTCTGGAAAATATACAGGTACATTATGCAGAAGGAATGGGCCTGTTGGCCCAAGTATGTGAAAATGTAACGCTCGAGAAATTCCGTGTGTGCCTAAAAGGGGAGGAGGATCCTCGCTATTTTACGACTCAAGCGGATGCTACCCACTTTTCGGGTTGCAAGGGAAAGATCATTTCATGTAACGGGTTGTACGAGGGGATGATGGATAATGCGATAAATGTGCACGGCACTTACTTGAAAGTAATCGACCGTAAGGATGAGTACACCTTGGTGGGGCGTTATATGCATGACCAGTCTTGGGGTTTTGAATGGGGACGTACAGGTGACGAAGTACAGTTTATCCGTTCAACGACCATGGAATTGATCGGTACCAAAAATAAAATTACGGCTATCACCCCTTATGATAAGGACTGTATAGAAGGAGCTCGCGAATTTCTGATAAGTTTTGAGAAGCCTGTAGAGGCCTGTATTGATGAAAAGGGAAGCTTTGGTATTGAGAATTTGACTTGGTCTCCAGAAGTCTTGTTTTCGGGTAATCTTATTCGCAACAATCGGGCGCGTGGTGCTTTGTTCAGTACGCCTCGCGAGACAATTGTCGAAAACAATACATTTGATCATACATCAGGAACAGCCATTTTGCTTTGTGGGGATTGTAACGGATGGTTTGAGACAGGGGCTTGTCGCAATGTTCAGATACGGAACAATCATTTTATCAATGCGTTGACCAGTATGTATCAGTTTACCAATGCTGTGATTTCTATCTATCCGGAGATTCCTGAACTGGAGAAGCAACAAGCTTATTTTCATGGAGGGAAAGAGGGAGGCATTGTGATAGAAAACAATGTATTCGATACGTTTGATGCCCCAATCCTCTATGTAAAATCCGTAGATGGTCTTGTCTTTCGGAACAATACGATAAAAACAAATACGGAATATCCTCCTTTTCATTTTAACAGAAATCGCTTTTGGTTGGAAAAGGTGAATCGTGTATCCATTTCAGAATAAAATAAAATGTGAGTAACTTCTAACTTAAATTATAAAACTCGTATAGCATGAGAAACTTTTATGGTAATCTTGAGCGTTGGAAAGCGATGCCTTTAGCATTGGCTTTACTATTATTATCTCCTCAGCAGGAAGCTCAAGCTGTGTGTAATGAAAAAAACGGTGTCGAGGCTACACAACAGGCTGCGATATAAATTGTCGGAGCTGTCCAAATCAATCCGACTACGGTAGAAATTCTCTTTTCAAACAATCAGCGCATGACGCTCGATTTTTATGGGGAGAATATTTTCAGAATGTTTCAGGACAATGCGGGAGGTGTCATTCGTGATCCCCAAGCTGAGCCGGAAGCAAAATTTTGGTGGGCCAGCCACGTAAATCTATTGTAGGATTGGATTTACAAGATGAGTCTGGACAATTGTCGGTGGCTACGGAGAGAATCAAGATCGTGTTTGATAAGAATACGACATTGATGAAGGTAGTCAATTGGGAAAACGGAAAGGTTGTGATTGAAGAAGTGGAGCCTATCGTGTTCGAAAAGGATATGGTTACATTGAAACTGAAAGAGCAACCTGATGAATATTTCTATGGCGGAGGTGTACAGAATGGACGTTTCTCCCATAAATGGCGATCTATTGCCATTGAAAATCAGAATAGTTGGACGGATGGTGGTGTGGCGTCCCCAAATCCTTTTTATTGGTCGACAAACGGTTATGGCATCATGTGGCATACGTTTAAAAAAGGAGTTTATGATTTCGGACGTGAAGTAGCTGGAGTTGTCAAGTTGTCTCATCAAACAGATTATTTGGATCTCTTCGTGATGGTCAATGAGGGGGCTGTACCTTTGTTGAATGATTTTTATCAACTGACAGGAAATCCTGTACTGATACCGAAATTTGGTTTCTATCAGGGCCATCTGAATGCTTACAATCGTGACTACTGGAAAGAAGATGAGAATGGCATCTTGTTTGAAGACGGGAAGCGTTATAAGGAAAGTCAAAAAGACAATGGCGGTATCAAGGAGTCATTGAATGGCGAAAAGAACAATTATCAGTTCTCGGCTCGTGCGGTGATTGATCGATATAAGAATCATGATATGCCTTTGGGCTGGTTGCTTCCCTAATGACGGATATGGTGCCGGTTATGGACAGACAGGTACGCTGGACGGTAATATTCAGAACTTGAAGAGCCTGACAGACTATGCCCACAAGAATGGAGTGGAGATAGGCCTTTGGACTCAGTCGGACTTGCATCCGAAAGAAGGGGTTGAGGCGTTGCTTCAACGTGATATTGTTAAAGAAGTGAGAGATGCAGGTGTGCGCGTGCTGAAGACGGATGTCGCTTGGGTAGGTGCCGGTTATTCATTCGGATTGAACGGTATTACGGATGTGGCACAAATCATGCCTTATTATGGCAATAATGCACGTCCTTTCATCATCAGCTTGGATGGTTGGGCTGGTACTCAACGTTATGCAGGGTTATGGTCGGGTGACCAGACTGGTGGTAACTGGGAGTACATCCGTTTTCACATCCCAACCTATATTGGTTCAGGCCTTTCGGGTAATCCTAATATTTCTTCAGATATGGACGGTATTTTCGGTGGAAAGAACTTGGTAGTAAATACCCGTGATTTCCAGTGGAAAACCTTTACTCCTATGCAGCTGAACATGGACGGCTGGGGAGCAAATGAAAAATATCCGCATGCTTTGGGTGAGCCTGCCACTTCTATCAATCGTTGGTACCTGAAGTTAAAGTCGGAATTGATGCCCTATACTTATAGTATAGCACGGGAATCAGTAGATGGCTTGCCTATGATTCGTGCGATGTTCCTTGAATATCCTAATGCCTATACATGGGGTAAGTCTACCCAATACCAATATCTGTATGGCCCTTATTTCTTGGTTGCTCCGATTTATCAAGCTACGAAGGCTGATGGACAGGGTAATGATGTTCGTAATGGAATTTATTTGCCAGAAGGTGAGTGGGTTGACTATTTCTCTGGTGATGTCTATCAGGGTGGCTGTATCATTAATAACTTTGCTTCACCGCTTTGGAAGTTTCCTGTGTTTGTGAAGAAAGGAGCTATTATCCCAATGGCAAATCCGAACAACAATGTGCATGAGATAGATCAGCATCTGCGTATCTATGAATTGTATCCTTATGGCTATTCGTCGTTTACAGAGTACGATGACGATGGCGTGTCGGAAGAATATCGTGCGGGTAAATTTACGACTACGTTGATTGAATTGGATGTGAATGAAAAGGGTGAGTTACAGGTTACAATCCATCCTGCGCAGGGTGATTTCAAAGGCTTGGTAAAGGAGAAGGCCACTGAATTCCGAATCAATGTCACTGAGAAGCCGAAGAAGATTGTAGCCAATGTTGGTAAAAACAAGATTAAGCTCACTGAAGTTACTTCATTGGAAGCATTCAAGGCGGGCGAGAATGTGTATTTCTACAATCAGTCTCCTAATTTGAACCAGTTTGCGACGCCAGGCAGTGATTTTGCCAAAGAGGTGATAACAAAGAACCCTCAATTGCTGGTGAAACTGGCTGCTTCGGACATTACGGCCGCTACTACTACTTTGACGGTGAAAGGTTTTGCCTTTGCTCCTGCTGACAAGTATCGCATTTCGACAGGAACATTGCTTGCTCCTCAGCCACAGATTTCTGATGAAAACACCGAAGCTTATACGTTGAAACCCACATGGGCGAAAGTTGAAAATGCTGATTTCTATGAAATAGAGTTCGATGGTATGCTTTATACTACCATTCGCGAAACCGAACTGCTGTTTGAAGGTCTGAAGGCAGAAACCGCTTATTCTTTCAAAGTACGTGCTGTAAATAAGGAGGGTGTATCTGATTGGGCAGAATGCAGTGCTACCACGAAACAGAACCCGTTGGAATTTGCGATTACAGGTATGATGGGTGAAACCTCTGTACCTAATCAGGGGAATTCGATTCGAAAACTGTTTGATTTTGAAGAAGGTGAGATTTGGCATACGAAGTACAATGAAAAAGCTGTACCGTTCGATTTGATTATTGATTTGCGTTCTATCAATCAGATAGAAAAACTTCATTATCTGCCTCGTGACAATGCCGGCAACGGAACGTTGTTGAAAGGAACGATCTACTATAGCATGGATAAGGAGAACTGGACAGAAGCAGGTGCTTTTGATTGGAAGCGTGACAATGAGACGAAGATTTTCAACTTCGGACAGAAACCGACAGTTCGTTACATCAAGATGAGTGTGACAGAGGCTGTAGGCGACTACGGTTCTGGACGCGAGATCTATGTGTTTAAGGTGCCAGGCACAGAAAGCTATCTGCCGGGCGACATCAACAATGATAAAAAGATTGACGAGAACGACCTGACTTCGTATACCAATTACACAGGTTTGAGAAGAGGTGATTCCGATTTCGAAGGATATATCAGTCGTGGCGACTTGAATGTAAACGGCCTGATCGATGCTTATGATATCTCTGCAGTGGCTACCCGCTTGGAAGGTGGTGCACATGCTCGGAATGTGGAAAAAGTAGAAGGCAATATTACGCTGACCACAGCTAAGCGCTCATATACGAAGGGCGAGACGGTTGAAATCCAGGTAAAAGGTATAGGACTGAAGGCTGTCAATGCTTTGAGTTTTGCTCTTCCTTACAATCCTGCCGATTACGAATTTGTAGGAATTGAGGCAGGTGCCGTCAAGGATATGCATAATATGACGAACGACCGTCTTCATACCAGTGGTGAGAAAGCATTGTATCCGACCTTTGTCAATCTCGGTAATCGTGAGACGCTGGAAGGCGATTGTGACCTGTTTGTCATTAAACTGAAGGCCAATCGAAATGTGAAGTTCGACCTGCAGGCAAAAGATGGTTTCTTGGTAAATAAACGAATGGAGGTCAGAAAGTTCTGAAAAAGAGAGGCATCTTCTTGTTTGATCGACAAGTAATGCCTATCTTTGCAACATGTGAATAAAGGAAGGGGTGTACACATGTAAAATGGCGTACCCTCTCTCCTCTTGAAATAGATACAACATTTTTATTCTTTAACTTTTAAATTAAAACCATTTATGAAAAAAATTGGAACATTACTGTTGGCCATGTGCCTTGCATTGGGCGCATGCTCTACACAGTCGACCTCTACCGTTCAGACGAACGATAAGGGTACGCAGTGGGAATGGAAGAATGGAACTATCGTAGTGAAAACACCTGAGCGTCCTGCCGGACAGCAAAGCGTATTGGGACTGACTACTCCGAAAATGGAGGTGGTACGTGTAGGTTTTGTCGGCTTGGGTATGCGTGGCCCGGGTGCTGTCGCTCGTTTTACTTATATCCCTGGTACTCAGATTGTAGCTCTTTGTGATTATGAGCAAAAGCGTGCTGAGGCTTGCCAGCAGATTCTGAAGAAGGCTTCTTTGCCGAAGGCTGCCATTTATTCAGGTGCCAATGGCTATGAAGAGCTCTGCAAACGTGATGATATTGACTTGGTTTACATTGCCGCTGACTGGTTGCACCACTTTCCCATCGCCAAGTGTGCGTTGGAGAACGGCAAGAACGTCGCTATTGAAGTACCTTCTGCCATGAACTTGAAGGAATGCTGGGAGTTGATAGATCTGAGTGAAAAAAATCGTAAGCACTGTATGATTCTGGAGAACTGCTGCTATGACTGGTTTGAAATGAACACCCTGAACATGGCTCAGAATGGTGTGTTCGGCGAAGTGATCCGTGCACAAGGTGCTTATATCCATAACTTGAGCGAATTCTGGGATTACTATTGGAAGAACGGCGAAGGCGACAAGCTGGGCTGGCGTCTGGACTACAACATGCGTCATCGTGGCGACGTATACGCTACTCACGGCCTTGGTCCTGTTGCACAGGCGCTTGATATCCACCGTGGTGACCGTATGACTACGCTGGTAGCTATGGATACCAAATCTGTTATCGGTAAGGCATTGGTTGAAGAAAGAACAGACTCTACCTGCAACAACTTCCGTAACGGCGACCACACTACGACGTTGATCCGCACTGCCAATGGTAAAGTGATTGAAATCCAGCACAACGTGATGACTCCTCAGCCTTACAACCGTCTGTATCAGCTGACTGGTACTAAAGGCTTTGCCAATAAATATCCTGTAGAAGGTTATGCTCTCGATGCAGCTCAGCTGAGTGCTTCTGGTGTACAGCCTAAGGTTGATGACCTGAGCGCACATGGTTTCATGTCTGACGCTGACATGAAGGCACTGGTAGAGAAATATCAGCACCCCATCCTGAAGAAATATGGTGAGATGGCTAAGGAAGTAGGTGGTCACGGTGGTATGGACTTCATCATGGACAGCCGTCTGGTATACTGCTTGCAGAATGGTCTGCCTTTGGATATGGACGTATATGACCTGGCTGAATGGTGCTGTCTGGCCGAGCTGGGCGAATTGTCTATGGACAATGGTTGTGCTGCTGTTGAATTCCCCGACTTCACTCGTGGCGAATGGAATGTAGTGAAAGGTTACAAGCACGCTTATGCAAGCCCCGAAGATGAGGCTGCCAGCATGGAGAAGGCTAAAGCTTTCACTGCCAAGCTGAAAGAACAAGGTGCCAAAGAATGGGCAGAAGAAGGTAAATAAAACATAGTTTTCCATATAGGAAAGCAATGGAATCTTTATCCCATTCCATCTTTTTATAGTATAAAGCCGGCTTAGTCCGGCTTTTTTACTATCTTTGCCTATGCTGACCAAATTAAGATCTGAAATGAAAAAGACGTTGTTATGGGCCTGCTTTCTGATAGGATGTGCAAGTGTGCAGGCGCAAGATCCCCTTATTGAACCTGAAGAAGGACGGACGTTGCTCGAACGTTTCACCAAAGGTGGGAAATCCATTTCATCCAGTAGTATGAATTTACAATTCTATACGTCTGCTGCAGCCAATTTCATAGATGGCTCGTTGGACGAGGCTGCATTTAAAATCAATGGAGTCCGTTTGGAGTTATTGGGAGATTTTGGTAAAAATTTCGCTTATCATTTCAGGCAATCGTTCAATAAGTACAGCAATCCTCGTGCGGTGGACAACCTGTCTTCCTCTGTAGAGTGCGCTTACGTAGACTGGCGGATGAATCCTCATTTTATGTTGACGGTAGGAAAGCAGGCTATTCAGCTGAGTGGTTATGAATATTGGGTGAATGCAATTCGGGTGCGTGAATTCAGTGATTTCAATAACTATATTGATTGTTATCAGGCAGGTCTAAATGGAGCCATCATCTTTTCGCCTACGCAACGGTTGAATTTACAGGTGCTGAATAATTCGGCTGCTAAGGGAGAGGAGTCTTTTATCTATGGACTTCCCGAAGGGGTGAACAAGGTAAAAGTTCCTGTACTTTCTACTCTCAACTGGGATGGTTATTTCTTCGACAGAGGATTAAATTTGCGTTATTCCGCTTCGTGGGGAGAGTTGGCCGACAAACGTGACATTCTTTATCTGACCGCTGGTAATGTGTGGGAGAAAGGCCCTATTGTGGCATATGCGGATTTTATGTATTCACGTGAGGGTATTGATACGAAAGGGCTGATCAGTGAGCTGTCTGCTACTTTGGCTGATGGAGGTGTGACGGCGCAGCATGTCCATTACTTTACGACTATTCTTAATTTCGATTATCGGGTACATAAACATTGGAATGTGTATGCAAAAGGTGCTTACGAATTAGGGGGCGTGTATAAAGCAAATGGCCCTTATGAGAAAGGCCTTTATCGTCGCACATGGAATGCACAACTGTGCGCAGAGTACTTTCCGATGGACAATAGTGAATTGCGTATCTACCTGCACCTGTTGTATAAAGATCATGGGCTGACGTCGCGTGCTCGTGCGTTGGGAGCCGATGACTATACGTCGCAGCGCATTTCGTTGGGTTTGGTTTATACCATTCCTGTTTTCTAAGGCTTTCTGATTTGTCCGTTGCCTTCGATAATCCACTTGTAAGTAGTAATTTCTTCCAAAGCCATCGGGCCACGTGCATGTAGTTTTTGAGTGCTGATGCCTATTTCTGCGCCTAAGCCGAATTGGGCTCCGTCAGTAAATGAAGTCGGGGCATTGACGTAGACACAGGCTGCATCTACTTTGCGGCAGAACAAGGCTGCATTCGTCGGATTTTCTGTCACGATGCATTCGCTATGTTTGGAACTGTAGTGTTGGATATGATTCAACGCTCCCTCTATTGAACTACAGGTTTTAATGGACATTTTGTAATCCAGAAATTCGGTGCCAAAGTCTTGATCTGTGGCCATTTTGAGTAATTCTTGTGGATAGTTCCCTTGCAGTGCGGCATAAGCAGGGGCGTCAGCACAGATGATGACGTGGCTGTTGGCCAGTGGCGCACAAAGTTGGGGCAGATCGTGGAGGCGTTTGGCGTGGACAATCAGGCAATCCAAGGCATTGCATACACTGACGCGGCGTGTTTTGGCATTGTTGATAATGGCTGTTCCCTTTTGCAAGTCACCTTCTTTATCGAAGTAAGTGTGGCAGATGCCTGCACCTGTCTCAATAACAGGGATTGTAGCATTCTGGCGGACGAATTGGATGAGATTGCTGCTACCGCGGGGGATTAGCAAGTCTACATATTGATTAGCATGGAGCAGTTCGGCGGTTGCTTCATGGGTGGCGGGGAGGAGTTCGACAATGTGTGGATTGAGTTGAAAATGTTTCAGCACCTGGTGGATGACGTGGATGATAGCACGGTTCGAACAGTCGGCATCGCTTCCTCCCTTTAGGATGCAGGCATTACCACTCTTCAGGCAGAGTGAGAAAACATCGAAGCTGACGTTGGGGCGTGCTTCGTAGATGATGCCTATGACGCCAAAAGGAACGCTGACTCGCCGAATGCGCAACCCGTTGGGCAGTGTGTTTTCTTTCAGCGTACGACCTAACGGAGAGGGCAGGGTGGCAACGTTGCGGATGTCGGAGGCAATGCTTTGAAGGCGCTCTTTCGTGAGCTTCAGGCGATCATATTTGGGATTGGCCGGATTCATACGATCCAAGTCTTTAAGATTTTCAGACAGAATGAAATCTGTCTGTTCGATGGCGGCATCGGCTACGGCATGCAGGATCTTGTTGATATCTTTGTCGGTCAGTTCCAATAATTGTAGGCTGGCCTCTTGTACTGCTTCAAATGTATGGATCAGGTTCATTGTTGTTTTTTTGTGGTTATTCGATGTATAGATAATCGTAATGGATGATGGGTTTCTCGCCGTGTTTGCCCATGACTTCACGGGCTTGGTCTGAGCTGCAATTGGCTTTTCCGACCCCAATTGGCTTTCCTTCTGCATTGATGATGCGGACGATATCGTCTTTCTCGAACTCACCTTTGACGTCTGTGATACCTACCGGTAGGATACTGGCAGCTTTGTCGGCAACTATAATTTCGGTGGCTCGTGGGTTGATGTGTAGCTCTCCTTTGGCGAATCCTTCGCTATGTGCAATCCATTTCTTGATGCTGGAGACGGGTTGCGGTGCTGGCACGAAGCGAGTGCAGAGCGTGTCTTCAGGTTTTTCTATCAAGTCAGTCAAGATATTGTCACGTTTGCCGTTGGCGATGATGACCGTAATCCCTTCGTCGGCAACCTTACGGGCTATACGAGTTTTGGTCAGCATTCCTCCACGTCCAAAGCTCGATTTAGAGGCTTGGATGTAGGAGGTCAAGTCACAGTTTTGTTCGATTTTGCGGATGACTTTTGAGGTGGGATCGGATGGTAGCCCATTATAGATGCCGTCAATGTTGCTAAGTATGATGAGAGCTTGTGCGTCCATCATGGTGGCTATCAAGCCTGAGAGTTCATCGTTGTCAGTAAACATCAGTTCAGTGACGGAAATGGTGTCGTTTTCGTTGACGATGGGAAGAACGCCATTGTCCAGCATCACGTTCATGCAATTCTTCTGGTTAAGGTAGTGGCGTCGTGTGCCGAAACTTTCTTTCATGGTAAGCACTTGTCCCACAGTGATACCATATTCGCGGAACAGTTCATAGTAGCGGTTGATGAGCTTTACTTGCCCGATGGCAGAAAATAGTTGGCGTTGGTCTACACTGTCCAGCTTTTTGATAGGTGAAAGTTCGCTTCGACCTGAAGCTACAGCTCCCGAAGAGATAAGGACTATCTTGATGCCAGCCTTGTGTAGGGCCGCAATTTGATCGACCAACGCAGACATGCGGGTAACGTCCAATGTCCCGTCGGCACGAGTAAGTACGTTGCTGCCAATTTTGACAGCAATTCGGTTCAATGTTTGTTTCATATTTGTGGTTCGGTCGTTTGTCTTTGTCTTAGCCATTTTGCTCCCTGTCGCGTTCACGCATCACTTGCATGGCTGCTTCATAGTCTTCTTCGTTCACCAGTACGGCTACGTCTATGGCCGTTTCGGGGAGGGCTATGTTGACTGCGATACCGTCTTTAGTGGCAGATTTCACTCCGTTTGCTTCCAGTAATCCTTTTACCAACTCGGCTTCCCATAAGGAACCTTTGAATACTTCAATGAGTTTGCTTTTGTCTTCCGCTTTCATAACTTCCCGATTTAAAAGGTTTGGGTTTACAAAAATAACAAATTCATTTTTCAAAAGCTTATAATGTGTCGGATTATTTATGGATTACGTTGTATTCTTATGGCTAAACATCTACTTTAGCGTTGTAAAGTGCCTCGTTAGAAGTCTAAAGTGCCACTTTACGACGCTAATCATTAAGGTCCAGATGACTGACTTGGATTGATTCATTGAGGAAAGTCGAGGCAGAGTCGGCAAATTTCTCTTCGGCTTCCGTAGTAAAGTAAGTACAAGTTCCGCCACGCGTGCATCGCGCATCCATTTCGGGATGACGTTTGAGGTAATCTTGTAAACTTCTGGCTACTAATTCGCCTTGTGATACGATGTGGATACCTTCTGGTACATATTGTTTTATTTTGGGTAGAAGCAGAGGGTAATGAGTGCATCCCAAGATGATTGTGTCAATCTGATTATCCTTAGCAAGCAGCTCGTCGATGTATTTCTTCACGAAATAGTCGGCGCCTGGTGCTTGGGCTTCGTTATATTCAACGAGGGGAACCCACATTGGACACGCTTGTCCTGTTACCTTGATTTCAGGGAAAAGTTTATGTACTTCCATGATATACGATTCCGATTTGATTGTGCCGGAAGTGGCCAAAATACCGACATGTTTGCTCTGGGTGATACTATCGATACATTCTACGGTAGGGCGGATAACGCCCAATACACGTCGGTCAGGATCGATTTGAGGGAGATTGTTGATTTGTATGCTACGTAAAGCTTTGGCTGAAGCAGTGTTGCAAGCCAGTATGACCAGGTGGCAACCCAACTCAAAGAGTCGTGTTACAGCCTGTAAAGTGAATTCGTATACGATTTCGAAGGAGCGTGTTCCATAAGGGGTCCGGGCGTTGTCGCCCAGGTAGATGAAATCATTATGCGGGAGTATTTCTTTGAATTTGCTCAGGATGGTCAGTCCGCCATAGCCAGAGTCGAAAACGCCGATAGGGCCTGGTTGGGATGGTAATGTATGTTTCATGTGTCATTTTGAATAATCTATTCACAAACTTACTGATTTTATTCGAATATCAAGGCTGTTGCCGGAGGCTATTTCTTGTATATGCAAAAAAATCCCGAAATACATGGGATGCATTTCGGGATCGCTTGATTTATAATTTGTGATTATTTTATTCCGAGTTGGGTTTTTACCTTGGCGGTCAGGTCGATGCTTCCTGTACCGATGTAAGCAACCGGTGTACGTGCGATATCGAAGATATAAACAACACCTTCTGCCTTACCTACAGCCTGAACAGCATCGTCCAGTTTCTTATAGATAGGTACCATAGCTTCTTGCTGAGCCTTTTCCATTGCCTGATAGGCTTCCTGCTGGAATTGTTGCTGGCGTTGTGCCATGTCCTGTACTTCCTTTGAACGTCTTTCCAGAATGTTCTTAGGTAGAGAATCTTGCTGTTGGAGCAGTTCCTGATACTTTCTGTTGAATTCTTCTTCCGAACGTTGCATTTCTTCACGATATTGTTTTGACAATGCATCCAAGTCGGCCTGTGCTTTAGTGAATTCAGGCATCACGGTGATGATTTCCTGCGAATTCATGTGGCCGAATTTGGCTTGTGCCATCGCTCCCAAGGGGAGGATGAACATAACTGCGATGAGTGCGATTTTTTTAAGCATAATGTTTATTTTTAAATTGATTATTTCTTCTTTTAGTGACTTTCGTGCAAATGTATTGATTTTAATTGGAATATCCTAACCTTGCCAATACTTCGTTGCTGATATCGATATCAGGAGAGGCGAATATAATGCTGGAAGCCGATGCACGATCGGTTACAACTGCATATCCTCGTTGGGTTGCGATTTCTTTGACGGCGTTGTAAATTTGATCTTGAATCGGACCTATCAAAGCTTCACGTTTCTTATAAAGTTCGCCTTCTGGGCCAAAATATTTGCGGCGGAGCTCGGCTAAAGATTTTTCTTTTTCTACGATCTCATTCTCTTTTTGGGTGCGTTGTGCTTCTGTCATGCTCTTGGCAGTAGCCTGGTAACTCTCATATAGATTTTTAGCTTCCTGCCCTGCTTTTTCTATTTCTGCCTGCCATTGTTTGCTGGCTTGTTCCAGTTGTTGGTTGGCACTTTCGTAAGCAGGGATATTCTCAAGGATATATTCCATGTCAATCAATGCAAACTTCTGCGCATGGGTTGCCACACTGAAGATGGTCAGTAGTAACAGGGTAAAAACACTCTTCTTCATAACTTATCGGTTTTGGTGAAACTAATGTTAGAATTCTTGTCCCAGAATGAAGTGGAACTGGCTTCCGCCATACGAACTTGATCCACGTACTTTGTCGAAACCATAAGCCCAGTCGATACCCATCATACCTACCATCGGGAGGAAGATGCGGACACCGACACCTGCCGAACGTTTCAGTTCGAAGGGGTTAAAGTCGTTTACCTCCTGCCAAGCATTACCGGCCTCGACAAAAGTCAGGGCATAAATGCTGGTACTGGTTTCGAGCATCAGCGGGTAGCGCAATTCAAGGCCAAGGCGGGTGTAGGCATAACCTTCGCTGCCGTAAGAGGCCAATGAACCGTTTTCGTAACCACGCAGAGCTATTGTTTCGGTTGCGTAATAGGAATAGCCGGTCATACCGTCACCACCCACTTCGAAAGTACCGAACGGTGACTTTTTATATTTATTGTAATGACCCAGCAAACCGAACTCAACACGCCCCATGAGGACAGGTGTACGTTTCACGTTGTAGGGGTCCATCAACGGAATGTATACTTTTGATTTGAATTTCCACTTGTGGTATTCTACCCATTTGTGCATCTTGTTGATATCATCCTGGTTGTTCAGGTTGTATTTGCTGTAGTCTACTCCGTCGAACAGAGAATAAGGCGGTGTAAACTGTACAGAGAGCGAGAACTCGGATCCTTGGCGCGGATAAATCGGGTTGTCGATAGAGCTGCGCGAAAGGGTCAGGTTTATACTCAAGTCGTTGCACTTTCCATTGGTTACAGGGAAGTATTGCCACTCTTTCAAAACATAGCGTTGATAAGAGAGCTCTGCGGTGAACTGGAAGTAGTCATCAGGCCACTTCAGACGCTTACCAAACATGACGGCCAAACCATACATCTGAACTGATTTGTCGGGGTCATAATAGTTCTCGTAGTTAGTATAGTTGCCATAGTTGTAGAGGCCATAACCGTACATACCACTATAAAGACTGTTATAGTAGCTATTATAATAAGCATCGTTATAGTAACGGCTGCTGATATCCGTCTGGCGAGAATAGAAGGCTGACACTGAGAAAGCATTCGGACGCTTGCCGCCGAACCAAGGATCGTAGAATGATACACTATACGACTGGTAGTATTTAGCATTGGTTTGGCCGCTGATGGTCAGTGTCTGTCCGTCACCTTGTGGCAGGATGCCTCGATAGTTCTCGCCCGGGTGCAACAAGTTTGCCAATGAGAAGTTGGTAAACTTCAGACTCAATTTACCGATGACACCTGTCTGTCCCCAACCTGCTGAAAATTCGACCTGGTCGTTAGCTTTGGAAACAAGCGGATAGCCGATATCCACCGTACCGTCTTCGGGGCGTGGTTTAATGTCCGGTTGGAGTTGTTCGGGGTCGAAGTGTCCCATCTGCTGGATTTCACGAAGCGAACGCATCAATTCTTCACGGCTGAAAAGGTCGCCCGGGCGGGTACGAAGTTCGCGACGTACAATGTTCTCGTAGACGCGGTCGTTACCACTGATGATGATCTTGTTGATGGTTGCCTGGCGTCCTTCGTAAATACGCATTTCAAGGTCGATGGAGTCACCTACGATGTTTACTTCTACAGGATCAAGGCTGTAGAACAGGTAACCGTTGTTGTAGTACAAGTTTCCGATAGCATCTTCATCGGTCGATGTACGTTCTTCAAGTAACTTCTGGTTGTAGACGTCGCCTTTCTTCATGCGAAGCAAGTAGTCCAGCTGCTCAGATGGATAAAGCGTGTTACCTACCCATGTCACGTTACGCAGATAGTATTTCTGTCCTTCTTCAATTTGCAGATAAACGTTTACGGTCTTTTCATCGTAGGGTGTCACACTATCGGCCACAATCATGGCATCGCGATAACCCAGTTCGTTATACTTGTCGATGATGAGTTGCTTGTCTGCCTCATAATTCTCTTCTACGAATTTCTTAGTGCGGAACAGGTTCAACAGTTTACCTTTTTCGTTGGTTTTCTTCATCACACGCTTCAGCTTCTTGGCGGTGATGGCTTTGTTTCCTTCGATCGTAATCTGATGTACCTTTACTTTTTCTTTTTTGTCGATTTCGATGTCGACAATCACTTGGTTTTCGTTGTTTTTATCATCTTTTTGGTTGATGATGACTTCTGCATTTTTGAAACCTTTGTCGTCGAAATAACGTTCTATCAATGTTTTAGCACGGTCTATCTGATTGGGAGTAATCTGATTTCCCTTAATCATTCCGATCTTGGTTTCCAAATCTTCACGTTCAGACTTCTTGACGCCATGGAAATGGATTTCCGATACACGCGGACGCATCACCACGTGGATGGTGAGCCATGCCTTGTCGCCTTCCACCTTGTCGAATGTGATAGAAACATCGGAGAAAAGTCCGTGACGCCAATAGCGTTTACAGGCTTGGGTGATTTCATCGCCAGGAATGGTGATCAGCTGTCCTTTTGAGAGGCCGGACAGGTTGATGATGACATAATCTTCATAATTTTCGGCGCCTTCCACTTTGATGTCTGCTATTTCATATTTTTTCGGGGTGCCATAGAGCACAACGGGTTTTTCAGACTGATTGTCTTGTGCAAATGCCGTCGGCAGGCAGCTAATGAGGAGAAAGGCTGTTACGAGTATGGAGAAGATACGATAATGCATTATTTCACTGATTACAGATTACTATTCTATTTCTTTATTTATGGTTTCAACTGATTTGCTCACTGGTTTTACCAAACCTTCTTTCACGTTTCTGGTAGTCACAAATGGCACGGCAGAATTCTTCTTCGTGGAAGTCGGGCCAATAGGTGTCGCAGAAGTAAAGTTCCGAATAGGCACATTGCCATAACAGGTAATTGCTTAATCGGATTTCGCCTCCCGTCCGTATCAGCAAGTCGGGATCGGGCATGAAATTGGTAGCCAGATGCCGGCTGATGGTACGGTCGTCTATCTGCTCTGGAGACAGAATCCCATTTTTTACCTCTTCGGCTATTTGACGTGTTGCTTCGGTTAGCTCCCAACGTGAGGAATAACTCAAGGCCAGAACGAGACACATGCCCGTATTGGCTGAGGTATGTTCGATACAACTGTTCAAACGGGTTTGTACATTGGCAGGCAGTTTGGCGATATCACCTATCACGCGGAAACTGATGTTGTTCTTCATGAACGTTTCTTCCTCAATGGAGTCAAACAGCAGTCCCATCAGTGCACTGATTTCTGTTTCAGGACGGTTCCAATTTTCAGTGGAGAAAGTGTAGAGGGTCAAATATTTGACACCCATCCTTGCTGCTTCTTCGGCAATGATGTGCACAGTCTCTGCACCGGCTTGGTGACCAAAACTGCGTTCGTGTCCGCGTTGTTTGGCCCATCGTCCGTTTCCATCCATGATGATGGCTACGTGCTGTGGCACCCGATTAAGGTCGATTTGTTCTTTATATGACATCTTTATATCTATAAAGCGGTATTAGTATTTCTTTAATTTGTTGAGGCAACCACGCCATACTTCATTGGTGGTACCTCCCCATATGATCCAGATGAAATTGTTCTTGTCTACTGTGATTGTGTATGAGGTACCTTTCGAAGCAAATTCTGCGGGGAATACGACTTTTTCTTCCTGTTTCTCCCATGCGATGCCACCTGTTGCCGATTTATAAAAGGCTTCCAGTTTGCCTCCCATAATGTAGAGTGCATCGTCGTAATAGATGATGCTGGGATTGGTCAGGGCTGGACAATGGGAAGTGGTAGTGGTGCTCAGGTCCACCCAGCCATAACCACTCATGGAAGACCAGGGTACGGTTTGCTCATTGTCATCTTGCGATACGTTGCCTACCAGGAATACCTTGTTCAGACCGTTTGATGTAGTCAAGGTGCAGGCTGAATAGTTGGCGGTTGGGAAACCTTCGGGTACTTCGTCTTGCTGAACCCATGTGGTGCCGTCGGTAATACAGAAGTAGTTCTTACCGTCGGTTTCGTTCTTCATAATAGCACTCAGTTGGGTAGGAGTACCGCTGATTTCATTGGCGGGGAATGCTGTCAGCAGACTTACGATATGCCCGCTCAAAGATTCCTGCTTTTGCCAGTTGATGCCGTCTGTTGAAGAGTAGACGGAGCCGTCTTCTGTATTGACCCAAAGTCCTTCTTGGAAATTGGTAAGCGTACTGAGTATTGCATTGGTTGGCAGGTTGGGTGTAATGCCTTGCCAACTGTATTCACTGGGGACGATGGATGTCTTGTAGCCGGCGTTGGGGGCATTGTAGACAAACAATTCGTCGTTCAATACAATCGATTTCAGACCTTGTGCCGTTGTTGCGATAGCAGGCGCAGAAGTCATTTTATGCCATACCAGCGAATCGGGATCTTCCTTGTGGACATTGATAATCAGTCTGTAGAGGCGGCTTGTGATGCCATCTGCGGCTACCACCTTGAATTGCAATCCGCTTGCCGAGTTCATGGCGGGAAGCAGGTTCTGGTAGTTGTCTGCATTGAACAGCGTGTCAGGCGTACCCGACATGATGATGCCACTTGTTGTCGTAAATGTCGTGATTTTGATACTGTCTATAAGGGTATCCGCACTCATGGGAAGGGAGTCGCGGTTATAGATGAGTCGCTGGATTTGGTCTATTTCGAATTTGTAGTTTACGCCATAAATCGTGTCAAGCTCGAATGCGTGAACGGTAGCATCGGTGCTATATTCATAGTTGTTGTCTGAGTTCAGGCACGAACTGATGACGATAGATACAGTGAGAAAACTTATGATAATGGATAAAAACTTCAGTCTCATTTGTTGTTATATTGTTTATTCAAGCTGCAAAAATAGGAACATTTTTTTCTATAAATACCTTTGTGGGGAAGTTTTATATAAAATTATAGATAATATGAGCCTTTTTGTCGATTAAATGGCTCAATTTGCAGGCGTTAGAAGCCTTGCCGGGCAGGGTCGTCTGTTTTCATCAGAAGCTTTTCCTGTGTGAAGTAATGACGGTATCCTCGTCCGAAATGGCATTCCCTGCGGTAGATGTCCTGCGGGGATAGCAAGGGGGCTTTTACGCCTTCGCCCAATATCATGGGGGCTTCTTCTACTATGATTTCGTCCCATAAGCCTGCGTCGATAAACGACTGGAGAAGTCGGCTTCCTCCTTCGACCAAAAGAGATTGTAGCTGGCGTTCGTACAGATCTTTCAATATTTCGGACAAGTTTTCTTCTGTGTATACCAGTGTGGGTTGGGAGCCGTCGAACAAGTTAAGATCTTGGGGCAACCGATGGTGGCGGTCGATGGTGATACGCACGGGGGCAGGGCCATACCAGTGGCGCACGTTGAGTCGGGGGTTATCGAGCCGTGCGGTGTCGGTGCCTACGAGGATGGCAGCATGTTCCGTTCTCAGTTTGTGAACCAACATGCTGGTCAGTGGGCTGGAGAGCACGGTCGGGTTACCTTCCGTTCTTAGTCGGTCGATAAAGCCGTCGGCCGATTCTGCCCATTTCAGGGTGATGTAGGGACGCTTGCGGGTGTGGAAGGTGATGAAGCGGCGGATCAGTTGTCGGCATTCTTCTTCGAGTACTCCCACAACCACCTCGCGGCCGGCGTCGCGTAGCTTCTGTATGCCCCTTCCTGCCACTTTCGCAAAGGGATCTTGACATCCGATGACGATGCGTGGTATCTGTTTTTCTATGATCAGGTCGGCGCAGGGGGGCGTCTTGCCATAATGGGCGCAAGGCTCCAGGCTGACGTATATCGTCGATTCCTTTAACAGGGCAGGGGCTTTGACGGAGCGAATGGCGTTCACTTCGGCGTGTGCCTGCCCGCAACGCACATGATATCCTTCTCCGATGATGCGGCCGTTGTGTACGATGACTGCTCCTACCATCGGGTTAGGGGCTGTGTTGCAGAGTCCGTTGCGTGCCAGTTGGATGCAGCGGCGCATGTATTTTTCGTCTTCCATATATTTCTTTGTTTAGGGATAATGTGTACTTTTGCAGCTTAGTTCTAAAAGACTTTCTTATCCCTTTTAGTTATAAATAATGATGAATAAGATCGTTGCCTATATCCGTAGCCGACTTCAGCCTTATTATACGGCAGAAGAAGTTTCCGCCCTTTCACGTATCGTGTGTTGTGATCTGTTGGGACAGGCACCGACCGACTATTATCTGGGCAAAGATATAGCTTTATCTCCAAAAAAAGAACAAGAACTGGAGGACATTCTGCAACGTTTGTCCCGATTTGAACCTTTGCAATACATCGAAGGCCGTACTTTGTTCCTTGGAAGAGAGTTTTGGGTCGCTCCTGGTGTGCTCATCCCGCGCCCTGAAACAGAAGAACTGGTGGAGCTGATGCTGAAGGAGATACCTGCGGATGCACGGATATTGGATGTGGGGACAGGTAGCGGTTGTATCGCCATTTCGTTGGCTAAGGAATTACCCGATGCTTTGGTAACGGCTTGGGATGTGTCGCCCGAAGCCCTCAGTGTGGCGCGTGTTAATGCCCGCAAACTTCAGGCGAACGTGCGTTTCGTGGAGTGCGACGTGCTCGCTTGCCAGGTGGACGAGGTAGGACTGTATGATGTCATTGTAAGCAATCCGCCCTATGTCACAGAGGCCGAAAAGGCAGATATGGAGCCGAATGTGCTCCAGTGGGAGCCCTCACTTGCCCTGTTTGTGCCCGACGATGATCCCTTGCGCTTCTATCGCCGCATTGCCGTCTTGGGGCGTGACATGTTGGCCGATGGCGGCCGGCTTTATTTTGAGATCAATCGGGCTTATGGCCGCGAGATGGTAGAGATGCTTCGTACGATGGGGTATGTCAGGGTTCGTGTAAAAAAGGATTTGTCACAAAATGATCGTTTTGTAATTGCTGAAAAATAATGATGAACAAGGAAATAGATGCAAAGGAAGCCTTGGCGCGTCTTTCTGCCTATTGCTCCGTGGCAGAGCGTTGTCGGGCGGATGTGGAAGAAAAGTTGTTTCGTTGGGGGCTGGACAGTGAAGCACGGGAAAGCATAGTTTTAGCCTTGGAAAAAGACCGTTTTCTGGATGAGAAAAGATACTGTTGTGCTTTCATTCGCGATAAGTATCTTTTTGCCCGTTGGGGAAAGGTGAAAATCGGACAGGCATTGAGGGCCAAACATTTGTCGCCGAACGTTTATGAACCCTTGCTGGACGAGGTGATTGATGAATCCGATTATTTGTTGGGGCTTCGGTCCTTGCTGGCTGCCAAGCGGAAGACGGTGCGTGCCGCCAATGCTCGAGAATTGGAAGGAAAACTTGTTCGTTTTGCCTTAGGGCGTGGGTTTGCAATGGACGATATACGCCGTTGTATGGACATTTCTGAAGAAAATGAATAGGTAGACAAAAAAATATGTATCTTTTCGTTTCTATTTTCATTCCGATTCTGTATTTTTGTACCATATTTGATCATAAGAATAGTTTGCTATGAGAAATTTAGAAAAATTGTTTGCAGAGAAGTTGCTGAAAATCAAAGCTGTAAAGATACAGCCTGCTAACCCCTTCACTTGGGCCTCAGGTTGGAAATCGCCTTTCTATTGTGATAACCGCAAGACCCTTTCTTATCCTTCTCTTCGCAATTTTGTAAAGATTGAAATTACACGACTCATTTTGGAACGTTTCGGACAGGTGGACGCTATCGCCGGCGTAGCTACGGGTGCCATTCCTCAAGGTGCTTTGGTGGCCGATGCGCTGAACCTTCCGTTTGTATATGTACGCTCCACTCCTAAGGACCACGGATTGGAGAACTTGATCGAGGGCGAGCTTCGTCCCGGTATGAAGGTCGTTGTCGTAGAAGACCTTATTTCGACGGGTGGCAGTAGCTTGAAGGCTGTTGAGGCTATTCGTCGTGACGGTTGCGAAGTGATAGGTATGGTGGCTTCCTATACTTATGGCTTCCCCATTTCCGAGAAGGCTTTCAAGGAAGCAAAAGTGCCTTTGGTTACACTGACCAACTATGAAGCTGTGCTCGAAGTCGCTTTGCGTACCGGCTACATCGAAGATGGCGATATCCCTACGCTGGAAGAATGGAGAAAAGATCCTGCGCACTGGGATGCTGGAAAGTAAGAAATCTTGTTTTATGGTGATAGTTAAAGAAAGAACTGTTCGGGCAATTTTGCCCGAAGGGTTCTTTTTTGTCTTTATTTAAGCTGAACATATATGACGAAATTTGAGAGTGGAGTGAAGGTAATTCCCGCCTCCCAAAGTGCCGTTTACGGCAAATTGTCCGATTTGAGCAATCTGGAGAAAGTCAAGGACCGCCTGCCCGAAGACAAGGTGAAGAACCTGTCGTTCACGGCAGACACCCTTAGTGTCGAAGTGCCCCCCGTTGGAACCATTACGCTGGAGATTGTCGAACGCGAACCCGAGAAGTGCATCAAGTTCGGCACCACCACCTCGCCGCTGCCCTTCAACCTGTGGATACAGATTGTGCCTACGGGCGAGGCCGAGTGCAAGATGAAGCTCACCATCGGCATGGAGCTCAACCCCTTCATGAAAGCCATGGTGCAGAAGCCCTTGCAGGAGGGACTGGAAAAAATGGCCGACATGCTGGCCCTGATACAATATTAACCGTTTTGTGAGGAGGAAAAGTGACATGGCACAGAAACTTTGGGAGAAATCAGTACAAGTAAACAAGGATATCGAGCGCTTCACCGTGGGGCGCGATCGCGAAATGGACCTCTACCTGGCTAAGCACGACGTGCTGGGCTCCATGGCCCACATCACCATGCTCCAGAGTATCGGATTGCTTGAGAAAGACGAACTGGAGCAGCTCTTGGCCGAGTTGAAGCAGATTTATGCCTTGGCCGAGCGGGGCGAGTTCGTCATTGAGGATGGCGTCGAGGACGTCCATTCGCAGGTAGAGCTCATGCTCACCCGCAAGCTGGGTGACGTAGGCAAGAAGATACATAGCGGTCGTTCGCGCAACGACCAGGTGCTGCTTGACCTCAAGCTCTTCACCCGCGAGCAGATCAAGGACATCGCCCTGGCCGTCGAGCAGCTCTTCGGCGTGCTCATCCGTCAGAGCGACCGCTACAAGGATGTCCTCATGCCCGGTTATACCCACCTGCAGATAGCCATGCCCTCGTCCTTCGGCCTGTGGTTTGGCGCCTATGCCGAGAGCCTTGTGGACGACATGATGTTCCTGCAGGCCGCCTTCCGCATGTGCAACCGCAACCCCCTCGGTTCGGCCGCCGGCTATGGCTCGTCCTTTCCCCTCGACCGTACGATGACCACCCGCCTGCTGGGCTTCGACTCGATGAACTACAACGTCGTCTACGCCCAGATGGGCCGCGGTAAGATGGAGCGTAACGTAGCCTTCGCCCTGGCCACCATCGCTGGTACCCTCTCCAAGCTGGCATTTGACGCCTGCCTGTTCAATAGCCAGAACTTCGGCTTCGTCAAGCTGCCCGACGAGTGCACCACTGGCTCCAGCATCATGCCCCACAAGAAGAACCCCGACGTCTTCGAGCTGACCCGTGCCAAGTGCAACAAGCTTCAGTCGCTGCCCCAGCAGATTATGATGATAGCCAACAACCTGCCCTCGGGGTACTTCCGCGACCTGCAAATCATCAAGGAAGTCTTCCTACCCGCCTTCCAGGAACTGAAGGACTGCCTGCAGATGACCACCTACATTATGAACGAAATCAAGGTGAACGACCATATTCTGGACGACGACCGCTATTCGCTTATCTTCAGCGTGGAAGAAGTCAATCGCCTGGCGCGCGAGGGCATGCCCTTCCGTGATGCCTACAAGAAGGTGGGACTCGACATCGAAGCCGGGCGCTTCACTCCCCGCAAAGAAGTGCACCACACCCATGAAGGCAGCATCGGCAATCTGTGCAACGACCGCATTGCCCGGCTGATGGAACAAGTTGTTGAAGGCTTCAACTTCTCCACGATGGAGCAGGCTGAAAAACGTTTGCTAGGCCGTGGTTGAAAGGGGTGCCCGTGTGCGTCCTTTATGAAGTGACAATATCGAGGAGGTTTTCTGCAAATGGTAATTTTCTTGCAGAAGACCTTCTTTTTTTGTGTCAAATGTTTGGCTGTAATGCTGAAACTGTTTATCTTTGCACCCGTTCTTTCAAACGATTCTGCGGAAATAGCTCAGTTGGTAGAGCACAACCTTGCCAAGGTTGGGGTCGCGAGTTCGAGTCTCGTTTTCCGCTCCAATGGATGCTCGAATGGTGGAATCGGTAGACACGAGGGACTTAAAATCCCTTGGCCATTGCGGCTGTGCGGGTTCAAGTCCCGCTTCGAGTACGATATGCTTTATGTAACTCCTTGTAAGATAATAGCTTGCAAGGAGTTTTTTCTTTATGTACAAAACATAGCATAGACCAAGTTATTCTCGAACTTTCTTATTTATATTCTACTTCCTATAGTTGAGGAAATACAGCATTTCATGGGATTCTAACACAGTGCTTCATGAGGGTGTAACACAGTGCTTTATGAAGGTGTGAGGTAGTGCTTCATGAGGGTGTAACGTAGTGCTTTATGAAAGGGTGACGAAGCACTTGGTAAGAAGATCATTGAATGTATTCCAGTGTTTGTCAAAGTTGAGATATGGTTATGGAGCCCATAATCTTCCATTATCATTCCATTCTCCATAGAGAAGTCCTTTTCGCGTGTTTTCTATAAATTTATTCAGGCGGCTTTCAAAAAGTTCAGGTTGTTTTCTTTTGATCTGAATGGTGTCAATTCTGATTCGCTTATATAAATCAGGGAACTGGCAGAAGTTGTTCCATACTACTGGGTCTGAGTGTAGCCTTTGTAAGAGGTCCTTGTCGATGGTAAAACCACTAGGTGACATATCCGGTAGAACGGCTCTTCCGGCATCAGTCATTAGCCCTAATCGTTCCATTCTGCGGCATCTCTCTTTGTTGAGTTCGGACCAGTTGCTTCGTGGTTTTCTGGGACAAAGTTTCTGAACTGTTATTTCATTTGCTATCTTCTTTGTTGTACTATCTATCCAACCGAAGCATAGGGCTTCTTCTACAGCGTCAATATACCAGAAAGTATTATCATCCGTAGGTCTACCACGTTTCACGACTACCCAGCATTCTTTCTCCGTTTTGTGGTTCTGTATTAACCATTCACGCAGTTCTGCCCTTGATTTGATGTCCAGTAAATTATGTATTTCCATTGTCTGTCGTTTCAATTTGCATTTTGCAATGTTGGCTACCTCGTAAAATGGATTCGCAGATTGTTACCTGAAAAGCCTTGTCTTTCCATAATGAATGCAAGACGTAAAGAATGCTTTGTTTGGAGCACTCGCAAAGTAAAGGTGTGGAAACATATCCTTGCCGGTGCAGCATGCAGGTACATTCCATAAAGTGCAGATGATACACAGAACCTTTTTCAATGATTTCACTTTTCACTCCGGGCAGTTTGTCTGCTTCTGAAAAGAAGGTGTCCAAATCACCATTTGCTTTTTCATATAGTTCCTGATAGATTTGCAGTGTTCCACATTTCACACAATTTTTCCCGCATTCCGAAAAGAATGAGGCGCGCTGTTCCTCGTTCAGGCAGCTTATCCCTTTTTCGAATCCCTTGAACCAGTCTGATAATTCCATGCCATTCTTTTTTAGATTTCAAAAATACGGAAATATCTTCAATATTTATTGGCGTGTTTCAAAAGATATTCCGATAATAGTATCTTTGTACTTGTTTTTAGGAAAAACAAACATGTTTATAGATGACAAGCGGATTCAAATTTTATAAACCATGCCAGCAGTTGAGGGATTATGTCAGATACTATTGGATATTTGAGAATAATCAACCGATTGAGACTTACACCTTCCCAATTGGTTGCCCTCAGATTATATTTCATAAAAAGTCGGCTTTATATATTCCAGAATTAAACACGAAACAGGATAAACTGACTATTAGCGGGCAGGTGAATTTTTCGTCTCATATCAGTGCTGAGGATAGTATTGAAATGATTGTAGTTGTATTTCATCCATATGCCATGAGCACCTTTCTTAATGTCCCCACATCTCTATTCTATAATAGGGAAGTGTCGGGTTATGGACTGGAGAATAAGATTTTAAATGGTCTTGCTGCGAGAGTTTTGGATTGCGAAGATAATGACTACTGTATAAATCTTATAGAACAATGGTTGCTTTCACAATTAAGAAACCATTCGACATCAAAGCGTGAACTGGATATTGACCGGATTACGGCAGTTATCCGTCAGATGTATTCTACTCCTGATATTAGGATTTCTGAACTTGCATCTATTGCTTGCCTAAGCAAGAAACAGTTTGAACGGGTTTTCCTTGCCATGGTCGGTATGAATCCGAAGGAGTATGCACGAATCGTACGATTTCAGAAATCTCTTAAGCTTATGCAAAACCAACCTGAAAGTCTTAGTCTGGCACAGATAGCATATCAATGCGGTTATTCGGACCAGTCACATTTTATCCGTGAATTTAGAACGCTCAGTGGGTATACTCCCTTATCACTAAGAGAAATATGTGAGCCATATTCCGATTTGTTTACCACTCCATTATAATGTCTCTTTTATTCTATCCATAATCAAAGTCCCGTATTATTTTTGTGCCCTAATTTTAAAGGACACATAGAAATGAAAGAAATAAATCCCGCCTTAACAACACGTGCGTACGCATACGAAATGTGGATGCAGGCCCCTATGCCAATGGTCACATTTTTCAAGACGCTTGATGTGACTAATCTTGTAAGAATTAGTAAAAAGAAAGGGCTAAAACTAAACATGCTGATGTGTTGGTGTATCGGCAAGGCTGCTTCCGACATCAAGGAATTCTATATGCTTCCAGTTGGCGACAAGCTGATTCAATATGATACAATTGCCGTGAATACGATTGTTGCCAATAGATTAGGGGAAGTAAGTTCCTGTGATATTCCTTTTTCAGAAGATCTGAATCAATTTAATAGTGATTATATCCGGCTAACTGGTCAAGTTGCTGAAACATGTCAAAATCATGATTTGACTGAAAGTATGGTTATTGGGACCTCTGCTCTTGTAAATTATGAAATAGATGGTGCTGTTGGTATGTATAGCGGTATATTCAACAATCCATTCCTGATATGGGGAAGAATCAAAAACCGTTTCTTCAGGAAATACTTGACCGTTTCATTCCAGTTCCATCATACACAGATGGACGGAGCTCATGCAGCACAATTTTTGGAGGAACTTCAACCTGTTTTTGATTTTCAGCTATAATTTGTCTTTCCCGTCTATGTTTCACTATATGGCTCTTATTTACAGGGAATTATGATTTTGTGAAGGCGTGAAACTTTCACTAATATAGTTTGATATAGGTAGAATGGGAAAGGGAATTGCTTTCACAAATGTTTTAATTGCCTACATTAGCCTGCTAACTACCTACATTAGCCGCGTAACTATCTACTTTAGAAACGCCAAGTTCATGGTTATGTTGAGTAAATAGAAAAAGCCGAAACCCCTTTTTCTGATGTTAGGAAAAGAGGTTTCGGCTGAGGCTATGAAGGGTAAGCCCGCGGCTTATTGTTTCTCGTCGTTCTTGCGGATTTCGACGCGACGTATCTTGCCGCTGATGGTCTTGGGCAACTCGTCCACAAACTCGATGACACGCGGATACTTGTAGGGGGCGGTGACGCGCTTCACGTGGTTCTGAAGCTCCTTGATGAGGGCGTCGCCTGCCTTGTCCTTGTAGGCCTTGGAGAGGACAATGGTGGCCTTGACAACCTGGCCGCGGATTTCGTCGGGCACGCCGGTGATGGCACACTCTACGACGGCAGGATGGGTCATCAGCGCACTTTCCACTTCGAACGGGCCGATGCGGTAGCCCGAACTCTTGATGACGTCGTCCGCACGCCCCACGAACCACAGGTAGCCGTCTTCGTCTTTCCACGCCACGTCGCCCGTGTAGTAGATGCCGTCGTGCCAGGCTTCACGGGTACGCTCAGGGGCGCGGTAGTATTCCTTGAACAGGCCGAGGGGCTTGCCCTTGTCGGTGCGGATGACGATCTGTCCCTGCTCGCCGGCTTCGACGGAACGGCCTTCGGAGTCGATGAGGTCCACGTCGTATTGCGGGTTGGGCAGGCCCATGCTGCCGGGCTTCGGCTCCATCCAGGGCATGGTGGCAACGGTCAGGGTGGTTTCGGTTTGGCCGAAGCCTTCCATCAGACGGATGCCCGTGAGCTTCTTGAAGGTGTCGAACACGGCGGGGTTCAGTGCCTCGCCTGCGATGGTGCAGTACTCGAGGTGCGACAGGTCGTACTTCGTGAGGTCTTCGTGGATGAGGAAGCGGAAGATGGTGGGCGGCGCGCAGAGCGAGGTGACGTGGTAGTCCTGTATCTTTTGCAGGATGTCGGCAGGGGTGAACTTCTCGTGGTCGTAGACGAAGACGTTGGCGCCGGCTATCCACTGGCCGTAGAGCTTGCCCCACACGGCCTTGCCCCAGCCAGTGTCGGCGATGGTGAGGTGGAGGCTGTTGGGTTTCAGGTTGTGCCAGATGTAGCCCGTGACGATGTGTCCCAGCGGGTAGGTGAAGTCGTGGGCCACCATCTTGGGTTCGCCTGTGGTGCCGCTGGTGAAGTACATCAGCGAGATGTCGTCGTTCGTATTGGGGTGTTCGGGCTTGACGAAGGGTGCGGCGGCCTCGATGCCCTTGTGGAAGTCTTCGTAGCCTTCGGGCACTTCGGGGCCTACGCTGACCAGGCGCTTCACGCTGGGCGACTCAGGCATGGCGGCGGTGATGTGGTCGGTGATGACCGATTCGCCCGCGCAGACAATCATCTTGATGTCTGCGGCGTTGCAACGGTAGACGATGTCCTTCTTCGTCAACAGGTGGGTGGCGGGGATGACGACGGCGCCCAGCTTGTGGAGGGCCACGATGCTGAACCAGAACTCGTAGCGGCGCTTCAGGATGAGCATCACCATGTCGCCGCGGCCGATGCCGAGGCTCTGGAAGTAGCTGGCCGTCATGTCGGTATAGCGCTTCATGTCGCCGAAGCTGAACTGACGGTGCTCGCCCTTGTCGTTGGTCCAGAGCAGGGCGGGTTTGTCGGGTTGCTCGGCGGCCCAAGCGTCCACGACGTCGTAGCCGAAGTTGAAGTTGTCGGGTACGTTTATCTTTAGGTTATCTATAAAATCCTGTTGGGAAGTAAATGTGGTTTGTTGGAGAAATCTTTCTATCATAGTTGTGCTAATTTTACATGATGATTGCCAGGAAGCGCACGGTCTTGCCGTCGAGGGCCTTCATGCCGTGGGGCAGGCTGGAGTTGAAGTAGATGCTGTCGCCTGGGGTCAGGGTGAGTTCCTTGCCGCCGATGCTCAGGAGCAGGGTGCCTTCGATGACGAGGTTGAATTCCTGTCCGGCATGCGTGTTGTAGTGCATGGGGCGGTCGTTGGGCTCTACGGTCACGATGAAGGGGTCGGCCTTGCGGTCCTTGAATCCGGCAGCCAGCGACTGGTACTTGTAGGCCTTGGTGCGCTCCACGCTGATGCCCTTGCCGGCACGCGTCAGGAAGTAGGTGCTCATCTTGGGTTCTTCGCCGAACATCAGCGCGTCGAGGGCGATGTTGTAGTGGCGTGCTATCTGCTGGAGCATGCTCACGGAGATGTCGTGTTCGCCCGATTCGGCGCGTTCGTATTCGTCCTTGTCGATGCCGCATTCGTTGGCAATGTCGTTGGGAGTCAGTTCCATGGCGTCGCGCAATCCGCGCAGGCGCTCGGCTATTTGTTTAATCTGTTCGTCCATACTGTTATTTAGTGATTAGAATGATAAATGGTTAAGTGGTACTTGCTTTTATTGCATTGATAATGGCCGATGTGAATCCGTCGTGCTCCAGGCTGTTGATACCTTTGATGGTGAGTCCGCCGGGGGTACACACTTTGTCTATTTCGAGGGCAGGGTGCGTATCGTTGTTGAGGATGAGCTCAGCGGCACCTTTGAGAGACTGGGCTACCATTTTCATGCCGTCTGTGGGACGGATGCCAAGCTCCACACCGGCTTGCATGGCAGCCTGGATGTACTTCAGTGCATAGGCAATGCCGCAGGAGGTCATAGACGTGGCGGCGGCAAATTTCTCTTCGGGTAGGAGTATGGCAAGCCCCATTTCGTTGAAAATATCCAGTACCTGTTTGGCTTGTTCAGAGGTGGCGTAGGCGCTGGTAATGAGCGTCATGCTTTGCATCTCGCTGATACCGGTGTTGGGAATCACACGAAAAAGGGGAAGTGGCTGACAATTCAGCATGTTCCACAGTTCGCCCAAGTTGATGCCGGCGGCAATGGATATCAGCATTTGTGGAGCTTTCGGCTTTATTTCGCTAAGTACATCGTTTACCAGCCAGGGTTTTACGGCCAGAATGATGAGATCGGCGTCTTTTGCTGCCTTCCGGTTGCTTGAGGTTACCTGTATGTCGGGAATTTCGGCTTTCAGAACGTCGAGTTTGTCTTGCGTGGGGTTCGAAACGATAATCTCTGAGGCAGGGATAATGGTGCCTTTTGCCAGTCCGCGGGCGATGGCTCCGCCCATGTTTCCTGCTCCGATGATGGCTGTTCTCATAAGCGTTTGTTTTAGATAAAGATTGATTTCTGGCAAAGTTAATAAGTTTTGGAAAGAAATTTGTACACCTTGCCAGAAAAATGCAACGGGAACCTTGCTTTTTGTTGTCGACAGAAAAATTAGACCGGTATGAAAAGATTTCGGCGTGGAAAACATAAGTGTCCGAAGATGCTTATGCTATTCACGCCGAAAGGGAAGATGGATAAAAGGGTATCAGCCTAGCACTTTCTTGAACCGCTCGAGGAAGAGGCTGGCCTCGTCCATGGACAGGCAGAGAGGCGGCAGGAGACGGATGACGTTGGTGCCGCTCACGCCCGTAAAGACGTGCTGCTCCTTGAGCAGGCGCAGGCGCAGGTCTTTGATGGGTTCGTCGAACTCGAGGCCGATCATCAGGCCGCGGCCGCGTACGTCCTTGATTTGGGGCAATTTCTTCAGCTCATCCAGCAGGTAGGTACCTACACGGGCGGCATTCTCCACCAGGTGTTCCTGCTCCATGACATCGAGCACGGCCAGGGCGGCGGAGCAGGCCAGGTGGTTGCCTCCGAAGGTGGTGCCCAGCTGGCCGTAGACGGGTGTGAACATGGGGCTGATGAGCACGCCGGCCATGGGGAAGCCGTTGCCGATGCCCTTGGCTACGGTGATGATGTCGGGACGGATGCCCTGGTGCTGGTGGGAGAAGAACTTGCCGCTACGTCCGTAGCCGCTCTGTATCTCGTCGAGGATTAGCACGGTGCCCGTCTCCGTACAGGCCTGACGGAGGGCGTGCATGAATTCGTCGGTGGGTAGCTGGATGCCGCCTACGCCCTGGATGCCTTCGATGATGACGGCGCAGACATCACCCTTGGCCAGCTCGGCCTGCATGGCGGCCGTGTCGTTGAGCGGCAGGTAGGTGACGTGGCCGCAATCGTTGATGGGGGCGATGATTTTGGGATTGTTGGTCACTTCGACGGCCAGTGACGTACGGCCGTGGAAGGCCTTGGCGAAGGACACCACCCGTGTGCGTCCGTTGTGGAAGGAGGCCAGCTTCAGGGCGTTTTCGTTGGCTTCGGCACCGCTGTTGATGAGGAATAGCGAGTAGTCCTCGTAGCCGCTGGCCTTGCCCAGGCGTTCGGCCACCTGCTGTTGGAGCTTGTTGATGACGGAGTTGGAGTAGAAGCCCAGGGTGGCTACCTGGTGGCTGATCATCTCCACGTAGTGCGGATGGGCGTGGCCGATGGAGATGACGGCATGGCCGCCGTAGAGGTCGAGGTACTCCGTACCGTTCTCGTCCCACACGTGGCAGCCTTTCCCTTTGATGATGTTGATGTCGAACAAAGGATATACATCGAATAAGTTCATATTTTAAATGAAGAATTAAGAATTAAGAATTAAGAATGAAGAATTTCTGAGTTTATTCCTCACTCTTTTTCTGGTTATTTTTTACTGTTCGGATGGAGGAAATGCGTAGGGCGATGAGTTCGCCACAATCGTTTTCCATGCTTTCGAACGAATTGTCGTTTATGTATTGCGAATCGTGAAGCAGATTGAGCCAATAATCCGTCTCGTTTGCTTCTTTCAACGCTACGCTCAGTTTGTTAATGAAGTCGGCTTGGCTTTGGGCAAACTCCGATTCACGGACCAGTGCGCCGATGGCCGTACCCGAACGAAGAACTTGCTTACTCAGCATGAATTCTTGTTCCTGCTCTCTCAAGTACCTGTTCATGCCGATTACCCTCAATGCAAAAGCGTAACTCTTGGCATGCAGTAACGAATCCTTCCTGTTGCGTGAATTCTTCATTCTTCGTTCTTTATTCTTCATTAAAACGCACTCGGCTTCAGCCTCAGTCCTACCGTCTCTTCGAGGTTGAACATCAGGTTCATGTTGTGGACGGCCTGGCCGCTGGCACCCTTCAGCAGGTTGTCGATGCATGAGATGATGAGCAGCTTGTCGCCGTGCTTCTCCAGGTGGATGAGGCACTTGTTGGTGTTGATCACCTGCTTCAGATCGATGTTCTTGTCGACGATGTGCGTGAAGGAATCCTTGGCATAGTATTCTTCGTACATGCGGCGGATTTCCTCGAGAGCTACCTTGGTCTTCACGACGATGGTGGCGAAGATGCCGCGGGCGAAGTCACCACGATAGGGGATGAAGTCGATTTCGGAGTCGAAGCTGTTCTGGAGCTGGCGGAGCGACTGCTTGATTTCGGGCACGTGTTGGTGTTCGAAAGCCTTGTAGACACTCAGGTTATTGTTACGCCAGCTGAAGTGACTTGTAGCACCCGGCTTGACGCCTGCGCCCGTGCTGCCCGTGATGGCGTTTACCATAATGTCGTCGTTTAGCATCAGGTTTTTGGCCAGGGGAAGCAGGCCCAGCTGGATGCAGGTAGCGAAGCAGCCGGGGTTGGCTACGTGCTTGGCCGTGCAGGTGGCGCGACGGTTCAGCTCGGGAAGGCCGTAGATGAAGTCGTGGTCGTCGCTCTTGAGGCGGTAGTCCATCGAGAGGTCGATGATTTTCAGGTCTTCGGGCACGTTGTGGCTCTCCAGGAACTTGCGCGTGTCGCCATGGGCGGTGCAGAAGAAGAGCACGTCGATGTCGTCTAGCGGGAGCTGGTCAGTGAAGGTCAGGTCGGTTTCGCCGTAGAGACCTTCGTGCACGTCGGTTATCTTGTTGCCGGCGTTGCTCGAGCTGTTGACGAAGACGATTTCCGCCTCCGGATGGTTCAGCAACAGGCGGATGAGTTCGCCTGCCGTGTAGCCGGCTCCGCCGATAATTCCTACTTTAATCATAATATGTAATATCTGTCTGTTTTAATCTTGAAAGTAACGGTTTTCCTCTTCGGGGATAATCAGCATCAGCAGAAAGTAGATGATGACACCCGAGAAGGCGGTGAATACGGTCGCGAGCGTGTAGACAACGCGGATGACGGTGGGGTCGAGTGCAAAGTAGTTTGCGATGCCGGCGCATACACCGGCCAGCATGCGGCCGGTGCGCGGGCGTCTGAGTTTCTTTTCTGCTTCCATGGCGGAAAAATCAGATGTTGTTCAGTTCATCCTTGTGCGTAGCGTAGTAGGCACGGAGCGGAGTGGACGAAACTTTGATGAAGCCCTTGGCGTCTTCGGCCGTCCAGCCCTTCTGCATCTCGCCATATTCGCCGAACTTGTTCTTTACCAGGTCGTCGGCGCTCTCCACGCCTACGGTGTGGAAGCCCAGCGGACGGAGTTCGAGGATGGCGGTACCGTTCACATTGCGCTGGCTCTCGGTCAGCATGGCTTCGATGTCGCGCATCACGGGCTCCAGGTACTGGCTTTCGTGGAGGAACATGCCATACCAGTTGGCCACCTGGTCCTTCCAGTACTGCTGCCATTTGCTCAGGGTGTATTTCTCGAGGAAGCGGTGTGCGCCGATAATCAGCATGGGGGCGGCGGCTTCGAAGCCCACGCGGCCCTTGATGCCGATGATGGTGTCGCCCACGTGCATGTCGCGTCCGATGCCATAGGCCGCACCGATTTCTTCAACCTTCTGGATGGCCTTGATGGGGTCGTCGAAGCGTTCGCCGTTCACGGCCTTCAGTTCACCCTTCTCGAAGGTGAGGAGCAGCTGCTCGGAGCCTTCCTTGGTGCAATGCTTCAGGTAGGCACTCTCTGGTAGACCCTGTGCCGAGTCGAGGATTTCGCCTCCGCAAATGCTCGTGCCCCAGATACCTACGTTATAGGAATATTTCAGTTTGGCAAAGTCGGCGGCAAAGCCGTGCTTGTTCAGGTAGTCGATTTCTTCCTGACGGCTCAAGGCCATGTCGCGGGTCAGGGTGATGATTTCCACACCCGGAGCCATGACGAGGAAGGTCATGTCGAAGCGCACCTGGTCGTTGCCGGCACCCGTAGAGCCGTGGGCAATGGCATCGGCGCCTATCTCGTTGGCGTAGCGGGCGATGGCCAGTGCCTGGAAGATACGTTCGGAGCTGACGGAGATGGGGTAGGTACCGTTGCGCAACACGTTGCCATAAACCATGTATTTCAGGCTCTTTTCGTAGTATTCCTGCGTTACGTCGAGGGTGACATACTTCACGGCACCCAGCTTGTAGGCATTCTCTTCGTTGGTTTTCAGCTGCTCGGCGCTGAATCCGCCCGTGTTGGCACAGGCTGCATATACTTCATAACCTTTCTCCTTGGCCAGATACATCACGGTGAACGAGGTATCCAATCCGCCGCTGAAAGCGACCACTACTTTTTTCTTCTTTGCTTCCATTGTTCAATATGTGTTTATTTATTCATTTCTTCTTAGATTTTATCCTCCTCGTGCAGGGCAGGGTCATAGAGCATGGCCGTGCAGATACAGAACTTGCGGTTCTTGGCCACCAGGATGTCGTGGTTGATGCAACCTTCACATCCTTTCCAGAAAGCCTCGTCGTCGGTCAGCTCGTTGAAAGTGACGGGTACATAGCCCAGTTCGGTGTTCATCTTCATGACGGCCGCGCCGCTGGTAAGGCTGAATATCTTGGCCCACGGCCAGCGGAGGCGTGCCAGGCGGAAGGAGGCCTGTTTGATACGCTTGGCTAGTCCGATACCCTGATATTTGGGATGGACAATCAAGCCAGAAGTAGCTACGTATTGCTTGTTGCCCCAACTTTCGATGTAGGTGAAGCCAGCAAACTCGTTGCCACAAAGGGCAATAATGGCTTTCCCCTCTTTCATTTTGGTGGCTACATATTCGTGTGTGCGCTCGGCAATTCCTGTGCCGCGTTTCTTGGCGGCTTCCCTTATGGTGTCGAGAATTGTATCCACATAAACTTCATGTGAGGCGTCTGCCACCATCACATCAATTTGTTTAGAATCCATTTCTATCTTATTGTTTTGTTTAAATATTCGGTATGATTTCGGAGAGGAAAGTGCGCACGTCATTATGTGAGGTTTCTTCGGCCAGTACTAGCATGATGGTGTCGTCGCCGGCAATGGTTCCGAGGATGTGGGGGCATTCGCGGTTATCAATATCGTAAGCGATGCTGCTGGCATAGCCGGGGCGGGTACGGATGACAGCAATGTTATGCGAGAATTGCAACGACACGAAGCCGCTAGACATAAGCATTTCGCTTGCGCTTTGGTGGTTGTGGCGCTTATACATGATGTCATTGGGGAGTACGTATACATATTTCCCATTTGTATTGGCCGCCTTGGCTACCTTTAGCTGCTTCAAGTCGCGCGAAAGGGTGGCTTGCGTCAGTTCGAATCCTTCCTGCCCCAAGGCTTGGAGCAGCTCTTCCTGCGAGCCGATTTCCTTACTCGAAATGATCATCTTGATGGCGTCTAACCGATTGGCTTTCTTCTTCATCTTTTTGCATGTTTATTCTAACTGGGCGCAAAATTAGAGAATATATTTGAAAGAATATGCAAAAATGAGCATTTTTTTAGAGCCTAATTCTTCATATATATACTTTAAAAGATAACTTGGCATTGCTAAGTGGCAAAATCAATAAGATTACAGCCAAAATAAAGAGAGGAGTTTTGGAGAAAGTTGTGTATTTTTGTCATATGGAAAAATGAATCTGATTTATTTACCAATACAAAACCTGTGAATATTATGAATAAACGATTGATGACTTGTGTACTGGCTTTGGGCGCATGCGGATTGTTAAGCGCCCAAGATATCGCATGGCCGGAAATGTCGGTTGAGGCTAAGCCGGGCGCTCGTTGGTGGTGGATGGGAAGCGCCGTTGATAAGGCGAATCTTACCCGCAGTTTGGAAGAATATGCTGCCGCTGGTATGGGTACAATGGAAATAACTCCCATTTATGGTGTTAAAGGAAACGAGGCACGTGATATTTCATTTCTTTCTCCTCAGTGGATGGAAATGTTGGGACATGCAGAAAGTGAAGCTGCTAGGTTGGGTATGCAGATGGATATGAATACGGGTACAGGTTGGCCGTTTGGAGGACCAGAAGTGACTATTGAGGATGCCGCCTGTCGTCTACTTATCGAAGAATATCAGTTGAAGAAAGGGGAGCGCCTGAAGCAGAAGGTGGAGACTACGGATAGCAAACAGAAACCTTATGCAGTACTGGAGAGACTGATGGCCTTTTCTGAGGATGGAAAATGTTTGGATTTGACCGATAAGGTACACGAAGGCCGGTTGGACTGGAAGGCTCCAAAAGGAAACTGGCGACTGATTGCCGCATTTTGTGGTAAAACATTCCAAAAGGTGAAGCGGGCTGCTCCTGGCGGGGAAGGATATGTGATGAATCACTTTTCGCATGAGGCTGTTGAACGTTATTTAGGCCGTTTTGATAAGGCTTTTGGAGGCATGCAGGGGAATAGCTCTTACCCTCATAACTTCTTTAATGATTCTTATGAAGTTTATGGAGCTGATTGGACGAAAGGACTATTCGACGAGTTTTTGTCGCGGCGTGGGTATAAATTGGAAGAATATCTGCCTGAGTTCCTGTCGGAGGAGGGGCGGACGGATGTGGCACGCCGCATTGTATCCGACTATCGTGAAACATTGGCTGAAATGCTCCAGGAAAATTTTACGCGCCAGTGGACGGAGTGGGCTCATCGACATGGAGCAAAGACGCGTAACCAGGCACATGGTTCTCCTGGCAACTTGATTGATCTGTATGCGACGGTTGATATTCCTGAGTGTGAAGGATTCGGCCTTTCTGATTTTGGTATTAAGGGTCTGCGTAAGGACTCGTTGACTCGTCCGAATGACTCAGATCTATCCATGCTGAAATATGCTTCCTCGGCGGCACATATTGCGGGAAAACCTTATACTTCTTCTGAAACATTTACGTGGCTGACGGAACATTTTCGTACCTCCTTATCTCAGTGTAAGCCAGATATCGACCTGATGTTTGTTTCGGGTGTCAACCATGCTTATTTCCATGGTACTACTTATTCTCCTGCCGATGCTGCCTGGCCGGGATGGAAATTCTATGCGACGGTCGACATGAGTCCGACGAATAGTATCTGGCGTGACGCACCAGCTTTCTTTCAGTACATTACTCGTTGCCAAAGTTTCTTGCAGATGGGCAAGCCGGACAACGATTTCTTAGTATATTTGCCCGTGTACGACATGTGGCAGGAACAAAATGGACGTCTTTTAATGTTTGATATTCATAAAATGGCCGAAAGAGCTCCCCGATTTATCGAGGCAGTACATCGCATCAATGATGCCGGCTATGATATGGATTATATATCAGATGCATTTGTACGTACCTTGTGCTTCCGTGATGGTAAGCTAGAAACTTCGGGGGGGGCTAAATACAAGGCTTTAGTGGTGCCTGGGGTTCGTCTGATGCCGGCAGATGTGCTTGAAAAGCTTTGCCAGCTGGCTAACGAGGGGGCTACTATTGTTTTTTTGGATCAGTATCCTGAAGATGTGCCTGGATTTGGGGATTTGGAGAGTCGTAGAAGCGCTTTTAAAGCCGTTTGGAAAAAAATGCAATCTATGAAGCAAGCGGGTGGTGCACATATCTTGTTTGGCAAAGATTATGCACAGACTTTGGCGCAAACCTCTGCTGTTCCTGAGGTGATGAAAACTCAATATGGATTGAGTTGTATTCGCAGGAGCCATGCCGAAGGTTATCATTATTTTATAGCTGCTTTGACAGATAGGGATACAGAAGCCTGGATACCCTTGGCAGTAGAGGCTCGGTCGGCGATTTTTTATAATCCGATGGATGGTACTTCGGGAAAGGCTCGCCTGCGTCAAAAGGACGGAAGAACGGAAGTATTTATGCAGATGCGGTCGGGTGAATCGTTGATATTAAAAACGTTTACGAAAGATGATGTACAAGTACAGGCATGGACGTATACTACTCCGATGCAGGATCAAATCCGTTTGGATGGTGAATGGAAATTCCGTTTTGTACAGAGTATGCCGACGGTAAGTGATGTACCTGATGAGGTTGCGTTAGGTTCTTGGACTGATTTAGATTTTGAAGGTGCGCGTACGACAATGGGTACTGCTTGCTATACTAAGAGCTTTAAGCTGGATGCACCTGAGAATGCTTCTGGATGGATACTTTCGTTGGGAGATGTCCGCGAGAGTGCACGTGTTCGTATCAATGGTGTCGAAGTAGCTACATTATGGGCTGTCCCCTATCGTTGCGAGGTGGGCAAATACCTGCGTGCGGGTGAGAATGTACTGGAAATTGAAGTGACGAACTTGCCTGCTAACCGTATAGCTGATATGGATAAACGTGGAGTTGAATGGCGTATTTTTAAGGATATCAATATTGCGGCATTGGGCTATAAAGAAGGGAATTATGCAGGTTGGGATCCTATGCCGAGTGGCTTGTTGGGGCCTGTCTCGCTGATACCGATGAAGAATTTGGAAGAATGAATTTAGCAGGTGATTTGTTTATTCTTCGTTTATTTTGAAAAAAGGTGATTGTCAAATATAACAGATTTAGTATCAAAATAGACATCACTTGTTGAAGTATAAACGGTTACTTTTGTATCATCAATAAAAATATATAACTAATGACCATGAAACAATGTTTTTTCGCGGTTGATTTGGGAGCAACCAGCGGTCGTACTATTTTGGGAAGTTTTACTTCGAATGGTTTAGAAATGAAAGAAGTCAATCGTTTCCCTAACCATCTGATTGAAGTAAACGGACATTTCTATTGGGATATTTATGAACTTTATCGCAATATCATTGAAGGTCTGAAATTGGCATCTCGCAAGGAAAATGTAGAAATCGTTTCTATTGGTATTGATACGTGGGGGGTGGATTTCGTATGCGTAGGTAAGGACGGGCATCTCTTGCGCCAGCCTTATTCTTATCGCGACCCACATACAGAAGGTGCACCAGAAGCTTTCTTCTCGCGCATACCTCGGAAGCATGTCTATGAATTGACGGGTATTCAGGTGATGAATTTTAATTCTCTTTTCCAGCTGGATGCGATGCGACGTGCGGGTGATAGTGCGTTAGCTGCCGCTGAGAAAATACTTTTTACCCCCGATGCCTTGAGCTATTTGTTGACGGGCGAGATGGTGACCGAATATACCATTGCGACTACAGCTCAACTGGTCAATGCTTCAACACGCAAATTGGAAAGTGAATTATTGCAGGCTGTAGGTCTTACGGAGTCCCATTTTGGACGCTTTGTCTATCCAGGCGAGAAGGTGGGTGAACTTTCGGCTGAAGTACAGCGCATGACTGGTTTGGGTGCTATTCCAGTGATTGCCGTAGCTGGACATGACACGGCTTCTGCCGTTGCCGCCGTTCCTGCCCAGAGTAGCCATTTTGCTTACCTGAGTAGCGGTACCTGGTCGTTGATGGGTATAGAGGCGGATGCGCCTATTATAACTCCTGAGACAGAAGCATTGAATTACACCAATGAAGGTGGTGTGGAAGGCACCATCCGTTTCCTGAAGAATATTTGTGGCATGTGGCTACTCGAGCGTTGCCGTCTGCAATGGGGCGAGACTTCTTATCCCGAGCTGATAGCTGAAGCGAATGCTTGTGAAGCTTTCCGTAGCTTGATTTATCCAGATGATGCTTCGTTTGCCAATCCGTCGGATATGGAGCAGGCTATCAAAGACTATTGCAAGTCTACCGGCCAGCCAGTACCTGAAACCCGTGGTCAGATTGTACGTTGTATTTTCGAGAGCCTTTCATTGCGTTATCGTCAGGTTCTCGATGATTTGCGTGCCTTGTTTTCCCGCCCGATAGATACATTGCATGTGATAGGTGGAGGAAGCCGCAACGATTTGTTGAACCAATGGACGGCCAATGCCGTGGGTATCCCCGTAGTAGCAGGCCCGTCAGAGGCTACCGCCATCGGAAACATCATGTTGCAGGCCATTTCGGCAGGCAAGGCTCAGGACGTTCCTTCCATGCGTAAGCTGGTAGCGGCATCCATTCCTTTGAAGACTTTCCAGCCTCAAGACGATGCCGTGTGGAGTGAAGCTTATGCTCAATTCAAACGTATTGTACGATAATTATAACCATAATAAAATAAGATAAAACCATGAAAGAAGAACTGATTGTAAAGGCTTATGAAGTGGCCAAAGAACGTTATGCGGCCATCGGTATGGATACAGACAAGGCGATGGATGCCTTGCAGAAAGTACAACTCTCCCTGCATTGCTGGCAGGCTGATGATGTGACAGGCTTTGAGTCGGCTGGCGAATTGACAGGTGGCATTCAGGCTACCGGTAACTATCCTGGCAAAGCGCGCAACATTGAAGAACTTCGTCAGGATGTGCTGAAGGCTGCCAGCTATATTCCTGGTAACCATCGTTTGAATTTGCATGAAATCTATGGCGATTTTGGCGGCCAGTTTGTAGATCGTGATCAGGTAGAACCCAAGCATTTTGAAAGCTGGATGCAATGGGCAGCCGAGCATAATATGAAGCTCGACTTCAACTCTACTTCCTTCTCACATCCGAAAAGTGGTAGCTTGTCTCTCTCCAATCCTGACAAGTCTATTCGTGACTTCTGGATTGAGCACACCAAGCGTTGTCGTGCCATTGCCGAAGAAATGGGTAAGCGCCAGGGCGATCCTTGTATCATGAACCTGTGGATACACGATGGTAGCAAAGACATCACCGTCAATCGCATGAAGTATCGTGAAATCCTGAAGAACTCGTTGGATGAAATTTTTGCCACTGAGTACAAGAATATGAAGGATTGTGTAGAATCTAAAGTATTTGGTATTGGACTGGAAAGCTATACTGTGGGTTCAAGCGATTTCTATACTGCTTATGGTGCAAGCCACAACAAGATTGTGACATTGGATACCGGTCATTTCCATCCGACTGAAAGCGTAGCCGACAAGTTGTCTTCTTTGCTTCTATTTATCCCTGAAGTGATGCTTCACGTTAGCCGTCCTGTACGTTGGGATAGCGACCACGTAACCATCATGAATGATGATACATTGGATTTGTGCAAGGAAATCGTACGTTGCGATGCGTTGGATCGTGTACACATTGGTTTGGATTACTTTGATGCGAGCATCAACCGCATTGGTGCTTATGTCATCGGTAGCCGTGCTACACAGAAATGTATGCTCCAAGCCCTGTTGGAACCGTTGGATACATTGCGCAAGTATGAAGCTAACGACCAGGGATTTGAACGTCTGGCTCTGTTGGAAGAAGCCAAGTCGTTGCCTTGGAATGCCGTTTGGGATATGTTCTGCTTGAAGAACAATGTGCCTGTGGGCGAGGAGTTCATCGCAGAAGTTGAGAAATATGAAGCGGAGGTTACTTCCAAACGTAATTAATATACATCGTAGGACGGGACAAGTGTCGGGAGGCGCTTGTCCCTTTCTGCTGTATGCAAAAGAATAAATAGCATGAATACACTGATAGGATTGTTGATTATAGCGATTGGCAGCTTCGGACAGAGCAGTTCGTATGTGCCCATCAATAAAGTGAAGGAGTGGTCTTGGGAGAGCTTTTGGTTGGTTCAGGGCGTTTTTGCCTGGTTGGTTTTCCCTTTGTTGGGGGCTTTCCTAGGCATACCTGACGGAGGAAACTTGCTCGACCTGTGGAGCTCGGGTGGTGCACTTCCTGCCATTGTCTATGGAATACTTTGGGGCGTAGGTGGATTGACGTTTGGGTTGAGCATGCGATATTTGGGGGTCGCTTTGGGACAAAGCATTTCTTTGGGTACTTGTGCGGCTTTTGGTACATTGTTCCCTGCTTTGTTTGCAGGTAAAGACCTCCTGCATGGTGATGGCCTGATGTTGCTTATTGGAGTGTGCATCACGTTGGCGGGTATTGCCACGATCGGCTATGCAGGTAGTCTTCGTTCGAAAAACATGACGGAAGAAGAGAAGAAGGCTGCGGTCAAGGACTTTGCGTTGACCAAAGGTCTGCTGGTAGCCTTGCTGGCTGGTGTGATGAGCGCTTGTTTTGCCTTGGGCCTCGATGCTGGTACACCTATCAAAGAAGCGGCTTTGGCTGGTGGAGTAGAGCCTTTGTATGCAGGCCTGCCCGTCATTTTTCTGGTGACTTTGGGAGGCTTTTGCACCAATGCTGCTTATTGTATTCAACAAAATATAAAGAACAAGACTGGCAAGGACTATTTTTCAGTGAAAAGTAGTATCTTTGTAAACAACCTGTTGTTCTGCGCCTTGGCAGGCGTTTTGTGGTATTCGCAATTCTTCGGCCTAGAGATGGGAAAAAGTTTTCTGACCGAAAGTCCTGTCCTGCTCGCTTTCTCGTGGAGTATCCTGATGTCGTTGAACGTCACGTTCAGTAACGTATGGGGTATCTTGTTGAAAGAATGGAAAGGATGTGGGGCACGTACCATCTCGGTGCTCGTCATAGGCTTGGTTGTATTGGTCGCTTCTATCGTAGTAGTGGCCATGGCGCAGTCTTGAATTATTGTAAATTTGTAGTTTAGAAAGAGTATTTATGGAATCAATTTTGAACAATCGTCCGGCTCTGGCAGCCGAAGTAGAAAAGGTAGCCGAAGTGGCTGGCTATTTGTGGCAAAAAGGTTGGGCCGAACGCAATGGTGGTAACATTACAGTAAATGTGACCGAATATGTGGACGACGCCATCAAGGCGATGCCTGCCATTAGCGAAGTGAAACCGATAGGAGCCGTGCTCCCTCACTTGAAAGGATGCTATTTCTATTGCAAGGGTACCCAGAAGCGTATGCGCGACTTGGCACGCCGTCCGATGGAGAATGGCTCTATCATCCGCATTCTCGATGATTGCGCCAGCTATGTGATCATTGCAGACAGCCCTGTGATGCCCACTTCCGAGCTTCCTTCTCACTTGAGTGTACACAATTATTTGATTTCAAAAGGCCTTCCCTATAAGGCATCTGTTCATACACATCCTATCGAGTTGGTGGCCATGTCGCACAACAAGAAATTCTTGGAAAAAGACGTTGCCAGCAATTTGTTGTGGAGCATGATCCCTGAGACAAAAGCTTTCTGTCCGCGTGGTTTGGGTATCATTCCTTATAAATTGCCCAGCTCAGTAGAATTGGCCGAAGCCACTATTCGCGAACTCGACGACTATGACGTCGTTATGTGGGAAAAGCATGGCGTGTTTGCGGTCGATGTTGATGTCATGGCTGCTTTCGACCAGATCGATGTACTGAACAAGTCCGCCCTGATTTATATCGCCGCTAAGAACATGGGCTTCGAGCCCGACGGCATGAGCCAGGAGCAGATGAAGGAGATGTCTGTAGCGTTTAACTTACCTAAATAAAGCAAGTATTATGTATAGAATGATATTGAACGAGACATCCTATTTCGGTGCAGGATGTCGTGAGAACATTGCCGTTGAGGCTGCCCGCAGAGGTTTCAAGAAAGCCTTCTTCGTAACCGACAAAGATCTGATCCGTTTCCATGTAGCCGACAAGGTAATCGAAGTTTTCGAAAAGAATAATATCCCTTACGAACTGTTCAGCGACGTAAAGGCCAATCCGACCATTGCCAACGTACAACATGGTGTAGAGGCCTTCAAGGCATCGGGGGCCGATTTCATCGTGGCTTTGGGAGGCGGTTCTTCCATCGACACGGCAAAGGGTATCGGTATCGTAGTGAACAATCCCGATTTTGCCGATGTGAAATCCTTGGAAGGCGTGGCCAACACCCGTCAGAAGGCAGTTCCTACCTTTGCCTTGCCTACCACTGCTGGTACGGCGGCCGAGGTGACCATCAACTACGTTATCATCGACGAGGATGCCAAGAAGAAGATGGTTTGTGTCGATCCGAACGACATTCCCTCGGTAGCCATCGTTGACCCCGAACTGATGTACTCCATGCCGAAAGGGCTGACCGCCGCTACGGGTATGGATGCTTTGACCCACGCTATTGAAAGCTTCATCACGCCTGGTGCTTGGGTTATGTCCGATATGTTCGAACTGAAAGCTATCGAAATGATTGCTGCCAACTTGAAGGCAGCCGTAGACAATGGTAACGATACTGTTGCGCGCGAAGCTATGTCGCAAGCTCAATACATCGCTGGTATGGGCTTCAGTAACGTAGGCTTGGGCATCGTACACTCGATGGCTCATCCGTTGGGTGCCCACTATGATACGCCGCATGGCGTGGCCAATGCCCTCCTGCTTCCCTATGTCATGGAGTATAATGCCAATTCTCCAGCTGCTCCCAAGTATCTTCAGATAGCCAAGGCTATGGGTGTCAATACGGAAGGCATGAGCGAGGCTGAAGGTGTGCGTGCGGCCGTTGATGCTGTTCGTCAGTTGTCATTGAGCATCGGTATTCCTCAGAAGCTGCACGAGATTGGTGTTCGCGAGGAAGACCTGCATCAGTTGGCTATCGACGCCTTCAACGATGTTTGTACGGGTGGTAATCCTCGTCCTACTTCCATTGAAGATATTGAAGCTCTTTATCGTCAGGCTTATTGATAATTTGCATGTTGTGTTGCCTCCATTTTAGGGTTATGGAGCGATGCGAAGGCTGTACTTCCTTTTCGGGCAATTTTGTATGGATAGGGAGTGCGGCCTTTCCTTTTTAGGAAAAGGGTGTTTTCCTGTCCGTATCTCTATGTTTTAGGAGTGCTAAAAGTATCATTTGTTATTTAGATTTGTATTGGATACCATGAAAAAGTTTTTTTATTTGATTCTGATATGCACCTTGGCGGCTTGCGGTGTTGAAAGGCAGGAGCCTATTGATCGCGAGGCGTTGGTGGCGCGAAACAATCCACAGGTTTCTGCGTTCGATTCATTGGCTTCATTGTCTGTGGGTAATGGGGAGTTTGCCTTTACGGTAGACGTGACGGGTTTGCAGACTTTCCCTGAACGCTATTCCAAAGGTGTGCCTTTAGGAACACAGAGCCAGTGGGGGTGGCATAGTTTCCCAAATCCTCAAAACTTTCAGCCGGAAGATGCGTTGAAAGAGTTTGATTTCGGCCGTGGGCACAAGGAACTTTATGCTTGCCAGTTCAAAGAGGCAGGGCGTCAGCAAGATGCTTCCAACTGGTTGCGGATGAATCCACATCGTCTGCATTTGGGTGTCGTTGGTTTGGAATTGGGAGATAGTGTGGAGGTAGAAGACTTGACTGATGTGCGTCAAAGCCTTGATATGTGGAAGGGAACAGTAAGTAGCAATTTTACACTGAATGGTGTTGACTACGAGGTACAGACGGTGTGCCATCCCACTTTAGATATGATTTCGGCAAAGGTTGTGGATGAGGCCCGTTCGGGCATTAATCTTCGTTTCCCTTATCCTACCGGCCAACATTCAGACGATGCTTGCGATTGGAAGGCCAATGACAAGCATGCAACGGAAGTGGTGCGTCAGGATGCTCAATGTGCGGTCTTGAAGCGTACATTGGATGAAACATCTTACTACGTGACTCTCTCTTGGGAAGGAAAAGCCCATCTGTTGGAGAAAGAAAGGAACTATTACATTTTGGAACCTGAAGCGGATACATTGGCTTTCTCTTGTCGTTTTACCTCCGAACTTCTTAAGGAAACGTCCGATGCGTCTGTAGTTGAAACGCTACCGACTTTTGAAGAAACTTCCATCGAGAGTGCTGCCCATTGGAAAGAGTTTTGGACAAATGGTGCTGCCGTTGATTTTTCTCATTGCACCGATCCTAGAGCTAAGGAGTTGGAGCGTCGCGTGGTATTGTCTCAATACCTTCTGGCTATTCAATCTGCTGGTAGTTTTCCGCCACAGGAAACGGGTTTGACATATAATTCTTGGTTTGGAAAATTTCATCTGGAGATGATCTGGTGGCATCAGTCCTGGCTTGCTTTGTGGGGACATGAGAATTTGTTGGAGCGTACGTTGGGGTGGTATGAGACGGTTGAACCCGTTGCTCGTGAGATAGCTCGTCGTCAAGGTTTTGAAGGCGTACGTTGGATGAAAATGACAGATCCCAGCGGAATGGAAGCTCCTTCGAATGTGGGTTCTTTCCTGATATGGCAACAGCCCCATTTCATTTATTTGGCCGAATTGGTCTATCGTGCCCATCCTTCAGAAGAAATCATTCGCCGCTATAACCAATTAGTACAGGAGACGGCAGCTTTCATGTATTCCTTTGCTACGTATGACGAAATGGGGGCACGTTTCCTCTTGAAAGGATGCATTCCTGCTCAGGAAACTCTTCGTGCTGCTACCACTATCAATCCTCCTTTCGAACTTTCCTATTGGCACTATGCCATGCAAGTGGCTCAGAAGTGGCGCGAACGGGCAGGCATGGAGCGCAACCTGGCATGGGATGAACTGATAGACAAACTCTCCCCTCTGGCTTATAATGAGGAAGGATTGTATTTGGCTTCAGAAGATGCTACGGATACATATAAGGATATACGCTTCACGAGCGATCATATGGCTGTATTGGGGGCCGTAGGAATCCTGCCGATGAATTCTTTGATTCGAGAAGATTATATGAAAAATACGCTCCATTGGGTGTGGGACAATTGGAATTGGGGAAAGACCTGGGGATGGGACTATCCGATGACCGCCATGAATGCCGCCCGTATGGGTGAACCTGAGAAGGCCGTAGGTGCCTTGTTGATGGAGAAACGCACTAATACATACTTACTGAACGGGCATAATTATCAGGATGGGCGTCTACGTTGTTATCTGCCTGGTAATGGTGGCCTTTTGACGGCTATTGCCATGATGTGTGCCGGATGGGATGGATGTGAGGTGGATAATCCTGGTTTTCCGAAAGATGGTACATGGGATGTGCGTTGGGAAGGACTGAAGTCCATGCCTTGATGGGGATGATGTAAAAAATACGGCGGATGAAAAATCATCTGCCGTATTTCTGTCGGAATGAGGCGACTCGAACGCCCGACCCCTACGTCCCGAACGTAGTGCGCTACCAACTGCGCTACATTCCGATAATTTATTGGGAAAAAGTGGTGTCACCAGGAATCGAACCGGGGACACAAGGATTTTCAGTCCTTTGCTCTACCAACTGAGCTATGACACCATTTGCTTTTGCTTGATTGCGGGTGCAAAGGTAAATCTTTTTTTTGATACTACAAACCTTTTCTTGGAAAAAAGTATAAAAAAGGTGCCTCTCGTGTGGGAGGCACCTTGAAAAATGGGGAATATCAATCGATGTTCGGGTTGATGCTGTGCCAATCTTTGATGGCAGGCAGAACGCCCATTTCGATAACTTCGTCACGCAGGGTGCAGAGATGCTTGTAGCTTTCCTGCAACTTGGCTTCTTCTTCGGGCGTACCGTTCAGCTCTTTGTAGTGAACGCCGTCCTTAGTGATTTCTGTTTCCATAGCCATCATGATGTGGTCGAAGCCGTGGCTATATACATAGGTACCTGCAGGCCAACGGAACGGTTTTCCACCCATAGCGGCAGCAATCATTTCGATGGAAACGTATGCAGGGCTCTGGAAAGAAGAGCGGCCACGCAGAGCGATGATGTTGGCACCGCCTTTAGTTACCTTTGTCTGGATTTCAGCCCATTGTTCCTTGGTCAGTTCGGGTGTGCCGATGATGTCGAGCAACGGTTTTCCATCAACCTTGGCAGTAGAAGCATAAACGGCCATTTGTTCGCCATGACCACCATAAGTACGGCAATTTTCGATCTTGTCGGGAGACATGTTGAAGTGTTTTGCCAGTTCGCTACGCAGACGGGTGCTATCCAATGCGGCCAGTGTAGTAACCTGAGAAGGTTTCAAACCAGAATACAACAGGGTGATCAGACCAGTGATGTCGGCAGGGTTGAAGATAACAACTACATGTTTTACGTCGGGGCAATATGCCTTTACGTTCTTACCGAATTCTTCGGCGATGGCGGCGTTTCCTTTCAGCAAGTCTTCACGAGTCATACCAGCTTTGCGGGCAGCTCCACCTGAAGATACTACATATTTAGCTCCTGTCAGAGCTTCTTTGATGTCAGAAGTAAAGGTCAGGTTCAGTCCTTCGAAACCGCAATGGAACATTTCTTCTGCTACACCTTCCAAGCCGGGAGCATACGGATCGTACAGACAGATGTTCGGAGTGAGACGCATCATGATGGCTGTCTGGGCCATGTTAGAACCAATCATACCGGCTGCGCCGACGATTGTCAATTTCTCATTTGTAAGGAATTCCATAATTTTGTTATTTAAAGGTGAATAAATAAGTTCTCTTTTTAATTCCTGTTGCAAATATAACGCTTTTCTCATAGAGTTGTTCATATAAAAAAGTTATCTTTTAGATTGAAATGTTATAGCTTATCCTTACCTTTGTCGCAAAAGGCATTTTATGGAAATTAATTTAGGAAAATACAATACGTTGCGCGTAGTGAAAGAAGTGGATTTTGGCATGTACCTTGATGGAGGCATCGAGGGCGAAATTCTTCTTCCTAAGCGTTATGTCCCTCAAGGTTGCAAGCCTGGTGACGATTTGGAAGTTTTCATTTATTTGGACCAGGACGAGCGGTTGGTGGCGACTACTCAGAAACCTTATGCGCAGGTGGGCGATTTCGCCTGCCTGGAGGTGTCGTGGGTCAATCAATATGGCGCTTTTCTCAACTGGGGATTGATGAAGGACTTGTTTGTACCCTTCCGCGAGCAGAAAATGAAGATGGAGGTGGGCAAAAAGTACATCGTTCATGTGCATCTGGACGATGAAAGCTTCCGTATTGTGGCTTCGGCCAAGGTGGATCGATACTTGTCGAAGGAGAAGGCGGACTATAAGTGTGGCCAGGAAGTAGAGGTGCTGGTGTGGCAGAAGACCGACCTGGGTTTCAAGGCCATTATCGATAATAAGTATGGCGGTCTGCTCTATGAGAGTGAAATCTTCCAACCCTTGCATGTGGGGATGAAGCTGAAGGCTTATGTGAAGCAGGTGCGCGAGGATGGCAAGATCGATCTTGCTTTGCAAAAGATGGGCCAGGCGGGTGTAGAAGATTTTGCTTCCATCTTGCTGGAGCACATTCGTAGTAACGGCGGGTATACGACGCTCAATGACAAGAGTCCGGCTGAAGAAATCTATGCTCTCTTTGGCGTAAGCAAGAAAGTGTTCAAGAAGGCCGTAGGCGATCTGTATAAGAAGCGTTTGGTGGTGCTGGACGAAAAGGGCATCACCCTGGTTCGGTAAAGCGATGGCTTTCCGAGGAGGAAGGCTCTGGCTTCGAAAGTGCGAATGACTCCTTGGCGGGGCCACGAAGCACCACGTTGGCTATGTCCACCCCTTCGGCCTGCGCTTCATTGATGATGCCCTTCGCGGCCAGTCGTTGGGCTATAAGGCGGAAATATCCCTTCTGGCTATCTTTCAATCGTCCGTCAGGGGTAAAGGAGTTCTTGAAATGTTTGGGCTTGGGGATGATAGAAGCCAGGTAGATGGATTCTTCCAGCGTCAGCTCGGATGGGCGTTTGGCAAAGTAGAAGTCGGCTGCTTCGTGGATGCCATAGACGAGCGGCCCCCATTCGGCGATGTTCAGGTAAACTTCGTACATGCGTTCTTTCGATGTGAGCCGTTGGTGCTCGATGAGCCACACGATAAGTGCTTCTTCCAACTTGCGGGCGATGTTTTTGTTGCGGTTCAGAAAGACGTTTTTCACCAGTTGCATAGAAATGGTGCTTCCTCCGCGGGCAAAGCGATGGACTTTGAGGTCTTGTATCAGAGCCTCGCGTAGGGCGTCGGGCAGGAAGCCCTGATGATAGAAGAAGGCTCCGTCCTCGCTTTGTAGGACGGCCATCTGAAGGATGGCTGGTATTTGGTTCAATGGAGTGAAATGCTCCCATGAAGGTCCTACGGCAAAGGTACGTACGGGCCGATCGTCTTCGTAGGCGGTATATTCAAACTCTTCTGCCATTTTGCTCAGGTTCGTGTGGCCATAACTTTCGATGTGTACATCCTTTCCTTTCAATTCAGATTCCAACTTAAGGCTGTCCAAGTGGGCAAAGTCTACGTCGAGCAGGAAATGGTAGGCCAGCTGACCTTTGATGCGAATGTCGTCCAGGTTGTCGAACAGGCCACGGGGTAATGACGTGAAAAGGTCTTCGGCAGGGAACCAAGGCTTGTCCGTAACAGAGGTCAGATGCCAGTATCCGTTCTTCTGTTCTACCTTCAGGTAGGGATGGAAGTCCAGACGGTTGAAACGTACAAGGCTGGTACTATCCAGTTCGATGGAGGTAGGAGCGATGTTCAGATGAAACTCCAGCCGGCCATGGTCGAGGTTGACCAGTTCAGGTGAGAGGCGTCGGTGATAGACTTTCAATCCATTAACTTCTGTTTGTCCAATAAGGCGAGTCAGCTCTCGTCCAAGGCATTGTTGTTCGAAACGGCACGTCAGACTATCGAAGCTGACTTCGGCACCCAGACGTCGTTTAAGGTAGGGCAGGGTGATGTGGGGTGCGTGCAGAGTAGCGCTTAGCCGACGGTCGGAGGGATTGATTTCGCCCTCGGCCTGCCAGCGTTGCACGTAGTGGTCTTCGTCGGCTACGATGTCCGTTCGGAAGCGATGGTCTTGGATGTTGAATTGGGGGATATGGAGGTTGACGTAGTTGTTGTCTTTTTGTTCGGTGATGTTCAGGTGAGTTAGTGTGCCATTTCCCGGCAGGAAACCAAAGACGAGGTCGAGCAGCTTGTTGATGCGGAGGGTATAATCTTCTTCACTTCGTGGCGTGGTGGAAGGAGCGGATGCATCAGCCTCCGACGTGGGTCGGAAAAGAAAATCATAATTGGCTTCGGAACCATGCTTGACAAAACGCACGGCCAAGCTATCTAACTGAAGGTGGCGTATTTGTACATTGCCTTGGAGAAGTTCCCATAGGCTGAGTCGTGCTTGAAGCGAACCGAGGGTTAGGAGAGTATCTCGTTCATGTGGAACGATGCTCAGTCCTTCGAACAACACGGTGTTGATGCTTTTGAGGGTGAGGTGTCGGTAGCGGATGTCGAGTTCGTGGCGTTTGCCTACGGAGGCCAGCCGTTGCTCGACCATGTGGTTCAGAAGGACGTTGCGGAGAATGTAACCTCCCGCCGTCAGGAGGAGCAACAGGCCGATGAGGCCTGTTGCTATGCGGAGAATGCACTGCTTTTTCATCTGTAAACCTATGCTTTAGCAGGTGCAAAGATATCATTTATTTTTCTTATTCGATAGGTACCCCCTTGTAGAAGTCCAATATCTTGGTGCGGAACAGGTAGTCGTACTTGGCTTGGAGCTCGTCGCTTTGTGCCTTCATCAGGTTTTGTTTGGCTTCGTTGAACTCCACGGCGTTGGCTTTGCCATTCTCGAACTTCTGTGTCATCAGGCGGAAAGACTCCTCGCTGGCCAGGGCGGCCGCATGGCTACTGGTATATTTGCTTTCGGCGGCGGTGGCGTTGTACCAGGCCTGCTGGATTTCCTTGTAGAGCGTCTTCTTGGCGTTGTCCAGCTGGAGGGCGTAGTTCTCCTGCTGGAGGCGGGCGGTGCGAACACGGTTGCGCGTAGCCAGGCGGTTGAAGAGGGGTATGCTGAGGCTCACGCCCAGGTACTTGCTGAAGTTGTCGCCCATCTGCTGGCGGAAGGTGCGGTTGATGGTGGAGTAGTAGCTCGTACCCAGACTTCCGTTGAGGCTCAGTTGCGGATAATAGCCGCTTTGGGCGATGCGGACACTACGTTTGCTTCCCTCCAGACGGTATTGGGCGGCTTGGATGGAAGCCTTGCCAGTGAGGGCTGTCTGATAGATATCGTCGGGCGGGGTGATGGGCGACGGTGCGATGGCCGTAGAGGGTGATTCGAGCACGAAGCCTTCGGGCGACTCAAGTTCGATGAGCTGGCTCAGGGTGAGCAGGGCGAGGCGGTAGTCGTTTTCGGTTTGCACGGCCGTCATGCGGTCTTGCGCCACGCGGGCCTTGGCGTCGGCCACTTCGGCACTCGAAGCCTTGCCCACGCCTGCCAGTCCTTCGATGCGCTTGCATTGCTGGAGGCTCAGTTCCACCTGCCCGAGGGCCACTTCGTGGAGCTCCTGGTTGAAGAGCACCTGCAGATAGGCCGAAGCGATGTTGATGGAGATGTCTTCCTTGGCCTTCTCGAGGTCGGCGGTGGCGGCCTTCAGGTTCAGCTTGGCCAGGGCATACTGGTTGGGCAGCTCGAGGCCGGTGAAGAGGGGAATGCTAGTAGAAAGTTGCATGTTGGTGCCGTTGCTGGCCGTGTTGACGTAGACGGTGGAGTAGTCGCCAGTCGTCTCGTCGGGCACGGCGGTTTGCGTACGTCCCCAGTTCCAGCTCTGGTTGGCTCCTCCGCTCAGGTTGGGCAGGCGGGCCCACTTGGCGGTGTTCACTTCGACGGCGCTCTGCTCGGCCATGTTGGCGGCCTGGCGGATGTCGATATTGTGTTCGATGGCATGGTCGATGCATCGGCGCAACGACCACGTCTCTTGTGCCTGAAGGCCTGTGGCGAGGCAGGCCAGTGCGGCTATGGCGGATAGTTTGTTCATATCTGTATAAGTAAGGTTTTAGGGGTTAGTCTTCTTTTTCCTGATTCTTGGTGTTGTTGCGTATCAGGTCCTTGTCGGTGATGCCACTCTTGACGGCTATCTGGATGCCGTCGCTCATGCCCACTTCGATGGGTTGGCGGCGGAAGACCTGCTGGGGCACGCTATCGGTCAGCACATAGACAAAGGTGCTGTCGTCCTTGAACTCCACGCATCCTTCAGGGATGGCGAGGGCCTGGCTGGCACGTTCGAGCACGATTTCGCCGTTGGCGGAGTAGCCCGAGCGAATGACCACCGTATCGGGAACACTAACGGCCGCTTTGATCTCGAATTGGTTGGCGCCATTGTCTTCGGTCGATTTGGGCGCGATGTACTCCAGCGTAGCCTGGAAGGTGAGATCCTGCAAGGCGCCGATGGTAATCTTGACGGGCATGCCTTCGCTCACACGACCCACTTCGGTTTCGTCGATGTTGCCGCGGAAGATGAGGTCGTTCATGTCGGCCACGGTAGCGATGGTCGTACCGTCGTTGAAGGTGTTGCTCATGATGACCGAGTTACCCACCTTGACAGGCACGTCGAGGATGAGGCCCTCGATGGTGGAGCGTATCAGGGTGCTCGAGAAGGAGGCGCTGCTCTGCGTGATGCCTTCCTTCACGATCTGAAGATTGTCCTTGGCGGCCTGCAATTCCTCGCGGGCCTGCTTTACGGTCACTTCCCCTTTCTCGTACTCCTCGGAGCTGATGAGCTTGTCGGCGTAGAGCTTCTCGAGGCGGGCAAAGTCGGTTTCGGCCTGGCGCCCGTTGATTTCGGCCAGGCGTACGCGGCTCTCGGCGGCGTTGAGCGTACCCAGTTCGGGAATGACCTTCACCTTGGCTATCACTTCGCCCTTCTTCACCTTCTGGCCGGCTTCCTTGTAGACTTCTTCGATGATGCCCGATATCTGAGGCTTGATGAGGACTTCGTCTCTCGGCTCTATCTTGCCGGTGACGACGGTGGTCTTTTCCAGGTCGGCCACGGCGGGGCGGACGGTGTCGTAGAGGGTGACTTCGGGTTGGGACTTCTGGTACAGGAACACGAAGGTCCAGATGAAGATGCCGGCCACGATGACCAGCAACGCGATTTTCAGAATCTTTCTTGTTTTCATGTCGATATGTTTTTTTGTTTTTATTTCTATAATAGGATGGAGTAAATCGGAGGTGGAACAACTATTCGTCGCGTATCGCCTCTATCGGCTTGATGGCCATGGCGCGGTAGGCCGGCGCGAGCCCCGCCAGCACGCCGAGGGCAATGAGCAGCACGCAGGTACCCACGGCCATGCCGAAGCTGACCTGATAGTGCGTCTCGACGACACCCTGCGGATTGGCCGCCGCCTCGAGCACCTGGAGCACCAGCACGGCCAGCGAAATACCCGCCATGCCTGCCACGGTAGTCAGCACCATGCTCTCGGAGAGTATCTGCTGGAGAATGTCGCGCGGACGGGCCCCGATGGCGCGTCGGATGCCTATCTCGGTGGTGCGCTCGCGCACGGTGACCATCATGATGTTCGACACGCCGATGGCTCCTGCAAAGAGCGTGCCCAGCCCCACCATCCAGATGAGGATGTGTACGCCCGTCATCAGGGCATCTATCATGGAGAACATGGCTTCCACGTTGAGCATCATCACCGCCTGCTGGTCGTCGGGCGAGATGTAGTGGGCGGCCTTGATGGTTTGCTTCACCTGCTCTTCCACGTCGGCCACCTTCACTCCAGGCTTCATGGTGAAGCACACGAGCTCGACGGTGTTGCCCAGGTTGTACATCTTTTGCATCGTGGTATAGGGCAGGGTGACGGCTTCGGAAGCCTGTCCCTGTATGTTGACGTTGCCCTCGGACGAGCACATGCCCACCACGCGATAGTAGATGCTGTCCACTTGCACGTACTTGCCGCAGGGGTCACCTCCCTTGGGGAAGAGGCTCTCGTAGACACGCTTGCCGATGACGCACACCTTGCGTGCTTCGCGGATGTCCACGTCGTTGATGAAGCGTCCGTAGGCCATTTCCTGATGCTCTATCTGTTCGTAGTCGGGGTAGAGCCCTTTGACGCTACAATCGTATTTGTTGCCCTCGTAGATGGCCGTTTTGCCCCATTGGGCTACCGAGGGAGTGGAAATCTCTATGGGGGCCAGTTTGCCGATGCGCTCCACGTCGGCCATTTCGAGGTCCCAGCTTCGTCCTTTGCGGAAGCCTTTGTAGGCCTCGCCCGTCTTTTGGGCGAAGATGAAGCCCGAGTTGGTGGCAAAACCTTCGAATTCTTTACGCAACTCCTGCTCCATGCCTTGGCCGCCTCCCATGAGGGCCACGAGCATGAAGATGCCCCAGAATACGCCGAAGGCCGTGAGCAGGCTTCGCGTCTTGTTGCGGGTGATGGTGACGAGGATTTCCTCGCAGGTATCTTTGTCTATTTTCATAATGCCTAATTTTCAATTATCCATTTCCCATTCTCCATTAATCCGCCCTCAATGCCTCGATGGGCTTGATTTTCGTGGCCTTGCGGGCAGGGAAAAAACCGGCCAGCGTGCCGGCTACGATGAGCGTCACTGTAGCCTGTATGGCGATGCGAAGGTCTACCGTCGGGTCGCTGAACATCTTGGCCTGGAACATGCTGGCATCCATCGTTTGGTTGCCGAAGGTGTTGTCCATCCACTCCGTCACGCCGATGCCCGCCACCATGCCGATGTAGCCGAAGAGGGTGGTGATGACGACACTCTCCACGATGATGAGCCACAGGATGGAAGCCGGCTTGGCGCCCAGTGCCTTGCGGATGCCGAACTCGTGGGTGCGCTCGCGCACGGTGATGAGCATGATGTTCGACACGCCCACGATGCCGCTCAGCAACGTGAAGATGCCGATGACCCAGATGGCCGTGCGCAGGATGCCCATGGCGTTCATGGTGCGCAGGTAGTCGGTAAAGCGGTTCCATATCCAGATGGCGCCCGTGTCGTCGGGCGAGAAGCGGTGGTTGGCGCCGATGACGCGGCGGTATTCCGCTTCGAAGGCTTCGTTGCTCTCGAGGGAGGTCAGGCCGTCGGTGGTCAGGAGGATGTTGTTCAGCTTGTTGCCCTTGTTGTAGATGGTCTGCAGGGTGCTGAAGGGGATGTAGGCTTCGCTCGGTTCGCTGTTGCCCTGGTCGTTGTAGATGCCCACCACCTGATAGGCCACGCCCCCGGCGTTGACAAACTGGCCGATGGGCTCGGTGTGGGTCTTGCCGAAGAGGATATCGGCCGACTTCTGGTGGAGGACGATGACCTTGCGCCGCTCCTTCAGGTCGATGTCGTTGATGAAGCGCCCCTCGGCGGTCTTTACGGCCTCGATTTCCGTGTAGTTGGGGTGTACGCCCAGCAGGGAGAGGTTGACGTACTCCTTGCCGAAGCTGATGTTGAGGCCGCTCTGGCGCACGGTGGCGCCCACGCTTGTCACGTTGTCGGGAAATTGCGTTTCGGTGTCCGTCAGGTCGCGGTTGTCCAGCTCGATGCGCCGCCCTTCCTTCAGGCCGTCGTACGACTGGGTGGTCCAGCCGGGGAAGATGCGGATGGAGTTGAGCGCCCGTTCGGACGAGTTTTGCTCGAAAGCGTGGATGAGGCCGTTGCCCGCGCCCAGCAGCACGATGAGCATGAAGATGCCCCACGCCACGGCAAAGCCCGTCAGGAAGGTGCGTAGCTTGTTGCGCCGCAGGGTGCCGTATATTTCTTGCCAAAGGTCAATCATGGGAATTGAGAATTGAAAATTGATAATTGTGATAATTGTGATTTGTGATTTGAGAATGGGGGGGCCATTCTCCATTTTCCATTAAACAATTACTTCATGAACCCGTCGCGGCCGAAAGGCGAAGCGTCGTGGTTCAGGTTCTCTTCGATGGTGCCTATCACGCCGTCCTTGATGTGGATAATCTTGTCCGTCTGGTTGGCCACACCGCTTTCGTGGGTCACGACGACGATGGTCATGCCCGTCTGGTGGAGGTCCTTCAGGATCTGCATCACTTCGACCGAGGTCTTGCTATCGAGGGCTCCCGTTGGCTCGTCGGCCAGGATGATTTGCGGACGGGTGATGAGGGCACGGGCGATGGCCACGCGTTGCTTCTGTCCGCCGCTCATCTCGTTGGGCATGTGGTGGGCCCAGTCCTTCAGGCCCAGGCGGTCGAGGTACTCCATCGCCAGGGTGTTGCGTTTCTTGCGGCTCACGCCCTGGTAGAACAGGGGCAGGGCCACGTTCTCCACCGCGTTCTTGAACGAGATGAGGTTGAACGACTGGAAGATGAAGCCTATCATGCGGTTGCGGTATTCGGCGGCGCGTGTCTCGCTCAGGTTCTTGATGAGCGTGCCGTTCAGGTAGTATTCGCCCGTGTCGTAGTTGTCCAGTATGCCCAATATATTAAGTAAGGTGGACTTTCCCGACCCCGATGCACCCATGATGGATACGAACTCTCCCTTTGCGATATCCAGATTGATGCCCTTCAGAACGTGGAGCGGCGCTCCGTTGTAGTAGGTCTTGTTGATGTCTTTTAGCTGTATCACGACTTTCTTCGATTTTATGCTTGTTTTCGCTATTAGACGCACGTATGTGATAAAAAGTTGCAAAAGATACGGACTTTTTTTCTTTTTTTCTGCTAACGTGTGCGTGTCGGGTATCTTTTTTTTAGGGAAAAGATTTTGTTGTTTCGTTTTTCTTTGTCAAATTTGTAACCAACATTAATATTAACCCTTTAAACAAAAGAGAATATCATGAATACGAACATGGAGAAACCCTATGTGGTGGGTATCGACATAGGCGGTACGAATACTGTATTTGGCATTGTAGATGCGCGTGGAACGGTGATTGCAAGCAGCTCTATCAAGACGGGCGCTTATACGGAAGTGGAAACATACGTGGACGAAGTTTGCAAGAACCTGCTTCCCCTGCTCGAAGCCAATGGCGGAAAAGATAAAATCAAGGGTATCGGCGTGGGTGCCCCCAACGGCAACTATTATACGGGTACCATCGAGTTTGCTCCCAACCTTCCGTGGAAGGGTGTCATTCCCCTGGCTGCCTTGTTCGAAGAGCGCCTGGGCATACCGACGGCTCTGACCAACGACGCCAACGCGGCCGCCATCGGCGAAATGACCTACGGCGCGGCCCGTGGTATGAAGGACTTCATCATGATCACGCTGGGTACGGGCGTAGGTAGCGGCATCGTCATCAACGGCCAGCTGGTTTATGGCCACGACGGATTTGCCGGCGAGCTGGGCCATGTCATCGTGCGCCGCGAGAATGGACGTGTCTGCGGTTGCGGTCGCAAAGGATGCCTCGAGACCTATTGTTCGGCTACGGGCGTGGCACGCACGGCCCGCGAGTTCCTGACGGCCCGCACAGAGCCCAGTCTGCTCCGCTCCATCCCGGCCGAGAACATCACGTCGAAAGATGTGTACGACGCTGCCGTGAAGGGCGACAAGCTGGCTCAGGACATCTTCAACTTTACGGGTACGATCTTGGGTGAAGCGCTGGCCGATGCTATCGCCTTCTCGAGCCCCGAAGCCATCGTGCTCTTCGGCGGTCTGGCCAAGTCGGGCGACTATATCTTCAAGCCTATCCAGGAGTCCATCGACAAGAACGTGCTCAACATCTACAAGGGCAAGACCAAGTTGCTGATGTCCGAGCTGAAGGATGCCGATGCTGCCGTGCTGGGTGCCAGTGCGCTGGGCTGGGAGCTGAAGTAACCGCTTTTGTAAGAAATTGAAAGAACTGGCACAACGGGTGCGGAAAATGATCGTCGCCCGTCTGTGTCAGTTATTTTTATGTTGCAATGCAAGGCCTGTCGTCGCTTTGGAAGGAGGTGCAGACTAGCGTCCGCTTGTGAATTTCTTCGATGGAAACGGCAATTTTTGCATCTGTTCCTGTCTTCGGGAGCCTCGTTCTTGGCGGATTTTGCTGGAGTGGGGTGGGCGATAGCCTTCGCTTTTTGTCATAAAAAAGGGAAGCCTCCGTATGTGGAAGCTTCCCTCTTTTATTTTGTTCTGGCCAGACGGCCTTGGCCTTAGGCGTTGGCTCTTTTCTCTTTGATACGAGCTTTCTTGCCGGTGAGGTTGCGCAGGTAGTACAACTTGGCGCGACGAACTTTACCGATCTTGTTCACCTCGATGCTGTCGATAGCCGGTGATTCGATGGGGAAGATACGTTCTACACCTACAGTACCCGACATCTTGCGAACGGTGAAACGCTTCTTTTCACCATGGCCGGAAATTTTGATAACAACGCCGCGATACAGCTGAACGCGTTCCTTGTTACCTTCTACGATACGGTATGCTACGGTTACGGTGTCACCTGCCTTGAAGCTGGGGTGCTGCTTGCCGGTAGCAAATGCTTCTTCTGCAATTTTAATTAAATCCATTGTTCTAATTGGTTAAATTGTTATCGTTACTACGCAACATACCAGGCTTCTCTCTGTTTTTCCTGACAGCGATTGCGCGAAAGCGGATGCAAAGGTGCGAATTATTTGTCGGATACACAAATGTTTGGCGCTTTTTTTGTGCTTTTGCGAGGAAAAGCCGGCCGTTCGTCTTTGTTGAAGGACTGGTTTTTCGTGGTGAATGGTTGGGTGCGGGTGCTGGTGTGGTGGAAGCGTTTGTCTCTTTTTCTCTTTGCTTGTTTAGATGTGCAGTGTTTAATATTTTCTTAGCCTGTTTCTTCTTCCTCTGATCACGATTATCACAAATCACAAATCACAATTAGCCGAAACGATTTTTACCTGTTGTACCGAAAGAGAAGTGTTAAATAATTTAATATTATATATATATTATATTATATATAATATATATATAATATTATTTTTCGCTCCCGCTTCCTTTGGCTGGGTTGAAAATCTATTTTCGATAATTGTGATTTGTGATTTGTGATATTTGTGACGCTTGAAGCGTAGGTCGGAACATGTGGCGTTCTTGTGGATGATGCCTATTGCTAGTTCCGATTTTTTTTCGTATTTTTGTGTCGGTTTAAAAATACGATGAACGCATGGAAAAGAAAAATACATACTCGAAGTGGATGGCGGTGGTGCTGCTGGCCTGCGTATGCGGCTTGGTCTCCTGCCGTGCGGAATACGAAGTGACGAAGGTGGAAGGCACGCGGGTGGCGATGGACGCCACCTGGGATGCGGAGCCTGACAAGGATGCCCTGGCGCTGCTGGAGCCCTACAAGGCTGGGGTGGATAGCGTGATGGGCGAGGTGAAAGGCGTGGCCGCCGTGTTGATGGACCGCTTCCGTCCCGAAAGTCCCCTGTCCAACCTCATAGCCGACGTCTTGCGCCAGGCCGCCGCCAGCGTGCTGGGCCGTCCGGCCGACGTGGGGCTGGTCAACGTGGGCGGCATTCGCAACGTGCTGACCGAGGGCAACATCACCACGCAGAACATCTACGAAATCCTGCCCTTTGAAAACTCGCTCTGTGTGCTCACGCTGGGCGGAGCCGCCCTGAAGGAGCTTTGCGCCAACATTGCCGCCCGTGGCGGTGAGGGGGTGAGCGGGCTGAACCTGGTCATCGATGCCGAAGGCCACCTGCTCGAGGCGAAGGTGGGCGGACAGGCCATCGACGAGGGGCGCACCTACACCGTGGGCACCATCGACTTCCTGGCCGAGGGCAACGACGGTATGGCGGCCCTGACCCGCGCCAGCCAGCGCCAGTGTCCCGAGGAAGCCACGCTCCGCGGCCTTTTCATGGACTACGTGGAGCGCGAGACGGCTGCCGGACGGAAGATAGAGGCGCGCATCGAAGGCCGTGTGGTGATGAAGAAATGAACAATGTAAACTCAAGAAAGAAAGGATTATCGCAATGATGAAACGAATCTATATGCTGCTTTGGCTGGCCGGATGCCTGGCACTGAGCCTCTCCGCCCAGCAGACAAAAGAACTCTATCTGCTCCAGACGAGCGACATGCACAGCCGTGTGGAACCCCTGGCCGCCGATGCCGCCGACGCCGATGCCGGTAAGGGTGGATTGGCCCGCCGTGCCGCCTTCGTCCGCCAGTTCTGTGCCGAACATCCCAACACGCTCGTGCTCGATTGTGGCGACATCTCGCAAGGCACGCCCTACTACAACTTCTACAAGGGCGAGGTCGAAATCCAGCTGATGAACCACATGGGCTACGACGCCATGACCATCGGCAACCATGAGTTCGACTTCGGTATGGAGAACATGGCCCGCCTCTTCCGCATGGCTCGCTTTCCGGTGGTCTGCTCCAACTACGACGTGACAGGTACGCCGCTCGAGGGACTGGTGAAGCCCTATGTGGTCATCGAACGCGACGGCTTGCGCATCGGCCTTTTCGGCCTGGCTCCCCAACCCGAAGGACTGATACAGGCCGACAAGTGTCAGGGCGTGGTTTACAAAGACCCCATCCCCGTGGCGCAGGAGATGGCCGACCTCCTTCGTAACGAGGAACATTGCGACGCCGTCATCTGCCTGTCGCATCTGGGCATCCGCGGTATCGATCCCAAAGCCATGAGCGACGAGAAGCTGGTAGTGGCCACTTCGGGCATCGACGCCATCCTTGGCGGACACTCGCACACGTTTATGGAGACTCCCGCCTTCTACCCCAATGCCGAGGGGCGCGAGACGCCCGTGTTCCATACGGGCAAGAACGGCGTGTATGTGGGAGTGTGGACATTGACGTTAACGAAAAAATAATCTCTCAGCCGCTATGAAAAACACTTCGTTGAAACGCATCTGCCTGCTGGCCGTCCTGATATTGTTCTTTGTCAACCGTCCTATGTCCGATGCCCAAAGCGTGCCTGCTTCCACGCCCCGCGGAGAGGCTTCCTTCCTCTATGCGATGAAAGACGATGCAGGTTGCCGTCAATGGGTGGACTCCGTCATGCAGACCTTGAGCCTGCGCGAGCGTATCGGCCAGCTTTTCATCTATACGATTGCTCCCACACAGACCAAGGCAAACGTAGATCTCCTGCGCAAGGTGGTGAAAGACTACAAGGTGGGCGGCCTCTTGTTCTCCGCCGGCGAGGTGCCCAATCAGGTGGCGCTGACCAATCTGGCTCAGGAGTGGGCCGACGTACCTCTGATGATCACCTTGGATGGCGAATGGGGCCTGGCCATGCGCCTGAAGGAGACGCCCCGCTTTCCTCGCAACATGGTGTTGGGATGCATCGCCGACGATAGCCTGCTCTACGAATACGGGCGCGAGGTGGCCCGCGAGTGCCGCGAGATGGGCATCCACGTCAACTTTGCCCCTGTGGCCGACGTGAACATCAATCCCTCGAACCCCGTCATCAATACCCGCTCCTTTGGCGAAGACCCCGCGAACGTGGCCCGCAAGGTTGTGGCCTATGCCCGTGGCCTCGAAGACGGAGGCGTGGTTTCTGTAGCCAAGCATTTCCCTGGTCATGGCGATACGAACGTCGATTCCCACAAAGCCCTGCCCACGTTGCGCTTCTCGCGCGAAAGATTGGATAGTGTGGAGCTTTATCCCTTCCGCCAGGTGATAGACGCGGGGCTGAACGGCATCATGGTGGGCCATCTGGCCGTACCCGCGCTGGAGGGTAGGGAAGGAGTGCCTACTTCCCTCTCGCGCAAGATTACACACGACCTCCTCGTCGATGAACTTCGCTTCAAGGGGCTGGTTTTTACGGACGCCCTTGCCATGAAAGGCGTTTCGGGTAGCGCTTCCCTCTGCCTCGAGGCGTTGAAGGCGGGCCATGACCAGTTGCTCGTGCCGCGTCGCATCAAGGAAGATGTCGATGCGGTACTTCGTGCCGTGAAGCACGGCGAACTTTCCAAAGAAGACATTGCGCGCCGATGCCGCAAGGTGCTGACCTACAAATATGCGTTGGGATTGAATCGGAAACCTTTCGTACGCCTGTCGGGACTCAGTACGCGGCTCAATACGCCTCAGGCGCGCGACCTTGTGCGCCGCTTGAGTCTGGCGGCCGTCACCGTGCTGGGCAACGAGGAGAAGACCTTGCCCTTGGATCCTACATTGAAAGACGTGGCCGTAGTCAACGTGGGCGACCATGCGGAGCTGATGCCCTTCATGCAAGCCCTGCGTCCCTATGCCGAGCCCGAGCGGTTCGACGTGGCGCGTGGCATGAATGCCTCGCAATGTGCTGCGTTCCAGAAACGACTTGCTTCCTATCGTCGGGTACTGGTGTGTGTCACTGAGGACAATCTGGACGCCTATCGCACTTTCTTTGAAACCTTTGCTCCAGAAGTCCCCGTGGTTTATGTTCTTTTCGTCCAAGGTTATCGGTTGGAGTCGTGGATGGACGGATGCCTCAAGAAGGCGTCGGCCGTAGTTCTGGCCCATGCCTCCGACGAAGAGGTGCAACAAGGCGTGGCGGATATACTCTATGGCGTAGCGGGTGCCGACGGTCGTCTTTCGGCCAGCATCGGCGAAGCTTTTGTTGCAGGCGAGGGCGTCACCATCGAGCCGCGCACGCTTCCCCGCTACAACCCCGACGAACATGGCATGGATGCGGGCATTCTTTCTCAGATTGACGACATCGTGGAGGAGGGTATCCGCAAGGGGGCTTTTCCTGGTTGTCAGGTCGTCGTGTGGAAGGATGGGCACGAGATGTTCAACAAGGCTTTCGGTACGCAGGAGAAAGGAGGAAAGGTTCCCGTGGAGGCAACCGACGTCTACGACCTGGCTTCGCTTACCAAGATGACGGCCACTCTGCTGGCCGTGATGAAACTCTATGATCAGGGCCTTCTTAGCTTGACCGACTACGCTTCGACTTACCTTCCTTTCCTGAAGGGGACGGACAAGGAGCGCATCACTATTCGCGAATTGTTGATGCACGAGTCGGGTTTGCCTTCTACTATCTTGTTCTATCAGGATGCTATCGACAAGGAAAGCTACGCCGGCACGTTGTTTAAAGCGAGTGCCGATCGCCTCCACACCGTCCGCCTCGGACGTAAAACGTGGGGCAATCCCCATTTTCGTTTCCGTGCAGGGTTGACTTCTCCTTTCAGGACTGATAGTTGCACCATTCAGGTGTCCGATAGCCTTTGGCTCCAAGCCTCCTTCAAGCAGGAGATGATGCGGAAGATTGCCGATGCGCGCCTTCGCGACAAACGTTACCGCTATAGTTGTGTGGGTTTCATCCTTCTCCAGCAGGTAGTCGAAGTTCGTACGGGCCTTTCGATGGATGAATTCCTTCACAAAGAATTTTATGGGCCGATGGGATTGACACATACAGGTTTTCGTCCTTTGGCTTTCCTGTCTGCTCGCCACATCGTACCTACTTCGACTGATGCCTTCCTGCGCAAGACTACTTTGCGAGGCTTTGTCCACGACGAGTCGGCCGCTTTTCTTGGTGGGGTGTCGGGCAATGCTGGCCTGTTCTCGAATGCTTCCGAAGTCGCCGCCCTTTGCCAGATGCTACTCGACGACGGAGTCTATCAGGGCAAGCGTTACTTGAGTGCCGAGACATGCCGAACGTTTACGACTCAGACTTCACGCATCAGCCGTCGGGGATTGGGTTTCGATAAGCCTGGCAAGGCCAATGAGCGCTTCAGCCCTTGTTGTGAATCTGCTCCTGCTTCCGTCTATGGCCATACAGGCTTTACGGGTACTTGTGCCTGGGTCGATCCCGACAATGGTCTTGTCTACGTGTTTTTGAGCAATCGTATTTCTCCCGATGTCTGTAACAATCTGTTGATGGAGCTTGATGTGCGTGAACGTATTCATGAGACGATATACCGAGCTTTGCGCACAGGAAGATGATAGAGAAGGTTTATCGATGGCACAACTTTGACTATGCATTTATTATTAAAAATCAACAATCTTGTTTATAATATTCATATATATTGTAAACGTCTATAGTTTGACTTTTCTTTGATGTTGATGAAGTAATTTGTAGTCAAGAGCTGTGGTTTTGCTTGATTAACTTTATGAGATAGTTTTAGATTTTATAATTTAAATATTGTTTTGACAATGAAGAAGGCTGTTTTATTGTTATTATTGTGGTGCGTATTAGGAATTTCAGTGTACGCCCAAAAAAGTTTTGTTTTGAAATCTCCTGGGGGAAATTTATCTACAACAATTGTGGCTGGTGAACAATTGACATACGATGTCGTTTGTAACGGTCGCCAGATAATGGCTCCATCAAATATTTCCATGACTTTGGATAATGGAACGGTGTGGGGCACTGGTGTTCGTATTCAAAAAAGTCGGCGTAAGAGTGTGGACGAAACGGTGTTTTCTCCATTCTATCGCGCTGCTCAAATTAGAGATCATTATAATGAATTGGTTTTATTCTTTAAAGGACATTATCGAGTCGAATTTAGAGCATATGATGATGGGATTGCCTATCGCTTTGTAAGCGATGTGGAAAAGCCTTTTAATATTGTTTCGGAACAATCTGATTTTAATTTTCCTTTTGATGCGGTAGCTTCAGTTCCATATGTCAGAAATTGGAATGAAGATACCCCTGACGCTCAGTTCTTTAATTCATTTGAAAATGAATATACAACTACATCTTTATCTAAGTTGCATAAACAAAGGCTGATGTTTTTGCCTGTAGTTGTGAATGTAGGCGAAGGTATGAAGATGTGTATAACAGAAACTCATTTGGAAAATTATCCAGGACTTTATTTGTCTGCTTCCCAGGGAAGTAATCGGTTGAGTGCGGTTTTTGCTCCTTATCCAAAGCAGTTAAAACAAGGCGGGCATAATCAGCTTCAGATGTTGGTAACTGAACGGGAAAATTATATAGCCAAAGTTGAGAAAGCGCGTACGTTCCCTTGGCGTATAGCTATTGTTTCTACTTCGGATAAGGATTTGGCCGCTTCCAATCTGAGTTATCTGTTGGCCGCTCCTTCACGTGTCGACGATACTTCGTGGATTAAGCCGGGTAAAGTAGCATGGGAATGGTGGAATGATTGGAATTTGGAAGGAGTTGATTTCGTGACGGGAGTAAACAATGAAACCTATAAGGCTTATATTGATTTTGCGGCATCTAAAGGGATAGAATATGTTATTTTGGATGAAGGATGGGCCGTAAATTTGAAAGCGGATTTGATGCAGGTTGTCAAGGATATTAATTTACGCGAATTGGTGGATTATGCCAAGCAGCGTAATGTAGGCATTATTCTTTGGGCTGGATATTATGCTTTTGATCGTGATATGGAAAACATATGCCGTCATTATTCAGAAATGGGAATAAAAGGCTTTAAGGTTGATTTTATGGATCGCGACGATCAGATTATAACCGACTTTAATTATCGTGCAGCTGCGATGTGTGCTAAATATAAGTTGGTTCTTGATTTACATGGGACGTCTAAACCGGCAGGCTTGAATCGAACTTATCCTAATGTGCTCAATTTTGAAGGTGTAAATGGATTGGAACAATTAAAGTGGAATCCAGTATCTTATGATCAAGTAAAATATGATGTTATGCTTCCCTTTATTCGTCAAGTTGCTGGACCTATGGATTACACTCAAGGAGCTATGCGTAATGCAGCTAAGGGACATTATTATCCTTGCTATTCTGAACCGATGAGCCAAGGTACGCGTTGTCGTCAATTGGCGTTGTATGTAGTGCTGGAGTCTCCGTTGAATATGCTTTGTGATGCTCCTAGCAATTATATGCGCGAGCCAGAATCTACAGATTTTATAGCACAAATTCCTACTGTATGGGATGAAACGAGAGTTTTGGAAGGTAAGATGGGCGAATATATTGTGACTGCTCGTCGTAAGGGAGATGTTTGGTATGTAGGTGGAATTACCGATTGGAATACCCGTGAGTTGACTATTGATTTGTCTTTTTTGCCTGAAGGCAAATATCAGCTTGAACAATTTTGCGATGGAGTGAATGCTCATCGTAAAGGAACGGATTATCGTAAACAAGTTGGTGAGTTATCTTTCGATAGAAAGATTCAAATAAAAATGTATCCAGGTGGTGGATATGTAGCTAAAATCCAGAAGAAGTAGATTTGATAAGATTGAAAAAATCGAAAAACTTAGGGGCGTGTCGGAATGATATTATTTATGTATCAAATTTAGACGCTGCCCCTGTTTTTTATGAAAACTGTTTATATGAAATGAAGTAATATCCGCTGACCCTTGATCTGGTTTACTGAATATCCCCATGTAAACCGGCGCAATTCAAGCATAAAAAAAAGAGCTACTTTTGTGTAACTCTCTGATTTTAAGTGATCCGCTTGGGGCTCGAACCCAAGACCCCAACATTAAAAGTGTTGTGCTCTACCTGCTGAGCTAGCGAATCAAACCTTATTGCTGTTAAGCGGGTGCAAAGATAGTCATTCCTTTTTAAATAGCAAATATTATTAGCGTTTTTATTTTATTCCTTTGGTTGATATTTATTCATGTGTTTGATTTTTAGAGCTTTCTGTATGTTCGATTTTCTCCCGATCGATAATAAATCTTTGGTAATAAGAAAGCATAAGTGTGGTTAACGGTAGCGCTATAATCATGCCTAACATTCCCATCAGTGAACCCCATATGGAAAGTGAAAGCAGGATGATAGCCGGGTTTAGCCCTGTTATCTTACCCATTACACGTGGTACAATGAAACCGTCTTGAATGGCTTGTACAACAGCAAATACGGCAAGGGCTGCTGCTAAAATGATCCAAAAGTTTCCTCCTGTATCGGCTGCTTTCAAGATAGCTAATATAATGGTTGGGATAAAACCGATAATCTGTAAATAAGGGACAAGGTTAAGAAGACCTATGAATAGCCCCAGGCCGATAGCCAAAGGGAAATCAATGATGAGGAAACCGATGCTGAATAAAATGCCTACACATAATGCGACAAATGCCTGACCGCGAAAGTATTTGTTCATGCCTTCTTTTACATCGTTCATAATGCCTGTCAGGAAGGGACGGTATTTTGCCGGAAGTAAACGTGGCCAACCTTCGGAAATACTTTCATAATCTAACAATATGAATACGATGTAGAGTAAGATAATGAATATCGTGAATACTCCATATATAAGGTTGATGGATTCTGTGACCAATGACCATAAAGGAGGTACAGCTTCTTTCAACATATTCAGTAGGTTTTTTTCTTGAAAAAGTTGTTTGAGTAATGCCGGGTCTATGTTTTCTCGTAGAAAATCTGATAGACTACGTGGTACATTGCTACCATAGCTGCTGTCTGTAAAATAGGCCATCAGCAGATCTTTGACTCGACTGAACTCTTGGACCATTGGGGGAACCAACAGATAAAAAGCTGCTGTCCCTATGGCAGCTAATAAAAGGAGAGCGCAAAATATAGAAAGAGCCCTGTTCCTTAATTTCAACCGATGTTGAAAGAATGTTACTAACGGATAAATCAAATAAGCGGCCAACCATGCGATGAAAAAGGGTAGTAGTACGCTGCTAAGCCTTTTCAAAAGCATCAGAATGGCAATGACAACGCCGCAAATGATAGCGCCGCGTATAAAGCTGTCGAAAGTGATTTTCTTACGTTCCATAATGCGCGAATTTGGTTTTTCATTTCTTGCTGTCTTCTTGGATTGCCTTCAAATAGCATGTGCGGCATAGGGGCTCATATTGAGCCGTTTCTCCGAGAAGCACTTGCTTGTCATTTTTTACTGTGCGATGAGAGAAGGAGGCCAGTTGTCCACATTTGACACAAATGGCATGTACTTTCGTCACCTCATCGGCTATGGCGCATAGGCCGGGCATGGGGCCGAACGGGATGCCACGGAAGTCCATGTCGAGGCCTGCGATAATGACTCGAATACCATTATTGGCCAGTTGGTTGCAGACGTCTATCAGGCCATTGTCAAAGAATTGGGCTTCGTCTATACCGACTACGTCAATTTCAGAAGCAAAAAGCAGGATAGTGCCTGATGAATCAATGGGAGTTGAAGCAATGGAATTGCTGTCGTGTGACACAACTTCGGCCTCTGAATAGCGTGTATCGATGGCTGGTTTAAATATTTCGACCCGTTGTTTGGCAAACTTCGCTCGTTTCAGTCGTCGGATAAGTTCCTCTGTCTTACCTGAAAACATTGATCCACAGATGACTTCTATCCGTCCACGTCTGCTGGTTTCCTGTATATGATCTTCTGAAAAAACGTTCATCCCTTTGTTGTTATAATCCGTACAAAAGTAATCATTTTGTTCGCTTCCTCGTGTTTTTTCATTATTTATTTCTACATTTGTACCATTAATAAGTATGCAACGAAGGATATGCAGAAACTGTTAGATGATATAAGGACAGAAATGGATGTCCTGAAAGGGAGTATCGGACGCATGGAACAGCGTTTGGACGAATTGCAGAATAAATTTGCGGAATTGAATAAATTGCTGCAGACTGGAACAAGGTCCCAGACTCCCGAAGCCGTCGTAAGGCAGGAAATCGTAGAAGAGAGAGAACCGATACCTACCAGGCAGGAAGTGAAAATCACGGAACCTTCTTCTGCTCTTGTACACGTGTCTGAAGAGCAGCCCTCTCCGTCGGCCATATTGGGCGAACGGATAAAACCTGCGACTGACTTGCGCCATGCTGTCAGCCTGAACGATTCGTTCCGTTTTACTCGTGAATTGTTTGGCGGAGATGCTGCACGGATGAATCGGGTATTTACGGAATTGAATGCAGCCGTTTCCTTTGAGGAAGCCATAGCTTTGTTTCAAAAAGAAGTACCTGTTGAAGAGGAGAACGAAGCTGTAGTGGATTTTGTTGAACTTTTGCGTAAGTATTTCAATTGAACGGATTATGGGAAAACTATACATTGTCCCCACACCGGTAGGTAATCTGGAAGATATGACTTTCAGAGCTATTCGTATATTGAAAGAGGCTGATCTCATTCTGGCAGAGGACACGCGTACATCCGGCATTTTGCTGAAGCATTTTGAAATAAAGAATGCTATGCAATCTCATCATAAGTTCAATGAACATAAAACGGTTGAAAGTGTTGTTAATCGTATAAAGGGAGGTGAAACGGTAGCGTTGATATCAGATGCTGGTACGCCGGGTATATCCGATCCTGGTTTTTTGGTGGCACGCGAATGTGCGAGGAATGGAGTAGAAGTGGAATGCTTGCCGGGGGCTACAGCTTTTGTGCCGGCTTTGGTCGCATCTGGGTTACCGTGTGACCGATTTTGCTTTGAAGGCTTTTTGCCCCAGAAAAAAGGACGTATGACGCGTCTGAAAGTATTGGCCGAAGAGTCGCGAACGATGGTGTTTTATGAATCGCCTTATCGTTTGGTAAAGACCTTGACGCAATTTGCCGAATGTTTTGGAACAGAACGGCAAGCTTCTGTTTCAAGAGAAATTTCAAAGGTGCATGAAGAAACCGTACGTGGTACCTTGAGTGATTTAGTTGCCCATTTTACGGCCAATGAACCTCGTGGCGAAATAGTAATAGTGATAGCAGGAATAGACAAAGAATAAAAACCAACTTTAAACGTTAAAACAAAGCGTATGAAAAAATTAGCTTTTTTGGTAGTATGTGCGGCCGTTGTGGCTTCATGCGACAATTTTACAGGTGAGAGCAAAGACCAGTTAAGGGCCGAGAATGATTCTTTGAAAGTTGTATTGGGCCAGCGTGATGCTGAGTTAGACGAGATGATGGGTACATTCAATGATATTTCTGAAGGTTTCCGGCAGATTAATGCTGCTGAAAATCGGGTGGACCTGCAGCGTGGTTCGGTCGCAGAAGGTTCGTTGAGTGCTCGTCAGCAGATGGCTTCTGATATAGAATTCATCCGCAAACAGATGGAAGAAAACAAGCAGCAGATTGAGAAACTGCAACAAATGCTAAAGAGTAGCAAGACAAACTCGGCACAACTGAAGCGTGCAGTTGAACAATTGACACAGGATTTAGCTGATAAAGCTCAGCGGATTGAGGAATTGCAGGCAGAGCTGGCATCAAAGAATATCCGTATTCAGGAACTGGATGCAGCTGTTACCGACCTGACTACACAGAAGGAGCAGCTTACTGCAGAAAACGAAGCCAAAGCCAAGACCGTTTCCCAACAGGACAAGGCGTTGAATACAGCCTGGTTTGTTTTCGGAACCAAGAAGGAACTGAAAGACCAGAATATTCTCAAGAAAGGTGAAGTGCTTCAGGATGCCGAAGTCAACAAGGACTATTTTACAGAAGTCGATATCCGTACGACCAAGGAAATCAAGTTGTATTCCAAGTCGGCTGACATTTTGACTAACCATCCTGCCGGTTCCTATGCATTCGAGAAAGATGATAAGAACCAGCTTACACTGAAGATTACCAATCCGCAAGAGTTCTGGAGTGTTTCCAAATATCTTGTGATCCAGGTGAAATAAGCTGTAGATAATAAATCGATAGTGATGTAAACGCAGGCTTTTGCAGAGAGGTTTGAGAAATATTCTCAGTAACCCTCAGCATAGGTCTGCGTTTTTTTGCAGTTTCTTTAGAGAGTCTTAATCTTTCTCCTATGTCCCGTAGATATAAAAACATCTTTTTCGATTTGGATGATACGTTGTGGGCTTTCTCAGAAAATGCCTATGATACGTTTCAGGAAATGTATCACAAGTATGCGTATGACCGTTTTTTCTCTTCCTTCGACCACTTCTATCAGCTTTATCAGAAGCGGAACGTAGAGTTGTGGGAAGAGTATGGACAGGGAAAGATCACAAAAGATGAACTGAATCGCCAGCGCTTTCTCTATCCGCTGGAGCAGGTAGGATGGGGGGACGCAGAACTGGCCAAACGTTTTTCGGATGATTTCTTCTCGGTGATTCCTACAAAAGCAAAGCTGATGCCTCATGCTCGTGAAGTGCTCGACTATTTGTCAGGACGTTACAATCTTTATATTCTGTCAAACGGCTTTCAGGAGTTACAATGCCATAAGATGCGTTCAGCGGGTATCGACGGCTATTTCCGGAAAGTAGTCTTGTCTGATGATATCGGTGTCTTGAAGCCTCATGCTCCGATATTTCATTTCGCTTTGTCGGCTACTCAGTCGTATCTGGAAGATTCGTTGATGGTAGGCGATAATTGGGAAAATGACGTTGCCGGAGCCTATGGCGTGGGTATGCATCAGGCGTTTTTTGATGTGGAAGGGCGGAGTGAATTACCTTTTAAGCCGACTTATCACATCAAGGATTTGAAGGAATTGCTTACATTTTTATGATAGGGCTGTTGTTGCTCGATTTTGTTTAGACTATTTGTTAATAACTGATATTATGGATACAATTTTACCTTTTGCACTTTTGTGCCTGACTTCTTTCTTTACGTTGACCAATCCATTGGGCACCATGCCTGTGTTTCTGACCATGACGCAGGGAATGACCGATAAGGAGAGGCACAGCGTGGTTACCCGTGCCACGTTGACTGCCTTTATCATTATCATGGTCTTTACTTTTGCCGGACAGTTCCTTTTCTGGTTCTTTGGCATTTCCACCAACGGTTTCCGCATAGCGGGTGGAGTTATTATTTTTAAGATCGGTTTCGACATGCTGCAAGCACGCTATACGCCGATGAAGCTGAAGGACGAAGAGATCAAAACGTATGCGAACGATATTTCTATCACACCTTTGGGCATTCCGATGCTTTGCGGTCCGGGAGCCATTGCCAATGCTATTGTCCTGATGCAGGATGCCGATACCATTGAGTTGAAAAGCGTCCTGATCGGTTCCATCGCTTTTATATATTTGCTGACCTACTTTATTCTCCGTGCTTCCACCCGCTTGGTTAATGTGCTGGGAGAGACGGGTAACAATGTCATGATGCGTCTCATGGGCCTTATCCTGATGGTGATAGCCGTGGAATGTTTTGTAGGCGGAATGAAGCCTATCTTGGTGGATATCCTGAAAACAGGAATGGTCGACCTGCAATAGGGTAGCTTCTGTGCATTTGTTGGTGCGCAAGGCTTTTTATTTCTGTAGCTGAGGGCAACTGCCTGCATGTGGCGGCTGCCAGAAGTACCGGTCGTCGTTGACGGAGAAGTTCCTCGGGTTCCGTTGCTTGCTGTCGCAGCCGGTGGGTTGCAGGAAGATGTAGTTGATGAGGTTCTCATAGTCGCTTTCCGTGTTGAACCCGTAGCGCGTCCAGCTTTCCAGGTAGAACAGGTTCTTGGCCATGTACTCGTACAGATACTCTTCCGTCGTGGTCTTCTTTTCGTTGTTCCAGTTAGCCTCTTCGTTCACCCGGACGGGCTGGCCGCTCCTGAGGCGTGCGCGCACTTCCTGTATGCTCAGTAGGTTGCCCTGTTCGTCGGTCACCCAGGCGTTGTTCGTGGGGTCTATCCAGAGCCACTTGCCGAGGGTGGACGAATAGACGGCGTTGATGACGTGGCAGTCGTTGATGTATCTCTTCGGCATGCAGGTGATGACGCGCGAAGGGATGCCCATCGACAGGTAGCACTCGTTCAGCACCGTGGCCAGTCCGCGGCAGTTCAGGCCCCGGCTGCCGTCCTTGCAGGCCTCGGCAAAGTTGATGGAGTTGTTTCCGCCTGTCGGATTGCCGTTCTGCCCGTCGTGGCGTATCTTGTCGTGGATATAGGTCAGGATGTGTTTGATGGTGGCCAGTTCGTCGCCCGCCACGGCCACGCTGTCCAGCCGGAAATAGTTACGGACGCGCTTCAGGTCGGGCTCGTCGGCCTGCGCATAGGCAATTCGGGGCAGGCTGTCGGCTGGCTGCGTGCGGGTGTATTCCGGCGCATTTTGCAGGATATAAAGGTAATCGGTGGTCTCTTTCAGTCGCTTCAGGGCGGGTTGCAATTCAGGTGCATCCAGAATGTCTTTCAGGTCCTCATCATTGACTACCCTGTTGTAGCTGACTTCCATCTTATTGCTGTTCAGGGCTTTGAACAGGTTGCTGACGGCTTCTTGCTTTTTCCCTTGTATTGCCTGGACGCTGGCCATGGTGTAGTAGCTGGAATATTTGAAATAGGCATAGCCTTCGGCCAGTTGCGACGCATGTGCGTCGTAGAGGTCGATAACCTTTTGGCAGAGGGCTTCGGTAGCCGGATAGTCCTTCCCGGTATATGCGTTGAGAAGCTGTGTGTTCAGCGAGTCGGCAGAGGCCAGAAACTTCCGTTCGGCATCGGTTTGTGCCGACAGGCTTGCCGGGATGACTAGGGCCAACAGCAGATTCAGCAGGATTGTTTTCAGTCTTTTCATTGTGTGTTCTGTTTAAAAAGTAGTTGTCAATAGGTTGTTCAGTCTACAAATGTAGGATTAATTATTCAATACCACTCTATTATTGTCGAATATTCTTTTCCAGCACTTTCCGAATAATTTCTTTCACTTCCTCTTTGCTTTTAATGGCAGCCGGGTGGGCGTGAAAAACATTGTATTCGTCAATGGCAGCCTCCATGGGTATTTCTGCGCCGGGTTGTGTTGCTTGGAAGAATATGGTCAGACGGCGTTTGATTTCAGGTTCAAACTCTTTGGTTATAAGGCCTTCAATACCCCATGCAGCAACATGGTCGTAGAGGGGTGCATAGTAGATAAGCCCATCGGCCACATCCTGCCAACACTTGTTCTTTACATTAATCGTAGTACCTCCGATGAGACCGTTGTAAGCAGTTTCTCCGTATGGCGTGTTTTTCAAATCAATAGCGAACGGGCGGCATTCCATCAGTTCAAAGGCTGCATCCCAATGTCCTTCACCCGTCATCGGGAAATTACTTCCGTCAAACAGGTTGTAATCAAACCAATTCAGTATCACGATTCTGACTTTTTCTTCTCCAAAGATTTTCTTCATCCACCATCCCTGTGTTCCATAAACCGTATTTTTCTTTTTGAGAATCATCGAATAGTTGATGGCATGCGGCTGACTGGTTATCACCAATGCCTTGCGCTTACCGTTCAAGGGTGTCTGGCGGGCAAACATTTCCGAAATATGGGCAGCCATTAAACTGTCGCGATAGTTCACTGTACGAGATTCCCAGAATTTCTTGTAGTCTTCTACAGTACGAATCTCATCCCATGAGAACTCTCGGTCGGTTAGTCCGAGCTTAATTTTCCTTGAAGAAGTACGGTTTATTTCATATATACCTTTCAGGAATTTAACGCGGTTGTATTTCTCCCAAATTGGATAGAAGGTCTCCGACTTTCTATAATAGGCATACAGGCTGTCCATGAAAGCCGCCTCCGTTGGATAACTGCCTTGCAGCAGGCGGTTTACATCATCGTTCATGTTGTACGAGCCAACTTCGGTATAGACGTATCCCACTTGCTCAACAAAACGAGGATCGGCCAGGATGTCGTGAATCAGGTCGTATTGTACCGTGTCGCGGTGGTCACGCTCACCCAGCACTACTATATCCGATTTCTCAAACAGTTTGAATATGTATTCTTTGGGAGACATTCCCTTTTCAGCTGCGCATGTACGCAACGCCTCGATAGAGGGTGTCTGTGCCTTTAATGCAATGGCTGTAAAAGCACTGAAAATAAAAAACAATAACTTCCTCATATATAAAATATAAAATTATTTATTCAAGATCATTCTTGGATTTTAGACAAGATCTACATACGGCTCTTCTGGCTATCGCCGGCTCCGGTTCCTTTGTATTTGCTCTTGGTTGCATTGAACTTGTATCGTACTGTCATACCAAAACTACGGCGCGATTCCGGCTCATATATCATAATGCGGTTACCGCTGTACAACAGTATGTCCGAAGATGAAGTATTGAAAATGTCGTTAGCTTGCAGTTGCACGGCCAGTTTACCATCCAAGAATCCTTTATATAATGAAAGGTTTACCGAACTTCCCGGCTTGATTGTACGGTAGGTGATGTCTTCACCTCGTGTTGAAGTCTCCAGATCTATACTGAACTGGAAATCTTTGCGGAAGCTGAATGTATTATTCCATTGGAAGTAACCGATAGGATTATTAAGATTTTTTGGACCGTCCGGTGTGTCCATCACAAGCCATTGCTGGCTGTACATGGCTGTGAACTGCGGTGACCATATACCTATAGTAGGAGATGCGGATAAAGTGGCATTCAGCTTGTCCATTTTAGGGACATTGGTATGAGTGAACAGAGAGATGGAAGGATCTTCATCCGAATATGACTGGCTTATCTGTGTCTGCATATCCTTGATGTGGCTGTAATTCATACTGAAATAGAGCCATTTCCATGAAGTGTTGAACGACAACGTATTTAGTATGGAAGAACGCAGAAACGGATTTCCACTCTCGTATGTATATTTGTTGGCGTATATTATAGAACTTGACAGTTTGTTGTAGCTTGGTCGTTCTATATTACCTGAATAACTCAGCATCATCTGGACTTTACCAATAGGATATGATACGGATATTGAAGGAAATACATTGTCGTATGTACGGCTTTGCTCATCCATTCTTTTGCCGAACTCATAGTAGTCGGAACCCAGATGCTCGTATCTCACACCAGCCTGAGCTTGCAACTGGCCGAAACTGCGTGCGTACATGGCAAATGCAGATATGGCATTTTCCCTGATTCTATTCTCGTTGTCAGGGATAATATTCTCATCGTTTGCGTATCTGTCTATACGGTTGCTGTAGGTGTATTCACTACCGATGGAGAAACTACCACCCCATAATGGATGATCCATTATCAGTTTGGCGGCGTAAAGTTCATTACTACTATTCCCTAACGTATGGATAATGCGATTGTCTTCAGTATTGTCCGGTTTCTTGACATTTTCTTCTGAAACAGTTGGATTATTGTTATCTATCCACATTCCATCCACATTAAAATCCACTTTCCAGTCATTGAAACTTCCATTATAGTAGGCATTCACAGTATGACTGTTGTTTGTGGTTAATGAATGTAGTTTACTTTTGCTTTCTTCTTCAAGTAGATTATCCACATGAATGGAAGAGTTCATATACGCTCGCATCTCAATTTTAGGACTTCTGCTAAAATCATACCTTACCCCCATCACATGATTTTCATTGAACTGATAATTCAAGGAAAGCATGGCAGAAAGGTACTGGCTATGAGTCGGATTTTTCATATCTGAATTTTGTGTCCAGACTTTATCCAGGTATGTTTTCTGTGTAATAATCTTGTTGTTTTCGAACTTGTAGTCGCTTCCTAATAGCATTCCTCCGAGGTCGAAACCTCCCTTGCGGTAATTGAAGTTGAACTGGTCGAGCAAAGCAAGGTCATATTGGTATCCCAAATATGTACGGTTGTTGAAACCGAATCCTTCTCCCTGTGGTTTTTTGGTTATTATACGCACTACAGCCTTCACTGAAGCATCATATCTGGCACCAGGATTGCGGAGGACCTCTACGCTTTTAATATTTTCGGACGACAGTTGGTCAAGCTCAGAGCTGTTTCTCATTTTTCTTCCGTTGATATAGATTTCAGCCTTTCCGCTTCCGAATACGTTAACCGAGCCATTGTTTGCCGATAAGCCAGGTATCTTATCGAGCAGGTCATTTCCCGTTCCTGCTTTTTCAAGCACACTTCCTGTCACAGTCGTCACCATAGCATCGCCTTTTACACGTGTTTTCGGCAAATCGGCTTTCACCACCACTTCACCCAGCATCTGTGCATCAGTCGTCAGTTGTATCACCCCCATGTCGGCTGGTTGTGCCGCTCTGTAAAGGGTGTTATATCCTATGGAGGAGATACGGACCAACTGCTTCTCTGCCGTAGTGGAAAGGCTGAATGTTCCGTCTTCGGTGCTGACGGTACCCGTTACAAAAGTGGAATCGGGGAGAGATAGTAGAACTACGTTGGCGTATGGCAACGGTTGGTTTTGCTCGTCCACCAGTTTTCCACTGATGGTTTGTGCTGAGATGCTGATAGGAATAAATGTACTGATAAATACTGATAAGAGAGTTTTCATTATATAGTAGTTTTTAATGGATAGTTCATGTGGGATGTCATTTTATTGTTTAACCGTAGGAGCAAAAAGAAAGGACACAGCCTAAACTTTTCACTTATTGGCTTTAGTAGGTTCTGGTAAAACCTTGGGTCCACAATAAGGAAAAGCAGCCTGTGCCCTTATGCAGGGTACAAACTGACTTTTCAACTTATTATTTGGGACCAAGTTCAATTTACCAGATTTACTAAAGCCAAATAATACGTTTACAAGTTGCTTGTAATATGTCTTTTTATTCTACTTTCTGTTTCTTATTATCTCTTTTTCGTTAGAATTTGCACGCAAAGTAATCGATAAAAAACGAAGTATGCAAGTTTATGGAAAATCTTGTTGCTGTAATATGTTTATTTCATCTTTCGTTAGTTTGCTTATTCTTCAACAATCCACTTCTCTATCCCCCGGATTTCGTTGCTGAAGTTGACACCTATCTTATAGAGGATCCTTCCGTCGGAGGCAAAGGGGGCAGCGTAGCCTTTCTCATTGATTTGGCGGATGGCTTCTTCGGCAGTGCCGTTCAGCTTGAACTCCATGACGTAGATGTAGCGGTCGGTCTTCACTACCATGTCTATGCGGCCGTTGGACGTGCGGTATTCCGCTTGAGTGTAGAAGCCCAGCAGCTTGAAGACGATGAAGAGCACGTTCTGGTAGTGCCGTTCCAGGTCGCGTGCCAGCTCGTAGGGTGTGTCGGCAAAGAAGCTCTGGAGGCGGCGCATGAAGGCGTCGGCGTTGCCGCCTCGGACTTCCCGGACGAAGCTGCTTATCTCGAAAGAGGGGTTGCCCGAAGAAAGAGACGCATAGTTGGGCAACAGAAACTTGGTGAAACCTTCTTCTACTTCCTTGTTGGGGAAGCCCAGTTCATAGGTCCTGAATTCTTTGTCGAACCCCTTGATGGTGAGGTAGCCACTCTGGTAGAGGATGGGGACGGGATTGGTCTCCATCGTGTCGATACCGCCCAGTGAGTCGGCGGTCGCCATCTCTTCGGCCAGGCGGTGCAGGTCGTACTTGCTGCGCTGGAGCAGCTCCACGAGGAAGGTGGGCGTGCCTGTCTCGAACCAGTAGCTGCCGAACTTCATTTCGGCCAGCGTATTGAGCAGGCTGAACGGGTTGTAAATGTCTTCCGTATTTTCGGCAAAGTGGTAGCCGTCGTACCATTCTTTCAGTGTCTGTCTGGCTTCGGTTTCGTTCATTCCGTTGGCCTCGGCCAGAAGCCGGATGTCTTCCTCCAGATCGCGGTAGAGTTCGTTCTCTGTAATGCCGCAGATGTTGGCAAAACGGTTGGACAGAGAAATGTCCATCAGGTTGTTCAAGTCGCTGAACACACTGACTTTGCTGAACTTCGTCACACCCGTCAGCAGGGCGAAGCAGAGGTACTTGTCGCAGCTCTTCAGTACGCCGTAGAAGGCTTTCAGCGTGTTGCGGTAGTCGGTGAGCAGCGGTTCGTTGCCGATGGCCTGGAGCATGGGTTTGTCGTATTCGTCCACCAGCACCACGACGTTCCGTCCGGTGGTGCGACAGGCCTTCTCGATCAGCCAAGCAAAGCGCTCTTCGGGAGCACGGTCTTTCTTCTCGTCGCCATAGATGGCCTCCCAACTCTCCAAATGCTGGTTCAGGATGGCGTTCAATGAGGAAGCATCCACATATTTCCGGGCGTTCAGGTCGAGGTGCAGTACAGGGTACGTCGTCCAGTCCTTTTCCAGCTCTTCCATAGCAAGCCCCTTGAAAAGTTCCTTCTTTCCCAGGAAGTAGGCTTCCAGTGTAGAGATGAGCAGGCTCTTACCGAAGCGGCGCGGACGGCTCAGAAAGTAATATTTACCTGTCTTCACCAGTTGATAAATCAAGGCGGTCTTGTCAACATAGCAATAGCCTCCCCGTCGTATTTCTTCAAAACTCTGTATGCCTACCGGATAAATCTTGCTCATGGCTTCTCTGTGATAAATGATTGTTTTTGCAAAAATAATGAAAGGCGAGGGCAGAGACAAACGAAAAGCAAAGTTTTTCAGTTTGACTGTGCCGAGCCGCATCCTGTCTTATCCAAAAATAATAAAAGAAAGAAAGGAATAACGCGACGCGTTTATGGACGCTTTTTGTTGGCAGGCGGCCGATGGCGGCCTTTTTCTTGAGGCGATTTGTACGGATAGAGCGGATTAATCCTTATTTTTGTAGGCAGAAGCCCCGCCTGATGAACGAACGGGGCGCATCGTTGTTATAGAAACGTTATGATACTTTATTTTTCAGCAACAGGAAACAGTCGCTATGTGGCGGCTCTGCTGGCCCGGGAATTGGGCGGCCAGCCGGTGATGGATATGAGCCCGTACATGAGGCCGGGGGCGGAACGGCTGGCGGTGACGCTGGCCGGGGGCGAGCCGTTGCTCTTCGTCTTTCCCGTGCATTCGTGGGGATTGCCCAAGTATCTGGCGGATGTGCTGGCGTCGATGGACGTGCAGGGGTATGTGCCCGGTCGGAACTACGTCGGCCTGCTGGCAACCTGCGGCGATGACGCAGGCCTCCTGTACCGCATGTGGAGCGAAACGGTGAGTAGGGCAGGGCTGCAGGCCGATGCCGGTTTCACGGTGTTCATGCCCAACACGTATGTCCTCTTTCCCGGCTTCGATGTGGACCGTGCCGAGGTGCGCGACCGCAAGCTGGATGCCGTTCCGGCCGCCGTCCGGCAAGTGGCGAAGCAAATCAGTGCAGGGGTACATGGCGACTTTACCTGGAGGGGCACGTTGCCGGGGCTGAAGACGGGCGTGGTCTATCCGCTGTTCGCCCGCTTCATGACGTCGGACAAGGCGTTCCGTGCCGATGCGGAGGCCTGTATCGGTTGCGGCCGTTGCGTGGAGGCCTGTCCCGTGGGCAACATCACGCTGACGGCTGTACACCCCAAGTGTGAGGGCAAACACATGCCCGTCTGGCACGGCCGGTGTCTCAACTGCCTGGCCTGCTATCACTATTGCCCCACGCATGCCATAGCCTACGGCTCGAAAACCCGGGGCAAAGGCTACTATACCTGTCCCTGTAAATAAAAGTATGCGGACTCCGTTCTTTTTGCCTTCCTGACACGGTGCTTCGTGACCCTCTGACACAGTGCTTCGTCAGGGTATCAGGAAGTGCTTCGTGAGGGGGTGACGAAGCACTGCGTTACACCCTCATGCCGTGCTTCGTGGGAGGGCGATGAGGCTTAGTCTTCCAGACAGACGCCTACACCTTTCAGTGACTTGAGCGATACGGTGGGGTCTTGGGATAGGTACTTGCGGAGTTTGGTGATAAAGACGTCCAGGCTGCGCGAGGAGTAGAAGTCGGCCGTTTCCCATACGGCGGTCAGGAGGTCGTCGCGCCGGACCACCTGTCCTTTCCGGCGGCAGAGCATTTCGAGTATCTGCGCTTCTTTGGGCGTCAGTGTCTGTCGTTCTTCTCCGTAACAAAGCTGGTGTTGTGAGGGCAGGAAGCGATAATTGCCGATAGCATATTCTTCTTTCGTGGGAGCTTCTTCGGTTTGCGGGGCGGGGGCACTCTGTTTCATTTTCAGCACGGCCTGGATGTGGGCATTCAGCTCTTCGGGCAGGAAAGGTTTCTTGATGTAGAAGTCTGCACCCGACTGGTAGCCGTTGATGACGTCGCGTGCCGTCGTCAGTCCCGTGATGAAGATGATGGCCAGCCGGGGATGGTGTCGGCGGATGTGTTGCACCATGGTCATGCCGTCCATGACCGGCATCTCTACGTCGGACACAATCACGTCGAACGTCTTTTGCTCCAGCAGTTCCAGCCCCTCCCGGCCGTTGGGGGCGGTGGTCACTTCGTAACCGCCTATCATCTGCTCCAGGCTGCTCTTCAGGATGAAGCACAGGTTCTTGTCGTCTTCTACCAGCAATACTCGTATCATAGTTTCTTGTTTGGAGCGGGCAGCGTCAGCGTGAATTCACTGAACTTGCCCTCTATACTGTTCACCGAAACGCTTCCGCCCATGGCCGTGATGACTTTGTAGACAAAGTTCAGGCCCAGTCCGAAGCCGGACACTTTCTTCTCCTTCTTGTATTCCAGCCCGCCGCGGTCGAACTTTTCGAAGATGTGCTTCTGCTGTTTCAGCGGGATGCCCCAGCCGTTGTCCCACACCCGGATGAGGATGTGGCGGTTCTGCTCTTCGGCAGAGAGGCGGATGGTGACACGTTCGTCGGAATACTTCAGCGAATTGTCTATCAGGTTGCCGAGGGCTTCTTTCAGGTATTCGGCATCGGCCGTCACCAGCAGGGAGTCGGGGCAATGGGTTTCAAGGGTTACTTCCTTGTCGGTCTGGACCCGATACTTCTGCGTCAGCTCGTCGAACAGGGTAGGGAGGCTGACCGGTTCCTGCGCCAGCTTCAGGCGCGACTGCTCCAGCTTGGCGATGGTCAGAATCTTTTCGGACAGGCCGAGCAGGTGGGCACTCTCTTCGTGCAGGATGGCGAAGTACTGTTTCTTCAGTTCGGGGTTTCGGTCCAGCAGGCCGCTTTCCAGTGTATGCCCGGTCATGGAGATGGTGGTGATGGGCGTCTTCATGTCGTGGATCATGGCGTAGGTGAAGTCCTGCCGCAGGCGGGCTATTCGGTTCTGGCGGATGATGATGCGCACCTGATAGACGATACATCCGGCCACAAAGACCAGCAGCAGGGCGGTGGCCACAAGCAGGACGCCCATCTGCCGGAAGGCAATCCAATAAGGGTTCAGGATGGTGGCCCGCACGGCTTGGGTATGTTCCCTGTTCAGATAGACAGGATTGGTTCGGAGGGTCTTGAACGGATGGTGCCAGGCAGAAGCATCCTCTTCCTGAAGGGGAGCACCCAGGGAGTCGACCAGCTGGCATTTCACCTGGGCCTGATACCCTTCTTGTGCCAGACGGACTGTAAAGATGGAGTCGGCCAGCGGCAGGGAGATGGACGAGTGATAGACCGAGTCGGCGTAATCGTTGGCAAGTATCGTCAGATACTCGAACAGCGTTTGGTCGATTTCCCGTTGGTAGTCGAAATTCGTAGAGAAGCTGAGGGTGATGTCTTCGCCTTGGGTGTCGCTTAGCCGGTCGAGACGCGTCTTGGCCTCGTCCACAACGGCCTGCGGAAACAGACGGTTGCCCACCTGCAACAGTTCCGTCTCAATCAGCCGGTAGGTGTGGGCCAGCCACGAGCCTTGGATGGCCACGATGACAATCAGACTCAGAAAGGTGACTATTTTGATGTATTTGCCGGGCATAAGTGTCTCGATTTGTCGGCAAAGATATAACAATCTCTTAACAATCGGGCGTTTCCTAACAATAATATAAGGAAAGCGTAACGAGGCCATAACCTGCTTTCTGCCGTAAAGACCGTTACTTTGCGGCATGAAAACAAAAAGAATGAATGCTTTATGAAACAGATTGTAATTCTGACAGTAAGTTTGATTGTGGCAGCCACCCGCTTGGCTGCGCAGGAGGTAAAAGGACGTGTGGCGGATAAGGACCAACGGCCGATTGAGGGCGCAACGGTAGTCATGCAGACACCGGACTCCGTATTTGTCGATGGTGTGACGACTGATTCATTGGGATGCTTTGTGTTCCATCGGACGTTGAAACGGTATCGCCTGATTTTTCAGCATCTGCTCTACAAGAGTGTGGTGAAGGACTATGATGCGGCAGGTGATATGGGTGTGGTGACGATGGACGAACAGGATGCCTATGCCTTGGGCGAAGTGGTGGTCAGTGCTGAACGTCCCTTGGTGAAGGCAGAGAACGGCGCCCTGACCTACGACGTGGAAGCCCTGGCCAAAAAGACGACAGCAAGCAACGCTTACGAAGCCTTGACCCGCCTGCCGGGAGTATGGGAGCAGGGCGGGAGCCTTAGCCTGATTGGAGCAGGAAGCGTGACGGTAGTGTTGAACGGACGCCCTTCGTCCATGTCGGGCGAACAACTGGCCAATCTGCTGAAGAATACGCCTGTGGGCAACGTGGAGAAGGCGGAAGTGATGTATAGCGCGCCGGCCAAGTACCGTGTACGAGGGGCGGTCATCAACTTGGTGCTGAAGAATCGGAAGTCCGAGGAACCTTTCCTGCGTGGAGAAGTTGGAGCCGACTTTACTCAAGCCCGCTGCACAGGGCAGCGGCCGCATGAGCCTTTCTTTCGGAACGCGGAAGGTGACGGCGGATGTGCTCTATGCGGCCGACTATACCAGACGGCGGACGGGGTACGATTTCATCTCCCACCATACGCTGGGCGGCGTGGTACACGAGGTGGAGCAATACAACACCGGCTTGAGGAGAAAGCTGACCCATAACATCCGTACCTCTCTGGATTATCGGATAACGGAGAACGATCATCTGAACATGGCCTATACGGCAGCCGTCACTCCCAACATCAAAACGGTTGAAAACTCAACAGGCTCCTTGTCGGAGTCGTCCAATGTTCGAAAGGGAGACGAACAGATGCACAACTTCAACCTCGACTATACGGCACGTTGGGGTATGAATGTCGGGCTGGATTATACCTCTTATTCCTATCCGAGCGTACAGGAGTTCAGCAATCGGGCAGGTAATGTCGAGCAGGAGTTTTTGGCCGACAGTCGCCAGCGCATCAACCGCTGGAATGTCTATGCCGGCCAGATGCACGTCCTGCCCTTGGATTGGAGTCTGAACTACGGCATCAATTTCTCTTTTGCCCAAGAGAAAAGTGCCCAGTTATATCATGCGCAAGATGGAAATGACATGTCATCACTGAACTCGGATACGGAACTAGACGAACGGACCTACAATTTCTATGGAGGGTTGGAGAAAGCCTTTGGCGAGCGTCTTTCGTTCTCTCTGTCCGTTGCCGGGGAATATTACCGCCTGGCCGGTTACGACCGATGGGCTGCCTATCCCTCCCTGCAGTTGAACTATGTGCCGTCGGCTTCGCACATCTTCCAATTCTCTTTTTCATCAGACAAGGCTTATCCCAACTATTGGAGCATGCAGGACGCTACGAGCTACCTCAACGGCTATACCAAAGTGGTGGGAAATCCCGCCCTTCGCCCCTCGACGGACTATACCGCCGACCTGACCTATATACTAAAAAGCAAATACATCTTCAGCCTGTACTATACCCATGTAAAAGACTTGTTCGCCCAGTTGGCTTATCAAAGCCCCGACGAACTGACGATGATTTATCAGACGGTGAATTACGATTACGAACAGAACTTCGGCCTTTCGGTGATACTGCCCTTCACGGTCGGCAACATTTGGAACTCTCGCCTCACACTGAACGGCTCCTACCTCAGGGATGTTTGCAAAGACTATCATGCCATCGGCTTCGATAACTGCGTTTGGCGGGGAATCGCGATGCTGAACAATACCTTCCGCCTGTCCTCCAAGCCGGCCATCAGCCTGGAGTTGAACGGTCTGTATGTCAGTCCTTCCGTTCAGGGAAATTATGATTTGTCCTCCATTTGGAAAGTTGATGCCGGACTGAAATGGACTTCTGCCGACAAGAAAGCCGAACTTCGTCTGTCGGGCAATGACTTGTTCAACAGTGCCACCCCTAACGCCCGTGTGAACGACAGGGGGCAGCGGTTCGAGATAAACCAGCATGCTGACAGCCGTTCTTTCTCCCTGTCGTTTACCTATAAGTTCGGTGGCTACAAGGCAAAGGAACACAAGGATGTGGACACGTCGCGTTTCGGTTATTAATTTGTTGTCGGTACGGTCTTTATTAGTTCGTGAAAGATGAGTATATCCTGTGAAGTTTCATTGTAATATGCTTGTATAGAGTGCGTTACGGTGAAATTTGTGAGTTAGGAGTGAAAGGTCGCCCCTTCACAATATTGCTTTGATTGCTAAATGTTTACAGGCTTGTGAAGGCGTGAAAGCATTTTTCTAACAAAGTTTTTTCAAGAGGGTGTTTGATGAATGAAATCGTCACTACCTACTTGAGCCGCGTAAACATCTACATTAGCATTGTAAACATCTACTTTAGCGACGCAAACATCTACATTGGCGGTATGGACATAGAAATGTTGTAGATTTGTTATAGAATAAAAGAAAAAAGGAGTCAAGTCAACGACTTAACTCCTTCATTTTCACCAGTCGGGGTGACTGGATTCGAACCAGCGACCACACGCCCCCCAGACGCGTACTCTAACCGGGCTGAGCTACACCCCGAATTGCGGATGCAAAGGTACGGCTTTATTTTGAATCTGCAAATATATGGCCGACTTTTTCGCAAGAAATACAAAAATAATTCTTCGAAAGCTGCTGAAGGCAGCGTATGGAGGGGCTTTTACAACCCCATGCACTCGCGGAAGAAGTCGAACGTCTCAAAAATAGTATCTTTATCGGCCGTCTGGTTGAGGCTGATTTCACCTACATCTTTCAGCAGGGTGAAGTTGATGACGCCGGCCGTATTTTTTTTGTCATGCAGCATCAGCTCGTACAGGTGGTCGTAGTGTTTGCAGGTGAAGGGGAATGGACCGTAGTTTTCCTTGATGAACTGTATGACCTGACGCATGCGGTCTTGGGGAAAACCTGCTTGAAGATGTGAGAGATATAGCTCACAAACCAGGCCCCACGCCACGGCATAGCCATGGAGCACGGGACGGCTTTCAGCCAAGGCCAGACTTTCGAAGGCATGTCCGATGGTGTGACCCAAGTTGAGCGCTTTGCGGATACCATGCTCTTTGGGGTCTTGCTCTACAATGTCTTCCTTGACTTGTACAGAGCGGCCTACCATATTCTTCAATAGGACGTAGTCGGGCTGCTCGGTGTCGAAGGCGAGTAGCTCATCGAGGTGTTGGGGCGTACTGATGAGGCCATGTTTCAACATTTCGGCATAGCCGGAGAAGAAGTTGTGAGCGTCGAGGCTGCGCAGGAACTCTGTGTCGAGCAGTACGCAATTGGCGGGAGCGAACGCACCGATTTCGTTCTTCAGCCCGTTGAAGTTGATGCCTGTCTTTCCTCCTACCGAAGCGTCGACCATGGCCAGTAGGGTAGTGGGAATGTTGATGTAGGCGATGCCGCGCTTGAAGGTGGCAGCCGCGAAACCTCCCAGGTCGGTCACCATGCCGCCTCCCAGATTGATGAGGAGTGAGTGGCGAGTAGCGCCTTGTTGGCTCAGCGCTTGCCATACCTGAGCCAGTGTCTCCAGGGTTTTGTTCACATCTTCGGCTCCGATGACGATTTCCTGCGCCTGCCGCATGACGGGGATATCCTTGATTTGGGGTAGGCACAGGCGGTGCGTGTGTTCGTCGGTCAGGACGAAAAGCCTGTCGGGGGAACATTTTTCGATGGCTTGCGTCAGGCTGCTTTCCAGCTCTTTGCACAATATCACTTCTTGTTTGCTCATGTTGTATTTGCTTTTTTCTGCTGACAAAGATAGGATTTATCTTTGAAAGACGTATCTTTGCATTGATAATGTTGAACGAAAATTAGTAAACTTATGAATGCATTGCTTCCTGTATATTGTCGGCCTTTGGGCTATTTTATCATTGCTTTGGCGTTGTTTCTTCCCTTTCTGATGTTCCTGATGGGGCGGGTGACCGATGCCAATCTGTTGTTTTATAAAGAGTGTGCAAAGCTGTTGATGATGATGGGGGCGCTGATGATTATCTTTGCATTAAGCAAACATGAGTCGGAAGAGACGGTGAAGGTCCGCAACAAGGCTGTCCGTAATGCCATGTTCCTGACGGTACTGTATGTCTTTGGTATCATGCTTTATCGGGTGGCTCAGGGGGATGTCTTTACTGTGGATGGTTCGTCTTTTCTGATATTTCTGTTAATTAATGTCTTGTGCTTGGAATTTGGTATAAAGAAATCGTCAGTTAATCGACTATTTCGGGGAAATGGTCGATAAAATGCGAAAAAAACATCTGCTCTCATTAAACCTTTAGTGGAGATATGTGTCAAATGAAACATCACGTTTAATAGATGTTTTTTTAAGAATAGACACAAATGAGAAAGACTTTTTTGCTGGTAGTGCTGCTTTGGGCTGTAGCGCTGTCGGCAGTATCGCAGAGCAAGATTATTTCCGTTTCGGGACGGCTTGTCGAAGATGACACCAAGGCTCCCGCTGCACAGGCTACTATCCAGTTATTGTCTTTGCCGGACAGCGCTTATGTTACGGGTGCGGCCAGTTCGGAAGCAGGTAGTTTTGCATTGCCTAAGGTAAAGGCTGGAAAGTATGTCCTAAAAGTATCTTATATCGGTTATAAAACACTGTTTCTTCCCTTGCAACTTACTGCTTCTGCTCCCAATAAGCGTTTAGGTACGTTGACGTTGGAATCGGATGCCATTATGCTGGCCGAGGCAGTCATTGTAGCTGAAGCACCGCAGGTACAGATTGTGGAAGATACGGTAGCTTTCAATTCTTCGGCCTATCGTACTCCAGAGGGAGCTATGCTCGAGGAATTGGTAAAGAAGTTACCTGGTGCGGAAGTGGATGATGATGGTAATGTGAAGATAAACGGTAAGGAAATCTCCAAGATCATGGTGGATGGCAAGGAGTTCTTTGGCGGGGATGTGAAAACGGGTTTGAAGAACTTGCCGGTGGATATGATTGACAAGTTGAAAACGTATGATAAGAAATCGGACTTGGCGCGTATTACAGGTATTGATGATGGTGAGGAAGAAACGGTGCTCGACCTGACGGTCAAGAAAGGTATGAACAAAGGTATCTTTGGCAATATTGACTTGTCTGGAGGTACGGAAGACCGCTATATGGGACGTGCTATGGTGAATTATTTTTATGATAAGACGCAAGTGTCGCTCATTGCAGGTGCCAATAATGTAAACGACCAAGGTTTCTCGGCTGGTGGTGGCGGGCCGCGCTGGCGTAGGAATAACGGTTTGACTTCGACCAAGGAACTGGGCTTGAACTTTGCCACAGAGACGGAAAAGATAGATATGGGTGGTAGTGTGCGTTACAATTACCGTGGCAATGATGTCTATAGTGACGGTTACACTGAAAACTTCCTGACAGGTGGTGAGGCTTCTTCGTTTAATAACTCCATCTCAAGTACATCGAGTGGAAATAAAGATTTTCATGCGGATTTTCGATTGGAATGGAAACCCGATACGCTGACCAACATTATATTCCGTCCTAATTTCAGTTGGGGGAAAAGTTATAGTACTGCCGATTCTAAATCGGGTACCTTTAATAGTGATCCTTATGCTGTAGTTACGAACCCGAATGAGTATCTTGACATCACCAAACTCTCTAAAATGAATTTGTCCGATGAGATTTTTGATGCGGACAGTGAAGAAGATCCGTTGGATTCTATTCGTGTCAATACTTCAAATAGCCTTTCGGGCAGTGACAGTAAGACCCTTTCGGCAGATGCAACTTTGCAGGTCAACCGTAAACTGAATTCTATGGGACGTAACATCACGTTCCGTGGTACAATCGGTTATGACGATTCGGAGAGTAAGCAATATACAGCTTCTAATACCCGCTATTTTCAACAGAATGAAGATGGTACGGTAACCCCAGAAAATATCATTCGTCGTTATGTAACTACTCCGACTGATGGTTACAACTATAGCCTGGAGCTGACTTATAGCGAACCGCTTTGGAAGGCTACTTTCTTGCAGTTCCGTTATCGTTTCAACTACAGTTATAGTAAGAGTGACAAGAAAGCCTATGATTTAGGTGAAGATTGGAATTTTGGTGAGGCCCTGCCTGATGATTATGAAGATGGTTATGATATGAGCCTGAGTAAATTTGCTGAATACAAGACCTATACGCATCGTTTCAGTCCCAGTTTGCGTTTCATTCGTCAGAAATATCAGTTGAGTGTTGGTGCGGATCTTGAGCCGCAAAAGACCTCGTTGTCCTATAAGAAGGATGCCATGGATACATTGGCTGTACGCAATGTCTTCAATGTAGCTCCGAACTTGGATTTCCGTTATCGTTTCTCGAAGGTAAGCCAGTTGCGTGTCACTTATCGTGGACGTAGTTCACAGCCGGGCATGGAGAACTTGTTGGATGTGACGGACGACTCCAATCCGCTGAACATTACCAAGGGTAATCCTTACTTGAAGCCTTCTTTCAATCATAGCCTTCGTATATTCTACAATACATATAATGTGGATCGCCAACAGGGAATATTCTCGCATGTCAACATGCAGATGACGCAGAATAGCATCAGCAGTTCGCGTACCTATAACTCTTCTACGGGTGGATGGGTGACGAAACCTGAGAATATAAATGGAAATTGGAGCGCATTCGGTATGTTCGGCATCAATTCGGCACTGAAAAACAAGAAATTCAATATTGGCTCTTTCAGTAATCTGTCCTATAACAACAACGTCGGTTATCTGACAACCGGTAACGGGGCTGAGGCTGTACAGCAGAAGAATACAACTACCAACCTGACTTTGAATGAACGGTTGAATGGCACATATCGTAATGACTGGCTGGAATTCGGATTGAATGGGACATTCTCTTACTCGATAGAAAAAGATAAGCTAACCCCTTCCAACAACCAGCAACCATATACTTATTCTTATGGAGCCAATACGACCGTAAGTATGCCATGGGGAATGAGTTTGTCTACCAATATTGCTAATCAGAGTCGTCGTGGCTATTCAGATTCCAGCATGAATCGCGATGAATTGATTTGGAATGCCCAGCTTTCACAGACTTTCTTGAAAGGTGATGCTACTGTCAGCTTTGAGATGTATGATATTCTGCATCAGCAGAGCAATATCAGCCGTTCACTGACGGCAAGTGGACGTTCGGTATATAAATACAATGGAGTGAACAGTTATTGTATGTTGCATTTCATCTATCGTTTGAATATATTTGGTGGGAAACAAGCTCGTGATAAACGGGGGCAGATGAACTTTGGCCCTGGTGGACATCGTCCTCCCATGGGTGGGCCGGGACGCCGTCGTTTCTAATGAAATAAGTTTGCTTTTTCCCAATGTTTTTTCTACATTTGTTTTCCATATAAATGGTATGGAAAACAAATGTTTGATTGGAGTACTCTAGTTGGACTAATTGCTACAGCAACTTTTGATGTAGTGTATTTCGGTGTTGTGTTAGGGACAATTCTGGTGATTGTTCTTGACAACCGCAATCCTGTCAAAACTTTAGCTTGGATATTGGTTCTGATTTTTCTGCCCATTGTGGGGCTTGTTTTTTATTTTTTCTTCGGACGGAGTCAGCGGCATGTGCGTATAATAAACCGCAAAGGTTATAATAGCTTGCAGAAAAAACCGTTACTGGAGTATATGTCCCAGACTTCCAGTTCCTTGCCTTTGGCTTATAGCCGATTGATATCTTTATTCCGAAATACAAATCAATCTCTTCCTTTCGATGGCAATCGGATCGAAACTTTTACCTCAGGATATGCGATGTTGCAGGCTCTTTTGCGGGAACTTCAGAAGGCTGTTCATCACATCCATCTGGAGTTTTATATTTTTGAGGATGATGCCGTAGGACGCATGATACGGGATGTATTGATAGAGAAGGCACAGAGCGGTGTAGAAGTTAGGTTACTTTACGATGATGTAGGCTGTTGGCATGTTCCCAATCGTTTTTATGAAGAAATGCGTGAAGCGGGTGTTGATGTCCGTAGCTTCTTGAAAGTCCGTTTCCCTTTATTTACTAGTAAAGTTAATTACCGAAACCATAGAAAAGTTGTAGTCATAGACGGGCGTATTGGATTTATTGGGGGTATGAACCTGGCGGAACGCTATGTGAAAGGGGTTCCATGGGGCGTGTGGCGAGATACGCACTTGCTGGTAGAAGGTAAGGCTGTACATGGGTTGCAGACAACTTTCTTGCTTGACTGGTATTTTGTAGATTGTACTTTGATGACTGCTGCCCGATATTTTCCCAAATTACAGCCTTGCGGTACATCGTTGGTACAGATTGTAACGAGTGAACCGGTAGGGCCTTGGAATGAGATCATGCAAGGGTTGGTGATGGCTATCGGTTGTGCTAAAAAATATTTTTATATTCAAACGCCTTATTTCCTGCCGACGGATTCTATTCTTGTTGCGTTGCGTACAGCTGCTTTGGCTGGTGTGGACGTGCGGTTGATGCTTCCGCAGAAGGCTGATGCGCGTATTATTCATTTGGCATCTTGCTCCTATTTGAATGAAATTCTGGCAGCAGGTGTAAAAGTCTATTTTTACAAAAAAGGTTTTCTCCATTCCAAATTGATGGTGTCTGATGACGCATTGTCTACAGTGGGATCCACCAACATGGACTTCAGGAGCTTCGAACACAATTTTGAGGTAAATGCCTTTATTTATGATGTAGAGACAGCTTTGTTGATGCGTGAGATCTTTTTACAGGATCAACGCGATTGTGTACAATTACATTTGAAAACTTGGGCTAAACGTCCTTGGTATAGAAAAGCTTTGGAAAGTCTGGTTCGTTTATTGGCTCCATTGTTGTGACCAAGATTTTATTGAAAAAATGAGAAGTTTACACTCCCATAGACGCGTCGTTCGATGAAATGGGGATGAGATTCAAAATTGTTTTTCTTTCCATGTTCCAACACGAAAAGCCCTTCATCTTTGAGTAATCCATGTTCGAATATCAGGTCGGGGATTGTTTCCAGCCCCTTCAACTCATATGGAGGATCCGCAAATATAAAGTCAAACTGGTTGTGACAACTTTGGATATATTTGAATACATCTCCTCTGATGGGAATACATTTGTCAGTTTTGACTTCATTCATGACTTTACAAATGAAGGCATGATGATCTCGGTCTTTTTCAATGCTGACTACTTGGTCGCATCCGCGTGATACCAGTTCCAGGCTGATGCTGCCAGTGCCGGCAAACAAATCGAGTGCATGTATATTATCTTCAAAATCCAGGTAGTTAGACAATACATTAAACAAATTTTCTTTGGCAAAATCTGTTGTGGGACGTGCCTTGAAAGAATGGGGTACGTCAAAACGGCGTCGTTTGTATATTCCGCTAATTACTCGCATTGGGTGATGGCTTGTAGGTCAAGGTTAGTGGCAGGGTTGGTTATAAAGACCTGTCGTATATATTTTCTTAATTCTCTCAGTAAAGGCTCTTTAGAGGCTAATAATCCAGTCAGATGAAGCTCGTCGCGTTCCTGGTCGAATCCCAGTTGTTTCCAGATGTAAAGTACGTAGTAGAGACGGTCCGATGCTGCTTTGCATGAAAAAGAGTTAGCTAATAATAATCGGTTACGCTCAAAAGCATAAACGTCCGTCGCATTTTCCCGTAGGTTAACATACATTTTCTGGTTGTTTCCCAGCCTGCTTTTCGAAAAGAAATATTCAATAAATATACTGGCTTGGGAATAGAAGTGTGCTTCGGGATATTGGTCGCACAAGAAAGTATAAACGCTTTTGTCCATACCGAATACGACTACCGTATCATTTCTATGAAGGATGTTATATCGTATTATTTCGTTTTCTTGTGTGGAAAAATTATGATAGAAAATGGTTTCAGCTTGCTCATCCTCGAAATATTCCAATGGAATGAAAGTGAAGCGGTTATTAGCTATCAGAATATTGATGCGTCGATAGGGAAGGTTCAGCCATTCCTTTTCTTTGAACACTTGTTTAAGGTTCGCTGTTAAGGATGATCCTTCGTTAAGGGAATATTCATAAATTGCATATCCGTTCTCTTCCAATGGGTTGAGTACAGAAAAAGAAAATCCATCCGTACTAAGACGGATGGATAATGTATATTGCTTTGATTTACTGAAATCAAGTTTCTCTATCATATATAGAATCAGGAAGATTATTCCCAGTTACCTGCGTTGTTGTTTGCAGTTTCCAAGCTACCAATCATCAGACCTGCGTATTTGCCCAATTTAGTCTGAAGGTCAATCTTGTTGGCGATTTCCTGAGGATCCAAACCATTCAGGTAAACAGTGTACGGAGTCTTAACTTCGAGCAGACAGAAAGGAGCACCCGATTTGGCTGTATCGTTCTTGATGGCCATTTCAAACTGTGCACCGTTTCCATAAGGTACATATCTCATAGAATCAGGATTGAAGCCTTTGGGGAAAATTGTATCCAATACGGCAGTCCACAAAGTATCACGCTCAAAGTTTTCCAATCCCCATTTTTTTACTTCAGCATAGTTACCAGTCTTTTTAGCTTTGTTGATGATGCTGACAGCCTTCTTTTCTGTCAGACCGTCTTCCATCTGCTTATCGGTCAGCTCACCTTTCTTATAAATAAAAGGCAGTTTGGCAGTCTTCACAAAGTGAATCAGCGTGTCAAAGCTGGGTGTATACTGCAAGTTGTTCAAGTTGCGGTATTCAGTCTGAGCTTTGCGGATGTCTATCAGACGGGCAATAACTGCTTGCTCTCTGATCTTCTCTGCTTTTTCGAAATTGATCGGCCCCATAATGCTGGCATAGCAGATATAGACCAATGCTAAGGCACACAAGCCTAAAACGATGTTAAATACTGTTTTCATGATAAATATGTTTTTTAGTTTATTATATTCGCACCGCAAAAATAAGAGAAATAAATTTAAAAACGATAGTTCCCGTTACTTTTTTCTCATACGAAAATGATAAATAACTATTTAGAAAGGCAAATTAAGGAAAATTTTCCTTACCAGCCAACTGTAGAGCAAGAAAATACGCTAAAAATGTTGTCGCAGTTTCTGTGTTCAAGAGAGAAGGATATTGCATTTCTGCTACGTGGTTATGCAGGTACGGGAAAGACTTCTCTAATTGGAGCGCTGGTTAGGACCTTAGATAAGCTTGAGCAGAAGGTTATGCTTTTGGCACCTACTGGGCGGGCTGCCAAGGTTTTCTCTGCTTATGCGGGACATCCGGCATTTACGATTCATAAGAAGATATACAGGCAACGAGCCTTTTCTGGCGAAGGTGGAAATTTTGATTTGAATGACAATCTGACAACGCATACTTTATATATCGTGGATGAGGCTTCAATGATTTCCAATGAAGGACTTTCGGGGACGATGTTTGGGACGGGACGCCTGCTTGATGATTTGGTACAGTTTGTCTATTCTGGGGAAGGGTGTCGTTTGTTGTTGATGGGAGATACGGCACAGTTGCCCCCTGTGGGTGAAGAGCTCAGTCCGGCCTTGTTTGCAGAGGCATTGAGGGGCTATGGCTTGGAAGTTGTTGAAGCCGATTTAACACAAGTCGTTCGTCAGGAACAGCAATCGGGCATTTTGTGGAATGCTACCCGGCTGCGTAGACTTATAGCGGAAGATTCCATGTATACATTACCGCCTGTACGGGTATCTTGTTTTCCCGATGTCAAAATGCTTCCTGGTAATGAATTGATTGATGCTTTGTCGACCTGCTATGATCAGGATGGTATAGATGAGACGATTGTCATTTGTCGTTCTAATAAACGGGCAAATATTTATAATCAAGGTATACGGTCACAAATTTTGTGGCGCGAGGAGGAACTGGAAGGAGGAGACCTTTTGATGGTAGCCAAGAATAATTATTATTGGACTGAGAAAGAAAAAGAATTGGATTTCATAGCCAATGGAGAGATAGCGATTGTGCGTCGCGTGAGACGTACGACGGAAATGTACGGTTTCCGTTTTGCGGATGTTTTGCTGTCTTTCCCCGATAGGCAGGATGTCGAATTGGAAACTCGATTGTTACTTGATACGTTACATAGCGATGCACCAGCCTTGTCACGTGAAGACAATGAACGGCTTTTTCAGAGTGTACTAGAAGACTATGTTGACGTACCTTTGAAGAAGGAGCGGATGAAGAAAATGAAGGCTGATCCTTATTATAACGCTTTGCAGGTGAAGTATGCTTATGCGGTGACTTGTCACAAAGCGCAGGGTGGTCAATGGAAAAATGTATTTTTGGACCAGGGATATATTACGGATGACCATCTGACACCAGACTATTTCCGTTGGCTTTATACGGCTTTTACCCGAGCTACGGGGACGATTTACTTGGTCAATTATCCGACGGATCGTGTGGAGTAAGTTCGTGAGAAAGGAACGCTTGGCGTGTCATTTGCCGGCTAAGGAACGTTTGTACGATACCTCGTACGCTTAAATAAGTTAGGAAGGCCAGCCAGAGGGCATGGTTTCCCCAGGTATGATACAAGGCATAATACAGAAGGAAGAAGCAGCCAGCTGCTATTGCCATGGATTGTAGCATTCCTTTTGTGTTGGTAGCACCTATGTAGATTCCGTCCCAAATAAAAGCAGCCATGCCGGCTATCGGAATAACCAAGGCCCATCCCAGATAGTTTTCGGAAGCTTCTATCACTTCTGTCTCATCAGTTAACAAGGCTAGGAATGTATTGCCGCCTGTGGCGTAGGCGATGGTGAACAATAAAGCCATGATGCCTCCCCATACGAACAAGTGTTTCTGTGTACAAGTGTATGCTGGGTAGTTCTGAGCTCCGATGTGTTTGCCGATAAGGGCTTCGCCAGCGTATGCAAATCCGTCCATTATATAGGAATAGAGTGTAAATAATTGCATTAGCAAGGTGTTGACGGCTAGTATAATTTCTCCTTGTTCGGCTCCGGCTGAGGTAAAGAACAGGGTGACTGCAACCAGGCAGAGTGTACGTAAGAAGATGTCGCGATTTATTTGAAAAAAATGCCACATAGCTTGCCGTTTCCATAATCCTTTCCTACTGAAATGTTTCCATAAACCGCCATAATGTCGTATCCATAGTCCTATTCCCATCAGGAAACCTGCATATTGGGCTATTAGGGTTCCAAGTGCTACTCCCTCCACCTTTAGCCCGCCTATATATACCAGGCAAAGGCTGGCAATGATGTTCACTACGTTTTGTGTGATGGCGATGATCATTGGAATGCGTGAGTTTTGCATCCCGATATACCATCCTGTGAGTCCATAGAGGCCCAGGGTAGCGGGAGCTCCCCAGATGCAGATGTGGAAATAGGTTGTAGCGAGTCTTTTAATTTCTTCAGTGGGATGGATAAAGAAGAAAGCCGCTTCTCTAATCGGAATCTGCAGGATGATGAGGGCAAGGGCGGCCATCATTCCAATGCCAACGGAACGGACTGCCATTTGAACAATCTCGTCCGCTAAATGTTTACCGTAAAGCTGAGCGGTCATACCGCTTGTCCCCATGCGCAAAAATGCGAAAACCCAATAGATGATGTTGAATAACATCCCACCTACTGCGATGGCGCCGATATAGGCAGCATTGCCTAGATGGCCGACAATGGTGACGTCTACCAGTCCCAGCAGGGGAACAGTAATGTTCGATACGATAGCCGGAAGGGCTATATTCAGTATTTGCTTGTCGGTCTCTTTCATTGCGTTTGCAAAGGTAGGCAGAAATGCTAAATAGAGAGAATTTTATTAATGATATTTGTCCAATATTTACTTGACTTTTAGAGGCGGATTGTCTAATTTTGTAGGCCTTCCAAAAAAAGGAAGAGAAACTGGATCTAAACTGACTATTTTTTATGAAAATCTGGATGTTAATCATGTTCAGCATGTTTCCGCTTACAATGTTTTCCCAATCGGCGGACGTGCTATTGCGTAAAGTAGTTGATGCGCTTGCCTCGGGGCAAACGGGGTATGCTGTAAGTCTTTTCCGGCAGTCATGTCAGGCTGACGGGCATGAGGCGGAAATGTTTTATTGGACAGAGGTGGATAAGTCGGAGAATACGGCGCCACAGTTTGCTCGCGAGCTGGCTGAGCATTTTAAAGATGTTCGTAATTACACCAAGGCCTATTTGTTCTATAAAGAGTTATTACAGTATACTCCGGACAATGTGGATGTTCTTGTTTCATGTGCAGAGATGGAAGTACGTTGTGGAAAGGTGGCAGATGCAAAGGCTACTTATGAGCAAGTTGTGGCACTCGATTCGGATAATTTGCAGGCATGTAATTTTTTAGGTAGTTATTATTTCCTGAAATCTGAGGATGCGCGTAAAAAAATAGAGGCAGACTTCAAGAAGCTTTCTTCGCCTACCCGTATGCAATACGCCCGTTATCGCAACAATCTCTCATCACTTTTTGATTCGGGTTATTCTAAAGCCCGTGCTTATTTGCAACAAGTGTTGACGCTATTCCCCTCTTCCGAAGCGGGTAAAACTCTTGAGAAAATAAAGCTGGTTGAACGGGAAGTCAACAAATAATCTTTGTTGCTTCATCGTTTGACGGTATGGCTCGATTGGGTTAGAAACTGAGCACTACGCGGTCGCCCAGACGCTTGGCCATGACACTTTGTACTTCGCGCAACTCGCTGTATCGTTGCATGATGGCGTTGCATTGTGTCTCGTCCTGCACCACCTTGGGGTCCTGCAGGGCGCGCATCATGTGTTTCAGTTCTTCGCCGACGATGGCATACTTGAAGTTGGTGGTGAGCAGCGGCACCAGTTCGTAGAGCCGTTCTTCGTCGGTTACAATCTTCTGATTCTTATAGTGGTATTTGCTCAGCTGGTAGCGGTCGCTGATGAGCTCCGTACTCAGGCGGCTGATGACAGGGTCGGGGTGTGTCAGGAAGTAGTGCTCGGCTCGGAAGCCTTCATCGTGCAGGTGGGCGGCGGCTTCGGTCATCATCTGGCGGTGGAGCGGATTGTGGAAGGCCAGGTCGTCCTGCTGTAGGTCGGCCACCACGAATTCGATGACCGTCACGGGGATTTCCTTGCCTTCTTCGTCGGCCACGTTGCACATGACACGCTCGCCGTAACGGACCACCATCTGCAGGATGAGCCGTTCGTAGCGGTAGAATTCCTGTCCTTCCTTGCCCTCCTGGGGGATGAAGGAAGTGTAGCTGTCCGCTGCTTCCGCGGTACCCGTTGTCGGTATAGAAGAATCGTCGGGGAAGGGGGCGGTATAGGCCTCGGGCGGCAGGTCGTCTGCCGTAGGGGTGGGGATGTTGCCTGCCTGTGCCTGTGTATTGTCGGCCGGTTGTGCGGCAGCTGTACTGCGCCGGCGTTCGCGTTCGCGCTGTTCGGCCTTGCGCTCGGCTTCCTTCTCGCGGCGCTTGGCCACTTCGGAGACGAGCAGGCGGTCTTCCACGTGCAGCAGCTGGGCACATTCCTTGATATATACGTCGCGCACAATGGCTTCGGGGATGACGGAGATGCTCTGCACGATGTTGCCTATCAGTTCGGCCCGGCGGATGGGGTCCTGGCCCGCGTCTTCCATCAGCAGGTTGGTCTTGAAGCGGATGAAGTCCGTCTCGTGCTCGCGGATGAAGGCCTGGAACTCCGTGGAGTTGTGCTTGCGGGCATAGGAGTCGGGGTCGTCGCCGTCGGGCAGGAGGCACACCTTGATGTTCATCCCCTCTTCGAGCAGCATGTCGATGCCTCGGAGGGAGGCCTTGATGCCGGCCGCGTCGCCGTCGTAGAGCACCGTCAGGTTGTTGGTGAAGCGGTGTATCATCTTGATCTGCTGCGTGGTGAGCGCTGTGCCCGACGAGGCTACTACGTTCTCTACCCCGCTCTGATGCATGGAGATAACGTCCGTATAGCCTTCGACCAGGTAGCAGCGGTCCTGCTTGACGATGGCCTGCTTGGCCTGATACATGCCGTAGAGCTCGTTGCTCTTGTGATAGATTTCCGATTCAGGCGAGTTGACGTACTTCACCTTGACGCCCTTGGTGGCGGAGGCCAGCACACGTCCGCCGAAGGCTACCACCTTGCCGCTCAGCGTGTGGACGGGGAAGATGACGCGCCCCCAGAAGCGGTCGCGCAGGCGGTGGTCGTCCGTTTCGTAACAGAGGCCGGTTTTCACCAGATACTCCTGCTTGTAGCCTTTGGCGAGAGCCTCACGGGCCATGGCGTCGTGGCTCTCGGTGCAGTAGCCCAGCTGGAACTTCTCGATGATGTCGTCGCGGAAGCCGCGGCTGCGGAAATAGGCCATGCCGACGTTGCGACCTTCGTCGGTCTGCCGCAGGGTGCGGCGGAAGTAGTCGCAGGCCCACTGGTTGACGACGAACAGGCTTTCGCGCTCGCTCTGCGCCGCCTTCTCTTCGCCCGTCAGTTCGCGTTCCTTGATTTCGATGCCGTATTTCTTGGCCAGAAAGCGCAGGGCGTCGGGGTAGCTGAGCTGTTCGTGCTCCATGATGAAGTGGACGGCGTTGCCGCCCTTGCCGCAGGCGAAGCACTTGCAGAGGCCCTTGGCGGGCGAGACGTAGAACGAGGGCGTCTTGTCGTCGTGGAAGGGGCAGAGGCCCACGTAGTTGACGCCGCGCTTGCGCAGGGTCACGAAGTCCGACACGACATCGTAAATCTGCGCCGCGTCCAATATCCGGTCTATGGTGGCTTGGTCTATCATACGGAGTACAAAGGTACGGGTTATTTCCGAGATTCCGTCCGGTTGGGGCGAATTTAATGCCTTGTTCGACCCCACTCGTGGGGTACAGTTGCATCCCGCGGGTGGGCCGCGACCGGACCCTTTACTTCAGCTTCTCGCGCAGTCGCGTCAGGTACTGCTTCATGCCGTCGGCATCCTTCTTCTCGATGATTTCGAGCAGGTTCTTCAGCTCCGTGCGGATGTTGGCCACCTGGGCGGGCGTGCGGGGGTTGAAGAGGATTTCCTGCAGCAGGTAGTCGTCCTCGCTCATCAGGCCGCGGGCAATGGCCATGTGCTTCTTGAAGGTGGTGCCCGGCGCGTCCTGGTGCTTCATCACGGCGGCGAAGACGAAGGTCGACACGAAGGGGATGGACAGGGAGTAGGCTACCGTCTCGTCGTGCTCGTCGAACGTGTATTCGAAGATGTTCAGCTTCAGCGTCTGGTAGAGGTCCTTGAAGAAGATGCGGCCCAGGTGGTCGCCTTCGGTGATGATGATGGCGTTCTCCGTGCTCAGGTTGTTGAGGCTGGCAAACGTGGGGCCGAACATGGGGTGCGTGGACACGTAGCGGAAGCCGCTTTCCTTGTAGAAGGCCTTCAGACCGGTCTTCACGGAGGCGATGTCGCTCAGGATGCAGTCCTTGGGAAGCACGGGCAGCACCTGGCGGAAGGCTTCGAGGGTATATTTCACCGTGGCGGCGTTGATGACCAGCTCGGGTTCAAATTCCTTTATCTCGTCCAGCGTGGTGAAGCGGTAGGTGTTGTAGACGAAGCGCAGCTGGTGCGGGTTGACGTCGAACACGGCCGTCTCGTGCTGGAAACTCAGTACGTCATTGAAGAAGGAGCCCATCTTTCCGGCTCCGAGGATCAGGATTCTCATGATAAAATGAAGAATTAAGAATTAAGAATGAGGAATTGAGAACGAAGAATGAAGAAGGGGCGTCGGGGACAGGTATGCCTGTCGCATGCGCAGCCCTAATTCTTCATTCTTCGTTCTTCATTCTTCATTTGTTAATGATTTCCATTTGCTGTCTTACACTTTCTTCGTGTATGGCTTCGAACACTTTTTTGATAAAGTCGGCATCCATGCCGCACAAGGCGCCTTGCGAGCCACGCTTCTCCAGAATCTCGTTGTAGCGGCCCGTCTGAAGGATGGTCATGCCGTGCTCCTTCTTGTAGGTACCAATTTCGCGGGCCACGCGCATACGCTTGGCCAACACTTGGATCAGGTCGTCGTCACATTCGTCAATTTGCTTGCGCAGTTCGTTCAGGTTTTCAGTGCTCTGGTTGGTTTCGCGGATGACGAGCAGGTTCAGAATGTAGTCCAGAATGTCCGGTGTCACCTGCTGTGCGGCGTCGCTCCAGGCGCAGTCGGGATTGCAGTGGCTCTCCACGATGAGGCCGTCGAAGCCCAGGTCCATGGCCTGCTGGCACAGCGGGGCTACCAGCTCACGCTTGCCGCCGATATGGCTCGGGTCGCACAGGATAGGCAGGTTGGGGATGCGGCGGCGTAGCTCGATGGGGATGTGCCATTGCGGCAGGTTACGGTAGATGCGCTTGTCGTAGGCCGAGAAGCCGCGGTGGATGGCTGCCAGCCGTTTCAGTCCGGCCTGGTTGATGCGCTCCAAGGCACCGATCCACAGCTCGAGGTCGGGGTTTACGGGGTTCTTCACCAGCACGGGGATGTCCACGCCCTTCAGCGCATCCGCTATCTCCTGCATGGCAAAGGGGTTGGCTGCCGTGCGTGCACCTATCCACAGGATGTCGATGCCGGCTTTCAGAGCCTCGAACACGTGCTTGGCCGTGGCCACTTCGGTGGATACGTACATGCCCGTCTCCTGCTTCACTTCCTTGAGCCAGGGCAGTCCGTCCACACCCACGCCTTCGAAGCCTCCGGGCTTGGTGCGGGGTTTCCAGATGCCGGCGCGGAATATCTTGATACCGCGTGCGGCCAGTTGGCGTGCGGTTTCCATCACTTGTTCTTCAGTCTCGGCGCTGCAGGGGCCTGCAATCACCAGGGGGCGTTTTTCGTCCACGCCCGGAAGCGTAATTTTCTCTAATTCGAGTTCCATAACGATTGAATTTAGAATGATGAATGAAGAATTTGCTGTGTTGGCTTTCTCGTTCTTACGGATTCATCATTGTATGTTCTTATGTTTATTAATTGTTCTGTGGTTTACGAATGATGCGGTTGGGAATTCTTCGTTCCTCATTCTTCATTCTTCATTTTCCTGATTCTCTCCAGCGCCTCTTCCAGCTTCGCGTCCTTGCAGCAGAGCGAGATGCGGATGTAGCGTGCGCCGTTCGAACCGAAGATGAAGCCGGGAGTGATGAAGACGTGGGCCTCGTGGAGCACGCGTTCGGTCAGTTCCTCCACGTCCTTGCAAGAGTCGGGAATGCGGCCCCAGAGGAACATGCCCACCTGCCGTTCGTCGTAGGTGCAGCCCAGTGTATGCATGATTTCTCCGGCCAGCCGGCGGCGGTTGCGGTAGTTGCGGTTGTTGCCTTCGTACCAGTCGGCGTCGGCCTCGAGGGCGGTGGCGGCGGCCAGCTGCATGGCGCGGAACATGCCGCTGTCGATGTTGCTCTTCACCTTCAGCACCCATTGCACGAACTGCGGGTTCGAGGCCAGCATACCGATACGCCAGCCCGGCATGTTGTGGCTCTTGCTCATGGAGTTGAACTCGATGCAGCACTCTTTGGCGCCCGGCACGCTGAGGATGCTCAGCGGATGGTCGTTCAGGATGAAGCTGTATGGGTTGTCGTTCACGATGATGATGTCTTTCCGGCGGGCGAAGTCCACCAGACGCTCGTAAAGTTCGGGTGTGGCGGGCGCACCTGTCGGCATGTTGGGATAGTTGGTCCACATCAGTTTGACGCGGCTTGTGTCCAAAGCCTCCAGCTGCTCCCAGTCGGGCATCCAGCTGTCTTCCTCCTTCAGGTTGTAGTTCACCACCTCGGCACCTAGTATTTTGCTTAGGGAGGTGTAGGTGGGGTAGCCCGGATTGGGTACCAGTACCTGCTCGCCTGGGTTTACAAAGGCCAGCGTGACGTGCAGGATACCTTCCTTCGATCCGATGAGCGGTTGTATCTCGGTCTGCGGGTCGAGCTCTACACCATACCAACGCTTGTACCACGCGGCGAAACTCTTGCGCAGTTCGGGGATACCCACGTAGGGCATGTATCCATGTCCGTCGGGGTTCTGTGCCGCTTCGCATAAGGTCTCTATGGTTTTGGCCGAGGGCGGCATGTCGGGGCTGCCGATGCCCAGGCTGATGATGTCCATACCCTGTGCGTTCATCTGGGCCACTTCCTTCAGCTTGCGCGAGAAGTAGTATTCGCTGACCGAGGCCAAGCGGTCGGCCGGCTTGTAGTTTGTAGTTTTATTACAGTGTTGATTTTCCATCTTCGTATTCTCCTAATATCTTTAATTCTTTGGTCAGTGGGCTGATGGCGGCAAGCGCCTGTTTGTATCTCAAGAGTTGGTCGAACATGACGTCAACGTAGAACTGGTATTCCCATTCCCGTCCGATGATGGGCAGTGACTGGATTTTGGTCAGGTTGATGCGATAGAATGAGAGAATGGACAGTACTTGCGAAAGGCTCCCCTCGGTGTGGGGCAGGGTGAATACCAGACTGGCTTTGTTGGGTTCGCGGTTGCGGTGGCGGTTCAGTTCGTCCACCTGCCACGGGTCTGCCACTACAAGGAAGCGGGTGAAGTTGTGCTTGTTTGTTTCGATGCCCTCCTGCAACACCTTCATGCCGTAGAGTTCGGCTGCGGCTTTCGAGCAGATGGCGGCGTGCCCTTTCAGGTGTTCCTTTTTGATGATTTCGGCACTGAGGGCGGTATCTTCGCCTTCCACCACCTTGATATTCGGATGTTGGCTCAGGAATTCGCGGCATTGCATCAGGGCGATGGGGTGCGAGTTGACCTCGGTGATGTCGTCCCAGTCTTCTTCGGGCAGGCAGACGAAACTGTGCGAGATGCGCAGTTTGTGTTCGCCGATGATTTGCGTGCCGCTCTGTCGCAGCAGTTCGTTGTTGTAGAGCAGGCTGCCTGCAATGGTGTTCTCGATGGCCAGCATGCCGATGACCTGGCTGTCGTGGCGGATGGACTTGAACACGTCTTCAAACGTAGCGCAGCAGATCAGTTCGATGTCTTCTCCTTCAAAGTATCGGTGTGCTGCAATGTCGTGGAAGGAACCCAGTGTTCCTTGGATGGCTATTCGTTTCATATCGTTGTATTAACAAAAAATCCCGCTTCCAATCAATGGGAGCGGGATCCATATCTTTTATTTCAGTTCTCTATTCAGTTCTTAAGCGTCACTGTCACTTGACACATACAAACTCCCGCTCTACTTTGTGGCTAAAGTAAAAGTAAAAGAAGAAGTAATATGCGTAAGTAAACAGGTTCATATTTTGCTTTTGTTGTTATTTCGTCGGCAAATGTAATGCTTTTCTTTGAAATGCAAACAATATTCCATGTTTTTTTTGAAAAACGTATCAATTTTACTTTTTCAGTACTTGCACGTCCACCTGTACGGGCCGGTGGTCCGATGCAACAGTCTCCGGCAAAACGCTCTGTTGCAGCACCTTGAATTCGTATCCGTTTGCCGTATACCCGTAGATGTAGTCGATACAGCAGTCGGGACGGTCGGCTGGGAATGTATAGGCGGTGGTATCGTTCAGTGCGGTGAAGTGCCGTTTCAGTTCCATCTGGGGCTTTTCGGTGGGGCGGGAGTTCATATCGCCTGCCAGCAGGACGGGCTTATGGTATCCTTCCACCGCTTTCAGGATGTCCTGTACAGCTGTCAGCTGGTCTTCGGGCGTCAGTGACTGGTGGGTGGCGCAGAACACGTAGTCCTTGAATTCGGCCACAATCATGGTTCGCTGTTCTTCGCGTCCGGGCATGGGAATTTTCTTGTAACTCAATGGCTGCTCTTTGGACAGCAGTCCGATGCCGTAGCTGCCTCCCTGAAAGGGAATGGCTGAGGCAAAAAGGCCGTGCATGCCGGTGAGAGTTTCCAGTTCTTTCAGGGCGTAGACACCATCGTTGCGTTGGGTTACACTGTCCAGTTCTTGAAGGGCTACTATATCCGGTGTCGCTTGTTTGATTACGTTTGCAATGCGGTTGTAGTCGCGTACGTTGTCCAGCCCGATGCAGTTGTGCACGTTGTAGGACATGATGCGCAAGTTTGTTGGATTTTGTCCGCAGGAACATAGTCCACAACACAGGGCGAATGCATAAACCAATAACTGTTTTTTCATGATTATTTCTGGATTTATAAGGCTGCTTCGTTGTCTGCAGGGTAGACTACACCCCATTCCTGCCGGAGCTGGTCGAGCAAACGCATGATTGCAAGTGTTTCGGCATGGGGCATGGCTGGAGTTTCCAACAACCCTCTGCGCAAAGCGTCGATAGAAGCCTGTACTTCGTATTCGTAGCCGCTGATTTGGGGCGGGCAGTCGTAAATCTTCACCAACTGGTGGTCTGTATCGTAGATGGCGGCCTGTTGCGGATTGTTGATATTGTCCACTACGATATATCCCTTTTCGCCCGAGATGATGCCCTGGCGGTCGTTAGCGCAGTTGGCTGTGACCTGCATCACGGCCATATTGCCGTCGGCATAGCGAAAAGAAATGCTTTCCTGAAGGTCTACACCGTTGGCGTTTTTCACGCAGTGTGACTGGATATCTTCGATGTCAGTACCGAATATCATGCGGGCGAAGTTGATGGGATATACGCCCAAGTCGAGCAGGGCGCCTCCACACAATTCAGGTTTGGCGATTCGTTCTTTATAAGCGATGGAGTAGCCCAGGCTGGCGGTCAACATGTGTGGACGGCCGATGACTCCGCTAAATACCAGTTCACGAATGGTGTTGGAGAAAGGCATGTAACGTGTCCAGATTGCTTCGGTGATAAATATGTTGTGTTCTTTGGCCAACCGTAACAGCTCTTCAGCCTGACGTGCATTGGCGGTAAAAGCTTTTTCGCACAATACGGCTTTCCCGTTCAGGATACACAGGCGGGCGTGTTCGTAGTGATGAGAGTGGGGAGTGGCAATGTAGACCAAATCTACCTGAGGGTCAGTAGCCAGCTCTTCATACAAGCCGTAAGCCTGTTTGAATCCCCATTCCTTGGCGAAAGCTTTGGCGCGGATTAGTTCGCGTGATGCAACTGCGTAGCAGTTCACGTCTTTCATCTGTTGTAGGGTGGCAGCCATCTTGGCGGCGATATGTCCGGTACCCAGGATGGCTACATTGTTTCGTTCTTTACTCATAGTGTTTGGTTTTGTTCTCTGATAGCGTATGAAGGGTTAGAGTCCCAAAATATCGGTTTGTCTTCCTCCAGGCTGGTTGTTGTATTCACCGTTGAATGCTTCGCTTTCCTTTGGGTTTAGCTCCAGCTCCTTTTTCATATCTTCTGTGGCTCCTTCTTTGTCACCGTTCAGTAACTTGGCCCGACCGCGTTCATGGTACGCTTTAGCGAAGTTGGGATTCAGTTCGATAGCTTCATCAAAGAGGGCGATCGCTTCTGTCATTTTTTTCTGTCCAATATACAGTTGTCCCAGGTACAGATACGCCTGTTCGTTGAACGGATTGTCTTCTGTCACTTTGCGGAAGTCGGCCTCAGCTTCTTCCAGTTGTCCGTTGGCTTCTTTTATGCGGCCGCGGAGCAATAAAGCGTTCTCTTCATCGGGATCCTGGCTCAAGATGGCTTCGATATCTTCTGCGGCCTCTTTGTATTGCTGCATCTTTATCAGCGCTTCGGCTCGCAACAAGCGCGCTTCGGTGAAGTCGTCCTTCAGCAGGATCGCTTTTGTCAGATGGGCAATGCACATGATTCCGTCACCCTGTCCGTCTGTCGCTTTGCCTAGCAGATAATGTGCCATTGCGTTGCCTTCTTCGATGGCAATGGCTTTTTGGGCAGCTTCAGCCATGGCCGGATAGTCTTCTTGTACAAAACAGACATTAGCCAGGTTCAGGAAGGTATTGGTGTGAGTCGGTTCGATTTGCGCCATGCGTTCCAGCAGACGGCGTGCCTCGGCCAGCTGGTTGGTCTGTATATAGACCTGTACCAGATACCCCATGGTCTCGAAATCTTCCTGTAGGGCCAGCGCTTCCTGAAAGCATTTGATGGCGTAATCGCTGCGTCCCATGCGTTGGGCACGCATACCGTCGTATTTGAATATATCGAAGTTCTTTTGTTTGTTCTTCTGTTGCTCCTCTTCCGGATTTGAGGGCTTTCCTGAGAAAAATGACTTGAAAAATCCCATAGCTGTTTCTGATTAATTGCGGGACAAAAGTAATGAATTATTTTCTGATTTGCAGCATTCCGTTATGGGTAAATATTTGTTTGTCGTCCATCATTTGACGTAAAGTCTCCGCCAGCAGGTCTTTCTCTACAAGAAGCTGGTCGGCTAAGGCGGCCGGTGTAAGGGAATGGCCGCTCAGGCAGTGTAAGACTCTACCAGACAGACTGTCAGCTTGTTTGTCTGTTGTGATTTTGTGCCTGAGTCTGAGGCAGGTGTCACATTGGCTGCAGTCGTGTTCGTTCTGTTCGCCGAAGTAGTGCAGTAGCATGCGGCTGCGGCAGGCCGTATCGTTGGTGACGTATTCGAGCATCGCTTTGATACGTTGCTCGTAGCGTGCTTTCCGTTCTTCGTAGACGGCAGGCGGGATGTTCAGCCGGTTGCTTTCCACACGTTCGCGTGTATAGATGATGTAAGGTGTCTTTTTGCGGGGGATGTAGCTGACAATACGTCGTCGGGAGAGTTCCTTCAGCATTTCGTAGACCTGCCGCTGTGTAAGACCGGTACGTATGGCCAGTGTCTCTTCACTGATGAAGGCATAGTCTGTAAACAGGCCGGTGTAAGAGCGTAGAGCCGCCTGGATGAGGCGGTCCATGTCCTCTCCCAGTTCGCGTAGCCTGTACAGTTCCTCACGCCCAACGCTGAAAAGCAGGCGCGAAGCGTTGTCCTGTTCGTCGGTATATTCCAGGTAGCCGGCTTGTGTCAGGATTTTCAGGGCACTGTCTACGGGGACAGGAAAGTATTTGAACTTGCGGCAGAAGTCCTCGATGTCGAACTCCCTTACACAGCCCAGTCCGTCGCCCATGGCCATCTCATAATAATATTGCAGGTGTTCGTAGACGTCGCGAATGTAGTCTTTTTCCGGAAAGTTGTCGGGGATGCGCTTGCGCAGCGTCGTGCTGTCCGATTGGGCGTAAAGGATGATGGCATAAGCTTTCTGTCCGTCGCGTCCCGCACGGCCCGCTTCCTGGAAGTAGGCTTCGATGGAGTCGGGCAGATCCAGGTGAATGACCAGCCGTACGTCGGGCTTGTCGATGCCCATGCCGAAGGCATTGGTGGCTACCATGACGCGGCTTTCGCCCTTTTGCCACCGCTGTTGGCGGATGTCCTTCACGGCGTCGTCCAGTCCGGCGTGGTAGAAGTCGGCGGTGATGCCCTGTTGTTGCAGCCATTCGGTCACCTCCTTGGTACGCCGGCGGTTGCGTACGTAGAGGATGGCACTACCCTCCATGCGTTGCAGGATATGCAGCAATTCGCTGGCTTTGTTTTCCGTTTGTCGCACCACGTAGGCAAGGTTGGTCCGCTCGAAGCTCATACGGAATACGTTCTCCTTGCGGAACTCCAGTCGCTGTTGGATATCCTTTACCACTTCCGGTGTGGCGGTGGCGGTCAGGGCCAGGATAGGTACGTCCGGCAGCAGGTGGCGCACTTCGGCTATCTTCAGGTAGGCCGGGCGGAAGTCGTATCCCCATTGCGAAATGCAGTGGCTCTCGTCCACCGTAATCAGGCTGATTTTCATTTTGGCCAGCTTGATGCGGAAGATTTCCGTGTCCAGTCGTTCGGGTGAGATGTAGAGGAACTTGTAGTTGCCGAAGATGGCGTTCTCCAGCGTTGTGATGATGTCCTGGCGGCTCATGCCCGAATAGACGGCCAGGGCCTTGATGCCCCGCCGTTTCAGATTTTGCACCTGGTCTTTCATCAGGGCGATGAGTGGGGTGATGACCAGACACATGCCTTCCTGTGCCAGGGCAGGCACCTGGAAGGTGACGGACTTTCCGCCGCCCGTCGGCATCAGGCCCAGCGTATCGCGTCCCTCGCCGATGCTGCGGATGATGTTCTCCTGTATGCCGCGGAAGGAGTCGTAGCCCCAGTATTGCTTTAAGATTGCCTGATAGTCCATGACTGCGAAAATCCGTGCCATCCGTGCCTGCTGAAGTCAGTTCGGCTTGATGTCCTCTATCTGGAGCTGCACTTCGCCCCGCTTGTGGGTATTTTCCTCGATGGTGTAGCAGATGTCGAACGAGCGCTTCGTCTTGATATAGCGCACGTGCGAACTCTGTCCGAAGGCGATGCCGTTCATCACGTTGTTCGACTTGTTGTCCACCAGTTCCAGCTTGATGTGCTCCTGGTCGCGGCCCACCACCTTGCTCGTGCCGTAGTCGTAGACGTTGTGAGTGCAGAACACCGGCTTTACGTTCTCCGGACCGAAGGGGTTGAACTTCTTCAGGTCGCTGAAGAACTTGGGTGTGATGTCCTTGAAGTCTATTTCGGCGTCGATGTCGATCACGGCGCTGGTCTGCTCGGGCAGGATGTGTTGCGACACGAATTCCTCGAACCGTTCGGTAAAGGCGGGCACGTTCTCCACCTTCATCGACAGCCCTGCGGCGTAGGTGTGGCCGCCGAAGTTTTCGAGCAGGTCGCGGCAGTACTCGATGGCCTTATAGACGTCGAACCCCGACACGGAGCGGGCCGAGCCGGTGGCCATGTCGTTGGTGCGGGTCAGCACCACGGCGGGGCGGTAGTAGATTTCAGTCAGACGTGAGGCTACGATGCCGATGACGCCCTTGTGCCAGGCCTCGTTGTAGAGCACGATGGAGCGGCGGTCGGCCAGTCCCTCCAGCCCTTCCACAATGTGGTTGGCCTCTTCGGTCATGCTCTTGTCCAAGTCTTTGCGCGTCTCGTTGTACTGGTTGATCTGGCTGGCCTTCTCGCGGGCGGTGGAAAAGTCCTTCTCCGTCAGCAGATCCACGGCTTCCTTGCCGTTCTGGATGCGTCCCGAGGCGTTGATGCGCGGACCTATCTTGAAGACAATGTCGCCGATGGTCAGTTCCTTGTCCGCCAGTCCGCAGACGTCGATGATGGCCTTCAGCCCGATGCTGGGGTTGCTGTTGAGCTGCTTCAGGCCGTGATAGGCCAGGATACGGTTCTCGCCCATGATGGGCACGATGTCCGAGGCGATGCTCACGGCCACCAGGTCGAGCAGGGGAATCAGGTGATGGAACTCGATACCATTGCTCATCGTAAAGGCTTGCATGAATTTGAAGCCAACACCGCAGCCCGACAAGTGTTCGTAGGGATAGGTGTTGTCTTCGCGCTTGGCGTTCAGAATGGCCACGGCAGGTGGCAACACCTCGTCGGGCACGTGGTGGTCACAGATAATGAAGTCGATGCCTTTCTCCTGGGCATACGTAATCTCCTCTACGGCTTTGATGCCGCAGTCCAATACGATGATGAGTTTCACGCCTGTTTCCACGGCGTAGTCCACTCCTTTGTAGGATACCCCGTAACCTTCGTTGTAGCGGTCGGGGATGTAATAGTCGATGTTCGAATAGAACTGTTGGATAAACTTGTAGACCAGTGCCACAGCGGTGGTACCGTCTACGTCATAGTCTCCGTAAATCAGAATCCGTTCTTTCTTTCCCATAGCCTTGTTCAGGCGTGCCACGGCCACGTCCATGTCCTTCATCAGGAACGGGTCGTGCAGGTCGGGCAGTTGCGGGCGGAAGAATTTCCGTGCAGCGGCAGCTGTTGTGATGCCGCGTTCGATGAGCAGTTGGCCAAGTATGGGGCTAATGCCCAACTCCTGCGCCAGTTGCCGGCTTGCTTCTGCCTGTTCGGGTGTTATGGGTTGATAATTCCATTTGTGAGTCATTTTATATATTATTTTTTCTTTTTCCAGTCTCGGGTGTCGGGGCGGGCGAAAAGTGCCCATTTCTCCAACAAGTCGTAAAGGTAGCAAAAACTCTTGAAAGAAGGATGAAAAGAACATAAAATCTTTCTTAACGGGTGGAAATAGAAGGACGGGAACGGTTGGAAGCGGCTAAAAGGCATGCGAGGAGATAAATATGCCTTTCACTCCCTTATGGTTGCTATCTTGCTGCACAACCTGCTGATTTTCAATGCCGCCACAGATGCCACAGAGGGTTACATTAAAATTATTGAGCCAATTAAATAAATAGGCTGCCTTTAAAGGCAGGTCATTTATTTATTTTCACGCGTAATGTTTACACAATTATCTGTGGCATCTGTGGCGGCATTGAAAATCAGCAGGTTGTGCAGCAGGATGATTTGTCCCTACTTCTCTTTATGTTTTCTCGTTTTTCGAAAAGGGGCGTTGGGTGCCTTGACGCCGTGCTTCCTGACCCTCTGACGCCGTGCTTCGTCAGCCTCTCAGGGAGCACTGCATGACACCCTCACGCAGCACTTCGTCAGGACCTCATGCAGCACTTCGTCAGACGGAGTGGGGGAATCGGGTGGGAATTTCAGTGTTTTTATTATTTTTGCCGGAAAATAAAAATGTTTGTCTTATGCTTGCCTTCATATCCTGTGCCAAGACCATGGCTGCCCGCTGCACCCTGCGCGTGCCGCAGCTGACCACACCCCGCTTTGAAGCCGAGGCGTTGCAGAACGCCCTCAGCCTGTCGCAATATTCTGCTGCCGAGCTGGAGACCCTGCTGCGGGTCAACGCGAAGATAGCCGCCGAAAACCGCCTGCGCTACCACGACTTCTGTTCGGAAGAAAACCGTCCGATGCCCGCCATCGGAGCCTATACGGGGGCGGTGTTCAAGCGCATCGCGCCGCGTGACTTCACGGCCGACGACTTCGCCTTTGCGCAGGACCACCTGCTCATCACCTCCTTCCTCTACGGCCTGCTGCGCCCGCTGGACGGCATCCGGCCCTACCGGCTGGAGGGCGACGTCTGCCTGCCCGAACGAGGCGGACTGTCGATGTTCGACTACTGGAAACCGCTGCTGACGGACGTGTTCATCGAAACCGTCAGGCAGCAGGGCGGCGTGCTGCTCAACCTGGCCAGCGGCGAGATGAAGAACCTCTTCGACTGGCGGCGCGTGGAGCGCGAGGTGCAGGTCGTGACGCCCGAGTTCCAGGTGTGGAAGGGCGACCGGCTGGCGACGGTGGTCATCTATGCCAAAATGTGTCGGGGCGAGATGACGCGCTTCTTCCTGAAGAACCGCCTCACCCGCCCCGAAGAGTTGCGTGGTTTCGAATGGGAGGGCTTCGCGCTCGACGAAAGCCGGAGCACGGACACCCACCTGCTGTTTACTGCCTGATGGTGACCATCGTGGCACCGAACCCGTATTCCTGGAAGGAGGCATCCTGCGCTTTGCAGGCCGGGTACTTGCGCTTCAGCTCGTCCAGCAGCGCACGGCGCAGCACACCGTCGCCCTTGCCGTGGATGAAGACGATGCGCTGCTCGCGCTTGTTCTTGTACTGCTCCATCACCTCGCGGAACTTGTCCAGCTGGTAGTTCAGCATTTCGCCGTTGGTCATGCCGCGGGTGTCGTCCAGCAGCTCGCCGATGTGCAGGTCCACCTCGATGATGTCATTCTTGCCTCCTCGTTTAGCTACAGTCTGCGGCTTGCGGGGCGCGTTGTCGACAGCCCGTTTCTGTGATAAGGCTTCCTGAATGTCTTCGGCCGACACATAGACTTGCTTGGCGGGCTGGTCGTCCTTGACTACGTCGTAGAGCAGGGCCGGTGTCTCGAAGAAGTCGGTCTGTTGGAAGGTATGCAGCTTGTAGAACTTCACCGTGTCAATACGCAATTCTACGCTGATAGCGGGTTTCAGTTGGAAGGAACGGCGGTCCTTGAAGGCCACCAGCTGTACGGCCACGCGCTCCAGGTCGTTGAGCGAAGCCTTCTCGAACTCTTCGAGCAGCAGCTTCGTGTTGGGCTCTATCAGTCCGTGCGAACGTACGGTCCATGCCTTGCCCTCGGCGCCCAGGTAGGTGTAGTAGAGGTAATAGTTGCTGTCGTTCACCAGGTAGCTTTCGAAGGACGTGGTACTTACTGCCTTGATGTCGGTGGGCACGAAGGCCAGGTGGACGTTGAGCGTGTCGCCGCCCTTCATCTCCGGTTGGCGGTAGACCGACACCTGAGGCTTCTCCACACGGTGCAGCGGCTGTTCGGCCGGTTGCGGTGCGGTCGGTCGGGCCGGCTGTTCCTCGGCCTTCTTCTGTTGGGCCTTGGCGGCTTTCGAGGCGGGAGTCGGTACGTTGTAGTCGTCCGTCTCTATCACCACCACTTCACGGATGTGCATCGGGATGTCGAACCCGTCGGCGTCTTCCACCAGTACGATGTCTTTGCCTTGAAATCCGGTGACCTTTCCGCCACCCACTTCGCTCAGAAAGCGAACTTTGTCTCCTATCTTTATCATATCTTTTCTGTTTTAAGTGTAATCCGGCAAGAGGCTGTTTACCCTGTCTGCCTCTCTTCGGGGCAAAGGTACGGCAAACGCGGGGAAAGACAAAGCGGAAACCGAAGTTTCGTCATTCCTCCTGTTCCGGGCGGAGCATGTAGCCTTGCTTGGGCAGGAGGGCAATCTCCATTCCGCTGTCTGCTGCCAGGTATTTCCGCAGGTGGCTTATGCAGTTCATCAGGCTCTGTTCATTGGGCGTTTCCGTTTTTTCCCACAAGGTTGCTTCGATGAGTTTTTTCTCTACTGCCTGTTCCCGATAGGCAGCCAGCAGTTTGAGCAGCCTGTATTCCATGTGGCTCAGGCATTTGACGGGTTTCCCGCTCCGGCTGTCAGTCAGTTCCCGTGTGCGGCAGTCCAGCCTCAGTCTGCCTATGGGGATGGATGTATGGCTGGTACGGACGGCATACCGCCGGATGTATCCGGTCAGCTCCTCCATGTCGAACGGTTTCTTCAGATAACTGGTGGCGCCGGTCTCCAGTCCTTGCCGGATGGTGGTTCCATCCGTGTACGAGGATACAAAAATCAGGGGCACGTCGGGTAACAGTGCACGCAGCCGGGGCGCCGTTTCGATGCTGCTTTCCGTCCCTATCTGTACGTCCAGAAAGATGATGTCGGGCATGCAGGCGGTCGCTCTGGCCGTCAGTCCCTCCAGCGAGTTCTGGTAGAACACATCATAACCTTCCGCCTGGAGCGCGGTGCCCACCACCTGCCCCAGCAGGAGGTCGTCGTCCACGAACAATACTTTTATTTTTTCTGTCTTTTCCATTTCTTTTATTGTCAGGGTCTGTTTGTCTGTTTGCGGGGCAGGCGTATGTTGAAGGTACTGCCCGTTCCTTCCCGGCTTTCCACCCGGATGTCTCCGCCGTGGGCACGGACCACGTAGCGGGCATAGGTCAGGCCGATGCCGTAGCCCTTCTGTGCGCGGCCTTCCT
>NZ_JAAZTS010000059.1 GCF_019239235.1 Caecibacteroides pullorum | reverse complement strand
CTGTCGTTATGTTCTTTGGCATTCTCCGCTTCCATTTGACTGTCTTATACTTTAAGTTCGTCTTGGCCCTGACAACAAAGAAAGAGTCTGTAAGATGTATCCTATAGAGTTCTTTAAAGGAGTCATAAGCCCTGTCGAATATATAATAAGCATTTGGTTCATAATGGATTGAAGACATTGCTGTGGAATCATGCTTTGAAGCAGTGGTTACGGTATAGAAAGCAGGAACTTGTGCTTCAATGTCGTATAAGACATGAGCTTTCACCCCTCCTTTCTTGCTTCGGAACTTTGCCCATGGAAATGTTGCAAGACACAACGGAATCGTTGTTGAATCAAACGCATATTTCTTTCCGGAAATGTCAAGGATGTTGGTCGTCCGCTTCTCGCAGGCTTCCTTCATCATATAGAATGCAAAGTCTTCGAAGATTCTGTAATCACGGTTCTGGTTGGCTGTCGCAAGAGTTGTCTTGGCTATCGGTTCACGACCTAAACCAAGATGATATTGCTTGGCCCTATGCGCCTCGAAAGTAACGATTAAGTCTCGCAGGCTCTCACGGTTACTCAGTTGTCCAAACATCATCGCGAGCATCTGATTCCAGCAAGTGAAATGTTTCACATATCTGTTGCCATCATACTTGCGAACATAGTTGTTGAACTGAGTCCTGTTCAGAAAAGCGGTTAATTGAGAGAATACGTATTTGTCTTGGAACATAGCAGCCATTTGTATTAGA
>NZ_JAAZTS010000058.1 GCF_019239235.1 Caecibacteroides pullorum | reverse complement strand
CTGCCCGTTCCTTCCCGGCTTTCCACCCGGATGTCTCCGCCGTGGGCACGGACCACGTAGCGGGCATAGGTCAGGCCGATGCCGTAGCCCTTCTGTGCGCGGCCTTCCTCTCGGGGCACCTGATAATATTCCCCGAAAAGCTTCTTCAGGCATTTGCGGGGGATGCCCCATCCGTTGTCTGTCACGCTGACCGTCACCCATCCTTCAGCGTCCTCTTCGAGTTTCACCGTGATGCGTACACCTTCGTCCGAATACTTCAGGGCGTTTTCCAGCAGCTGGGCGAAGACGTTGCGCAGGCAGGCCGGGTCCGCCTCCACCTGTCCGTCCGCCAGCCGGTTGTCCGTCTCCAGCGTGTGCCGCTTGGCGGGCAGGCAGGCCCGGGTGTCCGCCGCAGCCTGTGCCAGCAGTGTGGGCAGGTCCGTCGGTTCCTTGTGCAGCACGAGCTTCCTCCGTCCGCCCCTTGCGGCGGTCAGGATGCGTTCGATGTCGTTTCTCAGCCGCTTCAGCCGTTCTTCCGCCTGTTGCAGGAAAGCCTGCTTCTGGCTGTCCTTCTCTTCCTTCTTCAGCCATTCCACGAGGGTGACCACGCCTGCCAGCGGTGTTTTCAGGTCGTGCACGGTGCCGTTCACCGCCGCCTCCCGTTGTTTCAGCAGCAGGTCCTTGCGCAGGATGACGAGGAATTGCCACACCAGGCAGCCCATCACCAGCACGGCCAGCGCGGCGGACAGCAGTACGGCATAAGTCATTTGCCGGAAGATGTCTGCCGAGGGCTTTTCCGAGAAGAGGCGGAGATAGAACCGGTCTTGTGTCCCGATGGGAATCGGAGGGGTGGACAG
>NZ_JAAZTS010000057.1 GCF_019239235.1 Caecibacteroides pullorum | reverse complement strand
CCTGTTCGACAAGACTAATTTCAATGATGTCAAAGATCTATATAATCCCATTATTCCGGGGCTATTTGATTAATTGTTTAACTCGTCCCATTTTAACGGGACACTAGTGTCCTGAAACATATAATATCATGTTTGATGGATATGCCATAGGATTCATTTTATACTAAATAATAGTTAGAATTATGAAACGTACAATTTTTATTTCAGCACTTACATTGATTGGCACAGCAGCCTATAGCCAATCCTATAATGATTTCTTTACTACTTATAAAGACATTTCAACTCAGACAACACAAAAGAAACAGTCTTATGGTAGTAACAATAGCGGCAGCTATAATAATGGTATTACCCAGTATGATGTACTTGATGCCAATACATTCATACAAGATGTAGGTCCGCAGAATATTCAGATCGTCAATGGAATATATCTTTATGCAGGACAGTTTTATTCAGTCAAGTTAAAAATTGGAGTGTCAGGAACAAACAAGAATCAAATTATGGTTTGTGCATATTGGGATGGACAAATATGGAATAATATAACTTATTATGCTTCACCAATAGGATATGATGCGCCAGAACAAATTAGACGTGCCTGTGCATATCAAGTTTATATTGAAACCTTGGGGACAGTTTATTTCTAAAGAATTATAGTATAAAAATATATTATTTTTACTACTTTTGTCTTAGTCAACAGAAACGAATCTTCTCAAATATTTTACATTATTGGTAAAGATCATTTTCTATAGTTATCTTAAACGATAAAAGGCATATGCGAATAGCTATATAAGCCTGTAAATGAGAAAATTGATCAAAATGAATGATTAATAAATTTAATCACTACTGTCCCGTAAAAGTTGATAAATAGTTCTTTGAAATTATTGAAATATAGTCAATTACGTGGTTTCTTGAGATGAAACGGACTTGATTTTGCAACTTTGCAG
>NZ_JAAZTS010000056.1 GCF_019239235.1 Caecibacteroides pullorum | reverse complement strand
GCAGCAGTTGGGCATAAAGCTGGGCGTGGTCGATGGAGGTCGTACAGTCGATGGCATGCTCCACTTCCACACAGATGAAACGGCGGCTGCCCGAAAGGTCGGTCAGCAGATCGCGGCGATTACTTGTACCGATGAATGAGGCGATTCTTGGCAACGATTCGGCCGAACGGCGGTAAGCACGACGCACACGCAGGTCTTCCATCTGCATCAGATTCTTCAGCTGGGGCATCCGGCTGACGGAAAGGCGGTCGAACTCATCGAGGTTGATCAGACCGTAAGAAGCCAGTTTGTTCTCCGCTGACGAGGCATTGGTCAGGTCGAAGCTCTCCGTGAAGTAGTCACGCAATTCTTGGGGAAGCAACATACGACAGAAAGTGGATTTACCCAACCCCTGTGTAGTGCTAACCAAAAGCGGAGCCACACTGTTAGCCCTGCGGCCACGATTGCCTGAGCCTGTCCACTGGGCTGTGACGGCCAGCATCCAGCGGTGGAAGGCGCGTACCCAGACATCCTTATCGGATACCCGTTTTGCCAACTCCGTTACGCGGTCCTTGCCGTCCCATTCGGGCAAGTTATTGAAATAGAGTTCAAAGGGGTGGTAGTCTTGTACGTGGTCGGATTCCACATATCGCTTGATGTCACGATCCCAGCACTCCACGCCGTTTTCGATGGCACTGAGAGCGATGCCGTTCAGGATACGGCTGTCTACGGGTGTATAAGTAAGGAGGTGAGACTCATCGGCTTTTTCTGTATTCAGGCGGGCGCATTCCGTCCGTTCCGTCAGCAGGTTGTAGCGGAAAGCATAGTGCAGTTTCAGGTAGCGTGAGAGGCGCTGCATCATCCGTTGCTGTTTCGGTTCCTTTTCTGCCTGCTGTGCTACTGGTTTCTTCGCTTCCACGGCAGATGGAGCTGTTTCTACCCATTCCGTCACTTCATTCTGTCCGTTCAGGCTGAACATGCGTTTCTCCGCATCTTCCTGCCGGGGTTTCCAGGTCAGGCGGAC
>NZ_JAAZTS010000055.1 GCF_019239235.1 Caecibacteroides pullorum | reverse complement strand
GGGGATCATTTAGATCTTTGACATCATTGAAATTAGTCTTGTCGAACAGGTCACGCAAGTGGGTTTTGTCAGTCAATGATATACTGAGAATTTGCAAAACTTCATAGGTTGAACGTTTCAACTTCATATCATGTTGGACAATAGCCACAAGACAGTACGTGATAATAGCCACACTGATTTGTATGCGAACAGCGTTCTCTGTTGTGCCCCAGAATTTCTTTATCTTGAGATGCTGCTTGAGCCATTTGAAGAACAGCTCGATTAACCATCTTTTCTTATAAAGATTGGCGACATCCAGTGCAGAAAGTTGTTTTGCATTCGTCAAGAAAGTGAACTCACGGTCATCCTCTTCGTCGTAATATCGGACGAGTCTGAATGACTCCGGATATTTCTTCCCGGAGAGATAACCGGTCAGTTTCACTTCTGCATCTGTCATTATGTTCTTTGGCATTCTCCGCTTCCATTTGACTGTCTTATACTTTAAGTTCGTCTTGGCCCTGACAACAAAGAAAGAGTCTGTAAGATGTATCCTATAGAGCTCTTTAAAAGAATCATAAGCCCTGTCGAATATATAATAAGCATTTGGTTCATAATGGATTGAAGACATCGCTGTAGAATCATGCTTTGAGGCAGTGGTTACAGTATAGAAGGCAGGAACTTGTGCTTCAATGTCGTATAAGACATGAGCTTTCACTCCTCCTTTCTTGCTTCGGAACTTTGCCCACGGGAATGTTGCAAGACATAACGGAATCGTTGTTGAATCAAACGCATATTTCTTTCCGGAAATGTCAAGGATGTTGGTCGTCCGCTTCTCGCAGGCTTCCTTCATCATATAGAAAGCAAAGTCTTCGAAGATTCTGTAATCGCGGTTCTGGTTGGCTGTGGCAAGAGTTGTCTTGGCTATCGGTTCACGACCTAACCCAAGATGATATTGCTTGCCCCTATGCGCCTCGAAAGCAACGATTAAGTCTCGCAGGCTCTCACGGTTACTCAGTTGCCCAAACATCATTGCAAGCATCTGATTCCAGCAAGTGAAATGTTTCACATACCGGTTGCCATCATACTTGCGAACATAGTTGTTGAACTGAGTCCTGTTCAGAAAAGCGGTTAATTGAGAGAATACGTATTT
>NZ_JAAZTS010000054.1 GCF_019239235.1 Caecibacteroides pullorum | reverse complement strand
TGTATAAATCTTTAGGCTTAAAGATACAAAATCTTTAGGTAATAACAAAGCCCCAGCTTGTGAAAGTCGGGGCTTTGTGCTAAACAAAGAAGGTGTGCTTTTTGACACATCTTCTTAGTTTATATCAAAATCCAAATATAGATTTACTCAGCACGCAAAGTGAAACGCTTGAAATCTGTGACCTTCAGTTCGGGATCTGCTTCTTTCAACACTTCTCTTACAGTTTTCTTTGCATCCATTACATCCTCCTGATTCAACAGGCAGACTTCTTTCAAGAACTTACCCAAACGACCCTTAGCAATGTTCTGGATCATCTGCTCAGGCAAGTTAGCAGCTTTCTCTGCAGAAACAGTAGCGATGATTTCCTTTGCTTTGGCAACATCTTCGGCAGTAATCCAGCCTTTGGCCATGTTGCTTTCCATGTGATCTTCGCTATCTACGTGAGCAGGGTTAATACCTGCTTTCTTCAGAGCAGCCTCAACAGCCTTCTGTACCTGTTCAGCCTTTGTTTTCTCAACTGCAACTTCGATTTCCTTTTGTTTAATTTCTTCTGACACACCGTCCTCATCAATAGCAATAGGATTCATTGCAGCAATTTGCATAGCGATCTGCTTACCCAATTGTTCATCAACTTTCTTATTGAAAGCAACAATAGTACACAAACCGTTTCTGTTCATATGGTTATAAACCACCGTATCTGCACCTTCAACAGTCATGTAGCCATCCAATTCCATCTTTTCACCAGTGATACCGCTACGGTCTGTTACAGCCTGAGCAACAGTTGCATCACCCATCGGCAGAGCTTTCACTTCATCCAGTGTCTTGCACTTGTTAGCAACAGCCAGATCCAAGATATCCTGAGTCAATTTTACGAAGTCAGCATTCTGAGCAACAAAGTCTGTTTCACACTTCAGTGCGATAATAACAGCAAAATCACCCGTTTTCTTAGCCAACACGCAACCTTCAGAAGCCTCGCGGTCAGAACGCTTAGCAGCTACAGCCTGCCCCTTCTCACGGAGAATCTTCATTGCCTTATCGAAATCGCCCTCTGCATCAGTCAAGGCGTTCTTACAGTCCATCATACCAGCACCGGTCATTTTACGGAGCTTGGTTATATCAGCCATTGTTACAGCCATAATCTCTTTATCTTTTACATTAGTGTCCCGTTAAAATGGGACGAGTTAAACAATTAATCAAAAAGCCCCGGAATCAGGGGATCATTTAGATCTTTGACATCATTGAAATTAGTCTTGTCGAACA
>NZ_JAAZTS010000053.1 GCF_019239235.1 Caecibacteroides pullorum | reverse complement strand
GGAACAAAATATCGAGATTATCTTCAGAATATCGCTGCTTGAAAAAGTTAACAACGCTCTTATCGTTGATAAAGAAAAGAGGGTGAATCGCGTATTACGACACACCCTCGTTTTCCATTTCGCCGTCCGGGGCATTCGGACGCACCATGGTGCGTCCCTACATCGATGCTGCGGCGCAAAAAAAAAGGGGCTTCGGCCCCTTTTTTTAATGGAAAATGGAGAATGAATTATCAATTATCCATTCTCAATTATAGCGGGCTTCCGCCTTCGCCCTCGTCGCCGCCGGGTTCCGGTTCGGGCGTGGGTTCGGGGTCGGTGCCGGTCGAGGAGCCGTCAGAGGGAGTGCCGGAGGTGCTCTGCCCGATGGTCTTCTTCAGGCGGATGAGGATGGCGTTCACGTCGTCGATGACCTTGCCCAGGGCGGTGCGCACGTCGGCGTCGTCGGTCACCATCTCGTTCACCGCATAGAGGGCGTTGATGGCCTTGGCCAGGGCGTTGAAGGCGTCGTCGGTGACGGGGCGCAGGGTCTTCATGCTCCACGACTGGGCGCGGTCGCGCTCGGCGGCCGAGCGTTTCAGGTAGATGGTGTTGAAGGCGGTGTTCGCGGCCTCCAGCTCGTCGGGCGCGTCGGCGAGGCCGATGGCGGCCAGCGCGGCGACGTAAGGCTCCTGGCGGAGCTTCTCGACGAGGTCGGTCAGGGTACTCGTCTCCGAAGCATAGTCCAGGCGGGGCACATCGCCTGCCTCGCGGAAGGCGAAGGCGAGCGTAGAGCCTGCCTTCTGCTTGTCGGCGTCGGGCTGATAGTCAGCGTAGGCCTGGATAATTTGTTTGTAGAAGAGGAAGAGCTTGTCGCGTGCCTGGTCGGCGGCGACGATTTCAGACGTTTCCAGATAGCCTTTGTCGGGCTGGAAGCATTCCAGCTCGTTGGCCACGGCGGCGGCAAAGGCGGTGCGCTGGGCGGCGAAGCCACGGGCCTCGGCTACGTCCTGGGGGATGGCGGCGAGGGCGTCGGTGGCAAACTGTGCGTGTTGCGGGTTCCGGGCTTTGCTGCGCGAGAAGTCATAGATAATTTCTTTCATACGTTTTTTATTCAATAAAGTTATACATTGGGTTCTTTTTGCGATTCCGTCCTGCACGTTGCAGGAAGCTTTCGCGCTTTGCGATTCCGTCCTGCACGTTGCAGGGAGCTTTCGCGAAGCGCGAAAACGTCACGGCTCGGGGATGGCTACGATTTTGTCCGCGTATGCGCTCCAGGCGTATGCTTGCTTATAGGCCTCTACCGACTCGGCCGGCACCTGGATTTCCGTGAGGGAGGTGACATCTAAGAGAACAGAGGTCGACATCTCGGGCGGCACAGCCGCCCGGCAGGTGATGGAGGCAAGCTTGGAACAACTGTAGAATGCGGCGAGACCGATCTTCGTCAGCGATGCCGGGAGTTCGATGGAGGTGAGGTTATTGCAATTCACGAATGCATCGATACCGAGGACCTTGACACCTTGAGGCAGCTTGGCAGTCGTGAGGGGGACAGGGTCTATGTAAAGCATTTTAACGTATTTCAAGTTACTTGTATAATAGGTGGCACCCGCAAGGTCGAGAGTCCGCAATGCCCATTCGTTTTGTTTGATGGCATTCCAGTCGGCGTCGTTCAGGGTGCCGCTCGTCACGGTGATGGAGGTCAGGTCGGTGCGGCTGCCTATCAGCTTGGCGAGCTGGCCTTTGGAGACATTGCCAAGTGTTATTTGGGTGCAGGCGACGGGGATGCGCCCGATGGTGGTGCTGCCCTTCTTGTTGTCCAGCATCACGAGGATTTCGCCTGTGGCGACGCCGCTCGTTATGTCGGCGGGAGCGGTGACGGTGAGGGTGAACCCGGTGCTGGCGGCGCGGGTCAGGGCGATGTCGGCCTTCCAGCCCGCGGGAGCCACGACGAAGAGGTTGTCCGTGGTGAACTCGGCGCTACCTCCGGCGGTGCATTGTATGGTCGCTTTTTCGTCGTAGAGCAGGGAGAGGCTCGTAGGATTGAACGTCAGGCCGATGCCCGTGTAGCGGGGCACTTGGAAGGTGCTGCCGTTGTTGGCCAGGGTGAAGAGGATGTAGTCGGCGTTCGTCGTGTCGACGCTTTCAAAGAAGCTGTCGCCTTTCGGGCCCGTATCGCCCGTGTCACCTTTCTCGCCGTCCTCGCCGCTGACGCGCGTCCAGGTCTTGCCGCCGTCCACGCTCAGGTAGATGGCGTCGGGC
>NZ_JAAZTS010000052.1 GCF_019239235.1 Caecibacteroides pullorum | reverse complement strand
AGGAAGGCCGCGCACAGAAGGGCTACGGCATCGGCCTGACCTATGCCCGCTACGTGGTCCGTGCCCACGGCGGAGACATCCGGGTGGAAAGCCGGGAAGGAACGGGCAGCACCTTCAGCATACGCCTGCCCCGCAGACAGACAAAAAGGTGATGACAACGAGAGAGCCAGGTCTAAAAGAATCTGACTAAAGAGTAATAATACCGTTTTCCCGGTTTACCAATCTTAAGATGTACGGCAATGAACAGGGGATACAAAATCGCAAAAATCACATACAGGACCACCGGCACATACATCCATCCGGCATCGAAATGTTGCCTTTCGTTATAGGATGAGATTTGGAGATACCAAAACACAACCATATAAATGAAGACAAAGAGATACAGCTGAATCTGGAAATTGACAATATCCTTCAGGTGTTTCCGCAGTTCAGCAACCTGTTCATCGGCACCGTTCGTTTTGGCCAACGAGTAATACAAGAAAGGAGCTATAACAGTTCCCAACGGGAAAAAAGCACCTATCAACACACTTACATACAATTTGACAAGACTAGTATTCATAATTATTACAATTTTCAAAGTGAATATAAACATTATATCGAATTAAGGTTGTAGAGTACTGATAACCAATAGTTCTGGTTCCTTATTCCATATAAACTCTATTCTATTACAATACTTTTCAGCTTTACTATTCCGTTTTTTATTATGAAAAAAAGAAGTGATAAAGGAGTCATTCTCGACTAGTTTCTATTAAGCACAATAAATTGCACAAGCAGCCATTATTGACAAAGTTGCACACGACTTTCCTATTGCATCTAACAAATCACAGATAAATTTGCACCCCGTATCACTATCACAACTTTCTTTAGCAACTGCATAACATTGTGCAACACAATCTGCATATCCCGTCGTATCTGGATCCGGAAATTCCACCCGCGTTTTCGGCTTTGTGCCACCTACCGGAGAAGCCACATCTTGTATCACCACTTCAAATTTGCTTCCTCCTATCTTCGTATATTTCAACGTGGATATATACTGTCCATCCGCGGCAGAGATTTTCACCAAGCCTCCGGTTTCTTCGGACATGCCGCTCCAATCCTCGTAAAGGCTATGGTAAACCTTTCCTCCATTCTTTGAAAACACATTCAGTTTTCCCTTCAGATGTCCGTTCACCATCACAGGAATTACATATTGCTTCATATCACGCGGAAAAGTTGCCACATACACCTTATCCAAAAGCATATTCTCCGTTATAAAGGAATTATCCCGTTGGAAGTCCAGATATTCCTTTGTGGAGAAAAAGGCATTCAATTCCGGATCTACATTTACCACCGGAATTTCATCTTCTTGCGAACAAGAAGTAGAAACTATGACCATACTGACAGTCAGTACCAGCACTGACACCGTTAAAAAAACAATTTTTTTCATACGCTTTTTTTTAATTAGTTTACTATATTTCCTTTACCACTTCTTCTATATACAAATTGGACACTATGGACATACCAGACATCGGAAAATACAAATAGTCTACCGACAAATCACCCCCTATACGAAACACATAAGGACGACCTTCATTGTCTATCCGTTCGTCCACCTTTTCGGTCACACAAATCAATCCGTTCAAGTTCAGATAGGTCTTATAAAAATCCAAGTTCTTCCTTACTTCCTCATCAATGACATAAACCACCTGCTCAGCATTCTGTAAATGTCTGTTCAATAGTTCACTGAATTCTTTCACGCACAATAGGCAATGAGTTCTCCGAAACCGAACAATCAATTTGTAACCCGATGAAACCAACTCTGAGAGTGACAATATTTTCCCCTTCTCATTTTTCAACCGGATATTATCAATCCGGTTAAAATCGCCGTATGCATATGACAGCGATGTATGTTCAAGTAACCTCAGATTCTCTGAGTTCAATGATTGTATGGAATCACCAAACTCCAATTTCTGTTTTACACACTCACTCACCTGTACGTTCTTATAAAAAAGAACACCACACAAGACCAAATTGCAAGCAATGAGCAATGCGTACCAAATTCCACTTTTCATACCATTATTCTGTTTTCTGATTACTTCCACAAAGATACAGGCTATCAACCATATAATACCTAACTAAAACCTAATCTTTACCTAATCAAAATTTACTTTTTTGATTAGGTAAAGATTAAGTCTAGATTAGTATCTCTTCTATCCAAAGAACGATTTATACACTTTCTTAAACGGAATATTATAAAGAGAAATCAGAAACGACAAAGAAATAGCCTGGCAAAACAGGTATCCTGACAATAAGCTGTAATTAGGGCTTCAAACAAAATGCATAAACGACATTCAATAAGAATACTAAAAAAGTAAGGATACAGGGTACATAACCTTTCATTTCCTTCCTTTTTTCTTCAAACGCTTTGCTTGCAGTATAGAGGAACAGAAAGAACCACATCATAATGTAAACCCCTGAGATATACCATTCATTAATTACAAAATTGGATTGCTTGTTAATTACCATAAGCAACACGGAAAGTATAGCCAATCCAATAAACACATTATATAGTACTCTTATTTTCATTTCTTTTTAATTTAGACTCCTATCACATGCAGAGCCAATAACAACAAACAGCAATTATTAAAACCGTCCTATATAGGTAAAGGAGCTACAATCCTCTCTTGAGCCATTGCCTTAAACCCATCCTACTAAATTCTCAATGTCACATATTACAACTATTTTTAATATTAGTATTGTTGCAAATTTAGGGCCTTCATTCCACTTAACACCTAACTAAAACCTAATCTTTACCTAATCAAAATTTACTTTTTTGATTAGGTTTTGGTTACACTTCAACTGTTTTAGAAAAAAACGGAATCACCCGTTGCTTTTCACATTCCTTATTACTACTTTTGGAAGCACATAATCAACATAATTGTCCAACATCATGAAATATGCCTTAGGTACAACCCTCGCTATCTTTGCCATTATCGCATTACAACTGTTCTGGCTTCAGAAGATGTATCGCTCCCACGTATCGGAATTTGAAGATCAAATGGAGACATGCTTCACACAAGCCATTGAAAAAGAAGTGTTAATAAGAAAAAACGATTTGCATGAGAAACGGTTGTCTGATAGCCAGCCCATCCGTCCGGATGAAATCAAAAATTTAGTGGGAGACAGTACGGATATCGCTACCATCAAAAAAAAGAAAAGAATAAATAGTATACCCGAAGGAATAACCCAACTTTTCCAGATGCTGCTCCTGAAGCAAGGGAGTTATCCGCAAGCGGACAAACTGGACAGCCTCTATCAGAAAGGCATGAAAGAGAAAGTCCGTCATTGCATCTGCCTTTACGACAAACAGCAAATCCTTGACCACGCCGGCGACACCACCCTGCTCGCCTCCTCCCACAGCCTGTCCACCCCTCCGATTCCCATCGGGACACAAGACCGGTTCTATCTCCGCCTCTTCTCGGAAAAGCCCTCGGCAGACATCTTCCGGCAAATGACTTATGCCGTACTGC
>NZ_JAAZTS010000051.1 GCF_019239235.1 Caecibacteroides pullorum | reverse complement strand
GGTTCCACCTCTTCCCATTCCGAACAGAGAAGTTAAGCCCGGTCACGCCGATGGTACTGCGTAACAGTGGGAGAGTAGGTCGCCGCCGTTTTCCTTCAGAAGTCCTCCGCAACGTTCCTGTTGCGGGGGACTTTGTTTTTTGTGCCCGCCCCCTCCCCAATGGCAGGCTGTGCTCACTTGCCTGCCCACGCAGTGCTGCCTCATGCCCTCAGCAAGTGCGGACTGACACCTCCAAGAAGTGCTGAGTTACACCCTCATGCAGTGCTGCGTTGCATCTTCTGAAAGTATCTCCTTATGAAGGTTGAACTATTTGGGATAAAACGCTGTCGGATTGGACTTTTAATGATAAAAACTAATAAAAAGGACATATTTTTTGTTCAGGTCTGTGCAAAGCGGATATTTTTTTGTATCTTTGTCGCCCGAATTATATCTGCTAGTGATTGGCAGCTTTGAAAGGAATAGACGTGGGAAAGTTTGAGAAGTATAAAATAGATTTGAAAGGTATGCATACTGATAACTGTCAGTATGATTTTTTACTTGACAACCAGTTTTTTGCTGATATAGATGGACCTGAGGTTCAAAAAGGCAAGGTGCATGTGTCATTGGTTGTGAAACGAACTTCTCGCGCATTTGAGTTGAACTTTCAAACAGAAGGGGTTATTTTAGTTCCATGTGATAGATGTTTGGATGATATGGAGCTCTCAATTTCCTCTGCTGATAAGTTGATGGTCAAGTTTGGTGCAGAATATGCTGAGGAGGGTGATAACTTGATTGTTATTCCCGAAGTGGAAGGTGCAATAAATGTAGCATGGTTTATGTATGAGTTTATTGCATTGGCTATTCCTATGAAGCATGTGCATGCTCCTGGAAAGTGTAATAAGGAAATGAGTGGAAAACTGAGTAAACATTTGCGGACCACTGCGGACGATGATGATGAAATGTTTTCTGGTACAGATATGTCGGATGATGATAGAGAAGCGTCGATTGACCCTCGTTGGAACGAATTAAAAAAAATATTAGATAACAATTAAAGTTTTAAGAAAATGGCACATCCTAAGAGAAGACAGTCAAAGACAAGAACTGCAAAGAGAAGAACTCATGATAAGGCGGTAGCTCCTACATTGGCTATTTGTCCGAATTGTGGTGAATGGCACGTATATCACACTGTATGTGGTGCATGTGGCTATTACAGAGGAAAACTTGCTATAGAGAAAGAGGCTGCCGTTTAATTGGCGCGCAGTAGATCTCTGCTTGAATAGGTGTCTGAAAAGCTTTGCTTTTGGAGAAAAGGCAAAACTTTTTAGATTACCTTTTTTGAGTATTTACTTAGTATTGAAATTTTAATGGAAAAAATAAATGCAGTAATTACAGGAGTCGGCGGTTATGTCCCTGATTATATCTTGACGAATGACGAGATATCTCGTATGGTGGACACCAATGATGAATGGATTATGACCCGAATCGGTGTTAAGGAAAGACGTATTCTCAATGAAGAAGGATTGGGAAGTTCGTATATGGCTCGTAAGGCTGCCAAGCAGCTGATGCAGCGTACGGGAGCTGATCCCGATGATATCGATCTGGTGATTGTTGCTACTACGACTCCTGACTATCATTTCCCTTCGACAGCTTCTATCTTGTGTGACAAGTTGCGCTTGAAGAATGCTTTCGCTTTTGATTTGCAGGCAGCGTGTAGTGGTTTCCTGTATGCACTGGAAACAGCGGCTAATTTTATCCGCTCCGGCAGATATAAGAAAGTAATCATTGTTGGTGCAGATAAGATGTCGTCGATGGTGAACTATACAGACCGTGCAACCTGTCCAATTTTTGGTGATGGTGCGGCTGCGTTCATGATAGAACCTACCACGGAAGACTATGGTATTATGGATTCTATCTTGCGTACAGATGGTAAGGGACTTCCTTTCCTTCATATGAAAGCAGGTGGTTCCGTATGTCCTCCTTCCTATTTTACAATAGACAATCATATGCACTATATCTATCAGGAAGGTCGTACGGTATTCAAGTATGCCGTATCAAATATGTCCGATGTTAGTGCTGAAATTGCCGCACGAAATGGATTGAATAAGGACAACATTGATTGGGTAATTCCTCATCAGGCTAATCTGCGCATCATTGATGCGGTTGCTAATCGTTTGGAAGTTCCTCATGAAAAGGTAATGATCAACATCCAGCGTTATGGTAATACGAGTGCTGGAACACTTCCGTTGTGTATCTGGGATTTTGAAGACAAGCTGAAGAAAGGAGACAATCTGATTTTCACAGCATTTGGCGCCGGCTTTACATGGGGTGCCGTTTACGTGAAATGGGGATACGACGGTAAGAAAGAACAGTAAGACTACGTTGGTATAATAATAAAAAACGCATCCTATTTTAATGAATTCGATGCGTTTTTTTTTCACAGTTTTAAAATGATTGGTTATGCATAAGGCCGGTTTTGTGAATATTGTCGGAAATCCGAATGTCGGGAAGTCGACGTTGATGAATGCGTTGGTAGGCGAGCGGATTTCAATTGCCACTTTTAAAGCGCAGACTACCCGTCATCGTATTATGGGAATCTATAATACTGACGAGATGCAGATTGTGTTTTCAGATACGCCGGGTGTGTTGAAACCGTCGTATAAGTTACAGGAATCAATGCTGAACTTTTCTACGTCGGCTTTGGCAGATGCGGATATATTGCTATATGTCACGGATGTAGTCGAGACACCAGACAAGCACAACGATTTTGTTGAAAAAGTTAGCAAACTGGAGGTACCGGTCCTTGTACTTATTAATAAGATTGACCTTACTAATCAGGAAAAACTGGTGGAACTGGTGGAAGCATGGAAAGAGTTACTGCCTTCGGCGGAGATTATCCCTATTTCGGCAGCCACTAAGTTCAATGTGGACTATGTAATGAAGCGTGTCAAGGAGCTTTTGCCCGATTCGCCTCCTTATTTTGATAAAGATCAGTGGACAGACAGACCAGCCCGTTTCTTTGTCAATGAGATCATTCGCGAGAAGATCTTGCTTTATTATGATAAGGAAATCCCTTATTCTGTAGAGGTCGTTGTGGAACAGTTCAAGGAGGATGCCAAGAAGATTCATATTCATGCGGTCATCTACGTGGAACGTGATTCGCAGAAGGGTATCATTATCGGTAAGCAGGGGCGGGCATTGAAGAAGGTTGCTTCGGAAGCAAGACGCGATCTGGAGAAGTTCTTTGGGAAAACCATTTTCCTGGAGACATTTGTGAAAGTAGATAAGGATTGGCGCAATTCAGATAAAGAGTTGCGTAATTTTGGATATCAACTTGATTAAAGAATGAACAGGCGGCTGTGAGAGTCGCAAAACGAATGAAAGATAAAGAACTATGGGAAATTTAGTTGCAATTGTAGGACGCCCTAATGTGGGAAAGTCTACGCTATTTAATCGCTTGACGAAGACCCGGCAGGCGATTGTGAACGAAGAAGCGGGGACTACGCGTGACCGTCAGTATGGTAAAGCTGAATGGTTAGGTCGTGAGTTTTCGGTAGTAGATACAGGTGGCTGGGTGGTGAACTCGGACGATATCTTTGAGGAAGAGATCCGCAAACAGGTATTGATGGCTGTGGACGAAGCGGATGTGATTCTGTTTGTGGTGGATGTGATGAACGGAGTGACCGACTTGGATATGGAGGTCGCATCTATTCTCCGTCGCACTAAGAAGCCTGTGTTGTTGATAGCCAATAAGACCGATAACAACGAATTGCAGTATAATGCTCCCGAATTCTATAGCCTTGGCTTAGGTGATCCTTATTGTATTTCAGCTATGACCGGAAGCGGTACGGGCGACATGATGGACCTGATCGTGAGTAAGTTCAAGAAAGAATCTGCGGAAATATTGGACGAAGATATCCCTCGTTTTGCCGTTGTTGGTCGTCCAAATGCCGGTAAATCGTCTATTGTAAATGCTTTTATTGGAGAGGAGCGTAATATCGTGACGGAAATTGCCGGAACAACACGCGATTCTATTTATACTCGTTACAACAAGTTTGGATTCGATTTCTACCTGGTGGATACGGCTGGTATTCGCAAGAAAAACAAAGTGAATGAAGACTTGGAATATTACTCCGTTATCCGTTCTATTCGTTCCATAGAAAATTCGGATGTTTGTATTTTGATGCTCGATGCTACTCGTGGTATTGAAAGTCAGGATCTGAACATTTTCTCATTGATTCAGAAGAATGCAAAGGGGCTGGTCGTTGTGGTAAACAAGTGGGATCTGGTGGAAGATAAGACAGTCAAAGTGATGAAGACCTTCGAAGAAGCCATTCGGAACCGTTTTGCTCCTTTTGTCGACTTCCCTATAATCTTTGCTTCGGCACTTACTAAACAACGTATTCTGAAAGTGTTGGAAGAAGCACGCAATGTGTATCACAATCGGACGACTCGTATTTCCACCGCTCGGTTGAATGAAGAAATGCTTCCACTTATCGAAGCTTATCCACCTCCTTCGAACAAAGGAAAGTATATTAAGATCAAGTACATCACTCAGTTGCCTAATACGCAGGTTCCATCATTTGTTTATTTTGCCAACTTGCCTCAGTATGTAAAGGAACCCTATCGCCGTTTTTTAGAGAACAAAATGCGCGAAAAGTGGAACCTGACAGGCACACCTATCAATATTTATATTCGTCAGAAGTAAGTTAGAGATTCTGTCTGAAATTTATAGAAAAGAGAATGCATCGGTAACGGTGCATTCTCTTTTTTTGTTCTTTTATCCGGCTGGATTAGAACTTCTATGTAAGATATTTTCTTTTCTCGGAGATGCTTTCTTCTTGATTGTTTTTCTCTTCATCTTACTCTTCTTTTTACTCTATTTTCGCGCAATTCTAAGGATAATCCTTGCTTAAGTATCTATGTATGTGAGATTTATGTGATTAAGAAATTATCTGCGAAATAACGGAAGGTTTAATTAGCTTAATAAGTGTAAATTAAATTACAGACAGAGAGGGAAATTCGGCAAGAACTAAACAGTTAAATATGAGAAACTCAATTATTTACTAATTTTTAAATTTATAAATTTAAAGTTTTTAATTATGAACAAAAAGTATCTAAGTGTGATCCTGTTCAGTGCCTTAATGCT
>NZ_JAAZTS010000050.1 GCF_019239235.1 Caecibacteroides pullorum | reverse complement strand
AAAACGGCGGCGACCTACTCTCCCACTGTTACGCAGTACCATCGGCGTGACCGGGCTTAACTTCTCTGTTCGGAATGGGAAGAGGTGGAACCCCGGTGCTATAGCCACCTGAATAAGGTTGACATGAAGACAGAAAAAATAAATGCTGAACGTATATACCGTCCAAAAGGACCGGCATAAAAGCTTACGGGCAATTAGTAACGCTCGGCTTTGGTGTCACCACCTTTACACCTGCGTCCTATCAACGTCATCGTCTTTGACGACCCTAAGAAATCTAATCTTGTGGCCGGCTTCGCACTTAGATGCTTTCAGCGCTTATCCGATCCCGACTTAGATACCCGGCAATGCACCTGGCGGCACAACCGGTAAACCAGAGGTCAGTCCAACACGGTCCTCTCGTACTAGTGTCAGAGCCACGCAAATTTCATACGCCCACGATAGATAGAGACCGAACTGTCTCACGACGTTCTGAACCCAGCTCGCGTGCCACTTTAATGGGCGAACAGCCCAACCCTTGGGACCTTCTCCAGCCCCAGGATGTGACGAGCCGACATCGAGGTGCCAAACCCCTCCGTCGATATGAGCTCTTGGGAGGGATCAGCCTGTTATCCCCGGAGTACCTTTTATCCTTTGAGCGATGTCCTTTCCATACAGAAACACCGGATCACTATGCTCTAGTTTCCTACCTGATCGACTTGTATGTCTCCCAGTCAAGCGCCCTTATGCCATTACACTCTGCGGACGGTTACCGATCGTCCTGAGGGCACCTTTAGAAGCCTCCGTTACGCTTTTGGAGGCGACCACCCCAGTCAAACTACCCACCAAACAGTGTCCTCCTAGCCAGGAGTTAGAACTCAAACAACCGAAGGGCCGTATTTCAACGGCGGCTCCACGATGACTGGCGTCACCGCTTCAAAGCCTCCGGCCTATCCTACACATCGTCTGCCCAAATTCAATGTTAAGCTATAGTAAAGGTTCACGGGGTCTTTTCGTCCCATCGCGGGTAATCGGCATCTTCACCGATACTACAATTTCACTGAGCTCACGGTTGAGACAGCGTCCAGATCATTACACCATTCGTGCAGGTCGGAACTTACCCGACAAGGAATTTCGCTACCTTAGGACCGTTATAGTTACGGCCGCCGTTTACTGGGGCTTCAATTCAACGCTTCTCTTGCGATGACGTCTCCTCTTAACCTTCCAGCACCGGGCAGGTGTCAGGCTGTATACTTCATCTTTCAATTTTGCACAGCCCTGTGTTTTTGTTAAACAGTTGCCTGGACCGATTCTCTGCGCCTCCATCGCTGGAGGACCCTTTATCCCGAAGTTACAGGGTCAGTTTGCCTAGTTCCTTAACCGTGATTCACTCAAGCGCCTTAGTATATTCAACCCGACTACGTGTGTCCGTTTGCGGTACGGGTACCGAAAGGATTAAGTTTAGCGGATTTTCTCGGGAGTATGCTTACGTGCACTATTGGATTGTCCCGAAGGACGCTCCATACTGTCAGGTTCGACTCTCGCTGCGGATTTGCCTGCAGCAATCAACATCTACACCCTTTAACCGGCTATTCCGTCAGCCGGCGGCACTGTCACGACTCCGTCCCCACGTCACTCCATTCGGTAGTACCGGAATATTAACCGGTTCTGCCATCGGCCTCGCCGTTCGGCTGAGCCTTAGGACCCGACTTACCCTGATCCGATTAGCGTTGATCAGGAAACCTTAGTCTTGCGGCGGGCAGGTTTCTCGCCTGCCTTATCGTTACTTATACCTACATTTGCTTTTCCACACGCTCCAGAATACCTCACGGTACGCCTTCAACGCAGAGTGGAATGCTCCCCTACCAATCATGAATGATTCCAAAGCTTCGGTAGAATACTTATGCCCGATTATTATCCACGCCAAACTCCTCGACTAGTGAGCTGTTACGCACTCTTTAAATGAATGGCTGCTTCCAAGCCAACATCCTAGCTGTCTTAGCAATCTGACTTCGTTAGTTCAACTTAGTATTCATTTCGGGACCTTAGCTGTTGGTCCGGATTGTTCTCCTCTCGGACATGGACCTTAGCACCCATGCCCTCACTCCTGACATAGAACTGACGCGCATTCGGAGTTTGTCAAGACTTGATAGGCGGTGAAGCCCTCGCATCTTATCAGTCGCTCTACCTCACGTCAGTATAAGTCAAGGCTGCACCTAAATGCATTTCGGGGAGTACGAGCTATCTCCAAGTTTGATTAGCCTTTCACCCCCACCCTCAGCTCATCCAGAAGCTTTTCAACGCTTATTGGTTCGGCCCTCCAGATGGTGTTACCCATCCTTCAGCCTGGCCAAGGGTAGATCACTTGGTTTCGCGTCTGCTCCTTCCGACTGTACGCCCTGTTCAGACTCGCTTTCGCTTCGGCTACAGGTCTCTAGACCCTTAACCTTGCCGGAAAAAGCAACTCGTAGGTTCATTATGCAAAAGGCACGCCGTCACGCTCGAAAGCGCTCCGACCGCTTGTAGGCACATGGTTTCAGGTACTATTTCACTCTTCTATTCGAAGTGCTTTTCACCTTTCCTTCACAGTACTGGTTCACTATCGGTCTCTCGGGAGTATTTAGCCTTACCGGATGGTCCCGGCAGATTCACGCAGAATTCCTCGTGCTCCGCGCTACTCAGGATACCGCTATGCTTCGTCTCGCTTCGTGTACGGGCCTGTCACCCTCTATGGACCCACTTTCCAGAAGGTTCCACTCACGAGATTTCTTGCAACGGCGCGGTCCTACAACCCCAAATATGCCGTAACATATCTGGTTTGGGCTGTTCCCCGTTCGCTCGCCACTACTAGGGGAATCATTATTTATTTTCTCTTCCTGCAGGTACTAAGATGTTTCAGTTCCCTGCGTTAGCCTCCCGCATTGCGGGATAATGTCTCTTCAAGACATTGGGTTGTCCCATTCGGAAATCCGCGGATCAAAGGTCATTTGCACCTACCCGCAGCTTATCGCAGCTTATCACGTCCTTCATCGCCTCCGAGAGCCAAGGCATCCGCCATGTGCCCTTTCTTGCTTTTTTGCCGTTTCACGTCCAAGCCTTGCGGCTACGGACGGAATATACTTTCAGCTTTAACTTTACTTTTTCTGTTACAACATGTCATAGATCGTCGGAATATACCCGCGACCGTGTCGCGGAAAGGATTGGCTGCGCCCATCCTTTTATTCCTTAAGTGGAGAATAACGGATTCGAACCGTTGACCCCCTGCTTGCAAAGCAGGTGCTCTAGCCAGCTGAGCTAATCCCCCAATCGGAGTAGTCCCAGGCAGAGTTGAACTGCCGACCTCTACATTATCAGTGTAGCGCTCTAACCAACTGAGCTATAGGACTGTCAGTCAAACCCCAGCCTTTCGGCCCGGCTTCTACTTTTCTCGCTTATATCTTTAATAAACAAAACCTTAGTACAAGAGGTTCTTATGTAATAAAAATAGAACCTCTTATCCGTAACCGCTCCAGAAAGGAGGTGTTCCAGCCGCACCTTCCGGTACGGCTACCTTGTTACGACTTAGCCCCAATCACCAGTTTTACCCTAGGGCGCTCCTTGCGGTTACGCACTTCAGGTACCCCCGGCTTTCATGGCTTGACGGGCGGTGTGTACAAGGCCCGGGAACGTATTCACCGCGCCGTGGCTGATGCGCGATTACTAGCGAATCCAGCTTCGTGGAGTCGGGTTGCAGACTCCAGTCCGAACTGAGAGGGGTTTTAGGGATTGGCATCCGGTCGCCCGGTAGCGGCCTGCTGTACCCCCCATTGTAACACGTGTGTAGCCCCGGACGTAAGGGCCGTGCTGATTTGACGTCATCCCCACCTTCCTCACATCTTACGACGGCAGTCCCGATAGAGTCCCCAGCGTTACCTGATGGCAACTATCGGTAAGGGTTGCGCTCGTTATGGCACTTAAGCCGACACCTCACGGCACGAGCTGACGACAACCATGCAGCACCTCCACAGCGGCGATTGCTCGCTGACATGTTTCCACGCCATTCCGCTGCAGTTCAAGCCCGGGTAAGGTTCCTCGCGTATCATCGAATTAAACCACATGTTCCTCCGCTTGTGCGGGCCCCCGTCAATTCCTTTGAGTTTCACCGTTGCCGGCGTACTCCCCAGGTGGAATACTTAACGCTTTCGCTTGGCCGCTGGCAGTATATCGCCAACAGCGAGTATTCATCGTTTACTGTGCGGACTACCAGGGTATCTAATCCTGTTTGATACCCGCACTTTCGAGCATCAACGTCAGTTACGGTCCAGCAAGCTGCCTTCGCAATCGGAGTTCTTCGTGATATCTAAGCATTTCACCGCTACACCACGAATTCCGCCTGCCTCTGCCGCACTCAAGGTCCCCAGTATCAACTGCAATTTTACGGTTGAGCCGCAAACTTTCACAACTGACTTAAGGACCCGTCTACGCTCCCTTTAAACCCAATAAATCCGGATAACGCTCGCATCCTCCGTATTACCGCGGCTGCTGGCACGGAGTTAGCCGATGCTTATTCATACGGTACATGCAGACACCCACACGTGGATGATGTTATTCCCGTATAAAAGAAGTTTACAACCCATAGGGCAGTCATCCTTCACGCTACTTGGCTGGTTCAGGCTCTCGCCCATTGACCAATATTCCTCACTGCTGCCTCCCGTAGGAGTTTGGACCGTGTCTCAGTTCCAATGTGGGGGACCTTCCTCTCAGAACCCCTATCCATCGTCGACTAGGTGGGCCGTTACCCCGCCTACCATCTAATGGAACGCATCCCCATCGGTTACCGATGAATCTTTAATAAACAAACCATGCGGAAAATTTATACCATCGGGTATTAATCTTTCTTTCGAAAGGCTATCCCCGAGTAACCGGAAGGTTGGATACGTGTTACTCACCCGTGCGCCGGTCGCCGGCAATTGTATTGCTACAATCCCGCTGCCCCTCGACTTGCATGTGTTAAGCCTGTAGCTAGCGTTCATCCTGAGCCAGGATCAAACTCTTCATTGTAAAAGTATCTTTAACACCTGAATATCAAATGACATTCAAGTAAGTTGTTGCTCTGTCAGGATTACGGATCAAAAGTTCATTACCTATATATATAAGTATTGACGGTTCTTTTTTTACCCAAAACTGTTTCCAGTTTTGCTCTTGTACTACTGTATTGTTTATGTAAATCTCTTCAAAGATCGCTCTTCT
>NZ_JAAZTS010000004.1 GCF_019239235.1 Caecibacteroides pullorum | reverse complement strand
CAAAATATCGAGATTATCTTCAGAATATCGCTGCTTGAAAAAGTTAACAACGCTCTTATCGTTGATAAAGAAAAGAGGGTGAATCGCGTATTACGACACACCCTCTTTTTTGTTGTTCTGTTGCTGGTGATTGATGAGATTTTTATGTAACCGGCTCTGTTTGTCGCTTTTTTATATTATCTTTGTTGTAAGGATTAACAACTTGGTAAGAAGAATATGAATGCGAATATGTCCAAACCTCAAGTCATCGTGTCCATGACTTCCTTTCCTGCTGCGATATCATATGCAGAACGGGCTATTCTGTCTCTTTTGGAAGGTTCTGTCCTTCCTGATAAAGTGGTGCTTTATCTTACCGTTTCACAATTCGGTGAAAATGGAGTTCCACAAAGCTTACTTGAACTGGCAGATAGAAATCCAATATTTGAAGTACGAAACTATGATCGGGATATCCGTTCATATCGGAAATTAATTCCGGCTTTGCACGATTTCCCAGATGCAATAATTGTTACGGTGGACGATGATGTCGCGTATCATAAACACATGCTGCGTGATTTACTGCGTTTACACGAGCAGTTGCCCAAGGCGGTATTAGCACATCGGGCCAAACGTATGAAGCCAGGACTTCCTTATCGTAAATGGACTAAATACAGATGGTATAGTTTTGTGCTGAGGAAGATACATATTGGCTTTAAGAATATACAGACTGGCGTAGGGGGAGTGTTGTATCCACCTCATTCTCTGAAATCGGAGATGCTGGATGTGGATCTGTTCACCCAAATTGCTCCAACAACAGACGATATTTGGTTTTGGGCGGCAGCTGTGGCTAATGGAACTCCGATCGTTCCTGTTCCCTTTGGATATAACAAACCTAAAGGGTTGGAAAAACCACGCGAATTGTCGTTGAAAACCACCAATTTTAAGTCGGGTATGGACCGAAATGCGGCGGCGTTGAAAGCGATTGTGGAGAAGTATCCTGAAGTTGGTAGAAGAATAGGATATGATATTAAAACAAATCAATCAGAAAATGAATGATAGACCGAAGGTGATTGTTTCATTAACTTCGTTTCCTGCAGCAATTCCTTATGCGGTGCAGGCAATACGTTCAGTGCTTGAAGGTTCGTTATTACCCGATAAGTTGGTGTTGTATTTGGATACGGACAAATTCCCGGGCGAGGTGCTTCCTCCGGAACTCGAAGCGCTTAAGGCCGAAAGCTCGATTTTCGAAGTTCGGTTTGATCCTGCCGAGATACGTTCGTATAAGAAATTGATTCCTGCATTGAGAGATTTTCCCAATGATATTATCGTGACTATTGATGATGACATCCTTTATCATGCGGATCTGTTACACGATTTGGTTGTCATGCACAAACGAGTGCCCGATGCCATTGTTGCACATCGTGTAAGGAAGGCTAGATTAAATGTTCCTTATCGTAAATGGAGAAAATACCATTGGTATGATTTTGTTTTTAAAAAAATCCATCGTACTCACTTGGCAATGCAGACGGGTGTGGGTGGGGTGTTATATCCACCTCATTCATTGGACGAAAAAATGCTTGATCCCTCTCTTTTTATGGAGTTAGCCCCTACTGTTGATGATGTATGGTTTTGGCTGGCAGCTGTGTCGCGTGGTACTTACGTGGTTCCTTTGCCCAATGGGAAACGAAAGCCCTTAGAAATAGGTAAACCTGGAGAAATTTCCTTGAAAACGGTAAATACCAATCCGGCTGACGATCGTAATCGTAAAGCGCTTGACAGAATTCTTGAACATTATCCGGAGATTAAACAAAAACTATAGAAAACAGTCATTTTAATATTGTTGAATGATCTACTATTTATCTAGAGACTATAAGTCCAATCGCATCAATGATGCTGGTAGCAAAGCTCGTTTGGACGTTGAGCAGGTTATGGATCAATTGGGATTTTCCCCAGCAGGGAAACGCCATAGCATCACTAAAAATCGGTTGTTCCATTTTGTGCGTACGATCGCCATAGTTGTTCGTATGTTGTTGTACGTCAATAAAGGCGACGTACTGATTTTACAATATCCTACGAAATATTATTCTATTATTTGCCGCTTGGCTCATATGCGTGGAGCAAATGTGATAACATTGCTACACGATTTGATTTGTTTTCGTAACAAACATAGTTCTCCTCAAGAGGAAATATGCCAGTTGAATAAGTCGGATGCAATTATCGGTCACAATCCAGCCTTTTGTAAATGGTTGTGTGATAACGGATTTGTAGGATATAACGGAAAAAAAATTATAGAGCCTCTTCGCATATTTGATTTCTTGTCTAGCTCCCAATCTCCGGACCGGAAAAAAACGTGGCCTTTGCATAAAGTCGTGTATGCCGGGCAATTGGCGCGTCGGAAAAACAATTTCCTATATGAACTGGGAACTTATGTTGAAGGTTATACCTTGAATGTGTATGGCAAGGGATTTGATAAGTCGAGTGCAGAATGTCCGGAAAAGTTTGAGATAAAAGGTTTTATGTTGCCCGATAAGTTGATTGAAAGTGCTGAGGGAGATTTTGGACTTGTGTGGGATGGAGACTCGGTTGACAGCTGCAGTGGAGATTGGGGAGAATATCTGAAGGTCAATACACCTCATAAGATTTCTCTGTATATTCGTTGTGGTTTGCCTGTTATTGTATGGCGCGAGGCTGCAATGGCTGGATTTATAGAGGAAAACGGTGTTGGAATATGCATTGATTCCTTACGTGACATAAAGAAAATCTATGAGTGTTTAACACGGGATGAGTATGAACAGATGTGTGATAATGTGCGTCGTGTAAGTGGTTTGATGTCTGAAGGAGGGTATTTTAGCAGGGCCATATCTAAAGTCGTTTCTCGTGTTACTGATTTAAAATAGAAATGATTTATTAATATTCTTAGGCACGAACGGGGTAGAATTCTATGAATAAATGCAATTGCTATTTATGTTATTCTGAGTTATTCGTGCCTAAGAGTTTTAAGGAGGTAATTTTATCCTAAGTTGGAATGTGTTAGCAAATTTTCCACGATCTGGTGCATGTCATAATATTTATATTCAGCTAGTCTTCCACCGAAAATAACTTTTTCTTCTTTGTCTGCCAGTTCCTTGTATTGTTGGTATAGACTGTTGTTCCGTTCATCATTTACTGGATAGTAAGGTTCCATTCCATCTTTCCATTCTGTAGAATATTCTTTGGAGATGATAGTTTTAGGGCAGCTATATACGTCTTGGCCGAACATTTCAAAATGTTTGTGTTCGATGATGCGCGTGTAGGGGATTTCCCTATCTGTATAGTTGACGACTGCATTCCCTTGATAGTTAGGCATATCCTGTATCTCTTCTTCAAACCGTACGGTACGATATTCCAACTTGCCAAAACGATAATTATAATATTCATCGATTTTTCCGGTGAAAACAATCTTATTTGCTAATCCTTCCCAATAAGACCGGTTTGCAAAGAAATCCACTTCTATCTTTGTTTCGATGCCGTCCAATAAACCTTCAATCAGTTTGTTGTATCCACCTATAGGAATGCCTTGGTATTTGTCATTAAAATAATTGTTGTCGAAAACGAGTCTGACAGGCAGACGTTTGATAATGAAGGCTGGAAGTTCCGTACATTTGCGTCCCCATTGTTTCTCTGTATAACCTTTTATCAGCCGTTCATAGATATCTTTCCCTATTAACATCTGTGCCTGCTCTTCCAAATTACGTGGAATCGTCACCCCATCATTTCTCATTCTGGCTGTTACTTCAGCCTTTTGCTCTTCAATTTTTGCTATTGCTTCAGCAGGGGTTGTAACTCCCCACATCTGATAAAAGGTATTCATATTGAAGGGCAGGTTGTATAGTTTGCCTTTATAGTTGGCTATAGGAGAATTGGTATATCGGTTGAATTCAACAATGGAATTGACAAAATCCCATACCTGTTTGTTGCTGGTATGGAAGATGTGTGCGCCATATTTATGTACGTTTATTCCTTCTACGTTTTCACAGTACAGATTACCGCCCAAATGAGAACGCTTGTCTATCACTAGGCAATGTTTACCTTGCTTGGTAGCAAGATGGGCAAAAGTTGCTCCATACAAGCCGGAACCGACAATCAAATAGTCATACTTCTTATCCATATTGTCAAATAGTGATACTTTCGAATGGAATGTTGTGTATTTTAGCAGCATATACAGGGAATTCGCTAGGGTACATGTATGGAGTTCCTATTCGATAAATTTTTTGGGCTTCGCTGAGCATATAAAAATCAATAAAAGATTTCAGATATATTTCGTATGAATTTTGGGGAATGTTATTCTTTTGCCCATCCATATGAATTAAAGTTCCTGGAATGATGTGCACTCCTTCTATTTGGACTGCCTTTTTCAGGAATGTTATGCTATCTGACGTGACTAATAAAGCTTTATCTTTGTGCATGGCTTTTAAGTTCTTTATGGAATCAAGGCATTTTTCGATGAGTTTTTCTACCTCATCTTTATTGTTGAGGGATTTAAAATGATATTCTTGAAAGTCACCAAGTAGATTTTGGAAGCGGAATACTGCAGCGTAATAGTTGTCACCCAATTCTTTCTTTATAGAAAGAATTCGTTCTTCTAAAACTGGCCCTGGGTGGAATAATTCACAAAACAATTCACCCCATCTGAATTTCCTTCTATTCTTATTTCCATTTGTATATGCATTATTTATATGTTCTAAACAATCCCTGTTACTATAATAGTGGACTTGTTTGTTTGTTTTTAATTTTAAGAGTCTTTTTGCAAGGTGCTCCCCCCTCATATATAACACTCTGCAATATTTAGGGTTGTCTGTATATTCATTCTTTTTAAGAATCCAATCGTATGTGGCTGGTAACAAATAGTCTTCTAACTTGAATGGATATGTATATCTAATCCTGAAAGGTATGTCATGATATTTGCAGTATGCATATAAAGAAATGATACCCTTAAACCTGTCACACATCCCTCCATGGAATGATTGTCCGTCAATCATGGCAATATATATGGGACTTTGGGCTTGCGGCTTGTTAAGTTCTTTTGATTTTAGTGCGATTTTTATTGTAAGTAAGAGCTCTTTAAAGAAGTGCCTAAATTCTAATAGTCTGTATTTTCTTCCGTAGTATGTTGCCATTGTTATGATTGCGGTTAATTGAAGATAATGTAATCAATATTTGTTTTAAAGTGAAATGGACAATGGATTAGCAGTGAAAGAACTATCGTTACCTCCTGTAATCCGTTCTTTACCAAAGATAATGGGAAACCAGAATTTTTGCATCTTTTCTTTATACCAGGCATGGCAACCAAAAGGTAGGCGGTTCTTATTTTCTTTGTAGCAAAGAGAAGGATACTTGTCGAAACTGAACTGTAATGCCTTTTTATAATCGGGGTAGGAAAAATTCATCCCATGTTTGTTTACTTCAATTGCGAAAAATAAGTCTTCGTTAGAAAAGTGTTTTTGTCGGGATTGATGGATATGAATGGCATCTTGTAACTGTTCTGTAGCTTGCAAATGACTTGATACTTTGCGCAAAGAGAAACCTCCATTTCCCACTTTGAAATCTTTTTCTGTACGGTATCGGTTGTGGAAATATTTGCGCCATTGTTTAAATAGTGGCAGTTGGAAAAGCATGGGTACTAGCCACGGTGCACCAATATAGTCATATCCTTCATTACACCAGTCTAGTAATTCATCACGGAAAACAAAAACATCCAGTTGACAGATTAGCAGATAGTCTGAATCACGGAAGCGCCTATAGAAGTCTGCTGACATCATAAGGCGGTTGTATCCAGCAATGTTACGGAAATATTCATCATCAAAAGCTTCCTCTTGGCATCCTGGAAATTCTTTTAATAATTGACTTATGTCCAATCCCATTGGGCGGATGAAAACAAATGGGTATGCTTTTAGAACTTGTCGGTTCTGTCGTAGAGAAATCCATTCATATTGTTCCAATCTTTCTTGATAGACTGGGACAATCACTTTCACGAGTGTGCGAGATGTATCCATATCTTTTTATTCCTCGATGTCGTTCAAGTCATATTGCTCGAAATAACTGAAGTCTCGTAGTGTGTTGATCCGTGCCCGTCCGCGTGCCCGTTTGGCAAGGAATTCTTCGTATGACTTTACTGCATAATGATTGATGCGTATGACATCCTGTTGCGGTTTACGGTCACCAAAGTGTTTTTTGATGGGGATACCATGGGAATCAGCTGGACGTCCCGAAATACGTGCTGCTTCATGACATCCTATCATGGTACAGACACGGCGTGGGTCAGCAATGCTTTTGACGTGGGTATTTAGTCGATGTTCGGGGAGAGAATGCTTGCGAAAACGTTCCATGATGCCTCCCGGTTCACGGGTCTTTGCACCTCCACTGCCATAGACTAACCAATTGATTTCTACGACTGCGAATTCCTCCATGCGATGCAGGAATTCTGGAATTGTTCGATCCTTTATCGGTACGATATATTCGTCAAGGTCAATGACTGCAATCCAGCGTGCTTCCGTCCGATGTCTTTCAAAGCAGTCGTCGTAGGCAGCTAGTTGTTGTTTTCTACCGGGCCAATAACGGTATTCCACTAGTCCAGACTTAATATAAGGTTCAAGTACTTCTTTGGTACAATCTGTACTTTCGTTATCGTAGATATAAAACTTTTCAACACCTTGTTTGTGGTGCCATTCTATCCATTCCTTGAAATAAGGCCCTTCGTTTTTGGCTATAGCACAAACCGTCAGATAATATTGTGGAACAGTGTGGTCATGCTTCATCCGATATTTCAGTCTGATCGCATTGAAAAGTCCATAGCGCAAAAGACCGCGCCATCTGTTTCTAGTCATTTTGTGGGGAATGACCCCCGCTATAATTTCTGCAAGAACTTTATTCATGGCTAATTTATAAAGGATTAGGTCATATTAATGTTCAAAGCTTGACTTTTCCGGTAAAATGTGCTCAAAGGCGTTTCGTATATTCTCCATGACTTGTGCATAGTTTCGAATATGTACATTATCGTTTAGACAGACCAATGAGTATGATTGTTCATAAATAGCTTTTACAGCCTGTTTGGGCCGTATCATGAGGGGGAACATTTTGGTGTCTCTGTAGGTATTGTACGGTTCAAAATTTCCCCGACAGATTTGCCAGGTACGGAAGAGCTCTGGTGTATAGTCAGTCAGAGCACGGAATCGGTTGGCTGATGTCTCGGTCAGTTCTTTGCCGGCGACAGCCCATACTTCTTCAAAAGTGGTTTTCAGATAGGGTTGTGCATTGTGTGGCGTACGGAGGGTGATAAATTTGCTATAGGGTTTCAGAATATAGTTCCAGCGGGCTCTTGAACCATAGCTTTTGTGGAACCATTTATCGTGGAAGCGGTTCATCACCTCTTTCTTGTCAAAATGGCGGTTGATGATTTTCAGATTGTTCTTAATTCTTTTATACCATTGCGACCATGAAGGGTTGTATAGGAAAGTAGCAATGTCGCAGGGCAACCCATTTTTGAAGAAACGTTCTGTTCCAATGGTACTCGTAATGTAAAAGTCATCGTTGAAATAGACAAAGTGTTCTGCCAAGTCGGGTATTTTGTGCAGATACCGTTCGATCACCACAGAATTGTAAGTGGGCAGGAACTCCTCTGGAATATAATCCTTATGGTTCACCAAATGGATTTTAGGGTTGTTCTCATCCAGCCATTCTGGTTTCTGTCCACTAGTCACAAAATGTATCTTGCGCACCCAAGGGGCGAACTTCTCCACTCCACGGAACCAATACTTCAGGAAACCGTAATCGCGAAAACGGGCTTCAGAGACTCCGTTCTTGGTATTGTCCTTATTACCGGAGTATTTCATAAAATCCGCTTGCCATTTTGGATCATTCATGTCAACCCATGTGATGATAAAATCTATATCCATAATTATGAGAACTTTCTGTGAAAACTTTTTGGTCTTGAGGCTCTAATTAATTGTTCGTCTCCAGCTTTTCTGCGTGCTTGAAGCGATTGTGGGTCCACAAGTATAACTCCGGTTGGCGCAGAATGGTTTGTTCTAGTCGCTGAAAATAGAGTGTTGTCAGTTCAAAATCTGGCAGTGATTGGAGATTTTCGTGAAGCTGAGTGAATTCGGCTTCGTAATAACCTCTTTTCTTCCTTTTTACGTCAAGGTAGAAGGCCTCAAATCCGTAATGCTTGGTAATTTTTTCTGTTCCTGTCAACACGGGAGTACTGTGATGCAGGAAAGGCAAGAAGAAACGTGATTCTTGTTTTCTAGGTGATTGATCGGCTATAAATCCAATAATGCAGACTTCGTGGCGATTGGCCAATTCTGTGATGCAACGGGCTGTTTTGTGCATCTCTACACAAGTTCCCCCCATACGTTCTCGAATGTGCATCATCAGTTGTTCCATACTTTTGTTGCGTAACTTATGGTAGATTTGGATACCTGTTGCGCTCTTCTCCAACCACAAGGGCATGGAGGATACCCATTCCCAATTTCCATAGTGGCCAATATAGATGGAAACGGATTTACCTTGTCTCAGCATTGAATTTACAGCTTCTGTATTTGTGAACTGCATTCTTTGTTTTATCTTCTTGGGGGATATGGAAGCTAACTTGCAGCTCTCTAGGGTCATGTCGATAAAATAGTGATAGAATTTTTTTTCTATCTGCTTGATTTTAGACAAACTTTTTTCAGGAAAAGATTCCGTTAAGTTTTTTCGTACAACCTTACGACGGTAGCGAACAATGTAGTATAACGGATAGAACAAACCGTCTGACAAGATGTAAAGCATACGGAAAGGAATGTATGACAGTAGCTTTAGAAAAAAATGAAGCAAACGGTATATCATAATATATTCATTATTGCTTTAGGGAATTTCCTGAAAATACGTTGCAAATATACAAATAATATACGGAACGGGAAAAACATAGGTGATGGAATGTGCCATTATGGCTATCCTATAGTGTTAGTCCGTTTATCCCACGGGTTTTGTTTGTGTGTACCCTTCTTTTTTCAGTAATTCGATAACCTTTTGTTTGAAGTCGCCTTGTACAATGATTTCACCGTCCTTGGCACTACCACCCACACCGCATTTGCTCTTTAGCATTCGGCCTAGTTCTTTTAGATCATCGTCGGTGCCTACAAAGCCGGTAACGAGGGTCACTACTTTACCCCCACGGTTCTTACGATCTAGTTGTACTCGCAATTTTTGCTGATTGGGAGAGAGGGTTTCAGCCTCTTCTGTATTTCCTGTTTCGTATTGGAAGTTTGGGTTAGTAGAGTAGACCACATTCAAACGGTCCTTCCAATCATTATTTTTGGTGTCTTTTGCCATTATGGGAGTTGATTATAAATTTTGCATCAAAAGTACGCTTTTGAGATGAAACTTCCAATCCGACGTAGAATTTATGTTAAGCTTTTCTGCGCATTTTCTCGGACATTGGAAAAAAAACAGTACTTTTGTCCATTACAATCTGATAAATTTATAGAAAACGATGAGCAGTTTGTTGCAGAATAGAGAGTCCTTGCGGGTGCCGGAGCCGACGTTGCGACGCCTTCCGTGGTATCTTTCTAATGTCAAGTTGCTGAAACAGAAGGGAGAACGTTTTGTCTCCTCAACTCAAATATCTAAAGAAATCAATATCGACGCTTCGCAGATAGCTAAAGATCTTTCGTATGTCAATATTTCGGGACGTACGCGGGTGGGTTATGAGGTAGATACGTTGATTGCCGTGCTGGAAGATTTTCTGGGCTTCACTAATTTGCATAAGGCTTTTCTCTTTGGCGTGGGAAGTCTGGGTGGTGCTTTGCTTCATGATTCAGGTCTGCGTCACTTTGGGCTGGAGATTGTGGCGGCTTTCGATGTCAATCCTTCGCTGGTGGGTACGAAACTGAATGGCATTCCCATTTTCCATACCGACGATTTCCGTCAGAAAATGCAGGAGTACGATGTGAATATTGGGGTACTGACTGTGCCCATTGAGATTGCTCAGCAAATAACGGACTACATGGTGGAGGGCGGCATCAAGGCCGTGTGGAACTTTACGCCTTTCCGTATCCGTGTGCCAGAGTCTATTGTTGTGCAGAATACTTCGCTTTATGCTCATCTGGCGGTAATGTTTAACCGCCTTAACTTTAACGAAATCAAGTAATGAAGATTATAGCTGTAGGAATGAACTATGCCCTGCACAATCGTGAACTAGGGCATGAACAGGAAAACAAGGAGCCTGTGATTTTTCTGAAGCCCGACTCGGCTATCCTGAAGGATGGCAAACCTTTTTTCCTTCCTGATTTTTCGAACGAAGTGCATTATGAAACCGAAGTGGTAGTTCGCATCTGTCGCTTGGGCAAGTGTATCGCGCCGCGTTTCGCTCATCGTTATTATGATGCTGTGACGGTGGGTATCGATTTTACAGCTCGCGACATGCAGCGCCGTTTCCGCGAGGTGGGTAATCCATGGGAACTTTGCAAGGGGTTCGATGGTTCGGCTGCTATTGGTAATTTTGTACCGTTGGCTGAGGTTGGAGGCGATGTGCAACGGTTGAACTTTCATCTCGATATAGATGGAAAAACTGTGCAACAAGGATGTACTGCCGATATGTTGTTCTGTGTGGACGACATTATTGCTTACGTCAGTCGTTTTATGACCTTGAAGATTGGCGACCTGCTCTATACTGGCACTCCCGTAGGAGTGGGCCCCGTGAGCATAGGGCAACATTTGGAGGGCTACCTGGGCAACGATAAACTGCTTGACTTCCATATCCGATAGACTACCCTGCAGGGGTACTGATGAATTTTCAATTATCAATTCTTCATTCTTAATTATGAAAATACGTGTAGGTTTTGGCTTCGATGTTCACCAGTTGGTGGAGGGCCGTGAATTATGGTTGGGCGGTATTCGCTTGGAACACGAGAAAGGACTTTTGGGGCATAGCGATGCTGACGTGCTGATACATGCCATTTGTGATGCCCTGTTGGGAGCCGCTAATATGCGCGACATTGGCTATCATTTCCCTGATACGGCAGGTGAGTTCAAGAATATTGATAGTAAAGTACTGCTGAAGAAAACCGTGGAGCTGATTGCTACAAAGGGTTATAAGGTAGGCAACATTGACGCCACCGTTTGTGCTGAGCGCCCTAAGCTGAAAGCACGTATTCCTGAGATGCAGCAGACTTTGGCTTGCGTGATGGGGGTGGATGTGGATGATGTTTCTATCAAAGCTACTACGACCGAGAAGCTGGGTTTTACTGGTCGCGAAGAAGGTATATCGGCTTATGCGACAGTACTGGTAGAAAAACTCTAAGTGCTGGGATTTTATTATTCATAATCATATATTTTAAATCTCTATGAAACGTGTTTTGTTTTTTCTGTTTCTGATGGGCGTAGGACTTGTTTCCTTGTATGCCCAAAAATCAGCCTTGAAGTTCAATGAGGCGGGTGAGTTCAAGATTGTTCAGTTTACCGACGTTCACTTCAAGTATGGCAATTCAGCTTCGGACATTGCGTTGGAACGTATTGATGAAGTGCTGAAGGCCGAGCGTCCTGACCTGGTTGTATTGACAGGTGACGTGATTTATGCCAAGCCGGCCGACAAGGGAATGCGTACAGTGCTCGAACGGGTGTCGGCCCATAATGTACCATTTGTCGTAACGTTCGGAAACCATGACGACGAGCAGGGCATGACCCGCACACAGCTATATGATATCATTCGCTCTGTGCCGGGCTGTCTGATGCCTGACCGTGGTGAGCAGGCTTCACCTGATTATACCTTGACGGTGCAGTCGTCCGACGGCAAGGGAAGCCATGCCGCCGTGCTCTATTTCTTCGACTCCCATTCCTATTCCAAATTGAAGGATGTGAAGGGGTACGATTGGTTGACGTTCGATCAGGTGGAGAACTACCGCCGCCAGAGCGCTGCGTTTACGGAGGCTAACGGAGGCCAACCCTTGCCTGCTCTTTCTTTCTTCCATATTCCGCTGCCTGAATACAACCAGGCTGCCTCCAGCGAAGGAGCCATCCTGATAGGTACACGCATGGAAAAAGCTTGTGCACCTGCCCTGAACACGGGAATGTTCACTGCCATGAAAGAAGCGGGCGATGTGATGGGTGTCTTCGTGGGCCACGACCATGACAACGACTATGCCGTGATGTGGCATGGCATCCTGCTGGCCTACGGACGCTATACGGGCGGAAATACCGTCTACAACCACCTGCCCAACGGTGCCCGTGTCATCGTACTGAAGGAAGGCCAGCGTACGTTTGATACGTGGATCGATCTGGCTGGTGGACAGCAGGTGAACCGTTCGACCTATCCTGACAGCTTCGTGAAGAAATAATCGTTCATTGAAGCCTGACGTAATGCAGCCTCGTGCAAGGTGTAGCTCCCACCATATAGGTGCGGGCCACCCGTGCCGAGGCTATTTTTATGGTTTCGCCCACCTGATAGGCGTGCTCGGTGGCGGGTAGTGTGCAGGAGTGGCGGCTGGCCGTGCGGGCATTGACGGTCAGCGCGACGCAGTTGCCCGACGCGTCCTTCAGCTGGAGCTGCTGGCGTACGTAGAAGAAGGCCGTGCCGTTTCGCACCCGTGTCTTGTAGGGATTGTCTTCCACGCGCACGGCGGTGACCCTCAGCGTCAGGTTTTCCAGTCTGTCGCCTTCCTTGCCCAGAAAAGTGCCGGTGGGCTTTTGGTGCATCTTGCGGCGCTGGATGTCCAGGTAGGCGGAATGGTAGATGCGGGCGATGAGCACGAAACGTGCCTGCTTTGGGATGCGTGGTTCGAACTTGTAGGCTATCCAGCCCAGGTAGGCAGGGTCGATGTTCAGTATCTCGTGAAGGAAGTGGCCGCGGTACTTGCCGAAGGGGATAAGGTCGTCGCCCCTGCTCTGCATGCGCTTGGCGTTGTATTCCGTCAGATACAGGCTGCGGATGGAGTAGAAGCAGAGGGTGCTGGCCATGCGCAGGGCTTCGTGGACGTCGGCCGAGAGGTCGCAGAGGTAGAAGATGGACTGGCGGCTGGGCAGGGGAGAGTAGACCCACAGAGTGTACTGCGGTTTTCCCTCGCGCGGAAGCACGACCAGATAGGCTCCGGCCTCCTTGTAGGAGGCTCTGCCCCGGTTGTACAGGTTCAGTTTCTGGTACAGCAGGGCCTGTTCGTTGTCCGATAGATTCGGTAGTTTTGGTTGGGCCATAAGCTGTTTTTCTTTCGTCCAAGATACGGTTTTTTTCTGAAAAAAGCAAGCCGTTGGGCGGAAAATTGAGGGAAGGCTAGGGAAAAAGTGACGTTTCGGTAAAGTACAAAGTGTCGCAGATTATGGCTGAATATCGGCAAAAAGATGTCTGATGGCTTTTTTTGCTGACTGGCTCCTTTTATGGAGAGGTTGAAATAGAGGGGAAAACGGGGCTGAATAGGCCTTCTCAGTGGGGCGGAAGCCTGTCTACGGGCATCCGATTGTATGTTTTGGGGCGGCGGAAAGTATGTTTTCGGATGGAAAAAGCAATGTTTTCTGTCAGAAAAGTGTATGTTTTCTGCTCCTAAAGTGCCACTTTACGCTGCTGAAGTTCATAGTTACGCCGCCAAAGTGCCACTTTTCTGTTGTTTTCGTCTCTGGCGGCGGTCGTTTTCTTCTATTTCAAATGTAAAGACTTTGCTATCCTTCTGATGGATAGCTTGATACGGAAAAACACTTCGTTCTTTGGCGACGGCCTTGCCTTTGGGCGGAAATACGCGATTCTCAGGCGGTCGGGAAATCAATGTGTCATTTCGTCAGAAGCGGACCATCAGCTCCAGTACCACCTTGTCCTGCTCCGATTCCTTGGCGATGCAGCCTTCGGGGTAGAAGTATTTCTCGTAGTTCAGGCGGATGTCCGTGCGGAAGGCCTTGCTGAGGCTGAAAGTGATTCCGCCCGTCAGTCGGTGGCGCTTGTAGTCGGTAATGGTCAGGGCACCCGTGGCTTCGTCGCGGGTCTTGGCGTCGCTCTGGTCGGTCATCATGTCGTAGCGGGCCAGGAAAGACATCTTCTGGAAGACTTTCTTCAGAGGCTGGTCGTAGTTGATGAAGGCGTCGACGGAGTGCACATCCTTGAAAGCGTTGTCCGAATACTGCTTGTAGAGGTATTCGCCTTCGATATGAAAGCGGCCTGCCTCATAGTAGGTGCCGATGTCGTAGGAGCGCATCCATACGTCTTCGGGCTTGATGCCCTGCACGCTCAGGGTGAGGTTCAGTCCTTCGGTGGGCAGGACGACGGCCTTGGCAGAGTAGTTCACCTCCTTGTGCCACACCTTCTGGTTGGTCAGTCCTGTGCCGTTGTAGAGTCCTCCTTCCAGTTTGACGGGCAGGGCTGTGGGCAGTTCGTAGCCCAGAGTAAGGCCCACGTCGCGCACGTTGCCCACCTGCTTGGCGATGAACGAACGGTTGGCGAAGTATTGCTGGTGGGGTGAGCGGTGGGCGTCGATGGTGAAGGGGACGCGCATCTGTCCGGCCGTCACCGTCAGTCCCTTGGCGGGGAAGATGCGGGCATAGGCATCGAGCATTTTGATCTGTCCTTCGTCCGAGAGGTCTATTTCCGCCTTGTAGGCCACGATGGGCAGGATGTTGCCCGTCAGGCTGACGCGTGCGTTGCGCACCTCGAAGCGGCCGGCTCCCATGCCCGTCTGGTATTCGTACTTGGCACGGATGGTTCCGTTCACTTTGGGCAGGTAGTCTTTGGTTTCCAGCTTTTCCTTGTCGATTTTCTTCCCGTCTTCATCGTTTCCCGCGCTTTGGGCGGAGAGGGTGGACGCGGCCATCAGGACGGCCGCCAGCAGGAGGATTGTTTTTTTCATTTTGATCGTTTGATTGTTTTTTCATTGATTTTCGGGGGCAAAGCTCGGAAATATGTGTTATGAAGATGTGTCATACATGTTTCGTTTGTGTTACAGCGATGAAAGTGCGGATATTTTTCTTATTTTTGTCCAAAATAAGAAAGAGGAGGAAATGCCGATGAAGGACTTTGCAGCCATCGATTTCGAGACGGCCAACGGCGAGCGGAGCAGTGTGTGCAGCGTGGGCATCGTCATCGTGAGGGACGGAGTGGTCAGGGAGAAAATCTACCGACTGATACGTCCCTTTCCCAACTATTACAGCTACTGGAATACGCAGGTGCACGGGCTGACGCGGCAGGACACCGACCGTGCGCCTGAGTTTCCGGCCGTGTGGCAAGAGGTGGCTCCGCGGCTGGAGGGCCTTCCGCTGGTGGCCCACAACAGCCCTTTCGACGAGGGATGCCTGCGGGCAGCTTTCAAGGCTTTCGGTATGGGCTATCCTGACTATACCTTCTATTGCACGTGTCGTGCCTCTCGACGTACCTTCGGCAAGCAGCTGCCCAACCACCAGCTTCAGACGGTGGCCGCCCGATGCGGCTACGACCTGACGCGCCACCACCATGCCCTGGCCGACGCCGAGGCTTGCGCCTGCATCGCTTTGGCCATTTTGTAGGCGGGGCGTGCGGAAGAATGGGCAAAAAACAGTACCTTTGTCTTTCCATAATAGAACCAACAATTTATGAACGGACCTGAAAAGAGAGTTTTGGTGGGCATGAGTGGCGGCATAGACAGCACCGCCACGTGCCTGATGCTGCGCGAGCAGGGCTACGAGATTGTGGGCCTCACCATGTGGGTGTGGGGCGACGAGCCGGTGGAGGCACGCCGTCTGGCCGAGAGTATGGGCATCGAGCACCACGTGGCCGACGAACGCGAAGACTTCCGCCGTACCATCGTACAATATTTCATCGACGAATACCGTGCGGGACGCACGCCCAACCCCTGTGTGATGTGCAACCCGCTGTTCAAGTTCCGCATCCTGACGGAGTGGGCCGACCGCCTGGGTTGTGCCTACATCGCCACAGGCCATTATACACGCATCGAAGAACAGAATAGCAAACGCTACATCGTGGCGGGTGACGACGACAAGAAGGACCAGTCGTACTTCCTGTGGCGGCTGGGGCAGGACGTGCTGCGCCGCTGCCTTTTCCCCCTGGGCGAATACACCAAGCTGAAGGTGCGCGACTACCTGCGCGACAAGGGCTACACGCTGAAGGCCGACGAGGGCGAGAGCATGGAGGTGTGCTTCATCAAGGGCGACTATCGCGATTTCCTGCGCGAGCACAGCCCCGAGATAGATACCGAGGTGGGCAAGGGGTGGTTTGTGAATGCCGAGGGCGTGAAGCTGGGCGAGCACAAGGGCTTCCCGTACTACACCATCGGGCAACGCAAGGGGCTGGAGATAGCCTTGGGCAAGCCGGCCTACGTGCTGAAAATCAATCCGCAGAAGAACACCGTGATGCTGGGCGACGCCGAACAGATGAAGACGCGCTACATGCTGGCCGAGCAGGACTGCCTGACGGACGAGGCGGAGGTGTTCGGAAGCGACAGCCTGACGGTGCGCATTCGCTACCGCAGCCGTCCCATTCCCTGCACGGTGAGCCGTCTGGAAGACGGACGCCTGCTGGTGCACTTCGAGGAAGAGGCATCGGCCATCGCACCCGGCCAGTCGGCGGTGTTCTACATCGGCCGTCGCGTGGTGGGTGGGGCGTTCATCGCTTCGCAACGGGGAATAGGGATGTATGTTGAGAATTGAAAATGGATAATGGAAAATTGAAAATGATATGAAACGAATGATTGGGTTATTGGTTGGCATCCTGACCGTCCTGTCGGCGGGTGCACAACAGGACACGCTGAAGTATCGCATCTGCCTGAAGGACAAGGCGGCTACGGAGTACTCCTTGCAGCGTCCGGAAGAATTCCTGTCCGCGAAGGCTTTGGAGCGCCGCCACCGCCAGGGATTGGAGGTGGACTCTACCGACCTGCCTGTGTGTCGAAGCTATGTGGACGAGATACGGCGGCAGGGAGTGAACATCGTGGTGACGGGCAAATGGGAGAACTTCGTGACGGTGTCGTGCAACGACTCGTCGGCCATCGGCCGCATCGCCGCCCTGCCTTTCGTGCGCTCCGCCGAACGGGTGTGGATGCGCCCTGCCAAGGAGGTGGTGACGCCCCAACGCGACTCGCTGGTGAACCGCCCCGAGAAACATCCTGAGAGCTACTACGGTGCAGGCGCCGCACAGATACAGCTGAGCCGCGGCGACAAGCTGCACGAGGCGGGCTTCCGCGGGCAGGGGATGACCATTGCCGTCATCGACGCGGGTTATCACAACGCCGACCGCATCACGGCCTTTGACATGAACCGCGTGCTGGGTGTGAAGGACTTTGTCAATCCCCGTGCCGATATCTTTGCCGAGCAGAGCCACGGCATGGCCGTGTGGTCGTGCATGGGGTTGAACCGTCCGGAGGTGATGGTGGGCACCGCTCCCGAGGCTTCCTACTGGTTGTTGCGTAGCGAGGACGACTACTCCGAGAACCTGGTGGAGCAGGACTACTGGTCGGCCGCCGTCGAGTTTGCGGACAGCGTGGGGGTGGACGTCATCAATACGTCTCTCGGTTATTACACCTTCGATGACCCTTTGAAGAACTATGAGTTCCGTCAGCTGGACGGCCGGTACGCACTGATGTCGCGCCAGGCTTCGCATGTGGCCGATAAAGGCATGGTGCTGGTATGCAGCGCGGGCAATGCGGGAGCCGGTCCGTGGAAGAAAATCACCCCTCCGGGCGATGCCGACAACGTGCTGACCGTGGGAGCAGTGGGCAAGGATGGCGTGCTGGCCACTTTCTCGTCCATCGGCAATACGGCGGACGGCCGCATCAAGCCCGACGTGGTGGCTGTGGGCTACAAGGCCGACGTGATGGGTACCGACGGTAACCTGACGCAGGCCAACGGTACTTCGTTCGCCTCGCCCATTATGTGCGGCATGGTGACCTGCCTGTGGCAGGCCTGCCCCAAGCTGACGGCCAAGGAGGTAATCGAACTGGTACGTCGTTCGGGCGACCGCGCCGCTTATCCTGACAATATTTATGGCTATGGCGTGCCCGACCTGTGGCAGGCCTATCAGGAATACCTGTCCCAATCCCGCTGACCATGGACGCTTTATCCCTATACGACCTCAACGCCCTGGTGCGCCGAAGCCTGGAGCAGTGTCTGCCCGATGAATATTGGGTACAGGCCGAGCTGAGCGAGGTGCGCATGCATCCCGCTACGGGGCATTGCTACGTGGAGTTCGTGCAGAAGGACCCGCGGGGCAACAACCTCGTGGCCAAGGCGCGCGGTGTCATCTGGAGCAACGTCTTCCGCCTGCTTCGTCCCTATTTCGAGGAAAGCACGGGGCAGGCCTTCGAGGCAGGCATCAAGGTGCTGGTGCAGGTCAGCGTCTCTTTCCACGAACTCTACGGCTTCAGCCTGACCGTGCATGACATCGACCCCACCTATACGTTGGGCGACATGGCACGCCGCCGCCGCGAGATACTGAAGCAGCTCGAGGACGAGGGCGTGCTGACGCTGAACAAGGAGTTGCCCATGCCCGTGCTGCCCCGGCGGGTGGCCGTCATCTCTTCGCCCACGGCGGCGGGTTATGGCGACTTCCGCCATCAGTTGGAGCACAATCCGCGGGGCTATGCCTTCCAGGTGACCCTCTTTGCCGCCGCCATGCAGGGCGACCGTGTGGAGGCATCCATTCTCGAGGCGCTGGATGCCATCAATGGCCGGGCGGAGCAGTTCGACGTGGTGGTCATTATCCGTGGCGGAGGCGCTACGTCCGACCTCTCGTGCTTCGACACCTACCTGCTGGCCGCCGCCTGCGCCCAGTTCCCCCTGCCCATCATTACCGGCATCGGGCACGAACGCGACGACACCGTGCTCGACTCCGTGGCTCACGTCCGCGTGAAGACCCCGACCGCCGCCGCCGAATACCTCATCGCCCGTATGGACGAGGCTGCCGACCGCCTGAACGACTTGGTTGTCCGTCTGCACGAAGGTGTGACCGCCCGCCTGGAGCAGGAGCGCCGGCGTCTGTACCAATGCCGCAACCGCATCCCCGCGTCGGCCGTCCGCCGCGTGTCGTCCGCCAAGCTGGAGCTGCTCACCGCCCGCAAGGACCTGCACCGCTCGGTAGAGACGCTGCTGGCACGTCACCGCCATCGGCTGGAGCTGCTCCGCCAACGCCTGGCCGACGCTTCGCCCGAGAAGCTTCTGGCCCGTGGCTACAGCCTGACGCTGAAGGACGGGCGTGCCGTGAAGGACGCCTCCCGGCTGCACGAGGGCGACGTGCTGGTGACGCAGGTTCATAAGGGAACACTTACTTCCATTGTAAAAAACATCAAATAGCAATCAAGATATGCCCGTACCCAAGAAAAAAGAAACCTATTCGCAGGCTATGGCCCGCTTGGAAAAGATTGTCAACCAGATTGACAACAACGAACTGGAGATAGACCAGCTGGCCGAAAAAATCAAGGAAGCCAACGAAATCATCGCCTTCTGCGAGAGCAAACTGACGAAAGCCGACCGGGAAATCGAAAAAATACTGGCCGAAAAGCAAGAAAGTGAAGAATAAAGAGTATTTTTGTTGCAAGTTGTACTATAGGAATACTCAAAATACAAAAGATATGAAAGAAATTGATTGGTCAAATCTGTCCTTCGGATACATGAAGACAGACTACAACGTGAGAATTTACCATCGTAACGGTCAGTGGGGCGAGCTGGAAGTATGCAGCGAGGAAACCATCCCCATGCACATGGCAGCTACCTGTCTGCACTACGGACAAGAAGCCTTCGAGGGCCTGAAGGCCTTCAAGGGCAAGGACGGCAAGGTGCGCATCTTCCGCCTGGAGGAGAACGCCGCCCGCCTGCAATCCACCTGCCGCGGCATCCTGATGCCCGAACTCTCGACCGAACGTTTCCGTGAGGCTGTGCTCAAGGTCGTGAAGCTGAACGAACGCTTCATCCCGCCCTACGAGAGCGGCGCGTCGCTCTACATCCGTCCGCTGCTGGTGGGTACCGGCGCACAGGTAGGCGTGAAACCCGCCAATGAGTACCTGTTCCTGATCTTCGTCACGCCCGTAGGCCCGTACTTCAAGGGCGGATTTGCCACCACTCCCTACGTCATCACGCGCAAATACGACCGTGCGGCTCCGCTCGGTACCGGTACGTTCAAGGTGGGCGGTAACTATGCAGCCAGCCTCCGTGCCAGCAAGGAAGCCCACGAGGGCGGCTACTCTGCCGAGTTCTACCTCGATGCCAAGGAGAAGAAATACATGGACGAATGTGGTGCCGCCAACTTCTTCGGCATCAAGAACAACACCTACATCACGCCGCTGTCCACCTCCATCCTGCCCAGCATCACCAACAAGAGCCTGATGCAGCTGGCTGAGGACATGGGCCTGAAGGTAGAACGCCGTCCCATCCCCGAAGAAGAGCTGGCTACGTTTGAGGAAGCCGGTGCCTGCGGTACGGCTGCTGTCATCAGTCCCATCCAGCGCATCGATGACCCCGAGAACAACCGTTCCTATGTTATCTCGAAGGACGGCAAGCCGGGTGAAATCAGCTCCAAGCTCTATCACAAGCTGCGCGCCATTCAGTATGGCGACGAGCCCGACGTACACGGCTGGGTAACCATCGTAGAATGACAGGCGTGAACGGAGACATCCAGATAACGACCCTCGTCGAGAACGTTGTTTACGGCAAGGGATTGCAGGGAGAGCACGGGCTTTCCCTGCTTGTTGAGGTAAGGGACCGCAAGGTACTGTTCGATACGGGAGCATCCGACCTTTTCATCCGCAACGCGCGGCTGATGGGCATCGACCTGCGCGAGGTGGATTACCTGGTCCTTTCGCACGGACATCGTGACCATACGGGCGGCCTGCACCATTTCTTGCGGCTGAACGAACGCGCCGCGGTGGTGTGCAAGCGCGAAGCCTTGCGTCCAAAGTTCAAGGACGAGCGCGAGAACGGCCTGATGCACCCCGATACCCTCGACATCGCCCGCTTCCGCTTTGTGGACGATACGGAGGAACTCCTGCCGGGTGTTTTCGTCTTTCCTCGTCTGCCTATAGCTGACGAGGAAGATACCCACTTCGACCGTTTCTACACGCTGATCGACGGAGAACGGCACCCCGACAGTTTCGACGACGAACTGGCGCTGGTGTTGAAGTGCGGACGCGACGTGGCCGTGCTGAGTGCCTGCTCGCACCGCGGCATCACCAACATCCTTCGTACGGTGCTGGATACCTTCCCCAACGCCAATCTGAGGCTGGTATTGGGCGGCTTCCACATCCGCACGTGTGGGGCCGGGAAGAACGAAGTGATAGCCCGCTACCTGGCCGATCACCTGCCGCAACGGCTGGGCGTATGCCATTGTACGGGCATCGACCAATATGCATTGTTTCATCAAATCTTCGCCGGCCGGCTGTTCTATAACTACACCGGTTGGGTGGAGACTTTCTAAATTATGGGAAAAGGAAAATTAGCCAAGTTTGCAGATATGCGGGATTACCCGCACGTGTTTGAATACCCCTATTCGGTTGTGGACGATGTACCCTTCGACATGAAGGGCCATTGGGGTGAAAGGTTCTTCAAGAACGACCGTCCTATCGTGCTCGAACTGGGTTGCGGTCGCGGCGAATACACCGTAGGTCTGGGCCGCCTCTTCCCCGAGAAGAACTTCATCGGGGTGGACATTAAGGGCGCGCGCATGTGGACGGGAGCCACCGAGTCGCTTCAGGCAGGCATGACCAACGTCGCCTTCCTGCGTACCCAGATTGAGATCATCGACCGCTTCTTCGCACCGGGCGAGGTGAGCGAGATATGGCTCACCTTCTCCGACCCGCAGATGAAGAAGGCCACCAAGCGCCTGACGTCTACCTACTTCATGGAACGCTACCGCCGATTTCTCGTGGATGGCGGACTGGTGCACCTCAAGACGGACAGCAACTTCATGTTCACCTACACCCGGTATATGGTGGAGCACAACCACCTGCCCGTTGAAGTGATGACCGAAGACCTTTACCACTCTGGCCTGGCCGACGAGATACTCGGCATCCGCACTTATTACGAACAGCAATGGCTGGACCGCGGGTTCAACATCAAGTACCTCCGCTTCCGCCTGCCGCACGAAGGCACCCTCACCGAGCCCGATGTGGAAATCGAACTGGACGATTACCGGAGCTACAACCGCAGCAAGCGGAGCGGACTTCAGACAAGCAAATAAAAACAGATATATTATGACTCTCTATCCGAAACTCATTCTCGACGCACTGGCCACCGTGCGCTACCCGGGCAACGGCAAGAATCTTGTCGAAGCCGAAATGGTGGCCGACAACCTGCGCATCGACGGTATGAAGGTCAGCTTCTCGCTCATCTTCGAGAAGCCCACCGATCCCTTCATGAAGTCCATGCTGAAATCGGCCGAAACGGCCATTCATACCTACGTGTCGCCTGACGTGGAGGTGACTATCAGTACCGAAAGCCGTCAGGCTGCCCGCCCCGAACCGGGCAAGATGCTGCCCCGTGTGAAGAACGTCATCGCCGTCTCCAGCGGCAAGGGTGGTGTGGGTAAGAGTACCGTGGCCGCCAACCTGGCCGTGGCCCTCGTGAAGCTGGGCTACAAGGTTGGCCTGCTTGATGCCGACATTTTCGGTCCCTCCGTCCCCAAGATGTTCCAGGTGGAAGACGTCCGTCCCTATGCCGAGCGCATCGACGGCCGCGACCTCATCATTCCCATCGAGAAGTATGGCCTGAAGCTCCTTTCCATCGGCTTCTTTGTCAACCCCGAGCAGGCTACCTTGTGGCGTGGCGGCATGGCCAGCAACGCTCTGAAACAGCTCGTGGGCGACGCCGCCTGGGGCGACCTGGACTACTTCATCCTCGACACTCCTCCGGGTACCAGTGACATCCACCTGACGCTGCTCCAGACGCTCGCCATCACGGGCGCCGTCATCGTCAGCACGCCGCAGCAGGTAGCCCTGGCCGACGCACGTAAGGGCGTGGACATGTACACCAACGACAAGGTGAACGTACCTATTCTGGGACTGGTGGAGAACATGGCATGGTTTACTCCCGCCGAACTGCCGGAGAACAAGTATTACATCTTCGGTAAGGATGGTTGCAAGCAACTGGCCGAGGAATTGAAGGTGCCTTTGCTGGGCCAGATTCCCATTGTGCAGAGTATCTGCGAGAGCGGTGACAAGGGTACGCCTGTGGCTCTCGACTCGGATACCGTTACCGGCCGCGCCTTCCTGCAACTGGCTGCTGCCGTGGTGCGTCAGGTAGACAAGCGCAACATCGAGATGGAACCTACACGGATTGTGCAGGTGAAGAAATAAGCATTCACCACAGAGGACAAGGGCGTCCTCTGTGGTGAACCAATTATGTAAAGAGAGAATTTCCTATTGCAGGCGGAACACGACCGGGAAAGTGTACTTCACGTTCACGGGTTTGCCGTCCTTGGTTCCGGGTGTCCAGTCAGGCATAGTAGTGGCTACGCGCAGGGCTTCCGCATCCAGGCTGGGGGCAACGCCTTGGACGATTTGGGCGTTGGTCGCCTTGCCATCGGTGTTGATGATGACCGATACTACCACTCGTCCCTGTATGTTATTGGTGTGGGCTTCGGCCGGATAGCGGATATTCTTGCTGAGGTGTTGCATTAGTCCCGTCATACCGCCGGGAAATTCGGGCATCTTGTCCACGGTTTCATAGACTTCGCCCGTTACGGGGGCGTCGGGGTTTCGGTAGCCTACTACTATCATCTCGTCTATCTTCTCCACCGGTTCGGGCGTCAGGCGGAACATGACGGGGACGGTGTATTTCACGTTGACCGGCTCGCCTTTCTGCGTGCCCGGTTTCCACTTGGGCATGCCGCTGATGACACGGATGGCTTCGGCGTCCAGGGCGGGATCAACGCCTCTCAGGATGCTCACGTTGCCGATGCTGCCGTCCTTGCCGACCACGAACTGCACGGTGACACGTCCCTGTGTCCCGTCCTTATGAGCCGCTTCGGGATAGCGGATGTTGGCGGACAGGTACTTCATCAGTCCCGGCATGCCTCCATCGGGGAATTCCGGCATCTTTTCTACGACTTCATAGACTTCCTCACCGCCATCGGTTGGGGCGTTTATGGCCTGTTGCGGTTTCAGGACGATAACCATGTTATTGGAGTCCATCTTGGACAGGGTTTTGGGATTTCCTGCCCAGCCCAGTATCTGTGCGTCCTTGCCTTTGTACAGGAATGCAATGCTGGCTTCGGGTGACGTTTCTATGCGGAATTCTCCTTTATCGTTGACCGTGCTTGTGGTCATTGACTGGAACTTCCGGTCGGTGATAATCTGTACGTTGCCCAGCGGATTGCCCGCTTCGTCTACAATCTTTCCTTTGTACGTCACCTTGTCGGACTTCTCCTGCTGGGGCAGGGGGACGATGTTTTCAGGCTGAGGCTGCACGTCGGGCGTTTCAGCTGGCGTGACGGCCTCGATGACTTCGGTTGTAATCTTCTGTGTGGCGCGTGCCACGGCCTCGATGTTGCTGACGATCATCAGCAGGGCGGCCAGCGGGAGGAACATCAGGTATTTGGTTCTCCCTATTGCTCGGGTTCTTCGTTTGTTCATCATAATGATACGCTTTTTTAAGGGTAATACATTGAAACTGTTATAGATGGTTGCTGCAGCCTTATGATGTGACAAACCCAACAGGTGGTATTGGTAGGTGCGGGAGTCGTGGCCGGTCTCCAGGACTTTTTCATCGGCCATGTACTCCAGGTTGGTGCGTATTTCCCGCTTCATGAGCCAGGCAAAGGGGTTGAACCAGCAGATGATGCATGCCAGTTCGCCCGTCAGCACGTCGATGGAGTGCCATTGGCGGGCATGGGTGCGCTCGTGGGTCAGAATCTCGTGCAGCTCGTCGCCGGTGTGGGCGTCGGAGCAGACGAATATCCAGCGGAAGAACGAGAAGGGGCCTTCTGCGCGGGGCAGGAGGTGTACGGTGGTGCCGTCTATTTTCTGCGTGGGGCAGCGGCGTGCCAGGCGGACGATGCCGGCCAGCTGGACGAGGAAGCGCAGGGCCAGCAGGGCGGCCACGAGCCAGTAGGCGACGACGATGCCGTCGGCCATCAGTTGCCGCCAGTCCGTTTCGGGCTGCGGCGTCAGGGTCAGCTCGGGCAGCACCACGGCGGCGTAGAGGTCGGCCATGGCTGCCATCGGCTCCTGCTGCACAATCCACTGCTGGATGTCGAGCAGCGGTACGGCGGCCGATACGGCGAAGAAGCAGAGCAGGGCCGTCCGCCGCCAGGCGAAGAACGTGTCCTTGTAGAAGAACAGCCGATAGAAGGCGTAGAACAGGGCTATCGCCACGTTGATTTTCAGAAAATAGACCATATCTTTCAATTAAAAATGAAGAATTAGGAATGAAGAATTAAGAATGTGGCGGATGAAGAACTTTTCTTGTGCGATGGAGAAATTCTTCATTTGTCCGCAAGGCGGACATTCTTCATTCTTCATTGAAAAGGAATTTTTCACTTTTCCTTTCCTTTCTCAATCATCTCAATTATGTCTTTCAAGTCGTTGGCCGAAATCTTCTGCTCCTTGGCGAAGAACGAGACCATCTCCTTGTACGAATTGGCAAAGTAGTTGCGGACGAAGCCGCTCATGAACGTCCGCTTGTATTCGCTTTCGCGGATGAGCGGGGTGTAGCGGTAGGTGTTTCCCACGCGGCTGGGCTTCACGTATTGCTTCCGCTCCAGGTTTTTCACAATCGAGGCCACGGTGGTGTAGGGCGGCTTCGGTTCGGGAAATTCGGCGAGGATGTCCTTCACGTAGCAGGACTCCAGCTTCCAGATGTACAACATCACTTCTTCTTCTTGTCTTGTCAATTTTTCCATGGAATACAGTTTTAGTTTGAATTCTATGCAAAGCTACGAATATTTCGTAATATTTCAATAGGCAGAAGGTTAATAAGTTTAAAAGGACGGGATTTATTTGTCTTTGGGCGGGCTGCCAAAAACTTTTGGGAGAGTTTCCGAGGTCTCGGACGGGCAGCCAAAAACTTTTGGGAAGGTTTCCGAGTGCTCGGACGGGTCGCCAAAAACTTTAGGGAGGGTTTCCGAAGGCTCGAACAGGTCGCCAAAAACTTTAGGGAGGGTTTCCGAGGTCTCGGACGGGGCGCCAAAAACTTTTGAGAGGGTTTCAGAGTGTTCGGAGGGCAGCCAAAAACTTTTGGGAAGGCTTCCGAGGTCTCGGAGGGGCTGCCGAAAACTTTTGGGAAGGCGTTTCCGCCGTCACTCACCGCGCAGGGCTTTGTAGCGCCTGTAGGCTTCGATGACGTGACGGCGGCTTTGCAGGATCTGCCAGCGGTAGACGAGGCAGGTGGTCAGGAAGTAAATGCCGGTTTGCAGCCAGAGGGCCTGGTATTCCCACTGCACTTCGTTCAGCGTGGCCCCCATGCTGTTGATGCGCACGTAGCCGTTGATGCCGAAGGTCGACGGGAACAGGTACGAGAAGTAGCGCCAGAAGGGCGGGATGGCTGAGGCGGGCCACGAGATGCCCGAAAGGAACAGCAGCGGCACGGAGGTGAAGACGAACAGCAGCATGCACGTCTCGCGGTTGCGGATGGCGATGGAGGCCGTCATGGCGAAGAAGATGCAGGCGCTCAGGTAGGGCAGGGTGAACAGGATGAGTTCGCCCGGCAGGGCTATCTGGTTGAGGCTGAAGAGCCAGGGTACGACGCAGAGCACGTAGGCTGACACCAGCGCATACACCAGGAAGTAGCTCAGTCCCTTGCCCATGACGATGCGCAGCGTGCCGTTGTAGTGGCGGTTGATGGGCACGAGGTCGCGGAACTGGTTCTTCTCGCGGGCCGTTCCGGCCGAGAGGCCGATGCCCAGTAGCAGCGTCTGCTGGATGATGAGCATCAGCACGGCGGGTATCAGGAAGGCGGCAAAGCCGTTGGTGGGGTTGTACAGCGCCACGTCCTTGTATTCGATGGGGTAGGCCGTCACCTCGTCCTGGCGGTCGGTGGTGTTTCCGGCGCGGGCTATCTTGATTTCCGTGTTCATCTCGAGCGACACTTCGGTGTTGGCGCTCAGCATGGCTTTGTAGTACATCAGTCCGCTCATATCGCAAAAGATGCTCACCTGCGTCTGCCGTCCGGCGGCAATGTCGTCGCTGAAGGTTTCGGGCAGGTAGACGATGCCGTAGGCGTCGCGGTTGCGCAGGGCGAGCTTGGCTTCCTCCATGTCGGCGCAGTGGGCCACAACGCGGATGTCGGGGCTGGCGTCGAGCATGCGCACGTACTGTCGGCTCAGCGTGCTGCGCGAGTCGTCCACCACCACGGCGGGCACGTCGCGCAGCGTCTCGTTGGTGTAGATGAACGAGTAGATCAGCGGGTAGACCAGCGGTACCAGGATGAAGAAAATCAGTACCCCCTGGTCGCGGAAGGTCGTGCGGAATTCCTGCCGCCAGATGTAGAACAGGTCGTAGACGCCCTGTCTGATATGTTGTTTGAACGTAGGTTTCTTTTTCATCACGGTACGTATTTATAGTAAATGAGGGCTGCTTTCAGTCGGTGGGCGATGAAGAACGGTAGCATCATGAACAGCAGCAGGGCCACGTAGTTGGTCCATGAATAGATCATCGGATACCCGTTCAGCGCCTGGTCCACGTAGATCAGGAAGTAGTGGCGCAGCGGGAAGAGGTTGGCCAGCGCCTGCAGTGTGGGGTGCATGCCCATGGCCGGGAACGACAGGCCGCACATCGAGAACGACAGCACGCCCCATAGCGAAGCGAAGCTCAGCCCCAGGCGCAGCGTAGGCAGCACGCCTATCATCAGTACGCCCATGCCCTGCGAGGCCAGCACGAGACACAGGGTGGCAAAGAGCATTGGCAGGATGCCGCTGTTGCAGGGGAAGTGCAGGAAGCCGTAGAGGTAGACGTTGTAGAGGATGCCCATCAGGAAGAAGACGACGGTGTGGGGCAGGAGCTTGCCGGCCAGCGATATCCAGATGGAGTTGTTGCCCGTGCGCAGCCACTGGCGGGCGGTGCGGTCCTTGATTTCCACGCCGATGGAGAATACCGTCACCATGAAGATGAGCAGCATCAGCACGCCCGGCGCGAACGTGTTGTTCAGGTAGACCGAATAGTTAATCCACGGATTGTTCAGCGGATGTGTGTCGATGACGATGGGCTGCAGGAATCCCATGGCCTGGTCTTCCGTCGCTCCCTTGGCGTAGAGCACCGAGCGGGCGGCGGCTCCCGAGGCCAGTTCGCTCATCATCTTCATGTCCTTGTAGAGCAGAGAGCCGGCAATGAGCAGCGTGTTGTTGGTGTAGAACGACACCTTGGGCTGCCGCTGGGCCTGCGCTTTGGAGGTAGTCCCTTCTGGAATGTAGTAGAAGCCGTAGATGTCGCCCCGCTGCATGGCCTGGCGTGCCTCGGTCACGTTGGGGTAGTGGGCCACGACGGCCGTCTGTTCGAAGGCGTCGAGGTTGCGCACCAGTTGCCGCGAGGTGGTCGTCATGTCTTCGTCCACCACGCCCACCGGCATGTTCTGCGGCAGCCCCGAGTCCATCAGCGTGGTGAAGAACACGTAGCAGAACAGCGGTGCCACTACCATGCAGAACAGGTAGAGCGGACGGGAGACGAGGCGCTTTCCTTCACGCTTCATCACGTTCCACAAGGCTTTGTATTTCGTTGCGTTCATTTCGATAATTGATAATTGAGAATTGAAGATTGAAAATGGGAGTAATCTTCATTCCTCATTCTTCATTCTTCATTTTTCCAGCACCACGCTCATGCCCGGCCGCAGTCCGTCGACCTTCTCCACTGGGCTGGCCTTCACTTCGAACGTCTTCAGGTCGAACTGGCCGGTGGTCTTCGTGGCTTTCCAGGCAGCGTAGGTGCCCAGGTCCTTCATATAGTACACTTTCAGACGGATGTCACGGTCCAGTGCCGGTACGTAGGCTTCAAACTCTGTACCCACGCTCAGCCCCTTCAGCAGGTCCTCGCGTACGTTGAAGCTCACCCACATGTCCTCCATCACGGCGATGTTCATGATGGGCGCTCCTGTGCCTACCAGTTCGCCCACTTTGGGGAAAATTTCCGAAACCTCTCCCGCCGTCTGGGCAATGAGGTATGTCTCGGCAATGTACGATTGTACTTCGGCTACAGCTCCTCGTGCACGTTGAACCAAAGCTGCTGCAGCTGCCTTGTCTTCGCGCTCGGCACCGTTCTTGGCCATGTCATACTGCGACTTGGCAGCCTTTTCCGTAGCGATAGCCGCGTCGCGCTGTGCCGTCACCTCGTCCAGCTTCTGTGCCGACATCACTCCCTGGTCGTACAGGTTCTTCACGCGTTTGTACGATTTTTCGGCAATGGTCACGCCGGCACGTGCTTTCTGCCACATTTCATAGGCGCCCTGGATCTGCTCCTGGCGTGCTCCTTTGATGGCTTTTTCGTTCTGTGCTTGTGCAGCGGCTTCGGCTGCCTGTGCCTGTTCCAGCTTGGCCTGTACGTCTGGCGCTTCCAGCAGGGCGAGCGTATCGCCTGCCTTCACTTGTTGTCCTTCTTTTACGCGGAACTCCAAGATGCGTCCCGGCACTTTGCTCGATACGCGGTATTCGTTGACGTCTGCTTGTCCTTGGACGATTTCCGGCCCTTTGTGAAGCATGAAGAAACCTACTAGGGCCACTACTGCGATGACGCCTACCAGTGTCAGGAAGGCCAGCAGCATGTTACTGTTTTGCGATTTTGTATCCATTTCGATAATTGATAATTTTATAATTGATAATTGAGAATTGATAATACTTCATTCTCCATTTTCAATTCTCCATTGATGTGAGTTCTCCCGTAGCTTTCTTCAGATAGAGATCTGTCAGTTTCACGTCTATCTGGGCGTCTATCTTCTCGGATTGGGCGGAAAGCCAGGCTGTGTGAGCTTCTAATACATTGCTGGCAGGGATTACTCCTTCCTCGAAGCCCAAGGTGGCGTAGCGCAGATTTTCATCTGCTTTTTCAAGGTTCTTTTCAGCCATTACCAGTTTCTTGGCTGCTTCGTTCACCTTGAAGGCGGACTGGCTTACCTGTAACTGGATTTTTTCTTTCGCCTCTTCCAGCTGATAGCGTGCGATGTTAGCTTCTGCCTTGGCTGCTTTCACCTTATTGATACCTTCGCCCCAGTGCCATAAAGGAACTGATACCATGACACCTACATTCCACATGCCTTTGAACTTCTTTTCGAAGCTGTTCAGTACGGACGGATTGGTAGCCATATAGCTTCCCATCAGGGCGATGGAAGGCAGCATTTCCGAACGGGTTACGTTCACCTTTTGATCATAGATTTTGGATGCCAGTTCCAAGCTACGGACTTCAGGGCGTATGGCATAAACACTTTCCATATTGATTTGGTTGCTAGCTATTCCGGCTTCTTCCAGGTTTTCTTCCCGTTCGTCCTCCAATACGATATCCGTCGTCAGGTCCAGTCCGCACAGTTGGCATAACAACATGCGCGACAGACTTAGCCCATCGTCCACTTTGGTCAGCGTCATTTCCGCTTCGTTAACTTTCACCTTCACTGACAGGCCATCGGCTTTTGTCGCTACTCCTTCGTTGATCATTTTGTCGACATCGCTTTCCAATTTCTTCAGCAATTCCAGATATCCTTCAGCCAGTTTCCTTTTGTGTACCAATGATACAACCTGCCAGTAGGCCTGGTCAGTGTTCAGTATCACTTCCTGCATGCCCGTGCTGTGCTGTTGGCGTGCCAGTTCTTCGGCATATTTGGTTATTTTATTGTAGGCTCGTATTTTTCCACCCATGTATAGGGGCTGTGTCAGGGTAATGGCGCCGACATACATGTTTCGTGTATCAGTGCGGAAAGCATCTACTAAAGAACTTCCTACCTGATTTAACGGACCTGCCAGGTCTACACTTCCAAAAGCTTGTAACAGCTGCATGAATTGTGGGTTTTGTAGCAGGCCTGGGTTTTGTGCAATCATGTTTTGTACTCCGTTCTGCAAAGCACCGCTCAGGTTGGTACCGATATTGGATAAAGCATCTTTCTGTGCATCACTCAGCAGTGATATTTCCTTCTGATTACGGATGTAGGCACCTGTTGCATCGAACTTAGGTAAATAATTTGCAAAAGCAGCCTTTTTTTGATAGTGTGCGGCGTTAATCTTCTCCTGGCTTATCAATAGCTCCTTGTTGTTGGCCATTGCTAATGCACGACAACTATCCAGGCTCAAGACCTGTTGTGCGCCTACTACATAGACCGATAAGCTTAATAAGGTGGAACATAAGAACTTTTTCATTGCATTCATACGCTATATCGCTTTTATTTTGATTGCCGAAACAGTCGGCAATGATTGCATAAACAACAATGCAAAGATAAAAAAGTTCTGTATACAGGTTTAAAAAAAACTGTTAACTTACGTTTTTGTGATAAAGCAAAGGGATAAAGCAGGACTTCTTTCTCGAAAGTCTTGCTTTATCCCTTTATGGTTGGTTGAGGATTCTTTAGGTTTTTATTTGAGTGAAAAACTTTGCGAGCCAATTAAGATTCCATCCGCAAAGATGTCGACACGGTAATTGCCTGCATATAGATATTCTTCTACATTCCAATATACTGTGACCGCTTGTTCTTCGCCTGTGTATTCAATGTATTTCTTGATGGAATAAGTCAGGTTTCGATTTTCGTATTTGAATGTATTTGCCTCGCTTTTGGTCAGTACTCCATTATCAGGTTTGGTGATGCGCAGATACAATGTCTTTTCACCCGTTTCAGCTGTGATATTTTTCACGATGCTGAAATCTATTTTGAATTTTACCACATTCTTCACCTTATCTGTTTCGCGTCCGCGCTTGTTTTGTGCCTCAATGCGAATATTGGTTACGTCAAGCTGTGCAGCTAATGCGACTTTTTCATTCAATGTCTTTTTCTCTTTAGACAGGCTGGTTATCTGTCGGGAGGCATCGTTATATTTGCGTGTTACGTCTTTGATTACTTCTTGCTGGCGGGCAGTCAGCTGGTTGAGTGAGTCGATCTGATTGATATAACTGATCATGACTTTTCTCAAGCTGGCCAATTCTTTTTTCAGTCGGCGTATTTCTGATGCATTGCTGCTTTTTACTGTCCTTAATTCTTCCAAGAGGCGTTGAGTTTTCAATTGTTCTTGTTCCAACAGAACGGAAAGCGAATCATTTGAAATTGTCAGTTTCAATTCGTCATATTGTTGTGCGAAGCGAGTGTATTCGTTTTCCAAATCTTCTTTTTCCAATTCGAATTCTTGTACCAATTCTTTGTTGGTTGTTTTTTCCATAACCAGTAATGTGGTTACTCCTATCAGCAGTAGGACGAGGGCGCTTCCTATGATAATCAGTGATTTGTTTTTATTCATTGTTTTGATTTGCTTATTGTTATCATTGTTTTTGGGCTTTTTCAGCTATGCATTTATACATTTTCAGCTTATTGTTTATTACAGGGGGCAAAAATAGGAATTAATTGTCAATTTGTTAACATTACTTGGAAGGTAAATGTTCATTTAACTAAAATTATTATGGAAAAATTTCTTTAATTGATAGTCTCGTCGTACTTTTGCACTGTCTTAAACAACTTTAAATAAAAGATTTAATTATGTCAAAAGTAACCGTAGTAGGTGCCGGTAATGTAGGCGCTACATGTGCTAATGTGTTGGCTTTTAATGAAGTGGCCGACGAGGTGGTAATGCTGGACGTAAAAGAAGGCGTTTCAGAAGGTAAGGCAATGGATATGATGCAGACAGCTCAGTTGCTGGGCTTTGATACGGTAATTACCGGCTGCACCAATGATTATGAGAAGACTGCCAATTCTGATGTTGTTGTCATCACTTCAGGTATTCCTCGCAAGCCAGGAATGACTCGTGAAGAACTGATCGGCGTTAATGCTGGTATTGTTAAGTCTGTAGCAGAAAATATCTTGAAATATTCTCCTAATGCTATTTTGGTCGTTATTTCCAATCCGATGGATACGATGACTTATTTGGCTCTGAAGTCTCTTGGCTTGCCTAAGAACCGTATTATTGGTATGGGTGGCGCATTGGATAGCTCACGTTTCAAATATTTCCTGTCTCAGGCTTTGGGTTGCAATGCTAATGAGGTAGAAGGAATGGTGATCGGCGGACACGGCGATACGACTATGATTCCTTTGGCACGCCTGGCTACTTATAAAGGACAGCCTGTAAGTACCCTTTTGAGTGAAGAAAAATTGAATGAGGTCGTTGCCGCTACAATGGTAGGTGGTGCTACTCTGACTAAATTGCTGGGTACGTCGGCTTGGTATGCACCAGGTGCTGCAGGAGCGTATGTCGTAGAGTCTATTTTGCATAACCAGAAGAAGATGATTCCTTGCTCTGTATATCTGGAAGGCGAATATGGCGAAAGCGATATCTGCATCGGTGTTCCTGTTATTTTGGGTAAAAACGGCATTGAGAAGATTGTTGAGCTGGAACTTACTGAGGATGAAAAGGCGAAGTTCGCTGCCAGCGCTGCTGCTGTCCACAAGACAAATGCTGCTCTGAAAGAAGTGGGTGCGCTTTAATTTAGTTTTTTATAAATATACATGGCCTTGTAACTTCTGAAAGGAAGTTATGAGGCTTTTTTCGTTTTTTTTACTTGTTTGATTGTTCGTTCAAAAAAATGGACTATTTTTGTGGAAAGAAGCAGGTTGAAAAGTATATATTTATGAAGAGAGTTTTAATAAAAGGGCAGGTTGTATGGATATTAAGCTTCGTGATTGCCTTGTTGGCGTGTTGTGCCGAAGGGGAGAAGAGAGAGGAAGTATCTGAACAGGATGCTTTCCAGGCTTTTTTTGCCAGTCATAGTGACTCTATCTCTGTCGCTCCCCGTTGGATGAGAGCGGAGGCACTGAGGCGAATGAATGAAGCAGAAGATAGTCTTGTGAAGTATAATTACCTGTCTTTGACGCTGAAAACTTATCTGATGACTTCACAAATTGATTCAGCGTGGTTGGTGTTGCATCATATTCAGCATTTTGCTGCACGCCAACCTTTCTCTCCACAAGTAGCAGACTTACAGTCCGAGTGTTTGAATATGGCTGGCAATCTGTTTGCCCGTACAGGTGTGATGGATTCAGCTAAAAAGGCCTTTCAATCTGCTTATGAATATCGGCTGAAGGGGACGCGCATTGCTGATGTGCCCGATATCCTGATGAATCTTGCAGATGCCTGCAACCGTTTGGGAGAGTTAGATTTGGGGGCTTCCTGGTATCGAAAAGCTTTGTTGCTGTGCGACTCCTTGGAGTTGCCGTCTACCAAGCGTACTCCGATTTACTATGGGTTGGCGCAGGTTTACGTTGCTCTACGTGATTTTGATCAGTGTGATTATTACTACAATCTGGCTGGTCAGGAATATGAGCGGATGCTCCCTTATGAGAAATACATCTATTTGAATAATCGGGGAACGTCCTATTATTATCGGGGGGATTGCCAGACGGCCATGTCTTATTTTCGAAAGCTTGTTGAATTGACAGGAGGATATCCTGACATGATGTTCGAACAGAACTTGGGAAAATTGAACCTGAGCGATTGCTTTTTACAATTGCAACAACCCGATTCCGCGGCTCGTTATATGGATGAATGCCGGCCTTTTTTCCAAAAGATAGGGATGACGACTGCTTTGTATTATCTGGATACACAAGCTATTGCACAGGCATTGCTTCAAAAAGAGTTTGGTGAGGCCCGTCGTGTGCTGTCTCATAGTGTGACGCCTCCCGATATTGATCCCGACATGGTACATATCCGCAATAAATATCTGCAACAGTTTTATGAGGAAACGGGAAACTACAAGCAAGCTTATTATTATCAAAAAAACAACTTGAGGTTGGATGACTCCATCCGCAACGAACGTGTTCGGATGCATACGGCCGATTTGGCTTTGCGCTATCAGCAGGACTCTACCCTGCTGGCCCATCGTGTCATGATACGTGAAACTGAGAATGAGGTGCTTAGGCTCAGGCAGGCTCATCTGATTGTAGCTTGCATGGCGGTTCTCGCTTTTTTGGTAGCTGTTTTCCTCTATTTGTATAATAAGAAGAAGCGTGCGTTGATGTTGGTGGAGAATCGTCGTATGGTTTCCTCCCTGCGTTTGGAAAACATTCGCAACCGTCTGTCTCCTCATTTTATTTTTAATGTACTCAACCAGGAGATGCTGAGCCGCAAGCAAGAGACCGAGCAAAAAGAACTGGCTTCTTTGGTGAAACTGATGCGAAGAAATTTGGAATTGGCCGAACAGTTGTGTGTTACGCTGGAAGAAGAATTGGATTTTGTCAAGACTTACATAGATTTGGAACGGCGTTCGTTGGGAGACAATTTTTTCCCTGTTATCCAGATTGCGCCCGATGTGCATCCAAGTTTGGTATTCCTGCCTTCTATGTTGATCCAAATACCTGTAGAAAATGCTGTGAAACATGCGTTGCGTGGAAAGGAAGGAGAGAGACGGCTTTGGATTGATATCTGTCGTCGTGATTCAGGTGAAGTCAGCATTCAGATTACAGATAATGGGGGAGGATATCGTCCCAACAGCCTTCATCGGGGAACGGGTACCGGTATGAAAGTCGTCATGCAAACCATTCAGATTCTGAATGCAAAGAACAAACAGGCGCTGGATGTGGAAGTTCACAATGTGGTTCTCCCCAGTGGTGAGACGGGATGTCAGGTTTCATTTCTTTTGCCTGTAAAGTACGATTACAGACTTTAAACGAGAAAAAAGAATTGCCGAATAATCCTTTATTTTTGTAGAATAGTTCCACTATTTAAACAAATAGTGCAAGACTTTCATTTCATTCTTTGCATTGGATTAATTTAATGCCTATATTCGCTACAGAAACAACGACAAATTAGTATGTGTGCATATAAGGTCATAGTAGTGGATGATGATGAAATGGCGGCGGAAGCTTTAGCGTTTGAGCTGGAGAAGAAGCCTGAGTTTTCACTGGACGGCATTGCTCGGAATGCGCGTCAGGGTAAGAAGTTGATTGCTGCAGTACGGCCAGATTTACTATTTCTGGATGTTGAGATGCCTGAGATGACAGGTATGGAATTGTTGCGCGATATTCGTGACAGCATTATCTGGAATATGAAAGTTGTTTTCTATACAGCCTATGACAAGTATATGATAGAGGCTATACGGGAATCGGCTTTCGATTATTTGCTGAAGCCTTTTCAGCCTCAGGAGTTGGATCAGATCCTGCATCGTTTTCTGCAACAGATGCAAGGAGGACAGCGGACAGGACTCGCTTCGATGCCATCGTCGATAAGCGATACGTTTATGGTATATACGCCGACTAATGATATGCGTGTGTTGCGGACCTCAGAAATTGGTTTTTTCCGTTATTCTTCCGAACGTAAGTTGTGGGAGGTCATTCTGAGCAATGATCCTCCGTTGACATTGCGCAGGGGTATGACGGCCGATTTGATTATTCGCAACTTGCCTAGATGCGTGCAGATCCACCAGTCCTACATTATCAATATGGATTATCTGATGTTGATAAAGGACAATCGTTGCCTGTTGTATCCTCCTTTTGACAGGGTGACAGAGCTGCTTGTCTCAAAAAAATTCAAGAAAGAATTGCAGGATCGTTTTTGCTTGTGAAAGTAAGACGACCGTTATATATATTGGTTAGGGAGTCAGCATGATTTTCGTGTTGACAAAAAAAAGAAAGCGTTAGGAGTAGATCCTAGCGCTTTCTTCGTATATAACAACAACCTGTTTGAAACAGTTGGTTGCGGATTATCTTTATTTGATCTCGAAACCTTTGTTGCGCAAAGTCACATTCAGCACCTTGGTGTAGTTGGCATATTGCTTTTCATCCAAGGTATTTTTCATCAGCTTCAGGTTACCGTAGACTGCGTTGCGCAACATCTGTTCGCGATTCTTTTTCGCCTTGGTTGCACGTGACATCTCTCGGTTGAAGAAATCGATGATGTTTGCTACTTCCTCATGCTGCTTGCTATCCAAATCCAAGTATTTGCTCAATCGGGCTACGTTAATAGAACCGTCCCATTTTGCAGTTTCAGTTACAGGTTGGTTACCTGCAGCAAAAGTTGTAACTGTCAGGCAGAATGCTGCCACGAATGTTAATCCTAAACGTTTCATAATACTTCTCATTTTTGTTAATCCTAAAAACTAATCCTATAAATCCAATAGCTAATACCTATTGAAACTAGGGCTGGGCGCCCAGCCTTTCTTTTTACCGATGCAAATATATGGATGTGTTTTATAACATAAAAATGATTGATAAAGAAAATGCTTTCCCAATCCTCATTTCTTGATATAAATCAAAATTTCAATCAATATAGAGTGTATTTCTTATAATTTGTAACATATTTGTAATAAAATGTAGATTATTGTTTCATATTGTTTTTTGGGGAATTTGGGCGAGGAGAAATGGCTTGGGCATAAAAAACAGGCAATGCATGGGTTGGAAGCCTTCTGCATTGCCTGTAATGGAGTATAAGTGTTTAGCGCGTTTTAGTCTTGAAGCTGGTGGTGCATGGCTTCTGCTGCGCGTCGTCCGTCGCCCATGGCGAGAATGACGGTCGCTCCACCGCGCACGATGTCACCGCCTGCATAAATGGTGGGGATGCTGCTCTGCATCTGTTCGTTGACGGCGATGGTGTTCTTGCGGCCCAGCTCCAGTCCTTTGACGGACTTGGGCACAATGGGGTTCGGCGATACACCTACGGCTACTACAGCCATGTCGATATCGAGTGTGACAGTAGCACTAGGGATGGGCACAGGACTGCGTCGTCCGCTGGAGTCGGGTTCGCCAAGCTCCATTTGTTGGAGGATGACTTGCTTCACGGCTCCCTTCTCGTCAGCGATGTATTCGAGCGGATTGTGCAGGGTCAGGAATTCGATGCCTTCTTCCTTGGCGTGCTTCACCTCCTCCAGGCGGGCGGGCATTTCGGCCTCGCTACGGCGATAGACGATATATACTTTCTCGGCACCCAGACGCTTGGCGGTGCGGCAGGAGTCCATGGCTGTATTTCCGCCGCCCACCACCATGACGCGCTTGGCGGGGTTGATGGGGGTGTCGGTTTCGGGGTTGGAGGCGTCCATCAGGTTGACACGCGTCAGGTACTCGTTGCTCGACATGATGTTCACGCTGTTTTCGCCAGGGATGTTCATAAAGTTGGGCAGGCCGGCACCCGAGGCGATGAACACGCCTTTGTAGCCTTCCTTCTGGAGTTCTTCCACACTTTCTGTTTTGCCGATGATGCAGTCCTTGACGAACTTCACGCCCATCTTCTCGAGGTTGTTGATTTCCACGTCCACAATCTTGTTGGGCAGGCGGAATTCAGGGATACCATATTTCAATACGCCGCCAATCTCGTGCAGGGCTTCGAAGACGGTGACATCATAACCATACTTCACCATGTCGCCTGCAAAGCTCAAGCCGGCAGGGCCTGAACCTACAACGGCCACCTTGATGCCGTTCTTGGGAGCCAGTTCGGGCAGGATGATGTTGCCGCTCTCGCGCTCATAGTCGGCCACGAAGCGCTCCAGGTTGCCGATAGCCACGGCGGGTTCGTTCATCTTCAGGTGGATACACTGGCTTTCGCACTGCTTCTCCTGCGGGCAGACGCGTCCGCAGACGGCAGGCAGCGAAGAGGTGTGCTTCAGCACGCGGGCGGCTTCGAGGAACTCGCCGCGCTCCACGTTCTTGATGAACGAGGGGATATTGATACTGACAGGACATCCTTGCATACACATCGGGTTGGCGCAATCTAGGCAACGCTTGGCTTCGGTCATGGCCTGTTCCTTGGTATAGCCTGTGTTCACCTCCTCCGTACGGGTTGTGGCGCGATAGACGGGGTCGAGTTCGTTCATCGGGCAGCGGGCGATGGCGGTACGTTCCTTTGGCTTCATGCTCTTGCGCAGGGCCTCACGCCAGGGGGCTTTGCGGTCGAGGAGCTCTTCCATCGGGGCGTTGGCCGTCATGGCTCTTCCTGCGGCAGCCGTCTCGGCCGATGCTTCCTCTTGTGGCGTGGCATGGCAGACAGAGGCTTCCAGATGGCTCAACTCTTCGCGCTCCACGTCCTTGAACGAACCCATGCGCTTGAACATTTCGTCCCATTCCACCTGGTGGCCGTCGAACTCAGGGCCGTCCACGCAGACGAACTTCGTCTTTCCGCCCACAGTGATGCGGCAGGCACCACACATGCCCGTGCCGTCCACCATGATGGTGTTCAGCGATACGTCGGTCGGAATGTTGTATTTTTGGGTCAGCAGGCAGCAGAATTTCATCATGATGGCAGGGCCAATGGCGAAACATTTGTCCACCTTCTCGCGCTTGATGACGCTTTCGATGCCTTCGGTCACGAGGCCTTTATTGCCATACGAGCCGTCGTCGGTCATGATGATGACCTCGTCCGACGACTTCCGCACTTCATTTTCGAGGATAATCAGGTCTTTGGTGCGGCCGGCCAGGACAGAAATCACACGGTTGCCTGCCTCTTTCAGGGCTTGGATGATGGGTAGCATCGGGGCCACACCCACGCCACCACCGGCACATACCACCGTACCGAAGTTCTCGATGTGTGTGGCTTGTCCCAGCGGACCCACTACGTCGAGGATATAGTCGCCTGCGTTCAGCTGGCACAACTTGGTGGACGAGAGGCCTACTTCCTGCACCACCAGCGTAATGGTGCCCTTCTGTACGTCGGCTCCTGCGATGGTCAGCGGCATGCGTTCGCCCTTGGCGTCCACGCGGACGATGACGAAGTGGCCTGCCTTGCGCGAGCGGGCAATGAGCGGGGCTTCCACTTCAAATTTGAACACTTTCTCCGAAAATTGTTCTTTGCTAATGATTTTGTTCATTATCTATAAATTTTGTTTGTATAATTACGTAATTGCTTTCAGATTGATAGATTTGCAAAGATACGGCTTATTTGTTAAAATCAAAGAAAGATGGGGCAGAAAGTTTGAGAGTCGAGGAGTTGGGGAGAGGTTTAGAAGCCAAAAAGTTAAGGAGCCAAGCCAATGCCTTGGTGTTCGAAACCTGACATTGAGCTTAACTCCTTAACTTCTGTATGCTGAATTCTAAAATCTCAGCTCTGAAATCTGAATCTTATTTTGTGCGGATCTTATATCCTGACACTCCATAATAGAGGATGAACAGGAAGCACGGCAGGCAGAGCCAGTAGGCCTGCTGGGGGCTGGTTACGTCCTTCAGCCATCCGTAGAGGGTGGGGATGACGGCACCGCCGAACATGGCCATGATGAGCAGCGACGAACCGGCCTTGGTAAACTTGCCCAGGTCGGCCATGGCCAGCGGCCACAAGGCAGGCCACATCAGCGAGCAACCCAGTGCCATGAACGAGATGAAGTAGATGGAAATCTCCTGCGGAGTCAGCACGACGAGCAGCGAGCCGATGACAGCCAGGATGGAGCACACCTTCAGCGCGGCGGCCTGGCTGATGTATTTCGGAATGAAGATGATGCCGCAGATGTAGCCGATGACGATGCCGATGGGGGCAATCCAAGCGTAGTTGGCGGCACCCGGCAGGCCCAGCGAGTTGGCATAATCGACGAGCGTACCCAGCGAAACGGTTTCAACGCCCACGTAGAGGAACAGGGCGAGGCAACCCAGCAGCAGGTGGGGGAACTGGAAGACGGACGTCTTGCCGGCGGCATAGCTCGATGCGCTGGAAGTGGTGTCGTCTTCGTCTTCACCCTCAGCCTTCACTTCGGGCAGGGGAGCGAAGAAAGCCATGATGCCCAGGGCTACGAAGGCGCAGATGATGATGACGAACGGCTTGTTCAGGTCTTCAATGCCGATGAGGTTCACGTCCTTGCCCAGCAGCCACACGATGAAGATGGACGGGATGGGCCAGGCCAGCTTGTTGCAGATACCCATGATGCTGATGCGCTTGGCGGCACTCTCCAGCGGGCCCAGGATGGTGATGTAGGGGTTGACGGATGCCTGCAGGTAGGCGTTGGCCGCACCGCTGATGAACGAAGCCAGCAGGAAGAGGCTGAAGCTCTTGTAGTCGGCCGAGAGGATGAACAGGTAGAAGGCCACGGCAAAGATGATGAACGACAGCGACATCGTGCGCTTGTAGCCGATGGCCTTGATGGTCAGTCCGGCAGGATAGCCGAATACGAGGAAGGGGATGAACGTCGCGGCGATAATCAGGTAGGAAGCGGCGTTCGAGATGCCCAGCGAGCCTTGCAGAACGGGTACAAGCAGTGAGTTGATGCCCAGCGCGAAGCCGATGGCGAAGAACATGATGCCGATGAACGTCAGCGGCAATGCGAAACTTTTGTTTTTTGCATTCATGATAAAATAGATTATTGGGTTAGAATTTTATTTAATTGATCATTGAGAATTGAAAATGGAGAATGAGCGCCATCCCTCCATTTTCAATTTTTCAATTCTTCATTTTTCAATCAATGATGTCGAAGCCGCAGTAGGGCACCAGTGCCTTGGGGATGCGGATGCCTTCGGGCGTCTGGTTGTTCTCCAGCAGGGCGGCCACGATGCGCGGCAGAGCCAGTGCAGAGCCGTTCAGCGTGTGGCAAAGCTCGGTCTTCTTCTCCGCCGTGCGGTAGCGGCACTTCAGGCGGTTGGCCTGATAGGTGTCGAAGTTGGACACGGAGCTAACCTCCAGCCAGCGTTTCTGTGCTTCGCTGTACACCTCGAAGTCGTAGCAGATGGCAGCCGTGAAGCTCATGTCGCCGCCACAGAGGCGCAGGATGCGGTAAGGCAACTCCAGCTTCTGGAGCAGGCCTTCCACGTGGTCGAGCATCTCCTGATGGCTCTGCTTGGAGTGTTCGGGCTTGTCGATACGCACCAGCTCTACTTTCGAGAACTCGTGCAGGCGGTTCAGGCCGCGTACGTCCTTGCCGTAGGAGCCTGCCTCGCGGCGGAAGCACTCGGTGTAGGCGCAGTTCTTGATGGGGAGCTGCTTCTCGTCGAGGATGACGTCGCGGTAGATGTTCGTCACGGGCACTTCGGCCGTGGGGATGAGGTAGAGGTCGTCCACCTCGCAGTGGTACATCTGGCCTTCCTTGTCGGGCAGCTGGCCTGTGCCGTAGCCCGAAGCGGCATTCACCACCGTAGGCGGCATGATTTCGGTGTAGCCCGAAGCGCGTGCCTCGTCGAGGAAGAAGTTGATGAGGGCGCGTTGCAGGCGAGCCCCCTTGCCTTTATAGACGGGGAAACCTGCGCCGGTGATCTTCACGCCCAGGTCGAAGTCGATGATGTCATATTTCTTCGCCAGTTCCCAGTGGGGCAGGGCGTCCTTGGGCAGCTCGGTTTCCATACCGCCCATCTTCACCACGAGGTTGTCCTCGGCCGTAGCGCCTTCGGGCACTTCGTCGTAGGGCACGTTGGGGATGGTGTAGAGCAGCTGTTGCAGGTCCTGTGCGGCCTGGTCCATGTCTGCCTGCAGAGTCTTGTTGGCTTCCTTCAGCTGGCCTACACGAGCTTTGGCCGTTTCTGCCTCGTCCTTCTTGCCTTCCTTCATCAGCTGGCCGATGGATTTGGACAGTGTGTTCACCTCGGCGAGGTTGTTATCGAGTAAGGTCTGTGTACTTCTACGCTTGTTGTTCAGGGCCAATACCTGTTCGATGGCCTCTTTGGCATTCTTGAAATGCTTCTTCTCCAGTCCGCGTACTACCGCGTCTGTGTTTTCTGTGATTTGTTTGATGGTAAGCATATCTTGTTTCGGTTAAGAATTATTTCTTGTTTTCGTGCGACAAAGGTAACTTATTCTTTCTTAAAAAGAAAGGGATGCAACCGTTTTTTCGATTGCACCCCTTGTCTTTATGTTGTCGGGAAACTATTATGCTTCTGCGCTTTCAGCCGGGATAACAGATACATAGCGTCTGTCTTCGCGACCTACTTTGAACTGTACTGTTCCATCTACCAAGGCGTAGAGAGTGTGGTCACTGCCCATGCCGATGTTGTTGCCCGGATGGAATTCTGTACCTCTCTGACGAACGATGATGTTGCCTGCCTTGCAAGCCTCGCCACCGAATATCTTAACGCCTAATCTCTTACTTGCTGATTCACGGCCGTTCTTAGAACTACCAACACCTTTTTTATGTGCCATTTCTTCTTACTGTTTAAATTTGATTAAGCTACTACTTCTTTGATTGTCAGTTCCGTAAACTGCTGACGATGACCGTTCAGCTTGCGGTAACCTTTTCTTCTCTTCTTGTGGAAAACGAGCACCTTGTCGCCCTTTACCAGCGGAGATACCACTTCGCAAACTACCTTTGCGCCTTCTACCGTCGGCAGGCCTACGGTTACGTTTCCGTCTTTGTCTACCAAAAGAACTTTCTCAAATTCTACTGTCGCACCAGCTTCTGCGTTCTGGATGTGGTGAACGAACAGCTTCTTGCCAGCTTCTGCTTTGAACTGCTGGCCGTTGATTTCTACAATTGCGTACATGCTTATAAATGAACTATATAAGTTAGCTCCGTCGGGTGGTCTCCAATCACTTGGAAAGCTCTTCGTCGAACCCGTTTCGGAATAATCGGGCACAAAATTACTGCTTTCGCGCGAAACGTGCAAATGTTTCTGCAATTATTTCTACTTTCAAAATGACCAGGCTCGTTAAAAGCAATCAGACAATGCTATTTATTAACACAGATATTAGCAGTTTCCCATTTATATGTATCAGAACATTTAATATTCAAGACTTGATTTCCTACCTGCATACGGAAATCACCTTTCTCAAGTATCCATTTTCCGTCAGCACCTACAAAAGCAAGATCACTTCCTTTGATAGTCAATGTTACAGTTTTGGTCTCACCTGGCTGTAATTCCACTTTCTTGAATGCGCGCAGCCTGCGATTCTCTGGTGTGAGCGATGCTACCAAATCGCTGCTGAACAACATTACAACTTCTTTACCTGCAATCTTTCCAGTATTTGTAACGTCTATTGTAAATTCCAGTTTTTCGTTTTCAGTAAAAGTATCTTTGTTCACACGCAGATTCCTGTAATCAAAAGTAGTATAACTCAAACCGTAACCGAAAGGCCATTGAACAGAAATTACAGCATCATAATCGTATGCACCTTCCATCTTATCCATTTCCTCGCTTACACGATAATCGTATGTAGTAAGTTCAGCTTGGTTTCTTGGATATGTATATGGCATCTTAGCACTTGGATTTGCATCACCGGCAAGGATATTTGCCAATGCATCTCCACCATAATTACCAGGCAACAAGATATTGATTACACCGTCTGCCAAAGGTTCAATGTCACTTATAATACGTGGACGACCGCCATTTATTACAAGAACAATAGGCTTGCCTGTCGTAGCAAGAGCTTTAACAAGGTTACGCTGGTTTTCAGAGATTGCAAGGTCTGCCAGATTTCCAGGAGTCTCGCAATATGAATTTTCGCCTATACATGCGATGATTACATCTACATTCTTTGCTGCAGCCACAGCTTTTTCTATTTCAGGAGTGCTTTCTTCGTAATACGCTCCTTCGGCAACGTATGTAACTCCTTGTTCTAGGGTTACCAAATCAGCGCCAAACTTGTTGCTTACAGCTTCGTAGATGGTATTATACTCACCTGCAAAACGGTCGGCAAGATGTCCTTGCCATGTATAACTCCATCCGCCGTTAAGGCATCTCATTGAATTTGCATTAGGACCTGTCACGAGGATTTTCTTACCTTTTGCCAATGGTAATATGTTATTATTGTTTTTCAGCAATACTTCCGATTCTTCGGCTGCTCTAAGTGCGATTGCGGCATGTTCCTTACTGCCGAATTTAGGATAATCCTTATAGTCAGTATTAGGTTTTTCAAAAAGTCCCAAACGGTATTTCAGACGGAGAATACGACGTACGGCATCATCAATACGACTCATCGGCACTCTTCCCTCTTCTACCAATTCCTTCAACAGTGTACAGAAATCAAGATTGTAAGGTTCCATAGCCATATCGATACCCGCATTGATGGCAATTTCAATAGCTTCCTTTTTGTTGGCTGCTATTCTTTCACGAGTATATAGGTTATTAATATCCGCCCAGTCGGTAATCAACATTCCGTCCCATTCCAGATCTTCTTTAAGCCATTCTGTGAGTAACTGCCTGTTGGCATGCACAGGCACACCATTAATGGAAGCACTGTTTACCATTATTGTCAGCGCACCAGTTTCTACGCAAGCCTTAAACGGAGCAAAACACTTCTCTCTCAAATCAGATTCTGATATATATGCAGGAGTACGGTCTTTACCAGTACGGGACATGCTGTAACCAAGGTAATGCTTGACAGAAGCAGCTACACGGTCTTCTGAAACATGATTAGGGTCATCTCCCTGAAAACCACGAACAGCCTCACTGCCCATTATGGCATTAACCAGACAGTCCTCCCCATAATTTTCCCAAACACGCGACCAGCGAGGATCTCTTGCCATATCCACCGTTGGTGAATAAGTCCAAGGACAGTTGCTTGCTCGTGTCTCGTATGCAGTTATAACGGCCGACTCGTATGTCAGTTCAGGATTAAAGGATGCACCAAGATTGATATTCTGCGGGAAAAGCGTTCCACCAAGGGTATAAGTAGTACCATGATTCTGATCCAAGCCGTAAATACAAGGAATACCTATTTCCTTCATAGATACTTCCTGAATATAACCGATGATTTCTTTCCATTTCTCACGGCTTTGAGCAACCGGTCCGGGAGCATTCAGTACAGATCCGACCTTGTACTTTCCAATTGCATTTTTTACTTTTTCCTTATCCAGTTTGAACTCTCCGCCCACCACATTGCCAAGAACATCTATTGACAGTTCTGTCATCTGTCCGACCTTTTCTTCCAAGGTCATTCCCGCTAATGTAGCTTCAACCTTCTTCTCTATTTCTGTATCTTTCGTCAAACTGACAGGAGTTGCCGCCTGTACGAAGCAGGCAGCATTTCCTATTATTGACGATACAAATAATACTTTTCTTAAATTCATATTTATCAATCTTTTTCTTGGTAAATAAATTATTCTTCGTAAGTAATTCTATCAACGTAATATCCGAAACCTACACAAAGGAATCCATCTTGCGAATTCAACAAGTCAAGTATCTCATGTGACATAATTATGTCACTAACACCGTCCGCATAAACATCAAACTCAGGGTACCCGGGAAGTTCTGTCCACCATCCGGAAGAGAATCTGATTTTATGATAGCTATCATCAGATTTAATTGAGTAATATACCTTTAATTTTGTTCCTACAGGCAAATTCTTCACATCATTCTGCACCGCATCAAACAACCTGTTTGGATCACCTTCAGGTAAATCCCATGATACATAATGATGTCCATTCCATAATTCAACTTCCAATGGAGAGTCTTTTACCGTAACTGCAAGTTCTGTCTTTATCTCACCATCAATAAAGAAACTAACATTTTCTCCGGATTTGGATATACCTGTCAATACATAATCTCCGTCTGCAATTGCAGGTGAAATGAATGTAAGACGAGTTGAATACTGTTCAACGAATGTAGTGATTGTATTTCCACCCAATGACAACGAAACGACCTTGTCAAGATTCAAACCGGTAATAGTCCACTCAGCATCAGGACGTTTGTTTTCAGGTCCTGCAGTAATCAACGGCTTGGAAGTAACATCCATTGTATTAGCACCGTATCTACTGCCTTCCACATCTATAAATTCCACACGATACTCACCGTCAGACAATTCTGAAGGAATTTTAAATTCAATATAACCATCTGATTCCACGTATGTTATATCAGAGATTTCCACTTCCTGATTAGTTTTAGACTCGGCAATGTTTATCTGCTTTAATGCTACTTTTGCAACCTTTTCAAGATTTGTTCCACTAAGACGTGCCCATCCTCCAGTTGCGACAATACGTTCTGATATTACTTCTTCACTCTGAGGATCTTCAGCCAAAGCTTTTATTTTTACAAGTCCTTCACGGAAAGTTGTCTTTCCTACAGGAGTGGAGACATCAACCCTAAGATGATAAACACCAGCATTAAGATTCATCTCGAGCGTCTTTTCTGTTCCGACTTCTTCACCGTCAAGAGTCCAAACCACAGAAGTGAAATCAGCAGGCGTAGTTGTTACTGTTATTGAAAACAATACATCCCTGTCTATTTCAGAAATAGTTCCCAGTCCACCATTAGCGTCACGCTCCGGAAACGTAGGAGCTATGATACGAGGCTCGTCATCTGCTGTTGCAGTAGAAAATGGCTCTTCTTCACTACAAGATGTAAAAGAGAAACCTGCACCGAGCAATATAAATAATATCCAATATATATTTTTCATTTTAATACGAAATTTAAATTGTTTAGTGTTGGAAAAAACTGGGCGGAAGCTCTTGCACAAATCAAACGGAATACATATCTTTGCGATATTAAAATGATATCACTTTAAAACAATGCGTATGGAAACAAAAGAAATGAATTTCAAAGGTTTTAAGATGAACGGCTTCCTGGCCCTGTTTCTCTTTCTGTTTGTATGGGCGGGTGCCACGGTGTGGTGCTTCGTGACGGGCGGCGTGCTGCTCTATGTGCTGGGGACGGTGATGTCCGTGTTGTGGATCATCCTGAACTGCGGCTACATGATGCTGGAGCCCAACGAGGCACGGGCCATGGTGTTCTTTGGCCGGTATAAGGGCACGTTCCGCGAGACGGGCTTCTTCTGGGTGAACCCCTTCATGGAGGCCAAGAAGCTGTCGCTGCGTGCACGCAACCTCGACGTGGAGCCCATCAAGGTGAACGACAAGATAGGCAACCCCGTGCTGATAGGCCTCGTGCTGGTGTGGCGGCTGAAGGACACGTACAAGGCGATGTTCGAAATCGACTCGCAGACCATGGCCAGCGCGGGCACCACGTCGAGCGACGGCAAGGCGGTGAACATGGGCAACGCCGTGGCCAACCGCATGAACGCCTTCGAGAACTTCGTGAAGATTCAGAGCGACGCCGCCCTGCGCCAGGTGGCCGGGCAGTATGCCTACGACGACAACGAGGGCGCCGACGGCGAACTGACCCTCCGCTCGGGCGGCGAGGAAATCAACGACCAGCTGGAGCAGAAGCTCAACGAGCGCCTGGCCATGGCGGGTATCGAGGTGCTGGAAGCCCGCATCAACTACCTGGCTTATGCGCCCGAGATTGCGGCCGTGATGCTGCGCCGCCAGCAGGCGTCGGCCATCATCAGTGCCCGCGAGAAGATTGTCGAAGGGGCCGTGTCGATGGTCCACATGGCGCTGGACAAGCTCTCGAAGGACGAAATCGTGGAGCTGGACGAAGAGAAGAAGGCGGCCATGGTGAGCAATCTGCTCGTGGTGCTCTGTGCCGACGAGGCTGCCCAGCCGGTGGTGAATACGGGGACGCTGAACCATTGATGGCTTAAAAACACGGAAGCGTTATGTTCGGATTGAATCAAGGCAGTGAAGTAATCTATCAGTGCAGCACCCGCCTGACGGCCGGCTCCGGCATCGGAGTGGGGGTGTTCATCGCGCTGGTGTTTGCCTGGATACTCGGCCGCGACTGGCTGCTGATGGACAAGGGCAACCTTTGGATGATTGCCGTCTTCATGCTGGTGGGCGTGCTCATCGCCCTGCGGGGCGTCTACCTCTATTGCCGTCCGCGTGTGGAGACGAGGCACATCGTGGTGGGCAACCTGACGCACCGCCTCTACCTGCGCAACAAGCCCCTCTTCGTGCTCTTTACCGGCGGCGTGTATGCGCTGGTGGTGGTAGGGGTGACGCTCGTCTTCGACCTGATAGAGTGGGCGGTGGAAGGCTTCGATGCCGCCGTATGGGCCGACCGCTTCCGCCTGCGCAACCTGATGATTGTGGCGCTGGCCTTTGTGGGCGGCGCGCTGAAGTATTACCTGGATTATTACTATTACAGCCGTTGGCTGAAGAACAATGGATAATTGATAATGGACAATGGATAATTGGAGGCTTATTATAGGAGTTTTGCTCTTCCTGCTGGGCGGAAGTGCCCTGAAGGGATGGGCGCAGGACGACCGTCGGGTGCGTGCGGAGCGCATTTACGAACACCTCATCGAAGGTCGGGGCGACAGCATCTATGCCGCCCTCAACGACGAGGCGCAGCGACAGCTCTCGCCCGCCGTGTTTGCCGACACCTGGCGCCAGCTGACGGGTCAGTTTGGCGCATTGCAGTCGGCTGGAGCCTGGACGCAGGAAGCCGTGCAGGGTGTGGAGCTGTGCCGCCGCGACCTGACCTTCGAACGCTACCGCCTGCGCCTGCTTGTGGGTTTCGACGCCGACGGGCGGCTGAACACCATTCGCGTGGTGCCCGCCCCCGAACCTGCCGGAGCGCCTGCCGTGGCCTTCGACCGCACGCTGATGGAAGAGCGCGACACCGTGGTGGTGACCGACGGCTACCGCCTGCCCGCCACGCTGACCCTGCCCCGCCTGAAGGAGGAGGGCCGGCGCGTGCCCTGCGTAGTGCTGGTACACGGCTCGGGTCCCAACGACCGCGACGAGACCATAGGCCCCAACAAGCCCTTCCGCGACCTGGCCTGGCTACTGGCCTACCGCGGCATTGCCACCCTGCGCTACGACAAGCGCACGAAGGTCTACGGCGCCGATTGCGTGCCGCAGGGCCGCCGGCTGGACATGGATGTGGAGACGGTGGACGATGCCCTCTCGGCCGTCCGTCTGGCAGCCGGCCTGCCTCAGGTGGCGGCCGACAGTGTCTTTGTCCTCGGCCACAGCCAGGGCGGCATGATGGCCCCGCGCATTGCCCAACGTTCGCCGCAGGTGGCAGGCATCATCATCGTGGCCGGACCTGCCCGTCCCTTCGAGGACCTGCTGGTGGAGCAGTCGGAATACCTCGCCTCGCTGACCACGCCCAGCGAGCAGACGCGTGCCCGGCTGGACGAGCTGAAGCGGCAGGTGGCCAACGTGAAGCGCCTGGGCACGCCCGCCTTCAGCGACACCATCGCCCTGCCGCTGGGCCTGCCCAAGGGGTATTGGGAATTTCTACGCGCCTATCGCCCCGTGGAAGTGGCCTCAGCTCTGACCTGCCCCCTGCTGGTGCTTCAGGGCGAGCGCGACTATCAGGTCACCATGCAGGACTACGGCCTGTGGCTCATGGGCCTGCTCACCCGTCCCAAGGCGCAGCTCAAGTCCTATCCCGCGCTGAACCACCTGTTGCAGGAAGGCAAGGGCAAGTCCACCCCGCTGGAGTATAACGAGGCGCGCCCCGTGCCCTCCTGCGTGGCCGACGACGTGGCCGGCTTCATCCGCGGCAGGGATGTGCGTTGATTGTTGTTTGTCTGGTAAAAATACGTATAAAGTGGCAACAAAGAAAGAAAATACAACCAAGAGTTTTGTCCTGCGCGTGGACGCCGCCACGATGGATGCCATCGAGAAGTGGGCGGCCGACGAGTTCCGCAGCACCAACGGCCAGCTCCAATGGATCATCAACGAGGCCCTGCGCAAGAGTGGGCGGCTGAAGAAGGCGAAGAAGCGTCCGGCCGATGAGGACCCCGCGGACGAAGCGGAGGGTAAGACTCCCGAAAAAGAATAAGACGATGGAAATGATGAAAAGACAGATGATATTATGGATGGCAATGCTCTGCCTGGTGCTGGGTGTGGAAGCCCAGCCGGTGGCCCGCACAGACTGGTCACGAGACTTGGACTCGCTGGCCCGATGGCTGCCCCAGCGGCACTACGACTTCTTTACCGTCCGTAGTCGAGCCGATTTCGACCGAGGTATTGAGGCCTGGAAACGCCGGAGCCGCAATGGGCTGTCCGACCTGCAGATGTCCTTGGGGCTGCAGCAGTGGATTGCCACCTTCGGCGACCTGCACACCAACCTGAACTTCACCCCTCTGCTCGACCGCAACCGCCTGCTGCCCCTGGGCCTGAAGTGGATGGCCGATGGCTTGTACGTCGTTACCGCTCCCGTGGGGCAGGAAGCCATGTTGGGTTGTCGGTTGGTGGAGCTGAACGGTACTGCTGCCGAAGTGGTGGCCGACAGCCTGGGCACCCTCTTCTCGGCCGACAACGAGGCGGTGCGCAAGACGATGGTGCCCAATTACCTGTGCTTCGTCCAACTGCTGGAACACTTCGGATTCGTGTCGGACGGTCGCGTCACGCTCAAGCTGGCTTCAGCCGATGGCAGCCTGCAGGAACACGAGCTGACGTCCGGCCCCATAGACCCCAAGCAGCTGGCTACCTTCCGTCCGAGCGGCTTGCCCCTCTGCTATCGGAATGCCCGTACCCTTTTTACCCTGCACTACGAGGCGGCGGACAGCCTCCTCTACATCCAGTACAACAAGTGTTGGAGCAGGGAGCTGGAAGAAGCCAATGGCAACAAGTCGGTAGCCTCCCGTCTGCCTTCGTTTGCCGCGCTGGAGGACAGTGTGTTCGCCACGCTCCGCCATCGGCCCGTCAGCAGGCTGGTGTGGGATGTCCGCTTCAATGGGGGCGGCAATTCGCAGCCGGGCACCCGTCTGGCTGAAAAGCTGGCCGACTTCATGCATCGGATGGACAACCCGCCCCGCGTTTATGTGGTGTTGGGGGCGGCCACCTTCTCGTCCGCCATTCTGAATGCGCTGGACTTCAAGCGCCTGTTGGGTGCCTGCTGGGTGGGAGAGGAAACCTCCGGCAAGCCCAACCATCTGGGCGAGGTGCGCAGCTTCACCCTGCCCGCTTCGGGCCTGCAGGTGCAATACTCCACCAAGTATTTCAAGAACGTGGACGAAGAGGTCGATACGCTGGTGCCCGACGTGCACATCCCGATGACTTTCGACGATTATCGGCAGGGAGTGGACCCTGTCTATGAGTGGATTAAAAAACAATGACGATTATGATACGAATCAAGTCTTTCAATCTGTTTGGTGTGAACTTGGGTCCTTTCTCGGCCCACGATTGTCCCGATGTACATTTCCGCCCCGCCGTTGTCGATTGGGTGATGGAAGGCGTGGCCCTGCTTCTGGTCGTGCTGGGCTGGGTGGGCGTGCTTTGGCAGTATACCACGCAGGGCGGACAGGCGGATGGCAATATGTGGGTATCGGCCCTCCTGTCGACGCTCGTGTTCGCGCTGATGGTGACGGGTGCCCGCCTGCCCGTGCGCTTCATCCGCTTCCCTGTGCGCGTGAATGCCCGCAACGTAGGGCAGCAATACGTGTGCGTAGTGCGTCTCCTGCGGGCGTTCAACGTCTGCATCAGCCTGCTCTTTGCCGTCGGCCCCTGGAGCGACCACCATCTCTGGGCACGCATCGCCTGCCTGGCCGCGCTGGTGCTGATGGCCCTCTCTCTGGCCGTCTATTACGTTGTGACCCTGCGGCTGAAGTGATGTAAATATGTTTTATCGCTCCGAATCGGAGGCCCGCACTCCCGCCTTCGCCCGCCGACCGGATGGAGCAGTTTCTTCCAGTGTTGATTATCAGGCATTTGCAAACTTTCTGGCGTCTCTCTCGAAGACTCTAGGGAGTCGTGGCTCGACACTCTAGGGAGTTATGGCCGATGACTCTAAGGAGTCTTGACCCATGACTCTAGGGAGTCTTGACGGGTGATTTCGGGGTCTGAATGTTGTGTAAAGATGATTTACCGTTCGGCTCGGTCTCGGTGTGTGTGGAGAAGGGGGGCACGCACAGCTGCGCTTGACAAATTGGGAATAATCTTCCTCAATACCTCAAACCTCATGCCTAATACCTAAAACTGACTATTCCCCTCTTCATAATACCTTTTTTTAGGTATTGCCCCCTTTGAACTGTCCCCGTACCTTTGCGCCAACAAAAATTATAAAAAATAAGTGAAATGAAACAAAAGGTATGGGGCCTGTCATTGGGCCTGATGCTCTGTACAGGAGCACTTTACGCCGACGAGGGGACAACCTCTCAACGGACGGAGCCCGACGGACGGGCCAAGCTGGCAAGTATCGAAGCTGTACAGCAAACCGACGCCGAAGCCGCTCCCCGCAAGCGGCGCTTCACTATCGGCGGCTATGGGGAAGCCGTTTACAGCTACAATTTTTATAGTGACAACTACCTGCGCTACGACAGCCCGCAGAACTACAAGGACGACACGCACGGACGCTTCGACCTGCCCCACGTAGTCATCATGCTGGGGTACGACTTCGGCAAGGGCTGGACCATGGGTACCGAAATCGAATTTGAACATGGCGGTACGGAGAGTGCCGTCGAGATTGAGGAACACGAAGGCGGTGAGTACGAAAGCGAAGTGGAGCGTGGTGGCGAAGTGGCCCTCGAGCAGTTTTGGATTCAGAAGTCCTTCTGCCCCCAGTTCAACATCAAGCTGGGCCACATGGTAGTGCCCGTCGGCATGACCAATGCCCACCACCTGCCCACCGAGTTCTTCGGTGTCTATCGACCCGAGGGCGAGAACACCATCCTGCCCTGCACGTGGCACGAGACGGGCGTCAGCCTTTGGGGCCGTGCCGGCCAGTGGCGCTACGAAGCCATGCTTCTGGCAGGCCTCGACTCCGACCGCTTCGGCAGCAAGGAATGGGTGAAAGGTGGAGCGGGCAGCCCCTACGAATTCAAGATAGCCAATTCCATGGCGGGCGCCTTCCGTGTGGACAACTATTCGGTGAAAGGCCTGCGCCTCTCGCTCAGCGGCTATGCGGGCAACTCCTTCAGCAATACTCTGAAGAAGGCCACCAACGCCGTTTACGACGATGTGAAGGGAACGGTACTCATCGGCGCGTTCGACTTCTGCTACGACGCCCACAACTGGGTGGCGCGCGGCTCGTTCGACTATGGCCACCTGTCCGACGCCGACCTCATCACCCGCTACAACCAGAGCTTCTCCAAGGACTCTCCCTCGCCCAAGCAGCCCGTGGCCTCGAGTGCCATTGCCACAGGTGTGGAGGTGGGTTACGACTTCCTTTCCCTCAACCCCAGACGTGCCGACAAGGAGCAGCGCCTCTACCTCTTCGGCCGCTACGAGTACTACGACTCCATGTACAAGACTGCCAAGGCCGTGACCCACTACGAGGAGTATGGCCGCCAGCGTCTGGCCGTGGGCGTCAACTACTATCCGCTGAAGGAAGTCGTGCTCAAGGGCGAATATTCCATCGGCCTCCTCAAAAGCAAGTTCAACAACGAGCCTGCCGTGTCGGTAGGCGTGGCCTATGCGGGCTTTTTCAACTTGTAATAACTCATAATAATCAAAACATAAGACACAATGAAAACGTTTCTGAAATTTCCGCTCTGTCTGGCTCTGGGAGCCATGATGGGCATGAGCATGACATCTTGTAGTGACAACGACGACCCTATCGACGGAACCGAGCTTTCGGCTCAGGAGAAGGCCTTGAAGGAAGTGGTGGCCGACTTTGCCGACAAGACCGTGATTCCTTCGTATCAGGGCATGGCCGACGCCGCCATGAGCCTTCACAGCTTGTGCATCGACATCCGCACGAAGAAGCAGGCTGGTACGCTGACCACCGCCGACGTAGAGGCCGCCTGCGAGGCCTGGAAGCTGGCGCGCGACTATTGGGAGAAGAGTGAGGCCTGGCTGTTCGGCCCTGCAGGCGACTACAACGTAGACCCCCACATCGACTCCTGGCCGCTGGACAAGACGGGTATGGACGCGCTGCTGAACAACCCCGCCCAGATGGCGCAGATGGACGACGAAGGCAACTATGTGGGCAATTACCTGGGCTATGCCCTGCAAGGTTTCCATGCCATCGAGTACCTGCTCTTCGAGCTGACCAACACCAATGCCAGCGGCAACGCTACGGCCAGTTCGACCAGCGTGGCCCACAACCTGAACTACACCACCGAAGAGCTGAACTACCTCGTAGGGCTGGCAGGCGACCTGCGCAACCAGTGCATCCTGCTGGAGGCCTGCTGGGCAGGAACTGAGAACGTATCGGCCGAGAAGCAGCAGATTCTGACCGACACCGAACTGGACAAGGGCAAGAACTTCGGCGATAACATCAAGAATGCAGGCGCGGCAGGCAGTGAGTACAAGAACTACCTCGACGTGGTGTACGACATGATAACGGCCGGCATACAGAACATTGCCAACGAGGTGGGCAACATCAAGATTGGTAACCCCACGGGCAAGGGACTTCCCTCGGGCGGCATGGAGTACGACCCCAGCTACATCGAGTCGCCCTACAGCCTGAACTCCATCCGCGACTTCCTGGGCAATGTCATCAGCATCCGCAATGCCTATCAGGGCTCGCCCTCGGTGGACGGTACCATTCAGGTGGCAACACACACACTGAGCACCTACGTCGCCACGCTCAATGCCGATTTGGACAGCCGCGTGAAGGCCGCCATCCAAGACGCCTACGACAAGATAAGCCTGATGGGCGAACCCTTTGCCTACACCTGTGGCGCGGCCGAGTACGATAAAGTCAATCAGGATGCCATCGATGCCTGCAATGTGATGAACGATATCTTCGACGAGGTGAAGACGTTGTTGCAGGCCAACCATTAAAGATAGAACAGAAAAAAAGAAAAGTCAATGATGAAAAAGACCTGTTTTTATGTAATCCTTGGAGCCGCTCTGAGCCTGACGGCCTGTAGCGACGACGACGTGAAGGGCGACAACCCTTCGCCCGAGACGCCCGATGAGCTGCCCGACTGGTACTATACGGGCGGCGAACTGGGTACCACCTCCAACTCTACCTCGACGGCCTTCGAAGACCCTACGGCTGTAGTCGAGGCCGACGCCACCATGAACGCTGCCTTCAACCGTGGCGAGCAGTTCTTCGAGAAACCTTTCACGTCCAACTTCGACGGCATGCGCCATGGCCTGGGGCCGCTCTACATCCGCTCTTCGTGCATCCATTGTCATCCTGGCTACGGGCATGGCAAGAGCCAGAACAGCGGCACGTTCAACACCAACGAGATAGGAAACGGCTATCTGCTGGTGGTTTACAACCCCGAGACCGAGGCCTATGTGCCCTGGCTGGCAGGCATGCCGCAAACTTATGCCGTGGCCCCCTTCAAGGCGCCGCTCGACGAGTCGCAGATTACCATCACCTGGCATGAATATACCGACGCCTTCGGCAACAAGTTTCCCGACGGCGAGACCTACCAGCTGCGCTACCCCGAGGTGGACATCCCCAGGAGTGCTATCTACGTGGCCAACCGCGGCTACGACGTGGGCGAGTACGAGGTGCGTCTGGAGTCCACTATCGGCATCTATGGCACGGGCCTGCTCGATGCCATCAGCGACGAGGACCTCAAAGCCGAGTACGCCAAGCAGGAGCAGGACGGCTACCTGCCCAATGGCCTGAACCCAAACATCTTCGCCAACGGCGACTGGACGGGGCAGTATGCCAACACCGCTCAGGGTGGCGACGGTACGAAGTATCCCTACCGCTATACCTACGCCCTGAGCCGTGGCCCCTTGCAGGACGCGGCGGGTGCCAATGCCTTCTGGAACATCACCAACGCCACGCGCAGCGACCGCCGCTTCCATTACCTCGACGCGGCAGGCTCCTACGCCCAATATGCTTCGCAGGACCCTGACATTCAGGCGGGCTTTCCCAGCTACATCGCCAAGGTGTCCACACCCGAGGAACACCCTGAATGGTTCACGGACAACGTGGCGGACAACATCTACAACTACCTGACGTCGAAGACGCTGCCCGTCGAAGTGAGCGACCAGGACTACATCGACCTCATGGTGTGGCATCGGGGCCTGGCCGTGCCTGCCGCCCGCAATGTGGACGACGAGGACGTGCTCCGCGGCAAGGAACTCTTCTCGGAGATAGGTTGCGCCTACTGCCACAAGCCCACCTGGACGACGGGCGACGACGAGATACGCGACCCTGCCCGCTTCTTCACAGGCGACAAGGCCAAGCAACTGCCACGCTATCCGCATCAGAAGATTTGGCCCTACACCGACATGGTGCAGCACAAACTTCACATGGTGAACGACATCCGCACTGGTTGGTGCCGCACCACGCCGCTCTGGGGGCGCGGCCTGCACCAGCGTTGCACAGGGGCCGAGTATGCCGACCGCCTGCACGACTGCCGTGCGCGCACCACGATGGAGGCCATCATGTGGCACGGCACCAGCGAGCAGAGCGATGCCTACTACACCGTCCAGAAGTTCCGCGAGCTCTCGAAAGAGGACCGCGAGGCGGTGGTGAAGTTCATCGACTCCATCTGATGGCTCCACGCTTCACTGATTACACTGCTTTGCACAGATTAAAACATAGAGTTCGTCTGTGTAAAGCAGTGCTTTCTGTGGTGGAAAGCACTGTTTTTCCTATAAACTCTTTTCTGGTATGAAAATCTTGCGAAATCTTTCCTTCGGCCTGCTGGGCCTGCTTGTCTGTGTATTGATGGCCGCCACGTGTGTGGAGAAGGTGTGGGGCACTCCCTTTGTCGTGCGCCACGTCTATGGCTCGCCCTGGTTCGTGGCCTGCTGGGCGCTGATGGCCGTTACGGGTATGGGTTATCTGTGGCGCCGTCGGGTGCAGAAGCGTCGGGCTGCTTTTCTGTTTCATCTCTCCTTGGCGCTCATCCTGCTGGGGGCGCTGGTCACCCACGTGTGGGGCGTACAGGGGCGCGTACACTTGCGGCAGGGCGAGGCGGTGGAGGCCTTTACCCTGTCCGAGGGGCGGACGGCGGCCTTCCCCTTCCGCCTCTCGCTGGAGGAGTTCAGGGTGGAGTATTATGCGGGCACATCGGCACCGAAAGACTTCGTGAGCCGCTTCACGCTGGCCGCAGGCGATGAAGTGCATCAGGGCGAGGTGTCCATGAACCGCATCTTCCGCCATGAGGGCTACCGCTTCTATCAGTCGGGCTACGACTCCGACGGACAGGGCGTCACCTTGTCCGTGGCCTGCGACCCTTGGGGCATCGGCCTCAGCTATGCGGGCTATGCCTTCCTGCTGCTTTCGGCCCTGGCCTTCTTCCTTGAGCCTCAGAGCGGGTTCCGACGCCTGCTCCGCCATCCTTCGCTTCGGTCGGCGGGCGTGGCAGGCCTCTTGCTGGCCGCTCCCTTCGTGCGGGCGGCCGAAGACCTGCCGCGCACCTTGCCGCGCGAGACGGCTGCTTGCTTCGGTCGGCTCTATGTCTACTACAACGACCGCGTCTGCCCCCTGCAGACGCTGGCCAAGGACTTCACCATGAAGCTCTGTGGCAAGCCCACGTATCGGGGCCTCACAGCCGAGCAGGTGCTGACGGGTTGGTTCTTCTACTACGACGACTGGAAGCGCGAGCCGTGCATCCGCGTGAAGAGTGCCGACGTGCGCCGCCTGCTGGGGGTGGAGGGGGGCTATGCCTCGTTGCAGGACTTCTTTGGCCCTGATGGCTACCGACTCGATGCCGAAGCCTTGGCCGACGCTTCTATGGCCGACGCGAAGGCCGTGGGCGAGGCCAACGAGAAGTTTAGCCTGGTGAGTAGCGTGGCGACAGGGGCGGCGTGGCGCATCTTTCCCTATATGCCCCCGTCGTCGGCCGATGCTTCCCGCCTGGAGTGGCTCTCCCTGGCCGACCGCCTGCCGCGCGACATGCCCCTCGAAGAAGGCACCTTCGTGCGTGGGGCGATGAACTACGTGGCCGAGCAGGTGGCGCGCAAACACTTTACGGAGGTGGAGCGGCTGGTGGGCAAGATAGGCCGCTACCAGCAGCGCGTGGGTGGGGCGTTGCTGCCTTCTGACCTCCGCTTTCGTGCCGAGCGGGTCTATAACCAGGTGAACGATAGCTTTCCGCTGGCCGTGGCCTCTGTCGTGCTGGGACTTTTCTCCTTTGTTTATTCTGTCCGCTGCCTGATGCTTCATCGGCGGGAGAGGCGAGGGGTAAGTCGTGTACTGCTGGGCGTATTGGCTCTGATGGCCTGTTGGCTGGCAGGCCTGATGGTGCTTCGTGGCCTGGTGAGCGGCCACCTGCCCATGTCCAACGGGCACGAAACGATGCACCTGCTGGCCTTTTGTGCCGCCCTGCTCACCCTTGTCTTCTATCGTCGCCTGCCTTTGACACTTCCCTTGGGCTTCCTGGTGTGTGGGTTGGCGTTGGTGGTGTCCATGCTGGGCGAACGCAATCCGCAGGTGGGCCAACTGATGCCTGTCCTTGCCTCGCCCCTGCTCAGTGTGCATGTGGCGGTCATCATGGTGGCCTACGCCCTGCTGGCCTTCGTCATGCTCAATGGGGTAGCGGCACTGGTTCTGCTTGCTTCGCGCAGGGAGTGTGAAGCTCAGGTGGAGCGCCTTCAGGTGGTGAGCCGCCTGCTGCTCTATCCGGCCGTCTTCCTGCTGGCGGCAGGCATCTTCATCGGAGCCGTGTGGGCCAATGTGTCGTGGGGCCGCTACTGGGGATGGGACCCCAAGGAGGTGTGGGCGCTGGTCACGATGCTTGTCTATGCCCTGGCGCTCCATCCTGCTTCGTTGCCCTGCTTCCGCCGTCCGTTGTTCTTCCACGTATTCAGTGTGGTGGCCTTTTTTTGTGTGCTGATTACTTATTTTGGTGTCAATTTCCTTTTGGGAGGCATGCACAGCTACGCATGAAGCGTGCTTCCCTATTTCTTCTTTATTTTCAGACTTTTTCAGTTAAAAGATACGGTTGTTTAAACTTTAATCCTTTTCTTTGTTCTAAGTAATATATTCAAAAACTGAACAGACATCTATTAGAGAACGAATGAAAGGGAAATGTTTATGAGAGGTTTACAATGTATCTGCAAGATTGCTTTGTGGAGCATGCTCCTTGGATGGGGGATATGCGCCCAGGCACAATCGTACGAAAAATTATGGAAGCAAGTGGAGCAGGCACAAAAAAAGAGTCTGCCACAGACAGTCGTGAATTTGACAGGTGAAATCTGCCAGAAAGCATTGGCCGAAAAAAACTCGCCACAACTGCTGAAGGCCTATCTCTGTCGGGCTGCTTTTCAGGAGCGTCTGACTCCAGACAGTCTTTATACACGCCTGAACGAGATGGAGCAATGGGCCGCTACGGAAACAAATGAAACCGACCGTGCCATCCTTCATTCGATCTTGGCGAGCGAATATGCCGGCTATTGGCAGAATAACCGTCGTGTCATTGCCGCACGAACAGACTTGGCTACGGACAAACAACCAACTGACGTTCGCGAATGGACACCTCGTCAATTTGTGGAGAAAGTGGATGCTCATGCTCTGGCTTCGACCCACGATGTCGATAGGCTCATCAAGACCTCGACAGACGGCTATCAGCCTTTTGTGGAGCAGGGCGAACAGAGTGCTTACTACAGTCACGACCTCTATCACCTGCTGGCGCGTAGGGCCATCAGTGCGTTGAAATCCATGACGGGAGCGAGAGCCGACTCCTTGATGCAAACACGCATCGCTACCCTCTACCAACAGATGATGGATACCTATGCTGCTCGCCCTGACGGAGCGGATGCTTGCCTGCTGGCCACGCTCGATTATTGGGAGTGGAAGAATGGTAGTGCTTCGCAGGATGAGGCTGCTTACCTGCAAGCTCTTGACGAATTGATGACTCGCTATACCGATCGTCCCTTGTGTGCCGAAGTTTACCTGCGTAAGGCCCAATGGATGAGCCGTGGAGGGGAAGGACGAAGTGTGGGCGAGGCCATCCGCCTGTGCGATGAGGCTATTCGCCGCTATGCTTCCTATGCGCGCATCGGGCAAGTGAAGCAACTCCGTGCTGAACTCTTGCGCCCGCAACTGGCTATTTCTGCCGAAGGTATAGGCTATCCAGGCGATACCTTGGATTTGCGCGTGCGCTATCGTACGATGGATGCACCTGTCACATTGAATATCTATGCCACGAACCTGAGTGGCTATTCTACTCGCTATGATTGCAATAACGATAAGACTTTCCGTAGCTTGTCGCCTCGCCGAGTCTATAGTCGGCAACTCACTTTGAATCCTTTGCCTGCTGAACATAAGTCGGAGGCTGATCTTCCTTATCTGGAGAGCATCACAAACCTGCCCTTGCCTGTACCTCAGGAGGCGGGTGTCTATGTTGTGGAAGTCGTTCCTCAAGCCAAGAATGGCCGCACGAGCCGTTGCCTCTTGCCTGTGAGCCGCCTGCGTGCCCTGACGCTCGACTTGGGCGAAGGACAGATAGAAGTGACCACACTCGACGGTCGTAGTGGCCATGCTGAAGGGGGCGTCTGCGTCTGCTTCTATTCATCGAGCGACGAAGAGAACCGCCGCCTGCTGAAAGAAGTCGTGACCGACGAGCAGGGAAAAGCCCTTGTGACTCTTGAAAAGTATGACTATAACACCTGCTATACCCTTAGTAAAGGAACAGACACGGCATTGCCTTCTACAGGTGTGTATTTGAGCCGCTTGTCACGAACCTCGACCGATAATCGCTACGAACTTTCGCTCCTCACCGACCGAAGCATTTATCGCCCTGGTCAGACCGTTTACTTGAAAGGAGTTGTATATAATAAAGGAAAAAACAGTGCCCAAGTGGTAGAGGGCGAATGGGTGAGCCTGGAACTGCTCGATGCCAACCTCAAACAAATAGCCACCCGACGTGTACAAACCAATGAGTTTGGTTCCTTTACCGTTGACTTTGCTCTGCCTTCCGTTTGTCTGAACGGTCAGTTCATGGTGCGTGCCCAAGGATATATATTGGGTGCCGCCCGCTTCCAGGTGGAAGAGTACAAGCGCCCGACGTTCGAAATCACCTTCCAGCCCGTCACCATTCCCTATTGTCTGGGCGAGACAGTAACTCTTCGTGGCGAAGTGAAGGCTTTCAGTGGGGCCTCTGTTCAGGAGATGCCACTGGCCTGGAGCTTAAAACGATATGACCGCCTGCGTGGCTATCTGAATACGGACAAAATGCTGAAGGCCGACACTGTTCGGCTTGATGCGCAAGGTCGCTTTGCCATCGACATCCATTTGGAAGGCGAAGTGGCAAAGGCTCTTCAGCCCTGGCAAGTCAGACAAGGTTATACTTTCGAAGTAGAAGCGGCCGTTACCGACGAGGCAGGCGAAACGCAAACTGCCTCCTACACTCTTTCGGCCAGCTCGCAGGCATTCAACCTGAACCCATCCATCCCCACGCAAGTGTGCAAGGAAGACACTACCCAATGGATGATTCATGCTTCCAATCCCCAAATGTCGCCCCTCACACTGATTGCTGACTGGCGTATCGAGCCTGAAACGGAAGATGGAGAATTGATAACAAAGGATGCCAAGCCCACCTTGAGCGGGCGATGTCTCACAGGCAAGAATAATCCTTCAGACACTTGGCATAATGTACCTTCAGGCCGTTATCGCCTGACGGCATGGGCTACCGACTCGTTGGGCCATCGGGTGGAGAGTACCGCTTCGTTCGTCCTCTTCTCGAAAGAAGACCGCCGTCCGCCTGTCCACTCTCCTTTCTTCTTCCACGAACGGAATATGGAGGTGGCTGCTGGCGAAAAGGCCTCTTTTTGCCTAGGTACTTCGTTCAAGGACGCTTGGGTGTGGATGGATGTCTTTACAGGTGGAAAGCGCGTGGAGAGCCGCCTGTTGCAACTCTCAGACACCCTGATGTGCGTCGAGATGCCTTACTTGGACAGTTACGACGAAAGCGTCACGCTCCTGTTCAACACCCTGAAGGAAGGCGAGCTGTATAGCCGAACCGCTTTCTTGAAGCGCATCCAGCCCAATCGCACCCTGCAGATGAAGTGGGAAGTCTTCCGCGACCGCCTGCGTCCTGGTCAGGAGGAAGAATGGCGTCTTGTGGTGACTACGCCCGAAGGCCTGCCCGCCTCGGCCGAGATGCTGGCGTTGATGTACGACGCTTCGCTCGACAAGCTTTATCCCAACCGTCAGTCATGGGGAGTCTTCTTTGCTCCGCAACTCGACTGGCGCAATGTGCGTCTGAATACGGCCAGTCGCCTCTATCTGTCGCCCTACTTCACGATACCCGACTGGAAAATACCTGGCTGGTCGTTCGATCGCTTCTGCTCGCCGTGGCTGGTACCCCAGGTCATAGAGATACGAGATGACGCTCTCGTCGTAGGATACGGTTCCAGCCGGACGCCCACCTTGGTAGGAGGAACCGTCTTGCAGAAGTCTGCCTCCAACGCTATCTTCAACACGAAGGAAGAAGCTGGCCTTGCCGTGGAAGTCCCCTACGCACCTCCTACGGCCGACGATGTCTTGTTTGAAGAAGAAGTGGTGAATACCGCCGAAACCCTCCAACCCGATGCCGACCTCCGCACCAACTTTGCCGAGACGGCCTTCTTCTATCCCCAGCTCCGCACCAACGAACGGGGCGAAGTGGTTGTGGCCTTCACCCTGCCGCAAAGCCTGACCCGATGGAACTTCCGCGGCTATACCCATACGAAGGACATGCAGACAGGTTTGCTCGAAGCATCGGTTGTCAGCGCCAAGGAATTCATGCTGCGCCCCAACCTGCCGCGCTTTTTCCGCATGGGCGACCAGGCTCAGGTGGCCGCCACGGTGAGCAACCTGACCGAGGGCACGATAAAAGGGCGTGTGACATTACAATTGTTCGACCCCACAACCGAAAAAGTCATCCTGACCCGCCGCGAAAAGTTTGAAGCGGAAGCCGGCCGCAACGCCGCCGTCGGCTTCGCCTTCAATGTGGACGACCGTTATCCCCTGCTGGGCGTACGTCTCACGGCCGATGGAGGTAACTTCAGCGACGGCGAGCAGCATGTTCTCCCCGTGCTCAGCAATCAGGAGTATGTGACGGAAACCTTGACCTTCGACTTGAAGGGCAACGATGCCTGCACGCTCCGCCTCGATACGTTGTTCAACCGTAACAGCTCCACTGCCACCCAACGGCGCCTGACCGTCGAGGTGACGGGCAACCCTGCCTGGATGGCCATACAGGCCCTGCCTTCCTTGACGCAACCCGACGGCGAGAATGCCATCTCGTGGGCCGTAGTCTATTATGCCAACACCTTGGCCGCCGCCATCGCCCAGTCGCAACCTCGCATCCGCGAAGTCATCGAGGCTTGGCAAGCCAGCGGGCAGAGCAAGGAAACCTTCCTCAGCCGTCTGGAGCAAAATGAGGATTTGAAAAATATGTTGTTGAGTGAAACGCCCTGGCTGGCCGAAGCCACTTCGGATACGGAGCGCATGCAACGCCTCGTACAGCTGTTCGACGCCAACCGCCAACGCAACCTCACTCTCTCGGTCCTTACCCGCCTGAAGGAATTGCAAGGCGAGGACGGCGCCTGGAGCTGGTACAAAGGTATGGGCAGCAGTCGTGACATTACCACCTACATCACCACCCTGCTTGTGCGCCTGCCCCTGCTGACAGGCAGCCCGCTCGACGCCGATGCTTCGGCGATGAAGCAACGTGCCTTTGCCTACCTGCATCAGGAAGCCCTCAAGGAGTACAAACGCCTGCGCGAAGCCGAACGCAAGGGCACGCAGATAACCGCCCTTTCGGCCGATGCCTTCGACTACCTTTATCTGCTGGCTATGGATGCCGACGCGATGAAGCAGGCTGACAAGGAGGTACACAACTACTTCCTCTCGCTTCTGCCCCGCCAGCTGACCACGGCCTCCATACAACGCAAGGCGCAAACCGCCGTCATCCTGCAAGCTGCAGGGCGCAAGGCCGATGCCCAAGCTTTCGAAGCCTCACTCAAGGAGCACCTTGTGCAGGAAAAGACGATGGGCGCCCACTTCGCCTTCAACGACAGCTACTATAGCTGGGGCATGATGCCCGTCACCACCCACGTGGCCGCCATGGAAGCCCTGTCGCGCTTCGAAGGCAACGCTACTATTATGGAAGAGATGAAACGCTGGTTGCTGAAGCAGAAGCAGACGACCCAATGGAATACGCCCGTCGCCTCGGCAGACGCCATCTATGCCCTCTTGTGCAACGGTCGCAACTGGCTGGCCGACCGTGGCGACGTCACTCTCACCTTGGGGCATGAACGCCTCCGTACTACTGACGCTTCCGCCCGCTCGTTGCAAGGCTTGGGATACATCAAGGAAACTTACGAGGAAGGCAACGCCGCCCTCAACGCCCGTACCCTCGAAGTGGAGAAACACGACGAAGGCATGGCTTGGGGAGCCGTCTATGCTCAGTATCTTTCGCCCGTGGCCGATGTCCGAGCACAAAGCACTGGTTTGTCCATCGAAAAGCAATGCTTTGTCGAGCGTAAAACAGCCTTTGGCCGTTCGGAACTCCATCCGTTGGAAAAGGAAGGCGGCCTTCGCGTAGGCGACAAGCTGGTCATCCGCCTTGTGCTCCGCCTCGACCGCGCCATGGATTACGTTCAGCTGAAGGACAGCCGTGCCGCCTGCCTCGAGCCGACCGCCACGCTCTCGGGTTACCGCTGGACAGGAGGATTCGGTTACTATGCTGAGACGAAGGATGCTTCGACGCGTTTCTTCTTCGACCACCTGGGCAAGGGTACCTACGTATTGGAGTACAGCTGCCGTGTTTCGCAAGTCGGCACCTACCAATCGGGACTTGCTACCGTCCAATGCGCCTATGCGCCTGAGATGGCTGCCCATTCCTCGGCTGGTACACCTCTGCAGGTGAAGGAATGAGTAGGGAAACCAAAAACTTGCCTAAAATATGTAGAGCAGGATGTTTCTTCGGCTTGAATTTTGTAAATTTGCGGCAAGTAATAAAGATAAAGACGAAATAGATGAAACGATTTTTTGCGATAATTGCTTTGAGCATGGGGTTGACGGCTACGCTTTCGGCACAGGCACGCTTCACTTCGAGCACCCAAATGCAACACTTGGGGCAGATTGAATGGAAGCGTCCTGTAACCGTGCAGTACACCATCACCAATACGGGCGACGAGCCTTTGGTGCTTTCCGAGGTGGAACCCGATTGTGCCTGTACGGCCGCCCGCTGGACAAAGACCCCCATCGCGCCTGGCGATAAGGGAACGGTGGAAGTGACTTTCGATGCCGAAGCGTTGGGACATTTTCAGAAGGCCGTGGCTATATTCACCAATGCATCCCCTAATTTGGTGTATCTGAAGTTCGATGGTGAGGTGGTGACGGAAATCAAGGACTTTGCCCGTACCCATCCCTATCTGGTAGGACAAATACGCATCGACCAAAACGAGATAAACTTCCCTGACGTGCAGCATGGCGAGCATCCTGTGGTATATCTCAGTGTGGTAAACCTCTCCGACAAGCCTTATGAACCTGTCCTGATGCACTTGCCACCCTATCTGGAGATGAAGGCCGAACCTGAGGTCTTGCAGCAGGGCGAACGTGGTACACTGACCTTGACATTGAACTCTGAGAAACTGACCGATTTGGGTTTGACCCAGTCGTCTGTTTACCTTTCTCGCTTTTTGGGCGATAAAGTCAGTGAGGAGAATGAACTGCCCGTTTCTGCTATCCTTTTACCTGATTTTTCTGGGTTGACGGAGACAGAGCGCCTGAATGCTCCTGCCATTCGCCTTTCGGCCGAGGACATCGACTTGAGCGGCGATTTGGCGAAGAAGAAACGTGCGCGGCGAGACATTACCGTGACCAATACAGGGCGTTCGCCTCTTCAGATCAGTAAGCTTCAGGTGTTTCACCCAGCGGTGGGCGTCAGCTTGAAGAAGACCGTCCTCCAACCTGGTGAATCCACCCGCTTGCGTGTTTCTGTTACAAAGAAAAATATAGGCAAACATCGTCGTCACTTGCGTCTGTTGCTGATTACGAACGATCCTACGCAGCCGAAAGTAGAAATCAACATTAAAGCCAAATAACCATGGAACATCCTGAAAACTGTGCTGAATACAAGGGCTTGACCGTCAACGCAGGCGTTGAGCAACCCTCGTCCGTGAATCCTTATCTGAAGAACCGTCCGCGGCGTAAGAAACGCGAACTGACCGTGGCCGACTATGTGGACGGCATCCTGAAAGGTGACGTCACTGTTTTAAGTCAGGCTGTGACTTTGGTCGAGAGTGTAAAGCCTGAGCATCAGGCCGTGGCTCAGGAGGTTATCGAGAAGTGCCTTCCCTACTCGGGCAATTCTGTCCGCATTGGCATCAGTGGTGTGCCAGGTGCTGGTAAGAGTACGTCTATCGATGTTTTCGGACTTCATGTCCTCGAACAATATGGAGGAAAGTTGGCCGTGTTGGCCATTGATCCCAGTAGTGAGCGTAGCAAGGGCAGTATTTTGGGCGACAAGACTCGTATGGAGAAGCTTTCTGTCCATCCGAAATCCTTTATTCGTCCCAGCCCTTCGGCAGGGTCGTTGGGAGGAGTTGCACGCAAGACGCGCGAAACCATTATCCTTTGCGAAGCTGCCGGCTATGATAAGATTTTTGTCGAGACCGTGGGTGTAGGGCAGAGTGAGACGGCTGTCCATTCAATGGTCGATTTCTTCCTGCTCATCCAGTTGGCAGGTACGGGTGACGAGTTGCAGGGCATCAAGCGTGGTATCATGGAGATGGCCGATGGCATTGTCATCAACAAAGCCGATGGCGACAACATCGAACGCGCCCGTTTGGCTGCTGCCCAGTTCCGCAATGCCCTCCATCTTTTCCCTGCTCCCGAGAGTGGATGGACACCCCAAGTGCTGACCTATTCAGGTTTCTATAACTTGGGTGTAAAGGAGATTTGGGACATGGTCTATAAATATATTGACTTCGTGAAGGAGAACGGTTATTTTGTCTATCGCCGCAACGAGCAGAGCAAGTATTGGATGTACGAAAGCATCAACGAGCACCTGCGCGATAGCTTCTATCACAATCCAAAGATCGAAGCTTTGTTGGCCGATCGTGAGCAACAGGTTCTGCAAGGCAACCTGACCTCGTTTGTAGCTGCCAAGTCGTTGCTCGACACATACTTTGAAGATATGAAAGGCGGTGAGTAAGGGGAGATCAGAACCCCGTAACAAACTCATCGAAGCTGGTGTCGGTAATGCCAATCTTTTCTTTCAGGCGCATTTTCTTACGTGATATACTTCCCTTGGCTATGTGGTAGATTTCTGCCAATATGGCCAAGGGAAGTTCCATTTTCACCAGGCAACAAAAGTCAATCTCTTCATCCGTTAGTTGTGGATAAGTTGTTCGTAAACGTCGGGTGAAGTAGTCGAAGCAAGCGTCAGTATTATTGCGTAAAGTTTGCCAGTCTTCTTGGGAAAGGTGAAGGGCGCCTGCCTGGTTTCGACTGCGCATGAGCAGGGGAATGGTGATTTCGTTCAGCTGCTTAAAGTATTCTATCTTCTGGGTTAGTTGGGCGTTTTCGAGTTGTTCCTTTGCTTCCTGTTCTTTCAGATAGCGTATTTCCATTTCCTGTCGGGATAGTTGTGCTTGCATCAGGTCGCGGTTGAGCAAGGCTTGACGGCGGCGGGTGTAGATGTAGTAGATTCCCCACAAAATGATGAGAAAGCCAACGAGAATAGCCAGACGGTAGACTTGTAGTATGCGACGTGTCAGTTGGCTTTCACTTCTTTCGATCTGTTGTTGTTGCTTGCGATATTCGCTGATGGCGTGTACTTTGTCCAATAGTTCGGCTTTTTTATCAGCATCGAGCGAGTCGCGATAGCGCACGTGTTCGCGCAAGAAGTCAAAAGCTTTGAGGTTTTCACCGCGATGGTATAGGGCTTCGGACATATAGCGGTAGGCATCCGTTTTGCGAGACAGGGGATACATTTCGGCTATTTGGCGGAAGTAGTAGTGTGCCGAGTCGTTGCGGGCGATGTGGAAGCGGATGCCTTTGCAGAAGGTTCGGTAGAAATTCTGTCGCCCCGCACCTGTGGCGATAGCACGTTCGATGTCTGCCAGGGCGGAGTCGGGTTGCTCCATATAGAGATGGACTACGGCCATTTCGGCTTGTAGTTCAGCTTGCTTTTCAATGCTGACGGAAGCGGCGTATTGGTCGGCCATGCGTAGTTCTGCCAAGGCTTGGTCAAATTCTTTTTTGCTTTTGGAGCGGCTGCTTCGGATAAGTCCGATGCGTACCAGCATCAGGCTGTCCTGTTCTTGCAAGGCCTTGTCGAGGGCTTTGTTCAAGAGGCGTGTCTCTTGTGAGGCGAAATGATTGAAGCGGCAAAAGTCAGCTTGCGCGATGTCCAGCTCCATTTGCAGGCGCGACGGTGATGGAGTGGGGAGGTACTGGCGGGCTTTCTCGTAACACTCCTGAGCGCGTAGCAGGAAGAAATCCTGATGCAGCTTTTTTCCTTTGAAGAAATAGATGAGGCTGATGTGAAGCGAATCGTCTGCTTCTATGGCCTGCTGTAGCCCTTTGTCGAGCAGACTGTCTGGTAATAGAACGGAGTCGTGCAGGGCAATGCTGTCCCAAAATAAGCTCGGGAATTCTTCGTGGCGGTGGTTGCACGCACTTAGCCATGAGGCAAACAAAAGGAATAACAGGACTTTTCTCATAATTATTGCAAATATATACAGAAAGTCTGAAACTTCCTCGTGAAGCTCTATTTTTTTGCTTTTGGAGGACGTCTGCTGTTATTTGTACATCGTGTACATTATCGTTTAGCTATTTATCCATTTGAAAAACAGTGATTTGTTTCTCTTTCTTATGTACATCGGGTTTGCTTGTCCGCTTGTGCGTTATCCTATAATTTTGCCGTCGAAAGTCATCACTAAGCGATGCAATGGCTGGATTTTGACAAGATTAACCATCTATACTATCAATACGCTATTTTGTGATTTTATGAAAGAGAGAGTTTTGACATTGATTATGTGTGTGTGCCTGGGTGCGGGAGCGCTTTGGGCACAAGTGAGGCAAGTAACGGGCGTGGTTACTTCTGCGGAAGACGGACAGCCTGTTATCGGCGCTTCGGTGCTGGTGAAAGGAGCCTCGCAAGGTACAGTGACGGACGTGGATGGCAAGTTTGCCTTGGACAATGTACCGGCTTCAGCCAAGATGCTGGTAGTCTCGTTCGTTGGTATGAAGACACGTGAGGTGCCGGTGAGCGACCGCGTGGAAGTTGTGTTGGAGAGCGATCAGCAAGTGCTTGATGAAGTGCTTGTTACGGTGGCGTACGGTACGGCCAAACGTTCGTCGTTGACGGGAGCTATTTCTTCTGTCGATCAGAAGCAGATCGAGCTGCGCCCTGCTTCGAGCGTTACTTCCGCTTTGGAAGGAAGCACTTCAGGTGTGCAGATCAACAGCACTTACGGAGCGCCGGGCAGCTCGCCTGAGATCCGTATTCGTGGCATCGGGACGGTGAACGGTTCCAGCTCGCCCCTGTATGTGGTGGACGGCGTTCCCTTCAGCGGAAGTATCGCCGACATCAATCCTGCTGATATTGAAAGTATGTCTGTGCTGAAAGATGCCGCTTCGTGCGCTCTTTATGGTAATCGTGCTTCGAATGGTGTCATTCTGATTACCACCAAGAAAGGTACGGCTGGAAAGCTGAGTTTCAATCTGAAGGTGAATCAGGGTATCTACACGCGAGGCATCAAGGAATATGCCCGTACGGATGCGCGGCAGTTTATGGAAGCCAGCTGGCAGAACCTGCGTAACGCCCGCATTTCCGCAGGCGACGCTCCCGACGTGGCAGCCCGCTATGCTAGCGAAAATTTGATTGGCGAGCAGCTTTACCTGAACATTTTCAACAAGCCCGACAAAGAGCTGTTTGATGCTGACGGACGCCTAGCTGCAGGCGTGCAGATATTGCCCGGTTACGCTGAAGATCTCGATTGGTACAAGGCGGCCATCCGCAACGGCCACCGTCAGGAGTACCTCTTCAGCGGGAATGCCGCCAACGAGAAGAGCGACTATTACTTCTCCCTGGGTTACCTCGACGAAGAAGGCTATGTACGCAACTCGAGCTTCAGCCGCCTGTCGGCCCGTGTCTCCGTCAACCTCACCCCGGTGAAGTGGCTGAAGGCGGGAGTCAACCTGTCGGGCAGCCATCAGAATTCCCAGATTACGGCCGGCGACCAGGATGCGTCGTTCACTAATGCCTTCATGTATTGCCGCCAGATTGCGCCCATTTACCCTGTGCATCTGCATAACGCCGATGGCTCTTACCGCCTGACGGCCGACGGGCAGCGACAGTACGATCCCGGCTACTACACCGACGACAAGGGCGTTGAGATAGCTACCCGCAATCAGTATGCCGACCGCCACGTGGTATGGGAAAACGAACTGGACAAGAACGAGACCGTGCGCAATACGTTGCAGGGCATCGCCTATATGGACGTCAAGTTCCTGAAGGATTTCACGTTCACCGTAAAGGGCGACATGAACCTGAGTCAGTCGGACAATACGGCTTACGACAACGCCGTCATCGGCAACGGAAAGGGTAGCAACGGCCGCGGACGCCGTGAACTCTACCGCTACAAGAGCTACACCTTCCAACAGCAGCTGAAGTGGACGCATCTCTTCGGCGGGCATTTGCTGGACGTGCTGCTGGCGCACGAGAATTTCTCCTATAACTATAATTTTCTGTATGGATTCAAGACGTCGCAGATTTTTGCCGGACGTCCCAATTTCAGCAACTTCACCGAGATGACCAGCCTGGACAGCTACGAGAACAACTACCGCACGGAAAGCTACCTGGGACGCATCCGCTATAACTACCGCGACCGCTACAATCTCGAAGTATCTTTCCGCCGCGACGGTTCCTCGCGTTTCCATCCGGACAACCGCTGGGGTAACTTTGGCAGCGTGGGAGCCAACTGGATCATCAGTGAAGAAGATTTCATGAAGGATGTCAGCTGGGTGAACGACCTGAAGCTGCGCGCCAACTACGGCCAGGTGGGCAACGACGCCGGAGCCGGATACTACGCCTACATGAGCCTCTACTCCGTGGAGCAGAACGCGCATAAGGGAGCGCTCTACCTGACGCAGAACGACTCTTACGACCTGAAGTGGGAAACAGGTGAGGCCTACGGTGTGGCCGTTGAGGCACGCCTCTTCGATCGCTGGAACCTGAGTGCCGAGTATTTCGACAAGCGCAACAAAGACCTCCTGTTCGACATCTACCTGCCTCTTTCGGCCGGTGGCACTTCGACCTCTGCCGCCGAGTCGACCGTGACGCGCAACCTGGGAACCATCTCCAATCGCGGCATCGAGGTGAACACCGACGTCGACGTCTTCCGCAACCGGAACTGGACCATTAACCTGGCGGCCAACGCCACCTGGTTGAAGAACAAGATCGTGAAATTGCCCGATCAGAACAAGGACGGCATCATCTCCGGTCCCTACAAGATTGTCGAAGGCAAGAGCCGTTACGAATTCTTCACCTACACTTTCGAAGGCGTGGACCAGCTGACGGGCAATTCGCTCTACAAAGCCAATCTGAAGGACTATTACGTCACCCTGCCCGACGGCACGACGCTGGGCAACAAACAGAGCGGCGTTGACATTACCAAAAAGGCAACGGTGATTGGCGGCGTTCCTTACGTGACCAACACTACCTACGGCCAGCGGGAATTCCACGGATCGGCCCTCCCCACGGTGTATGGCAGCTTTACGGGCACCATCGGCTACAAATCGCTCACTCTCTCTGCTCTCTTCACATATTCGCTGGGCGGAAAGACGATGGACGGTGTCTACCAGTCGCTGATGACTACCGGCACCAGCCCGAGCAACTATCATGCCGACATCATGCAGTCGTGGGCGAAGGCTCCCGAAGGAATGGACGAACATTCGCCCGACCGCATCCGGAAGGACGGCATTCCGCAAATCAACAGTACGTTGAGCTCGGACAACAATGCCGTCTCTTCCCGCTGGCTCACTTCGGCCGACTATCTGGTGGTGAAGAACATCACCCTGGCCTACCGCCTGCCGCAGGCGTGGGTCACCCGCATGGGACTCCAGGCCATGGGACTGAACGTCAACTGCGAGAACCTCTGGACCTTCACCGCCCGACAGGGCATGAACCCCCAGCAGTCTTTCTCTGGCGGACAGGGCAATTACCTCGTGACGCCGCGCATCTTCTCCGTGGGAGTGAGTGTGACTTTGTAAAACCGTAAACACCGAATTCGTATGAAACTGAAAAATAGATTTTTCCTGGCCGCCGCGGCAGCGCTGCTGTCTGCCTGTTCGGCCGACTACCTCGACACCCTGCCGCAATCGTCTACCGACACGGGCACCGTCTTCGAAACGACCGAAAACGCCCGCATGGCCGTCAACGGACTCTGCCTCATGATGACCCAGCAATACCTCGGACAGCAGGGCGTCAACGGCGAGGGAACCATCAAGACCTGGTATGGCAACTATCCGGGCAACGACTTCCAGAAGTGCAACCTGACGGGATGGGCGCCCATCATCAACGCCACGTACATGGAACGTAACTCCGTGCTCTACTGCTACTATCCGTGGTTCTACTATTATAAGCTCGTGGGCAACGCCAACCGCATCCTGGCCAACATCGACAAGGCTGTGGGGGCGGAAGAAGAACGGCTCTTCATCCGTGCACAGGCGCTCACCGTCCGTGCCTACGCCTACCTGATGCTTAGCCAGCTCTACTGCCACCGCTGGGCGGACAGCAACCAGGGCGCCTCGCGCGGCCTGCCCCTGCGCATCGACACGTCGGACGGCGACCTGCCCGCTTCGACCCTGGCGCAAGTATACACGCAGATCTATACCGACCTCGACGCCGCCATCGACGGCTATACGCGCAGCGGCCTGACGCGCCCCCGCGACGACAACCACAGCCCCGACCTTGCCGTGGCCTACGCCATCTATGCCCGTGCCGCCCTGACGCGCGAGGACTGGGCCGCAGCCGCCAAGTATGCCCCCCTGGCACGCAAGGACTATCCGCTGATGAGCAATGCCGACTACGTGGACGGCGGGTTCAGCACCCCCAACAGCGAATGGATCTGGAGCAGCTACAGCGCTCCCGACCAGACGCTCTACTACTTCTCCTTCTTCGCCCAGCAGGGCAGCAACTCCAGCGCCAACATCTGCCGCAGTTATCCCTGTGCCATCAGCAAGGAGCTCTACGACCGCATCCCTGCGACCGACGTGCGCCGCCGCATGTTCCTCGCCCCGCAGGAGGGCGATGCCTACAACACGGCCAATGGTCGCGTCACCGCCGGCCCTTTGCTGGAGCGCGCCCGCCGCGACTACGCCTCGAAGCTCTTCTCTTCGAGTCTCATTTACGCCTACATGCAGTTCAAGTTTCTCTGCACCGGCCAGCCCGGCGTGGGCCAGCTCAATCACTTCCGCTCTGCGGAGATGTACCTCATCGAGGCCGAAGCCCTCTGCCGCCTGGGCGGCATGGACGCCGACGTGCAGGCCCTGATGCAGGCGCTGGTAAAGGACAGCGGCCGCGACCCGCAGTATGCCTGCACCAAGACGGGCGCCGACCTGCTGGAAGAAGTCAGGCTCTACCGCCGCATCGAGCTTTGGGGCGAAGGCTTCGACTGGTTCGACCTGAAGCGCTGGCGCCTGCCCATCGAGCGCCACGCCCATCCCACGGGCAGCTTCCACGCCCAGTTCGCCGTCAGCGTGAAGCCCGAGGAAGGCAACCAGTGGACGTGGGTCTATCCCGCCAAGGAGGTGGACTACAACGGCGCGCTGGACAGTTACATCGAGTGATAGAACTTCTTTACCCTAACCAATTTCATATTTTTTTCTTCATCTATTCTCTCTGATGTCAGGTCGGGAGGCCCGGTTTCTGCGGAAGCCGGCGTCTCCCGACGTTTTTTGTATAAAAACAAAAAAAATATTTTGTCTTTTTATTTTTTGTTTGTTGAAATTCACTACATTTGCGGCATTTAATATCTAACAAAATAAAAAGACATGGAAAAAGAAGTAATGATGAACGGCGAGAACGTTCGTGAGGCTTATGAAGCCCCTAAGTGTGAAATGATTGAAATGCAGAATGAAGGTGTATTGTGTGCAAGTGATGTAACCAATACCAGGTGGGATGGATTGCAGGAGAAAGATTATAGTAGTGTATGGGATTAGTGAAAAATTGTATGAGACAAATGAAAACAAGAAATTTTTTATGGACTTTGCCCTTGGCTGCTGTAACGTTGGTAATGGCGGCTTGTAGTAATGACGAAATCATAGGTGGTGAGAGCCAGTTAGGTGAAACGGTAAAGATGACTTTTACGGCCGATGCACCGCAGACGCGTACTATTTTGCTACCTGTTGAACCAAGTACTGACTGGCGTGGGGTAGAATGGCAATTAGGAGATGCCATTTCTGTATTTGATAAAAACAATGCCAACAATTGTTTTGGAAATTATGATGAAGACGATTTAGGTAAGTTCTCCGGTACAGCTGTGGAGAGCGATTCTTATATAGCTGTTTATCCATATAACAAACAAATGGTATGTAATGGCAAAACAATTTCAGGTTTGTCTCTTCCTTTCACTCAAGAGGCTGTAGCGGGTACTTTTGCACAAAATTTGAGTTTGGCATGGGCACAAACGACTTCTGGCAGTATGTTTCTAGAATTTCATCATCTTTGTGCGGTAGTAAAGTTTAGCATTTTTGGTCAGGAAGCGGAACAGGTGGAAACTGTGACATTGACCGATAATGCCCAAAAAACATTGGGATATGATAAATTTGGTATAGTTATTCAAGGTGAAGGCGAGGAAGAACAGGCTTCTCTTAATGAGAGAGGAGAGTCTTTTTCTTCTATCGTGTTGAATGCTCCCGAGGGCGGCTTTGTTTCTGGTTCTGATTATTATTTTGTAATACTTCCAGACAAAGAACAGGCAGAGAACGCTCCTTTCCAATCGGGGCTTACCCTTTCATTTAAGATGAAAGATGGAAATACTATAGAAAAAAGAACAGACAAAGCGATAGAGATGAATGTCGGTGAAATTGCTAATTTGGGTAGCATTTCGTTGGAAGAAAAGAAGATTACGAACAAGGAATTAATTGATGCATTGGAAAATGTTGTTGTGTATCCTGAAACGTTCGATAAAGATGAAAATGGTTTTGTACCCATTACAGGAAAAAATGAAGATATAATAGCTGGAATAGTATCCATGAATATAGATAACTACTATCCTTTCTTGACGGATCTTTCCGGTATTGAATATTTATCTAATTTGGAATACCTATATTGTTCTCAGCTTGAGATCGAATCATTAGATGTCAGCAGCCTGAAAAAATTGAAACAACTGAGATGTAATGACAATCCTGATTTAAAGACTCTTAATGTTAGTGGCTTGACAAATTTAGAAACATTGGAATGCTCCAATACAGGGTTAACGTCATTGGATGTGCGTGGATTAGAAAATCTGCAACAGTTATTGTGCGAAAATAGCAAATCTTTGTCTTTGACGTTGGGAACTCATTTAAACTTGATAGAATTGAGTTGCAATGGATGCAATTTATCTTCACTGGATGTCAGCAGTTTTACGGCCTTGGAAAAATTAGATTGTGGTAATAATCAGAATTTGAAATCTTTGACGCTTGGTAATTTGTCTGCTTTGACTTATTTAATGTGTTATAGATGCCAATTATCGACGCTGGATGTCAGTGGTTTGACCAATTTGTCTGATCTAGATTGTGCAGAGAATAAACTCTCTGAGCTCGATTTGAGAAAGAATGAAAATCTGACTTCTTTGTATTGTGGCGAACAGGTAGATTGTAATGACGACAATAAGATGCGTCTCTATTTACCGGAGAGCCTGGTAGATATGTGGAATAATGATTGGGAAAGTTCTTCTAGGTATGTTGAGTTAGTAACTGAATAAATTTATAAAATTAAGGCTATTTCAGACCTGCGAACTCCCCCCGCCGCTGGCAGGGCGTTTTCTCGCATCGTGAAAAGCTCCCGCCGTCGGCAGGGCGTTTTCTCGCATCGTGAAATGCTCCCGCCGTCGGCAGGACGTTTTCCCGCATCGTGAAATGCTCCCGCCGTCGGCAGGACGTTTTCTCGCTCCGTGAAATGTTCCTGCCGTCGGCAGGACGTAATTGCAACGATTGAATCTTTAAAACAGAAGAGCCTATGAAGGAAATTTTGTACAACTTCTCGCGCGTCCGTGCCAAGAATGCGCAGCACGTATTGTTCCTCACCCATGCCCTCGCGGCCATTCCGCAGGAAGTGGCCGAGGCCCGCGGCTTTGCCGCCCGTCTCACAGCCTTTGCCACGGCAGCCGCCAACGAGCAGGAATGCTTCCGTCCCGGCAGAGCGTTTCTGGATACGGCCGACATCGTGGCCGCCGACCGCGCCCGCGACGAGCTGTTCTACTTCTACAATCAGGTGATCCAGGCTTATGCCTCCTACCATCCCGACGCCGAACGCCGCAAGGCAGGCGCGACGCTGGCCTTCGCCTTCCGCGAGGCGGGAAACGTGGCCAAGGCCGACTATGCCTCGGAAACGGCTTCGCTGACCGACCTTGTCGGGACATTGCGCAGCGAACCCTATGTGGCCGCTCTCGCCGTCCTCGGACTGGACGAAGCGCCCGACGAGCTGGAGGCGGTGAACCAGGCCTTCGACGCCCTCTTCGTGAAGCGCACGGCCGAGGAGCGCGACCGCGCCCAGTCGTGGAACATGAAGACGCTTCGTCCCCTTTCCGACGCAGCCTTCGACGACTTGGCCAAGGCCATCAACGCCCTCTACATTTCCAACGAACTGGTCGCTGGCGATGAGGCCATCCGCACGGAGCTGGGCAAGGTCATCGACGACGTGAATGCTGTCATCGTCCGCCTGAAGAAGACGATGAACCAGGGCGCGGCTGGCGTAGATCCCAGTGAAGACGAGCCGGGCGACACCACGCCTACGCCGGAGCCTGAAGAACCCGAACCCGGCGGCGACGAAGGCGGAAGTCCGTTGTAAATGGAGAATTGATAATGGATAATGGAGAATGGAAAATGGCAAACTTTCTGTTCTCCATTTTTATTTCTCCCCGCAACGCCCTTGCTTTTCTCCCGCTTTGTGCTAACTTTGCCGTCAGTAAAACCAAGATATGGAATTCACGTTGGTACAAGTTTTAGTACAATGGCCCATGCCAGAGCTGCCTGAGGATTGTCATTAGCCATAGAACATCGTTTTGTCCTTGTATTCTGACCGACTTTTACAGGTTTGGAGTTGATGCTGAAAATTTGGAAACAACGCCTTTACGAGATAGATAGTGTATTGACACGATTCCCGGAGAAATCCTTGCGGATTCCAAGGATTATTACGATTTTTGCTATGAAATTATGTATAAACAGACAGATGGCAGTCAATAACCAGACTACACACTGATTTACTGAAAAGTCTATCATCTGTGCACTTGTTCATGTGCAGATGTTTTTGAGAGATTAATTCAAATATCATCCATATAATTAATTCAATCGTACCATGAAAATGTATAGATTAACTTTAGGTCACATCATGGCCATATTGTTTTTTTCATTGGCAAGTATTACAACTTTTGCACAATCACGGGTGCAATCCGTATCCTTGGCAGGCAATGCTTATGTTACCCAACGTGCTGATAAGGTCCATATTTCGGATAACGGTGTGGAAAACTGGAACAGTCCCCAGACCACTGTCAGTGCATACTTTCATGTCGACAAGCCGCAGACCATCACACTATCGCTCCAAGGCACAGGTCACGCCACTATGCGTATGACATGCAACGGCAAAGAACAGGACATCAAGTTCGACAGCGACGAACCGACCGTTGCCGGGAATCTGAAAATCAAGATCAGTAAGCCCGGTTATGTCCGTGTGGACCTCAAAGGCATGAAGCGTGATGGCGGGAACTTTGCCAACATTACCAACCTGATGGTTGCATATACAGATGGCAACATAACGTGTGTACACGATTTCTCCAACTACTGGGGACGACGAGGTCCGTCTGTGCACTTGGGTTATACTCTACCAGAGGGGAATGATTATGAATGGTTCTATAACGAGGTGACTGTTCCACACGAGGGCGAAGTGATGCATAGCTACTATATGGCGGCAGGCTTTGGCGAAGGATACTTTGGTATGCAATATAACTCAAAGACAGAACGGCGCATCCTCTTTTCCGTATGGAGTCCGTTTGACACACAAGACCCGCGTAATATTCCCGAAGACCAGCGTATACGCATGCTGCGCCAGGGCGATGGAGTGAAAATCGGAGAGTTTGGCAACGAGGGTTCGGGTGGCCAGAGTTTTATGATTTACCCGTGGAAAGCAGGTACGACATACTCATTCCTGATGCATGTACGCCCCGACGGAAAGGGCAACACGATATACACGGCCTACTTCTATGCCACGGAGGAAGGAGAGTGGCGCCTGGTTGCTGAGTTCCTGCGTCCACAAACCAACACATGGTACACCCATCCCCATTCTTTCCTGGAAAACTTCAATCCGGAACAAGGCTATCTGACACGTAAGGTGCAATTTAAAAACCAATGGGCACGTACTACAGACGGCCGTTGGGTGCGTCCTTTGAATGCAACCTTTACCAACGACGGCACAGCACAAGCTGGTGTGCGTCTGGACTATGCGGGTGGACAAACTGCCGACGGAAAGGCTCTGTTCCTGAAAATGGGCGGTTTTTTCGACGAGAATGTCCAAGCTGGTACACGCTTCCCTCTGCCTGCTTATGATACCACACAACCCCCACAGATCGATTGGCAGGCCCTGGAAGAACTTGGAAAAACAAAGTAAATACATCGCGATTACTGCGAATTCGGGGAGAATGATACAGACGGCATAATCAAAATACAATGTCATCCTGAACGCAGTGAAGGATTTCAATGCACAGACAGCTGCTTGCGAGATTCTTCACTGTGTTCAGACTATACCTAAATATAAAAATAAGAGTTGTTTTAAGCGAAGCTAATGACAAAATACTGACACTTTTCTATTTCGAGATATTCTTATTTTTATTTTTTCATTTTTCATTTCTCCCCGCAACGCCCTTGCTTTTCTCCCGCTTTGTGCTAACTTTGCCGTCAGTAGAACCAAGCTGAAACAAGATATGGAAATACAAGCCAACTATATCCGCCGCATTGAGATCGACGGCCTGTGGCACCGCTACAACGTGGCCTGGGACCTGCGCCCCGACGTCAACATCCTGGCCGGCATCAACGGCGTGGGCAAGACCACCATCCTGAACCGCTCCGTGGGCTACCTGGAGCACCGCACCTCGGGCGAGGTGAAGAACGGCGAACTGGAGGGCGTGCGCGTCTACTTCGACCGCCCCGACGCCACCTCCATCCCCTACGACGTCATCCGCTCCTACGACCGTCCGCTCGTCATGGGCGACTTCACCGCCCGCATGGCCGATCCCAACGTGCGCTCCGAGCTCGACTGGCAACTCTACCTGCTGCAGCGCCGCTACCTGGACTATCAGGTGAACGTGGGCAACCGCATGATCGAGCTTCTGGGCAGCGACGACGATGCGCAGCGCGCCCTTGCCCCGCAGCTCTCCTTGCCCAAGCGCCGCTTCCAGGACATGATCGACGAGCTCTTCGGCTATACACGCAAGACCATCGACCGCCGCAGCAACGAAATCGCCTTCTATCAGGACGGCGAACGCCTGCTGCCCTACAAGCTCTCTTCGGGCGAGAAGCAGATGCTCGTCATCCTGCTCACCGTGCTCGTGCGCGAAGGCACCCACAGCGTCCTCTTCATGGACGAGCCCGAAGCCTCGCTCCACATCGAGTGGCAGCAGAAGCTCATCGGCATGATCCGCCGCCTGAACCCGCAGATGCAGCTCATTCTTTCCACCCACTCGCCCGCCGTCATCATGGAAGGCTGGCTCGACGCGGTGACGGAAGTGAGCGAGATAACAACGGAAATGAAGAATGAAGAATTAAGAATGAAGAATTAACAATGTACAGTCTCTTCTTTCGCCATTCATCAATTATTCTTCATTCTTCATTCTTCATTCTTCATTTTTATGTCTCTCACCCTCCGCCATAACCTCACCTCCGACTACTTGGACGCCGCCCGCCGCCTGTCGCCGCCGAAGAAGCGCCGCCGCATTGTGGCCTATGTCGAAAGTTACGACGACGTGGCCTTCTGGCGCACGCTGCTCTCCGAGTTCGAGACCGACGAACGCTACTTCCAGGTGATGCTTCCCTCGCAGACTTCGCTGTCGAAGGGAAAGAAAACCGTGCTGCTCAACACGCTCAATGCTGACAAACTGGGCGGCAGCCTCATTGCCTGCGTGGACAGCGACTACGACTTTCTGATGCAGGGAGCTACCGCCCTGTCGCGCCGCATCAACCAGAACCCCTACGTGCTGCAGACCTACGCCTACGCCATCGAGAACTACCTGTGCTACGCCGAAACCCTGCACGACGTCTGCGTGCAGGCCACGCTGAACGACCGTCAGCTGCTCGACTTCCCCGAGTTCATGCGCCGCTATTCACGCCTGGCCTATCCGCTCTTCCTGTGGAACATCTGGTTCTACCGCCGCCACGACAACACGACCTTCCCCATGTACGAGTTCAACCAGTGCGTCCGCCTGCAGGACGTCAGCCTGGCCCATCCCTACCGCTGCCTGGACGACGTGCGCCGCCGCGTCGACGCCAAGCTTTCCGAACTGCGCACCCGCTTTCCGCAGGACATCGAGCACATCGACGCCTTGGGCGAGGAACTGACGCAGCTCGGCCTGACGCCGGACACGACCTACCTCTACATTCAGGGCCATCACCTGATGGACGGCGTGGTGATGAAGCTGCTCAACCCCGTCTGCACGCAGCTGCGCCGCGAACGCGAGAAGGAGATTCGCCGCCTGGCCGTTCACGACGAGCAGTTCCACAACGAACTGACCGCCTACGAGAACAGCCTGGCCGCCGTCCAGCTGATGCTGAAGAAGAACGACGGCTACAAGGGCCTCTACCTCTACCAGTGGATGCGCGAGGACGTGCAGCGGATACTGGAAATGAAATAAAGAATTTAGCTTATGGAACTATTGAAACGTATTGACGAACTCTTGATAGGCTGGGGAATGAACCCAGCCACAGCCGACTGGCTCGACCAGTTCATCGCTTTCATGCTGGTACTGCTCCTAGCCTTTGTCGCCGATTTTATTTGCCGCAAGGTGTTGCTCAGGGCCATCGCCCGTCTGGTGCAGAAGACCAAGGCTACGTGGGACGACATCCTGTTCGACCGCCGCGTGATGGGCTATCTCAGCCACATGGTGGCGCCCGTCATCATTTACCTGTTCATTCCGGTCGTCTTTGCCGATACCGACTCGGTGACGCTGAACTTTATCCGCCGCCTGTGCTACATCGTCATCATTCTTTCCTTTCTCTTCTTCATCAATGCCTTCCTCAAGGCCGCCTATACGGTCTACAGCGAGAAGGAATCCATGCGCGACCGTCCGCTGAAGGGCCTGCTCCAGACGTTGCAGGTATCGCTGTGGACCATCGGAATCATTGTGGTCGTAGCCGAACTGCTGGGCAAGTCGCCTCTGTCGCTGCTGGCCGGACTGGGAGCATCGGCCGCCATCCTGATGCTGGTGTTCAAGGACAGCATCATGGGCTTCGTCAGCGGCGTGCAGCTCTCGGCCAATGACATGCTGAAGGTGGGCGACTGGATCACGATGCCCAAGTACGGAGCCGACGGAACGGTCATCGAGGTGACGCTGAACACGGTGAAGGTGCGCAACTTCGACAACACCATCACCACCATTCCGCCTTACCTGCTGGTAAGCGACTCCTTCCAGAACTGGCGCGGCATGCGCGAGAGCGGTGGCCGTCGCGTGAAGCGCAGCATCAACATCGACATGACCAGCGTACGTTTCTGCACGCCCGAGATGCTCGCGAAGTACCGCAAAATCCAGCTGCTGAAAGACTACATCGACCAGACCGAAGCCGTGGTTCACGCCTACAACGAAGAGAACGGCATCGACAACGAGGTGCTGGTGAACGGCCGCCGGCAGACAAATCTTGGCGTATTCCGCGCCTACCTCACCGCTTACCTCAAGAGCCTGCCCGTCGTGAATAAGGAACTGAACTGCATGGTGCGCCATCTGCAACCCACCGACCACGGCTTGCCCATTGAGCTTTATTTCTTTTCTACGATCAAGGATTGGATTCCCTACGAGGGTGTGCAGGCCGATGTTTTCGACCATGTGCTGGCCATTATTCCCGAGTTCGACCTTCGCGTTTTCCAATCGCCTTCGGGAGCGGACTTTCAGCGGTTGGCGGAGAAACAGCATTAGAAAACTGTGGTTTCGTTTGTCGCTGCTCTTACCTTTGCGTATATTTGCGCTGAAATTTATATTAATACATTAAAAAAGAAGAATTGATTTATGAAGACGAGAGTATTTTTAGCTGTAGCGTTGGTGTTTTCGTTGGCTATGATGTCCTGTGGCAACAAGAAGGCGGCAGAGGCAAATTCGGAAACGGCCACGCAAGTTTGTGATTCTGCATGCACAAAAGGCGCAGGAGAATGTTGTGCCAACGATAGCGTTTGCAAGGGAACCTGTAACGGAACTTGTGCCGGCGATTGCGAGAACGCATCCTGCCCGAAAAAGGCGTGCGACAATGCTTGCGAGAAATAACCTTTCGATAAAGAAATAAAAAAGATCGGGGCGTGTCCACAGAGGATACGCCTCGATTCGTTTCATATTAACTGCAATAATATGCGTATTGTTATAGAATGTCGCATTTTGATTGAAAAAAGTAACGGATTTGTTTGCATGCTATGAAATAATCTCTACCTTTGCAGCGTTTTAAAGTCAAAAAGAAGATAAGATGATTCAGAACTTTACATATATTCTGCTGTGCGGCATTATTATTCTGCTAGGAAGATGTAGCGGAAGTGAGTGTCGTGCGTGATTATATGTATGTTGAATGATATATGAAGCCTTTCTCACTTCCGTAGTGCGAAAGGCTTTTTTGTTGGACATAACTATAAATACGATATACAAGATGAGTGACAGATTATTTATTTTCGACACAACGCTCCGCGATGGTGAGCAGGTTCCGGGATGTCAGTTGAACACGGTAGAGAAAATCCAAGTGGCCAAGCAACTGGAACTGTTGGGCGTGGACGTTATTGAAGCGGGCTTCCCCATTTCAAGTCCGGGCGACTTCAATTCGGTGATTGAAATATCCAAAGCAGTGACATGGCCTACCATCTGTGCCTTGACACGTGCCGTACAGAAAGATATCGACGTAGCGGCTGAAGCCCTGAAATATGCCAAACACAAACGTATCCACACGGGTATCGGTACTTCGGATTCGCACATCCGCTATAAATTCAACTCCAATCGTGAGGAAATCATCGAGCGCGCCGTGGCTGCCGTGAAGTATGCCCGCCGCTTTGTGGACGATGTGGAGTTCTATGCCGAAGACGCCGGACGTACGGAGAATGAATACCTGGCCCGTGTCATCGAGGCCGTCATCAAGGCGGGAGCGACGGTGGTGAACATCCCTGACACGACAGGTTACTGCCTGCCTTCGGAGTATGGTGCCAAGATCAAATACCTGATGGAGCATGTGGACGGTATTCACAACGCCGTTATTTCCACTCATTGCCATAACGACCTGGGTATGGCAACGGCCAATACGATGGCAGGTGTATTGAACGGCGCCCGTCAGGTGGAAGTGACCATTAACGGTATCGGCGAGCGTGCGGGCAACACGTCGCTGGAAGAAATCGCGATGATCATCAAGTGTCACAAGGACATCGACATCGAGACGAACATCAATACGCAGAAAATCTATCCAACAAGCCGCATGGTGTCCAGCCTGATGAATATGCCTGTCCAGCCCAACAAAGCCATCGTGGGACGTAATGCTTTTGCCCACTCTTCGGGTATCCACCAGGACGGCGTGTTGAAGAACGTACAGACGTATGAAATCATCGACCCGCACGACGTGGGTATCGACGACAACTCCATCGTACTGACCGCCCGTAGCGGACGTGCTGCTTTGAAGAACCGTCTGCATGTGTTGGGCGTAGAACTGACACAAGAAAAGCTGGATAAAATATACGAAGAATTCCTCAAGCTGGCCGACAAGAAGAAAGACATCAACGACGACGACATCCTCGTCTTGGCCGGTGCTGACCGTACCCAAAATCATCGCATTAAGTTGGAGTATTTGCAAGTGACCAGTGGTGTGGGCGTTCGCTCTGTAGCCAGCCTTGGTTTGAATATCTCGGGCGAAAAGTTCGAGGCGGCCGCCAGCGGAAACGGTCCGGTAGATGCTGCCATCAAGGCTTTGAAGAAGATTATCGACCGTCAGATGACGCTGAAGGAATTCACCATTCAGGCTATCAGCAAGGGTAGCGACGATATGGGTAAGGTACACATGCAGGTGGAGTACGACAACCGCATCTATTACGGTTTTGGTGCCAATACCGATATCATCGCCGCTTCTGTCGAGGCGTATATCGACTGTATCAATAAGTTTAAGTCATGATTTTAATAGTAACCATTGATAGATATGAATACACTCTTTGATAAAATATGGGACGCCCACGTGGTACAGAAGGTAGAGGACGGCCCTACACAACTTTACATCGACCGTCTCTATTGCCACGAGGTAACCAGTCCGCAGGCTTTTGAGGGTTTGCGTGCCCGCGGCCTTCGTTGTTTCCGTCCTGAGAAGATATTCTGCATGCCCGACCACAACACGCCGACGCATGATCAGGACAAGCCGATTGAAGACCCGGTTTCTCGTACACAAGTAGATACGTTGGCTAAAAATGCCGAGGAATTTGGCTTGACACACTTCGGCATGATGAATCCAAAGAACGGTATCATTCACGTCGTAGGTCCTGAACGGGGACTGACGTTGCCAGGTATGACCATCGTCTGCGGCGACTCGCACACTTCGACCCACGGAGCAATGGGAGCCGTAGCTTTCGGTATCGGTACCAGCGAGGTGGAGATGGTGATGGCTTCGCAATGCATCCTTCAGACGCGTCCCAAGACGATGCGGATTACCGTCGATGGTCAGCTGGGCAAGGGTGTAACGGCCAAGGACCTGGCTCTCTACATGATGTCGAAGATGACAACCAGCGGTGCCACGGGCTATTTCGTGGAATATGCGGGCGAGGCCGTACGCAGCCTGACGATGGAGGGCCGTCTGACTTTGTGTAACCTCTCCATCGAGATGGGGGCACGCGGCGGCATGGTGGCACCCGACGAGGTGACCTTCGCCTACATCAAAGGTCGTGAATATGCTCCGAAGGGCGAAGCGTGGGACAAGGCTGTGGCTTATTGGAAGACGCTGAAGAGCGATGACGATGCCGTTTTCGACAAGGAAGTGCGTTTCGACGCCGCCGACATCGAGCCGATGATTACTTACGGTACCAACCCCGGCATGGGCATGGGTATCACCGCTCACATCCCTACGACCGAAGGCATGGGCGAGGCGGCACAGACTTCGTTCAAGAAATCACTGGGTTACATGGGCTTCGAGCCGGGCGAGTCTCTGTTGGGCAAGAAGATCGACTACGTTTTCCTTGGTGCCTGCACCAACGGCCGCATCGAGGACTTCCGTGCTTTTGCCTCCATCGCCAAGGGACGCAAGAAGGCTCCGCACGTGGTGGCTTGGCTGGTGCCCGGCTCGTGGATGGTCGATGCGCAGATACGCGAGGAAGGACTCGACAAGATATTGGCCGAAGCTGGTTTCGAAATCCGTCAGCCGGGCTGTTCGGCCTGTCTGGCGATGAACGACGACAAGGTGCCTGCAGGCAAGTATGCCGTGTCCACGTCGAACCGCAACTTCGAAGGACGTCAAGGCCCCGGTTCGCGCACACTGCTGGCCAGCCCGCTGACTGCTGCCGCGGCCGCCGTGACGGGCGTGATTACCGACCCGCGGACATTGCTGGATTAAAACAGTGTTTTGTAGTCCGTAAAGCATTGCTTTAGGGACTGCAAAGCATTGCTTTATTGAGAACAAAGAAAAGATGTATCGTAACATTCAATAGACGAATAATGAAACAGAAATTCAACATCATAACCTCCACCTGCGTTCCCCTTCCGCTGGAGAACGTGGATACTGACCAGATTATCCCCGCCCGTTTCCTTAAGGCGACAACCCGCGAGGAGAAGTTCTTTGGTGACAACCTCTTCCGCGACTGGCGCTACAACGCCGACGGCACACTGAACAAGGACTTCGTACTGAACAACCCTGCCTATAGCGGTTGTATCCTCGTGGCCGGTAAGAACTTCGGTTCGGGCTCCAGCCGCGAACATGCTGCCTGGGCCATCGCCGGATATGGCTTTCGCGTGGTTATCTCCAGTTTCTTTGCCGATATTCACAAGAACAACGAACTGAACAACTTCGTGCTTCCCGTCGTGGTGAGCGAAGGTTTCCTGAAGGAACTGTTCGAAAGCATCGCTACCGACCCCAAGACTGAGGTGGAAGTGAACCTGCCCGCCCAGACCGTGACCAACAAGGCAACGGGCCGTAGCGAGACCTTCGAAATCAATGCCTACAAGAAGCATTGCCTGATGAACGGACTGGACGACATTGATTTCCTCGTGGAAAATAAAGATAAGATAGAAGCATGGGAAAGCAAGTCAAAATAGAAATCATGGACACCACCCTGCGCGACGGGGAGCAGACCAGCGGCGTGTCCTTCGTGCCCCATGAGAAGCTGATGATAGCTCGTCTGCTGCTCGAGGAGCTGAAGGTGGATCGCGTCGAGGTTGCCTCCGCCCGCGTGTCCGACGGCGAGGCCGATGCCGTACGCATGATTTGCGACTGGGCTGCTCGACGTGGCCTGTTGCAACGTGTCGAGGTGCTCGGCTTCGTGGATGGGCATGCGTCTGTCGACTGGATACACGCCGCAGGGTGCCGTGTCATCAACCTGCTGTGCAAGGGCTCGCTTAAACACTGCACCTACCAGCTGAAGAAGACGCCTGAGGAACACATCGCCGACATCCGTGCGGTGGTGGACTACGCCGAGGGGCTCGACATGGAGGTCAATGTTTACCTCGAAGACTGGAGCAACGGAATGAAAGACTCGCCCGAATACGTCTTTCAGCTGATGGACGCCCTTGCCGATACGGGTATCCGCCGCTTCATGCTGCCCGACACGTTGGGCATACTCAACCCCCTGCAAGTCATTGAGTTTATGCGCAAGATGAAGAAGCGCTATCCTGATACTCATTTTGACTTCCATGCCCACAACGACTACGACCTGGCCGTATCCAACGTATTGGCGGCCGTTTTGAGCGGTTGCCGCGGCCTGCACACCACCATCAACGGCCTGGGCGAACGTGCCGGCAACGCCCCGCTGGCCAGCGTGCAAGCCATCCTGAAAGACCACTTCAACGCCGTGACGGGTATCGACGAGAGCCGCCTGAACGAGGTGAGCCGTGTGGTGGAGTCGTACTCTGGCATCGCCATCCCTGCCAACAAGCCCATTGTGGGCGAAAACGTCTTCACGCAGGTGGCGGGCGTACATGCCGACGGCGACAACAAGCGCAACCTCTATTACAACGATCTGCTGCCCGAACGCTTCGGTCGCCGCCGCGAGTATGCCCTGGGCAAGAACTCTGGCAAGGCCAACATCCGCAAGAACCTGGAAGATCTGGGACTGCAGCTCGACGATGAGTCGATGCGCAAGGTCACCGAGCGCATCATCGAGCTGGGCGACAAGAAGGAGCTCGTCACGCAGGAAGACCTGCCCTACATCGTTTCCGACGTGCTGAAGCACGACGTCCGCACCGAACGCGTCAAGCTGAAGAGCTACATCGTCAACCTGGCCTACGGGCTGAAGCCGATGGCCACCATCAAGGTGGAAATCAACGGCAAGGAGTACGAGGAGAACAGCAGTGGCGACGGTCAGTACGATGCCTTCGTCCGCGCCCTGCGCAAGGTGTATAAGGGCACGCTGGGCCGGCGCTTCCCCATGCTGACCAACTACGCCGTCAGCATCCCCCCCGGCGGGCGCACGGACGCTTTCGTACAGACGGTCATCACGTGGAGCTTCGACGACAAGGTGTTCCGCACCCGCGGACTGGACGCCGACCAGACGGAGGCGGCCATCAAGGCTACGATGAAGATGCTGAACCTCATCGAGGACGGCTTTGGAGAGCCTTCGGACCCCCCTTTGCAAAACACCGGCGTGTAGCCGAGACCGGAGCAGCGTGTAGTTCGGAGCGGAGCAGCGTGTAGTTGTGACCGCACCGGCGTGTAGTTCGGAGCGGAGTGGCGTGTTTCCGGTCCGTCTCTCGGAAGAAGGTTGGGAAGCAGTGTAGTTTTAAGAAAAATTAGAGCCGGAGATACGGAATAAAATGTTTATTTTGAGCGTCGAAATAAAGGAAGAATATGAAAAAGATAAGCCTGAAACCTTGGCAGCGCTACGTGCTGGTGTTCCTCTTGCTGCTGGCCATTAATGGTTTTCTACGCTGGATAAGCCCCGGCGAGGAGTGGAAGGATGGCAACCTGCTGGTGAACCTCGTGGCGACGGCCGTGCTTACCGCAGGTTTCATCGCCGGCGACCGCGTGCGCCTCAAGAACAAGAAATACAAAGATAAAGTGGAAGAATTACTAAAAAACAACGAATAAACAACATGGAACTGAAAGTAGCAGTGTTGGCCGGTGACGGTATCGGCCCCGAAATATCCGCCGTAGGCGTGGATGTAATGACCGCCGTATGCGAGAAGTTTGGACACAAGGTGTCGTACGAATATGCCCTCTGCGGCGCGCACGCCATCGACGAGGTGGGCGACCCTTTCCCCGAAGAGACCTATCAGGTATGCAAGAACGCGGATGCCGTGCTCTTCTCCGCCGTGGGCGACCCCAAGTTCGACAACGACCCTACGGCCAAGGTGCGTCCCGAACAGGGACTGCTGGCCATGCGTAAGAAGCTGGGGCTCTTTGCCAACATCCGCCCGGTGCAGACCTTCAAGTGCCTCCTGCACAAGTCGCCCCTGCGTGCCGAACTGGTCGAAGGCGCCGACTTCCTCTGCATCCGCGAGCTGACGGGTGGCATGTATTTCGGTGAGAAGTACCAGGACAACGACAAGGCCTGGGATACGAACTACTACACCCGTCCCGAGGTGGAGCGCATCCTGCGTGTGGGTTTCGAGTACGCCATGAAGCGCTGCAAGCATCTCACCGTAGTCGACAAGGCCAATGTGTTGGCCTCTTCCCGCCTTTGGCGTCAGATTGCCCAGGAGATGGCTCCGCAATATCCCGAGGTGACCACCGACTACATGTTTGTGGACAACGCTGCTATGAAGATGATTCAGGAGCCGCATTTCTTCGACGTCATGGTGACCGAGAATACCTTTGGCGACATCCTCACCGACGAGGGTTCCGTTATCAGCGGTTCGATGGGGCTGCTTCCCTCAGCCTCTACGGGCGAGAGCACGCCGGTCTTCGAGCCCATCCACGGTTCGTGGCCGCAGGCCAAGGGGCTGAACATCGCCAATCCGCTGGCACAGGTGCTGTCCGTGGCCATGCTCTTCGAGTACTTCAACCTCAAGGAAGAGGGTGCCTTGATACGTCGTGCCGTCGATGCTTCGCTCGATGCCAACGTACGCACCCCTGAGATTCAGGTGGAAGGCGGTGCCAAGTACGGTACGAAGGAGGTCGGCGCCTGGTTGGTAGATTATCTGAAAAAAGCCTGACGTACCATGATAGCCAGGAATCTCATCGACCTTGTGGGCCGCACGCCGCTTATGGAGCTTGAGGCCTACAGCCGCTTGCACGGCTTGACGTGCCCGCTGGTGGCGAAGCTGGAGATGTTCAACCCCTCGGGCAGCGTCAAGGCACGTACCGCCCTAGCCATGATCGAGGATGCCGAGGCGCGCGGCTTGCTGCGTCCGGGCGCTACGCTCATCGAGCCCACCAGCGGCAATACGGGCATTGGACTGGCTATGGTAGCCACTATCAAGGGCTACCGCCTTGTCCTCACCATGCCCGAGACGATGAGCCTCGAACGCCGCAACCTGCTGAAGGCGCTCGGTGCGGAGATCGTGTTGACACCTGGTGTCGAAGGTATGGCAGGTTCCATTGCCAAGGCCGAAGCCCTGCGCGACGCTACGCCCGGCGCCGTCATCCTCCAGCAGTTCGATAATCCCGCAAACGCCGCCGTGCACGAGCGCACCACCGGCGAGGAAGTGTGGGCCGACACGGACGGGCAGGTCGATGTCTTTGTGGCGGGCGTCGGTACGGGCGGCACCGTCAGCGGCGTGGCCCGTGCGTTGAAGAAGCATAACGCTGCTGTACGTGTGGTAGCTGTTGAGCCCGCTTCCTCGCCCGTACTCAGTGGCGGTAAGGCGGGGCCGCATCGCCTGCAGGGCATCGGCGCCAACTTCGTGCCCGGCAATTACGATGCTTCTGTCATCGACGAGGTGCTTTCCGTGGCCGACGACGACGCCTTTCGTGCCGCTCGTGAACTGGCTGCTACCGAAGGTCTGTTGGCGGGCATTTCTTCGGGGGCTGCCCTCCATGCCGCGTGCACGTTGGCTTCCCGTTCCGATCTGCAAGGCAAACGCATTGTGGTGCTCCTGCCCGATACAGGCGAGCGCTACTTGTCGGCGGGATTGTATTGATTGCGCATCGTTATTAGTATATTAATTAGAATAAATATGAGGAAAATCGTCCTATCCATCCTTTTAACTCTGGTCTCTTGCCTTACAGCTCTGTCGCAAACCTATGATGAATGGTGTGAACGTGCCGTAGCCGCTACGGAACAAGATAGCCTTGAATTAGCAGAAAAGTGTATCCGTCAGGCCTTGAAACTGGAGCCAGCCAATCCGCGCAATGCCCTTCTCTTTTCCAATTTGGGTACCATTCAACGTAGCCAGCGTCGCTATGAGCAGGCTTTGGAGTCTTATCGATTGGCTTTGAACATGGCTCCCATGTCTGTACCTATTTTGATGAATCATGCTACTCTTTCGCTTGAGCTGGGGCATAATGATAAGGCGCGTGCTGATTATTCACAGGTTATTGAATTAGAGCCTTACAATGTTGAAGCATTATTGATGCGAGCTTATATTTATATGCAGCAACGTGACTACAAGTTTGCTCGCCTTGATTACGATACGCTTCTGAAAGTGGATCCACAGAATTATAGCGCTCGTTTGGGACTGGCAACTTTGTGTCAAAGGGAAGTACGTTATGACGAAGCGTTGGTCGTGTTGGATGGTATGCTGGCCGATAAAGGCGGGACGAAACCTTATACTACTGGTGAATTGGCCACTGTTTGTGTGGCTCGTGCCGGTGTGGAGCTTGACATGTTGAAGCCCGACCAAGCCTTGCTGGATTTGGATGAGGCCATTCGCCTTGATCCTCGTCAATCGGAAGCTTATCTGATGCGTGGTCGTGTACATCTGATGTTAAAGAAGAAAACACTGGCCAAACGCGATCTGGAAAAAGCAGTATCGTTGGGCGTGCCTCAAAGTGAGGTACGAGAGTTGATGAATCAATGCAAATAGGAAAGTAGAGTATCAGACAAAATTTCGGATGAGCTTTACAAACTCTTTCCCATATTTCTTTTTCTTATAGTCGCTGATGCCGCTTACGTTGCCGAAAGCGTCGAGCGTGGTTGGTCGTTGAACGGCCAGCAGATGCAAAACTTTGTCGGACAGGACGAGGTAAGCAGGCAGTACCTCTTCGTCAGCCAGTCGTTTGCGTAGGCTTCTAAGAGCTTCGAAAAGGTCGGTGCTTTCTCCGCTTTCCATGCCCAGAGACAGTTCGCGCATGACGGGAGCAGATGTCCTTTTTCTCCTTCCTCGTGTGGCCGATATCTCTTCTCTACGTATCACTACCAGGTGTGCCTTTTCCCTGCCAAATAGCACATCACTTCCGGCTGGAGTAATCTTCAGATGGTTGCTTTCGTTGTAGGCCACCTCGAAATATCCCATTTGCAACATCTGTAGCAGGTAGTCCTGCCAGTCGCGGGCCGGTATATCGCGTCCGGCACCATAGGTTTTCAGTTGGTGATAACCTTTTTCTTTCAGTTCTGCATTCAGATTGCCGCGCAGGATGTCTACCAGCATCGGGGTGCCTACCTGCTGGTTGGTACGGGCGATAGCACTCAATGCTTTTTGCACGATGATGGTACCATCGAATCGTTCAGGAGGATTTTTGCATACGTCGCAATTGCCGCAATCGTGCATTCGTTGCTCGCCGAAGTAGTTCAGCAGGATGCGTCGGCGGCAAATGTCGGCCTCGGCATATTGTTGCATGCGCTGGAGTTTTTCTAGATTGATTTCACTTTGTCCACTTTCGGTTGCAAATTTGGTTAGCATGATGAGGTCGGCCATCGAGTAGAACAGCAGCGTGTCGCTTGGCAGGCCGTCGCGTCCTGCACGTCCTATTTCCTGATAGAAACTCTCGATGCTCTTGGGCAGGTTGTAGTGGATGACCCACCGCACGTTGCTCTTGTCGATGCCCATGCCGAAGGCGACGGTGGCACATACCACTTGTACGCGGTCGTTGATGAAGTCGTCTTGCGCACGGTTACGCTTTTCGGTTTCTAGTCCTGCATGGTAGATGGCGGTTCGGATACCGTTTTTTTGTAGCATTTGTGCCACGTTTTCCGTATTTTTTCGGCTCATGCAATAGATGATGCCACTTTCTCCCCGATGTTGGGCAATGAATTCAAGGATGGCTTTATTCTTTTCCTTCGATTGGTATCCCCGTTTGACGGTGAGGCTCAGGTTAGGACGGTCAAATGAAGAAAGGAAGATACGAGGCTCTCGCAGGTGAAGTTGCTTGACAATGTCTTCGCGTGTCAACTTGTCTGCCGTAGCGGTAAGGGCGATAATGGGTGTTTGTGGGAAGAGGCTACGTAAAATGCCAAGTTGGGTGTATTCGGGGCGGAAGTCGTGTCCCCATTGCGAGATGCAGTGTGCTTCGTCGATGGCGAAGAAGGAAACGTGTATGTCGCGCAGGAAATAATTGGCTTCTGCCACCAGCTTTTCGGGAGAGATGTAGAGTAACTTTAATTTCCCTTCCATGCAGGCACGTCGAATGCGTAGGTTTTCCGTTTCGTCGTTGTTGCTGTTCAGAGCTGCTGCGGCAATACCATTGTTTCGGAGACTCTCTACCTGGTCTTTCATGAGTGAGATGAGTGGTGATACCACAATGGCAGTCCCTTTGCAAATGATGGCTGGCACTTGGTAGCAGACAGACTTCCCGCCACCTGTCGGCATCAGCACCAGTGCATCTTTATTCAGTAGCAGGTGGCTGATAATTTCCTCTTGTAATGGACGGAAATCGGTATATCCAAAATAGGTTTTAAGTACTTGTTGTATTGGGTTCATCAGTTGCTGTCTGCTTTTTTTCTTGGGCAAAAATACAGCAATTATTTGAATATCCGTTTCTCTCTTCTCATGAATGTTCGGAAAAGCTTTCTTCAATTTTGGAGGGAAGTGTTAAATAATTATTCCTTTATTCAACTTTTTTTATCCTTTCGACGTTGAAAAAAAGTACCATAATTCTTGCATATTTCAAAAAAAAAACAGACTTTTGTCAAGCCTTATAAAATAGGCAATTAATGTACAACCCCTAACCAGTTTATTTGATGAGTGATTTAGAAAACAAAACGCAAGAAGAGGCTCCGAAAAAACGCCCCTATAATTTGCGTGAGAAAAAAGAAAAAGATGCGGCTTATCGCGCATTGATCCGTCCAGAGTTGGCTGACGAACTGTATGACAAGATCCTTAATATCATTGTTGTGCAGAAAAAGTACAGAGATCGTGACTATTCTGCCAAAGATTTGGCCAAAGAGTTGGAAACCAATACCCGTTACTTGTCTGCTGTAGTCAATTCTCGTTTCGGAATGAATTATTCCTGTCTTTTGAACGAATATCGTGTGAAAGAAGCTATGCATTTGCTGAAGGACAAGCGGTATGCCGACAAGAATGTGGAGGAAATCAGTACGATGGTAGGTTTTGCCAATCGTCAGTCTTTCTATGCCGCTTTCTATAAGAATGTAGGCGAAACTCCTAACAGCTACCGCAAGAAGCATGCGGAAAAGAAAAAATAATCCGACTCCTGAAGAGGAGATAGATTGAAAGGAAATATCTGGGGATTTTCCCTCCCCGGATACTTCCTTTTTTATTTGTAATCCCAATAAGCTGATAATATGAAAAAGCATTTCTTTTCAATGGTAGCTGCCTTGTCTATGCTGACGGCATGTGGAGGCGCTTCTCAACAAACGACTGCTGAGGCAGAAAAATTTGATTATAACGTGGAACAATTTGCTGATTTACAGATTTTACGCTATCGCGTACCTGGATTTGAGGAACTCTCACTCCAGCAAAAACAACTGGTTTATTATCTGACAGAAGCCGCTTTGCAAGGTCGGGATATTCTCTTTGACCAGAATGGTAAGTACAATCTTCGCATTCGTAAGGCATTGGAGGCCGTTTATACAGGTTATAAGGGCGACAAACAGTCGGCCGACTTCAAGGCAATGGAGGTTTACCTCAAGCGCGTATGGTTCTCCAACGGCATTCATCATCACTACGGATGCGAGAAGTTCGTACCGGGCTTCACACCCGAATTCTTCAAGCAGGCTTTGGCCAGTGTCGATGCTTCTGAGCTTCCTATGGCCGAAGGGCAGACGCTGGAGCAATTCTGTGACGAGATTTTCCCCGTCATTTTCGATCCGGCCGTGATGCCCAAGCGCGTCAATCAGGCCGATGGCGAAGACCTGGTGCTCACCTCCGCTTGCAACTACTATGAGGGTGTAACGCAGAAGGAAGCCGAAGACTTCTACAACGCTCTGAAAGATCCCAAGGACGAAACGCCCGTTTCCTATGGACTAAACAGCCGTTTGGTGAAGGAAAACGGCCGTGTTCAGGAAAAGGTATGGAAGGTGGGTGGACTTTACGGTCAGGCACTCGAGAAGATTGTCTACTGGCTGAAGAAAGCCGAAGGCGTAGCCGAGACACCCGAACAGAAAGCCGTCATCGCCAAATTGGTGGAGTATTACGAAACTGGCGACCTGAAGACCTTCGACGATTATGCCATCCTGTGGGTGAAGGATCTGAATTCGCGCGTGGATTTCGTGAACGGCTTTACCGAAAGCTATGGCGATCCGCTGGGTATGAAGGCCAGCTGGGAGTCGCTTGTCAACTTCAAGGACCTCGAGGCTACTCGTCGTACGGAAACTATCAGTGCCAATGCTCAGTGGTTCGAAGACCATTCGCCCGTGGACAAGCAATTCAAGAAAGAAGAAGTGAAAGGCGTTTCGGCCAAGGTTATCACCGCCGCCATCTTGGCTGGCGACCTCTATCCTGCCACGGCCATCGGCATCAACCTGCCTAATGCCAACTGGATACGTAGCCAGCATGGCTCCAAGTCGGTGACCATCGGCAACATCACCGATGCCTACAACAAGGCCGCCCATGGCAATGGCTTCAACGAAGAGTTTGTTTATAGCCAAGCCGAACTGGATAATATCAACAAGTATGCCGACCTGACCGATGAACTTCATACCGACCTGCACGAATGCCTCGGTCATGGTTCGGGCAAGTTGCTTCCTGGTGTCGATCCCGATGCCCTGAAGGCTTACGGCTCTACTATCGAAGAAGCCCGTGCTGACTTGTTCGGCCTCTACTATGTGGCCGATCCCAAGCTGGTTGAGTTGGGACTTCTGCCTGATGCCGATGCCTACAAGGCCCAGTTCTATACCTACCTGATGAACGGCCTGATGACTCAGCTGGTACGTATCGAGCCGGGTAATCAGATTGAGGAAGCCCACATGCGCAACCGTGCCCTCATCGCTCGTTGGGTGTACGAGAAGGGAGCGGCCGACAAGGTGGTTGAATTGAAGAAGAAGGACGGCAAGACCTACGTGGTAGTGAACGACTACGCCAAGGTGCGCACCCTCTTCGGCGAATTGCTGGCCGAAATCCAGCGCATCAAGTCGACAGGCGACTTCGAAGGTGCCCGCCAGCTGGTCGAAAACTATGCCGTGAAGGTCGATCCCGAACTGCATGCCGAGGTACTCGAACGTTACAAGAAACTGAACCTGGCTCCCTACAAGGGTTTTGTCAATCCGAAGTATGAGCCTGTGACCGATGCCGAAGGCAACATCACCGACGTGAAGGTGACCTACGACGAAGGCTATGCCGAGCAGATGCTTCGTTATAGCAAGGACTATGCAACCCTGCCTTACGTCAACGAATAAGGTCTGACGTACGCTATACCTGTCTTTAGGCACGGATGCCACGGATTTTCACGGACAAACCGATGTGACAATTCGTGTCGTTCGTGCCTAAAGTGTCCAAAGAAACAGTCTTATATTGTTATTTTCTATATATTTGAATGATGGATTTACACGAACAACTGAAAGATATCAAGACCCAGCTCCGCCTTTCGATGAACGGAGCTGTGTCGCAAAGTATGCGCGAGAAGGGGCTTGTCTATAAACTGAACTTTGGAGTCGAGCTGCCCCGCATCAAGGGGATTGCTGCCGCCTATGAAAAGGATCACACTTTGGCTCAGGCTTTATGGAAGGAAGATATCCGCGAGTGCAAGATACTGGCCGGTTTGCTCCAGCCTGTCGAAACCTTCCTGCCCGAGATTGCCGACATATGGATAGACACCATGCCCACGGTCGAGATTGCCGAACTTACGTCGATGAACCTTTTCCAGCATCTGCCCTATGCACCCGCCAAGGCTTTCCGTTGGATAGCGGACGAACGCGAGTTGGCGCAGGTGTGCGGCTTTCTCACCATCGCCCGTCTGCTTCAGAAGAAGGGCGATATGGAAGATCGTGTGGCCAATGAGTTTCTCGACCAGGCCGTGTCGTGTTTCCTCGCCGGTTCTTATGCAGTACGCAATGCCGTTTCCGCCGCCCTCCGCCGCTTCATGGAGCATAGCGAGGAACATGCGTTCAGGGCTTGCCGATGTGTGGACGGTATGAAAGATTCTTCATCCGAGAGTGAACGCTTGCTCTACGAGGTGGTAAGTGCGGTGGTCGAATGACTTGGTGGTGGTTGTAACTTTTCCCGCTTTTCCTTTTGCTTTCCACAAAAAAGGCTTAACTTTGTTGGCTGATAAAAAAGAAAATGGACTGAAGGATGGAGGTTCAAAATGTGAAAGATACGGTCAAGCAGATATTCACCGAATATCTCAATGCGAACGGGCATCGGAAGACTCCCGAACGCTATGCCATACTTGATACCATCTACTCCATCGACGGCCATTTCGACATCGACACGCTCTACTCGCTCATGGCCGACCAGGAAAAGTTCCGCGTCAGCAGGGCTACCCTCTACAACACCATTATCCTGCTCATCAACGCGCGGCTGGTCATCAAGCACCAGTTCGGCAATTCGTCGCAATACGAGAAGAGCTACAACCGCGATACGCACCATCATCAGATTTGTACCCAGTGTGGCAAGGTGACGGAGTTTCAGAACGAAGACCTCCAGCACGCCATCGAGCACACCAAGCTCAGCCGCTTCAACCTGACACACTATTCTCTCTATATCTATGGGTTGTGCAGCAAGTGCGAGCGGGCCAACAAGAAAAAATTGAAAAACAACATTCATAAGAAAGAAAAATGAAAGTAGATGTACTGTTAGGATTACAATGGGGCGACGAAGGCAAAGGCAAAGTCGTCGACGTACTGACGCCGCGCTATGACGTGGTGGCCCGTTTTCAGGGTGGCCCGAATGCCGGCCATACGCTGGAGTTCGAAGGCCAGAAGTATGTACTCCGCTCGATTCCTTCGGGAATTTTTCAGGGCGACAAGGTGAATATCATCGGTAACGGCGTGGTGCTCGACCCGGCCCTCTTCAAGGCTGAGGCCGAAGCGCTCGAAGCCTCGGGTCACGACCTGAAGCAACGCCTTCACATTTCGAAGAAGGCTCATCTCATCATGCCTACCCACCGTCTGCTCGACGCCGCCTATGAGGCTGCCAAGGGCGATGCCAAAGTGGGTACGACAGGCAAGGGCATCGGTCCTACCTATACCGACAAGGTGAGTCGCAACGGTTTGCGCGTGGGCGACCTGCTGCACAACTTCGACCAGAAGTATGCCGCCGCCAAAGCCCGCCATGAGCAGATACTCAAGAGCCTGAACTTCGAATACGACTTGGCTGAGGCCGAAAAGGCCTGGTTCGAAGGTATCGAATACCTGAAGCAATTCCAGCTGGTGGACAGCGAACACGAAATCAACGGTCTTCTGAACGAAGGCAAGTCCGTCCTCTGCGAGGGTGCACAGGGCACGATGCTCGACATCGATTTCGGTTCCTATCCTTTCGTTACTTCGTCCAACACCATCTGTGCGGGTGCCTGCACGGGTTTGGGCGTGGCTCCTTGTAAGATTGGAGATGTCTATGGCATCTTCAAGGCCTATTGTACGCGCGTAGGTGCCGGTCCTTTCCCCACCGAGCTCTTCGACGAGACGGGCGACAAGATCTGTACCCTCGGACACGAATTCGGTTCCGTTACCGGCCGTCGTCGTCGTTGTGGATGGATCGACCTCGTAGCATTGAAATATGCCATCATGGTAGACGGCGTGACGAAGCTCATCATGATGAAGAGCGACGTGCTCGACACGTTCGAAACCATCAAGGCTTGTGTGGCCTACAAGATGAACGGCGAGGAAATCGACTACTTCCCCTTCGACATTGCCGAGGGCGTGGAGCCTGTCTACGTAGAGCTGCCCGGTTGGCAGACCGACATGACCAAGATGCAGAGCGAGGACGAGTTCCCCGAAGAATTCAATGCCTACCTGTCCTTCCTCGAAGAGCAGCTGGGTGTGCCCATCAAGATTGTGTCCGTAGGTCCCGACCGCGAACAGACCATCGAACGATATACCGAAGAATAATTCGGATGCGATAGACAAAACGTAGGCTTTCCTGTCCGTTTCAGGAAGTCTACGTTTTTTGTTCCTTAAAACATAGTTTTCATTCACTTAAAACACCCTTTTCTTCATGAAGACACATCTTTTAGCTTTAGCCCTTTTAGTAGGGGCTTGTTTGTCACTTCCCGTACGTGCTCAAAGTTATACGCCTACGGAAGAAAATCTGAAATCTCGCCAAGAGTTTCGTGATGCCCGTTTCGGCATTTTCCTCCATTGGGGCTTGTATGCCATGCTGGCTACAGGCGAATGGACAATGACCAACAATAACTTGAATTATAAAGAGTATGCCAAATTGGCAGGCGGATTCTATCCTTCGAAATTCAATGCCGCCGAGTGGGTGGCCGCCATTAAGGCTTCGGGTGCCAAGTATATCTGTTTCACCAGTCGCCATCACGAAGGTTTCTCCATGTTCGATACGAAATACTCCGATTACAATGTGGTAGACGCTACGCCTTTCAAACGCGACATTTTGAAGGAGCTGGCCGACGAGTGTCACAAGCAGGGCATCCGTCTGCATCTCTATTATTCACACCTCGACTGGTATCGTGAAGACTATCCTTGGGGACGTACGGGTAGGGGAACAGGCCGTCCTGACGCCAAAGGCAACTGGCCGAGCTATTATCAATTCATGAACAACCAGCTGACGGAGCTGCTCACCAACTATGGCCCGATAGGTGCCATCTGGTTCGACGGCTGGTGGGATCAGGATCAAAATTCCGATTTCGACTGGCAATTGCCTGGTCAGTATGAGCTGATACACAAGTTGCAACCCGCCTGCCTCGTGGGCAACAATCATCATCAGGTGCCTTTCGAGGGCGAGGATATCCAGATTTTCGAACGCGACCTGCCGGGTGAAAACAAGGCCGGTCTTTCGGGTCAGGACATCAGCAGCCTGCCGCTGGAAACGTGCGAGACAATGAACGGCATGTGGGGCTATAAGATTACCGACCAGAATTATAAGTCGACTAAAACCTTGATTCATTATCTGGTAAAAGCCGCCGGCAAGGATGCCAACCTGCTGATGAACATCGGCCCCCAGCCCGACGGATGTTTGCCTCAGGTAGCTGTAGAGCGTCTGAAGGAGATGGGCGAATGGATAAAGACCTATGGCGAAACCATCTATGGTACACGTGGCGGTTGCGTGGCTCCTCATCCTTGGGGTGTGACTACGCAGAAGGGTGATCGTTTGTTTGTCCACATCCTTGATTTGCAGGACAAGGCACTCTTCTTGCCTTTGGAAGGCCAGAAGGTGAAACGTGCGATGGATTTTGCAAGCCGTCAGGCCTTGAAATTCAAGCGGGTGGATGGTGGCATCGTTCTTCAGCTTGACGAAATCCCTACAGAAGTGGATAAGGTTGTAGAATTGCAACTTGATTGATTGGGACGTAAAACAATGGAAAATTTATAATCTGTGTTAATTCCTGAGGCTACTTGCCTGTCATCGCTTATCTTTGGCAAACTATTTGCACTTGGTAGAAAAACGCATATTGTCAAATGATTAAAATAATAGAGAATAGATTATGGTAATAGGAATGCAATGGATTATATTTATCGGCGTAGCCGTTGTGAGCTGGTTGGTGCAGATGAACCTGCAAAACAAGTTCAAGAAATACTCGCAAATACCTACAGGTAACGGTATGACAGGTGCCGACGTGGCTCGTAAGATGCTTAACGACAACGGCATCTATGATGTGCAGGTTACTTGTACGCCCGGTCATCTGACCGACCACTACAACCCTGCCAACAAGACCGTCAACCTGAGCGAGAGCGTTTACTCCAGCAACAGTATCATGGCCGCCGCCGTAGCTGCCCATGAGTGCGGACACGCCTTGCAACATGCCCGTGCCTATGCGCCGCTCACCCTGCGCAGCAAGCTGGTGCCGGTCGTTTCGTTTGCTTCAAACATCATGACGTGGGTACTGTTGGCCGGTATCTTGTTGCTGGACGTCAATTCGAACTTCCTGCTGGCAGGTATCATCCTCTTTGCGGTGACCACGCTGTTCAGCTTCATCACTCTGCCGGTGGAAATCAATGCCAGCCGCAGGGCGTTGGTATGGCTCAGTGCGAGCGGCATCACCAACTCCTACAATCACGCTAAGGCCGAAGACGCCCTCCGCTCTGCCGCCTACACCTATGTAGTGGCCGCCTTGGGTTCGTTGGCTACGCTTATTTACTACATTATGATTTTTATGGGCCGTCGCGAGTAATGTCGCTTTGTCGATAGCCTTTGTAAAGAATGGTTACGGCCGATATCTTTCTTCCTTTTTCGAGGAGAATAGATGTCGGCCGTATTTCTTTTTATAAAGATGATGCTTGTTTGGCGAAAAATGGTTATCTTTGACCGCTGGTATTGTTAACTTTAACCAATTTCTATATGATTAAAATCCGTTTTGTTTCGAAGGCTTTGTGCCTTGTTGTATTTTCATTGTTTGTGCAGATGGGTTTGTATGCCCAGAATGAGAAACCTTTTGTTATTCCCGAACTGAAAGAGTGGAAGGGGAGTGAAGGGGTTTTTACTCCTTCGGCTGATATGCGTGTCGTTTATGCGCAGGAAGCCTTACGTTCTGTGGCCGAAGCCTTTGCCGCCGACTATGGGCAGATGTTTGGACTCACTCTTGAAGTAATTCAGGGCAAGCCTTCTGCTGGTGACATTTATTTTACGCTGAAGAAAGACAAGAAGTTGGGTCGAGAAGGTTATGCTATCCGTACGGATCGCTACGTCACCGTCTCTGCCCCTGAGGCTGTTGGTGCCTACTGGGCTACGCGAACTTTGCTCCAGATGAGTGAGCAGACAGAAAACCATCAGTTGCCGAAAGGTCAGTTGCGCGACTGGCCCGACTACGCCATGCGCGGCTTTATGATGGATTGTGGGCGCAAGTTCATTCCCATGTCCTATATGCGCGACCTGGTGAAGATGATGGCCTATTATAAGATGAACACCTTGCAGGTACACCTCAACGACAACGGCTTCAAGCAGTTCTTTGGCCACGACTGGGGACGCACCTACGCCGCTTTCCGTCTGGAGTGCGATACCTATCCCGGCCTCACCGCTCGCGACGGTTACTACACCAAACGCGAGTTTATCGACTTCCAGGAAGAGGCTGCTTCACGTTTCGTAGAGATTATCCCCGAAATCGATGCGCCTGCCCATACGCTGGCTTTCACCCATTACAAGCCTGAGATAGGTAGCCAGGAATATGGTATGGACCATCTCGACCTGTTCAATCCCGAGACTTACAAGTTCATGGACGGCCTCTTCAAGGAATATCTGGAGGGTGACAAACCTGTATTCCGCGGCCCGCGTGTCCACATCGGTACCGATGAGTACTCCAATAAGAAGAAAGACGTAGTCGAGAAGTTCCGTGCCTTCACCGACCATTACATCCGTCTGGTGGAAAGTTACGGCAAGCAGGCCTGCGTATGGGGCGCTCTGACTCATGCTGCCGGCGAAACGCCCGTCAAGTCGGAGAACGTTATCATGAGTGCCTGGTACAACGGATATGCCGACCCCAAGGAGATGGTGCGTCAGGGTTATAAGCTCATCAGCATCCCCGACGGGCTGGTTTACATTGTGCCTGCTGCCGGTTATTACTACGACTACCTGAACACTCAATACCTCTATGAGAAGTGGACGCCTGCCCATGTGGCTAAGGCTGTCTTCGAGGAGAAAGATCCTGCTATCTTGGGCGGCATGTTTGCCGTATGGAACGACCACGTGGGCAACGGCATTTCCGTTAAGGATATCCACCATCGTCTCTTCCCCGCCTTGCAGACGCTGGCTACTAAGACTTGGGGTGCGCAGGTCGATTTACCTTATGCTGACTTCGACCGTCTGCGTCAGGGCTTGAGCGAAGCTCCTGGCGTCAATCAACTGGGACGTATTGGACGCACCGAAGGCCTGGTTTATGAAGTGGCCGAAGTACATCCAAATACCAATCTCGCCCACGAGGAGATTGGCTACGGCTATACCGTCAGCTTCGACCTCGAGGCAGCTGACGAGGTTCCCGGTACTGAGCTGTTCCGTTCGGATAACGCAGTCTTCTACCTGGCCGACCCCATTAGCGGACGTTTTGGCTTTGCACGCGATGGCTATCTGAACTCCTTCCAGTTCCGTCCCTATCCGGGCGAAAAGCTGAACGTGCAGGTGAAGGGGGACAATCGCTCCACTTCGCTTCTCATCGATGGTAAGATCGTCGAGACGATGGACATCCAGAAACGCTACTTCAACGGTGGCAAGGATTCCATGAACTACGTCCGCACCCTCGTATTCCCGCTCAAGAAGGCCGGCTCATTCAAGAGTAAAATTACCAACTTGAAAGTTTACAACCATTAATCCCTTATCCCTTATGAAGAATCTCAATCTCCCCGCTTCCCTGCTGTGCTCGCTTTCAGGCACGGCGGTCGTACTGCCTCTTCTTTCCTCCTGCTCTGCGCAGAAGAAGGCCGAAGCTAAGCCATACAACATCGTCTACATCATGACCGACGACCACACGGCGCAGATGATGAGCTGCTATGACCAGCGCTACATCGAAACGCCCAACCTCGACCGCATCGCCGCCGATGGTGTGCGCTTCACCAACAGCTTTGTGGCCAATTCGCTGAGTGGTCCCAGCCGTGCCTGCATGATTACGGGCAAGCACAGCCACGCCAACGGCTTCACGGACAACACGACCTGCGTGTTCGACGGCTCCCAGCAGACCATGCCCAAGCTGCTCCAACAGGCGGGCTACCAGACGGCCATTGTCGGCAAGTGGCACCTCGAAAGCTTGCCCACCGGCTTCGACTATTGGGAAATCCTGCCCGGCCAGGGTGACTATTACAATCCGCGCTTCATTACCATGCAGAACGATACCGTTGCTGAGAAGGGTTACCTGACCAACCTTATCACTGACAAGAGCATTGACTGGATGGAGAACCAGCGCGACAAGGATAAGCCCTTCTGCCTCTTCATCCACCATAAGGCTATCCATCGCAATTGGTTGCCCGAGCTGAAGTACCTCTCCTTGTACGAAGACAAGACTTTCTCTATGCCCGATAACTTCTATGACGACTACGAAGGTCGTCCGGCCGCTGCTGCTCAGGAGATGAGCATCTGGAAGGACATGGACATCATGTATGATACAAAGATGTATCGCAAAGACCTGAAGTCGCCGCTGAAGGGTGCTTACGAAGCTTATGTCGGCCGCCTTACGCCTGAAGAACGTGCCCAATACGATGCCTTCTACGCGCCCATCATCGAGGAGTTCTACAAGAAGAACCCGCAGGGCCGCGACCTGGCCGAATGGAAGTACCAGCGCTACATGCGCGACTATGCCAAGGTGGTGAAGTCGCTCGACGATAACGTGGGCCGTGTGCTCGACTACCTGGAGGCGCAGGGCCTGCTGGACAACACCCTCGTGGTCTATACCTCCGACCAAGGCTTCTACATGGGCGAGCACGGCTGGTTCGACAAGCGCTTCATGTACGAGGAGTCCATGCGTACGCCGCTCGTGATGCGTCTGCCCAAAGACTTCCAGACCCGTGGCGACATCCCGCAGATGGTTCAGAACATCGACTACGCGCCTACCTTCCTCGACCTGGCCGGAGCACCTATCCCCGACGATATCCAAGGCGTCTCCCTGCTGCCCCTGCTCCGTGGCGAAAAGCCGGCCGACTGGCGCAAGTCGCTCTATTACCACTTCTACGAGTATCCGGCTGAGCACATGGTGAAGCGCCACTATGGCGTGCGCACCGAGCGCTACAAGCTCATCCACTTCTACAATGACATCGACGAATGGGAACTTTACGACCTGCAGGAAGACCCCACTGAGATGCACAACCTCTACGGCCAGCCTGGCTACGAGCAGGTGACGGAAGACCTCCGTGCCGAGCTGAAGAAGCTCCAGGCCCAGTATCAGGACCCCATCGAAGAGAAGCTTCAGGCCGAAAAGGCGCAGAAAAAGTAAACTTTATTATCTATCGGATGAGTGGCAGGCCCCCGTCGTCTGCCGCTCATCCCCCTCTTTCCCTGTTGGCAGAAGCAAAGGTATGCCATCTTCTTCAGGCGGCCAAAAACGGGGTATTTGTATGTCCTAAAAATCTGTTAACGAAAATCAGATTTCGTGTTAATAAAACTAATGCGTTGATTTGCAGGGAGGAAAACGATACTTTCGTGCGTACAAAGCGGTGCTTTCCGATTGGCAGCGCAGCGTGCGTGTGCTGTGGATTTTGGTGTTGCACTTCGCTTTGTGTTTTTTATGTCTGCACGGTTCTTGTGGCTATACTTTCAGGAAAGCGTTTATTGGCTTGGGAAATAGTAGATAAAAGCGTGACGTGTGACAATTGTGACAAATGACAATTAGTAAATCTGTCACAGAAAAACGGGAAATAGAAAATTAATACTATATATATTATATATAAATATATAATATATATAGTATTAAAATATTTAACACTCTCTTCCCGATTCAGGTTAAAAAGTCGATTTTACTAATTGTCATTTGTCACAATTGTCACACTGTCACGTTTTCGTTTCTTTCCAATCTCCAAAGAGCAACACATCCTGTTCTTCTTGAATCGTTGTATTTAGAAGCGTAGAACAACCAAAAACAATCAGAAATATCCAAGCATAAATCTTTAATTATCAGTATATTCTAAAAATTAACACTTTTCGACTGCTTTTTGATGCTTCCCAAATTTCCACATATTTTTGAGACGTATTTCTGACGTGGAGAATTTGCGGGGCTTGTTTTTTGTCACACCGTGCAGACAGTTGACAAGGGTTTACAACCGTTTACAACAAGCGACAATATCCGCCCCGACATTCAGTGACGGTGGAACTCAAATGAAACTTGACAAATGGAACTATAGTGATTCACAGGCTGTTCGGCTCACCATACGTTATGCATTTAACTCTACGATGAGCAAATATAAAGGAAGGGGTGCCGGTCAAAGTGAAAAGAATCGTTTATAAGATTCAGATTTAGAGAATTACTTTACTAAAAAGGGAGAACCTGACGGAAATACGCCGAAAGATTTTCCTTTTTTTTCTCCGCTCGATGCTCGTAACTAATTTACCTTTGTAGCACTTGAAAGAAATTTTGAATAAAAATGTTACCTTTGTTATTGATGTTATCAGCTTAAACAATGAGTTAAAACAGAAGTGGAATATCGGAAACGAATTGCAAGGAAAAGAGAAGAAACGACCCAAGTTGATGTCCTTTTTGAGTTAATAATCAATAAAAGCGTTAAATCTTCACCCTTTAGAATGTACAATTAAAGACAATGACCATATTTCGGACTTATTATCTATAAAATATTGAGTAATAATCGGTTGTAAATACTAGCTATGTATGTTTCAGTTTTTCAGACTGTTAAGTGTTTTGTTGATTGCAGATGCCCTGAAATGATGCTTGTGCTCTTGGTAATTCGCCAGCTTTTGAGTATCTTTGGGATGGCAATGGAGACAAGAACACTTTACAACGATTTCCCGACTTTTCTGAAGCGCTTTTTCCCCGGCAAAGTGCAGAAGATTTCGCTTAATGCGGGATTCACGTGCCCCAACCGTGACGGAACGGTGGGTTACGGAGGATGTACGTATTGCAACAACCAGACGTTCAACCCCGAATATTGCCGTACAGAGAAGACAGTGGCCGTGCAGTTGGAGGAAGGGAAACGCTTCTTTGCGCACAAGTACCCCGAAATGAAGTACCTGGCCTACTTCCAGGCCTACACCAACACGTATGGCGAACTGGAGGCGCTGAAGCGCAAGTACGAGGAGGCATTGGCAGTGGACGACGTGGTGGGGCTGGTCATCGGTACGCGTCCCGACTGTATGCCCGATGCCTTGCTGGACTACCTGGAGACGCTGGCTAAGGGGACATTCGTGCTGGTAGAGTATGGCATCGAGAGCACGCTGGACCGCACCCTGCGCCGCATCAACCGTGGACACACGTGGCAGGCGGCGATGGACGCCGTGGAGCGTACGGCCGCCCGCGGGCTGCCCGTAGGCGGACACGTCATCCTGGGGCTGCCTGGCGAGTCGCGCGAGGACATGTTGGGACAGGCGGCGGACATCTCGCGTCTGCCACTCGACACCCTGAAGCTGCACCAGTTGCAACTGATACGCGGTACCCGCATGGCGCGCGAGTACGAGGAGCGGCCCGAAGACTTCCACCTGTTCGACGACGTGGACGAATACATCGCTCTGGTGGTGGATTACATCCAGCGTCTGCGCCCTGACCTGGTGCTGGAGCGCTTTGTGTCCCAGTCGCCCAAGGAGCTGCTCATCGCACCCGATTGGGGGCTGAAGAACTACGAATTCAACCACCGCCTGCAAAAAAGAATGAAAGAACTGGACGCCTGGCAGGGAAAGTTGTATAATCAATAAAAATATTGTATTTTTGCACCACGTATCATGACTGGAATGAATCCAAATAAGACTATCAAAGTATGAATCAGAAAACATTGATTAAAGGAAAAGTACATTACGTGGGAGTGAACGACCGTAACAAACACCTTTTCGAAGGAATGTGGCCTTTGCCCTACGGTGTTTCTTACAACTCGTATCTGATAGACGACGACATCGTGGCGCTGGTGGACACCGTGGACGCGTGCTTCTTCGAGACGTATCTGCGCAAAATCCGTTGCATCATCGGCGACCGCCCTATCCAATACCTCATCATCAACCACATGGAGCCCGACCACTCGGGATCTATCCGCCTTATCAAGCAACACTACCCCGACATTGTCATCGTGGGCAACAAGCAGACCTTCGGCATGATCGAGGGCTATTATGGCGTGACGGGCGACCGCTACGAGGTGAAAGACGAGTCGATGCTCGACCTGGGCCACCATAAACTGAAATTCTACCTGACACCGATGGTACACTGGCCCGAGACGATGATGACTTTCGACGAAACCGACGGCATCCTCTTTGCCGGCGACGCTTTCGGCTGCTTCGGCACGCTGGATGGCGGCTTCCTCGACACACGCATCAACCTGGACAAGTACTGGGAGGAAATGGTGCGTTACTACTCCAACATCGTGGGTAAGTATGGCAACCCCGTGCAGAAGGCACTGGCCAAGCTGGGACACCTGCCCATTACGACCATCTGTTCAACCCACGGGCCGGTTTGGACGGAGAACATTGCTCGCGTGGTAGGCGTTTACGACCGCCTGAGCCGCTACGAGGCCGAGGAAGGTGTGGTCATCGCCTACGGCAGCATGTATGGCAATACGGAGCAGATGGCCGAAGCCATTGCCGCCGAGCTGTCTGCCCAAGGTATCAAGAACATTGTGATGCACAACGTAAGCAAGAGCAATCCTTCGTATATATTGAAAGATATCTTCAAATATCGCGGCCTCATTGTGGGTAGCCCCACGTACAGTAACCAGATTTATCCCGAAGTGGATTCGCTCCTCTCCAAGATACTGGTGCGCGAGGTGAAGGGACGCTATCTGGGCTGGTTCGGGTCGTTTACGTGGGCAGGTGCCGCCGTGAAGCGCATCGCCGAGTTTGCTGAAAAGAGCAAGCTGGAAATTGTGGGCGACCCTGTAGAAATGAAGCAAGCCATGAAGGAGATTACCTACGAGCAGTGTGAGAACCTGGCTCGCGCCATGGCCGACCGCCTGAAGAAGGATCGGAAATAAATATTACTAACCTTATAAATTAATCAGACATGAGACTAATCATTCAGCCGGATTACCAATCCGTATCGAAGTGGGCAGCTCACTATGTAGCTGCGAAGATCAAGGCCGCCAATTCTACGGCGGAGAAACCCTTTGTATTGGGATGCCCCACAGGTTCTTCACCCCTGGGCATGTACAAGGAGCTGATTGACCTGAACAAGAAGGGACTCGTTTCCTTCCAGAACGTTGTTACTTTCAACATGGACGAATATGTAGGCCTGCCGAAAGAACACCCTGAAAGTTACTATTCTTTCATGTGGAACAACTTCTTCAGCCACATCGACATCAAGCCGGAGAATACCAACATACTGAATGGCAACGCTGCCGACCTCGACGCCGAATGTGCCCGCTACGAGGAGAAAATCAAGTCGTACGGTGGTATTGATCTCTTCATGGGTGGTATTGGTCCTGATGGTCACATCGCCTTTAACGAGCCGGGCTCTTCCCTTTCGTCTCGTACCCGCCAGAAGACGCTGACCACGGATACTATCATTGCCAATTCACGCTTCTTCGACAACGATGTGAACAAGGTGCCCAAGACGGCTTTGACCGTAGGTGTAGGCACTGTACTCAGCGCCAAGGAAGTAATGATCATTGTAAATGGCCACAACAAGGCACGCGCCCTGTATCATGCCGTAGAAGGCCCTGTAATGCAGATGTGGACTATCAGTGCCCTGCAGATGCACGAGAAGGGTATCATTATCTGCGACGATGCCGCTACTGATGAACTGAAGGTGGGTACGTACCGCTACTTCAAGGACATCGAGGCCGACCACTTGGATCCAGAGTCACTTTTGAAGTAAAACTTTTTAAATGAAGAATGAAGAATTAAGAATGAAGAATTTCCCAGCGTACGGAATAATTCTTCATTCGGAGGCGAAGCCGATATTCTTCATTCTTCATTTTTTTATCCTTCCTCCAGCCATCCGGCTCCCTGGCGTATGATTTCCGCCTCGCCCTGCGTACAATCCACTACCGTAGAACCTTCCATGTTGCCGATGCCGCCGTCAATGACGAGGTCCACCGTGTCGCCCCATTTCTCGTCAATCAGTTCAGGGTCGGTGACGTATTCGATGTCTTCATCTTCGTCGTGAGGCAGGGTAGTGGTCATAATGGGTGCATCCAGTAGGCGTGCAATTTCTCGGATAATGGGGTTGTCGGGCATGCGGATGCCTACTTCCTTGCGGTTGCGGAAGATTTTGGGTAGGCGTGTAGTGCCGTTTAGGATGAAGGTAAACGGGCCGGGCAGGTTGCGTTTCATCAGCTTGAAGGTGGCGTTGTCCACCTTGGCATACTCGCTGATGCTGCTCAGGTCGTAGCAGATGATGGAGAGGTTGTTCTTCTTGGGGTCGATGTCCTTTAGACGGCAGATGCGTTCGATGGCACGTTCCTTCAGGCCGTGGCATCCGATGGCATACATGGTGTCGGTAGGATAGATGATGAGGCCGCCGTCGTTCAGTAGGTCGACTACGCGTTGCAGGTCGGCGGGGTTGTTGTTCTTGTTGTAGAGTTTCAGTAGCATGACTTTGGGCAATAATGGTTACGCAAATGTAGTCATTTTTCCCCTCTTTGCGTTTATTCTTTCCGCATTTCCTTATCCAGTTTCTTGATTTTTTTCCACGCTTCCTTAAACTTGGGGCAGAGGGCCACGGCTTTCTCATAGTTGCGCAGGGCAGCTTCCTTCATGTCGTGCTTCAGGCATTCGTCGCCCATGTTGATGTATTCGCGGGCATATTTCACGAGGGTCTTCTCCTTTTCGAGTGCGGCGGTACGCAGGGCACGGTTTTCTTCGCGCAGACGGTTGATGACGTTCAGCTTGCGGCGGATGAGGCGCTGGGCGGCGGGGCGTTCGATGTCGTAGCGCGAGTGGATGGCCTTGAAGAACTCCGTGAGGAAGGTATCGAAGTCGCCACGGTCGAAAGCCTTGGTTGCGGCAGCATATTGCACGTCGGCCTGTGCCTGCTTCAGGGCGCGGTCGATGGCCTGGCGGTTGTTGAAGCGTTCGGCGAATTGTACGATTTCGGGGCGGACGAAGACATCGGCACGGCTGACGGGCTTTCTTAGGCGGATACCTTCGAGCGAGGTACATCGGCTCAGGGCCACGTAGGTCTGCCCGCCCGCAAAGACACCGCCCGTGAAGTCGATGACCACGCGGCTGAACGTCAGTCCCTGGCTCTTGTGGACGGTGATGGCCCACGCCAGACGGACGGGAAACTGGGTAAACGTGCCCAGTTCTTCTTCCTCGATCTGCTTCTTCTCTTCATTGTAGGTGTAGCGGATGTTGCGCCATGTCTCGCGGCGTACGTCGCAGGCACGGCCGTCGTCGGTGGTGATGTAGAGCGTCTCGCCGTCGAGGTCGAAGCCGCTCACCACGCCGATGGTGCCGTTTACCCACCGGCGTTCGTAGTCATTCTTGATGAAGATGACTTGTGCGCCAGGCTTTAGTACCAGTTCCTGCGAGGTGGGCAGGCTGCTTTCGGGAAAGTCGCCGTGCACTTCTCCGAGGAAGCTTTCGGGCTGGCCGGGGAGCTCCTTCAGGCGTCGCTCGTTGATGTAGTCTACGTTGTCGCGGCGGGTGGCCAGGGTGATGTAGAGGTCGTCGGCGTCGGCGGGCTCGGTGGCTGTGGTGTAGCGGGTGTTGAGCAGCTGGAGGTCAGCGGAGCCGGCGGTGTTGTTGCGGATGTGGTCCAGCACGCCGATGAATTGCGGGTCGCTCTGGCGATACACCTTCTGCAATTCGACCGATACCAGTTCTATCTGGCTGAATACACGGGCCGAGAAGAAATAGGGCGTGGGGTAGAAGCGGTTCAGGATGTCGCGCTCGTCAGCCTTCACCACAGGCTCCAGCTGGAAGACATCGCCCACGAGCAGCAGCTGCTTGCCGCCGAAGGGTTCGCGAAGGTTGTGGCTATAGACGCGCAGGATGCGGTCGACGGCATCGATGATGTCGGCCCGCACCATTGAAATCTCGTCGATGATGACCAGCTCCAGCTCCTCGAGCAGCTTGCGGTGGGGCTTGGTGTACTTGAAGAACTCGTGGATGCGTCCCTTCTGCAGGCTCAGGTTGGGATCGTCGGGCAGCAGGGGGTGGAAGGGTAGCTTGAAAAAGCTATGCAGGGTACTTCCGCCCGCGTTGATGGCGGCGATGCCTGTGGGGGCTAGTACGACATGTTTCTTGCGTACGTTGTCGCAGACGTAGCGCAGGAAGGTCGATTTGCCCGTACCGGCCTTCCCCGTCAGGAAGAGCGACTGGCGGGTGTACTTCACGAGGTTCAGGGCGTCCTGAAACTCACGGTTGCTGGTGTCGGGGAGGAAGGCTTTATCCATTCTCCATTATCCATTTCTGAATGGCTTTCGCTATACCGTCTTCGTCCACCGTATCGGTGATATAGTTGGCGGCGGCTTTTACTTCGTCACGGGCGTTACCCATGGCGATGCCGATACCTGCATGGCGAAGCATGGAAATGTCGTTACCTCCGTCGCCGAAAGCAATGGTGTCTTCGAGGCGAATGCCGAAGTGGCGGATGATCTCGTCGATACCCCGTTGCTTGGTGTTGCCGCGAGCGGTGACATCGACAAAGGCCGGATGCCAGCGGCCCATCTCGCAATGGGTGAGGGAAGGCACTACTTCCGCCTCTTGTGTCTCGTCAAGGAAGGGTGTCAGCTGGAAGATTTCCTTGCCGTCGATAGCTTCATGGAGAGGTGTGTCGGGGAGGGGTGTCGTGACACGCAAGTGTTCGTGGAAGATCTGTTGCACGCGCTCGTCGGGCTGGCAGACGCAGATGGTGTGTTCGCCCACTACGATGCAGGGGATGCTCCGCTGGGCACAATAGTCGGTGAGCGTGCGGACGTCGTCGGCTGGTATGGAGCTCTTGTAGATCACTTGGTCGCCCACGAAGCAATAGGCGCCGTTCATCGTGACATAACCGTCTATCAGTCCTCGTTCCTGCAAGGGACCCAGGTTGTTGATGATGACGCGCGGACGGCCGGTAGCGATGAAGATGCGGTGGCCTTTGGCCTTGGCGGCCGACAATGCCTCGACGGCCGAGGCGGGTATCTCGTGGGTGCGGAAGCTGACGAGCGTTCCGTCGATGTCGAAAAACAGAGCTTTGGTCATTGCGTTCAATTCTTTATCTGGGGCACAAAATTAAAGATTTTAGGCGGAATAATCTAGTGCATTCTCTTTCCTTTTTCAGGAAATGGCGAAGATATTTCGTACATTTGTACCCCCTAACCTATAACAAGTTTTTGTATATGAAGAAACATGTTTTGAAAGATTGGCTGGTGGCCGTTCGGCCCTGGTCGTTTCCTGCCTCGGCTATGCCTGTGGCGGTGACGTTGGCTTATCTCTATTGGATGCAACAAGACGTGAACTGGACAAACGGTGTATGGGCGTTGCTCAACATCATCGTGTTTCATGCCGCAGGCAATACGTGGAGCGACTATTTCGACTACAAGCACCACGTGGATCGCGAAGACACCCATGGCGTGCGTACGCTGACAGGCGGCCTCTTCCGTCCGCAGGAGATTTTCCGCCTTTCGCTCTCGCTGCTCGTGGTGGCGCTGATAGCAGGTGTCGGATTGATGCTTCGGACAGGGCTTCCCCTATTATATATAGGTATCGGCGGAGCGGCTTGTACGCTGCTCTATCCGGCGTTGAAGTATCGTGCGCTGGGCGACGTGGTTATCTTCGTGGCTTATGCGCTGCTGCCCATGTTGGGCACGGCCTATGTGGCGACGGGTACGATGGATTGGTCGACGATGTGGGCAGGTGTCCCTGTGGGGCTCATCACCGTAGCTATCCTGCACGCCAACAACACGCGCGACATTGAAACCGACGTGCGGGCCGATATCCGTACCTTGGCCATGACGGTGGGTGCACGGACGTCCATGCTGGTTTATTATCTGGAAGTGTTGCTCCCCTTCGTGTGGATCATCGGCTGTGCCGCCACAGGAGTCTTTCCTTGGTGGAGCCTGCTGGTGCTTCCTGCGCTGATACCTGCCGTGGGCAATGTGCGTCTGATGGCTTCTTACTCGATGTGTGGCATGGAGGGCATCTCTCGCCTCGACGAGCTGACGGCCAAGCTCCAGTTATTGTTTAGCCTGCTTTTTGCCTTGTCGTTCGTTTTAGCCCGTGTATTCTCATGAAAAGATTGGTCCTGTCCATCGTGCTGGCCACCGTGTTGTGGTCGGTCATGTTTTCGCCTCTGACGGCGCCGCATGTCAACTTTTGGCTGATGATGTCTCTTTCGGCTCTGACGCTCTCCGTCTTGTCCCTTCGTTTCGATGCAGGTTGGCGGCGTGAGTCTGATAGCAGCTGGACGAATCTGTTGCTGGGCATAGTCATTGCCGTGGCTTTGTGGGGCATCTTCTGGACGGGCGATAAAGTGTCGACGTGGCTTTTCGACTTCGCCCGCCCGCAGGTTAATCTGATTTATGGCATGAAGGAGGGAGCATCGCCTTGGTTGCTCTCCGTCTTGATGCTGGTATTGATAGGCCCTGCCGAAGAAATCTTTTGGCGTGGATATGTGCAACGCACGCTTTCGCGGCGTTGGACTCCTAATGCCGGCTTTGTGGTGACGACGTTGGTTTACGCGTTGGTGCATGCTGCTTCGTGCAACTTCATGCTCGTGATGGCGGCACTGGTGGCAGGCGTGGTGTGGGGCGGACTTTACCGCTTGTATCCGCGACGTATGTGGGCCATCATCGTGTCGCATGCAGTGTGGGATGTGGCGGTGTTCGTCTGGTTCCCCATCTGACGGAAGATTGGCTTCGGTCAGGGCGCGCTTTGGCGGGCAGAGTGGAAAGCACTGTTTTCTTCTCGATAAAACGATGCTTTCCCATCAAGAAAACATAGTTTTACGGATAAGTGATAGATGGAATAAAGAAGTGAAACTTTATAAATCAAAAGGAAATGCAATATAATTTCGATGAAGTAATAGATCGCCGCGGCACCGATTCGGTGAAGTGGGACGGTATGAAGAACGTTTGGGGGCGCAACGACCTGACGGCTATGTGGGTGGCCGATATGGATTTTCGTACGCCGCCTTTTGTGATGGATGCCTTGCGCCATAGGCTGGAGCACGAAGTGTTGGGATATACCTCGGCTTGTGAAGGTTGGGACACCACCATCTGCCGCTGGTTGCAGAAGCGCCATCAGTGGGAAGTACGCCCCGATTGGCTGACGTTTGTGCCGGGTATTGTGCGTGCCCAGGCTTTTGCCCTGCTCTGCTTTACGCAGCCGGGCGACCGTGTGCTGGTAATGACGCCCGTCTACCATCCCTTCTTCCTTGTTACCGAACGGCTGAAGCGCGAGGTCGTGTGTTCGCCGCTCGACCTGCGCGACGGGCACTATCACATCGACTTCGACCGCCTGCGTCGCGACGTGCAGGGATGCAAGGCACTCATTCTCTGCAATCCTCACAACCCTGGCGGGCGTGTGTGGACGGTGGACGAGCTTCGTCAAATTGCCGACATCTGCAAGGAAAGCGGTACGTTGGTCATTTCCGACGAAATCCATGCCGACCTCACCTTGCCGCCCTACAAGCATCATCCTTTTGCTTCGGTAAGCGAGGCGGCTGCTTCCAATTGCGTTACCTTCATGGCGCCCAGCAAAACGTTCAACATGCCTGGCATTCAGAGTTCCTTTGCCATCGTGCCCGACGACACTTTGCGCGAACGCTTCCAAACCTTTATGGAGGCGGGCGAATTTTGTGAAGGGCATCTTTTTGCTTACATTGGATGCAAGGCTGCTTTCGAGCACGGCGAGGAGTGGCTGGAGCAGATGCTGGCTTACATTCAGGGCAATATAGACTTCACCGAAGCCTATCTGAAGGAGCATATCCCCTCCATCGGCATGATACGCCCACAGGCTTCCTATCTCGTGTTTCTCGATTGTCGTGCTTTGGGGCTTAGCCAAGAGGAGCTGGAGCATTTGTTTGCCGACAAGGCCCGTCTGGCACTGAATTCGGGCACTATGTTTGGCGAGCCCGGCCGTGGTTTCATGAGGCTCAATGTAGGTTGTCCGCGCCAACAGCTTCGTAAAGCTCTCCAACAATTGGAAATGGCTGTTAATATGCAATAATCAAGCTGTTAAAACACTATGGAATACAAGGTTTATCTTTTCGACTTCGATTACACGCTGGCCGACTCGTCGCGAGGCATCGTCACTTGTTTTCGCCATGTGCTCGACCGTCATGGCTACACTTCGCCTACGGATGATGACATCAAGCGCACCATTGGCAAGACGTTGGAAGAGTCTTTTTCTCTATTGACTGGCGTGACGGATGTTGCCTGCCTGGCCGAATTTCGTCGTGAGTACGTGAAGGAAGCTGATGTCTATATGACGTCCAATACAGTACTTTTCCCCGAAGTGGAAGGCGTGCTTCGTCGGCTGAAGGCGGGTGGTGCACAATTGGGTATCATCTCTACGAAGTTTCGCTATCGCATCCGTGAGCTGCTCGTGGCCAAAGGATTGGACGATGTGTTCGACCTTATTGTGGGTGGTGAAGATGTTTCGGCTGCCAAACCTTCGCCTGAAGGCGTATTGATAGCTTTGGATCGCTTGCATGTCCGTAAGGAAGATGTGCTTTATGTGGGCGATAGTGTGGTCGATGCCGAGACGGCTCAGGCGGCCGATGTTAGCTTTGGAGGTGTCACCCATGGTGTTACGACGTATGCAGAGCTTTCCGCTTATCCTCATCGGCTTATTATGGCGAGTCTTGAGGAATTGGTTTAAACCAAAAAGAAGCGGCCAATTATTTGGTCGCTTCTTTTATGTGGTGTCACCAGGAATCGAACCGGGGACACAAGGATTTTCAGTCCTTTGCTCTACCAACTGAGCTATGACACCATTGCTTTTGATTTGCGGTTGCAAAGGTAGTGAAAAATTTGGATTCTGCAAGCGGTGAGCGAATAAAAAACACTGGTTTAGGAGTAACTTCCTTATAACCAGTGCTTAATGAATGAATCTTTTTTTAATTATTTTCTTGTTGTTTCCCTTATTCGGCAGGTTCAGTCGTGTTTCCACCATTTTTTAGAGGATTCCATCCTTGGGCTTTCAATTCGAACTCCTGACCGTCACGGGTAATGAGGGCACAACCCAGCTCGGGTTTGGTGATGTGTCCTATCAGCTTGACGCCTTCCATGTCGGCCACTTTTTCGTGGTCGGCGATGGGCACAGTAAACAACAATTCGTAGTCTTCGCCTCCGTTCAGTGCACAGGTAGTTAGGTTCATATTGAACTCTTCGGCCATGACTGCCGTTTGGTAGTCGATGGGGATGTGTTCTTCGTAAACGCGGCAACCTACCTTGCTTTGCGAGCAGATGTGCATCAGTTCGGACGAGAGGCCATCGGAGATGTCCATCATGGCTGTGGGCTGTACGCCTACCTTGTGCAACCGCTCGATGATGTCTTTGCGGGCTTCGGGCTTGAGTTGGCGCTCCAGCAGGTATTCCTTGCCGGCGAAGTCGGGCTGTACGTCCTTGTCGGTACCTTTCAGTACGGCCTTCTCGCGCTCCAACAGCTGGAGACCCATATAGGCCGCACCCAAATCTCCGCTAACGCATATCAAGTCGGTTTCCTTGGCGCCGTTGCGATAGACGGTTTTGCCTTTTTCACCTTCGCCGATACAGGTAATACTGATGGTGAGGCCTGTGTAGGACGAGCAGGTGTCACCACCCACGATGTCCACATTGTAGGCCTCGCAAGCCAGACGGATGCCGGCATACAGTTCCTCCATATCTTCCACGCAGAAGCGTTTGGACAGTCCCAATGAGACGGTAATCTGTTTGGGAGTGCCGTTCATGGCGTAAATGTCGGAGAAGTTGACCACGGCGGCCTTGTAGCCCAGGTGCTTCAGAGGCACATAGGTCAGGTCGAAGTGTACGCCTTCGAGCAGGAGGTCGGTGGTGACCAGCACTTCCTTGTCGGCAGGATAGGAGAGCACGGCGGCATCGTCGCCGATGCCGTAGCGGGTCGATTCGTTTTTAGGTTGGATACCTTCGGTCAGATGGTCTATGAGGCCAAACTCGCCGAGGGTAGCTATTTCTGTTCTCATCTTTACTTGTTTATAATATCAAATATCGTTTGTCTCAAGCACGGTTGATGAGTTCGCGCATGATTTCGGTCATGCGGGGTTGGGCGGCGTCGGCTGCCTTCTGAACCTCTTCGTGCGACACTTCTACAATCTTGCCCTCTACACCCAGGTCGGTGATGACTGATACGCCGAAGACCTTGATGCCGCAATGGTTGGCCACGATGACTTCGGGTACGGTGGACATGCCAACGGCGTCGGCGCCCAGGATGTGGAAGAGTTTGTATTCGGCAGGCGTTTCGAACGTCGGACCCTGTGTGCCCAGGTAAACGCCGTGTTGCACCTTGATGCCTTTTTCGGCGGCAATGGCATCGGCCTTGCGGATGAGTTCCTTGTCGTAGGCTTCGCTCATGTCCGGAAAGCGGGGACCGTAGGGGATGTTCTTGCCGCGCAGAGGATGTTCGGGGAAGTAGTTGATGTGGTCGGTGATAATCATCAGGTCGCCGATTTCGAAGGCTGGGTTGGTGCCGCCGCTGGCGTTGGACACGAACAGTGTCTTGATACCCAGTTCGCGCATGACACGGACGGGGAAGGTTACTTCCTTCATCGAATAGCCTTCATAGTAGTGGAAGCGGCCCTGCATGGCCATGATGTCCTTGTTGCCCAGCTTGCCGAAGATGAGCTTTCCGCTATGCCCTTCGACGGTCGAGACGGGGAAGTTGGGGATATCCTCGTACTTTATTTCATACTTCTCGGTGATTTCGCCGGCCAGGCTTCCCAAACCGGTGCCAAGGATAATAGCTGTTTCGGGTTGCGTGTGCATCTTACTTTTGAGGTAAGCTGCTGTTTCTTGAATTTTTTCTAACATAGCCAATAATGTTTTGGTTAAAGGATTCTTGTTGGTTCAATAGGATTTCCACTTCGATGGGGATGGCGTAAATGTAAGGCTTCAGGTCTTCGCTCAATGCTGGTTGGGCCTTGAGCCGTGCCGCGTCTTTCTCGGTTGTGATGATGAGACGCTGGCATCCCTCCATTTGTGAAAATTCTTTTTCGATGAGCCTCAGGTCTTTCTCGTTGAAGTCGTGATGGTCGGAGAAGGAGAACTGTCTGAGGCTTTTGGCGTAGAGCTTTACTTCTTCGACGAGCGGTTGTGGCGATGCGATGCCGGTGACGAGGAGTACATGCTCTTCACCGCTCAGTACTTTGGACAAGGGACGGTCGGCCATGGCTTGTGGAAATACGGCTACAGGCATGCCATAACGTATGCGTGTGAAGTAAAGTTGTTGGAAGGGATACAGGCTGAGCTGCTTCCCTGTGATATTGAAGTCAATCGGCTTGATGTCTTGCGGACACTTGGTGACGATGATTATCTGTGCACGGGTCTTGCCCGAGGCGGGTTCGCGCAACCGTCCTGCGGGCAGCAGGCTGTCTTCGGTAAACAGGCGGTTGTAGTCGGTCAGCAGAATGTTCAGGCCTGCCTGCACGTAGCGGTGCTGGAAGGCGTCGTCCAGCAGGATGACGTCGGGGCGGGGATTGTCCAGCTCCAGCAGTTGGCTGATGCCATGGCGGCGGTCGACATCGACCGCTATACGTGCCTGAGGGAATTTCTCTTTCATCTGATAGGGCTCATCGCCTATCTGGGTGGCATTGCTATGGGCGTCTGCCAGTATATAGCCTTTGCTTTTGCGCTTGTAGCCGCGGCTCAGTACGGCGACGTTCAGTCCTGCCTGTTGCAACAATCGTATCAGATACTCCGTGTGAGGCGTCTTGCCCGTACCGCCTACGGTCAGGTTTCCGATGCAGATGACAGGGACGTCAAAGCTCTTCGACTGGAGAATCTTCCAGTCGAAGAGCTTGTTACGGAGCCATACTCCCCCTCCATAGATCCATGAGAGGGGGAGAAGCCAGCGGTGTATGGGTACAGTACGTTCTGTCATCTGTACAGGAGCGGTATTATTCTACATTCAGTTCGAAGGGCAGGCGTGCCTGGATGCGGTCGCGCTTGTCGAAGTTCTCCAGGATGCTGAACTGGCGGTAAAGTTCGCCAGTCTTGCCACTGAGGAAGCGTGACTTGAGGTAAGTGCCCGGATTGGTGCTCATCAGCATCTCGAGGAACGTCTGCTTGGCCGGATAGGATACGACGGTATAGGCATCGATGCCGGCTTTCTGGCAGGCAATCTCCAAGGCGCGGTCCAATCCGCCCAGCTCGTCGACGAGGCCCAGCTCCTTGGCGGTGCTGCCCGTCCATACGCGGCCTTGGGCAATCTTGTCCAGCTCCTCCTTGGCAATACCGCGCCCTTCGGAGCAGCGGGTCAGGAAGAGGTCGTAACCTTGGTTCACCATCTTCTGCATCAGGGCCTTCTCACCCTCGTTCATGGGGCGGCCGGTAGCGCCGAAGTCGGCGTATGCGTTGGTCTTCACTACATCGAAGTCAAGACCTATCTTGTCGGTCAGTCCCTTCACGTTGGGGTACATACCGAAGATACCGATGGAGCCTGTCAGGGTAGTGGGCTCGGCCACGATGGTGTCGGCATTGCACGACATATAGTATCCGCCCGAGGCGGCATATTCGCCCATGGAGACGATGACGGGCTTCTCTTTCTTCAGTTGGCTGACGGCATACCACAGCTGCTCGGAGCCGTAGGCACTTCCGCCGGGTGAGTTTACGCGGAGCACGACGGCCTTTACATCGTCATTCTCCTGCAGGCGGCGCAGGTCGCGGATGACCTTGGAAGGGATGATGGTAGGTTGGTCGCTGAACGATGAACTTTCGTAGTCGACGATTTCGCCGCTGGCGTAGTATACGGCCACGATGTTGCCGCTTTTGTCTTTCGGCTGGTTCTTACGCACGTTCACCATGTCCTGCAATCCCAATACGGGCAGGTTGTCGTCCTTGTCGAGGCCGGCCAGGGGCTTCAGGTAGTCGCGTACGTCGTTCTTATATATTAAGGTGTCCACCAAGCCGCATTTCACGGCTTCTTCCGAAGGTTCAAACATGATCATGTTGTCAGCATACTGGTTGAGCTTGTCTACGCTGACGTTGCGCGACTCGGATACGGCCTTGGTCACTGCGCCCCATACAGAGTTGATGTAGGCCGTCACCTGTTCACGGTTGGCAGGGCTCATTTCGGTGGCGATGAAGGGCTCGACGGCCGACTTGTAGGTACCCACCTTGAAAATCTGCATCTCGACGCCTATCTTTTCGAGCAAGTCTTTGTAGAAGATGGGAGTCGAGGCGATGCCTCGCCATTCGAGCGAACCTTTGGGATTCATCAGCACCTTGTCGGCTACGCTGGCCAGGTAGTACAGGCTCTGCTGGTAGTTATCGGCATAGGCTACGATGAACTTGCCGCTTTCCTTGAAGTCGAGCAGCGTGTTGCGTATCTCCTCGATGGCAGCATAGCCGGCGGTCAGGTAGCTGAGCTGCAGGTAGATACCTTTGATGTTTTCATTTTCCTTGGCCTTGCGGATGGAGGAGAGTATGTCGTCTAATCCATATACTTGATAATCGTCACTGAACAATGTCTCGTAAGGCATCGCCTCGTTTCTTTCTCTCAGTTCGCCTTTCAGCTCGAGCATCATGACGGAGTTGGAGCTTACTTGTGTTTCGGCTTCGGATGAGGCCAGGGCGCTGAACAGTATCAGCATGCCTCCAAAGAACAGCACGACGCAGGACAGGATGATACCCGTGACGGTCGCGAAGGTAAATTTGAAGAAATCTTTCATATTGGTAGTCTTGTTAATTGCTAACTTTATTAAGCTAACAAAGATAAATAATAAGGTTGATATTTTCTTTATCTGTCGCCAACTTTTTTGTTTTGTCACAAGAAAGTCTGTCTTTCGCCTGAAAATATCCCTTGCGTCAGGGCGATTTGCTTGTCTTGCAGGGGCGTCTGTGACTATTTGTGCGGAAAAGGCTGTTTTGTCAGGTGGAAAACGGTGCTTTCTTCCTACGAACGCAATGCTTTATGATATACGAAATAATGGAATAAAGTCGTATCTTTGCACCCGCAAAAAAGTAATAGCAGTGAATTTGATTATTGACATAGGGAATACGGTGGCCAAAATTGCCCTTTTTGAGGGGGCAGATTTGAAGGATGTGGTCTACGACTCCAACTTCACGCTGGAGTCGCTACCTGATGTCTGCCGCCGCTATCCCATCGAAAAGGCTATTGTGGCTACGGTTATCGACCTGACAGACGAGGCAGAAGCCCGTTTGGCTGAATTGCCCTGCCCCCTGTTGAGGCTGGGTGCTGATACCCCTCTCCCTGTGGAGAACCTTTATGAAACGCCCCGCACGTTGGGCTACGACCGTATGGCGGCTGTGGTGGGCGCTGCTGAGCGATTCCCTGGTAGGGATATTCTGGTAATAGATGCCGGCACATGTATTACGTATGAATTTGTGGATGCGGCCGGCCGATATCATGGCGGAAATATTTCGCCCGGCCTACAGATGCGTTTCAGGGCTCTGAACCACTATACAGGGCGCCTTCCTCTTGTCGAGGCTGAGGGACGCTTGCTCCCGATGGGAAAGGATACAGAGACGGCCATCCGTGCAGGAGTGTTGAAGGGTATTGAATACGAAATGGCAGGCTACATCCGTGCAATGAAAGATAAATATCCTGAACTTTTGGTTTTTTTAACGGGGGGCGACGAATTTTCTTTTGATACAAACTTAAAAAGTATCATCTTTGCAGACAGATTTTTAGTGTTGAAAGGATTAAACCGAATATTGATATACAATAATGACGAGATATAAACAGACACTCTTGGCGCTTGTGCTCAGCTTGTTTTGCGGGGAAGTAATGGCCCAAAATAATACAAACTCACCTTATACAAGGTATGGATACGGGCATCTGGCAGACCAGGGGTCGAGTAATAGCAAGGCAATGGGCGGAGTGGCCTATGGCTTGCGCGACGGTACGCAGGTGAACTTTGCCAATCCGGCTTCCTATACGGCGGTTGATTCCTTGACATTTATTTTTGATGGAGCAGTTTCGTTGCAAAACACGAACTTCAGTGACGGTACGCTGAAACAGAATGCCAAAAATTCCAGCTTCGATTATATTACCATGCAGTTCAGATTGGCTCGCTGGTGTGGTATGAGCTTGGGTTTGATTCCTTTTTCGAATGTGGGTTATAGCATGGGAGAATATAGAGAAGATACTGAGAATTCTTCTAATTCCAGCTCTGTGATCTACTCTGGCGAAGGAGGCTTGCATCAGGCTTATGTCGGATTAGGATTTAAAATATTTAAAAATCTTTCTGTTGGTGCAAATATTTCGTATCTTTGGGGAGATATAGCACGGACTTCGTACCTGACATTCCCCTCGGACGCCAATAAGTTTCCTTATCAGAAAACGTTGGACGCTGTTTGGAAAAGCTATAAGCTCGATTTTGGCGTACAGTATACGCAAACCTGGGGAAAGAAGAATGCGTTGACATTTGGAGCCGTGTTCTCTCCCAAACACGATTTGGGAGGTAAAACCTCGATTAGCGAAGCGGTAGGTAATTCTACAACCGGAGCTACTTATACTTCGCGCGACAGTGTGGCAACTTATGGTATTCCGTTGTCTATCGGTGCTGGCTTGGCTTATGTATATGACAAACGTCTGACGGTGGGAGCCGACTTCCTGTTGCAGGAATGGAACAAAGTAAGCTATATGAACAATGCCGATGCGTTTTGTTCCAGAATGCGTATCGGAATAGGAGCTGAATACATCCCTAATCTGATAGGACGTAGCTACTTCGCTCATGTCAAATATCGTTTGGGAGCCTATTATTCGCTTCCTTACTATAAGATAGAAGGTGAACGTGCCGCAAAGGAATTTGGAGTATCTGCCGGTTTTGGTCTTCCGATACCGCGTACCCGCTCCGTGTTGAGCGTGACAGCACAGTATGCGAAGACCCACGGATCGAAAGTGACCTTTGTCGATGAAAATACATTGAGGCTTGTCGTCGGTGTGACATTCAACGAACGCTGGTTCTTCAAACGGAAAGTGGATTAAGGTATTTGGACATTGAAACATAACAACTAAAAATTTGAATACAATGAAAATTAAGACGCTTGTAGCTGTATTGCTCCTTGCTGGTGGAGCGACCGGCGCTTACGCACAAAATGACTGTAAAGCCAACAGTAGTATTTCTCACGAAGCTGCTAAGGCGAAGAACTGGAAAGATGCCTATGCTCCCTGTATGGAAGTGTTGAAGGATTGTCCTACACTGAGATTTTATACCTTTACGGATGCAGAAGATATTCTGGCTGGTTTGATGAAGCCTATCAAGGATCGTAATTCTGCTGAATATCAGAAATATTTCAATGAATTGATGGAAGTGCATGACTTGAAGATGAAGTACATGCCCGAATTTGCTTCCAAGGGTACCAAGCTGACTTACTCTGTAGCCGGTGCTTTGGGACGTAAGGCTATCGATTACTTGACTTATGCGCCGAAACCCGATTTAAAGCAAGCTTATGGTTGGTTGAAAGAGTCTGTTGAAACAGACAAGGCTGAAACTTGGAGTCCTATCTTCTATTATTTCATGGACGCTTCTATGCGTATCGTGAAGGCTGACGTTTCTCATACAGATCAGTTCTTCCAGGACTATCTGAACGTAGGTCAATATTTGAATGACGCATTGGCTGCTGAGACTGCTGCTGCCAAGAAAACCAACATCGAAAAGATGAAGGAAACAGTTGACGCTATTTTTGTTAACAGTGGTGTGGCTGATTGTGAGTCTTTGCAGAAGATTTATGGTCCTCAGGTAGAAGCTAATCAGAATGACTCTACTTTCCTGAAGAAGGCTATCAGTGTGCTTAAGATGATGAAGTGTACGGAAAGCGAAGCTTACTTCCAGGCTTCTTACTATATGTATAAGATTAATCCGACCGCTGATGCTGCTGTAGGTTGTGGATATCAGGCATATAAGAAGGGAGATTATGATACAGCCGTGAAGTACTTTGATGAAGCAATCAATTTGGAAACAGACAATGCTAAGAAGGCTGAAATGGCTTATGCTGCTGCCGCTGCTATGTTTGGTGCCAAAAAGTGGTCGCAGGTACGTAGCTACTGTTACAAAGCTCTTGGTTTCAATGAAAACTTTGGTAATGCTTATATCTTGCTGGCCCAGGCTTATGGTTCAAATCCTCGCTGGAGTGATGAACCTGCCTTGAATAAGTGTACTTACTATGTAGTGCTCGATAAGCTGCAGAGAGCTAAATCTGTTGATCCTTCTGTAGCTGATCAGGCTAATGAACTGATTAGAACTTACTCTGCTCACGTGCCCGAAACCAAGGATCTCTTCATGTTGGGTTACAAAGCTGGAGACCGCATTACGGTTGAAGGTTGGATTGGCGAGAGCACAACCATCAGATAAAAATATATGTCTCTGAGACCTTTACAAGTCGTAGTACATAAGAATTTAAGCATAACCATTGCCTCAATGGCAATGGTTATGCTTCTTTTATTCTCTTCCTGTTCTGGACGTAAGAAGGAATTGGGCGAGGCTATTACCGAACGCGATTCTTTACCTGTGATGGATACTCGTGGAGTTACTACATTGGTGTCCGATTCAGGAGTTATACGCTATCGTGTAAATGCAGAAGAATGGAAGGTTTACGATCGTAAATCGCCTTCATATTGGGCTTTTGAAAAGGGAGTATATGTCGAGAAGTTCGATTCGTTGTTTCAGGTCGAAGCCAGTATCGAAGCGGATACAGCCTATTACTATGACAAGCAACGGTTATGGAAGTTGATAAGCAATGTGCATATTCAAAACCTGAAGGGAGAGAAGTTTGATACCGAGTTGTTGTATTGGGATCAGAATAAGAAGAAAGTGTATTCAGATAAAGAGGTGCGCATTGAACAGCCTGACCAGATCATTTATGCTGTGGGGTTCGAGTCGGATGAACAGTTGTCCAAATATGTTTTCTTTAAGACGAACGGTATTTTTTATATAGACGAAGAAAGTGGGGAGGCACCAGCCGACTCCTTACAAACAGACTCTGTCAATTGATTTTCTATATATGGGGATATTGATATCTTTATTGGTTACGATGGCTTTCTCCGCTTTCTTTTCAGGGATGGAGATTGCTTATGTTTCTGTAGATAAGCTCCGCTTTGAGATGGATAAGAAGCCAGGAGTGACGACGTCCATATTGTCTTATTTCTTCAGAAATCCCAATAACTTTATATCTACGATGCTGGTAGGCAACAATATCGCTCTGGTCATTTATGGTATTTTGATGGCACAGATTATAGAGGGATATCTATTGGCTGGAATCATTGACAATCATTTTCTGCAGGTATTGATTCAGACTGTCATTTCTACGCTGATTATCCTTGTGACAGGAGAGTTTTTGCCCAAGAATCTTTTTAAGATCAATCCGAACTTGATGCTGCGTGTTTGTGCAGTTCCTCTGTTTGTGTGTTATGTCGTCCTTTTCCCAGTTTCTAAGTTTGCTTCGTGTTTGTCTTTTCTATGTTTGCGCATATTTGGAATACGAGTCAATAAAGAAGCTTCAGATAAAGCTTTTGGCAAAGTCGATTTGGATTATTTCGTTCAGTCGGGTATCGAGAATGCTGAAGACGAAAAGGAACTGGATACGGAGGTGAAAATCTTTCAGAATGCACTCGATTTTTCGAATGTCAAGATACGCGATTGCATTGTACCACGCACGGAGATTGTGGCTGTCGATATGGAGGATTCTCTTTCCCTCGAAGAACTCAATAATCTGTTTGTCGAGTCAGGACTGTCGAAAATTATTGTGTACAAAGGCAATATAGATAATGTCGTGGGATATATCCATTCTTCGGAGATGTTCCGCAATCCGACAGATTGGCGCAATAATGTGAAGGAAATTCCTATTGTACCCGAGACCATGCCAGCTCATAAGCTGATGAAAATTTTTATGCAGCAAAAGAAAACGTTGGCTGTGGTTGTCGATGAGTTTGGTGGAACTTCTGGCATCGTGTCGCTCGAAGATTTGGTGGAAGAAATTTTTGGAGATATTGAAGATGAACATGACAATACGTCTTATGTATGCAGGCAAATAGCCGAACATGAATATTTGTTGTCTGCCCGCCTTGAAATAGAAAAAGTAAATGAAACTTTTACACTTGATTTGCCTGAATCAGATGATTATTTGACAATCGGAGGTCTGATTCTGAATACTTATCAAAGCTTCCCCAAGTTGAATGAAGTGGTTGTTATCGGAAAGTTTCAGTTTAAAATCATCAAGGTTACAGCTACTAAAATAGAGCTAGTAAAGCTGAAAGTGGTCGAATAATTTTTATAAAGCGTAATTTTTCTTGGAATAAATAGATGTATATTAGCATTTTTTGTATCTTCGTGCGCTAAAAACTGTTTGGAGCGAGAAAAAGAATAATAAACAAATAAATCAATTAATAAAAAATGGCAACATTACAAAACATTCGGTCTAAAGGACCATTATTGGTGATTGCTGTGGGCTTGGCATTGTTTGCCTTCATTGCAGGTGATGCATGGAGGGTTTTGCAGCCGCATCAGTCACAAGATGTGGGTGAGGTGAATGGTGAAGTACTTTCAGCCCAAGATTATCAGTCTTTAGTTGAGGAATATGCAGAAGTGGTCAAATTCTCGAGTGGCAATAACTTGACAGACGACCAGATGAATCAGCTGCGAGACGAAGTTTGGAGAACTTATGTTAATAACAAACTGATAGAAGCTGAGGCTAAGAAATTAGGCTTGACAGTATCTAAGGAAGAAATAAAGTCTATTATTAATGAGGGTACTCATCCGCTTTTGGCTCAAACTCCTTTCCGCAATCCTCAGACAGGTGCTTTCGATAAGGATATGTTGATGAAATTCTTGGCTGACTATGCTAAGATGAACAAAAGTCAGATGCCTGCACAATACGCTGAATACTATGATTCTATGTACAAGCTGTGGTCGTTCATCGAGAAAACGCTCGTACAGACTCGCTTGCAGGAAAAGTATAGTACACTTATTGCAAAATCATTGCTTTCCAATCCTGTTGAGGCTCAATCTGCTTTCGATGGCCGAGTAAATCAGATGGATTTGCAGTTGGCTGCTATTCCTTATTCTACAATTGCTGATTCAACGGTGAAAGTTACAGATGCAGAGTTGAAAGCTGCTTACGATGAGAAGAAAGAACAGTATCGCCAATATGTAGAAACTCGTAATATCAAGTATATTGATGTACAGGTAACTGCCAGCGAAGAAGATAAGGCGGAATTGCGCAAGGAAATGGATGAATATACTGCCCAGCTTGCTGCTGCAACTTCTGATTATGCTTCACTGGTTCGCTCTACTGGTTCAGAGCAGCCTTATGTGGACTTGTATTATACCACAAGAGCTTTGCCTTCTGATGTTGTCGCACGTTTGGATTCTGTGTCTGTAGGTGATGTGTTTGGTCCTTATTACAATGCTGCCGACAATACATTGAACTCATTCAAGAAATTGGCAAAGGCCGCTTTGCCTGACTCTATCCAATACCGTCAGATTCAGGTTGCAGCTGAAACTCCTGAGAAGACAAAGGCTTTGGCTGACAGTATTTATGGAGCCATTAAGGGTGGAGCTGATTTTGCAGAATTGGCTAAGAAGTATGGACAAACAGGTGAATCTGTTTGGATTACTTCTGCTAACTACGAAGGCGCTCAGGTGGATGGCGATAATTTGAAGTATATTACGGCTGTTGTAGATGCAGAGACAAACGAGTTGAAGAATATTGCTTTGGGACAAGGTAATGTTATTCTTCAGGTAACTGCCAAGAAAGCTGTTAAGGATAAATATAAAGTGGCTGTGGTTAAGCGTACGATTGAATTTAGCAAGGAAACTTATAGCAAAGCTTACAATGACTTCAGCCAATTCATTGCTTCCAATGGAACGCTGGAAGAACTTGTAGCCAATGCAGAAGATGCTGGCTATAGACTGCTTGACCGTACTGATCTTTACAGCGCTGAACACAACATTGGTGGTGTTCGTGGTACAAAGGAAGCCTTGAGATGGGTGTTCTCTGCGAAGCCAGGTGAAGTTTCTGGTTTGTATGAGTGTGGCGAAAGTGATCACATGATGGTCGTTGGATTGGTTGCTGTAAATCCTGAAGGCTATCGTCCCTTGTCTGCTGTACACAATGAACTGAGAATGCAGTTGGTACGTGACAAGAAGGCTGAGAAAATTATGGCTGATATGAAAGCTGCTAATGCTTCTTCGTTTGATCAGTATAAGAACATGTCTGGTGCAGTTTCTGACTCAGTGAAGCATGTTACATTTGATGCTCCGGCTTTCGTATCTGCATTGCGTAGCAGTGAGCCTTTGGTTAGCGCATATGTACCGGTAGGCGAAGTTAATCAATTGAGCGCTCCGATAAAGGGTAATGCAGGTGTCTTTGTTCTGCAGCCTTATGCGAAAGATAAACTTAATGAAACTTTCGAGCAGCAAGCTGAAGTAGACAAGTTGCAAAACATGTATACCAACTTGGTTGTGAGACAGTTTATCAACGATCTTTATCTGAAGGCAGAAGTCAAAGATGAGCGTTATCTGTTCTTTTGATAAATAATTTAGATTATAATATTGATGCAGGAGCTGTCCAAATCGCTTGGATGGCTCCTGTTGTTTTTATGCAACTTTATTTTTACCTTTGCATAGTTGAAACTTTAAGAAATGTAGTATGCAAAAACAACCTCTTTTGGGAATGACTTTGTCCGAGTTGCAATCTGTCGTGAAATATCTGGGGATGCCTTCTTTCTCTGCCAAACAGATTGCGTCTTGGCTGTATGACAAGAAAGTAGATTCTATTGATGAAATGACCAATCTTTCCTTAAAGCATCGTGAAATGTTAAAAGAAGAATACGAGGTTGGTGCATACTCTCCTGTAGACGCAATGCGTTCTTCAGATGGTACCGTGAAATATCTTTATCAGGTTGGAGAGGGGCATTACGTGGAAGCTGTTTATATACCAGATGATGATAGGGCAACTTTGTGTGTCTCTTCACAGGTTGGCTGTAAGATGAGTTGTAAGTTTTGTATGACAGGCAAGCAGGGCTTTTCGGCTAATCTGACAGCCAATCAGATCTTAAATCAGATTCATTCGTTGCCTGAAAGAGACAAGCTTACGAATGTAGTGATGATGGGAATGGGTGAACCACTGGATAATTTGGATGAAGTACTGAAGGCTCTTGAGATAATGACCGCTACTTATGGTTACGCTTGGAGTCCGAAGCGAGTGACGCTTTCTACTGTCGGATTGCGTAAAGGCCTGAAGCGTTTCATTGAAGAAAGCGATTGCCATTTGGCTGTGAGTCTTCATTCTCCGTTACCTTTGCAACGTAGAGAATTGATGCCGGCCGAGAAAGCTTTTTCTATTACAGAGATTGTAGATTTGTTACATGACTATGATTTTAGTAAACAACGCCGTTTGTCTTTTGAATACATTGTTTTCAAGGGCGTAAATGATACAGTTCCTTATGCAAAAGAACTGTTGAAGCTTTTGCGTGGTTTGGATTGTCGTGTGAACTTGATCCGATTCCATGCCATTCCAGGTGTCGACTTGGAGGGGGCGGATATGGACACGATGATTCGTTTTCGCGATTATTTAACATCACATGGCTTGTTTACAACCATACGTGCTTCTCGTGGAGAAGATATATTTGCAGCTTGTGGAATGTTGTCTACTGCCAAACAGGGGGCGGAAAACAAGAATTAATATAAATTATTAACTTTGGCATGGCGGATAAAGGCATTCTTTGTAGTTTTGTGAAATTTAAAAAGGTGAAGATATGAAAAGGTTCTTGTATTACTTTAGTCTGTTTGTGGTATTGGCTGTGTTCTCATCTTGTGGTGGTAAGAAGAGCGGCAAGGGATTGTTGACTCCTACATCCAGTGGTCGGGCATATGAGATTTTGGTTGTGATAGACCAACAAATGTGGGAACGTCCCGCTGGTCGTGCTCTCTACGATGTCCTTGATTCAGACGTACCTGGCTTACCTCAATCTGAGCGTTCTTTTAGAATTATGTATACCGATCCTGCTCATTACGACGCAACGCTAAAGTTGATTCGCAATATTATAGTGGTCGATGTACGTGACATCTATACTCAACCCAAGATGAAGTATAGTAAAGATGTATATGCTTCTCCACAGGCTATATTGACGATACAGGCGCCTGACGAGGAATCCTTTGCCCCCTATGTGGCAGAGCATCGACAGGCTATTATCGATTTCTTCACTCGTGCCGAGATGAACCGTCAGATCACTATACTGGAGACTAAGCACAATAATTTTGTATACAACGAGGTGAAAAAAATGTTTGATTGCGAAGTGTGGGTGCCAGGTGAACTGACTTCTCATAAATTAGGGGAAAATTTCCTTTGGGCAGGAACCAATACGGCAACAGGCGATCAGAACTTCGTGATCTATTCTTTCCCTTATCGCGATAAAGATACTTTTACGAAGGAATATTTTCTGGCCAAGCGCGATTCAGTGATGAAGGTTAATATTCCTGGGGCGCGCGAAGGTATGTATATGGCAACTGATACATTATTGACGGATGTAAAGCCAATTTCCGTTCAAGATGCTTATGCGCTTGAAGCACGTGGCTTATGGCGTATTAAGGGTGACTTTATGGGAGGGCCGTTTGTTTCCCATATGCGTTTGGATGAAAAGAATCAGCGTATTATTGTTTCTGAAATCTTTGTTTATTCACCAGATAAATTGAAACGAAATTTGGTTCGCCAGATGGAAGCATCCCTTTATACATTACGTTTGCCTGCTAAAGAACAGAAAGCGGGAAACGGAAAGGAACTTCAGAATGAAAAGGCGTCCAATGATACAATTATTAACGAGAAGAAATAAGAATGGAAGATAATAAGATAAGAATCGGCATTACACAAGGCGATATCAATGGAGTTGGTTATGAGGTAATTTTGAAAACATTTGCAGAGCCTGCAATGTTGGAATTGTGTACCCCTATCGTATATGGTTCCCCAAAAGTTGCTGCTTACCATCGCAAGTCTCTTGATTTGCCGACTAATTTCAGTATTGTAGAGTCGGCAGAAGATGCAGCTCCAGATCGTTTAAGTATTGTCAACTGCAATGATGATGAAGTGAAAGTCGAGTTTGCCAATCCTACTTTTGAAGCAGGTCATGCCGCTTTAGCTGCTTTGGAGAAGGCTGTTGAAGAGTATAAAAAAGGGCTGATTGATGTGATTGTGACGGCTCCTATCAATAAACATACAATTCAGTCAAAAGACTTTCATTTCCCTGGTCATACTGAGTATATTGAACAAACACTTGGCGAGGGTGAGAAGGCGCTTATGATTTTGATGAAGAATGATTTGCGTGTGGCACTTGTTACAGGACATATCCCTGTGAGTAAAATCGCCTCAGTGTTAAATAAGGAATTGATAAAGGAAAAATTACGTATATTCCATCGCTCATTGAAATTGGACTTTGATATTGAGATACCTCGTATTGCTGTTCTTTCGCTTAATCCACACGCTGGTGATGAAGGCCTGTTGGGTACTGAAGAACAGGATATTATTATTCCTGCGATGAAAGAAGCTGGTGAAGAAGGTATTCTTTGTTTTGGTCCTTTCCCTGTCGATGGTTTTATGGGAGCAGGTGGATTTTCACATTTTGATGGTATATTAGCCATGTACCATGATCAAGGTTTGGCACCTTTTAAGGCACTTGCGATGGATGAAGGTGTGAACTTTACGGCTGGACTTCCTGTCGTGCGTACTTCGCCTGCACATGGTACTGCCTATGATATAGCGGGGAAAGGTGTTGCATCTGAAGATTCATTCCGTCAGGCTATTTATGTAGCGATTGATGTGTACCGTAATCGTCAGCGTGATCTGCAGGCTCGTTCCAATCCGCTTCGGAAATTGTATTATGAGAAGCGTGATGACAGTGACAAATTGAAGTTGGATTCAACAACAGAAGCGGAATTATAATATGGTGAAGGCAGAGATACAGCAAGTCAAGTTGCGTTTTGGCATCATTGGAAACAATGAAGCCTTGCTGCGAGGAATCGATGTTGCTATGCAAGTGGCACCGACAGACTTGTCTGTACTGATAACTGGAGAGAGTGGTGTCGGAAAGGAAAGTTTTCCGCAGATTATACATCAATATAGCCGTCGCAAGCATGGACAATATATTGCTGTAAACTGTGGTGCTATTCCTGAAGGGACTATTGATTCGGAATTGTTTGGGCATGAGAAAGGAGCCTTTACTGGGGCTATCAGTGAGCGTAAAGGTTATTTTGGTGAAGCAAATGGTGGTACTATCTTTTTGGACGAAGTAGGCGAATTACCTTTGCCTACCCAGGCGCGCTTGCTTCGCGTGCTCGAAAGTGGGGAATTCATAAAAGTGGGTTCTTCTAAGGTAGAGAAGACAGATGTTCGCATCGTGGCTGCTACCAATGTCAATTTGGTGCAGGCCATTGCCGAAGGGCGATTCCGTGAAGACTTGTATTATCGTTTGAACACAGTACCTATTCAGATACCGCCTTTGCGTGAACGGGGAGAAGACGTTGTTTTACTTTTCCGTAAATTTGCTTCTGATTTTGCCGAGAAGTACCATATGCCTCCTCTACAATTGACTGAGGATGCACGCCAGATGTTGATGGCCTATACTTGGCCTGGTAATGTGCGGCAGTTGAAGAATATTACAGAACAAATTTCTATTATTGAGGCTAATCGGGAAATTAATGCAGATATTTTGAAAAATTATTTGCCTGAGAATAATGCACAACGTTTGCCTGCTTTATTAGGAAATAAGGAAAGTAAAGGGTTTGGTAGTGAACGCGAGATTCTTTACCAGGTCCTATTTGATATGCGCCAGGATGTGACGGAGCTGAAAAAGCTTGTTCATGAGATTATGACTGAGCGGGCGGCTACAGGTGCGGGGAGTGGCAGCATTAAATCGTCTTATTACACTTCTCCTTCTCAACCTCAGCTTGTGACACCTGCAACGGTTGAACCGAATGTGACTACCATTATTCATTCTGCTGTGCAACCTGCAACTCCGCTTTCATCTTCTGTGAATGATGATGATATTCAAGATACAGAAGAGTATGTAGAAGAATCGTTAGCTTTAGATGATGTAGAAAAGGATATGATCCGTAAGGCTCTTGAGAAGCACCATGGAAAACGGAAAAGTGCGGCTCAAGATTTGAACATATCCGAGCGTACTTTATATAGAAAAATAAAGGAATATGGGTTGGATTAAAAAGATTGGAATTATCGCTGTTTGTGCTTGTTTGGCTTTTATTGTGTATTCATGCCGCATTTCTTTGGGATTAGCTCCGATTAGTTCCATTGATTATACGAAAGTTAAGACAATTTCTATTTCCGATTTTCCTAATCGGGCAGAGTATGTATACGCACCTTTGGCAGTGGAATTTAATACGAAACTGAAGGATATGTTTATACAGCAGACTCGTTTGCAGATTGTAAACTCTGGAGGTGATTTGGAAATTGATGGTGAAATTACTGGATATAATCAATATAATGAGTCTGTAGATGCCAGTGGCTTTGCTTCGAAAGTGAAAGTTACGTTGACGGTGAATGTACGATATGTCAACAATACTAATCATGAAGAAGACTTTGAACAGCAGTTCTCAGCTTTCCAAACTTATGATTCAGGTCAGTTGTTGACTGATGTACAAGATAATCTGATAACGTTGATGGTTAAAGATATTACAGAACAGATCTTTAACGCAACGGTCGCTAATTGGTAAAAGATGACGGCTGTTCAGTTACAACAATGGATTCAGCATCCAGAAACTTTAAATCAGGATTCGTTGTATGAATTGCGAACATTAGTTGCGCGTTATCCTTATTTTCAGTCCGTTCGTTTGCTGTATTTAAAGAATTTATATTTGCTCCACGATGTGAGTTTTGGTGCAGAATTAAGAAAGGCTGTACTTTATGTTGCGGACAGGCGATCTTTGTTTTACCTTATTGAAGGTGAGAACTATAAATTAAATCGTAACGAACAATCTGTTTCTATCTTGGAGAAAGATGAACCTGGAATTGATCGTACTTTGTTTCTTATAGATGCTTTTCTTTCAAAAATGCCGGATGTACAATCTCAGTCGTCAGAGCTGGATTATACAATGGATTACACAGCTTATTTGCTACATGATGATAAAGCGGATGATGTTGTCGAGAATAAAATGCGGCCTTTACGTGGGCAGGACTTGATTGATGGTTTCTTGAACAAGATGAATGCGGATGAAAAGAACCTTCCGACTGAGCAAATGAATGCTGATAAATCTCAAATGGATAAAGATGTTTTGTTGGCAGATGTGTCGGAAGAAAGTACTTCACCTTTGATTTCAATGCCGATTTCTGTTAATGATGATCAAGCAGAGGATGAAGAGGAAGAAAAGGGTGAAGATTGTGTGGTAGAAAGAGAGGATGATAGCTATTTTACTGAAACATTGGCTAAAATTTATATAAAACAGCACCGATATGAGAAGGCACTTGAAATAATTAAAAAGTTAAGCTTGAATTATCCAAAAAAAAATGCTTACTTTGCAGACCAAATCCGATTTTTGGAAAAATTGATTATTAACGCTAAATCAAAATAAGTAGAAATGTATTTATTATTAGTTATTTTAATGTTGCTTGCATCTGTGCTGATGTGCTTCATTGTTTTAATTCAAAATTCGAAAGGAGGCGGTTTGGCTTCCGGATTTTCTTCATCCAATCAGATTATGGGTGTACGCAAAACAACAGATTTCTTGGAAAAAGCTACATGGACATTGGCTGCCGTAATGGTTGTTCTTAGTATTGCTACTGCTTATGTGTTACCGTCTGCTACTGTACGTGAAGGTGATGTAATTATGGAGCAGGCACAACAACAGGAAGCAACCAATCCTTATAATATGCCTGTAGGTACAGCTGCTCCTCAGACGGAAGCTCCTGCGGCAAATGCTCCTGCAGACTCTGTAAATTGATATAAAATTATAATTTCTGAAATAGCGGGATTGCTGCATATTATTATGGAGCAATCTCGTTTTTTGTTTCTCATAAACAGTTGATATAATGAATTCTACTTCCCAAATTCATCAGACATTACGTGATTCGGCGGGTATACGCTGGATGGTTCTGTTGTTCTTGGCTTTTGCCATGTTCTGTTCCTATATCTTTATGGATATTTTGTCCCCCATTAAAGACTTGATGCAATCTACTCGCGGTTGGGACTCTACGGCTTTTGGAACAATGCAAGGTTCTGAAACCTTTTTGAATGTATTTGTCTTTTTCCTCATCTTTGCAGGTATTATCTTGGACAAGATGGGGGTACGTTTTACGGCTGTCCTTTCTGGAGCAGTGATGCTTGTGGGAGCTGTTATAAATTGGTATGCTGTAACTGAGAGTTTCCAAGGTAGTGGCCTTGAGACTTGGTTCAATAATAATTTGAACTATATTCCTGGTTTTGATGAACTGGGCATTTCTCCGTTTTATGAGGGCATGCCTGCATCTGCCAAATTTGCGGCTGTAGGTTTTATGATATTTGGCTGTGGAGTTGAAATGGCTGGCATTACAGTGTCTCGTGGTATTGTCAAATGGTTTAAAGGACGTGAAATGGCTTTGGCAATGGGATCGGAGATGGCTCTTGCCCGTTTAGGAGTGGCTACCTGCATGATCTTTTCACCAATGTTTGCTAAATTGGGGGGAGTGATTGATGTTTCTCGTTCTGTTGCTTTTGGCGTAGTGTTGCTAATGATTGCATTGATAATGTTTATCGTCTATTTCTTTATGGATAAGAAATTGGATGCACAAACAGGTGAGGCCGAGGAAAAGGATGATCCGTTTAAGATAAGTGATTTGGGAAGTATTTTGTCAAGTAGCGGTTTTTGGCTGGTTGCTTTGTTGTGCGTATTGTATTATTCTGCTATTTTCCCTTTCCAGAAATATGCAGTTAATATGCTTCAATGTAATCTAGTATTTACAGAAGTACCGGCTGACTCTTTTTGGGCAACCAATACTGTGACTGTTATTCAATACTTGATTATGTTGGTTGTAGCTGCTGCTGCTTTTGCTAGTAATTTCTCTAAGCGCGCCTCCATGAAAAATGGTCTATTGGTTGTGGCAGGTGTAGCATTGGTTATTTTCTGTTATATGGGTTATATGCGTCAGAGTGCAGAGACTGTGTTTGCGGTATTTCCTTTGCTTGCTGTTGGTATTACGCCGATTCTTGGGAACTATGTTGATCATAAAGGAAAGGCTGCCAGTATGTTGGTGATTGGTTCTTTGTTGCTGATTTTCTGTCATTTGACGTTCGCATTTGTTTTGCCTGCACTTAAAGAGAGTGCTGTTGGAGGAATTGTAGTTGCTTATCTCACTATTTTGGTTCTGGGAGCAAGTTTTTCTTTAGTTCCGGCATCTTTGTGGCCAAGTGTGCCTAAGTTGGTTGATGCAAAAATTATCGGTAGCGCATATGCCCTTATTTTTTGGATTCAGAATATTGGGCTCTGGTTATTTCCCTTGTTAATTGGTAAGGTTCTTGATAAAACCAATCCTCAACTCGTGGCAGATTTACAGAATGGAGTGATTACGCCTGAGGAAGCAGCAGTTTCTTATGATTATACAGCTCCGCTTGTTATGCTTGCTTGTCTAGGTGTAGCTGCTTTGATTTTGGGTTTTGTTTTGAAGGTTGTAGATCGTAAGAAAGGGCTAGGCTTGGAAGCTCCTAATATCAAAGAATGATATTGTCGGATGTCGGAGAGGCAAGTGAAATATAATCTTTTGAATACAGTTCCTGTATGTGCAGGGAATGTTTGTACGGAATGGGAGGGTGAGTACGCGGTACTCATCCTTCCTCGTTTTCGTAAAGCGTGGATGCAACGTTGGCTGTTGCCCAAGTCTTTGTCATCGCATGTACGTATTCAACTTGAGGAACATGGAACGGCTGTATGGAGATTGATTGACGGACAGCGCACTGTGCAGGAAATTATTGAACTGCTTGCGTCACATTTTGGTGGAGATGAGAGCTATCCTTCCCGTGTAGCTGCTTATTTTATGCAGCTACAAAAGGATGGACTTATTCATTTGAGGGCTTTGAGATGAAGATTGATTTAGTTTTCTTCTCTATCTACTTTTAATAAAGCTCCTGTATTGGTATCGAACAACACTTTGGTTGTGGATTTCTTGTTGAATAATACGGGAGCAAGATATTCTTGTGTACCAAATTGGGTTATAGGGAGTTCATTGTCGAACAGATTTTTACCTTGATAGGTCAGTATAACTTTTGCTCTTCCTGGTACATTGTAGATGATGCCTTCTAACTTCTTTTTCCCTTCGGTGGTCGAAAGGTTTGGGACATTCATGTTTTTAATGCTGATATAAATCGGTTCACCTGCTAAATTGTCATTGTCTACGACACCCAATTTACGTGAGAAACGTAGTGCTATCTCATCTTCTTTCTCTTGTGGTACAATACGGATATTGAATATTTTTGTTTCTTTCTTTTCTTTACCGGCAAACATTTCTGTCATGGCTTGTTCTTGTAAGTTCAGGTTGTCTAACATGATTTTCAGTTGGTTGCCATCGGTTGGCATATTGTCTGCTTCACCTCGTACTAGAGCGTTCTTACTTTCGCGTATATTATAAATTTCTTTGGCGACTAGTTCGGCCATTTTGGCATTGGAGCTCGCCATCAGGATTTCTTCGGTCAAGAAACTACGCGCATCAACATCTTTGATTGTTTTTCCTTCTTTAGACTTATCTGGTGTATTTTCTTTCTTACCACTAAAAGGTAGATTGATAGAACGTACGATGCCATTTTCTGTCAGTTCCATTAGGGGAGCTACGGTCTTGTCTTTCATCTTTACGAAATAGACATTGTCTTTGTCGGGTACTCCGATTACGCCTGTTTCTATTTTGTCGATTGTCCAATAGACTTCGGGTTCATCCGATACACCTGAAAGGCGCAGGTAACGGTCAGCATAACGACAGAATTCGCCAGGGGTGTATGTATGCTTAGTGGTATGTACCTTTATTTCAATTTCAGTCTGCGGGAGCATATAAGTGACTCCATAATCTTTGCCTTGTGTCACTCCCACGGTAACTTCTGTTTGTGCTGATGCCAAAAGGCTCATTGTGAGTACAGATGACAGTAAGAATATATTTTTCTTCATGCTTCTTTGGGTGTTAGTTAGTGTTTTCTTTAATTTAACAAAGATAGTTAAGTTATTTTTGCCGTGAATAGATTTTGCCATAATTAACAAAAGAAGTGAGCCACGAATTGTGCAAATTTGGTATTAGAGTTGTTGTTCTAATTTGCACAATTCGTGGCTAGAGAGTTAATTAGGTGCTTCTTATGGTAGCTTCAAGTTAACTTCGGCAATACCCACCCGGTCGTCGTTTAGTAAAATACGTAGGTCGCTGGCTGTCGTACCGCGGAAGGTATAGGTATGCGGCTTGTTGTATTCGCTGACGGTACCCGAATAAACGGTCAGGAACTGGCCTCCACCACCCGAGAGTTGTATTTCGAAGTTGGCGGGCAGCTTGTTGTCGCGGGTGAAGGTTACAGTTACTTCATCTACTTTCGGATTACCTTTCAGAGCAAAAGTTAGATAGTCTCCTTTGTTCCCTTGCCAGAAGGTCTGGTTGTCGCCGTCCAAAACATGAAGAGCGCTTTCGGGATTGGTGCTGGCTGTTACGGGGTTTTCAGGTTTTTCAGCCTCTAAGCGAGCATTACGTGTAGCATAGTTTTCCACGCGGAGTATGGTAGTTTGGCGGATGTCTTCGGACGAGGCGGCGGCCATGACGACGAATTCACCCGGCTCTACCACCCATTTCATGTCGGCGTTGAGCAGCTCCAACTGCTTGCGGTCGAGGTGGAAAGTGACTTGCTTCGTCTCACCCGGCTGGAGATGGACGCGCTCGAAGCCGGCTAGATTCTTTTCGTAAGTCGTGACGCTGCTTACCACGTCGCGCGTGTAGAGCTGTACCACTTCGTCGCCAGCCCGACTGCCGGTATTGGTCACGTTTAGGGTGACGGTGACCGTTTCGTTCGGGGTGATGACGGTAGGACTGATCTTGAGGTCGGAGTATTCAAAGGTGGTATAGCTCAAGCCGTAGCCGAAGGGGTAGAGGGCGCCGTTAACACGCGACATGTTACCGTCGGGACCGGTATTCTTGCCGCCGTCCACTTGCGATGAAGGCTTGCAGGGGAAATTGAATGGTATTTGTCCCACACTTTTGGGGAAGGTGACGGTGAGCTTGCCGCCGGGGTTGTAGTCGCCGAAGAGCACGTCGGCCACGGCCGTGCCACCCTTGGAGCCGGGATACCAGGCCTCGACGATAGCAGGTACGAACTTGTCGGCCCAGTTGATGGAGAGCGGACGGCCGTTGATAAGTACCAGCACGACGGGTTTGCCCGTGGCCTGTACGGCCTGGAGCAGTTTCTGCTGGCGGCCGGGCAGGTCGAGGCTGCTGCGCGACTTGTTCTCGCCGCAGGTGCGCTGGCCGCCTCCCAGCACTACGACGGCCACGTCGGCACGGCGGGCATTGGCCACGGCACGGTCTATCTCGGCCTGTTCGTCGTCGGTCAGCGGATATTCTATCAGTTCGCTTTCGGGCCAGTGGGCGTCCACCGGGTCGCAGCCCTTGGTGTAGAGCACTTCGGCTTTGCCTTCCACTTTGGCCTGGATGCCTTCGAGCACCGTCGTCACGTCGACGGCCAGCGGGCCGTAGTGGGTCAGCGCATAACCTTCTTCATTGGCGTTGGGACCGCAGACGGCAATAGTCTTGACGTGGTCGATGTCGAGGGGTAAGGTCTGTTGGTCGTTCTTCAGCAGGACGATGCTCTCGCGCGAGGCCTGCAGGGCCACGTCTTCGTTAGCAGGGTTCTCTACTTCGGCATCGGCGCCGGCCAGGTCGGTCTGGTAGGGAGTGTCAAAGAGGCCGACGAGGAACTTCACACGCAGGATGTCGCGTACGCGGTCGTTTATCACGTCTTCGCTCAGGCCGCCCTCCTTCACCAGCTCGCGGAGCGGCTCCACGAACGATTCGGGCGAGCGGAAGGTGCAGCGCACGTTCAGTCCGGCCTCCACGCTCTGGCGCACGGCGTCCTTCATGTCCTTGGCCGTTCCGTGCTTGGTGTAGAGGTATTCTACGGCGTCGCTGTCCGACACGACGTAGCCCTTGAAGTCCATCTCGCCGCGCAGGCGGGTGGTGAGCCAGTAGAAGCTGCCCTGGATGGGGATGCCGTCGTAGTCGTTGTACGAGCTCATCACGCCCAGCAGGCCGGCTTCCTGAATGACGCGCCGGAACGGATAGACGTGTATCATCTCCACTTCGCGCGGCGATGTCTGCGGGTCGACGCGCGCCATGCCCTCACGGGCACCCTTGTTGTTGCTGTAAGCTACGAAGTGTTTGCCCGTTGCGGCTATTTGGTGGTTCTTTTGCATGCCTTTCACCATCTCGATGCCCAGTTCGGCCACGAGGTAGGGCGACTCGCCGTACACTTCTTCATAGCGTCCCCAGCGCTGGTCGCGGCCCACGTCGAGGATGGGGGCATAGACGTTGGTGTAGCCCAGCATGCGGGCTTCGCGTCCCGTTATCTCGCCGATGCGGCGCACCAGGCTCCGGTTCCAGGTGTGCCCGATGCCCAGCTGGGTGGGGAAGTTGGTGGCGCGGTAGCTCTCCACGCCGCGGATGCCTTCGTTGGTGAAGTCCACGGGGATGCCCAGGCGCGTCTCTTCTATGAAGAAGCGTTGCACTTCGTTCAGGGCCCAGGCGTGGCGCGAGGCCGGCCATACGTTTTCGTTGTCCGACGGCGGCAGGCCCCACTGGCGGAAGCCGTTCAGGTGCTCGTCGATGGCGCCGATGCCGTCCTTCCACAACGCCTGCTTCCATTCGGGGGTGGGCAGGTCGTCCTTCAGTACGCGCTGGTAGCCGTAGAGGGTTACCATCTGGCAGGTCTTTTCGTCGAGCGTCATCTGTCCCAGCAGGTCTTCGATGCGTGCGTCGATGGGAGCGTTGGGGTCTTCGTAGACATCCTTCACGCCGTTCTTGTTAAAATCAATCCAGCCCTTGCGGTACATTTCCGTCTTGGTAGGCTTATAGGTTTTCGGAGTTGTCTTGGTTGTCTGGGCATAGAGGATGGACAGGCATCCGCCGGCCAGCAGGGTCGTTACAATCAGTTTCTTCATGGATACTCAGATTTTTGTTTTTTGCAAAAGTAGACATTTTCAATTAATGTTTGATGGTAATATTGTCCGTTTCGGTGGATAATATTTTCCAAAAGGTACTTACTATGTCCGTTTCCGCTCTTTTTGTGGCATTGTCGGCTACGCATACCGCAATTTTTTTGAGCAAGGAGGCGGACAAATGAAAATAAGTTTCTATCTTTGTAGCCACGATTTCTATAAACCGTGCATCAAGACTTCGGGGTTGACTGGATTTGACAGCGGGTAGAAATGGTAGGTAAGCATGCAGTGGGTCGGTAATTTCCACTCTAATCTCAGTTATCAAACTTTTATCTGGCAACGAAAATTATGCTCTCGCTGCTTAATCGAAGTACAGTAGATTAGCTTTATTTCCGCCAAAGTGGTGGAAACGGGATGTCACTCAAAAGCTCTTGTTCCGAAGCGTTTGGTAAAGTGGCACAGCAAAATCGGGAATAGCTCAGGTCTTTCTCCGCGGCCTTTGCGAAGTTTTAGGAGATAAGGTGCAGGTTGGTGGCTCTGGTCTTGCCTGCATTCGAAAATCGAAGGCAGAGATAAGCATGTAGAAAGCTTATGATTTCCTCGTTTGGACGAGGGTTCGATTCCCTCCAGCTCCACTATATCGGAATTCTGATAGCAGGGCCTTTGAACTTGTAGTTGTTCAAAGGCCCTTTTGATGTTCTTTCGCAGCACAATCCGGACAAATGCCTTTCAGTACATAGTTGATGCTGTGGAGGCTGAAGCCTTCAGGTAGCTTTACCATCGGTGTGGGAATGTTGGTAAAGCAGAAGGTTCGGTTGCACTTCTCACAATGGAAATGGGTGTGCAGGTCGTTCACTTCGCATGAGCATGATGAGCTGCATACGGCATATTTGAATGAACCTGTTCCGTCGTCGATGCTGTGGATGAGGTGGTGTGATAGGAAGAGGGTGAGGGTGCGAAAGATGCTTGAACGGTCCACTGTGTCGAGTCTGTCTTCCAGATCGGCCAGCGAAACAGACTGACCGGCTTGCATCATGGCTTTTAGTACCAGCAAGCGTATGGCGGTTGGTTGTATTTCTCGTTTGGCTAATAACTCCAGATAAGTATTTTCCTCCATATAATCTTTTATTTTATCAATTTCTGTATCCGCATGGCGTTAAGTACGGCCAGCAGGGCTACCCCTACGTCAGCAAATACGGCTTCCCATAAAGTTGCCATTCCAGCTGCTCCCAGTACCAATACGGCTATCTTAACTCCCAATGCAAGCAGGATGTTCTGCCAGACAATGCGACGTGTTTGTCGTCCAGTTCGTATGGCGGTGGCGATGCGTGAGGGCTGGTCGGTCTGTATCACGACGTCGGCTGTTTCGATGGCTGCGTCGCTTCCCCATTCTCCCATGGCAATGCCTACGTGGCTCAAGGCCAGGGCAGGTGCGTCATTGATGCCGTCGCCGACAAAAGCTATGCGGCAAGTGTTGTCCTGCTTCAAGTTTTCTATATGTTTCACCTTGGCTTCGGGCAGTAAATCTCCGTAGGCCTGTTCAATACTTAGCTGCTGTGCAAAGGTAGTGACAATGGATTGTTTGTCACCCGAAAGTATCTGAATTTTTTTAATGTTCAACTCCTTTAGTTCGTTGATGGCCTGTCGGGCATCGGCTTTCAAGGTGTCGGTTAGGGTGAGATAGCCGATGTATTGGCCATTGACGGCACATGCTACGATTGTTCCTTTTACTTCATGCAAGGCTGAAGGATAGGCGATGCTTTCACGTTCCAGCAGGTGAATGTTTCCTACCAATACTGTTTGATTGTCGAGGGTGGCTTGTATGCCGCAACCTGCCATTTCTTCGACGTTCGATATGGACAATAGGCTGATACGATGAGTTTGGGCGTAGCGTATCAAACCTGCTGCCAATGGATGCGTGCTGTCCTGTTCTGCCGAGGCGGCTAACTGGATAAGGCGTTCTCCGCTGATACCAGGCTGAGGTACGCAAGTTTGCACATCGAATTCGCCTCGGGTAAGGGTGCCGGTTTTGTCGAACACAACAGTATTGATACGGCTGATAGCATCTAGATAGTTTCCTCCTTTGAACAAGATGCCTTGTCGTGACGCGGCTCCGATACCTCCAAAATAACTCAGCGGAATACTGACCACTAGTGCGCAGGGGCACGATACAACCAGAAAGACCAATGCACGGTAGAGCCAATCGCTGAACACATAATCGAAGGTATCGCCGCATAGCGACCAGAGCCAAGGGATAAGGACGATAAGAACTGCCAGGGCGGTGACGACAGGCGTATAGACGCGGGCAAACTTGCGGATAAACAGTTCGGCGGGTGCTTTCCGCTCCGAGGCATCCTGTACCATACGTAGAATGCGCGACAAGGCACTGTCGGCAAAGGGTCGTGTGACATGGATCTGTACTGTCCGTTCTGTAGAAATCATGCCCGCCAACACTTCTTCCTCTCTTTTTATATCGCGGGGTAGACTTTCACCAGTCAGGGCCGCCGTGTTGAAGTTGGCGTTCTCATTACATAAAGTTCCGTCGAGGGGAACACGTCCGCCTGCTTTGACTTCAATCACTTCTCCTATCTGTACTTCTTGTGGGGAGACCTCTATAGCCTGTCCGTTGCGGATGACAACAGCCTTTTCTGGACGGATATCGAGTAAAGCACGGATGTCTCGACGGGCTTTGTTTACTGCCTTGTCCTGAAAGTGTTCTCCTAACGAGTAGAAAAGCATTACCGCTACGCCTTCGGGGTATTCGCCGATGGCAAAAGCACCGATGGTTGCAATAAACATCAGGGTAAATTCGTTAAAGTATTCTCCTCGAGCCAGTCCTTCCCAAGCCTCCTTCAATACAGGGAGGGCTACAGGCAGGTAGGCAGCCAGATACCAGACGAGGGATATACCTTTCTGTTGAAACATGGTAACTTCTGTGGCTTGTAATATGATACCTCCAATCAGTAATAGTCCTGATAACATCATCCGACCATATACTTCTATAAAACCTTTTTGCCTGTAACAGGCGGTATGCACGTGATTGTGCGAACAACATTGGCAACTCATCTTTTTTCTTGTATTGTTTTACCTGCTACAAAGGTAAGGTTTTGAGGATGCAACTTGGTTGCAAACTTGGTAAGATACAAAATAAATTTTATATTTGTCAAAAGATTTATAGAGCTGGTTGGTATAGCTTGAAGGTCCGTCCGTATTTTTGTGAACAATGTGGTTGATAGAGTTGTTTTGATTTGACAATCAAATATTTGTTATGAAACATTTTGTCCTTTTATTGTCTGTTATTAGTTTGCTGGTTGCGTGTGGCAGGCAGCGAGAGGCACAGGTTGTTGGCGATTCGGCAACCTTGGGGGAGAGAATGGAGGAGAAACATGATACATTATCGGCAAGGGAAGAAATAATTTTGCCTGAAGTGTCTTTGTTAAAGGCTTCTGATGTGATATTGGCCAAAGAACTGCTTTACGACAAATATACTTTGGACGACGTTTATCCTTATAAAGACACGGTGCGTTCTTTCAAATGGGAGGTGATGCGTAAGTGTCTGGCTTATATTGAAAACATGCAGCAGGATTCTGTCCGCTGGGTTGTGTTGCAGAATTATCGAAATTTGAATAGTGAAGCTCCGCTGGTGCGTCGCTATGTACGTAATGCCTACCATCGTGTAGCCGATACATTGGGTGTGGAGCGTTATCAATCTGTACCTCTTTATCTTTTGACTGATACGTTGACTCCCGAACGTTACGGGCGTGATGGCACCATCGCCTATCTGCAGGGGCGTGAAGGTAGCTTTTGCCGTATCCTGCCGGCTACGTTCGAAGAAGAATGGCTTGTACCTGAACGTTATCTGAAACCCTTGGCAGACACTACAGTTTTTCACCACGTCATCTTTGTCGATCGTCGTGACCAAAACATTGCTACGTTGGAGCGGACGGGCAGAGGAGAATGGAAGATACGCAGCATGAACCCTGCCACGACAGGTCGGCATGTGCCACCTTATGCGCAGGAAACTCCTCTTGGCATGTATCTCGTTCAGCAAAAGAAGACGCGTATGGTTTTCCTGAAAGATGGTTCGGCTGAGACGGGGGGATATGCTCCCTATGCCAGCCGTTTCACCAATGGTGCCTACATCCATGGAGTGCCGGTCAATGTGCCACGTACAGCCATGATAGAGTATAGTTGGTCGCTGGGTACTACGCCCCGTTCACACATGTGTGTACGCAATGCCACGTCTCATTCAAAATTCATTTTTGATTGGGCGCCTGTGGAGCAAGCGTTAGTGGTCGTCATTGAATAGAGGAAAGAGCATTTGTCACTTTTAACTATCTGTCTGACAGACGTTCGGACGAAATTCTGTAATTTTGCGCCCGAACGTTTTAGGATTTTCCAGAATGAAGTTACGATATATCCTTTTGTGTCTGTTGTGGTTACTTCCGTGTACAATGTGGCGGGAGGAAGGTGGCGTATCTCAACGTCCGACAGCTTCTCTTGTTTCGGAAGCGGATGCCTGCCGCAGTCTTTACCACGACATGGGACTGGAAGGCGTAGTCAACTGGAAAGCCTTCCGACAAGCCGTAACAGGTTATCAGCGTATTGAAGGGCGTAAGCGCGACGTATTGACGCTGATAGATTTCTCTTTGCCTTCCACGGCCGAACGCTTTTTTGTGTTCGATATGGCTCGGCGCCGTTTACTTTTCTCTTCTGTTGTAGCCCATGGGAAAAATAGTGGTGAGAACTATGCCACTTCTTTTTCCAATGAATACGGCTCCTATAAAAGTTCCCTTGGCTTCTATCTTACCGGCTCCACTTATCAGGGGAGTAACGGCTATTCTCTCCTTCTTGACGGATTGGAGAAAGGTATCAATGACCGTGCTCGCGAGCGGGCTATCGTAGTACATGGTGCTGCCTATGCCGATCCTTCAGTGGCCAGTCGGGGTGGAAGGCTGGGACGCAGCTTCGGATGCCCTGCTTTGCCGCAGAAATTGTCACGCCCCATTATTGATGCGATCAAGGACGGAAGTGTGATGTATATTTATGCTCCCACGCCTGAATATCTGGCTCAAAGTACAGTGCTGAATGCGAGTGACCTGCCTGATGCTATTTGATATAAATCAATTCGTCTGCTTTCCTTTTTTTGCTAATTTTGCACCCGATTTCAGGAGAATATATACATGGCTAAGTCGGTGGAAATGACGGAGGGACGTACCCTGCCGCAAATTTTTTATTTTGCGTTGCCCCTGCTGATGGGCAATCTGTTGCAGCAGACCTATTCGATGGTCGATGCTGCTATTGTCGGAATATTCTTGGGCATCAATCCGTTGGCCGCGGTTGGCGCCAGTACTTCGGTTGTTTTCTTGATTTTGGGATTCTGTAACGGCTGTTGCGGAGGATTTGGCATCCCTGTGGCACAGAAGTTTGGTGCACGCGACTATGTCACCATGCGTCGTTATGTGGCAGTCAGCCTTAAGCTGACAGCTGTCATGTCCTTGTCGTTGGCGGTGATTACAGCCTTGCTTTGCGGCTGGATTTTACGTCTGATACGCACGCCTGAAAATATTTTTGATGATGCCTATTATTATTTGCTGGTCACCTTTATAGGCATTCCTTGTACTTTTTATTATAATCTTCTCTCCAGTGTCATTCGTGCATTGGGCGACAGCAAGACGCCTTTCTGGTTTCTGTTGTTTTCTACCGTGCTGAATATCTTGCTCGACCTTTTCTGCATTCTTGTGTTGGGGTGGGGAGTAGCCGGTGCCGCTATTGCCACGCTGATAGCCCAGGGGGTGTCGGCAATCTTGTGCTACTTTTACATGATGCGTCATTTCGACATTCTTCGCACGACACCTGCCGAGCGACGTTTTGACGGTCGTCTGGCGCGTACAATGCTTTCTATCGGTGTACCTATGGGACTTCAGTTCTCTATTACTGCCATTGGCAGCATCATGCTTCAGAGTGCCAACAATGCGTTGGGTACCGCCTGTGTAGCCGCCTATTCGGCTGCCATCCGCATCAAGATGTTCTTCATGTGTCCTTTCGAAAGTCTGGGTATTGCCATGGCTACCTTTGCCGGCCAGAACTATGGTGCCGGCAAACCTGAGCGCATTTGGCTGGGCGTGAAGTCCAGTGCACTGATGATGATGATTTATTGGGCATTTACCTTCTGCGTGCTCATGCCGGGTTCGCGCATGTTTGTACGGCTCTTTGTGGATGCTTCCGAGGTGGAAATCTTGGCCGATGCCGTGTTGTTTCTTCATGCCGCCGTTTGTTTCTTTCCTGTGTTGGGATTGCTTTGCATCCTGCGCTACACCATCCAAGGATCTGGCTTCACCAATCTGGCCATGCTTTCGGGGGTGTCCGAAATGATAGCCCGTATTTTGGTCAGTGTCATTGCCGTGCCTGCCTGGGGGTACATTGCCGTTTGCTTCGGCGATCCGACGGCATGGGTCTTTGCCGATGCTTTCCTCATTCCTGCTTTCATCTATGTTTATCGAAGGATGAAACGGACGGCTTTCACCGTTGTTTCTTGATTCGGGGCATTTCGAGGGGTCGAAACCCATTTTTGAAACGGAAAAGTACATTTCGAGGGGTCGAAACCCATTTTTTGAAACGGAAAAGTACATTTCGAGGGGTCGAAATCCATTTTTTGAAACGGGAAAATGCATTTCGAGGGGTCGAAATCCATTTTTTGAAACGGGAATGTGCATTTCGAGGGGTCGAAACCCATTTTTTGAAACGGGAATGTGTATTTCGAGGGGGAGAACCCATTTTTTGCATCGGATAAAACAATGCTTTCGGATGAAGAAAGATGTAAACAGCTACTTGAGCAGCTGGAAAAGATAAATTGCCCAAGAATACGATTGATATCGTAAACTTGGGCAATTCTGCAAGTTTTATTTGATGAGGGAATTATTTTACCCAGTTGCCTGTCATCCAGTCGCAAGCGGCTTTGATGTCGTCCAATGAAGCATAGCTCAGGTTGGCGTCTACCTTGTTGCCTTCAGCTGCAGCAAAGACATCGTTGGTATAGATACCTTTCTCGCTGTCTACATCGTTGGCGATGGTGGTGTTGATGATGCTGGAAGTACCATCGGTCAGCGCTGTTTCGGTTTCAGTACTTTCTACGGTCAGCGCCTTGCCTTTGCCACAAATCTGTGCGTTGTCCATCGTAACTTGGGTACCGCGACGCAGGCGTACGCCTTGCTTGGAACCACCGTTGCCTACGAGGATGAGATTTTTCAGTGTAGGATGGGCGATGGGAGTAGCGCTGTAATTGTTTTCGTTGTTGTCGGCCTCGATCAGGCAGTCACAGTCGTAGCCCAGAGTAGCTTCTGCTTCCTGATAAGCCACGAGGTCGGTAGCTGTACCGTTCCATCCTTCTGTCCAGTCGAATGAGTCGTCGCTACAGCTGATGACTACCATGTTGCTGATGTTGACCGATCCGCCGAAGAATTCGAAGCCGTCGTCCGATCCTTTGTAGGCTACACAGTGGTCTACTGTTGTTCCGTTGCCTACGCCATAGAAGCTGATGCCGTTGGCTTCGTGTTCTTCATCGAAAGCATAACCTGTGTACTCCAGGCGTACGTATTGCAGCGTTCCTGAGTTGTCCTTGTCGTCGTTGCCTCCATATTCGGCACCGCCGATTTCAGAGCTTCCCTTACCGCCTTCGGCATTGGTATGGGCGCGGCCACAGATGTGGATACCGCCCCAAGCGCCTGCTTCCTCTTTCTCGGATGTCATTACGATAGGAGCGTCTGCCGTACCTTTGGCATTGATTTTAGCTCCCTGTTTAACGAGGATGTAGTCTACGTTGTCGTCATAGACAGAGATGATTTTTACACCCGGTTCGATGTTCAGTGTAGCGCCTTCTTCTACGGTATAGGCGCCGCTCAGTTTATAAGTGTTGCCAGATTTCAGGGTAACGTCTTCGGTGACAGTTCCGCTCAGGGTTGTGCCATCGGCAATACCGTTGTTGTCACCGTTGTTGGTTGTTTCGTCGTCGCTACATGCGGCAAAGAGTGTCATACCGGCCAAAAGGGCCATTGAAAACAATTTTCTGTTCATAATTTAAAGTTTTAAGTTATAGAGTAATGTATGATTTTGTCTTGAATGTGGTTAGAAATTATAGCTGATGCCTACTTCGAAGGCTGTGCCTTCCTTAAAGCGTTCCACTTCCACATATTCGCCTGTCTTGGGAACTTCCTGCTTGAAGACGATGGCACGGTTCAGCAGGTCGCTGACCTGGAGGCGGGCACTGAGGTGTCGGTTGAAGCTGTAGCTGGCATTAAAGTTCAGCGTATGGACAGCCATCTGGTCGATGTCGCCCAGCTGTGACACGCCGACGGCATGGATGCGCTTGCCCTGCAGGTTGTAGAGGAGCGACAGGTTGAGCTGGCGGTCTTCATCGAAGCGGGGCGAGTAGGTGAGGTCGGCATTCAGCAGGATGGGCGAGGCGCCTTGCAAGGAGCGGTCCTTGTTGGTGTAGGCACCACCTTCGGGCAGTTTCACGTTGGTGTACATGTAGGAGACGTTGGCACCCAGGCGCAGGTCGCGCACCAGCTGTTTGCGGAATTCGAGTTCCACGCCCGTCGCCATACCCTGGTCGGCATTCTGGAAAGAGTGCATGGTGGCTCCGCCTTGCAGCTTCTGGATACGTTCGATGGGGTTGTCGAGGAACTTGTAGTAAACCGTTGCTGAGAGCATGTCGCCATTTTGGCCAAAGCGTTCGTAGCGCAGGTCGAAGTTGTAGTTGTAGCCGTTCTGCAGCTCCTCGTTACCGCGGATCTGTGCTGAACCGTAGGATTCCTGATAGAGGAAGGGAGCCATCTCGATGAACGAGGGGCGCGTCACGGTGCGCGAGAGCGACATACGCAGGTTGTTTCGTTCGTTCATGGTGTATTTCAGATTGACGGTGGGGAAGAAGTCGTTTTTGTTCAGGTCGCGGCGACGCTGATACTTCTGGTCGCCTTCGATGGCGTATTCCACCCATTGCTTGGTCATTTCGTAGCGCAGGCCGACGTTGACGAGCAAGGAGCTGAGCGGATAGAAGTCCGTCTGGATGTAGCCAGCGTAGATGTCCATACCGGCGCGGTAGGTGTCGTGGGGCTGCATCTTGCGTTCGATGACGATGCTGCCGTTCTCTACATTCTCCTGATTGAGGAAACCGTCGGTGTCGTAGATGTTGTCGATGGTGGGGTTCAGCTTGTTCACGTTGTAATAGAAACGGGTACCCATGTAGTCGCGGTCCTTGTTCTTGTAGGCCACACCCATCTTGACAAAGTTCTGTTCCGTCCAGTTGTATCGCAGGTCGAGGTTGCCCACCCATTCCTCTTCGTTCAGTTCGCCGAAGTAGCGCATGGTTTCCTGGCGGTTCAGCTTGAAGAGCTGTAGGTTGTCGTCATCGTCCTTGGTGAACATCACCTGGCGGCGGTCGGGCTCTTCGCTACCTGTTTTTCCATAAGAGCCTGCCCAGTTCAGTTCCCATTGGCTGCCCAGTTCATGGTGTCCGTTCAGCTGGTGGTTCTGGAGGGTATAGATGTGGGTGATGTCGTTGCTTCCCCACAGATTATGCCCTTCGGCGTCCACACCTTCGCGGCTCTGATAGGAGTCGCTGGCATTGCGGGCATAGAAGAAGGTATAGCCGATGCGGTCGTGCTGGCGCAGGGTGTAGCCCACGGAGGCCAGGGCGGCCATTTTCAATGTAGAGGTGTATTCGTCATAGGTGAAGTCGTTCTGTACGTTGCCTGTGGCTTCGAGTGTCTTGTAGAAGGCATCGTCCATCCGCTGCGTCTCGTTGCTGAGGCTGAAAGAACCCAGCACACTCAAGGTCTGTTCGCCCACGGCAAAGTTGCGTCCGAAGCCCAGGTTACCTCCGAATTCGGGCAGAGCTGTACGCTTGTCCACATCGAAAGTGGTATTGAAGATGTTGTGTTGTGTTACATATTCGTCGAAGTCCAGCAGCGGCATGTCGTATATCTTTTCGTCGAGCGAGGACGTCTTGAAGAGCGTACCGTCGCGGTCCATCTGATAGAAGTCGCGTCCCAGGGTATTGAACCGTCCTCCAACGTTGAAGCTGGCGGTCAGGAATTCGTCTGTTACGTTCTCCTTCGTACTGATATCAATGTGCGCGCCGCTATAGTCGGCAAAGGCGCTGGCATCATAGACTTTGCTGACGGTGATGTTCTGCACCGTACTCGAGGGGAAGAGATCGAGCGGGATGAGCTTGTTGTCGGGGTTGGGCGAGGCAATGGGCAGTCCGTTCAGTGTGGTGGAGCTGTAGCGGTCGCCCAGTCCGCGCACGATGAGCTGGCCCGACTCGGCGATGGAGATACCCGTAATCTGCTTCACGCCTTCCTGTACGTTGCCGATGCCTTTGATGCTCATTTCCTTGGCGCCCAGGTTTTCGATGGCTAGCGTAGCCTTCTGGCGCTCCACTTGCAGGGCGCGTTCGCCCTCCAGATTCTTTTTGGCCACGACAGACACCTCGCCCAAGGTCTGCGCATCGGTTTCCATCTCGAAGTTCAGAATCGTTTCGCCGTTTACCTTTACCTGGCTGGCGTTGATATCTACATAGCCCACGTAACGCACCACAAGGTCGTACACTCCGTCGGGCACTTGGAGTGTATAGCATCCGTCAATGTCGGCCACGGCGCCTTGGGTGCTTCCGGCCACCTGCACAGTGGCTCCGGTCAGCGGTTCTTTCGTCTGTTTGTCGGTAATGGTTCCTTTAACGGTACCTGCCAAGGCTGTCATGGCAGAAAGGATAAGGAATAAAATAAGGAAGAGGATTTTCCCTAAATCTACTTTCATATTCATCTTTTATGCGTTTCTTATTTCCGCTGCAAAGATGAGGAGACGGGGTTACATGCTCGTTACACGGCGTGTACATGTTTGTTTCGGAAACGTTACGCGGGTGTTACATTCCGCTTCGGGGCATTTCGCGCCCGCGAAATCCCTTCCTGGAACCGGAAAATGCGTTTCGCGTCCGTGAAATCCGTTTCTGAAACGGAAAAATGCGTTTCGCACCCGCGAAATCCGTTTTCTGAAACGGAAAAATGCGTTTCGCGCCTGCGAAATCCGTTTTCTGAAACCGGAAAATACGTTTCGCGCCCGCGAATCCCGTTTCCCGAAGTCGGAAAGTGGATTTCGCGGGCGCGAAGCCGTGTGTCGGTCAGTGCGGCCTTTACATCCCGAAGGCGTAGCGGCCGATGGACTCGTAGGATGCGCTGACGATGCTCAGCACCGTGATGCCCAGCGTACAGATAAGCAGGGCGGCACGCGTGTAGTTGTCGCTGCGGAAGGCGGCGATAGGTTCATCACTCTTGTTGATGTACATGGCCTTCACCACGCGCAGGTAGTAGTAGAGCGAGATGACCGTGTTAGCCAAGGCGATGAACACCAGCAGGTGGAAGCCGCTGTGGAAGGCTGCCGCGAAGATGAAGAACTTCGAGAAGAAGCCTGCAAACGGCGGGATGCCCGCCAGCGAGAACAGGCAGAGCGTCATGAGGAACGCCAGGCGCGGGTTGGTCGTGTAGAGGCCGTTGTATTCCGTCAGCGTGAATTTGTGTGCGCGCAGGGCCACGATGGTGATGACGGCAAACACGCCCAGGTTGGCGAAGAGGTAGATCAGAATGTAGTAAACCAGTGCTGTCATACCCTGTGCGCTGCCGGCGATGACGCCCAGCATGATGTAGCCTGCCTGCGAGATACTCGAAAAGGCCATCAGGCGCTTCAGGTTCTCCTGGCGCAGGGCGAAAAGATTGGCCAGTGTGATGGAGGCAATGATGATCCAATAGAGGAGCGTTTGCCACTGCTCAACCATCGGTGCGAACACTTTGACAAGCATGGCCATCAGCACGAAAGCGGCCGAGCCTTTGGAAATGACACTCAGATAGGCCGTCACCGTCGAAGGAGCACCTTCGTAGACATCGGCTGTCCATAGATGGAAGGGTACAAGTGAGATCTTGAATCCCATACCTGACAGGAAGAACACAAAGGCCATTATTTGCAGGGCACTGCCGTCCAGATGAGCAGGAATGTCTGCAAAATAAAGTGTACCCACTGTGCCATAGATAAGCGAGATGCCGTAGAGCAGCAGGCCGCTGGAGAACAGTGCCATCAGGATGTATTTGGCGCCAGCCTCGGCCGAGTGGTGGCGGTACTTGTCGAAAGCCACCAGCGCGGCCATCGGCACGCTGGCCGTCTCCAAGCCGATGAAGAACATCAGGAAGTGGCCGGCGGAAATCATCAGATACATGCCCAGCAACGTGGAGAGGGTGAGGAAGTAGAACTCACCTTGCTTGTGGTACGTGTCGGGGCGACGCATCCATTCGTGTGCCATCAGGAAGACAATCAAGGTACCGATGCTCAGGATGGACTTCACGATGTGCTGGATGGGCGAATTGTAGTACATACCGCCGAAAACTTCGGCCACGGGACCGGGCACAATGGTTACCAGCGTATGTAGGGCCATGAGAACCACGGGCAGCATAGTATTCAGCACGGGCCGTCCGTCACGCTTGTGCGCATCGGGACTCATGAACAGGTCGGCTATGAAGAGGATGAGGATGACAGCTATCAGCGACAGCTCTTCTTTCATCACGAGAAATTGACTATAATCCATTTTGTTAATTGTTAATTGAAAATTGAAAATTGAGAATTATTGAATGGAGAACTGAAAATGGATTGTTAATTTTCAATTCTCCATTTTCAATTATCCATTTATCAGTGTTACGATGGGCAGCACGCTGTCGCCTATCATTCCGCTGATCCACCACGGAGCCATACCCAGGGCAGCTACGCAGACGATGAGGATGATAACCGCCGTGCGTTCGTCCCATGTGGCGTCGGTCAACGTCAGGTGATGCTCGTTGGTACAGGTACCGTAAAGTATCTTGCCTACCAGACGCAGGATGTAGACCGCCGTGATGACAATACTGCAGCAGGCGATCACGGTCCACGTGCGATGGAACACGTCGGCATGCTGGAAAGCACCGTTGAAGATGGTCATCTCGGCCACAAAGCCGCTCAAGCCCGGCAGACCCAGGTTGGCCAGACCGGCAATGACATAGCAGACGGAGAGGAACGGCATAATCTTCATCAGGCCCGACAGCTCGCGGATGTCGCGGGTGTGCGTCCGTCCGTAAATCATACCGATGAGGGCAAAGAAGAGGGCCGTCATCAGGCCGTGGCTCAACATCTGGAGCACGGCACCCGTACAGGCCGTCTGGTTCATCATCAGGATGGCGAAGAGCACCAGGCCGCAGTGGCTCACCGAGGAGTAAGCGTTGATGTATTTCAAGTCAGTCTGTACGCAGGCCGAGAAGGCACCATAGACAACCGAAATACCTGTCAGTATCAGGAATATCCAGCCCAGCTCATTGGCAGCTTCGGGCATCAGATACATGGCGATGCGGAAGCAACCATAGCCTCCCAGCTTCATCAGCACGCCCGCGTGGAGCATGGACACCGCCGTCGGCGCCGAAGCATGACCGTCGGGGCTCCATGTGTGGAAGGGGAAGAGGGCACCCAGCACGCCAAATCCCAGGAAGGTGAGCGGGAACCAGATGCGCTGCTGTTCGACGGGTATGTTGTGCAGGGCGGCTATTTCGGTGAGGTTCATCGTGGTGGCGCCGCTACCGTAGTAGATGCCCAGGATGCCTATCAGCAGGAAGGCCGAACCGCCCATCAGCATCAGCGTCAGCTTCATGGCAGAGTATTCCTTGCGGCCCGAACCCCACACGCCGATGAGCAGATACATCGGTATCAGCGCCACTTCATAGAACATGAACATGGTGAACAGGTCGATGGAAATAAAGAAACCGAACACGCCCAGTGACAGGAACGTGAACCACAGGAAATATTCCTTGGTGAGCGGCTGCAGTCGCCATGAGGCGAAGGTACCTGTAAAGACAATGATGGCCGAAAGCAGCAGCATGGCTACGGATATGCCGTCTACTCCTACCGAGTAGTGGATGTTGAGGGCAGGATACCAGGCTACGTCGGCGCAGAAAAGCATTTCGTTGGTAGCTCCTCCGGCACGGGCGTTGAGATACATCACGGTGAGCACACCTGCCAGCACGAGCAGAGCCGAAGCTCCCGTCACCATCACGGCGCGTATCTGGCCGATGCCGCGTGCCAGCCACAGGCCGAGAAGCATCAGCAGGGGAATCAGAACGAATAAGGATAAGAAATTCATTTTATTTAATGGATAATTGAAAATTGAAAATTGAAAATGAAAAGTTGAAATCTCCCTTCTCCATTTTCCATTATATAATTAAAATAAGTATCAATGCCAGTGCACCCAGCAGGAAGACCAGGGCATATTGCTGAACGCGTCCACTTTGCAGGCCGCGTATCTCGTCGCTGGTCGCTTCGGCACTCCAGGCCAGGAAGTTGAAGAACCCGTCCACCACGTGGCGGTCCCACCAGGCGATGGGGCGGCTGATACACCCGAAGATGATCTTGTGCGTGATGAACTGATAAATTTCGTCAATGTAGAAGCGGTGGTAGGCAGCTGTCCACAGGCCACGGAAGCGACGTTGCAGGGCGTCGGCCAAAGGCTGGCGCTCATACAGGTACATCGGAGTGGCAATCGCAATGGCCAGGGCAGCCACGGCGATGCTTGTGCCGGCCACGCTCTTGTCGATGTGGATGTCGTAGGCCAGTCCGTTTGACGAAACTAGGTGTCCGAAAGGAATGAAACCAGCCACAAGGGTAATGGCAGCCAGTACCATCAGCGGTAAGGTCATGCTCAGCGGGCTTTCGTGCGGTGTGTGTTCAGCATGAAGTTCCTTGTTCTCTTTACCCCAGAAGATGCCGAAGTAGAGGCGGAACATATAGAAGGCTGTCATGGCGGCGATAATCGTCATAATCCATCCCATGGCAGGGCTGAACTGGAAGCAGGCGGTCAGAATCTCATCCTTCGAGAAGAATCCCGAGAACGGCGGGATGCCCGCAATGGCCAGACAGGCGATGAGGAATGTCCAGTGGGTGATGGGCATATACTTGCGCAGACCTCCCATGGCTGACATCTCGTTGCTGTGGACGGCATGGATGATGCTGCCCGCGCCGAGGAAGAGCAGGGCCTTGAACATGGCGTGGGTGAAGAGGTGGAACATGCCGGCCATGTAGCCCAACCCACCTTCGTGAGGGTCGGCCGACGTACATACGCCGAGGGCCACCATCATGAAGCCGATCTGCGAAATGGTGGAGAAGGCCAGCACGCGCTTGATGTCGCTTTGTACACAGGCTACTGATGCTGCATAGAATGCAGTGAAGGCACCCACGTAGGCCACGATGTGAAGTGTCTCGGGCGCATAGGCGATGAACAGCGGGAACATGCGTGCCACCAGATAGACACCCGCTACCACCATTGTGGCGGCATGGATGAGGGCGCTGACAGGCGTCGGACCTTCCATGGCGTCGGGCAGCCAGATGTGCAGGGGGAACATGGCGCTCTTGCCTGCACCGCCGATGAACATCAGCCCCAAGGCCAGCGGAAGCATGGCACCACCTTTGGCCAAAGCCATCTCAGTGGGCGTGAATGTATAGGTGCCTACGTAGTAGCCATACACCAGGATACCGATGAGGAAGCCCAGGTCGGCGAAGCGCGTCACGATGAACGCCTTCTTCGAAGCGGCGATGGCGGCAGGTTTGGTATAATAGAATCCGATGAGCAGATAGGACGATACACCTACCAGCTCCCAGAAGAGGTACATCTGGAAGATGTTGGTGGCTACTACCAGCCCCAGCATGGACATGGTGAAGAGCGACAGGAAGGCATAGTAGCGCTGGAAGCCCCGCTCGCCCTTCATGTAGCCGAAGGAGTAGATGTGTACCATCAGGCTGACGGTGGAGATGACGATGAGCATCACTACCGAGATGGGGTCGAGCAGGATACCCATGTCGATGCTCAGGTTCTCGCTGAAGGGCAGCCAGTGGAAGTTGTAGGGCATCAGCGTGGCATACGTTCCGTCGGCCAGTCGCGGCGCGCTGAAGTAGCTCCAGGCCGTCAGGTAGGAGAGCACGGCCACTGCGCCCAGCACCACGGTACCGATGAGGCCCGCCGTGCGGTGTGTCATCCATTTGCCCCCAATCCCCAGCGTGAGGAAAGAGAGGAACGGAAGGAGAAGAATAAGAATTGTATATTCCATAATAATGGATAATTTAAAATTGAAAATTAAAACCTAATACCTAAAACCTAAACCATCAGAATCACCACTTCATTTCATCCAGATTGTTCACCTGAATGCTTCGGATGTTGCGGTAGATGTTGATCATGATGGCAATGGCGATAGCTGTTTCCGCAGCCGAGATGGCGATGGAGAACAGGGCGAAGAAATAACCTTCAAGGCTTCCCGGAAAAAGAAAGCGGTTGAACACGGCAAAGTTGATGTCTGTAGCGTTCAGTATCAGCTCGATGGAAATCAATATGGCCAGTGTGTTGCGGCGGGTGAAGAATCCGTAGATACCCGCAAAGAACATGATGGCCGACACGATCAGGTAATATTCCATGTGTATCATAAGTCGTAATCTTTTTATGTTGTTATCTCTTTCGTGCAATGAGCAGCCCGCCCACGATGCAGGCCAGCAGCAGGAGGCTGACAGCCTCGAAGGGCAGCAGGTAGCCGTATTTGTCGCTGCTGAACATCTGTTGGCCGATGGTACTGAAGCTGACTTCTATCGGTTTTAGGTCGGTCGTGGCCAGGAACTTGTGCTTCAGGGTGATGAAGAGCACGATGGCGGCTCCCGCGACGGTGGTGCCGAGTCCGGCTAGGAACTTGCTCCGCTTCAGCTTGACGGCTTTGTCGCCCTCGCCGCTGGTGAGCAGGATGGAGAAAACGTAGAGCACGACGATGCCGCCCGCATATACCATGATCTGCACAGAGCCTAGGAAGGTATATCCCAGAAGGAAGTAGATGCCGGCCGTACCGAAGAGTACGAACAGCAGATAGGTGGCCGAACGTACCATGCGGGTGGTGGTCACCGTCAGCAGGGAGAAGACGGTGATGAAGGCCGCCAGAAAGTAAAATATGACTGTTTCAAGAGTTATTTCCATTTCTTCTTAATCATTAGTGGTTAGTTTTTTCTTCTCTTCCACATGGCTGCCCGGGTGGTTGAGGGTGAGGATGAGTTTCGAGCGGTCGAACACGGCATGTTCGAACTGCTGGTCGAAGGTGATGGCGCCGTGTGGGCAGGCGTTGACGCAGAGCTGGCAGAACATGCACGAACCGAGGTTGTACTCATACTTGGCAAGTATTTTTTTCTTCTTGCCGTCCTCTGTCTCGACGGTTTCGCTTGTCACGCGGATGGTGCCGTTGGGGCAGGCCATCTGGCACAGGCCGCAGGCCACGCAGCGGTGCTCGTTCTGCTCGTTGTGGGGCATGACGAGGGTGCCGCGGAAGCGGTCGAACATCTTCAGCTCCTTGCGGTTTTCGGGGTATTGCTCCGTTACCTTGGGCGTGAAGAACTCACGCATGGTGGTCTTCAGGCCGATGGACAAGCTCTTGATGCCCTTGAAGAAGCTGCTGAAATAAGTGTTGTTATTTTCCATTATTGCTGATTGATAATTTTTATACCTAATACCTGATACTTTTAAAAGTGCAGTTCGTATGCCACCACGATGCTCATGAGCAGCAAGTTGAGCATGGACAGGGGAATGAGGTATTTCCATTCCAGTGTGAGGATCTGGTCGATGCGCAGGCGGGGGAACGTCCATCGCATCCACATCATGAGGAACACGACGAAAAATGCCTTGCCGAAGAACCAGACGACCCCGGGGATGTAGTCCATCGCCGTGTTGAAGCCGTCCAGTCCCGCGATGTGCAGCGGCATCCATCCGCCCAGAAAGACGGTAGCGGCAATGGCGGCCACGATGAACAGGTTCAGATACTCCGCCAAGTAATAGAAGCCAAAGTGCATGCCGCTGTATTCTGTGTGGTAACCGGCAGTCAGTTCGCTTTCGGCCTCGGGTAAGTCGAAAGGCCCTCGATTACATTCGGCGTTTCCGGCGATGAGGTAGATGATGAAAGCGATGACTGCAGGAATGTGCCCTTTGAAGATGAGCCATCCGTCGGCTTGTCCACTTACGATTTCCGATATTTGAAGTGTACCAGTCAGTACTACCATTGTCAGAATACTCATTCCTACAGATAGCTCATAGCTGACAATTTGTGCACCGCTTCGCATGGCGCCGATGAGCGAGAATTTATTATTGGAACTCCATCCGGCCAGCAGGATGCCCACTACACCGATACTCGACGCGGCCAGTAGGAAGAAGATACCCACGTTGAAGTCAAGTACTTCGAGTCCCTTGTTCATGGGCAAACAGGCAAAGGTGAGGAATGAGGCCAGAATCACCATGTAGGGAGCCAGGTTGTAGAGGAAGCGGTCGGCACCTTTGGGGGTGAAGATTTCCTTGGTGAGCATCTTAAACACGTCGCAGAACACCTGCAGGGAGCCGTACTTGCCCACACGGTTCGGGCCGAGGCGGCACTGGAAGAAGGCACACACCTTGCGCTCCATGTAGATGAGGATGATGGCGAGGATGGCATACATCAGCACGATGCACACGCCTATGACGACACACTCGATGAAGACCGCCAGCCCTTCGGGCATCAGGGAGGTCAGCATTTGGTGTATCCAGCTTGTTACAATACTAAAGTCAAACATTTATTTAATTGATAATTGATGATTGATAATTAAGAATGGGCAACAGGCAATCCATTCTTCATTTTCCATTCTCCATTGATTATCTGTCGATGTCGGGCACCACATAGTCCAGCGTACCTCCGATGGCGATGAGGTCGGCAATCTTCGCTCCGCGGCAGATGGTGTTCACGGTGCCCACCAGCGGCAGGCCTGTGGCACGGTAGTGCAGACGATAGGGAGTCTTGTCGCCACGGCTCTCGAGGTAAACGCCAAACTCGCCGCGGCTGCCTTCGACGGCGGCATACCAGCTGCCTTCAGGCACGCGGATGATAGGTTTCATCTTCTCCTGATAGGGGCCTTCGGGGATGTTGTCGATGAGCTGCTCGATGATGTGGAGGCTCTCTTCAATCTCGTTCATGCGCACCATGTAGCGGGCAAAGCAGTCGCCTTCGGTGCGGACTATCTCGTTGAACTGCACTTCATTGTAGGCAGCATAGGGCATGCGCTTGCGCACGTCGCAGGCCCATCCGCTGGCACGGCCTGTACCTCCTGTCGCTCCGAAGGAGATGGCGTCCTCACGGCTCAGCACGCCGATGCCCTTGAGGCGCTGCTGGGCGATGATGTTGCCTGTGAAGATGTCGTGATACTCCTTCAGGTTGTGGCGCATGTAGGGGATGAATTCCTTGACACGCTTCACGAAGTTGGGATGGATGTCGGCCTGCACACCTCCGATGGTGTTATAGTTCAGGATGAGGCGTCCGCCGCAGGTCTCCTCAAAGATGTCGAGCACCTTCTCGCGGTCGCGGAAACCATAGAGGAAGGCTGTCGTGGCACCCAGGTCCTGGCAGAGGCAGGAGAAGAACAGGATGTGCGAGTCGATACGCTGCAGCTCGTCCATGATGGTGCGGATGTATTGCACGCGGCGGCTCACCTCCACGCCCATGGCCTTCTCGATGCACATGCACAGCGCGTGGCGGTTCTGCATGGCGCCCAGGTAGTCCAGACGGTCGGTCAGGGCCAGTGTCTGCGGGTAGGTCAGGCTTTCGTTCATCTTCTCGATGCCGCGGTGGATGTATCCGCAGTTCACGTCAATCTTGTGGATGTTCTCGCCCTCGAGCGATACTCGGAAGCGCAGCACGCCGTGCGTGGCAGGGTGTTGGGGGCCGATGTTCACTACATATTCGTCGTCGCCGAAAAGCACCGTCCGTTCTTCGGTCGTCTCGCCGTCTTGTGTGGCCTTTATTTCGAGGGTGGTGTCCACGGTCTCTTCGTTGGTCATGCGCAGGGGGTTCTCCTTCTGTGGGTCGTTATCCTTGCGCAAGGGATAGCCTACCCAGTCGTTGCGGAGAAAGAGGCGTCGCATGTCGGGATGTCCCACAAAGCGGATGCCGAAGAAGTCGTATACTTCGCGTTCAGGAAATTCGGCTCCGCGCCAGATGTCGGTTACCGAAGGCAATTCGGGTTGCTCGCGATCGAGGGTCGAGGTTTTTACCACTATGCGTTGACCGTTTTCGGTCGATTCTAGGTGGTAGACTACGCCAAGGCCTCTCAGCGCGCCTTCCGCGTCCTTTTCGTCGGGTACTCCCCAGTCCATGCCCGTCAGGCTTTCCAGAAAGTCCATTTTCTGTTCGTTCTTCAGGCGCAGCATTTCGTCGTGCAGCTGCCTGGGCTCGATGTATAGTGTCTTTTCTTCCATATTATTCTTCATTCTTCATATCCTCGTTCTTCATTTTTCTGTTCACTCCTCCGAAGAATTTTTCAATCTTCACCTTGCGCTGCAGCTGCATCATGCCGTAGAGGAAGGCTTCGGGGCGCGGAGGACAGCCGGGCACATAGACGTCGACGGGCAGTATCTGGTCCACGCCCTGCACCACGTGGTAGGACTTGCGGAAGGGGCCTCCACTGACGGCGCATCCGCCCACGGCCACGACGTATTTGGGGTCGGCCATCTGGTCGTACAGGCGTCGGAGTACAGGAGCCATTTTGTGGGTGATGGTGCCGCTTACGAGGATGACATCGGCCTGTCGGGGACTGTTTCGGGTTACTTCGAAACCGAAGCGAGCGATGTCGTATCGGGCGGCACATACAGCCATGAATTCGATGCCACAGCAGCTGGTAGCGAAGGTCAGAGGCCAGAGGGAATTGCTGCGGCCCCAGTCGATAAGCGTATCTAATGCTCCTACTACGACGTTCACGCCGCCGGCGTTCAGTTCTTGAATGATTTTCTCGAGTGTTTCGTTGTCCTGAAATTCTTCGTAAGGGATGGACTTGATGACGGGTTTCTTCGTTACTTCCATTCGAGTGCTCCTTTCCGCCAGGCATAAGCCAGTCCCAGCACTAATACAAAGAAAAAGAAGAGGATGCCTGTTAAAGTTTGCGGTCCCAGTTGCTTCACAGTGATAGCCCATGGAAAAAGAAAGACCGTTTCTACTTCAAACATTAGAAAAAGAATAGCGAAGAGGTAATAGCCTACGCGGAACTGCATCCATGAACGGCCTCGGGTAGGAATACCGCATTCATAGGGCTCCATCTTCTGTGGATTGTACGAGCGGGGCGCTATCGCATGAGAAATGGCGATGACTACGCCCACGAAAATGACAGCCGTCAACACGACGGTAACTAAGAAGGTAAAATTCATAAATCTGACAAGATTTTAGTGTTTGTTATGGGGAGACGTTTCTCCCCTTTTCATTTTCGGTCTGCAAAATTACAAATAAGAATTTATCTATTTGTAATCTCGGAATGACAAAAAATGGTTTTTTTTACACTTTTTATCCTATGTCAAACTTAACTAAAGTAATGCTCGATTTTCTTGATCATCATACTTAGGCAGAAAACAACAACATGATCTCCTGGTTGTATTAGGGTATTACCTGTTACGACGACACCTTCGCCCTGACGGATAAGGCCGCCGATAGTGACTCCTTTGGGCATACCTAAATCTTTAACTGGATGTTTGGTGATCTTGGAGCCTGCCTTGACTGTGAATTCGGCTACATCGGCATTGGCCACAGTCAGGCACTTTACGTTGCTTACGTCGGCATCAAGCATCATTTGGTAGATATGGCTGGCGGCTATCATCTTCTTATTAATTACAGTGCCGATATCTAAGCTTTCAGCCATGCCGATGTAGTCGATGTTTTCTACTTCTGCTACAGTTTTACGTACACCCATACGTTTGGCGGCCAGACAAGCCAAGATGTTTGTTTCAGAATTGCCTGTCAGTGCCACAAAAGCTTCTGTATTCTTCAATCCCTCTTCCAACAGTAAGTCCATGTCGCGACCATCTCCATTTATGATCATAATTCGATCATCTAATATTTCGCTCAAGCGATTGCATCGGCTCAGGTCGTTGTCGATGATCTTCATTTGCATGTAATCGGGGATATATTGTGCTGTTCGTGTGGCAATCCGACTTCCTCCCATGATCATAACGTTGCGTACGTCAGGATAATCTTCCTTGCCCGCTACTTTGCGTACGTAGGGGATATATTTGCGTGTAGTGGTAAAATAGACAATATCATGCAGCTTGATGACGTCGTCGCCTCGTGGAATAAGTGTCTCGTTGCCTCGTTTGATTGCTACGATGTGGTAGGGAAGGTCAGGACCTCCTAATTGGTGTAGAGGTATGTTTAGAATTTCTGCCTTTTCACGCATTTTGGTACCTATCAAGATCAGGGCTCCTCCACAGAATTCCCACCATTGACGCACCCAACTCATGCGGATAGAGGCTACGATTTCTTTGGCGGCCAACATCTCTGGATAGATCAGTGAGTGGACACCCAATTTTTGGAAAAAATCTTTGTTTTTGGGCAATAAGTATTCGTAGTTGTCTATGCGGGCAACGGTTTTTTGTGCGCCAAGATTAGCTGCTAGCAAGCAAGCTGTGACGTTGCGGCTTTCATCAGGAGTGACGGCGATAAACAAGTCGGCATCTTCTACGCCTGCTTCCTTCAGGCCAGATACGGATGTCGGAGAGTCGTTGAAAGCCATCAGGTCGAAGTTCGATCCGAAGGCGTTGAGGCGTTCTTCGTTTTCATCCATCAGGATGATGTCTTGCTTCTCGCGCGAGAGCAACTTGGCTAGGTGTGTGCCTACTGCGCCGGCACCAGCTATGATGATTTTCACTTTACAATCAGAATATTAATGGTTAATTATTCATTGTCTATTGTTCATTGATAATTGGTGGCAGATGCCTTCTTCGTCCATGCCGCACAGGTGGTAGAGCTCGGCCACTGTACCATGTTCGATGAACTGGTCGGGCACGCCAATACGGCGCACGTCGGGCTTGTAACCATGGTCGGCCATAAACTCCAGCACGGCGCTGCCCATGCCTCCGCTGATGACGCCGTCTTCCACTGTGACGATGCGTTGGAAGCGTTGTCCTATCTCGTGGAGCATTTCCTCGTCCAGTGGCTTGAGGAAGCGCAGGTCGTAGTGGGCGATAGACAATCCTTGCTCTTTTTCGGCTCGCGCGATGGCGCGTGCTGCTATGTTGCCGATAGGACCCAGTGTGACGACGGCTATGTCCGTGCCATCCTTCAGGCGGCGTCCTTTGCCCACGGGTATCTCTTCCAGCGGGCAGCGCCAGTCGAGCAGTACGCCCCGTCCACGCGGATAGCGGATGACGAACGGCCCTTTGTCGGGCAGCTGGGCGGTGTACATCAGGCGGCGCAGTTCGTGCTCGTCCAGAGGCGAGGCGATGGTCAGGTTGGGGATGGGGCGGAAGTAAGCCAGGTCGAACACGCCGTGGTGTGTGGGGCCGTCTTCGCCCACCAAGCCAGCACGATCCAGACAGAGTACTACAGGCAGGCGCAGCAGGGCGATGTCGTGTATCACGTTGTCGTAGGCACGCTGCATGAAGCTCGAGTAGATGTTGCAGAAGGGTTGCAGCCCTTCCTTGGCCATGCCGCCCGAGAAGGTGGCCGCGTGTCCCTCGGCGATGCCCACGTCGAAGGCGCGGTCGGGCATGGTTTCCATGAGCTTGTTCATGGAGCAGCCGGTGGGCATGGCGGGCGTCACGCCCACGATGCGTGGGTTCTGCCGTGCCAGTTCCACGAGCGTCTCGCCGAAGACGTCCTGGTAGAGGGGCGGCAGGTGGCTGGTGTCGGCCAGGATGCGTTCGCCCGTGTCGGGGTTGAACTTGCCGGGCGCGTGCCACACGCCGGGATCTTTTTCGGCCGGCTCGAAGCCCTTGCCCTTGGTGGTGTGCAGGTGAAGTATCTTGGGGCCCTTCAGGTCCTTGATATCGTGGAGCACGCGGGCCAGATTCTTCACGTCGTGTCCGTCGATGGGCCCGAAGTATCGGATGTTCATGCCCTCGAAGATGTTCTGCTGCTGGGCGGCCATGGACTTCAGGCTGTTGGCAAAGCGGATGAGGGCCTTGCGCCGCTCTTCGTTGAGGATGCCCATCTTGAAGAGGATGCGCGACATCTTGAAGCGCAGCTGGTTGTAGCGGTTGCTCGTGGTGAGGTTAAAGAGGTACTGCTTCATGCCTCCCACGCTGCGGTCGATGGCCATGTCGTTGTCGTTCAAGATGATGAGCAGGTCGTTCGGCGTGGACGAGGCATTGTTCAGCCCCTCGAAGGCCAGTCCGCCGCTCATGCTGCCGTCGCCGATGACGGCCACCACCCTGCGGTCTGTTTCGCCCTTCTGCCGGGCGGCCACGCACATGCCCAGGGCGGCCGAAATGGAGTTCGACGCATGTCCGCAGGCAAAGGTGTCGTATTCGCTCTCTTCGGGCGAGGGGAAGGGCTTGATGCCCTTGAAGCGGCGGTTGGTCGAGAAGGCGTCGCGACGTCCCGTCAGTATCTTGTGCCCATAGGCTTGGTGCCCCACGTCCCACACGATGCGGTCGTAAGGCGTATTATAGACGTAATGTAAGGCCACGGTGAGTTCTACAGTACCCAGGCTGGCGGCAAAGTGTCCAGGGTTACGCGCCACTTCTTCGATGATGTCCTGTCTCAATTCCTTGCAGACTTCGGGCAGCTGTTCTACCCTCAGTTTCCGCAAGTCTTCAGGGGTAGTGATGCTGTTCAGCAAGCTATATGTAGTCAGGTCCGTATCCATCTTTCTATTGCTATGGTATGTTATAATAGAATGCAAAAGTAACAAAAAGAAATCGGATGTCGGAAATAATTTGCGGAAAAACAATGGATGGCGTGCGTTTCGTCGTTTGGATAAACGCATCGAGTTATGTTAATAAAACTAATACATTGCTTTGTGAGGTGGAAAGCAGTGCTTTCGTGCAGGTAAAACGGTGCTTTCTGTTTATCATTACGGGCAGTAGGGAACTGAATGTGCAGATTGTTCGGAAAATGGCAGGTCGCTTGTCTGTCGGGGCGTGAATGGGAAAGCTTGTATCGGCCGACATTTTCAGGTGGGCGAAAATCTTTATTGGGAAAGATGTTTTCTTGAAATATAGTCTTATCTTTGCGAAAAACTAATTCTTTTTTTCATTATGAGTACAATCTTACAGCTTGCTCCGCAGAATGTGTGGAAGCATTTTTATTCACTGACCCAGATACCCCGCCCGTCAGGGCATGTAGAAAAAGTGACCGAATTTCTGGTGAACTTCGGCAAAGAACTTGGATTGGAGTCGTTTGTCGACGAGGTCGGCAATGTCATCATTCGTAAGCCAGCTACTCCAGGCATGGAGAATCGCAAAGGGGTCATCCTGCAGGCCCACATGGACATGGTGCCGCAGAAGAACAATGATACAGTACATGATTTTACAAAAGATCCGATCGAAACCTATGTGGATGGCGATTGGGTGAAGGCTAAAGGTACGACTTTGGGTGCCGACAATGGCTTGGGCGTAGCGGCTGCTATGGCGGTGCTCGAGGCTCAGGACTTGAAGCACGGTCCTTTGGAAGTGCTCATTACGAAGGATGAAGAGACGGGCATGTATGGTGCTTTCGGCCTTAAGGAAGGTACACTGAAGGGGGATATCCTGCTCAATCTCGACTCGGAGGATGAAGGTGAACTCTACATCGGTTGCGCAGGTGGTATCGACATCACTGCCATGCTGGAGTATAAGGAAGAGGCACCTGCCGAAGGTTTTGTAGCCCGCAAGCTGACGTTGAAAGGGCTTCGTGGCGGACATTCTGGTTTGGAAATCAATCAGGGACGAGGCAACGCCAATAAGTTACTGGCTCGTGTGGTACATGACCTGTTGGTCGAGTTCGATTGCCAGCTGGCTAGCTTTGAGGGTGGTAACATGCGCAATGCCATCCCACGCGAGGCACATGCCGTTTTGCTGTTCAACCCAGAAGATATGGATGGGCTGAATGAATACATTCAAGAATATGAAGCTCAGATCAACGATGAGTACACGACTATCGAGAGCAACATCAGCTTGAAGATGGAGGAAACAGACGTACCTGCTGCTGTAGTACCAGAGGAAATTCAGGACAACATGATCAATGTGCTGATGGCTTGTCAGGACGGTGTGATGCGTATGATACCGACTGTGCCCGATACAGTAGAAACTTCCTCTAATCTAGCCATCGTCATCATTGCCGGCGGAAAGGCGGAAGTGCGTATTTTGGCGCGCAGCTCGTGTGACACGATGAAAGATTTTCTGGCCGACAGCTTGGCCTCTTGTTTCTCGATGGCTGGTATGAAGGTAGAGTTCAGCGGAGCCTATTCTGGCTGGCAACCTAATGTCAATTCTCCTATTTTGCAGGCCATGAAGTTGTCTTATAAAGAACAATTTGGAGTTGAACCTGCTGTAAAGGTCATCCATGCCGGATTGGAGTGTGGCATCATTGGCGCTACCTATAAGAATCTCGATATGATTTCTTTTGGCCCAACGTTGCGTTCTCCTCACTCACCTGACGAACGTGCTTATATCCCAACAGTAGCGAAGTTCTACGATTTCTTGGTTGCTACGCTGGCCAAGACTCCTGAGAAATAAGTCTTTTATATAATATAAGGTATAAGGACCGCATTCCTCCGTATAGGGATGCGGTTTTTTTCTGCCAATCTGTCTGCCTCGCATGACAAAAAATACATTTTGGCAGAGAATGGTATGTGTGAACTTTAGAAAAATTGATGCAGGTCAAGAAATATGCTATAAAACATGTTTTTTACCTTCTGAACGCTTGCGATTTTAAATAAAGGCACTAATTTTGTGTTGTAAAACATGAAATCAATGAGATTTCGGTAAGTTTTCAATAGGATAACAAAATTGTTTTAGGAGGATAACAAAATGAAAATGTTAAAGAAAATCTTTAAGAATGTCGGAAAGGCCGACAAGAACATTTGGGGTTATGTAATGCTCTAAGCATTTACATCCCCCAATTGAAAAAGAGAATTGAAAACCAGTTTCAACTATTAGTAAAGAAAGGGTTTTGATTATGAAAAAATTATTGGTTTATTTGATAAATGCTTTGTCCATTATGGGCGAAAGCGAAATGCTCTCCATGGGATATGGAAGCGAGAGATAAAGCACATTTAGTTGAAAAACAAATTAATAATAAGCGGAGACGTACGTTGAGTATATCTCCGCTTTTTTATTAGTCGTCTGGGATAGATGTTCAGAATGTTTCGCCAGGTTGAGGCCAACAAGGTGAAGGTACATGCATCTTTTGCATGGCTTGGTCAAACTCTTGTACCATTTCAGGGTATTTGTCGGCCAAGTTGGTTGTTTCGGATGGATCTTCCTTTAAATTGTATAACTCTAAAGGCTGGTCGGGTTTGATGGTTACGCATTTCCAGTCGCCTTTGCGTGCAGCACGTTGCTTGCCTGGGAATTCCCAATAAAGCATTCGATCGTTTGTGTTTATCTGCTGACCATAGAAAAGAGGGAGAATATTCATACCATTGAGGTCCTTGGGCAGATAGGCAGTAGCTTCAGTCAAAGCGGCAAGTGTTGGCATCATGTCTGGGAAATAGATCATGTTTTCGAGTTTCTGTACAGGGACTTTACCGGGCTGGTTAACGATGAAGGGGACGCGTATTCCGCCTTCATAGAGCATTCCTTTCCGCCCTCTGAAACCAGCATTGCAGTTCAACACTTCGAGAGGGGCTTGAATAGCAGCTCCATTATCTGATGCAAAGATAATCAGCGTGTTTTCTCGTAAATTGAGTTGCTCCAGCTCGTCTAGCAACCGGCCGATGGCAGCATCCATGTGTGTGATGAGGGAAGCGTACCGTTTGGTGTCTGGTGTCCATGTCTCTTGCCCTTCATACCATGCCGTTTGGTCTATGTTATAGGGCTCATGAGGTGCATCGTAGGCAAGGTATAGAAAGAAGGGATTGTTTTTATTTCTGCGAATGAAAGCAATGGCATCATTGGTGCTCAAGTCGTTATTGTGTATGCCATGTTTCCCGTTTGCATTTTCAGGGATATTGATGAGCGAGTCACCATGGAAACGATAGTAGGGATAATAGTAGGGTGAATTGCTATGGACAGTAGAAATGGTCCATCCGTAGAACTCATCAAAGCCTCGATGGTTGGGAGACGCACCTTTGTCGTAGCCGTCCAAGTGCCATTTATTAACCAGGCATGTACGATAACCTGCTGCGCTGAGCACGGTGGCGATTGTCGTGTCTTGGGGTAGCAGATTGGCTCGTCGTACGATCGTGGAGTCTCCGCCAGGATTCACTTTGATGCCGGCAATGCCTCCAGCAGTACACATATTATCGCGTATACGAGTATTTCCTGTATTTTTTCCTGTCATCAATGCGCATCTTGATGGTGAACTAATGCCACTTCCTGCATAACATTGTTCAAAGCGTGTACCAGTTTCAGCTAACTTGTCGATGTTGGGCGTCTGTACGTATTTGTTGCCATAGCAGGATAGATCTCCGTATCCCATGTCGTCGGCCAAGATGAAGATGATGTTTGGCCTGTCGGGTGTTGCCTGTTTATCCTTCTCATGCGTGGAAAGGCAGGATGTGAGAGCAATGCCGGCTGTGCACAAGCTGCCGGCAAGAATAAGGTTTTTCATGTCAAAAAGTGGATTATAGTTGGTTTTCGATGCTAAATATATAATAAAGAAAAGTAAGATATGGCAGCCTGAGTCGATAAATAACGCTTTGAAGGTGCGAAAAGAACAAAAGCAAAAGTGCCTCAGTCAAAATAGACAGTTTGTGTGATACCTAATTCATTGTTTCCTTTTTGGTAATATACCTAATTCTAGTGATTGTGACATCCATGCCGATGCGCTATCTTTGCAACATCAGATTTGAATGAATTAGTTAGTCATAATTACGTAACCACTTTTATTAAGGTAAATAAATCCCCGCTTCCCGATGTGATATCGTGGAGCGGGATTTTTTTTTAGAGCTATTACAAATTAACGCAGATTGATGCAGGCAATTATAGATATCTGTATCAATCTGCGTAATTTATGATGAAGGAATACTTTTAAAGTTTCTCCTTGATGTCGCTCAACTCCACTAGCTTGTTGACGATGGCATAGATGGTGAGGCCGGCGGGCGAGTGTATCTGCAGCTTGCGCGCGATGTTGCGGCGGTGGGTGATGACGGTGTGGATGCTCAGGAAGAGCTTGTCGGCAATAGCTTTGTTCGTCATGCCCTTCACAACGCAGGTCACGATTTCCTTTTCGCGCTGGCTCAGCGTGTCCGATTCGTTGTCCTTCTCCTCCTCTTCCTCCTCGTCGCCACGGAGCAGGCCGTTCAGCTTGGCGGCGATGATGTCGAGGTCGTCGCAGATGGAGAAACGCTCGTCGTAGTCCTTCAGCACGTTGTTGTGCGTTACCGACGAGATGAGGGCGATGTACTTCACACCCGTCAGGCGAGGATGTTCGGCCTTGAAGGCGGGCAGGTTGAACCATCCGTCGAACGAAGGATTGATGATGACCATGTCCGGCTGGTGCAGGTGGGCGTAGTGGCTCAGCGCTTCGACAGAGTTTACCTCGATGGGATGGATGTCGAGGTTGGGGATGCGTTTCAATACGGCCGATACGCCACTTCGGATGATGATGGACGCTTCGGCCACGACTATCTTCAAGGACTGGTTATTGGTGCTCATCTTTCAGTCTCCTTTCCATTTGCGCCACGGCGGGCACAAACATATAGTCCTCCACCTGGCAGTGCGACGCCAGGTCCTGCTCACAATTGAAGATATCGAACAGGACGGCGTTCAGCAGGTTGTTGTTCTCCTTTTCGGGGTAATACTTGATGATGATGTTCTTCAGTTCCGTCAGCTTGCGGTCTATCTGGTTGTGGTGGCTGGCGAAGGTGGCGATGTCATAGGTGTCGGACAAGTGGCCTCGCAACAGCCCGTCCACGTAGGTGAAGACAGCCTGGTTCTCGTACTCCATGTGGCGGCGCACCTCCTTGGCATATTCGTCGAAGAACTTCAGGATGAGGAAGGCCACATCGTTGGTGCCCGAGCAGTCGATGGCCTCGATGAGCTTGCGTCGGATGGCAGGCAGGTTGAAGTCGAGAAAGTACGTGTGCGCCCGCTTCAGGTAGTCCATCAGGGCGGTGAGCGAGAAGTCGTCCTCCTCGCCGCTGTACGTGTAGGGTTCGTGGCTGATGAAGTTGGCTACGGCCAGAAAGGTCTTGTAGTCCACTCCCTGTGCCTGGCAGACGTCCTTCACCGAACGGTCGCCGAAGCCCAGCGACAAGCCGAAGCGGCTCATCACCATCAGTAGGGAGTAATTGTCGCAGATGAGGTCGCTCATCTTGTCTGTGGCGCGGTATTTATGAGGTTCGTTCATGGGCGTAAATGCTTGTTACTGTTATAACTGCCTTATGGCAGCGGTTGTTCTTTACTCGGCCGCAAATTAACGATTTTTTGGTGGATGGCGCAATCCCCATTTGTAGGTATTTCATTCTTGGATGGAAAGCAATGCTTTCGTCCTCGCAAAACGGTGCTTTCGTCCTTGGAAAGCACTGTTTTCTTTCCTTTCCTCAAGCAAACTAAATCTTTTAGTTCTTATTAACGAGAAAAATTAGTTTATGAACTAAATTCTTTCGTTATTTGCGGAAAACAAAAGGTAATTATGAAAGGACTGACCGCAAAAGAAGAAGAAATCATGGGCTTTTTCTGGGAAAAAGGCCCGCTGTTCGTAAAAGAAATGCTAGCTTTTTATGACGAGCCGAAGCCTCATTTCAATACCCTGTCCACCATTGTGCGCGGGCTCGAAGAGAAAGGTTACCTGTCGCACAAGGCCTATGGCAACACCTATCAATATTATGCCACCGTCAGCCGCGACGACTTCAGCCGCCGTACCTTGCGGAGCGTCATCAGCAAGTATTTCAATAACTCCTACCTGGGCGCCGTGTCGTCGCTGGTGAAGGAGGAGGACATCTCGCTGAAGGAGCTCAAGGAACTGATACAGAAGGTCGAGGAGGGGCAGTTATGAGGAAGCGCTTGCTCTTGATAATGGGGTTGCTTTGTGGCTTCGTCTTGCTTTCGTGGGGGCAGTCGGACGGCAAAAAGGAGCCGAAGCTGTTGGTGGACGGCTGTTTCTTCACCGAATCGCCCTCCGAACTTCAGGGAGCCACTTACCAGATGTCTATTCTGAAGAGCGACGACGGACGAACGATGATGCTGGTGACGGGTATTAAATTGAGCGAAGAATCGAAGAAATATGCCGTTCCCCTGTTGGAAGTGAAGGATGCCAACTATTGGCTGGAGAAGGCGAAAGAGAACAAAGAGTTCCTGTCAATAAGCGATTACGTCCCCAAGATGGCCTTGAACGAGGGCGAGCGCATCAAGCCCTTCAGTGTGCAGGCCACGGACGGCACCCGCTGGACCGATGGCAATACGCAGGGACGTCCGCTGGTGTTGAACTTCTGGTACACAGGTTGCGGCCCTTGCATCCGCGAGATGCCCGAGTTGAACGGGTGGATGGATGCCTGTCCCGACGTGAACTATCTGGCCGTCACCTGGAATACGCCCGAACAGATACAGAAGATTGTAGAGCGTCGTGGCTTTCGCTTCCATCAGGTGGCAGGCGACTCCGCGTTGTGGAATATGTTCGGCGTGCAGCAGACGCCCACAACGGTGGTACTCGACAAGCAAGGCGTGGTGCGCAAGCTCGTGATAGGCACCAGCCAGCAGAAGCGCGATGAACTGCTGGAGGCTATCCGGCAGGTGTCGGGCGAGAAACAATGATCAGTTGGATAATTTAGAATAGAATCCGTATGAAAAAGATATTATTGATAATGTTGTCCGTGCTGTGCTGGTTAAGTGGGTACGCACAACTGAAGGTGGTGGAGAAACCTTACTTCCTGGGTGGGGAGACAAGGCTGGAAGTGAACCGTGTATCTCTCTATGATGATCGTACGGTGGTCGACGTGGACTATTATGCCGGAGCCATGGGAGATGAAATCAGGTTGTCCCCTTCGGCCACTTTGTCGGCCGGAGGCAAGCAATATGCCTTGAAGAAGGCTGAAGGCATTTCGACCGCGGAGGATTTGGAGGTAGCCGCTAACGGGAAAGTCAGCATGCAGTGGACATTCGAGCCACTTCCGCTCGATGTCGCCACGTTTGACTTTCAGGAAAATGTGGACCGTGGTTGGAAGCTGAATCAGATACATTTGGACGGCAAAAAGCCCGAAATCGTTGTGCCTGAACGTTTGATCAGTCATCGGCCTGACTATGATCGCCCTCTGCCGACGGCCGAGCCTGCCTTTGGAAAGTTCCGCATCACCGTCCGTTTCTTGGGCAAGGTATCTCCGGGCAATATCCGTTATGGCTTGAGCGAATGGGGCGCGCAGTCGTTCCTGCCTGTTTCAGTCGAAGAGAAGGACGGCGTTTGTGTGATAGACGACTACCTGACCCATCCGGGGTTGAAGTCATTCTACGTGGGCAGACGGAAGTTTTCGGTCTTTGTGGTGCCAGGTAGCGAGGTGACGATGACCATTAACTATTATGCCATGCAGATGGCGGGTACGCATCTCTTTGGCGAAGAATACAAGGACGTGCAGAAGGTGTGGTTCGGGGGTGATTACGACGGGCTGAACACAGTCTTGGCCAACGGCCCTTATAGCCTGGATGCGACCGACGAACTGGATGATATCGGTACCTTGTCGGTGGACGAACTGAAAGAGAAGGTATTGGCTTATTACGCACGGGTGAATCAGTGGCTGGAGAACGATGCTTCGCTCAGTGAGCCTGTGAAGAGGTTGTTGCACTTGGAATTGCAGGCTCTTACATTCAGCAACGTTTCCTCTGCCAAGTACATCATAGGTTATGCTCCACGGGCTAAAGGGCAGAAGCGGGGCAACTTGGTAGAAGGGCCTGGCTTCCGCGACGAAATCATGGCACTTGACTCCCTCCGCTCACCGGCCATGATGATGACTACGCGCTATTCGAGCATTGTGTCGGCCTTGAGTGAGGCTCACGACCTTGCCGCAGACCATGCCTGGTGCAAGGATATGGAAAGCACGGCCTTGAACGAGATGGCGCGCCGCTATCTGGGACGTATGGCTCCGCTGCCCGATACGTTGCTGGCCAAGGTGGACAGCTTGCAGACGTCTGCCATCCGCGAATATGTCCTGACCAAACACCACGAATACGCAGAGGCTCTGAAAAAGTCTGCCAATGAAGGCGACGGTTACACCATTGCTACGCTGGACGCTTCCGTCAGGGGCGACAGCCTGTTGCCGGCCATTGCTGCCCGTCACAAGGGACGTGTGGTGTTGATAGACTTTTGGGCCACGTGGTGCGGCCCGTGCCGTCAGGCCATGAAGAGCATGAAGCCGATGAAGGAGGAACTGAAGGGCAAGGAGGTGGACTTTGTGTTCGTGACCGACGAAACCTCTCCGCAGGTGTTATGGAAGAAGATGATTCCCGACATTCACGGCGAGCATTATTATCTGACCAACGCACAGAATGCCGACCTGTTGAAGAAATATCAGTTCACAGGCATCCCCGCCTACCTGATACTGGACAGGGAAGGCCGCGTGGTGTACCAACATGTAGGTTTCCCAGGCACGGAGGTTATGAAGCAGGAGTTGGAGAAAGCATTAGGAACGTTTTAAGTTGACAAATGAATATGGGAACCTTTTTAGTTTATATACTCAAGTCTGCCGCCTGCCTGGCGGTATTCTACCTGTTCTATAAATTGCTGATGAGCCGCGACACGTTTCATCGCTTCAACCGCTTTGCCCTGCTGGGGTTGCTGGTGCTCTCGTCCGTGCTGCCGCTGGTGGAAGTCAGCGTGAATCGTCCCGCTCCTGTCCACGAGACGATGCTCACGTTGGAGCAACTCCTCCTGCTGGCCGATGTGCAGACGGAGGGCGAGGCTGTGGCTCAACCCACTACGGCCCTGTGGGTGCGCGTGGCTCTGCTGGTCTATCTGGCGGGCATTGTCTTCTTTGCCGTGCGTAACCTATGGTCGCTGGGGCGGCTGGCTGTCTTGCTTCGTCGAGGCCGTCTGGAGCAGCTGGCCGACTGGTTGCCGGGCAGGACAGAGAACGTAAGGTTGGTGGTGCACAATCGTGACATCGCCCCTTTCAGCTGGATGTGCTACATTGTCCTCTCGCGCAAGGACCTTGAGGAGAACGGTCGCGAGATACTCATCCACGAGCTGGCCCACATCCGCAACCATCACTCGTGGGACCTGCTGTTGGCCGACCTTTGCATTTTCGTGCAGTGGTTCAACCCCGCCGCATGGCTCCTGAAGCAAGAATTGCAGACCATCCACGAGTACGAGGCCGACGATACCGTGTTGCGCGAGGGCGTGGACGCAAAGAAATATCAGATGTTGTTAATAAAAAAAGCTGTCGGCACAAGGCTCTACTCTATGGCCAACAGCTTTAATCACAGTTCACTTAAAAAACGTATCACTATGATGTTAAAAGAAAAGTCAAGTCCGTGGGCGCAGGTGAAGTACCTCTATGTACTCCCGCTGGCGGCACTGGCCGTGTCGGCCTTTGCCCGTCCCGAAGTGTCGGCCGTGGCCGACGAGCTTTCAAGCGCCAAAGTTAATGATTTGGTGGCAAGTATGAAAACAAATCAGGTAGAAACTGCCTCCGTCGCGGTGAAAGATACCTTGATGCCCGACGAGCCCGTCTTCGAGGTGGTGGAGCAGATGCCCGAGTTTCCCAACGGGGGCGTAACGGGGCTGACGGAGTATATCAAGCAGAACCTGCGCTATCCCGCCGAAGCCAAGAAGGCAGGCACGCAAGGACGCGTGGTTGTCCAGTTCCTGATCAACAAGAACGGTGCCATCAGCGATGTGAGTGTGCTGCGCAGCGTTGACCGCCTGCTCGATGCCGAGGCTGTCCGCCTCGTTCGCTCCATGCCCAAGTGGAAGCCGGGTATGCAGAAGGGGAAGGCGGTGACGGTGAAGTACACCTTGCCTGTGCAGTTCAGACTGAAGGATGTGGAAGCGGAGGCTTCGGACAAAAAGAACCATCTGATTATCGTGGAAGGGGCTCAAACGGGCTATGCGGACATATCGATACAGGTGAACGGTCGGGAGGTGACTCCTGAAATCCTTCGCGCCCTCAATCCTGACCGTATTCAGTCAGTTTCCATTCTGAAGGAACCTGTCGATGTGGCGAAGTACACGACGGACAAGAGCAAGAAAGCCGTGATGCAGGTCACGCTGAAGAAGGAAGATCCGAAAGCTTTGGCAGGCGCCGTGTCCACCATCCGCGTGTCGGACAACGCCTCGAAGGCGCAGGTGGTAATTGACGGTGTAATGGTGGATGGGGCCAAGTTGAAGTCCTTGTCACCCGACCAGATTGAGTCTATTAACATTTTGAAGCCCGAGGAAGCTAATATCTTCTATGGCGAGGCAGGCAAGAACGGCGTCATTGTTGTCCGTACCAAGTCCGCAGCCAGTGCGAAGGACGGCGAACTGAAGGTCAGCGGGCAGGTGGTGGACCCGCAGGGCGAGCCCGTTATCGGCGCCTATATCACAATTGAAGGTACGACCAACGGTACTGTGACCGACGTGGATGGCAAATTCACGCTCACGGCCCCTAACGATGCCATGCTCAAGGTGGGCTATATTGGCATGAAGGAGGCCCGGCTCAAGGCTTCACCTATTTTGGTAGTGAAGCTGGAGGAAGAATGAGCATAGCTATGATGAAGTACTTGGCGTGGCTGCTTGTCTGGATTGCTTGCTGTGGAACCGTGTGGGGAGCTTCCCCGTCCGATAGGAAATTCGTTATTCGTTGGAACTTGAAGAATATGCCCGACAGTGTGAAGGGGGTACTTTATGATTTCAATCCCCACATGAGCGCCGCCAAAGCCATTGCCGAGTTCTCCTTGCAGGACGGACTGATGGTCTATGAAGATACGATTTCCCGCCCTCGTCATCTGAGGTTTTTCGGTTGGGGAAAAGGTTTTCCCAACTGGGTGCTCGACTTGTGGGTGGAGCCTGGCGGTTGGATTGACTTTCAGGGCGAGGACAAGTGGTTGAACCGATGGACGGTGACGACCAACATCGGCCTGCAGAAAGACATGGTGGGTTATGAGGCCTGCGTTGCCGCTGAGGTGGAAGAAATCCTCCGTCTGGACGCAGAAACCGAGCGAGGGGACAGCTTATCTTTGAAACGCTTGCGTGAACTGAACAATCGTATTGTCAGCAAGGGACTTTCCTATCTGAAGACGATACCCGTAACGGAAGCATGGTTGGATAAGTTTCTGGAAATCGCCTGGTATGCCACAGGCCAACAAGACTTCCTGGCCTCCTGTCGTCCCGACTTCCAGCAGCTCTATGCCCGTCTTCCCCTCGATTGGCAGAATACGGAGAGGGGGAAACTGATGGAGTCGTACGCTTTTCCCGCTCCTACGGTGGATGAAGGTGACGAGATGGTGGATGGGCTTCTTTATGACGCTGAAGGCGGGAAGCATCACTTGTCCGAGCTGAAAGGCCGCTACATTCTGCTTGACTTTTGGAGCGTGGCTTGCGGTCCTTGTCGCATGGCAGAGCCGGAGCTGAAGGAGATAGCCGAAATCTATGCGGATAAGCTGGCGTTGGTAGGTATTTGTACCGACGATAAAGAGCGGTGGACTACTTTTCTGTCCGAACACGAGATGCCCGGCCACCAATGGAACGAACTGAAAGCTGGCGGGCGGACGCTTGCGTCGCGTTACAAAATGAGCGGCATCCCTTATTTTGTACTGATAGCTCCCGACGGGAAGATACTGGAGATATGGAAAGGTTATCGGATGGGAGTCTTGAAAAAGAAGTTGGAGAAACAGGTATTTGCCTTGTCAAAGTGACACTTTGATTTCCCAAGTCCGCGAGAATCGCGTATTTCGGACGCGAGGCGGGCTTGGTGGAAAAGAATGGAGTAGCAACCACCTTTCTCTCTTATAGACAGGAAGATAGCGAAAACTTTACATTTGAAATAGCGTGGAAAACCGCCATTTGAAGCCGCCGAAACGAGGTTTTTGTCCTCTTTCGGCGGTTTTTTCATGGGAAACAGGCGTTGTTCGGCCTCAAAACATACCCACTTTTGCTTGAAAAACGGCTTTCTTTCGTCATAAAACCTGCTTTCTGCTTGCAGGAAACCTATGTTTTACCGACAGAAAGTGGACGTTTTGTTACCAAAAAGTCTGCTTTTTCTGTTTTCGCTTCCTGCTTTTCCCTCTTTTTCTTCTTTTCTTGGCTTTTCTGGAAAAAAGGCTTGTCAGTAAAATGAAGGATTTGCTTTCTTTTTGTTATCCCTGTCCGTAAGGGCATGGTTTTTCCGTTTAAAATAGTATCTTTGTACTTTGTGAACGTAAACGAGACTTTGAAATGAAAAACATCCTGCTTTTGACTGCTCTATTGGCTGCCTGGCTGACGCCCGCGCTGGCCTGCACTTCGGCCGTCGTGTCCGGCCGGGCGACACCCGACGGTCGCCCCTTGTTGTGGAAACATCGCGACACTGATTTTCTGAAAAACCACGTGGAATATGTCCGCGGCGAGAAGTACGACTTCATTGCCGTGGTCAATAGCGCAGACTTCCACCTGAAGCACGAAGCGTGGATAGGGACCAATTCGGCAGGTTTTGCGCTGATGAATACGCAGAGTTATAACCTCGTGGACGTGAAGGACGGCGAGGAGCGGGGCGAGGCCAACGGCCGCGTCATCTATCGGGCACTTGAGGTTTGTGCCACGGTAGACGATTTCCGCCACTTCCTCGACACCCTCGCTAAGCCCAGTCGGATAGAGGCTAACTTTGGGGCAATAGATGCCCAAGGAGGTGCCATGGTGTTTGAGGTGGATTACTATACCTATAAGATATACGACGCCAACGACCCTGCTACGGCGCCTGACGGTTATGTGGCTCGCACCAACTTTTCCCAGTCGGGACAGTACGGGCCCGGAGCAGGCGTAGTGCGCTACAAGGAGGCCGTGCGGGTGTTAGATCCTTTGGCACGTGCGCAAGCTGTCAGTCCCCAGCATATTTTTAACGATCTGTCCCGTTCTTTTCACAACTGCCTGCTAGGCATTGACCTTCGCCAGTCTCCTTTCACAGGATCGGAAGCTTCGGGCTGGTTTGTGGAGCAAGACTTCATTTCGCGAAGCAGTACCTCCTGTTCTGTTGTAGTACAAGGTGTGAAGCCGGGCGAGGCTGCTGAACAGACGACGATGTGGACGGTGTTGGGCTATCCGCCTACGGGCGTGGCTGTTCCGTTGTGGGTAGACGAGGAATTACCATCGATGGTAACAATGGACAAGACGTTGGGTACCTCACCTTTGTCTGATGCTTCTTTGCATTTAAAGGATCAGGTGTTTTCTCTGAAGTGGGGTATGGGTAGCGATCGTTATATGCACTGGGCTTTGCTATATAATGCTGAGGGTAGTGGCTACATGCAGCGCCTGGCTCCCCTTGAAGAAGAGAATTTCCGCCTGGCGGAGCCTGTATTGGAAGGTTGGCGCCGCAAGGGTCGGGTGGACAGGCAGGAGATGCAGGCGCTTTATCGCAAGTTGGACAGGGAAGAGATGTGGAAGTGTTACAAGTAATGAAAAGATATATAGAGAGAAAAGCATGAAGAACAAACGAACGATGCTGGCGGCGTTGCTGGGCCTTTGTGTGGCCCTGCCCCAGCAGGCACAGAATAAGTCCATCTATCACAAAGGGTGGATTGATTTCAACAAGAACGGCGTGAAGGATGTCTACGAGGACCCTACGCAGCCGGTGGACAAGCGGGTGGACGACTTGCTTCGCCAGATGAACATCAATGAGAAAACCTGCCAGCTGGCCACCCTCTATGGCTACGGGCGTGTGCTGAAGGACTCTCTTCCTACAGAACGATGGAAGTCGGAGGTGTGGAAGGATGGTATCGCCAACATCGACGAGATGCTCAACGGCGTAGGCGGCAAGTCGCACCGAGTGGAACAGATGCTCTATCCTTTCAGCAACCATGCCGAAGCCATCAACCGTGTGCAGCGTTGGTTTGTGGAAGAAACGAGGCTGGGTATTCCCGTGGACTTCAGTAACGAAGGCATCCACGGCCTGAACCACACCAAGGCTACACCTCTGCCTGCACCGATAGCCATCGGCAGTACGTGGAACCGTGATTTAGTGTATCAAGCAGGTACCATCGCCGGGCAAGAGGCGCGGGCTTTGGGCTATACTAATGTCTATGCTCCTATCCTCGACGTGGTGCGCGATCCCCGCTGGGGCCGTACGCTGGAGTGCTACGGCGAAGATCCTTATCTGATTGCTTCGCTGGGTGCGGAGATGGTAAAGGGCATCCAGTCGCAGGGCGTAGCTTCGACGCTGAAACATTATGCCGTCTATAGTGTGCCCAAGGGCGGACGCGATGGTAATTGCCGTACTGATCCGCATGTAGCGCCACGCGAATTGCACCAACTCTATCTCTATCCTTTCAAGAAAGTTATTCAGGAGGCTCATCCGATGGGTGTTATGAGCAGCTACAACGATTGGGATGGTGTGCCTGTGACGGCCAGTTACTATTTCCTTACCGAACTGCTGCGCGAGGAATATGGCTTTGACGGCTATGTGGTGAGCGATAGCGAGGCGGTGGAGTATGTCCAGACCAAGCATCGCGTGGCCGATACCTATGACGAGGCTGTGCGCCAGGTGCTCGAAGCAGGTTTGAACGTGCGTACCCATTTCACGAAACCGGCCGACTTCATCCTGCCCATTCGTCGTCTGCTGGAGCAGAAGAAGATATCGATGGCTACCATCGACAAACGTGTGGCCGAAGTGCTGCGTGTGAAATTTCGCCTGGGATTGTTCGACCATCCGTATGTGGAGGACACGAAAGCTTCGGACAAGGTGGGAGGTGTGGACCGCAACATGGACTTTGTCAAGCAGATACAGCAACAGTCGCTTATTTTGCTGAAGAACGAAGGTAACCTCCTTCCGCTGGACCGTCAAAAGATTCGTAAGGTGCTCGTTACTGGTCCGTTAGCCGATGAGAGTAACTTCATGGAGAGTCGTTACGGCCCCAATCGCTTGGAAAAGGTAACCGTGCTTGACGGCCTCCGTGCCTATCTGAAAGGCAGGGCCGAAGTGGTTTATGCCAAGGGATGCGATATCGTAGACAAAGGGTGGCCCGCTACCGAAATTCTGCCCTCTCCGCTGACTGATGAAGAGAAGGCAGATATGGTTGAGGCTGTACAGAAGGCTGGAGATTGTGACGTCATTATCGCTGTATTGGGCGAGGATGAATACCGTACAGGCGAAAGCCGTTCACGTACCTCGCTCGACTTACCTGGCCGTCAGCAACAGTTGCTAGAAGCCCTCTATGCTACAGGCAAGCCTGTCGTGCTGGTACTCATCAACGGCCAGCCACTCACCATCAATTGGGCTGACAAGCATATCCCCGCTATTCTGGAAACTTGGTTCCCTAACTGTCAGGGCGGAACGGTGATTGCCGAGACCCTTTTTGGCGAGCACAATCCGGGCGGTAAGCTCACAGTGACCTTCCCAAAGAGTGTGGGACAGATTGAACTGAACTTCCCCTTTAAGCCGGGGTCTCATGGTGCACAGCCTTCTTCGGGGCCCAATGGCGCAGGTTCAACACGTGTCTTAGGCGAGCTTTATCCTTTTGGTTACGGTTTGAGCTATACCACTTTCGATTATTCCGACCTTGAGGTGACGCCGCTCGAACAGTCTACTCAGGGTGACTATACCGTTCGTTTGAAGGTGACCAATACTGGCAAGCGGGCAGGCGACGAAGTGGTGCAACTTTACGTGCGTGACAAGGTGAGTAGCGTCATTACCTACGACTCGCAGCTCCGTGGTTTCGAACGCGTTTCTTTGCAGCCGGGTGAAACGAAGGAAGTCATTTTCCACCTCACTCCCGAAGACCTTCAGCTGTTGGACCGCAACATGCGCTGGACGGTAGAGCCGGGTGAATTCGAGTTTATGGTCGGTGCATCGAGCCAGGACATCCGTCTGAAGCAGACGGTGCAGGCGTTGCCTTGATGGAATTTTTATTATTTTGATGGTAGAGGGGAGGGACAGTATAACTTTTTACCCCTTCACGCAATATGTGTGATACCCTCGCAAAACTCTGCATAGGGAATCAGAAAAGTACTACTTTCACTCTGTAAAATCCCTCTTTGGCTTGCTAAACATCAACTTTAGCAAGCCAAAGAGGGATTTTATTGTATTCGCCTTCATGGTTTCACAGACCCTTAACTTTCTGTTGCTGAACTATGTTTTGTGAAAGATGGGTGAACGGGTGAAAGAATTCACAGGTCTTGCGCCGAGAGTCATGTTCCGCTTGTCCACTTACGTGGACAACACAGATAGATTTTGAATCAAGTGCAGTATGGCGGATGCTTTCACCGCAATATGCTAATAAACAATATATTGATGTGAAACTTCACAGGATTACAGCCCTCGTTTTTTGGAGAAAGGTTTGAAAAACACTAAAGGGTGATTATAACGGTTGAAGTACTTATCGAAAGCTATGAAGCAGGTGAGCAGGTAGTATATATGGTGGCTGTGGCGAATATTTATGTTGTGTAAAAAATCTGCGGTTCTGAAGAATAATCCGTTTATGTTGTTCTGCCGTTTGTTGTTGTTGCTATGGCGGAGAGTACATCACGGTACGGCAACGTGTATTATTCTTTTGTTTGTATCTTAGCTTTTTCTATATCTTATTGAAAAAATATTACTGTTTTAGTGATATGTATATATTAATTTAGTATCTTTGTAGAGACGGATTTAATGTATGATTTATTTGTCATTACAATGTGTATTTTTTGTGAATGTGTTTAATAAAATGATATAATTATGGAAATGTTTAAAGACGAAAAAACAAGTGAAGGAAAAGCACCGTATGAAGCACCGGTTGTAGAATGTATAGAAATGGTTATGGAAAATAGCTGCTTAATATCTACTAGTGGTATTGAAAGCTACGATGAAGAAAAAGGTTTTTGGGATTAATGTATTGGGTGGATTATGAGGAAGATTGGTTACTATGCAATAGTAGCTTTCATTGCGATTACTGGGTGTACAAAAGAGGAATTCTCAGGCAATGGAAGTATAAAAGGTAATTATACACTGAAAGTAGAGATAGAGAATGGAAGTGATACCCGTACAGCTGTTGACAATGAAAATCGTGTGATATGGGTGAAGAATGATCAAATAGGTGTTTGGGGGAATAAACGTACTGTTAATGCATGTTTTAAGTATAACGAAATGTCAGATGACGGTTCGATAGCTTCTTTTAATGGAACACTTGAAGATGATGAGCAACCGATTGCAGCTTATTATCCTTATAGAATGGAAGCATCATTGATTGACGACAAACTATCTTTTACTCTTCCATCGGAATATGAGTATACAGAATGTAGTAATGCCCCTATGATAGGGGTGAAACAGGAAAATGGAAATTTTCTGTTCAAGCATCTTTGTGGATTAATGAAATTGACTTTAAAAGGTGTTCCGGTTGGTTCCTCAAAACTTATAATCAGTTCAGAAGGTGAGAATGCAAAAGGAATTTCCGGTCAGGCTATAGTAACAGATATAAAGGGGGAAAATGCAATTCTTACAATTAGTGAAGAAGGCTTGAATACAGTAGCCGTGAATGTTGATGCAAAGGAAGTATCAGATAAAACGTTCTATATACCATTGCCGGTAGGTAAATATTCACAAATTTCAGTATCATATAGTATGGGAGATAACGTATATTTCCAAAAAACAATCTCGGATTGCCAAATAAAAAGAGGTGTAATTTTGAAAATGCCTGAAGTACCTGTTTTGAATGAGGGAGAGATGTTGGAAGAATATTTGCAAACAATTCGAAATTATATTTCGACTTTGATGGAAGATTCCCAAAATGATGTGGAGCTTGTGAAGGATGGACTTATTTCATGGCTTGAACAACAATCTTACGTTTCTGATATAGAATACGATGATAGCAAAGATTATGTAACTATAACTTATTCAAATGGTTTACAGTCTATGGTATCTTTTGACTATGTGGAGGATTCAACTGCCGTGGCTGATACTAAAACCGTAACAGAAGAGGTGTCATATGAATCTACAATATATGACGTAGCTTATGTGGGAGGAGAAACATTGGCTGTCTCTGGGCCTGTGCTATATTTACAAGGAACGGAGTGGGGATGGTATGGTGATGATTTAGATGATGAATTTGAGGATATTTGTGAAATAATAGAAAAATCTCCGATTAATGCTAAAATGGAAAAGTCTTACAAGGATATTTTTGTGTTGAATAGATTAGAAAAATATAGTACAATTCTTATTTCCAGTGCTCATGGCGCTGGTAATATACAAGGAGGATTTGGTATTCAATGCGATGATATACAACAAGATAGTATTGACAGATATGGAAATAGTGTTTTGCCTAATTTGGATTGTGTGATTTTTAGAAATACTATCGGTGGTGGTATAATAACACGATATAAATTTTTAGATTCTTATTTTATTAAGCCTGAATATTTTGATAATTATCAATGGCCTTCTACTTATTTTATATATGGAAATTATTGTTGGAGTTATGAGTTGGGAAAACATATTACTCCAAGTTTCTGTGGTTATAAATGTAAGACTAGTGTCACTAATAATGTACAGATGTCCAAAGAATATTTTGGTTATCTGTTTAATGGAGTAACTCATGGAGATGCTGTTGGAAATGTTGAGAAACGTGAATATGGCTACTTTGGTCTAGGACATATGTGTGAGTTAGTATCTTCTGATAAGTATAAGAAACAACGTTATTTCAGCATTACGACAAATTCTGTAAAACATATGGATGGGGTATTTGGTGGAGTAAAAGTTACTGGTAAATTTAATGGATATAACAATTTGAAAAAGCAAGGTATACAATATGGGGTCTTTTATCGTAAAAAGGACAATTCTGAATTTATCCCATCTGACCCTGCTGTAGAATTTGCAACCTTTAGTGAGTACTCTTTTCCGAAGCCATTGGATCAGGAAGGCAATCTTACCTTAGGTATATATAATCTTGATCCAGAAATGGTTTATCAATTTACCTTAGGCTTTAAATATGGAGAGAAATATTACTATGGTAACGTATGTGAGTTTACGACCGGAGCAGAAATGGATAGAGAAGCCTTGATAGATTATTATTATCAAGCTGATGGAGATAATTGGGATGCTGATGCCAGAGCGAATTGGTGTACGGATAAACCAATCAGTGAATGGGCCAATGTAACAACATCTGTTTTAGATGGTAATATGAGAGTGACAAAACTGACTTTCCCTGAATTTTCTGAAAAGGTAGAGAATATCAATTTGCAAAGATTGGATAGTCTTACCACTTTGGAGATAAACGGTGTGCATTTGAAAAGTTTGGATGTGTCCGGACTAATGCGCTTAAAATGCATTGAGGATGATTCAAGATCAAGCTCTGTAAACGGAACAAGCTCCATAGATTATGTAAACCTTGCCGGTTGCAAGAATTATACAAATAAATGGGGATTAGGAATTCCATTTAATTATGGGAAAAATACCAATCTGTCGGGATGTGTAAGTTTAGCCGGATCTTTTTATATTTATGAACATATGGAAACATTAAATTTATCTGGATGTACTGCATTGGAATATATTAATAATACGAATAATATTAATTTAAAAGAACTTGATGTTTCAGGCTGTTCGAGATTGAAGGAAATTGATATTAATCAATCAAATGATAGAATGGCATTAAACAAGATTTCCTTAACAGGCTGTACTGAATTGAAGGCATTATATTGTAATTCTTGTGAATTAACAGCGTTGGATGTTTCATCATGTAATAAATTGGAACAGCTTTATTGTAATGATAATCGATTGACATCATTGAAGTTAGGTGAATTACCTTTGCTGTATGATTTGTATTGTGCAGGTAACCAATTGGCTTCTTTAGATATAAATCAGTGTAAGTCATTGCAGACACTTTCTTGCGGTTGGAATCAATTGACAACTTTGAATGTTTCTACATTTAATGAACTTAGTAGAATATATTGTGATAATAATCTATTAACATCCATTGAGATTCCGAGTAATTATAGTTTAGGGACTTTGTCTTGTAAAAACAATAAAATCACCACTCTTGATTTGTCAAAAATGTTCTCAGATCAGAGTAGTGTGGAGGCTCAGGATAACTATATTACATTAGTTAAGTTTAGAAATAGAATGCATGAGATAAAAAATAAAAATAATTTTACGTTATGGGGGGAATATAGTGCTAGTAATAAGTATTACTCTAGTATCGATCCTCATTATGAGTATCCACAACACCAGTATGCTGAATAAATGGTAGTAGATATTCAGCAAGTAGGATAATGTGAGTTAACTTATTTTTTATCTCTCTAATAACTACATTTGAGAACGGAGGTACGCCAGTATCTCCGTTTCTTGTTCGGGGTGGAACCAACGGATGTCAGTGTCGCGCTTGAACCAGGTCATTTGCTTGCGGGAGTAGATGCGGGAATTTTGTTTGATTTTCTCCACGGCAAAGTCCAGTGTCCACTCACCGTCCAGGTATTTGAAGAGTTCCTTGTAGCCCACGGTGTTCAATGAGTTGTAGTCTTTGTGCGGATAGACGCGGCGGACTTCTTCCAGCAGGCCGTCGGCCATCATCTGATCCACGCGGCGGTTGATGCGGTCGTAGAGTTCCTCGCGGTCGCGGGTCAGTCCCACCTTGACGATACGGAAGGGGCGGGGCTTGATCTGCTGGGTGCGGAAGGATGTGTAGGTTTTCCCCGTCATGTAGCAGATTTCGAGGGCATGGATGACACGCTTGGGGTTTTTCAGGTCAACTATCTGGTAGTACTCGGGATCAAGCAGGCGGAGTTCGGCGCAGAGGCGGTCAAGGCCTTCCTCTTCGTAGCGGTGGAGCATCAGTGCGCGCGTCTCATTGTCTATGGTAGGGATGTCGTCGATGCCTTTGCAGACGGCATCCACATACATCATGGAACCGCCGGTCAGTACGACGACTTCTTTTTCTTTGAACAGCTGTTCAAGAAGTTTCATGACTTCCGCTTCGTATTGGGCGGCGCTGTAGTAATCGGTCAAGCCCAGCGTGCCCACCATGTAGTGCTTCACCCGTCGGAGCTGTTCTTCGGTTGGGGCGGCGGTACCTATCTTCAGCTCTGCGTACAATTGACGTGAGTCGGCCGACACAATACATGTGTCGAACGCTTCTGCCAGTCGCAGGCTCAGTTCCGTCTTGCCTACGCCGGTGGGGCCTATGAGTACGAGGAGAGTCAAGGGGGAATGAAGAATTAAAAATGAAGAATGAAGAATTTGGGGCAATGGGATGAATTCTTCATTCATCCGCAAAGAGGAAATTCTTCATTCTTCATTGCATTTAGTATCTGTCTTCGTCGTAAGGATTGCCGCCGCTACCCTCGTCGAAACCGCCGAAGCCGTCTTTGTCGAAGTCGTCCATATCGAAGTCTTCGTCGCCGTAGAAGTTTTCGTCGAGGTCAAGGGCCGCATTGTTCTTGGCTTCGAATTCAGCGAAGTCTACCGTCTGTTTGGGAGCATCGCCTTCTTTCTTGGTACATTTGGCACCCTTCATGTGCTTGCCGGTGATGATTTCACTAAGCTCGATGAAGAAACAGCGTTCAGTCATGTAATCGAACACGTAGAGCAACTTTTGTTTTTCGTCTTCTACCAATTCGTCGATGCGGGTTTCTTTCATCACCCAGCTGTCTATTTCGGAGTTGTCGTCCATTTCTTCCAAGGTCACTTCTTTCTCCTTTTCCCAATCTTCATCACAGATGAAGAAGGATGTCATCTGGTCATCTGTATATCCAACAGATTGGAGAATAGCCTTGTGGAAGTCATAGAAAGTGGCTTCCGGATCGATTTGTATTTCTCTGACAAAATCGTCCGATTCGTCAGAGATAAGGGTAAATCTATAAATCATAGTTTGAGTTTGTTGGTTACTAGAGTTTGTTAGTTTATTATTTTCCTCCAGGAATAATACCACGTTCTGAACTTCGTATGAAGTCGACGATGTAACGTATTTCGGGTGTCATTTCCATCTCCGCTTCTATTTTGTTCAGGGCATCGGTCGTGTTGAGGCCGCTTTGGTAAATGAGGCGGTAGGCATTGTGGATGGCCTCGATGGTCTCGTTGGAGAAACCGCGACGGCGCAGTCCTACAATATTGAGGCCTGCATAACAGATCGGTTCACGTCCGGCGATGATGTAGGGCGGGATATCTTTGCTGAAGCGGCATCCTCCTTGAATCATACCATAGCCGCCTACGCGACAGAACTGGTGCATCAGGACGTTGGCGCTAATGATGGAGTTGTCGTCAATAACGATTTCTCCAGCCATTTTCGTGGAGTTTCCAATGATACAACCGCTACCGATTAGAGCATCGTGGGCTACGTGGACCCCTTCCATCAACAAGTTATTGCTACCTACAATGGTACGTCCTTTGGCTGCTGTGCCACGGTTGATGGTCACATTTTCGCGGATGGTATTATTGTCACCTATCTCGGCAGTTGTTTCTTCGCCCCTGAACTTCAGGTCTTGCGGAATAGCACCGATGACAGCGCCGGGAAAAATGGTGTTACCGTTTCCGATGCGGCTACCATACAGGATACTGGCGTGGGCCATTATCTTGTTGTTGTCACCGATGACTACATTCTTGTCAATGAAGACAAAAGGAGCGATTTCCACGTTCTCGCCGATCTTCGCTTCGGGATGGATGTATGCTAAGGGACTGATCATAATATAAATGAAGAATTAAGAATGAAGAATGAAGAATTCAGGCTGCACAATGAGGCGTGTTCCAAAGAAATTCTTCATTCTTCATTCTTCATTATTAATTTTATTTGTTCTTTACTATCTGTGCCATGAACTCAGCTTCGCAGACTACTTTCTCACCTACGAATACGTATCCTTTCATGGTGGATACGCCGCGGCGGATAGGAGCCAACAGTTCTACACGGAATATCAGTGTGTCGCCTGGCACTACCTTCTGGCGGAACTTCACGCCGTCTATCTTTAAGAAGTAGGTAGAATAGCGTTCAGGTTCGTCGACGGAGTTCAGCACCAGCAGGCCGCCTGTCTGTGCCATGGCTTCGATCTGGAGTACACCTGGCATGACTGGTTCTTGCGGAAAGTGGCCGACAAAGAATGGTTCGTTGGCTGTGACGTTCTTCACGCCTACGATGTAGTTGGCACCAATCTCGATGACCTTGTCTACCAGCTGCATGGGATAGCGGTGGGGGAGGAGTTCGCGGATGCGGTTCACGTCCATGATAGGCGGACGGTTGCAGTCATATGTTGGAGCCTGTATCTCGTGCAGGCGGATTTCCTTGCGCATCTGACGGGCAAACTTGTTGTTGATGGTGTGACCCGGGCGGGTGGCAATGATACGGCCTTTGATGGGTTTACCGATCAGTGCCATGTCGCCGATGACGTCGAGCAGCTTGTGGCGGGCACATTCGTTGGGCCATACCAGTGGTTTGTGGTTGATGTAGCCCAGTTGCTTGGCGTCCATGTGGGGCACGCCCATCACGTCGGCCAGCTTGTCGAAGTTTTCCTGCGACATTTCGCGTTCGTAGATGACGATGGCGTTGTCCAAGTCGCCTCCCTTGATGAGACCTGCCTGAAGCAGAGGCTCAATCTCGCGTACAAAGACGAAGGTGCGGCTGGCTGCCACTTCATCCTTGAACTTGCCCATGTCTTCCAGCGTGGCAAACTGGTTGGGAAGGATGATTGAATCATAGGAAACCAGTACGTTCAGGCTGAAGCTCTCGTCGGGCAACAGGATGATGGACGAACCGGTCTTTTCGTCGCGGAACTCCGTCTTCGACTTGATGATATAGAAGTCTTTTACGGCGTTTTGCTCTTCGAATCCTACGCGTTCTATTTCTTTTACATAATATTGGGCGCTTCCGTCCAGAATAGGGAATTCAGGTCCGTTCACTTGTATCAGGCAGTTGTCTATACCCAAAGCATAGAGGGCTGCCATGCCATGTTCTACGGTGCTGACCTTTACATTGTTTTTGGCCAGTACAGTGCCACGTGTCGTCTCGACCACGTTTTCGGCCACTGCGTCGATGACGGGCTGTCCTTCGAGGTCGGTCCGCTGGATTTTATATCCGTGGTTTTCAGGAGCCGGGTTGAAGGTTACGGTCAGGTTGAGGCCTGTGTGGAGGCCTTTTCCACTGAGCGAAAAGCTGTCTTTCAGAGTCTTTTGTTTCAACATGGATTATTTCTTTAATTGTTGTTTCAGTTCATTCAATTCTTTGCGGAGCGCATTTAGCTCGAAATACATGTCGGGCAGCTTGCGGAAGATAGCCTGCGACTTGAAATAGGGCTTTTCTTCCATAGGCGGTGTGCCTATCAGTCGCTGGTTGCTTTCAGTGCTGCTGGGCACGCCCGACTGGGCACCAAACGTTACTTTATCGCCGATATGGATGTGACCGGCGATGCCTACTTGTCCGCCAAACATACACCATTCGCCTATCTTGGTCGAACCGGCGACGCCTACCTGTGCGGCCATCACCGTGTGTGAACCTATCTCGTCGTTGTGGGCTATCTGGACGAGGTTGTCCAGCTTCACACCGCTGTGTACGATAGTGGCTCCCATGGTGGCGCGGTCTACGCAAGTATTGGCACCTATCTCAACGTTGTCTTCGAGAATCGTGATGCCGATTTGTGGAATTTTTTCGTATCCTTCGGGTGTCGGGGCAAATCCGAAGCCATCGGCGCCGATGACGCATCCGGCATGCAGGATGCAGTTGTTGCCTACACGGCAGTCGTGATAGACGGTTGCGCCCGGATAAAGGATGCAATGACTACCTACGCGGGCTCCGGCACAGACAGTGGCATGCGGATGCAGGGCAGTGCCGTCGCCGATTACTACTCCATCACCTACGTAGGCAAAGGGGGCTATGTAGACGTTTTCTCCCACCTTGGCTGTGGGGGCTACGTAGGCCAACGGGTCGATACCCTTCAGTTGCGGTTTGCTCTGTTCGTAGAGCGTAAGTAGCTTGGCAAGGCTCTCATAAGCGTTATCCACCTTGATAAGGGTGGCTTTTATTTCATGCTCGGGTTCGAAGTCCTTGTTCACCAAGATGATGCTGGCCTTCGACTCGTAGATATAGGGAGTGTACTTCGGATTGGACAGAAAAGAGATGGCGCCCGGGATTCCTTCTTCAATTTTGGCGAAGGTATGCACGGTCGCATTTTCGTCTCCTACGATTTCTCCCTGTATATAGGCAGCTATTTGTTTGGCTGAAAATTCCATGTCTGTTTCTTGCTAAATGGTTTTCAAAACACAAATAACGGACTTTTTTTTTATATTTCCTTGTCCTTGGGTGAATATTTTATACTTATCTATGCAGCCTCAGGTAGCAAAGGTAGTATTTTTTTACCTTCTTCGAGAGCAGCTGGATGTTGAGCATGTCCGATGCATCGGCGATGTTCTTCGTGGTGCCGTCCTTGTAGAGAATGTCGATGCTGTCGTCGGCAGGGTTGTACATGTTCTTTTCGATGCGGGGGACGGAGACGAACCAGGCGGCTTCGGCAGGCGTCACGTCCAGCGCGGCAGCTATCTGTGCCGTCAGTTCCTGCTTGCGCTCCTCGGTGGCGGGTTCGGTAGAGATTTCCACCTTGAACAGGCGGCGGTCCACCATGCCCGTACTTAGCGTAGACAGGACCTTGTCGGGATGGTCGCTCCATACCTTGAGAGCTGTCCAGATGTCGTTGTCGTCCAGGCGGATGAAGTTCTCCAGGCAGGCCGGGTCGTCGTAGAAGCGCGTACGGTCCACGTCGTTGTAGAGGAAGAAGCGCAGGGCGGGCGAGGCGAAGAGGTCTTCGCCCTTGGCGGCCAGCTCCTTGGCACGGAGCAGGGCGGCGATGAGCATCCGCTCGTAGGCCACGGAGGCCTTGTGCAGATATACCTGCCAATACATCAGACGGCGGGCCATGAGGAAGTTCTCGATGGAGTAGATGCCTTTTTCCTCGACGACGAGGTGGTCGTCCTTGACATCGAGCATCTTGATGATGCGCGCCGAGCCGATGTTTCCCTCGGTGACGCCCGTGTAGAAGCTGTCGCGCCGCAGGTAGTCCAGGCGGTCCATGTCGAGCTGGCCGCTGACCAGCTGGTGGAGGAAGCGTTTGGGATACTCATCCTTGAATATCTGGATGGCCAGCGTCAGCTGCCCGTTCATCTCGCGGTTGATGCGCTCCATCAGCAGCAGGGAGATGTCTTCGTGGGAGACGCCGCGTACGATGGTGTCTTCCAGCACGTGCGAGAAGGGCCCGTGGCCGATGTCGTGCATCAGGATGGCGGCCTTGACGGCTTCCGCCTCGCTGTCGAAGATGAAGTTGCCCTTGGCCGTCAGGTGCTGGATGGCCTCGGTCATCAGGTAGAAGGCGCCGAGCGAGTGCTGGAAGCGTGTATGTTGGGCGCCGGGATAGACCACGGACGATAGGCCCAGCTGGCGGATGCGCGTCAGGCGTTGTAGCAGTGGATGGCACACGAGGTCGTAGAGCAGTCCCTTCGGTATGTTGATGAACCCGAAGACGGGGTCGTTGATGATTTTGCGTTCGTAGCTCATGATTTCTGTTTTTAGGGTGAGGATTGGATGGGACGATGGGCAGATGGTCTCCGTTTATCGTCTGTGTACTCTCGGTTCAAAGCCTTTAAACCGTCAGTTTACTCCGTTTAAACTGTCAGTTTAATAGCTTTAAACTCTCAGTTTATTACGGTTAAACTGGCAGTTTATTTTTAGTAAACTGAAATAAACTGCTTGGTGGCTGATTACCAATAAGTTTCCTCGACGTAGTTATCGAACTCCGGTTCGGCTTTCAGCCCTGCCTGGCGGAAGACGTTGGCTATGGCCTGTTGCTCCTTGGGCGTGATGAGTCGTTCGCCCTTCCGGCTTTGGAAGTAATAGCTCCGGCAAGAGAAGCAGGCCATGATGCGCCGTCTGATGTCTGCCTCCAGTCGGTGGGGGATCTCGTCGAACAGCTTCGTCATGCCTTGGGCGAAGCGCACGGGCGTGCTGTCGCGGTAGTAATCGCATCCCTTCTGTGCATGGGCGACGCAGGCAGGGTGCACAATGCGGATGGGGCCAGGCTTGGCCGAAGCCTCTGTTGCCGTCAGCTGACGATAGGCGATGGCGCGCAGGCATTGCGGAGCGCGGGGACAGGCCCCGTCGGCGGCAGGACAGTAGATATAGTCTTTGGGCATGTTGTCCGTCTTTCCTGAGGCGGTGGTAACGTTGTTTTCGTGATTCATGGTCGGATTTCTTATTTGTTTACGCCCAAAGGTAGGAGATTTCAAGGAGATAAACAAGGGGGAGGCGGGGAGAGTGGGGAAGAAATCTGTACATCTATCCGTAATTCCCGTTATTTCTTCCGTAATCTGTATACAAGGCGGAGGCTTCTGTCGCTGTATCTTTGCATCAGAGACTTTAATGCTTTTTCGTCATGAAGATGTATCTGTTGATTCCTGTCCTTCTGTTGCTGCCTTGGATGGCGGTGGCTTGCACGTCAGACCCTGAATTGGATATCGAACCCACCGTACCCGAACAGCCTGCCCAGCCGGAGGAAGGAGAATCGGAAAATGAAAATCAAGAGAATATGGAAACAAGTACAATCAAACTGAAAGTAGGCGGAAAGACATTCACCGCCACGCTGGTAGACAACTCTTCGACCCGTGCGCTGAAGGCGCTGCTGGCCGAGGGAGACCTCACCATCGAGATGGAAGATTATGCACGGATGGAGAAGGTGGGCCCGATAGGTACTACCCTGCCGCGCAACGATGAACAGATTTCGACCGTGCCGGGTGACCTGATTCTGTATCAGGGCCGTTATTTCGTCATCTACTACGGGCGCAACAGCTATTCGCTCACCCGTCTCGGCAAGATTGACAACGTGTCGGAAAGTGAACTGAAAGCCGCTTTGGGCGACGGAGACGTCACCGTGACCCTCGCTTTGAGTGGCGAATGATGTAGAATGTATAATAAGGTGTAAGACATGAACAGAAAGAAAAATCTCTCCTGCCTGCTGGCAGCTCTTCTGCTGACAGGCTTCACCGCCGCTGGTGCGGCAAACGTTACGGACAAGTGTAACCCTTCAAAACAACATGATATGGAAAAATTGGAATTGACCAGCGAGTGGGACAAGGTGTTCCCGCAGAGCGACAAAGTGAATCATAGTAAAGTGACCTTCCACAACCGTTACGGCATTACGCTTGTGGCCGACCTCTACGTGCCGAAGCAGGCGACGGGCAAGCTGGCAGCCATTGCCGTGAGCGGACCGTTCGGAGCTGTCAAGGAGCAGTCGTCCGGCCTCTATGCGCAGACGTTGGCCGAGCGTGGCTTCCTGACCATTGCCTTCGATCCATCGTTTACGGGCGAGAGTGGCGGCCAACCTCGCTATGTGGCTTCGCCCGACATCAATACGGAAGACTTCTGCGCGGCAGTAGACTATCTGTCAACCCGCGATGATGTAGATCCTGAACGCATCGGCATCCTCGGCATCTGTGGTTGGGGAGGCATGGCCTTGAACGCTGCCGCCATCGACACGCGCATCAAGGCGACGGTCACTTCGACCATGTACGACATGAGCCGCGTGAATGCCAACGGTTACTTCGACTCGATGGACGCCGACCAGCGTTACGAACTTCGCCGCCAGCTCAACGCCCAGCGCACGGCCGACTACCGCAACGGCTCCTACGAACGTGCCGGCGGTGTGGTGGATCCGCTGCCTGCCGACGCACCCCAGTTCGTGAAAGACTACTATGCCTACTACAAGACGCCGCGCGGCTATCACAAGCGTTCGCTCAACTCGAACGACGGATGGAACAAGACTTCTTCGCTGTCGTTCATCAACATGCCTATTTTGACCTATAGCAACGAGATACGTAGCGCCGTCCTGATGATTCACGGAGAGAAAGCTCATTCGTGCTACTTCAGTCGGGATGCCTTCCAGAAACTGACGGGCGATAACAAGGAACTGCTCATCATCCCCGGCGCCAACCACACCGACCTGTACGACAACCTGCAGGTAATACCTTTCGACAAGATTGAGAGCTTCTTCAGAGAGTATCTGAAGTAAGATGATAAAGCATATTCATTCAATGAAACAGGGGTGTCGTTCAATCTTATGTATGAACGGCACCCCTGTTATATAATGGAGCTTTTCGCAGAATCAAAGAATAGCCTTCAGTTGCTCAGCCATCTGCGCCTGTACTTCCTGTGCGGCCTTGCGGCTGGCGGCGGCGAAGTTTTCTGTCTTGTCCACGTAGATGATGCCACGGCTGGAGTTGACGATAAGGCCGCACTCTTTCGTCATGCCATACTTGCAGACTTCTTCCAACGAGCCGCCTTGTGCGCCTACGCCAGGTACGAGCAGGAAGTGGTTGGGCACAACCTTGCGGATGTCTTCGAACATGCGTCCCTGTGTGGCACCTACTACGTACATCATGTTCTCGTCGTTAGCCCACTGCTGGCTCTTGCGGAGTACTTTCTCGAAGAGGCGTTCGCCGTCTACGTCCATCGTCAGCTGGAAGTCGTGCGACCCCTTGTTGCTGGTCAGTGCTAACAGGATGACCCACTTGCCTTTGTACGTGAGGAACGGCGTCACGCTGTCCTCGCCCATGTAGGGAGCTACGGTTACGGAGTCAATGTCCAGCTCCTCGAAGAAGGTACGGGCATACATGGCCGATGTGTTACCGATGTCGCCACGCTTGGCATCGGCAATGATGAACTGGTCAGGATAGTTTTGCTTGATGTAGTTCACTGTTTTCTCGAAGGCAATCCATCCCTTTACGCCCATGCTCTCGTAGAAAGCCAGGTTGGGCTTGTAGGCGATGCAGAGGTCCTGCGTAGCGTCGATGATGGCCTTGTTGAAGGCAAAGATGGGGTCTTCTTCCTTCAGCAGGTGTTCGGGAATCTTCTTGATGTCCGTGTCGAGCCCCACGCAGAGGAACGACTGCTTCTTCTTGATGTTTTCAAAAAGTTGTTGCTTGTTCATATCTTCTGTTTTTAACTGTATTACAATTCGCTTTCTTTTAACCGTTCTGCATTCTCGGCCACGATGAGGTGGTCGATGCAGTCCTGTATGTCGCCATCCATGAAGGCGGCCAGGTTATAGATGGTGTAGTTGATGCGGTGGTCGGTGATGCGTCCTTGCGGATAGTTGTAGGTACGTATCTTGGCCGAGCGGTCGCCTGTGGAGACCATTGTCTTGCGCTTGGAGGCGATGTCGTCAATGTACTTCTGGTGCTCCTTGTCGTAGATGAAGGTGCGCAGACGCGAGAGGGCACGCTCCTTGTTCTTGGGCTGGTCGCGCGTCTCGGTACACTCAATGAGGATTTCCTCTACGACACCTGTGTTGGGGTTCTTCCAGTTGTAGCGTAGACGCACGCCGGACTCTACCTTGTTCACGTTCTGGCCGCCTGCACCGCCGCTTCGGAAGGTGTCCCACTTGATTTCGCCTTCGTTGATCACCACGTCGAACTCTTCGGCTTCGGGCAGTACGGCTACCGAGGCGGCCGAGGTATGTACACGGCCCTGTGTCTCCGTGGCAGGCACTCGCTGTACACGGTGTACGCCCGACTCATACTTCAGTGTGCCATACACGTTCTCGCCCGTAACGGAGCAGATAATTTCCTTGAAGCCGCCTGCGGCTCCTTCGTTGGCGCTGGACACTTCGAGCTTCCAGCCCTTGATGTCGCAGTACTTGGAGTACATGCGGAAGAGGTCGCCTGCAAAGATGGCCGCTTCGTCTCCGCCCGTACCGCCACGTATCTCGAGGATGGCGTTACGGCTGTCCTGCGGGTCGGCCGGAACGAGCAGCAGCTTGATGTGCTCCTCCAGTTCAGGCAAGCGTGTCTGGCAGGCATCAAGTTCCTCGCGGGCCATGTCGCGCATCTCGGCATCGGTTTCGTTGGCGATGATGTCCTTGGCTTCGTCGATACCGTTCAATACCTGCATGTATTCCTTGCGGGCGTCCATCAGGTCGCCCAGTTCCTTATATTCCTTCGTCAGCTTGACGTACCGCTTCTGGTCGGCAATGACTGCCGGGTCGGTAATCAGTGTCGACACTTCCTCGAAGCGGGCCACGAGGCCGTCGAGCTTTTCCAGTATGGTGTTGTTTTCTGCCATTTATTTCGTTTTATTCTATTATTACCACAACCTCCCCTCAATCAGCCACGCCAGCAGTGCCGCAACTACGACCACGCCTACGATGTTCAATACCCATTTCTTGGGAGTCATGCGATACTTCGCCTTATCGGCTTCGGGAGCAAGATGGGGACCAGAGTAGATTCCAGTGGCTGCACCGATGATGGTGTAGTTCAGGAATCGGAGAACAGGCGCATCCCACTGGTCGCTGAGGACGTAAAGTCCGAAGCAGAAGGTAAGGATGACAATGGCCACGAGAATGACTTTGAACAAGTGTTTCATATCTTTGTCTATTTATTGTTTTACCACAATCTTCCCTCAAACAGCCACGCCAGCAATGCAGCCAGCAGGAAAAAGCCGACAACAAGCCAACTCCATGTCCGGCGCGAGAAGCGGTTCTTCACCCGCTGCTTCTCGTTGCTGAAATACTGGCTGCCTATGTAGGATCCGATGAGAGCCGGCAACAGGTAACAGACGCACTTCAGGAATGGAATATCCCACTTGTAAGCCACAAAAAGGATAGCTCCACAGACGGCTACCATGCCAATGCCTATCAGGCAACCTTGATGTTCTCGTTCCATAATTCTTATCTTGAAGAGTTGTTCTTGTTACACTAATTTCTCAAGCAGCCAAAACGCAGTGGTGACTATGCCTATCAGTAGCGCTAACCGCCACCATCGCAACCGGCAGCCCTTCTCCTCTCCGCCTTCGAGACTGGACAGGTAACCTACCACCATGGGCGGACCTATGACAGCCAGGCTGTGCAGATAGTCTGAACCGATGCGTGTAGCTACAACGCTCAGTGCGGCACCTGCTACAATCCACAGTATGACATACAGAATGAGCTTTCCAAGAGTTTTCTTCATGACCTTGGAGTGTTATTTATCTCTTTTACCGTGTCTTTATTTCTTCTTGCGGCGGGTATTGCTCCGGTAATATTGCCCCCAAGCCAATACACACACCACAATCAGACCAATGACTACATAGCCCATAGCGCTCAATATCTTTTATTAATACCTGAACTCACCGAACTCCGAGCGGATAATCAACTCCTTCTTGTCGCTTTCCTCGATACGGCCGATGACCTGTGCGTCGATGTTGAACGACTTCGAGATGGTGATGACTTCCTCGGCATGCTCGGGCGAGAGGTAGACTTCCAGACGGTGTCCCATGTTGAATACCTTGTACATCTCCGCCCAGTCCGTGTCGCTCTGCTCCTTGATGGTGCGGAACAGGGGAGGTACGGGGAAGAGGTTGTCCTTGATGACGCGGCAGTTGTCGCCCACGAAGTGCAGCACCTTGGTCTGTGCGCCGCCCGAGCAGTGTACCATACCGTGAATCTGGGGGCGCAGGGCGTCGAGCAGTTTCTTGACAACCGGCGCATAGGTACGGGTGGGCGAGAGGACGAGCTTGCCTGCATCCAGCGGACTGCCTTCTACCTTGTCGGTCAGCTTCAGCTGGCCGCTGTACACCAGTTCGTCGGGCACGGCCTTGTCGTAGCTCTCCGGATATTTCTCTGCCAGGTACTTGGCAAAGACATCGTGGCGGGCCGAGGTCAGGCCGTTGCTGCCCATGCCACCGTTGTATTCCTTCTCGTAAGTAGCCTGTCCGTAGCTGGCGAGGCCCACGATGACGTCGCCCGGACGGATGTTGGCGTTGTTGATGACGTCGCTGCGCTTCATGCGGCAGGTCACGGTAGAGTCTACGATGATGGTGCGCACCAGGTCGCCCACGTCGGCCGTCTCGCCGCCCGTGGCATAGACGCCCACGCCCATTTCACGCAGCTCGGCCAGCAGTTCGTCCGTGCCGTTGATGATGGCGGAGATGACTTCGCCCGGCACCAGCAGCTTGTTGCGTCCGATGGTGGAGGAAACGAGGATGTTGTCCACCGCTCCTACGCAGAGCAGGTCGTCGATGTTCATGATGAGCGCGTCCTGCGCGATGCCTTTCCACACCGAGAGGTCGCCCGTCTCCCGCCAGTACAGGTAGGCCAGCGAGGACTTGGTGCCTGCACCGTCGGCGTGCATGATGTTGCAATACTCCGGGTCGCCGCCCAGTATGTCGGGGATAATCTTGCAGAAGGCCTGCGGGAAAATGCCCTTGTCGATGTTCTTGATGGCGTTGTGAACATCCTCTTTCGATGCGCTTACGCCGCGCATCATGTATCGTTGATTACTCATGAGATAATGTATTTTTGTTCAATTGAATATGCAAAAGTAACAATTATTCGGCAGATAGCCTACTATGCGGCAGGCATTTTCCAGATATTCTGCTTGTTGTTTTTTTCCATATAGAAATTAAGGGTGTTGCTTTTAGTAGAAAGGATTGTTTTCTCATAAAGAAAACGGCCGTTTCTTTATGGGAAAACAGCCGTTTCTAAATGATAAAACACAGACTTGTGTCATAGGTAATTTTAGAATTGCACTTGTGGAGCTTGCTCAGCACCTTCAGTTGCCTCGAAGTAGGCGCGCTTGTCGAAGCCGAACATACCAGCAAGGATGTTCTTGGGAAAGCGTCGGATGGTGGTGTTGTAGGTCTTGGCCGCGTCGTTGAAGTTCTTGCGGGCTACATTGATGCGGTTTTCCGTGCCTTCGAGCTGGGCTTGTAACTCCAGAAAGTTCTGGTTGGCCTTCAGGTCGGGGTAGTTTTCGGTGATGGCAAGCAGTTTGCCCAGGGCGGTGGCCAGCTGGCCCTGTGCCTTCTGATATTCGGCCAGCTTCTCGGGCGTCAGGTCCGTGGGGTCCACTTTGATTTGGGTGGCCTGGCTACGGGCGGCGATGACGCCTTCCAACGTTTCCTTTTCGTGAGCGGCATACCCCTTGACGGTGTTCACCAGGTTGGGGATGAGGTCGGCACGGCGTTGGTACTGCGTCTCCACGTTGGCCCATTGGTTGCTGACGTTCTCGTCCATGCCGACGAGGCTGTTGTAGCCGCTGACGGTCCAGATGGCGATGATGGCCACTACGGCTACAATGATGATAATCGTTACTTTTTTCATATTGTTCAGTAATTTGATAGATTAATAAAATAATAGCAAATTCTTGGGAAGGTCAGAATCGGGAACCGGCACCTCCGCCTCCTCCCATTCCTCCGCCGAAGCTACCTCCACTGAATCCTCCGCCACCTCCGCTTCCGAAGATGAAAGGACCTCCGCCTCCTCCTCTCCGTCCGCGATAATTGTCATCGTAAGATTGCTGGCGGCGTATCACCTGATGGCCACAGTTACGGCAGGTGTAGGTTACGTCTTCCGTTCTGACACCGTTGCGAAGTGCAATGAGGCGGCTGGAGCTGCGCTGCAATTTGTGCTGGCCGCATTTGGGACATTTGGAAGCTGCGTGCATAGCTATGACTGCGAGGAAAACACCTACCGCTACGATACCGAAAAGTACCAGAAAGACGCTACCTGCACCATCGTCATCTCCGTCGGCTGGCAGGTCGTTCTCCATCGAACCGTCCAGGCGTGCACAGGTAGCACGGATGCCGGCCACCATGCCTTCACTCCATCGGTTTTCCTTCAAATAAGGTATCATATGGCGTGTCTGGATGCGTTTGCAAATGGCATCGGGCAGGGGGCCTTCCAACCCATAACCAGTATAGAACTGGATGCATCGTTGGTCGGTAACGAGCAGGATTACGAGTCCGTTGTCCTTACCTTTCTGTCCTACTCCCCATGAATTAAGCAGCTGATGGCAGAAGTCGAAGCAGTCTGCTTCGCCAATGGTGGGAACTACGGCCACTACAGTCTGAATACCGGTCTGTTGTTCCAGAGCATAAAGCATGCGGTCAATGCTGTCGCGAGCTGCCACATTGAGTATGTTCTCGGGGTCACATACATAGCGAGTTTTGTCTACTAGGTGTACTTTCGGTAGATTCTCTGGAGTATAAACAACTTGTGCCCATGTCGTCAAACAAAGAAGCTGACAGAATAAGATAGAAAGTATAATTTTCTTCATGAAGATATGTATTCGTTCTTTTAGTGAATATATGTCCCAACAAAATCGCGGACTTTGCGGGTATAAGCCTCAGTATTTTCTTTATAAGCTACGGCATGTTCGGCTCCAGGCACAATCCAAAGTTCTTTTGGAGCTGGTTTGGCTTCGTACAGTGGATGTACCATCCATGTGGGTACGAAAGTATCGGCATCGCCATGAATGAAGAGCATGGGGAGAGTGCATTTCTTTACTTGCTCCAATGGAGATGCTTCTTGGAAACTCCAGCCGTATTCTATGTGGCATAATGTACTGGCTACATAGAGTAGTGGAAAGGCAGGTAGACCAAACTGATTTTTTAGTTCGCCTTTAAATTCATCCCAAGCACTGGTATAGCCACAGTCTTCTACAAAACATTTGATAAAAGGTTGTTGGTATATTCCCTGTTGTACTTCGCCTGATACACACATTGTTGTGGCTGCTCCCATTGAAATGCCATGTACTACCATCTCTGTGTTTCCTCCAAAAAGATGATTGGCTTCTTCTGTCCAACGGAGTACGTCGAGTCGGTCTTTCCAACCCATTTGTACTTCAGTACCTCCACTTAGTCCGTGCCCATAGAGATCAGGTAGTAAAATGTTGTATCCCAATTGACGGTTGTACAGATAACCTATCATCATCATTCGGATGGAATTGTCTGTATATCCGTGTACAATGACTGCCGTATGATTGGTTGAATCGGCTGCTGGTACATAAAGGGCATGTAAAGGAGTGCCTTCATCATTTTCAATATAGAGGTCGTGTAAAGCTTCAGCTGCTTGTAGGCTGTCGATCCAATGTCCCACTTCGGGATAAGTTTGCCGCATATATTCAAGCGAACTTTCAATGTTACGACTGCGGCTAACCAGCTCTTCAGGTTTCAGGGCATATCCTAGCATGTAGTATCCGGCACATAATAGTAGGGCCGCTATGGCTATGACAGCTATCAGGCTGTATTTGATGGCTTTTCTCATTCTTTATTCAGCTATTTATTCCATATTTCCCATGATACAAAAGCCTGGAGTAGTAGCATTTCCAATCCGTTTTTTACGGTGGCCCCCTGCTCTATGCCTTTTTTCATAAAAAGAGTTTCACTGGGATTGTATAATAGGTCGTAAAGCAAATGTTTCGATGTCAGTTGGTTGTAGGGGATGTCTGGACAAAAATCTACTTTAGGATACATGCCTAGCGGAGTCGTATTCACGATGACGGTATGTTCCTGCATAATTTCAGGCGTCAGTTCTCCGTAGGTTAATATATCATTCCTTTTTTTAGTACGTGATACGAAAGTAGATTGGATACCCAAATTGGCTAATCCATGAAAAACTGCTTTGGAAGCTCCTCCTGTTCCTAAAATAAGGGCTTTAGTATGATGAGGCAATAATAAGGGCTCAATGGAACGCGTAAAACCAATGATGTCAGAATTGTAACCTACTAGTTTTACTTTTCCTTTAGCTTGAGGGATTATTTTAATGACGTTTACGGCACCTATTTTAGCAGTATCCTTGTCTAGTTCATCTAGGTAAGGGATGACTTGTTCTTTATAGGGAATGGTGACGTTGAGGCCGCGGAGATTGGGATTTTCTTCGATGACTTCCATGAAGTCTTCGATACGTGGTATTTCGAAGTTTACATATTCAGCATCAATATTCTCAGACTGAAATTTTTCGTTGAAGTATCCGATGGAGAATGAATGCTTCAGCGGATAACCGATTAAACCGTATTTGTCCATAATTAAAAGGTAGATTTATTTGGTTGCTACATAAAGGGTACAGATACCGAATGTTAATCGCCGGAAACGTACCTGGCTGAAACCGGCGTTGCGTATAGCCTGCTGCATCACTTCGCCTTGCGGAAAAGCGCGAATGCTTTCGGGTAGATAAGTGTAGGCACTGTTGTCCTTGGATATCAGTTTGCCAATAAGCGGCATTACTACTTTAGAGTAAAGAGTAAATAGTTGCTTCATGGGAAAGCGGTCGGGTGTAGATAACTCAAGGATAACCAAATGTCCGTTAGGGCGAAGTACACGACACATTTCTCCAAGTGCAATATCCAGATGCTCAAAATTGCGGACACCGAAAGCTACTGTTACTGCATCGAACGTGGCATCTGCAAAAGACAACGCTGTGCAATCTTCGCGGGCGAAAGATACCTTATCCGCGAGACCTGCCTGCTGTACCTTTTCACGGCCTACTTCCATCATGCCTTCCGAAATGTCAGCACCAATAAGAGACTGTGGTTGTAGCTCACGGCAGGCCAGGATGGCAAAATCGCCCGTACCGGTAGCTATGTCCAGTATTTGTTGGGGGTGATAGGGACGGAGTGTATGGATCGCTTTTCTACGCCAACTACGGTCGATACCCATTGAGAGGGTGTGGTTCAGTTGGTCATACGTTGGAGCGATATGATTGAACATGCGTTCCACCTGTACAGCTTTTGTACCTTCTTCGCCGTATGGCTTAATATGTTCCTGAGGATAATCCATAAAAATAGGTATATTCTTGCGCAAAGTTAAGAAAATAAGTAGTTCAGTGTGTAACTTGTGGCATATTTTCCAGTATATTCGTTATCTTCTTTATTTGAAGAAGCTATAAGAATATTTGGATATAGAAGCTTACTTATACCCGTTTGGGTATAAATCTGTGTAGCTTTTGGTTAATTATACCCATACAGGTATAATCAGTGAAGAATTTTATTATATTTGTACCCGAAAGGGTATAGATATGACTTATACAGTAATTGCAGATTTTGTAAAGGAAATGCGTCGTCAGTTTGGTTTGACGCAAGTGGACCTGGCAGATAAGTCGGGTGTAGGGTTACGTTTTGTTCGCGATTTGGAGCAGGGTAAACAGACCTTGCGGATGGATAAAGTGAATCAAGTGCTCAGTTTGTTTGGCCGTCAGGTAGGGCCTGTGGAGGTTGATGTAAAAACAAGGGAGGATAGGTTATGAAACGGGCTAAGGTATATCTGTACGACCGGTTAGCTGGCAGGTTGATAGAAGATGAAAACGGTTTTACTTTCACGTATGACGCTAGTTATTTGGCTTTGTCTGATGCAGCAGCTGTTAGCCTTACACTACCATTGACGGAGAAGCCTTATCATGATACGGTGCTTTTTCCATTCTTTGATGGACTAATACCCGAAGGCTGGTTGCTGGACATTGCCGAGCGGAGTTGGAAGATTAATCAACGTGACCGCATGTCGCTTCTGCTAGCCTGTTGTAAAGATTGTATTGGAGCTGTCAGTGTGATACCAGATAATGAAACAGAGGAGGAAAAGTCATGAGTCGATGCCTGTATTGTTATAAAGAATTAAGTGAGGGAATGAAAGATTTTCATCCGGCTTGTGCTCGCAAGTTTTTTGGTGTCCGTATGGCTCCTGAGTTGCCTTACGTGCGCAGTCAACTGGGTGATTTAGCTCGTGAAGTAGTACGCAGCCAAACTACCCTTACTGGGGTGCAAGCTAAACTTTCTCTTGATATTAACAGAGGTGGGCGTAATGAACCTGATCGCTTTACCATAGTAGGATTGTGGGGACGTTTTATTTTGAAGCCGCAGACGCAGTCTTATCGTGCTTTGCCTGAATTGGAAGATGTTACCATGCACTTGGCCGAAGCTGCCAAAATCAATGTAGTACCTCATAGTTTGATACGTTTCAGCGATGGTGAATTGTGTTACATTACCCGCCGTATCGACCGTCTGCCCGATGGTCATAAGGTGGCTATGGAAGACATGTGCCAACTGTCCGAACGGCTTACAGAGTATAAGTATAAGGGCTCTTACGAGCAGATAGCCAAGCTTATTCGTCGTTACTCTTTTACACCACAGCTCGATGTTATTAATTTCTGGGAAGTGGTAGTCTTTTGTTGGATAACAGGTAATGCTGACATGCACCTTAAAAACTTTTCGCTTTACAATCTGATAAATGGATATACGCTTACTCCGGCTTATGACATGTTGTCTACTGCACTGGTGATTCCCGAAGATACGGAGGAGCTCGCTCTTACTCTTAACGGGAAGAAGAATCGTTTGCGTAAGATGGATTTCTACAAGGCTATTACTGCTTCGGGAGTAGAAGAAAAAGTGATTGAAAATCTGGCTCGCCGATTCAGTCGAGCCCTACCTAAGTGGTTTGGACTGATAGACCAGTCTTTCTTGCCTGATGATATGAAGAGACAATACAAAAAGCTTATCTTGCGTCGTGTGGTGATGTTGCGTTGACAGTCTTGCTGGTTGGGTAAAACAGACGCAGATTACATGGAATAGGGATAGTGACATTCGTGCTATTCCGCGTAATCCGCGTTAAGTGTATGTTAGGAGCAAGTGTGCTCTTGTATTACTTGTTTAGGTATTCTGTTACATTCTTTTCGATACGTGCAGCAATGTCTTCAGCTGCTTCGCGAACAAATTTCTCGCCGGTGATGTGCTCATACAGTTCGATGTAACGTTCGCTGATAGAGGTCACAATTTCGTCGGTCATCTCGGGAACCTGCTGGCCTTCCTTACCCTGGAAACCGTTGTCCATCAACCATTCGCGTACGAATTCTTTGGAGAGCTGCTTCTGGGGTTCACCTTTCTCGAAACGCTCTTCGTAGCCTTCGCTGTAGAAGTAGCGGCTGGAGTCGGGTGTATGGATTTCGTCCATCAGATAGATCTGGCCGTTGTGCTTGCCGAATTCATATTTCGTATCTACCAGGATGAGGCCACGCTCGGCAGCAATTTCTGTACCGCGCTTGAAGAGGGCCAGTGTATATTTCTCCAGCAGGGCATATTCTTCGGGAGTAGCCAGACCCTTGGCCAGGATTTCCTCCTTGGAGATGTCGGCGTCGTGTTCACCGATTTCGGCTTTGGTCGTCGGAGTGATGATGGGTTCGGGGAACTTCTGGTTCTCCTTCATTCCTTCGGGCAGGCGTACGCCGCAGATTTCACGCACACCGCTCTTGTAAACACGCCAGGCCGAGCCGCAGAGGTAACCGCGAACAATCATTTCTACAGGGAAACCTTCGCACATTACGCCGACGGTTACCATCGGGTCGGGTGTAGCCAGCTTCCAGTTGGGGCAGATGTCGGTCGTGGCATCGAGGAACTTGGCGGCAATCTGGTTCAGCATCTGGCCCTTGAAGGGGATACCTTTCGGCAGGATGACGTCGAAGGCCGAGATACGGTCGGTTGCTACCATGACGAGCTTTTCGCCGTTGATGTTGTACACGTCACGTACTTTTCCGTGATAGACACTCTTCTGTCCTGGAAAGTTGAAATCAGTTTTAGTTAACGCTTGTTTCATAACTGTTATGTATTTTGATTAGTGTTAGTCGTTTGGCTTTTCTTCTCTTCTTTCTGGCGTTCGCGTTCGGCTTTCTGTTCTTTCTCAAACTTTTCGTATGCCTCCACAATCTGTGTTACCAGTTTGTGACGGACGATGTCTTTCTTGTTCAGCTCAATGAAGCTGATTCCCTTCACACCTTTCAGTATTTTCAGGGCCTGTACGAGGCCGGAAGTCTGCGAGGAGGGGAGGTCGATCTGCGTCATGTCGCCCGTCACAATCATCTTGGTGTTCATGCCCATGCGGGTGAGGAACATCTTGATTTGGGCAGTCGTAGTGTTCTGAGCTTCGTCGAGGATGACGACAGCATCGTTCAGTGTACGTCCGCGCATGAAGGCCAGCGGAGCTATCTGGATGATGTTCAGCTCCATGTATTCCTTCAGCTTGGCGGCGGGTATCATGTCCTGCAAGGCGTCGTAGAGCGGTTGCAGGTATGGGTCTATCTTGTCTTTCATGTCGCCGGGCAGGAAGCCGAGCTTCTCGCCTGCCTCCACGGCGGGGCGGCTGAGGATGATTTTCTTGATTTCCTTGTTCTTCAGGGCACGCACGGCCAGGGCGATGGCGGTGTAGGTCTTGCCCGATCCGGCCGGGCCGATGGCAAACACCATGTCGTTCTTGTGGAAGGCATCCACCAGCTTCTGCTGGTTTTCGCTTCGGGGGATGATGGGCTTGCCCGTCACACTGAACACGATGACGTTGCCGCTCTTTTCCGCTTGCGGAGCATTGCCTTTGATGATGTCGATAATGGCTTCTTCCTTCAGCGAATTGTATTCAGCACAGTGCTTCTCCAGCTTGATGATGTTTTCTTCGAAGGCACACATTTCTTCTTCATCGCCTAGCACCTTGATGACGTTGCCGCGCGCCACAATGCGCAATTTGGGGTAAAGAGCCTTGATCAGCTGCATGTTGGCGTTGTTTACACCGTAAAAGATGACCGGGTCGATATCTTCGAGGACAATCAGTTTTTCTATCATTGATATGTTTTAATTGTTCATTGAAATGCCTTGCAAAGGTAATGAAACGTTTGGAAAACCGTGTCACTTCGTACCGTTATTTTTCAACACCGGCTTGACGACGATACCGTTTGCATTCTTGGTGCAGCGGATGCACTCGTGCCGCAGGCTTTCTTCCTTCATGTTGAAGAGGATGTTGGGGTTGAAGTGTTGGCCGTTGATGCGTGTTTCGAAGTGCAGGTGCTCGGTAGTGGCTCGTCCTGTGCGTCCTGTCAGAGCGATGGCTTGCCCGGCCTTTACCGTGTCGCCGCTTTGCACCAGGTTTTTGGAGTTGTGGCTGTAGACGGTCTCCAGGCCGGAGGGATGGCGTACCACAATGACATTGCCGTAGGCACTGTAGGGTTTCGACATGCGTACCACACCGGCGAAGGCACTGCGGATGGTGTCGTTGGCCCGCGTCTTGATGTCGATACCTGTATGCCGCCCGTCACCCCGTCCGTAGGGCGAGATAACTTTGCCGCCGGGCAGGGGGAAGCAATAGTCCTTTTGCCCCAGGCTGTCGAGGTGCAGCAGGATGGTTTTACTCTTGTCGAACAGTCCCGGAGTAGCCACACGGATGTGGTTCACCTCCATGTTGGAGAAGGTGCCTGTCTTCTGCTGGCCCTGTATCTGTAGAGGGAGCAGAAGACAGATGAGGAGGAATAACACTGTTTTCATTCGAAGTAATGAATGTTTCCTCCGTCGGATGAGGCATATTTCCTTAAAAGTTCCTGTGTCATTTCGGCAGTCTGTTGCAGACGGGTGGTGTCGCCGTCGTAGCCATTGATGATGGCCAGAATGTGGCGGGTACCGACGTCCATCTTGGTACGTTCGTTGTCGCTAGTAGGGGTACCGATACCGCCCACGGCGTCGCGGAAGACGGGCAAGCCTTCGATGTTGAGCACACCGCGGCCGATGCCCTCGAACGGTTCTTCGGCCCGGCCGATACCCAGGCAGAGGTCGGTGCCCTGTATCTTGTCGGCATCGAAACCGCCGATGCTGTAGCCTGTACGCAGGGAGACGAGGTTGATGAGGTCCACCAGTGTATCAATCTGATACAGCTCCAATCCGCGGAGCAGACGCCGGCGCAAAGCCTCGGCAGAAGGACGGTAACGGCTGGGGTCCTTGCCGCAGCGTTTGTAGGCTTCGCGGGTGGCGGCAATGGCGGGCTGGTGCTTGATGCCTTCGGTGGTGTCGGCGGCACGCAGTTCTTCGGTGAAGGCGTTTATTTCCTGCCAAAGTCCTTCGCTATGAGGCGTATTGGTCACTTCGGCATAGACGGCTGCTCCGCAGTATTCGGGGCAGCGCGATTTCAGTTCTTCGGATACGGTGAGATTATACATAATCATAGGGTTGTTAGGGGTTAATCATGATTCCCGACAGCATCCTGCCCGACTTGATTCCCAGCCTGCGGGCAGAGAAGAAGTCTTCGTGGCGGGTGTAGGTACAGATGCCGGCGGTCTCTATCTGCGTGTCGGGCAGGCCGAAGCCCAGCAGTTGCAGCTGGTTGGCGGCCCACAGGTCTATGTGATGCTTGTGGGTATCGTTGTGCCATTCGGCGATGTAGGGCATGGGGAAGTTGGCGGTGCGGAAGGCTTCGTACACTTCTTCGCCCACTTCGAAGGCGGCAAGCGAGATACCGGGGCCGATGACGGCCTGCACGTCCTTGCCCTCTGTACCGTAGAGTTCCCGCATCCTTTCCAACGTGTGCAGGGCGATGCGGTTCACTGTTCCCCGCCAGCCGGCATGGACGGCGGCGACGGCGCGGTGCCTTTGGTCATACAATAGAATAGGAATGCAGTCGGCCGTCGAGATGCAGAGGCAGACGCTCGGTTCGCAGGTGATGAGGGCGTCGATGCCTTGCAGGCGTTCGTGGCGTGTTTGCGGGTCGGCCTGCAGATAGTCGGTGTCGATGACGAGGGATGCCGTGCCGTGCGTCTGCCAGGGGATGATGAGTTCCTGCGGGCGTTGCGGCAGGGCTTCCAGAAGCTGTTCCTGGTTGCGGCGGACGTTCTCGGCCGAGTCACCTGTGTAGGGTGTGCAGTTCAGCGAGGCATAGGTGCCTGTGCTGACGCCGCCGTGGCGGGTGGTGCTGAAAGCAAAAATGTCGGAGCATGCATCGTTTAATGCATACTCCAACATTCGTTTGTCGGGGCTGAGGCGGCTCATTGCTTGTCGTCCTCCCAGTCCTCTTCTTCGTATTCGAAGTCTTCGAGGTCTTCGATGTCGTCCTCGTCCACATACTCGATGCTGAGGTCCTCGTCTTCGCCTTCGTCGGCCAGCTCCTCCTTCAGGTGGCTCATGTCCTTGGGGCGGTGGGCGATGCTTTCTATCTTGCCCTCAATCTTGTTGCTCTCCTTGTTCAGTTCCTCCCACAGGATATCCTTCAGCACGTTGATGCCGAGGCCCGAGATGGCGGAGATGAACACGTGGGGCACGTCCTGGGGCAGGGTCGGCTCTATCTCGTCCATCAGCTCCTGGTCCAGCATGTCGCACTTGGTGATGGCCAGTACGCGCTGCTTGTCCAGCATTTCGGGGTTGAAGTTCTTCAACTCGTTCAGCAGGATGTTGTATTCCTTGGTGATGTCGTCGCTGTCGGCGGGTACCATGAAGAGCAGCAGCGAGTTGCGTTCGATGTGGCGCAGGAAGCGCAGACCCAGTCCGCGGCCTTCACTGGCTCCTTCGATGATGCCGGGGATGTCGGCCATGACGAACGACTTGCCTTCACGGTAGGACACGATGCCCAGGTTGGGCTCCATCGTGGTGAAGGGGTAGTTGGCTATCTTCGGCTTGGCTGATGATACGGCCGAGAGCAGAGTTGACTTGCCGGCGTTGGGGAAGCCCACCAGTCCGACGTCGGCCAGCAGCTTCAGCTCCATGATGACGGTCATCTCCTGCATCGGTTCGCCGGGTTGTGCGAAGCGCGGAGCCTGACGGGTAGCCGTCTTGAAGTGCCAGTTGCCCAGTCCGCCGCGTCCTCCCTTCAGCAGGATCACTTCCTGTCCGTGTTCGGTGACGTCGCAGATGTACTCGCCCGTCTCGGCGTTGTAGACCACCGTGCCGCAGGGCACCTCGATGACCTTGTCCTCGCCGTCCTTGCCGAAGCTGCGGTTCTTGGAGCCGCTTTCGCCGTGACCGGCCATGATGTGGCGGTCGTAGCGCAGGTGGAGCAGGGTCCAGTAGTTGCGGTTGCCGCGCAGGATGACGTGCCCCCCGCGTCCGCCGTCGCCACCGTCAGGCCCTCCGTTGGGCACGTATTTGGCGCGGCGCATGTGTGTGGAACCTCGGCCGCCCTTGCCCGAGCGGCAGTATATCTTTACATAGTCTACAAAGTTCGATTCTGCCATAATGCTATAATATTATAGATGCGTTGGCAAAGATACGAATAATTTCGCATACATTAGGATATAGGAAGCTATTCGCCTTTCATTTCTTGGCACACCTTGTCTATATATTGCACAAATGCATCGGAAAAGACATAAGTGTCGGCTTTGGCGGCTGCTTCGTTGTAGCGGCGGACGAAGGCCGGTATGTCGCAAAAACAGTCGATGGCGGTCTGAAGCCCCAATTGGTCACGGATGAGAAATACCATGTAGTCGCCGGTGGTATGTCCTCCAAAGTGGGCGCAGCCGGCGGCCTCTTCAAATTGCTCGGCTGTAATTTTTCCGGCTGCATAGTCGCACGTCAGGTTGTCAAGTTGTTTCAGTACTTCGGGGGTTGCGGCATAGTCGTCGTTGTACATCTTGACAATCTCCGGCCCGTATAGTCCCAGTTTGGTGACGGGCATTTCAGGTTTGCTGATGAGGTCGGTCGTGCCTTCCATTTGGTTGTATACGAGAGCCGTCAGTGCCGGGTCGTCCGAGTCCTTCGGATAGCGCAAGTCCCAGAGCGCATCCATGTAGTGATGGTGCAGTTCGTGGGCAGCTGTGTTGATGAACCCTTCCTTGCCGTCCTCATACACCTGGTTGATGTCGAAGAATACGGCTCCGCCCATGGCGCGCGACTCCGGGTCGAAAGCCAGATAGAACATCGGCAGGTCGGCCAGGGGCAAATCTTTCGCATCAGCCGGCAGGAACTGTTTCACTCGGCTGTATGCCTGTTCCATGAGTTGCTCAAAATTAGAATGGTGCAAGAAATGTTCCAGCGAATCCATCCGCTGGCGGATTTGATAGAAGTTTACGATAAAGTAATTTTCAAAAGGAGCGTCCGTTGCCATCGGCTGCAGGGCGATGCTATCGGCTATGGCCCGGCAGGCAGGGTCGAAGACTATCGTGAATGCCTTGCGGATATTCTGTTGCCATTCTTCCCAATCGGTACGGATACTGAAGAATGACTGATAGCCTTTTGTCGCAAACAAAGCTTCCCAATCGGCTTCGGAAGGTTGCTTCCCCTGTTCGGCTGCCCGTGCCAGTTCGATGAAGCGGACGGCCGATTCGATGGAGTATCTTGGAGAGGTCTGTGCTTGGATGTCCCAAATGAAGGATGCTAGAAGGCAGAATGTGATGATACAATGTTTCATGTGTAAATGAGTAATTAAGTAAGACATAAGTTCAGTAAAAAAAGTTCTATTGCTGAAACTATGACAAAGGTAAATAAAATTCTTCCGTGATGCAAGTCTGTAGATTTATGATGTAGAGATGTTGTCGGCTACAGATAGGCAGACTTGCCGGAGTTGCAGCACGCCCGAGATGGTGGGAGAGGAAAAGCCCGGTGCAGGAAAGAGGGTGTGTCGTAATACGCGATTCACCCTCTTTTCTTTATCAACGATAAGAGCGTTGTTAACTTTTTCAAGCAGCGATATTCTGAAGATAATCTCGATATTTTG
>NZ_JAAZTS010000049.1 GCF_019239235.1 Caecibacteroides pullorum | reverse complement strand
TCACCTTTCTCGCCGTCCTCGCCGCTGACGCGCGTCCAGGTCTTGCCGCCGTCCACGCTCAGGTAGATGGCGTCGGGCTCGATGTTTTTGTTCTGCGAGTCGGTGGTGACACCCTGTTCGGTGAGCTTCGTGCCTGTGGCCAGCTGGGGCAGCGGGGCGTCGTCGCCGGCGGGGCCTTGGTCGCCTTGCCCGCCCTGCGTGCCGTTGGCGCGGATGGGGTTGCCGTCGGTGTCGGTCAGGAACTCGCCGTTCAGCGTCCAGTACCAGTTGCCGTCGTCGGCTTGCGTGGCACCTATCTGCGGGGTGTCACCCTTGTCACCCTTGTCGCCCTTCGTGCCGTGGTAGATGGTGATGGCGGGCGTGTTCAGGAAGCTGATGGTGAAGCCCACCTCCACGCCGTCCTTTACGACGGGCGTCACGGCGGTGATGTAGTCCGTCGTGCTGAGCAGCGTCTGTAGGGCTTGGATGTTGGTGTTCGTTTCCGCCTGCCAGGCTTCGAGGGCGGCGATGCGCGCGGCCTGTGCGGCCAGTTCTTCGGTGTTTTGGTTCACCTGTTCCCAGAGTTCGGAGTCGTCGTACTTGCAGGCCGCCAAGGTCAGCGCGGCAAGCAGGAGGAGGGTCAGAGTTTTTCTTGTTTTCATATTCATTTGATTTTAGATGGTTTTTCATCGTATTCGTCCGGGGAGGCGGACGCACCGTGGTGCGTCCCTACAGCAAAACGTGCTGCGTTGCTTGCAAATGTAACCAATTATTTGATTTATTCAAACGGAAAGCTAAGTTTTCTGTAAGGAATGTTACTTTGTGCCATCGGGCGGGGCAGCGTTAAAGATGTTGAAATGATTTTCTTCACCGTAGGGAGTATGGCGGTTTTCCGGTATCTTTGGCAGTGAGTTGCATCGCTTGAAAAAGGAGGACATATGAGAAACGTAAGAATATCGGTCGTCTGCCTGCTGTGGCTGGGCGTACTGTTGCTGGGCGTGCAGACCGCTTCGGGGCAGGAAGACAGTACGCGCGTGCGCCGCGACAGCCTCCGAGTGGGCGCTGGCACGCCGCAGTTGCCGGTGAAATCGGGCATTTCGGGCGTTGGTGTGGAGGAGTATCGGCTGGAGCCGTCGCTCGAGGCAGGGCGTGAGGTGCCTGTGTTCCGTCCCGTGCGCCGTGATCCCGACCTGCGCCTGCCCTATCAGGAGAATCCGTCGCTCCGTTTCAAGGGCGACTTTCGGACAGAGGGTAGCCTGTGGCGCTGGCGCACAGGACAGATTTATGGTATGGGCAGCCAGACGAGCCTGCCAGGCATCGGGCTGCGTAACGAGGCCGCCTTCAGCTTTGAGCAGGAACTGAATGATCGTCTCAGCCTGCAGGCCACGGTGGACGCCGTGCGGATGAACATGGCTTACTTCAACCGTCGGCAGTCGCTGGGCCTTTCGGGGGCATTGGTCTACCGGGCGCAGGACCATCTGTGGTTCACCGCTTTCGGCTCGGCGCGCACAGGCGACTTTCTCAATATGCAGTCTTATTCTTACGGGGGGACAATGGGGTTCGACATCACCGAGCGCTTCAGCCTGGAGCTTGGCGTACAGCGCTTCTACAACGACCTGACGGGCCGCTGGGAGACGCTGCCGGTGGTGATGCCGGGCTATCGGTTTAACGACAAGTTCAAGTTGCAGTTCGACGTAGGGCCGATTATCTACGAACTCATCCGCAACGTCATTATTGATCATCGTGGCGGTCGGTCGGACGGCGGGCCTACGATACGGCCACCAGTGCCGGGGTTCAGATAGTTATTAACCCCAGCGCTTTGTTCTCCGCCTCCTCCATAATCTCCCGTTCGCCAGGTCCCTTGTCGTTGATGCCGCAGAGGTGGAGGATGCCGTGGATGATGACACGGTGCAGTTCGCGGCGGTAATCGCCTCCGGCAAACTGGTCGGCGTTGGTGCGTACGGTGTCGAGGCTGATGAAGAGGTCGCCGCTCAGGCGGTTGCCCTCGCAATAGTCGAAGGTGATGATGTCCGTATAGTAATCGTGTTGCAGGTACTGGCGATTTACCTCCAGTATCTTCTCGTCCGAGCAGAAGATGTAGGCTATTTCACCGATTTTCTTCCCGTAGGAAGCCGCCACGGCCTTGATCCATGCCGTCGTTTCGCGCTTTTGGATGTCGGGCATGTCTACGCCCTCAGTTTGGTAAGTAATCATATCCCTATATTTAAAAGAACCAATAACTAATGATAATGCCCGCCACGATGCCCGAAAGGTCGGCCAGCAGGCCGCATGTCACGGCATTGCGCGTACGGGTGACGCCCACGCTGCCGAAGTAGACGGCTAGGATGTAGAACGTGGTGTCCGAAGCACCGCGGACCACGCAGCTCATGCGTCCCACGAACGAATCGGCGCCATACTGGTTCATCGCGTCGATCATCAGGCCGTTGGCTCCACTGCCGCTGAGCGACTTCATCAGGGCCGTGGGTAGCGCGCCCACAAAGCTCGTATCTACGCCGAACCATCCCACCACAGCGCCGATGCCCTCGACCAGTAGGTCCATCGCTCCCGACGCACGGAAGACGGCGATGCCCACTAGGAAAGCCACCAGGTAGGGAATAATGCGCACGGCGGTAGTGAAGCCTTCTTTGGCACCCTCGATGAAGGCGTCATAGACATTCGTCCGCTTCCACACACCCCACAGGATGAAGAACAGGATGATGCTGAACAGGATGATGTTGGCCGTCAGCGTGGAGTAGGTGCCCATCTGGTCGCGCCCTAGGCGGACGAAGAGGTAAATCAGTGCTGCGAAGAACAGCGCGATGCCTCCCACCAGCATCAGGATGGGCTTGCAAAACAAATTGATGCGCTGGCTGATGCTGACCACCGCCACGCCCACAAAGGTCGACACGGTGGTGGTGAGCAGCGTCGGGATGAAGATGTCCGTAGGCTGGGCGGCCCCCATCTGTGCGCGGTAGACCATGATGCTGACGGGTATCAGGATAAGCCCCGAGGTATTGATGACCAGGAACATGATCATCGGGTTAGTGGCCGTATCTTTGTGCGGGTTTAGTTCTTGTAATTCTTTCATCGCCTTCAAGCCCATGGGCGTAGCAGCATTGTCTAGCCCCAGCATGTTGGCCGACAGGTTCATGAAGATGCTGCCCATGGCCGGATGTCCTTTGGGGATGTCGGGGAAGAGGCGGCAGAATACGGGGCTGAGCCAGCGCGACAGGGCGCCTATCATGCCGCTCTGTTCGCCTATTTTCATAATGCCCAGCCAGAGGGCGAGGATACCCGTCAGGCCCAGCGATATCTCGAAGGCGTTCTTCGATGAGTCGAATGTGGCATTCACCAGTTCGGTGAAAATGTCCATGTCGCCCAGAAAGACGAGCTTGCCCAGCGCGACAATGAAGGCAATGACGAAAAAGGTGACCCAGATATAGTTCAGTACCATAATGCAGTGTTAATAAGTTTTTTCATTCGCCAAGTTCCACACGTTGAGGAACGAAGCCTTGGTGATGTCCACCACCTTCTCCCAGTTCAGGCGGTCGGCGTGGTCCGAAGGCTGGTGGTAGTCGGGATGTCCGTCGGTGTGATACCAGATGATGGGGATGTCGCGCATGGCGAACGAGGCATTGTCGCTGCCACCCACGGGGCGGTCCCACGCGCGGTAGTCGGGCTCCAAAGCGAGGTCGTAGCGGGCGATGTCGTCCTTGAGCCACTGCCCGAAGGCTGGGTGAGCGGCGGTGTAGAAGTAAACCACGTGGCGCGGTCGATCGGGCTTGTTGTTGCGCCCTATCATGTCGAAGTTCAGATATCCCTTGACCTTCCCGATGAAATCGCAGCTTTGGACGAAATGCTTCGAGCCTAGCAGCCCCTTCTCCTCACCGTCCCAGAAAGCGATGATGACGTTGCGCAACGGCTTCTGTCCGCTGGCTTGGAAGGCGCGGGCTATCTGCAGCACGGCCGATACGCCCGAAGCGTTGTCGTCCGCTCCGTTGTAGATGGCGTCGTTGGCCAGTGTCTCGTCCGTACCCAGGTGGTCGAAATGGGCACCCACGATGACATATTCGTCCGTCCGCTGGCCGGGGATGACCCCCAGCACGTTGGCCATGCGCAGCACGCGGTGTGTGCCCTGCTTCAGACGGGCGATGGAGTCAGGGTGCACCTGCCAGCGCGCCCCTTTCTGCTGCCTCTCCTTGGCGCAAGCTTCGAAGGGCTGGAAGTAGCTGTCGCCATAGAGCGGACGGATGCCTGCCTCCCGCAGGTTGGCGGCCAGATAGCGTGCGGCCACACGCGAGCCGTGCATACCCGCTTCGCGACCTTGCAACTCATCATCGGCCAGGAAGCCCACGATGGCCTCGGCCGAAGTACGGTTGATACTCTTCAGACCCCGCTCGACAGCGGTCTGTGCATGGACGAGGGACGTGCCGCTCAGGCAGACGGCCCCCATCATCAGGAGGGAAATGACTGTTCTTTTCATACGTAGGGACAAAAATAGGGATAACTTTCCATAGTTTGTCAATTTTTCCCGTATTTTTGCCTCATGCTAACCTCTAATTATTGACCATCAAATGACCAAAACAGAAGAAATACAGGCCGAACTGGAGGCTTACATCGACCCTGTGAAGCGCGAATACCTGCCCAAGTTTTTCAAGACGGGGCGGGGAGAGTATGGCGAAGGCGACCGCTTTCTGGGCGTCGTCGTTCCCAACGTGCGCCTCGTGGCCCGCCGTCATAAGGACGAACCCGCCGAAGTGGCCGCCGCGTTGCTCCAAAGCCCCTGGCACGAGTGCCGCCTCTGTGCCCTGTTGATGCTGGTGGAGCGCTTCAGGAAGAGCGATGAAACGGGGCAGAAAGCCATCTTCGACTTCTACCTGACGCAGACGGCACGCATCAACAACTGGGATTTGGTGGACCTCTCGGCTCCCTACATCGTGGGCGAATACCTGAAGGACAAGCCACGCGATGTGCTCCACCGCCTGGCCGCCGACCCGCTACTGTGGAACCAGCGCATCGCCGTCGTGGCCACGATGCCGCTCATCAAAAACGGCGATTTCATCGATATTCTGACCCTCGTTCCACACTTTTTCCACACGCCCCACGACTTGATGCGGAAGGCCTGCGGATGGATGTTGCGCGAGGTGGGCAAGAAGGACAAGGCTGTACTCGTCCGCTTTCTTGAGGAACATTGCCAGGTGATGCCCCGCACCATGCTGCGCTACGCCATCGAGAAGTTTGCCGACGACGAGCGCCGCCGCTTCATGGCGCGCGGATGAGAGCCAGAAGAGAAAACAAGAAGGTGTGTCAAAAAGCACACCTTCTTTGTTTAGCACAAAGCCCCGACTTTCACAAGCTGGGGCTTTGTTATTACCTAAAGATTTTGTATCTTTAAGCCTAAAGAT
>NZ_JAAZTS010000048.1 GCF_019239235.1 Caecibacteroides pullorum | reverse complement strand
TGTTCGACAAGACTAATTTCAATGATGTCAAAGATCTAAATGATCCCCTGATTCCGGGGCTTTTTGATTAATTGTTTAACTCGTCCCATTTTAACGGGACACTAATGTATCTCCATTTATGTATAAATTTCTATTTACTTGTTCCCTTGTTTTTTTTAATCTTCTCCCTCTGTTTTCGTCAGTAGATATCTCTTTGTCTGGAAAGTGGATGTGTCGGATTGATTCTCTTTCTGTTGGAGAAAAGAATCATTGGGAGAATGATAATTTTAGCCGTTCAATTACCTTGCCTGGATCGACAGACGAGATTGGTATAGGTAATACTTACCCTATTTTTAAATCAATATTAGGATGTGATCGTTTTGCGGATTATCCTCAAAATGCAGATTTTGGTATGCTTACCAGAAAAAACAAATATATTGGGAAAGTCTGGTATCAGAAGGAAATTACACTTACTCCAGAAGAAAAAGGTGTTTATTCTTTATTTCTTGAAAGGGTTATGTGGAGAAGTAAAGTTTGGGTTGATGGTAGAATGATTGGAGATGCTATTGACTTTTTATCTTCACCACACACGCATTTTATTGGAATGCTGGATGCCGGAAAGCATACAATAACTATTATGGTTGATAATAGTGAGATTTATCCGATAGGAACATTAGGTCATTCATACTGTCCTCATATGCAGACCCAATGGAATGGTATAGTTGGAAGTATAGGATTGAATAAACATGAAGATGTTAGTATCAAGAGCCTTAATGTATATCCTTCTTATAAAGATAAAAATGTAAAAGTAATCATTGATATTTTAAGATTAGAATCGTCTTCAATAAATAAAGCAAAATTATTTTTGAAGATAAAAGATAAACAGACAAATGAGTATGTATGTTCACATACTTATAAAGAGAATCTTTTTGAAAAAGATAAACTGTCATATAATATCTCTTTACAGAATCCTAAATCATGGGATGAATTTGAACCTAATTTATATCAGATTGAAGTACAGTTGTCTACATCCAATTCAAAAGAAAACAAAACGGCGGTGTTCGGTTTTAGAGATCTAGGAGTTAAGGATAAGCATTTTACAATAAATGGTAGAAAGATAATTTATAGAAATAGCCATGAAGGAATGTGTTTTCCTAATACCGGTTACCCGGAAATGAATGTAGACTATTGGAGAAAAATATGGAAACTGTATAAGGAGCATGGTTTTAATGCAGTACGTTTTCATTCATCTTGTCCTCCGGAAGCTGCTTTTATAGCAGCAGATGAAGTAGGCTTGTATATGCAAGTAGAATTTTTTTGGAAAGACGGATGGATGGGATGGAAAGATCTTATCGGACAGAAAGATAAAAGATTAAATGATTTTGTTTATGATGAGGTTATAGAAGCCCTTAGAAATTATGGAAATCATCCGTCTATGATGCTTGTTGCTTTTGGAAATGAATTGGGTGGAAATTTCGATTGGATGGGTGAACGTATAAAAGAAATGAAAGAATTTGATCCCAGACATTTCTATGCAGCAGGAATAGCTCATGATATTACAGAATATGATGATTTTGTAGAGTATGGTGGAAAAAACCAGGCACAAAAATATAATGGTACAGATTGGGATTATTCCTATAATTATATAGTTTCTTCTGCTCATAATTATGACGATAAGTTTAGAAGAAAAAATCTGCCTGAATTTACTCATGAGACGGGGCAATATATTGTACATCCTTTATGGAATGAAATAGAAAAGTATCAAGGAGTATTGGAGCCGTTGAATCTGAAATATTATCAATCAATAGCTTTGCGAAATGGCATTGCATCTTTAGACAATGAACTACAGCGAGCTTCTGGGCAGATTAATAAAAATTTATATAAGGCGGAGATTGAGGCGACTTTAAGAACTCCTGAAAGTGCAGGTTATAGTTTGCTTAGTATGGTTGATTATCCTGGTCAAGGGGAAGCTTTAGTCGGTTGGGTAAATCCTTTTTATGAAAATAAGAATTTTATAACTCCGGAAGAATTTGTAATGTATGGTAGCCATACAGTTCCTCTATTACGTTTTAGTAGATTTGTGTGGGAGGATGGTGAACAGTTTTTAGGCAAAATCGAAATAGCTAATTATGGAAAAGAATCTTTGAATGATGCCAATGTTCAATATACTTTGTGGGATAATGGGAAAATTATAGATTCTGGCCATTTTTTTGTAGAAAAAATATCTCAGGGAGAATTGACTCATATAGGTTCTTTTACAAGTGTACTGCATGCAGGGACATATGGAAAGAAAATAAATATTGAGGTTAAGATAAAGGGAACTTCCTATAAAAATCAATGGTCGATATGGGTATTTCCTAAAGCGGGACAAGCTATTAAATTCGGTGGTATTATTCAAACGACTTCATTAAATCAGGCAATTACAGAACTGAAAAAAGGTAGTAAGGTTTTATTGATTGCTGACAAATTGGGGGATAAACAAAATAAGATTTATTCAGCATTTAATCCTGTTTTTTGGTCGGCAACATGGTTTACTGGACAAGATACCGATGTAAGTGGTGCTTATATTAGGAATAATCATCCGGCTTTATCATTTTTTCCAACTGAGGATGTGATGGATTGGCAATGGGAGGATATTTGTAGGTATAGCCGTGGTTTTATATTGAATGATTTTCCTAAAGATTATTACCCAATAGTACAACCTGTGAATGACTTTCATCATGGGAATAAATTAGGAACAATCTTTGAGCTTAAAACTGTTGATGGGGGAAAGCTTTTGGTTTCTGGTTATAATTTGATTGATTCTTTGAATGTTAGATTGGCTACAAGACAATTGAAGAAGTCAATATTAACTTATATGAATTCAGAAAAATTTAATCCTACTCAAACTGTTGAATATACCTGGTTAGAAGAAAATTTGAAAGATAATATTGCTTATTATGAGAAGGAAAAGAAAGCTTTGAATGCCGTTTTTTTTGTTGTTCCGAATGATAAGATAGGTCTTTCAAAATTATCATGTTGGGATAAGGCAAAGGATAATATTATTGTGAATGAAGATTCATTTGATTATAATATAGAATGTGATGGGGTTTGGCAGGATGTGAAAGGGACATATTGGGTTGGTAAAAGAATGGTAGTGGAGATAAAAGTCAAGCATCCTAAATTATTGGATTTGAAGATGTGTTTCTTAGATTCAAATAAATGTAACCGTGCCGGAACTATAAAATGTGAAGATGTACCAACTGTACAACTCGATAGCCATGAGAATGAAACCTGGATTTCTATACCAATTACTCGAGAGAATTGTTTGGATGGCATTATAAGGGTTGAGATAAATTCTCAAAAAGGTCCTAATTTGATGCTAAGTAAAATTGCGTTGGCTCCCCGATGATATAACTAATTAAATTGATAAGAAATTGTAATAAAGATTTTTATGAGACGATTTATTCTATACTTTTTATTATTGGTTTTGACAGCTCCTTTGAAGGGACAGCAATATCCTTTTAAAGATCAATATCTTTCTACAGAGGAACGTGTAGAGGATTTGATTAACAGAATGACTTTGGAAGAGAAAATAGATTTATTGGCAGGTTATAATGATTTTTATCTTCATCCTTGCGAAAGGCTTGGTATACCAGCCTTTAAAATGGCGGATGGTCCACTTGGATTATCGTCGTGGGGACTATGGGGTCGAGCTACAGCCTTTCCTTCAGCTCTTGCTGTTGCCTCTTCCTGGAATAGGGAACTTTCTTCTCTGTTGGGCGAGATGTATGCACAGGAATGGAGGGCAAGAGGAATTCATTTTCTTTTGGCTCCTGGAGTAAATATTTACAGAGCATCAAAGGGAGCACGTAATTTTGAATATTATGGTGAAGATCCTTTTTTGACAGCTAATATGGTAGTTCCGTTTATAAAGGCTGTACAGGAAGGTGGCGTTATTGCTACCATTAAACATTTTGCAGGCAATGACCAGGAATATGACAGATATACTGTTAGTACAGAAGTTTCCGACAGAGCTTTGCACGAAATATATTTAGCCCCATTTAAGGCTGCAGTTCAGAAAGCGAATGTTAAAGCAGTAATGACGGGCTATAATCCTTTAAGAGGAGTTTATTGCACTGAAAATAAATTTTTAATAGATATCCTTAAGAAAGACTGGGGATTTAAAGGAATGTTAATGTCTGATTGGGCATGTACATATTCTGCTGATAAAGCGGCAAATAATGGACTTGATCTTGAAATGGGTAGTAAAAGCTGGTTTAATAAAGAAAAGCTATTACCCCTGATAAAACAGGGTCTTGTTTCTGAAGAGGTTATAAACGACAAAGTAAGACGTATTTATGGTACTTGTATAGACATGGGATTCTTTGATAGACCTCAAAAAGTCGATAGTATTCCAGTTTATAATCAGAAGGCAAACAGATTGTCTCTTAAGGCAGCAGAGGAAGGTATCGTCCTTTTAAAGAATTCAGGAGTATTGCCTTTGGAGTCACCTAAATCAATAGCGGTAATAGGGCCTACGGCAAATCCTCCTGTAATAAACGACAGGGTATTCTCTACCAATGGAATAGTTTATGGTGGCGGTGGTAGCTCAAGAGTACATCCGTGGTATGTAGTTAATGATCTTCAAGGTATAGAAAATGAATTTAAGGGTTCACAAATATATTATCATGAAGGTATCTCCAATCAGTTTAAACGCAGACTGTTCAGAAATTGTGTATTTAGGACACAAGATGGAAAACGTGGGTTAAAAGCACGTTATTACTCTTCTGGAAACAGCTCTGAGAACAGTACCTTTTCTGATTTAATTGACGAACAGGCTAAGGCTGCAGGTAGGGTAGTTAATTCTTTAGAGTCTTCCTCTTCGGATGAATCTACGGGTAGTGCCATAATAAGCAGAACTGATAGAAATGTTGATTTTGAATGGTGGGGAGCTCCCGATAATAATGAGAATTTTGGTTCAGATTATGAAGTAGAATGGGAAGGCTATATTGATATACTTAAGAATGATAGTATCCGTTTCTTTATTGATGCACAAGGAGCTTATCAGTTATTTGTTGATGGTAAACTTTTGGTTGATGCCTCTGACTCACAGTCATTTCATGTAAGTTCTGAAACTGTTTACGCAACAAAAGGTTCGGCAAAACATATAAAGTTGAAGTTCTGGAATCAGCGTTCTACACCGGCAGAGATAAGAATGGGTTATTGCTATAATAGTGATATAGATTTTTCGGAGGCTGTTAATTTGGCTTCTAGGGTTGATGCTGTTATTGTTTGCGCCGGTTTGGACGGTAGTATAGAACTTGAGGGAAGAGACAGACCTTTCGATTTGCCATACGGTCAAGATAGACTCATAGAGGAGATTGCTAAAGTGAATCCTAATACGATAGTGGTAATGCATGCAGGTGGAGGAGTGAATATGTCTGCTTGGATAAATAAAGTGGCAGCTGTGCTTCATGCTTTTTATCCTGGACAGGAAGGAGGAAATGCATTGGCGCATATTTTATCAGGTAAAGTTAATCCTTCTGCTAAACTAGCATTTACTATAGAAAAGGAGTGGATAGACTCTCCTGCTGCAGGAAATTACGATGAAACCAGAAAAGAAAAAAAAGTGTTTTACAGAGAAGGCATTTTTACGGGTTATCGTGGATATGAGAAGAAAGGGGTAGAACCGTTATTTCCTTTCGGATATGGTTTGTCGTATACATCTTTTCAGTATGATAACCTTTCGGTTAAAGTCATAGATAAGAAAAAATGCCAAGTAGAGGTAAGGTTGGATGTTTCTAATGTAGGTAATAAAGCAGGAGCCGAGATTGTGCAACTTTATGTGACGGATGTAAAATCTGAAGAAGAAAGGCCTTTGAAAGAACTGAAGGGCTTTGATAAGGTGTGGTTACAACCTGGTGAGACTCGTTCGATAAAGATACTACTGGAAGAAGAAGATTTTCAATATTATAGTGAGAAAAAGAAGAAGTGGATACTGGAAAAAGGAGAATTTCTGATTAAAGTGGGTGCATCCTCACAAGATGTGAGATTGGAAAATAAAATATGGCTTTAGAGAGAATGTTGAATAGTATAAAATGAAAAATATTTTATTATGAAGTTCACTACTGTCCCGTAAAAGTTGATAAATAGTTCTTTGAAATTATTGAAATATAGTCAATTACGTGGTTTCTTGAGATGAAACGGACTTGATTTTGCAACTTTGCAGTC
>NZ_JAAZTS010000047.1 GCF_019239235.1 Caecibacteroides pullorum | reverse complement strand
ATTCTTCATTCTTCATTCTTAATTCTTCATTTCTCAAAGATTCTTCATTCTTCATTCTTCGTTCTTCATTTTCAAGGGCCTCTTTCAGCATCCGCGGCATCGAGTACCACTTGGCCGAGCAGGCGGAGTGTATCAGCCCCCTCATCTCCTCCTCGGACAGGCCGTAGCGGGGCATCACTTGCAGGAGCAGCGCCTCGTTGTTGTCGGTAATATAGCGCAGGTGCGAGGCCAGGCGATGGAGCTTGTCGTTGCGCTCGCCCTGCACGGGTTCGCCACCTGCCAGCTTGAACCATTGTTGAATAATCTGACTATATGGCATCCCCTTAAATGTAGGGACGCACCGCGGTGCGTCCGTGTGGGGCGTATCGGCGGGGGCGGCAACGTCCGCTTGGGGCGTATCGGCGGCATTGGCATCGTCATCGGACGCACCATGGTGCGTCCCTACGAGAGGATTGGTGGAAGCAGGCAATTCTTCATTCTTCATTCTTAATTCTTCATTAAACAGCCTCTCCTCGTCAAGGTAGAGCACATACCCCTCGGGCACCACGAACGACGAGCGCGCATAGTCCTTCACGCTGACGTCATAGTTTTCGTCGCCCATCTGCTGGGACATCCACCGCTGCGCCTCGGCCAGGTCCATCCCCGCGGGGATGATGAAGAACAGCCGCAGCCCCTCCGTGCTGGGCGTGATGTGGGCCAGCACCACGTAGCGCATCACGTCCCTGGCCTCCAGCTCCTGCCGCTTCTGCTCCCAGTAGCCGCGGGGATTGGGCAGGTGGTCCACGTCGTACATCGACAGGCCGCTGGGGATGGCGTCGGCGTTCAGTCGCCGCCCGTTCTTGAACGTGGCGTGCGGCGTGAAGATTGGCAACCGTTTCTTCAGCCCCGCTTTCAGTGTGTCATACTCTTCCTTCGTCAGCTCGCCGCGACGCAGCCGCTCCAGTCCGTCCGCTATCTCGGCGCAGACCTCCGCCACCAGCTCCGAACGCATCGCCTGGTGGAACAGCTCGGGGGTGCACTCCCGCACCACCCGGCTCTTTACGTTATTGCTTATTCCGAATTTCATTGCACTTAATGGATAATTGATAATGGATAATGGATAATTTTTCAGAACTCGGTGTCGAACACGCGATCCACAAAGTCGCTCGCCTGCCGGCTTTCGTCCATGATTGCGTCTGCCGGCACGATGTCCGCTTCGTCCAGAGCGATGCGCAGGGTCAGGCGCACATGGCTGTCGCCCACGCTGGCCCTGCCGTGGGGCAGTTTGATGTACTTTCCGCCTGGCCGTTGTGCGCTGCGGCGGTAGGCGTTGAAGTTTCCCTCCGTGGGGCTCACCAATCCCAGACTGCCTTCCAGACGTCCGTTTCCGTTCACTAAAGTCTTGTAAGCTTCGTCGCTCAGCTGAATTTTTACGTTCATAGTCGTGTCAAAAGTTTAATGTTGTAAATAGGGTTTGCTAATTGATAATTGAGAATGGATAATTGAGAATTCTTCATTCATCATTCTTCATTTAAAAAATTCTTCATTCTTAGTTCTTCATTTTGATAAGTTCCACCACCAGGATGTCCTGAAACATCTGCCCGTTGTACTCGCGCGTCTGGAAGCGGAGGACGGCATACACCAGCTCGCCCGCATAGAATTTGCACGAGGCCAGCTGCCCCAGCATGGCTGCCACGTACGTGTCCTCGTACTTGCCGCCCAACTCCTGCAACACGATGTTGCACTTCATCACCTGTCCGTTTTCGGCCTTCTGGCTCTGCACGGCGAAAGGTTCGCCCTGTGCTACGACTTTCATTAATTTCTTCATATTATACTACCTCGACGGGGATGGTTTGTCCGTCTTGACTGAGGCAAAGATAGGGCAAGGAAGATGAATAATTGCGGTATAATAATCTGATAATCAATGCATGTACAACCAATCCGATGACTATGCAATGTTTTGTTCGATCCATCCGATGAAACTGTCCGATAGCTATGGAAAGAGAAGGTAATCCATGGCAGAAGCGGCAGAGATAAAGTTATATTTTTATCAAAAACAAAGCTGAACTGCATAAAATATAACTGAAAAACATTATCTTTGCAAGCGGAAAACGTAACGCACAACTATCATGACCCTCAATCAGATTATCGGCAAGAATCTTGCCAGCTACCGCCAACACCTTGGCTACTCCCAACAGGAGATCAGTCAATATTTAGGTATCAGCCAACCGGCTTATGTCAAATATGAAAGTGGAGACACCGTCGTGCCTATGGAAGCTATTGAAAAACTGGCAACGCTCTACAATGTGGAAGAGTACGACCTGATGGAAGAAAATGCCGAACTGACACAAGCCAACGTTGCGTGTGCATACCGCAAAAACGGCACCATAAGCGACTTGGAGCAGATAGCCCAATTCCAAAAAATTGTCAAGAACTATATTCAGATGTGTAATGAGCTTGAGAAGTAAAAACGAATTGGAATGTCTGGCTACGCGCTTGCGCGAAGAGATGCACGTCACGACGAAAGATCCCGTACGTATTCATCAGATTCTGAAAGAGAAAAATATCTTGACCTGGTTTCGGAAGCTGGATGACAATTTTTCAGGTATGGCTATCCGTATCCAAGCAGGCGGTAGCAGCCGATACTTTATGCTGATCAATACGGCCCAGTCCTATGCCAAACAACGGTTCACCGCCTGTCACGAGCTATACCACCTGCTTTATCAAGAACAATTTACCGTATCGCAAAACAATGCAGGGTTGTTCAACAAAAAGGAAACAGAAGAATACAATGCCGACCTTTTTGCCTCCTACCTGTTGTTGCCCGAAATGGGGTTGAAGGAATTGACGCCGGATAAAGAACAAAGTCGAAACAAAATAACACTTGCCACTCTGCTGAAAATAGAGCAAAACTTCGGGTGTTCACGCAGTGCATTGCTCATGCGTCTGAAGGGTTTGGGATGGATTACCGACGAGGTTTTTGCCCGCTACCAGAAAGATGTCCGAAAATCGGCCATCGAATATGGTTACAGCACCAGGCTTTACGAACCGACCTACCAGACGGAACTGGTTGGAGACTACAACCTGAAGGCACGGGCCCTGTATGACGCAGGACTCATTTCGCAGGCAAAATATTTTTCATTACTGGCCGATATGGGCCTTGACTTTTCAAAAGAACTGGGCGATGGCGAAGAATAAGGTCATATTGATTGACGCGGATGTCATTTCGCATTTCATTGCTACCGGTCGCATTGACACGCTGACAGCGATTCTCGCTCCCCATGCCGTCTATGTGGTGGACAATGTGTACAAAGAAGCCACCTGGCACCCTACCGATTCCCAACGCAAAGCCAAAGTAGACGCCTGGATGACCCGCTGCAAAGTTTCGCGCATAGGCTTTCCCTATACGAACGACCATGTCAAGAAGGAATTCTTCCGCCTGAAGAAAGAATGCCCGCTTTTGGGAGAAGGCGAAAGGGCCTGCATGTCGATGGCTCGTTTCGAGCATGAAGTGGTGGCCAGCAGCAATTTCAGGGATGTGGCCGACTATTGTGACGCATTCGGCATTGAATACATCGGCACCTTAGACATCCTGGCTATTGCATTGAACAAAGGCATCTACACACAAGAAGACTGCAATAACTTTATTGCCGACGCCGTCAGTCTCAACAAGGCCCGGTTCCCCGTCAGCGACATCACTCACTACACGCCGACACGCGACCTGAACGATTTTTGAAGAACCTGTCTCATCACTTCCGAAACTCCGCTTTCAGCTTCATCACTCCCTTATACAAGCCGTCGTATGCAATGTGGATAAAGCGGTCTATCTTATGCGAATTTTGCATCATCTTGACAAACTGCTGGCGGGAAGCGCGCAAGTTGGTCACCTTAACCCTCTCTCCTTCTTGCAACCACTTGTTCCGTTCGGTAGAAATGGCATTGGCTATGCTCCTTGCACTACAATTCAGCCAAGGTGAATCAGGAAACCATTCCTGCATCTGGTTGATGAATTCAACATCTTTTGTCTGAAAGTTCATCACCTCGGCATCGTCCAACGCAGCATGCAGCCAAAAGAGTTCATTTTTCCCCTGCAGTTGCTCCAATGCCGAAGCTATCAGGTCGCGAAGCTGCCCAAGCCGTTCGGCTGTGGCAAATAGCGAAGGGGAAAAAATGAGGTTATTGAGGCTGGTGTTTTCTTGCTCTTCTTCCGCCATCTCTCCATCGTTCTGTATGGGGTTTGCCTCCTCCGCCTCCACGTGCATGTCGCCCTGCACGATGGTCTGGAACTTGATGTCCGTCATCTGGCAGCGGTCGAAGTAGATGCCGCCGTAGAAGTTCTTCACTTCCGTCTGTTGTTGCTTGTTGTCTTCCATGTCTGTTGTCAATTTTGGGGTAAACTTTGGCTGGCAGGCTCCGCATGGATACTGACACCCTTTATCTGGTTTCCGCTGAAGTGGTTGGCGCCTTCGTAGTAGTTGTACTGCGTGTGTGGCGCCCGGTCGACAGGCTTCTTTATGGCCCTGTCCACCCGTTCCACATGCTCTTTGACGCATTCCGAGTACTTCATGGTTGTCAGGCACGAGAGGAGCGCCACCAGCCCCGCTTTGCTGAACACCTCCAGCGCCCTGTCTATCAAGGCGGCCATCAGCTTCGACCCAGGTTCCACCTCCACGGCTGTCTCTATCTCCGTCCGGCAGAGGTCGAAATCTTCGGGCATCACCTGCGGCTTTTCGACTTCACCCGACGGAGGTGTACCGGGTGGACACTCTTCCCTCAGGTTGCAGTAGGACATCTCGATGCATTCCAATATCTGCAACCGCTCGTTTTTCTTGTTCCAACGGAAGACGATTTCCTTGATGTATGCGCAGTTGAAATGGTCCGTTGCCAGCATCCAGTCCTCGGTTGTCATGTCGGCACGCACATGATGAGCCGGCTCTGGCAGCGGAGCGTCCACATCGAAACTTGCCAGATTGAACACATGATCCCAGTCGGGCGCTCTCAGAAAACCCAGATACCAAGGTATCGATCGTTTTCTCTCTTTCTGCCACAGAATGACAAATACGCTGTGAAAAAACGTGGAGGGCTTCCCGTGCTCGTCCATCAGATGTTTTTCCCTCAATATCTGCAAGTGTTCCACAGCCTGCTCGATAGGTATCCTCATTAGGCACAGCGCCGCATAGACCAACGACAGACACAGTTGGGTGGCAGAAGAATCAGACTTCAGGTGCCTGCTCCGAAAGACGTACCCCTCCCAGATATCTTCTTCGTCAGCATGCTTCACCAGAAAAGCCCGCATACTCTGCAAGTATACTTCATTCAAAACCTCTATGGCGGGGATGGACAGTTTATGTTCTTCTTTTAAAGTCCGGAAGATGGAATAAATTTCGTTCCACAACTTGTTGTCACCGATAAGGTGGTCGATGTCTGCAAATTTACGACAGACTATTGATCGATATTGAAGATATGCTTTCATAGTTATGCCCTCCCTTATTTTATGTTTGTCAACAAATATACAAATCCTATTCAAGTAAACAAAGCTAAATGCAGTTTTTAACACAACATTTTAATAGTCTATTACGAATTACAGATTACAGTTAGCTAAAATCGAAATGTGCGCGCCACTTATACAGTTATATTATATATATATATATTTATATATATAATATAAAATTCTGTACATACTTTTTCAAACTGAAATTCGCTTACTGTAATCTGTAATTCGTAATAGCACGCTGTCTTTTTCCTGGATTCAAAACAGCTCTTACGAATTACAGATTACAGTTACCAAACAATCTTTTCATGCTACTTCATAAAGAGCGTAAACGAAAGAGAACATCATGCTATCTGTAGAAAAACAATGCTTTCCGCGCGCGAAATTATCGTTTTATGCACTGTAAATCAATGCATTATTTTTATTAACGTAATTCTTTAATCCGTTAACATGTTTTCACTTCCCAGCGGCCCGAATTTTTTGGCCGGGCGGAGAATACCCCTTATCTTTGCCTTCGTGAATGAGGAATGAAGAACGAAGAATGAAGAATTTGCCAGCGGCCGGGGCACGATCAATTTTCAATTATCCATTCTCAATTCTCAATTAACCAAACACAATTAAAACCAACAAAGCTATGTCAACAATCGGAACATTGAAGTACAGACGTTACGCGGCCAAGTCGCCGCAGGACCCCGACGCACCCGCCAAGTGGTACGCCCGCGCCGTGCAGGACCGCACGGTAGAATTCGAAGACTTCGTCACCCACATTTCTGAACACAACTCGCCCTACTCGCGCGGCGTCATCCACGGTGTCCTCATCGACATGCTCGCCTGCCTGAAGGAGCTGGTGCTCGACGGCAAAAGTGTCCGCCTGGGCGACCTGGGCCTCTTCTCCGTGGGCATCTCCTCGAAGGGAGCCGAGACGGCCGAGGCGTGGACCACCAGCCTCATTA
>NZ_JAAZTS010000046.1 GCF_019239235.1 Caecibacteroides pullorum | reverse complement strand
AGGATATGAAAAAAGGCTATAAAGCCACTTGTCGCTACAATTTGGCGAAAGATTGCTTTATTCTCTCATTTTGTTTGATGGGCATCAATTCAGCAGACCTTTATAATGCTGCTAAAATGGATGGCAATACTATTACCTATTACAGAACCAAGACAAAAGATCGTAGGTTAGACAATGCCAAAATGATGGTTGAGATTCCCCACATAATTCAACCTATAATTGATAAATATAGGGATAAGACAGGCAAACGGTTGTTTAATTTCTACCAATACTACTGTGACGAAAAAGGTTTCAATAAGGCTATTAATTATGGCTTGAAAGAAATTGGCTCTATTTTGGGACTTGATGATTTAGAGTATTATGCGGCTCGTCACAGCTGGGCTACTATTGCATTGAACAAGGTTGGCATAGACAAATATATAGTCCATGCGGCTTTGAACCATATAGACGATTCCATGAGAGTGACCGACATCTATATTGAGCGTGATTTTGTGAATGAAAATAAGGCTAATGCAAAGGTGGTGCGATATGTGTTTGGCAAATAGCTCTGAAAGAGTTACACAAATCTATCTTGGCTGTTTGACAATGAACAGGTAGATGATGCAATGAAGAACCTACTTTAGAAAGATTATCCCACTTGCAATTATTGTGAGTGGTATTTTCTTTCTATCTTTATAGCCTAAAAAAATTAAGATAAATGAAAAATCCAATAGATCCTGATAACATTGAATTATTTAAATATGTCCGTATTATAATAAGAGGAAAAGGAGAGCCATTTCAAGATCCATTGAAGACAGTATTGATATTTCCAAGTGAAGTAAAACTGATTGACCCAATTGAAGCAATGGATATATTTGCAGAACGATATAATACAGGTCAAATATTATGTCGCTATAAATACGAAGACTATTTAAAAAATAAGGATTTACAAGACACTATAAACGGGTTGGGACTTGATACAGATGCCTTTTGGCTTCTGGTAATGTTCTGTTTTGATTATGCTTGCAGTATGTGCTTTGATTGTTTCATTAGACGACCTACACGTGGAGAAGACATTGAAAACCTTATTAGTTTATTGCCTGAAGAAAACAGCTTTAAGGCAAAATTAAGTTTGAAAACTAGTAAAGGAAAAATAGAAATAGAAAATAACAAAGCTTTGTCGCTCGTATTAGGATGGATCAAACGTGGCTATGAGCATGATAAGAATTCAATAAACATGAACGTGATAGACGTGAACAGAGGAGATTCTCCATTCATTCCTAGAAATGATGAATCTGATTCTGTTTTGATATGGTATTTTGCACATCTGTTGAAATACTTTTTTGACTTGAAACCTCAATTTAAAGGCAAACGAAAAAAAGGTGAAACCTCATCACTCAACAAAACCCTGCTCATATCCAAGTTAATTTACTATACGCAACTTTCTAAAAATACAAACTTCTTAGAAGATACCGATACTCTTAAAAGTTTCTTTAAGCAATATAAAAACAAAGAGATAAAAGGACATTCTAGTATATACCCAACCCCTTGATGTAATATAATTTATAGCATTATCATAAGCCTTGTTTCTCAATCATGAGGAACAGGGCTTTTTCTTTTTTTATATCATTTCATTTTAAAGGGGTATAGAATTGCCATACCTTTTTCATACCCTAGATACTTCTTCCAACCTCCATATCTTTGCAACGTAATCGAACAGCAAGCCACACGTTGTGGCAAGTTTATCCCTGATTACACAATAAAAATGAAGCAAAATAAATATTTTGAAGTGGAAGTTAAAGTAGGTAACGACACCCGTAAAGTTGCTTTTGCTAAAGGAATTAACCGTGAAGTAAATCTCGCAAACGTCAAGAAACTATATGCTGAGATGAAAGTTAAGGGCTACCGTAAGGCTGAAATAATTCAGGTTATTCGTGCAGAGGAAGCAATTGCCAATGGTGACATTGTTCTAATTGACATCAATGGCAATGAAATTAACAAGGAAGATGCGAATGGTTATTACCTTATTATTGATGGACAACATCGAGTTTATGCAGTATCCATGCTCAACTTTGAACAAGAGAAACAAAGACAGCCCACATTCCAAGTGCCTAGCATACTCGTAGAACTTGCAGAAAAAGAAAGCGTAGCAGAATACATTTCTGCCGTAAACATCACAAAAACACCTTGGAAAACAGATGACTATGTGCGTGGTGCGGCTAATGTGAAGCAAGAAGAATTACTTGCAAGATACAAAGAGTTAATTAAGTCAGAGGACAATCCTAATGGATTCCCTTTAAGCACATTGAACATCATTTATTGCAATAATCCCAAAGCAATGAATAAGACAAGCCTGTCATTACTTTGTCAAGGCAAGGATGAGAAAGGCAGAGGCAAAGTGAAAAAGCCAATTATTCCAGCCCACAATATAGAACGTGGCGACCACTTCATTGAGCTTTGCAAGGCTAAAGGATTCTCTGACAAAGACATCTCCAAACGATACTTGTCGGAAAGATTTTCTGATTTATTTAATGAAGGTGGAGAAGATAAAGCCTTTGAAATATTCAGCCGGATAACACCTAATGACTGCCAAGCTATGCACAATGACAAGGGCAATCTCATAGAAGAAAAGGTCATTGAGCAATTCAAACTAATTGAAGATAGAATTGCATGACAATAGAAAAGAGAGCTGAATACATTAATAGAGGGCATTCCGTATTACACGGTTTGCCCTCTATTCTTATATAAACTCATAGCCACTTTTCCGACTACCATCTGCCAAAGGAATCTTTACAAGCTTTATCTTGATTCCAAACTTCTTTTCCAAATGGCTTGCTACTCCTTTTTGCCTGATTCCATATCTTACATACACTTCCTCCATTTTCAGTTTTATAATATCGGTAAGCATCCTTGTTCCAACAGGAAATATTATCCTAAACTCCTTATAAAGATGATAAGTTGCCTGTTTGCTCATCATTTCATTTTTGAGATTGCTTTCCTTGTAACCAAGTGCCTTAATTCGCTCATAACCAAGTGAATCATAATATAACCTCAAATCTTCATATTGTCGTTCCATGATTACATCTGCAATGAAATATTGGCAGTTTTCTTTGTTCTTGCGGTACTCACAATAGCGTTTCATCCTATCGGAAAATCCCTCTTTCTTGATGATGCACTCCAACTGTTCCTCATAATCCGAATGTACCTCGTTCTTATTGACATTAAAACCGCTATCCTCTAACTGTTTTCTTACCGAAATACCATCCAAATAATTTTCTTTTTGCACATCATAAGAAAAGCAGTCATTCAAATAAGCCATATTGTTTACAAAGAAACGGTTGGTTGTTTCATTAAAGCACACGTAATGTTCACTATACTTATTCAGCTTTTGGCAAGTTAGAAGATCTTTGATGGCGAACTCCCTATTTCTGCCCGTTAAGCCGTTATTAAGTTTGGCATATTCATCTGAATCTTGAAATTTCTTTTCTAAGATTGCCTTATAAGCCCCATCCCTGCTTTCTCCAATATCTACATTATAAATGAAAGTAGTCGTGTTCCTGAACGGATTACACTCTAATCTTTGCCGACCGGCTATTTGCGCCAACTCCGTAGCAATATCAATGGAGGTGTAGGCTTTCTTGTTGTCGCTTACTACAAATGTGGATGCACACGTAGAATAAAAATCGCATCCAGCAAAAGCTGTGGAAGTACAAAAAGTGAATTTCTTGTGTGGCTCTCCTTTTAATGGAATACTGCCTATCTCATAATATTTACCTTGTTTATCTTTACCCAGCTTCTTTACAAGAAACTCATTTTCACCTGTAAAAGCCACAATGATATTCACTTCATCCGATTGCAAACCTGTTTGCTTGATAATGTTAACTATGTTGGTGACACTATTCAGGAAGATAACACACTCTTTCGATTCAACCCTTTCACCATTTACAAGAGTGGAAGCATATATCCCTCTTTGATAGTTCCTGACTATCTCAACGGCATTGTTTATCGGATTTTTCGATTGCACTCTATTGACAAACCTTTTCTCTACATTGCTCCATTCCAAAATGGTGTAGGGCATATCCTTGAACCAATCCATTTGCAACATATACTTGTCTGCAATGGGAGTGGCAGACAGGTAAGTGACATACGGAAACTCTTTTAACTCTTCCAATAAGAGCATTTCTGTTTCTGACTTGAAACCACTATCTATCAGAATATACTGATATTCATCTACAACTACTCTCCAATCTGACTTATCCTTAATAATATTACTCAATCGTGGAATGGAATCATACGTCGCCAGCAATTTGGGTTTGGGGGTGTTTCTTAGATAATCTTCAATCTCTACATTCCTCACATCACCATAGACAGCCAAAGTCCCTTTATGCTGCCTACTTTTGTTTTTTATCAGATTGATTCTTGGACTGCAAATTATAGTCTTGTGTGCATCTTCAATGGCAAGGGTGGTAGCTCCACACCCTGTTATTCCCTTGTTTACAATTCCTCTTGGTAGCTCAAAGCCTACCCATTCATTCAAATAATTTACATTAGCTGGTACTTTTATCGTTTCAACCATAGCATAAAATTAAAATCCAACATATCCGCATCTTAGAATCTGTGTCCGATATTCCATCGGTTTAATCTTTACTATTAAGGAAGTCAGGATAAAAAATTAGACAGTCCAATAAATCTTGAAGTCAATCTATCTTTCTAAGAACATCAGGAAAGAAAATCAGACAGTACCCACAAAATAAAACCGAAACGCATAGCCTTCGGTTTTATTTCCATCTGTAATGAGGTAGATATGTTGATTTTCAAGTTGAAAGGGTCAGACAGTAAACATTTCCCTTTTGGATCTTGATGTAAGCAAATATATACATCTTTAAGGACACTTCCAAACAAACAGACCACCAACCACAAAAATAAGACTCTACATATAGCTCTACTCTATTTTTCATACTTGGAGGTCTATTACAAAGCAGCATACAGCCTATTCCCGGTTTTTCAGAATTCTCAGAAATTGAAATCCTCCGGCTACAATATGATACATATAGGACTACACAATTTTATAGTAATATACAACTTTCAAAACGATATTGGAAGATATAACCTATCATAATAAAAGAACCTATCCGATAAATAGACACACGTACTGTTATAAACCGATAGCGTCAAAACATCCCCCTCCACTTGTCGTGTTATTCCTGTTTTCAAATAAGAGAGTGCCATATACAAACGAGTGAACTACACCTTTCAGTCCCCCTACCCATATTTGAATAAAAACAAAAAATAAACTTAATCATTCACCATTAAAAAAATCAAGTATGGGAAATTTAGTTTTATTGCCTGCCATGGCACAGAAAAGAAGTAGTAACTTCAATCAGTATGCAGAGGATGCAACAGTAATTTCAGAAGAAACTACAAAAGCAAAAAAAGTAAATCACTTTATAGAGGCTAACACTATGGAGATTGATTTACAGCATTTAAAGAATGACTGCATAGTTCCAGTATTCAGTAAGGACAACGAACTAACAATTTCGCACAATGCCTTTATTGAAACGGTTTGGGATGCTGCAAACTCATTCTTTACCGGTGAAACGATTGATAAACCGGACATTCGTGTTTCTCACATTGTCAAGGGCAGAATCCCTGAAGCGATTCATAAGCCTGCAAACCAACTTTTAGAAAGTGACAAGACACAATACTTTGAACGTATGATGTTTTGCTTTGAGATTCCCACTATTTATGAAACGGTAGAGGGAAACGAACTTACTCTTTCAGTTGGTGGTGTACGTGCTTATAATCAGATGAATCTGTATTCAAAGAAAACTGTTGAAAAATTCAAGGTTTTTGTTGGATTCAAGAACATGGTTTGCTGCAATTTATGTGTTTATACAGACGGATATTTAAGCAATTTGGAAGTTTCAAGCACAAGTGATTTATATCGTTCTGTATTGGAAATGTTTCATGCCTATAACCCTGCAAAACACATTCATTTGATGCAAATGCTTGGGAATAGTTATCTGACTGAACACCAGTTTGCACAGATCCTTGGGAAAATGCGTCTTTACCAATGTTTGCCACAAGGCTATCAGAAAAGCATACCCCGTTTACTTATAACAGATACGCAAATTAACAGCGTGGCAAAGGCTTATATGCAAGACGAGAACTTTAGTGGTTTTGGCGGTGACTTGTCTATGTGGAGATTCTACAATCTACTGACAGGCGCAAACAAGTCAAGCTATATAGATTCTTTCTTGGATAGAGCCTATAATGCAACAGAGATCGCACAAGGCATTAATGCGGCTTTACATGGTGACGAACACTACAAATGGTTTATTGACTGATTTTACACAATGAGGGATATTCAGAAATGAGTATCTCTCATTTCTTATGAACATCTAAAATTCTAAGTTATGGATAAAAAAGAAAATCAAGACACAATGACAAAGGCAGGATGTGGATTTGCCGTATTTGCAGCTGTATTTATTTTGCTTTGCAGTATTAACCCTTTTGTAACGATAGGCATATTTTGGTTTTTAGCAATACTAGTCTTATGCATCTATTGATTCACTAATTTATAGAAGTGAAAGTAATTTGATAATCAATCTGTTACGAAATGAATTTCAAATTTACTTTCACTTTTATAGCCAAACCTACAAAATTGAAATAACATGAGCTTAAAAAATAGCTATACAACAAGCGACTGCCTGCAATGGGACAGTGCTACAAATTTAGTGAGGAAGTTATACAGGGATAAGAATTATAGAATAAGCCTGCTTGTTGGGTGCGGCATATTCTTTGGTTTACGTATTTCTGACTTGTTACAACTTACTTGGGATATGCTTCTAAATAAAGAAGCTAAGTTTTCCATTACAGAAAAGAAAACAGGCAAACGAAGAGAAGTGAGAATTAATAAGGAGTTTCAGAAACACATTAAGGACTGCCATACGGCTTTAGATATTCAAAACTTGAATGAGTTTTGCTTTTTATCAGGCCGAGGAAAGAACAAGGTTTATTCTATCCAATGGGTGAATATTGTACTTAAAGAATTAAAAAGCAGGTACAATTTAAAGATTGACCATTTTTCCACTCATTCATTAAGAAAAACCTTTGGCAGAAAAGTGTTTGAATCCTCTGATAATGCAGAATTAGCTTTGATTAAACTTATGGAACTTTTCAATCATTCAAGTGTTGCCATTACAAAACGTTATCTTGGACTAAGACAGGAAGAACTTTTGAATACATACGACTGCCTTAGCTTCTAATTCGCATACAGGTAAAAGAATTAATAACTTTATACTTTTATAGGTGGAGATTAATTTTCTACCTACTTGATTAGCAAATAATAAGCAAAGTTCTTGCAACGCTAAACACTTTTGAATAACTTTGTGGCAATTTCGGTGGACTAATGAGTTAGGAAACTGAAAGGACATATAAAACGAAAGGGCGTTTAGCTAAATTATCCCTTGTTGGAATCTGGACAATTCTCGTCATGTGGATAATAGGCAGGAACGCCCACACCATAGCTATATACTTACCTCTCATAGGGTAAACTATATACTATTTGGGTGTGGGCTTTGCTTATTATACATGACGGGCAGTCCAGAACTCTTAGCAATAAGAGAGCCTCAACAAGATAATAAGCCAAAGTACCCACACCCTTTCTTTATATGGGCAGAATCAAAAGTAAAATCGCTTCTTCCGGGTATTGAGTGGCACAAGTAAATGTTAATATGAACAATTTAAAAGTTAGGCTGATTATTTCCTTTTTGATTGTAGGTGCTATTTCGGCTTATTCACAGGCTACTATTAAATCTACCAATTACAATGTAGATGGTTATTGGGGTAAGTGGGAAAATTTATATTTAGGGTTAGCTATGACTGGTACATATTCATCGTTTGTGATTCACGACCATGATAAACATCCCTCTCAATATGGATGTAAAATTACTATTTACGACTACAACGAGAATGTCAGCAAAAAGGAAAATAAACGAAGAAGAAAGACAAATGAATGGTACACTTATAATGGTACAATTGAAATCATTTTGAATGAACAAATCAACACTACACGTAAGTGGGTTGAATCGTTTGGAGAGTTTTTTTCTGCTTATAACTATAAAGGAGCTAAAGGTTCAATAAGTACAACTTATCCCGTCCAAATAATGATAGCACCTTATAAAAAATATCCTGAAACCACTACTGTCCCGTAAAAGTTGATAAATAGTTCTTTGAAATTATTGAAATATAGTCAATTACGTGGTTTCTTGAGATGAAACGGACTTGATTTTGCAACTTTGCAGTCT
>NZ_JAAZTS010000045.1 GCF_019239235.1 Caecibacteroides pullorum | reverse complement strand
ACAAAAAGTATCTAAGTGTGATCCTGTTCAGTGCCTTAATGCTGGGTACGACAGGAACGTTCACATCTTGTAAGGACTACGATGATGACATCAACAACTTACAAGAACAAGTGGACAAGATTGTCGCAGACATCGATGCTTTGCAGAAAGCTGCAGGTAGCTATGTAACGGCAGTCAAGTATGATGCGGCTACCGGGAAATTGACGGTGACAGGCGGCAATGGAGAGACATTCCAACTTCCTATGCCTACCAATGTTCCGACTTATAGTCTGGAAGTAAAAGATGGTAAAATCTATCTGAAAGCTGACGGCTCTGTCATTTCAGAAGCAACTCTTCCTGCAACTCCAGAAGTTCCAGCCGCATTTAATCCCGAATTATTGGCATGGGGTGAAGATGGTTACCTGTATTATGGCGACATCAAGATTGAAGGCGTACAGAAACCGACACTCAACGCTTCTATTACTGAAATCCAAAAAGACGGTGAGGTAATCGGTTATATCATTACAATTGGTGAGGATAGTGCTAAATTCTATGTAAAGACTGACCTGAAGTCTATGGTATTCATCCCTGATTTGTATGTAGACGGTATTGAAGCTGCCGAATACGGCTATCTGTACTATCCGTATCAAAACAAAAATGCATCTGAAACGACTGGTACTACAAACGAAAAATCTGCCTTTACAATCAAGGGTATGTACACGGAAGGCATCGAATATGACTATGCAATTCCCGCCCAAAAACCGACATACGGTGAATTCAACCCGACGATTACAGTTAATTACAACATCAATCCGACATCTGCAAAAATTGATGAAGAGGGATTGAAGTTCATTAATCGTAATGTAGAAGTTATTTCCCGTGCAGCAGGTGAAGAAAGTTTGATTCAGTACGTTTCCAAGTCTGCCAAAGTAGAAAACGGAGTTCTTTCTGTAGGTCTGAAGGCTCAGGGCAGCAAGATTGCTAGCAAGGCTTATGGTGACAACCAAATCGAAAGCGCACAAGGCGACGGTGAAAACGACGCTACGATTTTCGCATTAACATCCGATTTCACCACGATGGGTGACAGAGATACCATCATTACTTCTGACTACGCTATGCTGTATGCTTCCCGCATCACTCCGGTGGCTATCGCATACAATGACGGTACAAAAACCGAAGAGTCATCATACAAAGATGATAATTGTCCAGGCGCACCAACAGAGAAGGAATATGAGTTGTACACAGCTCCATATCGCGCTGCCGAAAAGTCGGTTCCGGCCAGCTTGTTCTTGGCATATGACGACAAGGAAGGTATCGATCTGTTGAAGAAACTTTGTCTGCACTACACTTGGGACACCAACACTAGCAAGAGCTCCGAAAAAGTACATAAGGTGATGACTGTAGAAGAAGCTGTCAACACCTACGGTATGAAGTTCGAGTTTAACTTGGTGAAGTATGAAGTGGGTACAAACAAGACGCACGATAGTAAGTATCTGGATCCTACTAAGATTAGTAGTGGTAAAGCTATTGCATGTGTTGTAAAAGACAACGGAGGTGAAGGTATTTCTCTGCCGGGCGAGCAGGGCGTATCTGCTATCGGTAGACATCCGCTGGTTCAGGTATTAGTTCGCGATAGTGAAAACAAAATTATTCTGGACGGTTACATCAAGCTGGAAATCGTACGCGACGTTGTAAACAAAGAAACTGACTTCTTCGACAAAGGTAAGTTCAACTTTGGTTGCACCGATGACGAAACCGGTTATGCAATGAAAGCAGTGCTGACTTGGGACGAATTCGCTTACAAGGTACTTGAAATGGCATCTGTCACTAGCAAGGAAGAATTCAACAAACTATACAAACTGGATGTTATTAACGCTGGTGATGCTACTAATGAACAAGCCAAACAGTTTGTAAGAACTGGTGAACTGACGTATGCTTTAGCAACAGACTACATCGGAACAATTAAAGAAGTAACAGATGATGCGGGTGGTACGACTACGGATGTTTTGGCTTGGACACTTGATCAATGCGAAATGCAGACGGTTTATCTGAGCAAGGCTGACGAAGGCGAATACACCGGTAGTGCAGATCACGCCAAGACTGTATACGTAAGATACGTACGTGATGCGGCTGACGCAGAATTGTCTGAAAACTATCCGGCTATCTACTTGCCTATCACAATCCATGTAGAAAAACCTGTTGCTAATGTACAGACTCGCATTCCAGAGTACTGGTACAGCGATAACATGGATCATTGGTATGGTTCAACTTGGATGGGTGGTCAAGGTATCCATGTAAATGTTGACCAGCCGTATGATAATAAATTCCCGACTCTGTTCGTAAACAACTTGAACGCTCCTTGGAAAGTTTGGACATTGACTTCTACTAATGTGCAACAACCTGAATTCAAAATTTCTAACGGTACATTTACTTCCTATACGCCGACTATCCTTTCAGTTCTGAACGGAGCAAATGGTGGATATAAGTACTATTTCCGTCCTGAAATTGACGGCAAGAAGATCAAAGGTGCAAGCGGCAAGGAATATACGCTGAAAGTAGATGACCTGACAGCTACAGACATGTGCAATAGTAAGATCTATACCTTCGGTAAAGATTTCACTAACGTAGAAGCAACTGAGCTGGAACGCGCATTCAATGCAACCAAGGGATTCTATACCAACACTAAATTGTATGCATTTGACGGTACTACGAAGACTCAAATCGCAGAGATCCAGAACGGACGTACTGCTACTCCTTATCAGAATGATCCGTGTATTGAATATCAGAATAATACTGTAGCAAAAGACATCTTGAATGCCTATGCACATGACGACAAGGAGTCTTTGACTGCTCTGATTGGTATCACAGCTTATTCAAGCTGCGATGTAGTTCTCTCATTGTCTGACAATGTTTATCCGGCACGAATCCAGCGTCCTGTAGACATCGAAGGCAAAGATGGAAAGACATTCACCGATGCAGAAGCCAACGGTTCAATTATTAACATTATTGATCTGTTTGATTTCAACGATTGGCGTGATGTTGTGTTCGTAGCAGAAAACGGTAATACGATCGATACTAAGAACGCATGGTTATTTGCTTATTACAACTTTAAGAGTGCTACGGTAGATCTCGATGGTATTACTACCACTTTAGGTATGGGCGAAGGTGCTGGTCAAGACAAACTTGATGGAGCTCCGTTGCTTTCTACAGTTAGCAAAGAGGTTAAGTTTGATCAAATCAACGAAAATGCAATTAACTTTACCACAAGTGATGTATTGGCATCTGCTCATGCTACAATTTATGATAGAGTTAAAGCTGGTTTCGGTCAGATCAAGTATGATAACAACAACAACAACGTAAAAGAATTCTGGGTACGCATCCCTGTTGAGTTCAGCTATCAGTGGGGTGATATCAAGGCATACGTTGATTGCAAGGTCATTCATACTATGGGTAACTAATCCGAAGTGATTATATAGATTTTTGAGAGTGTGTCTTTTCCCTGACGAGAGAGGCACACTCTCTTTTTTACTAACTATAACCAAATATAAAGCGATGAAAAATTTAGGTTATATTCTTATATTGTCATTGTTTCTCGTCTTTGCCCATTCCTGCGGCAGCGGTTCAAGAGATGCTTCCGTGCCATCATTCAAGGAGACACTGACTAAGGAAGACACCGTTGCGGTACTTCAACGTTGCGATAGCTGTATGCAGGCATTGAAAGCTGGAGAACTAGACATGGCATTAGGTATGCTATCACTTTTGCAGGATGATGGAAAGGTCACTCCATTAACTAAGAGTAAGGCGGATCAACTGAAAAAGATGTTTAAACTTTTCCCCGTTTTAGCCTATCAGATAGATAGTTACACCTTTTATTCCTACGAAGTGAATGAGGTGAAATATACTATTGAATTCTTTGAAAAGAAAGCTGGTGATCCAACTCCAAACACCATAGGATTCATGTTCAATCCTATTAAATGCAAGGATGGTTGGAGGCTCGCAGTAAAAGATGCTGGACAAAAACTATTGGATAAATCAACCGATTAGAATACAACGAATGAGTACAATGTGAAGCCTGCATTAAATTTGCATTCAATCTTATTCGCATAGATGCTGCCCAGGTATTTGACTCTAAAAAACAATTAAAGACAAAATAGACTCTTCTGTTTATTGCAGGAGAGTCTTTTTGTCTTTATAAATCCTGATTCTCGCAATTCCTCCCCTCAAGGTTCGTATAATCTTTCTGTGAAGTTTCACTAAAACACCTTGATTTAAAGTCTTTTACGTTGAAAGCAGTATATCTACCCACAATTATCTTTCACAATATCATATTGTCTTACAGCAAATTACAAAGCTGTGAAAGCGTGGAGGATACAATTGGAAGTAAAATTCAGAAGTGAGAGACATATGCTAAGCGAAAGACTATAGAACAAGCTCACTTTAGCAACTAACGACTTCACAATTTCTAAAGTCCATAGTTATGTTTCTAAAGTTAATAGTTAGCGTAATAATATTGATAGTTACAAAGCTAATATACGACTTCAGAAAAATAAAGTAAGTAATATTAATCAGCGTATACAACTGGAGTAGAGAATTGATCGCTGAGCATATCTTCTTCTTCGTAATATAGCTTGGAATCTTTCAAATAGTAATATTTCGGATAGCCACCAAACTCGATGTTGGCATATTCCTGATTGTCTGCAGTATGCGAAATGGTCCATGTACCTTCGTAAGTCGTACTATCCTGGAACAGGATGAGTGTGGTAGAGTCCGGTTTCAGCTCGAAACGTATACCGGATTCAGTAAAGAAAACTCCATCGAACGAATGTTGCTTGACACTTGGCCCGCAGGCAACGAAAAGTGCGGTAATAAAGCTTGCAATAATAAATATAAAATGTTTCTGCATATCTTTAGTATATAATTATTGGATACAAAAGAGGGCATCCCTAAAGGATACCCTCTTTATTTAAGTCATTTAAAGAACATATTCATTATTCACCAGAAGGAGTACCACCGGCTTTAGAAACTCTAACTTGCAGATCGTTCTTAGAAAGAGTTCCCCACTTGTACTGAACATTTACGTCAATGTACAGGAAGTAGTCAACGTTAACCGGAGTACCGGAGTTGTTGAAGTATGCCAAGTGAGTAGGATCTGAAGGAACTTCCGTAGCAGAAGACTTCGGATTTGTTTCAACCCAATTCATCATCTTCAAAGAACGTCCGGTTGGCAATACACCGTCTTTCACACCATCCTTGTGGATATAAGTGCTTGTTGCAGCATCCCATGCCAAGCTTGTTGTAGTCTTATCTGTCAAGAATGTTACTTCTTTCACAGCATAGTAGTCATACAACTGGTGTGCATAGTCGTCTTTATCTGTTTCAGTCTTATCAGCATCCTTGATACCTGCAGCAGCAACTTTGTAATCATTCCAGTCTGTGAATGTGAAGTTCTTGGCTACGCTCAAGAAGCTACCGTCGATTTCAGCATCCACGAAGTTTTCACCGATTGTTCCGTCAACATCCAGAGGTTTGATGAAGAATACTTCAAAGTTCTGAACGGGGATGACGTTGTATGCGTTGTATTCAACCAACAACTTAACAGGTACTGCACGGCCGATCAATTCTTTTGCTGCATCTGTACCGTTCAAGTCATCGTTTTCATGCAGACGAATGATTGCAGAGCACTGATCCACGTCAACACCACCTAATGGCTCACTGTAATCCCACGGCAAGTTCTTTTCATTTTCGAGAGTAGTAGCTGACATGAAGTTGTTGATAGTTGCAGCCAACTTATTGTCTTGCTTATAGTCCCATATATCTTTATCATTCATGCCGATATTCGGATTCGGAGCTGAATGATCAATATCAACAGCTGTACCTACTACTGATTTCCACAACTGAGTTTTTGTACCATCAAGAACAAAACCAGTCAAATAGTCATAATCCTTGAATCTGTCTTCATCGAATACGAACTTCACTTCAGCGCAATCACGGATGTACTGGATGAACTGTGCCAAGCTGGTCGGTTTCTTCTTGGTTGGCTCATAGATATAACCATTTACCAAGTCTGCTTCAATGTGGCTGTAGTCTTTCAGTTCACATCCACCTGTTAAGCCCGGATAAATGTGAGGTATATTCTCTGCACCTAACCAACCGTCAATAGAAGTGTTGAATACGATCGGGTTCACGTTGAATACACCTTCGCCCTTACCGTCTTTCCAATAAGTACCTTGGTAAGCAAACTTCTGAGTCGGAGCAACAATGGTCTGCTTGAATGTCTGCTTGATGTTACCGTTCAAACCGCTTTCATCAACGTATTCAATATCGATTTCGAATGTAGAAGCATACTTGCCATCTGCATAAGCCAGAGTACCCACAGTCTTCGGATTCATAGCCCATACCAGATTGTATGAAGTGTTGTCCAGTGCATCTTCGATCATAGTGAATACCAAATCAGGTTCTGTTGGAGCACCAACGATTGCTTCATTTCCGTCTTCTTTTACTCTATCTGAACCTTCATACCAGTTGAGAGGATCAGTAGAAGTAGCTATACCTAATGTAGTCAAATCGACTTTCTCACCATCCTTACGCAGTTCGTTAATCTTCAGTTTTTTATAAATGCTATGGAACTGTGTCTTGCTGATACTTTGTCCGCCGTCGAACTTAACCTGGTGATAAACGTTCTCGTTCATAGCTTGTGAGAACATCTGACGCCACATGTCATGACAAGTTACGATGTTTTCGGGGAATGTGTATGCAGGAATAGTCTGTTCCTTTTCACCTGTCCAACGAACTTTGATGTAACGCTGAGCTACGAGGTTATTATTCTTTGTATCAATCAAAGACACGCGTACGATCGGTTCACGACCGATAGATGTCTTAGAATATTCATTGTCGCCCAGTTCTACATCATATACTTCAGACTTCAGGAAGTGACCGTTCAGAATCTTACCGAATGCCTGTTCGTCTGTTTTCAGATCACCTTGCAGGTATTTAGCTGAAGCCATAGCGAAGCGGAATTCCAAACCATAGTCTGCATAGTTCTTCAGTTCAGAGTGACTTGCATGGTCAGCTACTGAAGTAACACAAACAGTAACAAGCTTGCTCAGATCAAGAGGCTCGTTGTATTGAGCTCTAACGTCAACCAATTCGTTGTTGTTTGAGTTGTACAGACAGATTGAGTCATGGTAGTGTACATAGAACAGATTGTCGCCAGTACCTTGAGTCTCGTCTGCAAAATCACCGGCCTTAAGCGCCGTAAAGTCTGTCTTGCTGTTGGCCAGATAAGGAACAGCAACGATTTCCTCAATTCTGCTATATTCAGAATTTACAGCTACTTCTTCACCACTTTCCTTCTCTTCCTCTGTCAAGTTAGCTTCAGCTATCGGAGTCTTTAAAGAAGCCATGTAGAATGTTTCCTTTTTATCAACACCATGAGCATCACCGTCAGTTCCAATTATAGTACCCAAGAACTCTTTATTCTTCTTGAACGTAACAGTCATGATACCATCTTTGATGTCATAACCTGTAACTTCAATAGGCTTGTTGTTGGTAACATCAACAGCTTTGGTCGTGATGTTCGTAGACTTGATGCAATCGAATGAAGGCATTTCCACGTCATCTTTGGTAACACCCATATTCGGATTCATCTGATAGTTGACTTCATTCAGTTCTGTAGAAATATACAAAGGTTTAGCACCTTCTACACCAGCATGATCCAACCATGGTTTTGTCGCATGGTCTGTCATCGTACCATCAGCGATGTGTCCCGTGTGTTCAGCCTTTACATATACCTGAGGAGTATATTGCAAAGTCGTAAAGGTGATAGCTGGAATACCGTTGATGTGGAATTCAGGAATAAGCGTTGTGCTTGTCAGACGTCCGCCCACGATATTCATGAATTGTGCACTCAGCTTAGTAAATTCTTCCTTAAGTGCAGCCAATTCTTCCTTTGTAGCGGCGTTGTCAATTTTGCTCTCCAACGCAGCAACTTTCACGCTTAACTCTTCCAATTTAGCAATCTTCTGGGCCTGCTCTTCTACTGCTTTTTCAAGCTTTGCGATTTGTTCTTTCAATGCTTCATCACCTCCACCGGCAGCATCCAAAGCTTCCTGAGCTTTTGCCAAAGCGTCGGCAGCGTCTTTCTTTGCCTGTTCGGCAGCAGCCTTAGCCTCGTCGATGGAAGTCTTCAAACCATCTACTGAAGTCTGAAGATCCTTAAGTTTGTCCACCTGTTCTTGTAAGTTGTTGATGTCATCATCGTAGTCCTTACAAGATGTGAACGTTCCTGTCGTACCCAGCATTAAGGCACTGAACAGGATCACACTTAGATACTTTTTGT
>NZ_JAAZTS010000044.1 GCF_019239235.1 Caecibacteroides pullorum | reverse complement strand
TAAATTTAAAGTTTTTAATTATGAACAAAAAGTATCTAAGTGTGATCCTGTTCAGTGCCTTAATGCTGGGTACGACAGGAACGTTCACATCTTGTAAGGACTACGATGACGACATCAAGAACTTACAAGAACAGATTGACAAGAAAGCCTCAATTGAGGAACTGACTGCCAAAGTAAACGAACTTCAGACGGCAATCAATGAGGCTAAAGCTACGGCTGAAGAGGCTAAAGCTACTGCTCAAGAAGCATTGGACAAAGCCAATGCCGGAAGTGGTGAAGGAAGCGTAACAGAACAGGAACTGGCTGATTTAGAGAAGAAATTGCAAGATCAGATTGACAAATTGGCTTCGTTAGAGGAAGTGGATAAAAAGCTGGCTGCAATGGAAGAAAAGCTGAAAGGTGAATTTGCCACAGAAGAGCAAATCACAGAAATTGCAGCAGAAGTGGATGCTTTGTCAGCAGAAGTTATGGCATTAATAGGGCATCGATTGACCAGTTTGTCTGTCATTCCAACTACTCATGTTAATGGTATAGCTGCTATTACATTGACAACATTGCAATATACTCCGCAAAAATATGTTGTGAATGATCATTCAACACACTCTACCAATCCATGGTTAGATCACGAAGGTACAGGCGCGGCTGATAAATATATATCGACAGAAAACAATGTTGCTTACTTCCATGTAAGTCCTAACATGGGTGTTAGAACTGAAGATATTGAAACCCCAATTTTTGATTGCATTAAATCTGAAAATATTGTAACAAAAGCAGGCGTTGAGATTGCAGAGAACAACCCGATTCAACCCGTATCACATAGCATTGATAAAAATGTCTTGACTGTTAAATTCAAAAAGACCATTACGGGCTTTATTGGAAGAACAGATGTTAACGCTAGCAAAGAAACATTCTACATGGCATCTTTGAAAGCTCCCATTTCCAAAGAAAATTGGACCGAGGCTGAAAAAGATTCTGTAGAAAGCGGAAAAACGAATGGCGTATATGTTAATTCTGAATACGTTCGTGTAGAAGAGTTAATTAAGGTTCCGTATTTAGTTAATAAGAGAACTTTATTTGACCAAGCTGCAACAGGTGATTTCGCTAACGAAACCCAGACAGATGCTGAAGGCGAATTTTATGTTCACTATCATGACTCTGCATGTGTTTATCACTCAGAAGCAAATGAACTGATCGATTTGAGATGGGCTTATGACCAGCCTTTGGATTTAAAAGACTTGGTTAAAGTTTGCGCAACTGATAAAGATCAGTTCGAAACTGGACATGCAACTAATCATATTGATTTGGAGAACTACAAGGAATATGGTTTGTCATTCCGTTTCTATTTGGCAAAAGCGCCTTACATAACGTTGGGTGGTCCTGAAGGTAATACAAATGAAACTGACCAACAAAAGTTTGCAGAAATAGATAATCCGACAAATGGTATCATGACCTCAAAGGTTTATACCGTTGGCGAAGGTGGAACTTCTGCAACTGCAGTAGGACGTGAGCCTATCGTTCGTGTTGAATTGCGTGACACCGTAAACAACGAACTGGTTGCACAACGTTACATAAAGATCAAATGGGCAAAAGAAGTTGGCGAAAGACCTATTTCTCACAATTTTGTAGACTCAATTTATGTATGCGGCAATTATAACGGTAGATTGGGCACTCAGGAAATGAATGAAGTAATCTACGCTGGTGCTAAAGAAGGTGGTATGACTAAACAAGAATTCCATGCCGTATATGTTGATGCAGGTTTCGATGGCACGAACGGTGACGGTGAGGGTTCTGTTACAATCTTGAAGAACACAGAAGCTGGTGTAGATTCATATAACTTATTATGGACATTAACTCATGCAGATATTGTAGCTAAGTATCCTGAATGGAACAAGCAGGAGAAGATGGACTTCTCGAAAGTTTGCTATTGGAAAGATCCGACAGGCGCATATCCGACACTGAAGATTACGTTAACTCGTACTATTTACAAGCCGGTATTTAATCTGTGGGGATATGATGGACGTTATTGGAAGAACAATAATAATTGGAATGTTTTCAATGTAAACCCCATTGTTTACAATACTCAGGAATCTAATCCTGCATGGGCAAATAACACTACTAATAACCCGACATGTAACATCTATACAGACCTATTGAACGGTTTCTTGGATGATATGGGTGTTAAACCGACTACAGGAGCTGGTGGTGCTATTTACTTTACTGATAAAGAAAGAGAAGGGTTGAAGTTCTACTACTCTGCACTTTATCCGACTGTTACAAGTGGATTCCAGGGTGTAAACAGAACTCCTGATAATTATGCTGCATACGCAGAAGAAGGTGTACGTTTCATCTTTGATGCTGACAAACTGGAAGCTGCCGATACAAAATATGTATATCAATATTTCGATGGTAGCAAGGTAGTAGACAAGACTGCAACAGTAAGTCCTGATGGTACTACTCTTTATATCAATGGAGAAAAAGCTGCTGAAATTGTCAACTATACAGCAAATAAGCTGGATCCTAATGAAATGACATACAATATTATACTAGAAGAGAAAAACCCGACTCATGCTCCACGTTCAGGAGATGCTCCTACAGAAGCTGCAAAAGCTATTGTTGGTGAATTTGTACCTCTTAAACTTGTAGCTGATCTTTGTTATGGTGACGGATGTGTAACTGTACCTTTGTTGGCACCTGAACATACACAGACAATCAAAGAGTATGAAGCATTCATCATTGAGCCGTTGGATATGAAAGAAGGTGAAACAGAAGACTTCACAGATGCAACAATCGGCGGTAGCACCATTGACGTAAAGGATGCTTTCACTTACATTTCATGGAATAAAGATGCACATGGTGAGAACTATGTGGTAGCAAATACTACTGGTTTGGAGAAAGATTTGTGGGAGTTCTATGAAGTAGTAGAAGGTGATTGGATGACTGATCAGATTACTTCTAACTTGAAATTAGTTGATGGAAATCTGATACCAACAGAAGGTGTGGAAAATGGTCCTCTCCCCTCTAATACTAGTGTAGTATATAATTCTACAAATAAAACTTTGACTTATAACAACTACAGTGGAACACCTGTAAACAGAGATTATAAGCTTTACATCCCTGTTAAGTTTGGTTATAAGTGGAAGACATTTACGAAGATTTTCACTGTTGAGGTAAAAGCCAATGCCGGAACTCCGACTAAAGCTCTCTAATCAATATTGAAATTCTAAAAATAATACAAGAGGGTATTTCACATACTGAGGTGAAATACCCTCTTTAATTAATAGACATTGTTATGAATAGAATTTTAGGAATTATAGGATTCTTGATTATTATTTCCCTGACGTCCTGTAGCAAGAAAGAGCAGAGCCATCCTTATGAAGGCACATTTACAGCCAGCGGAATTACATTTGTGCTTAACCCGGATTCAACTACGCGAATTATTTTTAATGATTCTGTATCATACGAAGGCAAATGGATGCCTGCCAAAGCTGAAGATGGCCTAGAGTATGCCAATATTGAATTTGGTGGATATCAAAAATATTATTATCTGAAGCAAGGGAAATTATATCGTAGTGAGCGTGAAATGCGGCATGATGTGATGGGCGTCAAAGTTAGATATGAAGAATGAAATAGTAATGTTACGTAGATGAAGCATTTTGGTAAGCGTAGAGATGCTTACTACCTTAAGGACAGGAATTGTGAGAATCGGGATTCACAAAGACAAATAGGCTCTCCTGCAACAAACAGAAGAGTCTATTGTTTATTTATGTAGTTACCATCCGAAAGGTAACCATCCGAAATCCGCCGTGTTAGCCATATCCGCGGCCATGCAAACAGCTTGAACTTGAAGATGTAGACATACTGTAGCGTCTCAATCATTCCTATACAAGAAAGAGCCAGTTGGTTGATTGGCTACATGAGCGCCGTAACTACCTACTTTAGCGCGCTAAACATCCACTTTAGTGGCGTAACTATGGACTTGGGAAGTCTCAGCACAATGAGTAGTAACTGACCGAGGGATGGTTTCATATCTTTCACGGCCTGTCTATCCCACTTTAAAAACAAAATCCCCGCTGCATCCTTCACGCTTTCACGGCGTTGCAAAATCTTGTAACACAATGAAATAAGGTGAAAGATGTGAATCTGTTCATCCTTCACGTACTTAAATGCCAAGCATGGCAGAGGGTTGTATATTCAATATGCGGCAAAGAAGCCTTGCAATTCGCAACGTCGGTTCCGAACGGCCCGATATATAGTCGTTTATACGGGATGGGCTGATACCGATTTCGTTGGCAAGCTGTTTTTGCGTCATACCTTTCTCTTCCAGAGAAAGTTCTATAAGCTCCGCTACCGTCGGCTTTTCTATCGGATAATGCTCTTTCTCGTAAGCAATCACGATGTCGGACATCATGCTGAGTTCCACGGCGTTTTTATCGTTGGCGGGCGTGTTGTCATCAACTAACGGCAAGAGTTCTTCCACCCTTTCTACCGCAAAATCATATTGTTCTTTGGTAATCTTGCTCATATCGTTTCCTTTTAAATGGTTGAACAATCCAACATATCATACTCTTCATGTGTGCAAACCTTTCGGATGAATATGTAACCGATTGTAAACTTCACTACTACGACCAGCCTATAGTTGTTTCCTTTGATATTGAATACATAATGCTGGTTGCCTACATAATCTATTGCAGGAAAATCCACTTTGATTTCTGAAAGATTTTTCCAAGATGCTTTTTCTGTGATATCATACCACCGTTCCAGGGCAACCCGGGAGTCTTCCCTCCCTTTGGTTTCATAGAATTCTTTCAACTTTTTATGTGATACAATTCTCATATTTCCTCTTTCTTTGATACAAAGGTATACAATCAATTCGGAATTCCAAAATATTCGCAGCTGATAATTCAATATTTCAGGATATACAGGTGATGATTGAGGCATTTAAGTCGCTGTACGGATTCGCATGGGTTGTGAAGGATGGCGGATCTACCAGCCGGTACAGCCTGCTGTTTTTTCTCCAGTTAGGAAAAACTTTTTCTCCAGTTAGGGAAAAATGATTGGACAGTTAGAGAAAAAATGAATGGGTAGTAATCGAGTAGGAAGAAAACTACTTCGTTTTCCTCCTACTCGATTTCTTGCCATAAGCGTGAGTGGATTTATTGCTTTCAACGTAAAAGGCTTTAAATCAAAGGATTTCAGTAAAAGTTCACGGAGAGAAGATATGAACCTTAGGGAATGGTGAAGAGCTGAATTCACAAAGACAAAAAGACTCTCCTGCAATAAACAGAAGAGTCTATTTTGTCTTTAATTGTTTTTTAGAGTCAAATACCAGGCATCATCTATGCGAATAGGATTGAACGCAAATTTAATGCAGGCTTCAGATTCTGGATTCTCTTGGAAAAAGATGCTATATTTAACTGTATTATTCGAATATCCATTGATTTCAAAATCTTCCATCCGATATTTTTTTACAGGGAACCGTTTAAAATGCTGCTTCATATTTTCTCGCATTTCATCTGTCATCGGCATCAGGGTATCGTTTATGATACAATATATCATGTTTAATCCATCGTCTATTTTTCCAGCCTGAAGTGTATCCATGCAGACTTGGGCTAGTCCGATAAAATCAGCTGTATCTTTAGCAGTCAATCCCTTGACTAATTCAGTATCTGGATCTATTGATGCCTGAGATTCCTTGGATTTTCCGGTACATGCAGCAAGGACAAGTAATGTTAAGACAACACTGCCTAATAGACGTACACTTGTTTTCATATAGTTTATTGTTTTGTAGTTAAAAAAAAGAGGGTGGGCCTCTTTAACAGACCACCCTCTTTTCATATAAGTTAGTATTCAGAATTAGTTCTGACCCATTGTAGAGTTAACAGTACACTCAACATAAGCTCTGATAGTACCCCAAGTATAAGTGAAGTCTACAGGAATACGAACCTTGAATGTTTCAACGTTGTTACCGTTGTTTACATACTTAATCTTACCAAATGCATCAACAATTGCATTCCAAGTAGCTTCTGTACCGAACTTAGCAGCGTTAAATTCTTTCAAGTCGATAACTTTAGCAGTATTGTTAGGCTCCTGAGTAATGATAATCTTTTGGGTTACTTCAGACAGCAGCTTCGTATTGATGTCGTTACCGTTCAAGTTAGTAGTAATCAAGGCTGTCTTAACTTCAATCTTATTCAAGCCATAGAATGCATACAACCAAACGTTCTTGTAATCTTTATCACCATTGTAGAAGCTTACATTTCTCCAGTCAACGAAGTTGAATACTTCAGCAATATTGATGGTAGAACCATTAGCCTGAGCATCCAGGAATTCTCCCTTGCTATTGTCTGTAATAGTGATCGGGCGCAACAGGTTAGCAGGATAAGTAGCACCATTCAGAGACAATGCGATGTTGCAAGGACTATAAGCACAGATACCAATCTGAGCTGCCAATTCATCTTTATAGGCGTTCAAGATGCGTTTTGCAGTTTCATTGTTCTGATACTTGATAGTACACTTATCTGTAGTATTGCTAATTTGAGCAATCATTTCGATTGCACCTTTACTATCTTTAGCATACAATGCATCATTCAAATATTCACCCTTGTCAGACTTCAATGCGTGCAGCAATGCATTTTCTGTAGTAACATCATATTCTTTTCCAAAGATATCAGTAGCTTTTTCTACTTTAACTTCAGCAGCTGAGTTTCCTGCGAACAGTTCATATTCGTTTCCAAGTTGGTCTGTTACCTTCACACCATTGTTGGCTGCAGTAAAGTAATATTTGTAACCACCCTGTGCTCCAGCTCTGTTAGCTAAAATTGTAGCAGTATAAGAGTCGAACCCTTCTACACCGAATGTCGGTTTATTGCCTTCCCATACTTGGTCCAAATCAACCGTGAAGTCCTCTGTATTTCCACCATCTTTTGGATATTGAACATTCAGACGGGTGTTCTTACTGTCGTTGTACCAGTATTCAGCAATCTTCTTCACTACAGTACCCTGAGGTTTCACTACAGTAACCTTGATTGGCAAATAAACCGGTGCAATCTGTGTCGTTGTATTCGGATTATTAATATTCTTCACGTATCTTACATAAATAGTCTTGCTGTGACCATCCAAATCATAGATTCTCTGCTGATCATTCATGCTGAGAGCCCAAGAGAGAACGGGAGTTGTTGTTCCTGCACCTTCAGTTTTCTCAGTTACTGTACCATAGATATCTTCATCCTTAGAAATTTGAGTAAACTTGTTGTCCTTCAATTCGAATTGATAAAGAACTCCCTGAGCATCTTTATCTACCTTATACAACGCCAAGAACTCTTCCTTCGAGTATTCAACTTTCTCCAAAAGGAGTTTAGATACTTCAGCCCAAGTCAGTTCAGGATTAGAACCATCGCAACCGAACTTCTGTTCACCTTTGTTGAATACATCAGTAATGATATTATCAATTGTCTGAACGATTTCTACCACGATATAAGCATGCAGAACAACCTCATTGTTAGCATCCAACACACGTACACGTACCAGAGGGTGTCTACCTACTGAAGATACACCGGTAGAAGTAGATGTAGTTCCGTCTGCTTCAACCATGCGAGGAGCTACAATACCTTCCTTAATCAAGTTTTGATCAACATACTTACTATCAGAAGTTTTGTTATTACCAGCCGTATATTGAATCAGTGCAAAATCATACTTCAGGCCATATTGAGCTTCTTCACCCCAGTTCCAAACTTTGTGTGTACCGTTTGTGCTTGTTAAAGATACCTGGTTATAGTGAATAGCTAATACTTTGCTCAAATCAATCTGGCTGTTGTAAGCAACACGAAGAGTTGGATGATTTTGCAGAGCTTCACCTACAGTTCCCCATAATTCATCGTTATTCTTAGCATTTTCGCAATTATCAGCTTCAATATCAAAGCCATTATAGTTAGGTACACTATAAGCAATCGCTTGCGGAGTGATAGTCGAACCATACAATGCAGCATAATCTGAAGTAACTACACGGTCTTCACCATCTTCCGTCTTCACATTAGCCTGCAGAGCAAAGATTGAAGCCTTAGACAATTCAGTCTTGTCTATGCCATTTGCCATAATTTTGCTTCCTTCTGCCACCAAAGGTATAGTCAGCACACCATTTTCCAAAGTGATGTCTTTTGTTGCGTCAAGCTGAGGTACAGCTACAGATGCACGTGTATTTACTACTTCTGCATCATTAGAGATAATACTCAGGTTTTCCTTTGCCAACTTAGCTTTCGACGGATTTACATGATAATTTACAGAAATAGCAGGATCATATTCTTTGGCTTTGCCAAGGGTCGTATAGTTCCATTCTGTATAAGGAGACTCTTTGAGATCCACTATACATTTAGTATTCTCTTTATTTGTGAACTCGTAATCCGCTCCATTGGTCGTAGTAATAGGTTGATAACTCATCCACGGATATTCAGTAGCTTCAACACCATTGATGTACAATGAAGGTTGGTATACCAAGCTGTTCAGCAAGTTACCTACGATAGATGCTACTTTATCAGACAAAGTGTCTACCTTCGTTTTCAATGCATCCAACGCTTCTTGTGTAGCATACGTATCTGCCAGCTCTTTCTTCAATGCATCGATTTCTGCTTGTACATCTTCCAAAGATGCCAACTTGTCAATCTGTGCCTGAAGATCGTCTTTCAGTGCCTGAAGCTCTTCAGATGTTACATCTCCACCGCCGGCAGCATTGGCTTTGTCTAAAGCTTCTTGAGCTTTGTTCTTTGCTTCTTCAGCCGCAGCTTTTGCAGCATCTACATCAGCCTGCATAGCATCCATTTGCTTCTGCAGCTCCTCCAGAGATGCTTTCTTGTCAATCTGTTCTTGCAGGTTCTTGATGTCATCATCGTAGTCCTTACAAGATGTGAACGTTCCTGTCGTACCCAGCATTAAGGCACTGAACAGGATCACACTTAGATACTTTTTGTTCATAATTAAAAACT
>NZ_JAAZTS010000043.1 GCF_019239235.1 Caecibacteroides pullorum | reverse complement strand
GAGCGGAGAAACTGCGGGTGTATCCGGCCCTGTTCGAACTGGAGCAGGAGGGATGGCTCACGGTGACGGAACGGGAGGAGCTGGGGAGTGCGAAGCGGGTGAAGCTTCATCCCTGACCTTTCTCCGAAAGATAGGGGAGGAGATACCTGAAGAATGAAATCGGGCGAAGCAGCGACAGAGCGGCTTCGCCCGATTTTTGTTTGGGGAACTACACGTTATGGAAGGTTGATGATGACAGGTGGTGCTGTGGGGGGATAAATCTTCTTATAAGCTCTGGTAATGTTGAAACTGGAGCGATGAGCTTGATCCCATGCAACAAAATCTTCGTAATTAGGTTCCTTACCATAGGCGAGTTTCTGAATGCGATAATAGATTGCCTCGCGCGATGGAGCGTTGTAGCCACCGGTGTTATAGCGCATAATACTGTTTTCCGTAGGACGATAAGCTCCGTATTGATAGGTGGCGGCTCCTTCGAATACTCCTAAACCTTGGTTAGAGAAACGGGTATCATTAAGGAATTTGGCCCATACAACTTGATTAGGATCAGAAGTATAGTCCACATTCCATCCCCAGCCGAAATTATTTCTATAGTCGAGATTGGTTTCGATATCATTTTGGCTGATAGTACCTGTATAGAAATACTCGTCTAGGAGTTTACCGATGCCATGCCCGCCCGTTTCGTGTAGAACAAGTTGGCTGAGGTGTTCGGCGTTCTGTCCAATCGGGAAATAGGATATGGAGTAGCCAATACCATACACGGCAGATTGTGTACTATTAGATATACTCGAACCAAAGAAACAAGTACCGGCATGTCTTTTGGAATTCATTGGAACAATGATGGTTGTGTTATTCCAATCCTCATCACTCATATCTTTATTATGAACAGATTTAAAAATCTCTTTGGCATAGTCTTGGCATTTGTTGTGATTTCCTTCTACATATGTACCTTCTCCGAATTTACCACTAAATGCAGTCGAACCGCCTTCCACATACCCCTCATTTACCGAAACTGCATTAACATAATAGATGTTGAAGCAGCTGCGGAACGAAGTATAAGGTTCTTCTTGGAAGAGACAATTAGCGGTGCTTTTCATATAATCGGCGTATGTGCCATCGGCAATCTGACGGTCGCTGAAACCGTCGCCCATGAGATAGATATCGATGCCATAGCCTGAAGAGGCTTTTTGAATGGTGTAAACTGTCTGTTTGTTTGAGAAATCTTCAGAGAAATCTGTAGAAGTATAGGTCTCTTTCCATCCACTAGTCACCGTGATGGTGTTCAGTAGTCCTCCTTTAATTGTTTTTCCTCCTGCGGGTTTGTCGGCATAGATTGGTAATCCTTCTTCTCGGTGAACTGTGACACGCAGGTTGTGGTCAGTTTCTAGTTTAATGTCGGATTGAGCCATTACCATGTAAGCTGTAATGGAAGAGGTCGCTCCAAATCCTTTCAAGGAGAGTATGGTGGATTCTTCGCTTCCGCTATACATTCCAACGAATTCATAAAATTTCCCTGGGATAATGGCTCCGTCATTGTCGACAACACTCAGCTCGATGGCTGTGGGGGTTATGGAACTAGAGAATCCACTGAGGTTGAATTTCATACACCCAGTTTGATTGTAGTATCTTGACGGCTTGAAAGTTAGTGAGTTGGGATCGCTAAATATTTCATAGGCAAATGAATAATAATCTTTGAGATGGGAGGTGCTACCATTACCCTGTTGAATCTGTCCAGTCAATGGTCTTCTACAGAAATCTCCCCAACTTTTCACAGAAGAGGGGTAATACATGCTGTAGTATTCAGCGGAAAAAGTCGGGCCATTCGCTTGGAACGTACCTTTGGGGGTGTTTGCACCATCAATGAGTGTATACACACATTGTTTGGTGTCATCTACAACGATTTGATTGTTTTCGTTTCTTTTATTTCCTAAAACTATAAAAGAATCTCCTTGAGACCAAACACTTGTTATTGCCGTTTGACCTCCGGAGAAATCTTCGGTAAATGCCAGACGGGTGTCTGGAGTGGAATCTGTAGCTAAGTTGAATGTTAAAACTTCGGGAAGTGGAATTCCCGTTTCTGTATTTTCAGTTGTATTTGTAGCTTGCTGTTCGTCGATGATGTATGCATCGTTACATGAATACAACAACCCTATCGTGAAAAATAGGGTACAAATATGAATAATATGTTTTTTCATTAGGCGGACAATAAAGTGATAAATAATTAGAAATCTTCTCCATGTCCCCAACCGGGGCTATCGACGCCACTGGCCTGAAGAATGCTTCCTTCTACTTCCATATCAATTACTTCTACAATGGGGGATTGATAAGTTTCTTTTTGATCTTGTGTTTCCATAAAAATGTTTTTTTAATGATTAGAATTTGGTTGATTAAATTTTACTGATTTTGCAAAGTTACAAAAATGTACGTAACTTCTATCATTTATTGGATTTATTTTTACTGTTTCTATGAAATTAATGAAATGTGATTTTTTCTTGTGAGTAAATCAAGAGGATTTTAGAGTAGTTTTAAAATATAGATTGGAATGGCGGATTTGTCCGATATTTGTTTGAAGACAGATGGTAATTGTGGCTGTGGAGATTTGGTTTTCTGCGGGGAATTGTGTATCTTTGTTATACGAAGACAGGAACAGAAAAAGAAAGGATATGAAGACGATGCAGGAATATGATAAGCAGCAGGCATGCAGGCAGGAGGTGAATGAACCGATTGCTGGGTATGGAACTATAGATGCGCTGAAGGTGAAGCTGGTGAAACGGATTATGGGGATGGAGGCGTTGGAAGATGTGCAGTCTGTACTGAACTTCGTGGAGCGGCAGAAGGTATCGGAGACTTTTGAACAGGAATGGGAACGGGGGGTGACGCTTGAGCAATTTCGGGATGCCTGCAAAGGGAAATTGAAGGAAATCTATGCAGACATGTGAAATTCGAATCTTACCGGAAGCGGAGGACTTTCTGAGTATTCTGCCCCAAACGCTGGTGAAGGAGGGTTATCTGTCCACTTATGAAGCTGCGGAAAAAATTGTGGATGATATTGTGGACTTTATATCGCAACTGCCGAATGTCCCTCATTATAAGATTGCAGATTCGTTGGCTTACCATTTTGCTTATTTGGGCGTGGATATAGAATATGCTTTCTTCAGGCGGAAGAGTGCACGTAAGACTACGTGGTATGTCTTCTTTGAGCAAAATCAAGGACGTATTTTGGTAAAGCATATTACAAATAATTGGGTTGAAGGACAATATATCAGATAAAAAGAATAGAGTATGAAGAATCGGGCGAAGCAGCGACTGTGCGGCTTCGCCCGATTTTTTTGTTTGGAAAGTGGGGGACCGGAAACAGAAAGCGTCAATAGACATTGAAGAAGACTTCCTGACTGGAGATGTATTGGCCTCCTACCGTGACTTGTACCAGGAATTTGCAATCGGCTTTTCCGGTGATGTGAAGTTCGCTGTAGGGCATGAACAGCACGTAGTCGTTGAAAATACAGGAATCGTAGTTGGATATAAAGGAACCGCCGCAGCAGACTTGCCCGTCTACCGAACGATAGGCGCCGTTGTAGTCCATGAGGCGGGTGCCGTTGGCAAAGCTGAAGTAGGCCGCACAGTTGCCGGGAAGGCCTCTTACTCCATAAGTCTGGAACCGGACGTGTATCTTCATGCCTTTGACAAGGCCCTGGCGCTTGTTGTGTTCTACCCATACTTGTTCGATGGATGCCTTTAGAGCGGCTTGCCTTACTGTCATTTGGGTGGTTTTGTCGCCTGCCTTGACATATACATTCGCACTGCGGGTGGCTCCGGTGGGATTGGACTCCCATTTCAGCAGGAAAGCGGTTTCTGTTTGGGTGCGTATGGTAAGCCAGTTGGCATCGGTCCATACTTCATAGTCTTTCAAGTTTGTTTCGTTGACGTATTTGCCGGTCTTGGTACGCACGGGATATGCCTTCTCACTTTCATTGCCGGGGATGTCGACGGTGTGAGGTATGATCCATCCTTCGATAGACAAAGGAAGCTCCAGATCGGATAGGCTTCTGAAATTGATAAAGGCGCCTGTACGGTTACGGTATGAATCCAGTAGGGATGTGTATGGATTGTCGTTCGCATGTTCATTGGAATGTTTGAGCGCATGGGTGATGGTGTCATTGGATATAACCTCGGAATACAGGGCGTAGGTTCCGCTTATGAATATGACATGGGGCTTTTGTTCTGACTGCTCCTGGCCGGAGGCGCTGTATAGAGAGAAGAATGTATCGGCTAAAAGGTTGGCTGACACAAATGTAAACTTGTAGTGGAAGGAATCTTTGCCGCTTCCGTAGTATTCGATCGTCCGGTTATCGTATATCTTGATGTATCCTTTTCCCGGCGAATCGTTGACGGTATCGAAATGAAATGTGTACAGAAGGTTCTGTCCCTGGATAGGCATGAAGATGCCTGCCAGAATGAGGAGTGTGAGTAATGCAAATTTTTTCATGGCCTGATATAATAGAGGGTTAACAATCATGCAGCTTCAACGTGTAGGACAAAAGTAAACAAAATAATGGAGAAATGGGCTCGAGTTGGTAAAATAATTTTTATGATGGGGTAGTGGACGGTTTGTCTGATGTTTCGAAAGAGGTTTGGTATGTGACCTTTTCAAGTGAAGAAACATTGGATTGACAAATAAATCGGGCGAAGCTGAGGAATGGCGGCTTCGCCCGATTTTTGTTTGGGGAGTAAGGGGATTGCCTAGGGGGCCATTATTGGGGTAAGGTTGCTTGTTTAAAAAAAAAATGTTATCTTTGGCCCACTTCTATATGAACTAATAAGGTATGCTGAAAGAAATTATATTGAGAGATTTTTTTTCCTTTTACGGCGAAACGAGAGTGAAGCTGAACAAGGGAGTCAATCTGTTGCTGGGCATTAACGGAAGTGGAAAGACTTCGTTTATCAATGCCATACGACTGCTATGCGAAGGGGTTTCGAGTGAAGGAATTGGCCGATTGATACAGGAACAGTGGGGCGGGTGTGACCAGATACTTAATTTTAATGGTGAACGTAATACTCCTTACGCTCAGTTAACTTATGTTTTCGATTACGCAGAGTTGAATAAACTTAATGCGGCAGCCAACTTTACGTCGGATGTGTTTTATCGCATTACACTGCGCCCGATGGGTACAAGCTATTCACTTTGTGAGCATGTGTTCACACGCAACCATACTCAAGGGGGTATCTTTGACTATCTGAAATTCAGCAACGGAACAGGGAAAATAAGCGCCCGTAGGGAAGACGGGACGGTAGTTATGCAGGATTACAAGGACGGCGAAGTATCCGGACAGGAACTGGTGCTTCGGCAAATAAATGATCCTCAGCATTATCTGTCGACTTACACCTTGCGGAAAGCGATAGAAACGATGGCTGTCTATGCCGGTTTTGAAGTGGGTGAGAACAGTAGGCTGCGCTATCCTGCTGAATATTCTACAGACGTGCGGTTGAGAAAAACGGGGAGCAATCTGACTCAGATATTGAATGATATTAAGCTGAATCATCGGTTTGACTTCGAACGCTTGGAAAATATGTTGAGTCGGGTGAATCCTCACTTCAAGGGAATAGACATCAGTAATCGCTATGGGCTTTCATATCTGTCGTTGTTGGAAGAAAATATGCAGCGTGCCATCGGCTCTTTGCATATTTCAGATGGAACTTTACGTTTCCTTTTGCTGGAGTGCATTTTTTATAATACACAACGGGGAAACCTGGTGGGCATTGATGAACCTGAGCGTGGATTACATCCGGATATGATTCGTTCGGTGGCAGAAATGGTAAAGATGGCGGCCAGGCAAACCCAGATAATAGCAGCTACGCATTCGCCGTACTTGCTCAACCAATTTGAACTGGAAGATATATTGGTGTTTGAAAAAGATGACAATAATGCAACAACCGTTCATCGGAAGTGTGAGGAGGATTTTCCTGAGTGGGAAGGGGAATACCTGCCCGGACAAATGTGGCTTTGCGGAATGATAGGAGGAAAACGGTGGTAAAGCTGAATATTATGGGGGGAAGCTAAAGGATATTTAAGGAAAAGGTGTGCTGAAAAAATCGAAGATCATTCTTTGATACGAGGAAAGGATATTGAAGCAATTAATAAACCTTCTGAAAAACTGAGTATTTTAATCCGTACCTTTTTTGAGAAAGAATCGGACGGGAAAAAGAAGAAAATCTCTTACGGTAAATTGAAATCAGCTCCAGATATCTTGGATGAGATTGAGGTAGAGAAACTACTTCCATTGGATGCGGAATTACAGCGCTTTTTGACTATTTTAAATACTTAAGGAAGATTTGAAAGGGATGGTTCTGGCAGGGGGAATAGGTATGCGTCTGCATCGCATCACCAAGGGGGTGAGCAAATAGTTGCTCACCATCTTCGACAAACCGATGATTTATTATCTCATTTCAGTGCTGATGCTGGCGGGCATCCGCGAGATACTGATTATCTCCACGCCCTACGACCTGCTGATTTCATCGGCAACTATACACCTGGCAGTGGAGAGCCACGTGGACCGCTTGATCAAGGATCCCTTCACCTTCGCACGAACGAACGTGATGGGTACGCTGAGCCTGCAAGATAAAACTATTCGTCAATGTGTCGTGACTCCTCAAAATAAACTTTATTATACGGTTCAAAACCGTGATATTATTATTCTCTCATTAGAGGATACACGGATGAATCCGAATAAAGTGTGGAATGAACTACATAAAGATTAAATATCAAATATTAGGATATGAGAAATCGGGCGGAGTGGCTGAGAGGCGGCTTCGCCCGATTTTTGTTTGGGGACGGAAGAAAATAGTATCTTACCTTGTAATGCTATAGAATATTTTTATAACTTTGTCATGGCGAAGGATTTTCTTGGCTTTACAAACTAATTAATGCGTCTTCATTTTATACGATGAGTACATATCGATTCATTTTGCGCGACTATCATGCTATTCAGGATGCGGATATTGTCATTGACGGTATTACAGTGTTGTCGGGTATCAATGGCTGCGGGAAAAGTACGTTGTCACGGTGGCTGTATTATGTAATTAAAGGAACGGCTGAATTTGAGAACAACCTGTTGCATGAATATGTGGATAAGTTGACTGCGTGGGTGGATCGGATGGTGTTTGTGTGTAAGGATATCGAACGGATCAGGAAAACAGGCATAGCTTTTCAGGACTCTGCAAGAGGAAAACTTTATGAGATTCAGGAACAACTGAGAGGAACAGGCGCTTATTCGCGAAAGCAGGTTGATGTGGCCAGAGACTTGTTTTTACAGGCTTTATCCATCGTGACGGATACGCTTGAAGAGAACTTGGACGAGGAAATGTCGGAGGTGCGGAAGGAACGTGTCATGAGGTATCTGAATATGAAGGCAGAAGGGAAGACGATCCGGCAGACGATAACCGATTTTACCGAACAGGCCAGTCGATGGATGGACAGGCTTACTACTACGCTCTACAACGACATGGAACAGCGGGAGGTCTCTACCTTTTTCAGAATGCTGGACAGACAGTTTGGACTACGAGAGGATTGGCCTTCCAATATACAGCTGGAAGAAGACGGAGTAGGTATCATAGACGGACATCTTTCTAACTTGTATAATCTGAGAAATGCCATTTATGTGGATACGCCCATGTCTGTCACATCGGATTTTACGAACAATCGTTTCTGGAATGCGCTGCGGGAGATGATGACGGAAGAAAACAAGAGTAATGAATCGACAGAGGTAAAGAAACTGTTGCTTAGGATAAAAAAGTTGCTGGACGGACAGGCGGTTCTGGAGAAGGACGATACTTCGTTCAGAAGTCCCAGTTTGAATTATGTTTCGAGTGACCAACAGATTCATATCAGGCTGACTGAGGTGGCTACCGGATTCAAGACGTTTTCTTATCTGCAACGGCTGTTGGAAAACGGATACCTGAACGAGGAAACACTTCTGATGATTGATGAGCCGGAGGCGCATCTGCATCCGCAATGGATTGTGGAGTTTGCCCGCATGCTGGTGCTCCTCCACAAGGTGTTGGGGTTGAAGATTATGGTGGCCAGTCATAATCCGGATATGGTATCGGCCATCCATGACATTGCCAATAAGGAGGGGATACTGGACCATACTTGTTTTTATGTGGCCCGTCAGTCGGATACAAACAGACATGCGTTCAGCTATGAGGCACTTGGGCATGAAATCGGGGAGATTTTTGAATCGTTCAATATAGCGATAGACCGAATCAGGGAGTATGGAGCAGCTGGTGTATCTGAATGAGACGGTACGGGAGCATTCGCTTTACCGGTTGTGTCCGGCGTTGCTGAACGGAGTCTCTAACAGAGATTATCCGGGGAGTGATTATTTTGATACTCGTATAGAATGCCTGGATATGGATTCTTATGAGAAGAAGGTGATGCACAAAGCGCAGGCCGACAATACGGTAGATGCGGTTATCGGAGTTGGAACGTATCACAACAACCGCGCGGTCGATGCGCGCCTGTTACTGGTAGAGTTTAGAATGGGATATGAAAGTACCGGAAATCTTTCCAAAACAGAAATGGAACGGAAAGTAGTCTATACCAAAAGCCTTTTGGGTGGAGAAAAGACGGTCAGCAGACAGAGTCTTTTTGTTTTTAGTGAGAAGGTGGCTCCGATGGCTAAAAACTGGTTTGACAGGCAGCAGAAAACCGGGGGGAAATTTCAGAGACTGTGAATCGTGTTCGGTGGTAGACTTTGGTCGTAATATCAAAGCATTGTCGGACTTCCCATATGTGCCGGTTTATTCTGAGCAGGCTATTGTGAGAAGTTTCCAACGGAAAGATGGTTGGGAATATATTGAACAAATGGAATTCTGGTGTGAAAAGGCCAGGAAATTGTTGTATAAGAATCCTTTGGAATGCGACCATATCAGGGAAGTCGTGAAAAAGGAGTGGGAGAATTTTAGGAATAGTTGCCGGAGTCTTTCGGATGAAGAGGAATTGGCTGCTGAAATCCTGGAGGAGGATTTTGGGTGGTTGAGCTGAAGTTATGGAATGATGGAGGACATCATCGCCCACAGCGGAGCGGAGAAACTGCGGGTGTATCCGGCCCTGTTCGAACTGGAGCAGGAGGGATGGCTCACGGTGACGGAACGGGAGGAGCTGGG
>NZ_JAAZTS010000042.1 GCF_019239235.1 Caecibacteroides pullorum | reverse complement strand
ATTTCATGCGCATGAGCGCGCGCGTTACAATTACAGTTACAGGTAAGTTCTATGGGAGCAAAACAAGAAAACGATGATTTAGGGAGAGAAAAGCGATGATTTAAGGAGAAGAAAACGGTGCTTTTTTCCTAACTGGAGAAAAAGTTCTGGCCTATTGGAGAAAAAGATACCGATAACTGAGGAAAAAATTCCTTCTATAAGAAGAATTAAAAAGTCATGATGTCAATAGATTACGATCCTCATAAGGACTGAATGAAAAATGTAGTCTTTTCTTGTTTCTGAACAAAAGAAGAATTAATTTTGCGCCCGTTTTCAAGGACCTTATACTAAATTTGAAGAAGAAAATGAACGCAAAACTCAAATTTCCATCCAAACAAGCGGCTATTCACGAAGCCAAGGACTACGTTATGATAGCCTTAGGAATGATTTTATACGGCATCGGATGGACCGTTTTCTTGTTGCCCAACGACATTACGACTGGTGGCGTACCTGGTATTGCTTCTATTGTCTATTTTGCAACTGGACTTCCTGTGCAGTATGTCTACTTTTCTATCAATTTCATCTTACTGCTATTAGCCATCCGTATCTTGGGATGGAAATTCAGCATAAAGACCATCTTTGCTGTATTCACCCTAACCTTCTTCCTATCGCTGATCCAACGGGTGACGCAAGGCATCACACTGCTTCACGACCAACCATTCATGGCCTGTGTTATTGGCGCCTCCTTCTGTGGGAGCGGCATCGGCATAGCCTTTTCGTCAAACGGAAGCACAGGCGGTACGGATATCATCGCAGCTATCATCAATAAGTACAGAGACATCACCTTAGGAAAGGTGATGCTGATATGTGACTTGATTATCATTTCGTCAAGCTATTTCGTACTAAAAGATTGGGAAAAAGTTGTATATGGATACGTAACGCTCTACATCTGCAGCTTTGTTCTTGACCAGGTGGTAAACAGCGCCCGTCAGTCGGTACAGTTCTTCATCATCAGCGACAAATACGAAGAAATAGGCAAGCGCATCAATGTCTATCCCCACCGCGGCGTAACGGTAATCAACGCCTCAGGTTTCTATACTGGTAAGGAAATCAAGATGTTATTCATCCTTGCCAAGAAGCGTGAATCGGGTATCATCTTCCATTTGATTAAGGAGATTGACCCGAATGCATTCGTATCACAAAGCGCTGTTATTGGCGTTTACGGCGAAGGATTCGACCGAATCAAAGGGAAGTGACAGGAACGAAGCGTCCTTCCCTCCACACATATTTCAGCACGGGGCGAATGAAAGGTTTCAACACGTCATTCGCCTCGCTGTCCATATAGCGGGGAGTAGTAAAAGAGAACGTCAGCGTGTCGTTTTTGGAAGAAAGGTTGGCCATAACCAATGTCATATCTGCCTGACTCATGGCTTGCCGTACACCGTTATCATTCAGAGAGTCGGGGACAGAAAGAAAGTCTTCCAATACAGGCATCTGAAGGAAAGAGGAGGCGGAAAGTTCCTGCCACTCCGTGGTATAGAAGCAGACATCGCTGTCGGGCACAGGGCCGTTGACGGTGGAAATCGTGCACACAACGCGCGTCGAATCGTTCACATTCAGCATCTTCATTTGCCAAAAGCTGCGGCTTGTCATCTGCATACGGATATAGTCGGGGGCAAGTTCGGTCATTTCGGACTTCTGCCCCAAGCGATTAGTCACTTCCGCTTTCATCTTGCTTTCGAGGAAATCAATACAGTCGGCTTTGTTGACCTCCGTCAACAAGGGCGTCAGGCTGTCGGGCATCGCCTTGAAGCAATCTTTGGCCGTCTGGCCGAACAAGGGAGCCATGCCCAAAAGGGCTACAGATATAAAGGTATATAGTTTCTTCATTCTTCTATTCTTTTTTGTCTGCATTGCGACGGAGCAGGCGGCACACTTCCTCCAGGCCGCGGGCGTCCACTTCGTCGAACGTATTGAGTTCACTGCTATCCACGTCGAGCACGCCCCACACCGCGCCCGCGCCGTCGGTCAACGGCACCACAATTTCCGAGCGCGAAAGGGAGCTACAGGCGATGTGACCGGGGAAGGCGTCGACATCGGGCACCACCAGCGTGCGGGCTTCTTGCCACGCCGTGCCACAGACGCCACGTCCCTTGCAGATGCGCGTACAGGCCACAGGCCCCTGAAAAGGCCCCAGCACCAGTTCGTCGCCCGACACGCGATAGAAACCCACCCAAAAGAAGCCGAACGTCTCCTTCAAGGCTGCCGCCACGTTCGCCAGATTGGCCACCTCGTCGGTTTCGCCCGCCAAGAGGCCTTCCAGCTGAGGGAGCAGGGCTGCATAGCGCTCTTCCTTCGTGCCGCCGCTGATATACAAATCTTCTGCCATACGATCAATTGAATTTTAATTGCGGATGCAAATATGAGAATTAACGCGGAAAGATACAAGACCGTCCGACGTTAAATTCTCCTTATATCCGTCTGTCAGCGGCTGCCCAGGTAGAGGAAGAACATACCGATGAGCACCAGGATGAGGTCGACCGCCTTGCTCTTCAGGTTCTTTTCGTGGAAGAAGAGGGCGCCGAAGAGGAAGGAGACTACCACACTGCCACGACGCACCATCGAGACAATGGAAATCATGGAATCCTCGTAGCTGAGGGCGTAGAAATAGACGAAATCGGCTGCGCAGAGAAACAACGAGATGCCCACAATGGTCCACTCCCAGCGGAAGGGCGTGCTCGTCTTGCGCTGCGGATACCACAGGAGCAGAATGATGGGGCACATGATGAACACCTGGTAGACGTTGTACCACGACTGCACCAGCATGGGATGGAGCTGCGTCATCAGGTACTTGTCGTATAGGCCGCTGATGGCGCCCGTCACCGCCGCCAAAACGATGAACAGAATCCACTTGTTGTGTTTGAAATCGATGCCCTCCTTCTTACCTGAACGGCTCAGCATAAAGAACGAAAGCACGGCCAACAGCACGCCAATCCACTGGTAGAGGTTCAGCCGCTCGCCGAACACCAGCAGGGCGCCAATAAGCACCATGACGGGACGCGTGGCATTGATGGGGCCAACGATGGTGAGCGGTAGGTGCTTCATGCCAAAGTAGCCGAATATCCACGACGAAAGAACGATGAACGACTTCAGCAGGATGTACTTGTGCGCCTCCCAGCCCGCTACGGGCATGTCGAACATCGTCCCACTGAGCACGTCGGGCGCCCAAAAGGACAACAGGATGAAAGGAAGGAACACCAAACTGGAGAAAACGGTATTCAGAAACAGAACCGGCAGCACGGCATTGTCGCGCAGCGACTCTTTCTTGAAAGCATCATAAAATCCCAGCAACGCGGCCGAGAGAAAAGCAAGAAGTAACCACATGGATCAAACAAATATAAAATATCGGTTATGAACTATATAAACAGAGAGTCAGGATAGGTGACGTCCACCAGAAAGAGGGCATTGCCCGGCACCGACGTGCCCGCACGGCAGCGGTCTTTCTGCTCGATAACGCGACGGAAGCCGTCAACGTCCATCTTGCCGCGGCCCACCTCGAGCAAAGTTCCTACCACCGCCCGAACCATGTTACGCAAGAAGCGGTCGGCACGGATGGTAAAGACCCACGTCACGTCGTCCACCTGCGTCCAGGCAGCCTCCATGATGCGGCAGTTGTTGGTCTTCACGTCCGTATGCAGCTTGCTGAAGCTGGTGAAGTCGGTATAGTCGAACAACGTCCGGGCCGCCTCGTTCATCCGATCGAAGTCGGGGCGTTGGAAAAGTCGGCAACGATATTGCCGGTCAAAAGGATACTTGGCCGTCGTAACGTAATACTTGTACATACGCGAGGTGGCATCAAAGCGGGCATGCGCTTCGGGCTTCACCGCCCGCAGGCGGTACACCGAGATATCCGGCGGCAGCAGGCGGTTCAGCTTGTCGGTCATGAAAACTTCGTCCAGCGGACCGTCGGCATCAAAATGGGCCACCATGAGCGAGGCATGTACCCCCGCATCCGTACGCCCGGCCCCCACTACGCCGACCTCGCGGCGCAGCAACGTAGACAGCGCCTTCTCAAGACACTCCTGTACACTCACCCCATTGGGCTGCACCTGCCAGCCGTGGTAGGCCGTGCCGTCGTAAGCCAAATCAATGAAATATCGTTGCATCCAATAATCTTTTGGGAGGCAAAGGTACGGATAATCCATGTATTTTGTATTATACAATCCGCAATTTATATACAATGCGGAAAGCAAAATCTGCGTATCTTTGCCTGCAACCTTTAACAACGTAAATTATGACAAAGAAAGTATTGATTTTATCTTCCAGTCCGCGCCGCAACGGCAATTCGGACACGCTGTGCAATGAATTCATGCGCGGAGCCGTAGAAAGTGGACACACCGTCGAAAAAATATTCCTGCGTGACAAAACCATCCACTACTGTACGGGATGCAGCACCTGCAGCTTCCTCCAAAAGCCCTGCCCGCAGAAAGACGATGCGGCAGAAATCATCGAGAAGATGGTAGCAGCCGACGTCATTGTTCTGGGTACGCCTGTCTACTTCTATGCCATCAGTGCCCAGATGAAAACCCTGATAGACCGCTGCTGCGGACGCTATACCGAGATGACCGGCAAGGAATTCTACTTCATCTCGGCCGCCGCCGAAGACGACGACGCCATCGCCCAGCGCATTGCCGACAGCTTCCAGGGCTTCCTCGACTGTCTGGAAGGACCGCAAGTGAAAGGCAACATCTTCGCCGGAGGCGTATGGCATCCGGGAGAGATAGCAGGGCATCCGGCCCTGGCGCAGGCCTACGAAGCCGGGAAAAATCTTTAAAGGATAAAAGGGAAAGGCCTCGGAAGTAGAAAAACGAAAACTATCTTTTGCTTTTTGTACTTCCGAGGTTTGCTGTATCTTTGCACGCGGTTTACGGAAAACCACGAAACAAAACGACTTAATACGAGCAATGAAAATGAAACTGATCCAACGGGCCTCGCGCCTCCTACCCTGCCTGCTGCTGACGGCAGGCCTCGCCTCCGCCTTTGCAGGATGCAAGAAGAAAGACATGTCGATGAAGATGAACGAACCGCGCAACATCCACGGCGTAGCCAACTTCGGCCGCACCTTCGGCGACCTGAACCAGAAACAGCTGAACGTGGCCCAGGCCATCGGCATCAGCCCCATCGCCTCGCGCGAAGAAGCGGAAGAAATGACCGACCGCCTGACCTTTATTGAGTCCAACGAACGCTATGCCGTCGACTCGCTCAACCACTCCATCCCCTACCTCATTCCCGGCGCCGCAGCCCTGCTGGACACCATCGGGCAGAATTTCCTCGACTCGCTCGCGTCCAAGGGCCTCAACCCGAACCGCATCATCGTCACCTCCGTCCTGCGCACGGAGAAGGACGTGAAGCGCCTGCGCCGCCGCAACACCAACGCCTCGAGCAACTCCACCCACGCCTACGGAACGACGTTCGACATCAGCTGGAAGCGCTTCCAGAAGGTGGAAGACGAAGACGGACGCCCCATGCAGGACGTCGGCGCCGACACGCTGAAGCTGGTGCTGGCCGAGGTGCTGCGCGACCTGCGCCGGGCCGACCGCTGCTACGTGAAATACGAAATCAAGCAGGCCTGCTTCCACATCACCACCCGAAAATAACCGGAATTTTCATCGACGGGCCGTCCCGATGTGCAGAGAGCCCAGCGGACATTCCGACGGACCGTCCAAACGCATGGAGAAGATTTCGGACATTCCGACAGGCTCTCCAAACACGCGGAGAAGCTTTCGGACATTCCGACAGACTCTCCAAACACGCGGAGAAGATTTCGGACATTCCGACAGACTCTCCAAACACGCGGAGAAGCTTTCGGACATTCCGACAGGCTCTCCAAACGCGCGGAGAAGCTTTCGGACATTCCGACAGGCTCTCCAAACACGCGGAGAGCCCGGCGGACATTCCGACAGGCTCTCCAAACACGCGGAGAGCCCGGCGGACATTCCGACGGGCTCTCCCAATGCTCCGAGAAGCCGCCGGACATTCCGACGGCTCCGAAAATCATTCATCCTTTTCTTCCAGCAACTTCCACGCCAGGGGCAAGCAAGTGGCGATATCGCCCGCCGTCATGCCCGTGCGGCCCTGCTTGCGCGCGGCGATGTCGCCCGCCAGACCGTGGACGTAGACACCCAGGCGGGCCGCCATCCCGGCATCGTAGCCCTGCGCCAGCAGTGCCAGGAGCACGCCCGTCAGCACGTCGCCGCTGCCGCCCGTCGCCATGCCCGGATTGCCCGTGGTGTTGAACCAGCAACGTCCGTCGGGCGACACCACCGCCGTGTAGGCCCCCTTCAGCACGATGTGCGCCCCCGTGTTCTGCGCCAGCTCACGCGCCTTCATCAGCCGCTCGTACGAATTGTGGCACTTGCCCACCAGCCGCTCCAGTTCCTTGGGATGGGGCGTCAGGATGCTCCCCTCGGGCAGGTCGTTCAGGCCCGAACGGTGCTCGCCCAGGGCGTTCAGCGCGTCGGCATCGACGACCATCGGCGTCTGGCAGGTGCGTATCTGCTCCAGCACGGCGTCCACCGTCTGCGGGTCGCGCCCCAGGCCGGGACCGATACCCACGGCCTGATAGTCGTCCGTGTCGGTCGGTTCGGAGAAGCGCGTCTCGCTGTAGTCCAGCTCGGTCATGGCCTCGGGTACGGACGTCTGCACCATGAAGTTGTTGCAGAAGGGAACATGCACGGTCAGCAACCCCGCGCCCGAGCGCAGACAGCCGCGGGCGGCGAGGATGGATGCGCCCGCCATGCCCTGCGAACCGGCAATGAGCAGCGCACGGCCGAAGTTGCCCTTGTGGGCAAAGCGTCCGCGCGGACGGAGCAGGGAGGCCACCTCGTCGTCGGCCAGTTCGAAATAGGTATCCGTTTCTTCGATAGCTTCCTCGCTCAGGCCGATGTCCAGCAGGCGCCATTCGCCTACATAGGCTTCGTTCTCGGCGAAGAGGAAGGCGAGCTTGGGCAGTTGCAGGCTCAGGGTCAGGTCGGCGCGGACGATGTGGGCTGCTATATTATAGGTATTGTCCTCGCCCATCAGGCCCGACGGCACGTCAATGGCTACCACATGGGCGGGCGAGGCGTTGATATACTTCACCACGGCGGCAAACCCTCCGCCCAACGGTTTGTTCAGCCCGCTGCCGAAGAGGCCGTCCACCACCACGTGGTCTGCCGTCAGTGTGGGAGGGGCAAACTGGGTGGAGATTTCATGGAAAGTGATGCCTTCCACTTCGAAAAGGCGTTCACGGTTCACGGCACAGTCTTCGGAAAGCTTTCCCTGCGGGTTGAAAAGGAAGACTTCCAGCCGATAGCCCTGTCCGGCCATCAGTCGTGCCACGGCCAGGGCATCGCCCCCGTTGTTGCCGGGACCTGCAAATACAGTGAAAGGAGTGTCGGTATCGGGCCACTGCTCCATGATGGCGTCAGCCAGCGCTCGTGCGGCCCGCTCCATCAGGTCGATGGAGGCAATGGGCTCGTGCTCGATGGTATAGGCATCCAGCTGGCGGATGCCCGAAGTCGGAAATATTTTCATAATGCTTGCTTACAGTTTTCTACAAAAGTAGGCATTCCGATTCTATTTCGCAAATGCAAACGCGTTTCATGCCATCTTTCTGAAAAATGTAGAAGGCAAAAAGGAACGCATTCGCCCGATAATTCGTAACTTCGCGCCGCAAAAACAAAGACCACACATGAATACAACCAACAAACATCCCAAAGGCCTCTATCTGATTTTCGCCACCAGTACGGCCGAGCGTTTCAGCTATTACGGCATGCGTGCCATCTTCATCCTGTTTCTCACCCAAGCCCTGTTGCTCGACACCGAGACGGCAGCTTCCATCTACGGCAGCTACACGGGCCTCGTCTATCTGACTCCGCTTATCGGCGGCTACGTGGCCGACAAGTATTGGGGTATCCGCCGCTCCGTTTTTTGGGGAGCCGTACTGATGGCCGTCGGGCAGTTTCTGATGTTCTTCAGCGCTTCCATGCTCGATGCTCAGGATTTGTCGAGGGGACTGATGTATGGCGGACTCACCTTCCTTATATTGGGCAACGGATTCTTCAAGCCCACGGTGTCGTCGCTCGTCGGGCAGCTGTACGAACCCGGCGACCGTCGGCTCGACTCGGCCTACACCATCTTCTATATGGGCGTCAACGTGGGGTCGTTCCTTGCTCCGCTTGTCTGCGGCTACTTCGGCGAGACGGGTAATCCGCAGGACTTCAAATGGGGCTTCCTGATTGCCGCCATCGTCACGGTGCTGACCGTCGTGCTGTTCGAGACGCAGAAGAACCGTTACCTCATCCGCCCCGACGGCCAGCAACTGGGCATCGTGCCCGATGCACGCAAAGAGACGGAAGGCACCTCCGTAAAGGCCCAGACGCCTGAGGAGCTTCGGCGCAAACGCCGCAACCTGTGGATATGCAGTGCGATGGCCGTCGTGCTGGCCCTGTTCTTCTACGGGTGCTTCGGCAACGACTGGATCAGCATCGGCATCTTTACGGCCTGCATCGTCTTCCCGGCCAGCATCCTGATGGACGGCTCACTCACCAAGATTGAGCGCGACCGCATCCTGGTCATCTACATCATCGCCTTCTTCGTCATCTTCTTCTGGGCAGCCTACGAGCAGGCAGGCGCTTCGCTCACGCTGTTTGCCTCGGAGCAGACCGACCGCGTCATCTTCGGTTGGGAAATGCCTGCTTCGTGGATTCAGTCGTTCAATCCCTTCTTCGTCGTCATTCTGGCAGCCGTCATGCCGGGCGTATGGGGAGCACTGGCACGTCGGGGCATGGAGCCCACGTCGCCCACCAAGCAGGCCATCGGCCTGCTGCTCCTGTCGCTGGGCTATCTGGTCATCTGCTTCGGCGTGAAGGACGTGCAGCCCGGCGTCAAGGTAAGCCTCATCTGGCTGACCGGCCTGTACTTCATCCACACGATGGGTGAGATTGCCCTTTCGCCCATCGGCCTGTCGATGGTGAACAAGCTGACACCCGTCCGTTTCGCCTCCCTGATGATGGGCATCTGGTACCTGTCCACAGCCACGGCCAACAAGTTTGCCGGTACGCTCTCGGGCCTCTATCCCGAGGCAGGAAAGGTGAAGACGCTGATGGGCTACCGCATCGAGACGATGTACGACTTCTTTCTGGTGTTCGTCGTCATGTCGGCCGCCGCGTCGGTCATCCTCTTCCTGCTGTCGAAGAAATTGCAGAAGATGATGCACGGAGTGGAATAAATTCGCTACCTTTGCACCAATTTAATATTCACAAGTCCCATGGATAGCATACAGATCAAAGACAAGAAATTCACCGTCTCCATCAAAGAGGAGGATATACTGAAAGAAGTGAGCCGCGTAGCCAACGAAATCAACCGTGATCTGGCAGGCAAGAACCCGCTCTTCCTGAGCGTGCTGAACGGTTCGTTCATGTTCACCGCCGACCTGATGAAACGCATCACCATCCCCTGCGAGATATCGTTCGTCAAGCTGGCCTCCTACCAGGGCGTGTCATCGACAGGCGCCGTCAAGGAAGTCATCGGCATCAACGAAGACCTGAGCAGGCGTACCATCGTCATCGTGGAAGACATTGTAGACACAGGCCTCACCATGCAACGTCTGCTTGAGACGCTCGGTACCCGCGGACCGAAGGAGATACATATCGCCACCCTGCTCGTCAAGCCCGAGAAGCTGAAGGTGGACCTCAACATCGAATATGCCGCCATGCGCATCCCCAACGACTTCATCGTGGGTTACGGACTGGATTACGACGGCTTCGGACGGAACTATAAGGACATTTATACAGTTGTGAATGAAGAATGAGGAATGAGGAATGAAGAATGACAACCGTTCTTCATTCTCCATTCTCAATTCTTCATTCTTAATTCTTCATTCTTAATTAAAATATGCTGAACATTGTAATTTTCGGTGCCCCCGGCTCTGGCAAGGGCACACAAAGCGAGAGAATTGTAGCAAAGTATGGCATCAACCACATCTCCACAGGTGACGTGCTGCGTGCCGAAATAAAGAACGGAACCGAGCTGGGCAAGACAGCCAAAGGTTACATCGACCAGGGCCAGCTCCTTCCCGACAACCTGATTATTGACATCCTGGCTTCCACGCTGGACAGCTTCAAGGATTCGAAAGGCGTCATCTTCGACGGTTTCCCCCGCACCATCGCACAGGCCGAAGCCCTGAAGAAGATGCTGGCCGAACGCGGACAGCAGGTGAGCGTGATGCTCGACCTCGATGTGCCCGAAGACGAACTGATGAAGCGCCTCATCCTGCGCGGACAGCAGTCGGGCCGTGCCGACGACAACGAAGAGACCATCAAGAAGCGCCTCACCGTTTATCACAGCCAGACCGCTCCGCTCATCGACTGGTACAAGCAGGAAGGCCTCTACGCCCACATCAACGGACTGGGCGAGCTGGAGACCATCACAGCTGACATCTGTAAGGCGATTGATGCAGTGAAGTAAGCGCTTCTCGCTCCAAAGAAGAAGGTGTGTCAAAAAGCACACCTTCTTTGTTTAGCACAAAGCCCCGACTTTCACAAGCTGGGGCTTTGTTATTACCTAAAGATTTTGTATCTTTAAGCCTAAAGAT
>NZ_JAAZTS010000041.1 GCF_019239235.1 Caecibacteroides pullorum | reverse complement strand
AAATATCGAGATTATCTTCAGAATATCGCTGCTTGAAAAAGTTAACAACGCTCTTATCGTTGATAAAGAAAAGAGGGTGAATCGCGTATTACGACACACCCTCTTTCTTATTATTAACCGGGATAAACGAATTATCCGCCGAAATTATCGTACATAATGCTAGCAGATTCGACACCCAGACTATCAAGCATGTTGACTACAGCCTTAGACATCGGACCAGGACCGCACATGTAATATTCAATATCTTCAGGAGCTTCATGATCCTTCAGATAAGTGTCGTACATAACGGTGTGAACAAAACCCGGAGTGTACTTCACGCCTGCTGCATCGGCGGCAGGATCGGGACGGTCGAGTGCCAAATGGAAATGGAAGTTGGGGAACTCCTTCTCAAGTCCGAGGAAGTCATCCAGATAGAACACTTCGTTCAAGGCACGAGCTCCGTAGAAATAGTGCATTTCGCGATCGCGTGTATTCAATGTCTTGGTCATGTGCATGATCTGTGCACGGAGCGGAGCCATACCGGCACCACCACCAACCCAAATCATTTCTTTCTTGGAATCGAAATGCGGATGGAAGTCACCGTAAGGACCACTCATGATAACCTTGTCACCCGGCTTCAGGGTAAAGATGTAAGAAGAAGCAATACCCGGATTTACATCCATAAAGCCGCTACGATCGGGCTTGAACGGAGGAGTAGCAATACGCACAGTCAGCATGAATACATCGCCCTCGGCGGGATAGTTAGCCATAGAATAAGCACGTACAGTAGGTTCAGGATTGACGCACTTCAACGAGAACATGTTGAACTTCTGCCATGCGGGCAGATATTCATCTCCTATCAGGCTCTTGTCGATGTCCTTATCATAGTCTATCGTAAAAGTAGGAATCTTAATCTGCGCATACGAACCAGGGATAAAGTCCATGTGGGCACCAGCGGGAAGCTGTACCTTGAATTCCTTGATGAACGTAGCCACGTTCTTGTTAGAAATGACGGTACACTCGTATTCCTTCACGCCAAGAACGCTCTCGGCCACCTTGATACTCATGTCGCCTTTCACCTTCACCTGGCATCCCAAGCGCCAATAATCCTTTTGCTGCTTACGGCTGAAGTGGGGTACCTCAGAGGGGAGGATTTCCCCACCTCCTTCAAGTACCTGACACTTACATTGCCCGCACGAGCCTTTGCCGCCGCATGCGGAAGAAAGGTACACACCGTTGACAGCCAATGTATTGAGTAACGTGCCTCCAGAAGCCACTTCCAATTCACGCTCGCCATTGATAGTTAGTTTCACGTTACCTGACGGCACAAGATAGTTCTTGGCTACCAGCAGGATTACCACAAGCAGCAGGATTACCACAAGGAATACCCCCACGCTTGCCAATATCAAATTCATATCCATTTGTTACGCTCCTTTCTTTAATTAAATGTTCAAACCAGAGAAACACATAAACGCCATAGCCATAAGGCCCACGGTGATGAACGTGATGCCCAGACCTTTCAGAGGAGCAGGAACATCGGAGTAAGCCATCTTCTCGCGCACGGCAGCCAACCCAATGATAGCCAATGCCCAGCCAATTCCTGAGCCAAGGGCATAGGAGATAGCATCGGAAACGCTACCAATGTACTTCGGATCACTTGCGCCCAAGTTGATGCGTTGCTGCATGAAGAGCGAAGCACCCATGATGGCACAGTTTACAGCAATCAGCGGGAGGAAAATACCAAGCTGGGCGTAAAGCGTAGGAGTGAAACGCTCTACAATCATTTCCACCAGCTGAGTGATACCGGCGATAACCGCAATAAACAGGATAAAGCTCAAGAAGCTGAGGTCAACCCCCTCGATAATAGCATCAGGACCCAGCACCTTGGTCTGTAACAAATAGTTGACGGGAAGGGTCACCACCAGCACGAAAGTCACGGCGATACCCAAGCCCACGGATGTCTTCACCGTCTTCGACACAGCCAAGTATGAACACATGCCGAGGAAAAAGGCGAATATCATGTTGTCCACGAAAATGGAGCGGACGAGTAAGCTAAAAAATTCTCCCATAATATGATATTTCTATTTTATTCGTTTTCTATCCAAGAAATCATTTCTCTTGCAACTCTTTATGATGGGCACGCTGATACCAGATGATGCATGCCACGATGATAAGCGCCATCGGAGGCATCAGCATCAAGCCGTTGTTCACGTAACCCATATTCTTGATAGGCTCATAGTTCAGGATGTTGAAACCGAGCAACGTGCCCGATCCAAGCAACTCGCGGATAAACGCCACAATAATCAAAATCTTGGCATAGCCCAACCCGTTACCCAAACCATCGAGGAATGACTCCCACGGACCGTTCATCATGGCAAAAGCTTCCAAACGTCCCATCAAAATACAGTTCGTGATAATCAAACCTACATATACAGAAAGCTGCACGCTCACATCATAAGCGAACGCCTTCAAAATCTCACTCACGATAGTTACCAGCGCGGCCACTACTACCAACTGCACGATGATACGGATACGGTTGGGAATGGTCTTGCGGATAAGTGAAATCACTACATTGGAGAATGCCGTAATGACGGTTACGGAAAGTCCCATCACAATAGCCGGCTCCAACTTAGCGGTTACGGCCAATGCGGAGCAGATACCCAACACCTGCACGGTGACAGGATTGTTCATGCCCAGCGGTGTGGCGAACACTTCTTTATTTTTACTTGAAAACAATTGTCCCATAGTCTATTATTCCTCCCCCTCATTATTGGTTAAAAACTTCTTGTAGTTGCCTAAGCAATTCTTTATCATGGCGTCCACGGCCACAGAGGTAATAGTACCTCCGGAGATACCGTCTACTTGATAGTCGGGTTTCTCAATCTTACCAAACTTCACTACCCCCAGAGTTACCTCGCCATTTTCTAACGTCTTCTTATTCTTGAACTCGTTTTGGAAAGTCTCACCCGCGATCTCGGCTCCCAAACCTGGAGTCTCGCTAGCATGTGAGAAGTAAGTACCGTACACTGTATCCTTGTCGTCATTCAAGGCGATGTACCCCCAAATGGCTCCCCAAAGGCCTGTACCATATACAGGGAAAACATACTTCTTAGCGCCGTCAATCTCGGCTACAAACACATGCAGGCGGTTGTTCTCCTTCACTTCTTTCTCATAACCGGTGGCAAAGGCACCTGTATTCTCGGTCAGCGTACCGTCCTCGTTCATCAGCATATCCTTCACGTATTTGCTGTATTCGGCGTCAGGATCGGCCACGCCACGTATGTTCAGAGCGGCAAGTATCTGCTTCTTCGTGTCCATTTCCACATTTTTGTTTTGCGTAGCTTTCAACGAAGAGCTGACAAATGCCAGCAGGAATGCAACGATAATAACCATTACCGAAGCATAAATCATAGTATAACTATTACTATTAGTATTCATATCAAACGTTCGGTTTTAATGGTTAGACTTATTTGGCGGCCACACGTTTGGCACGGCGGTTGATGTTGCTCTGCACCACGCAATAGTCAATGAGCGGGGCAAAGATGTTCATCAGCAGGATGGCGAGCATCATGCCCTCAGGATAACCCGGATTGAGCACGCGGATGATGATGGCCATGGCACCGATAAGAAGACCATAGATATATTTGCCCGTCTCCGTACGAGCTGAAGTAACAGGGTCAGTAGCCATAAACACGGCACCAAAGCAAAAACCGCCCAACACCAAGTGCTCATACCAAGGCATGTGGGCCACAGCCGTATCAGGACCTGCCACATTGAATATCCAAGCCATCAACGCCCCTCCCACAAATACAGAAAGCATGGTCTTCCAGCTGGCGATGCCTGTCCACAAAAGAATAACGGCACCAATGGCAATGGCTATCACACTTGTCTCACCAATAGAACCCGGTATCAAACCCGTCACCATGTCCCAAGAGAAATCGGGAGCAACGGGCGAAGTCTTGGCAATGCCCAGAGGAGTAGCCACGGTCAAGCCATCTACCGTCTGGCCAAGACCGAAGATCGAGTCACCAGAAACCCATACGGCATCACCGGACATCTTCGTAGGATAAGCAAAGAACAGGAAAGCACGAGTGATAAGAGCCACGTTGAACACGTTCATACCCGTACCACCAAATACTTCCTTAGCAAAGATTACAGAGAATGCTGTGGCAATGGCCAGCATCCACAAAGGACAATCCACTGGCACAATCATCGGGATCAGAATACCAGATACCAGGAAACCTTCCTGAATTTCCTCATTCTTCCACTGGGCAACCACAAATTCGATACCCAGACCCACTACATAAGATACAATGATTTTGGGCAATACAGCCAGGAAACCATAGCCGAACAATTCGATGAAGCTTCCTTCGATGCCCGTAGCACGGAAGTGCTGATAACCCACGTTGTACATACCGAACAGCAAAGCCGGTATCAACGCAATGACCACCATCGACATGATACGCTTGCTGTCAATGGCATCATGAATATGCGTTCCCGATTTCGAGGTGGTATTAGGTACGAACAGGAATGTTTCGAAACCGTCGAACACCGAGCGAAATGCGTGGAATTTGCCGCCCTCTTCAAAGTTCGGCTTTATCTTGTCGAGATAATTTCTTAACGCTTTCATTTAATTTATTTTCGATTTAGCAATTTACAACTTACAATTTATGCCATTTCAGCACGAAGCATGTCGAGTCCGGCACGTACGATGCGCTGAACTTCCACCTTGGACGAACATACAAACTCGCACAGGGCAAAGTCTTCGGGAGCCACTTCGTAGATACCCAAAGCTTCCATACGGTCGATATCACCTGCAATGATGGCTTTCACCAGATATTCGGGATAGATATCCATCGGGAATACACGGTCGTACTCATTGGACATGATCATGTGGCGTTCACCACCCTTCACACGGGCATCAAACACATATTCCTTCTTACCCATCAGCCAGCTGAAATAAGAATGGTTCACACTGAACTGATTGAAACGAGGCATGATCCAACCCAACATTTCGTGTACGTCGTCACCTTCGGGAATCACGGTCAGCTGGTTGTGGAAAGCACCCAGAAAACCGTTGGGAGAAACTTTCTTACCTGTCAGTACATTACCGCTGATATAACGCAGTTCTTTGCCAGTCGTTACATTACCCTGGAATATGTTGGTAAGCAGAGCACCGACTTTCAGCTTGCAGTAAGCGGGTTTCTTCACCTCACTGCCCGTTACAGCTACCGTACGGGTCATGTCTACACGGCCGGTGTTCATCAGACGGCCAATGAAGATAACGGCTTCGGCACCGATAGTCCACACCGTCTCACCCTTTGCGATAGGCGAAATATGATTGATCTGCACACCGACATTGCCGGCCGGATGCGGACCGTCGAAAGCTGTGATGGTCACATTCTTGGCCTGCATCAGAGCAGCAGCCTTCTGCTTCACACTGATACTCAGATAAGTTTTGGCCATCTTAGCCAAAGCGTCAAGACCTGTCTGGAAGTTAGCTTCCTCACCCTTCAGCGCAAACTCGAAATCGGGCGCCAACGGATTGCTGTCGAAAGCAGAAACAAAAATTGCTTTCGGTTCCACAGTCGGATCCGCAATTACATCATACGGACGCTGACGGATGAAAGCAAACATTCCGGCATTGAGCAGCAGTTCTTTGACCTGCGCGGCATCCATCTTCGACGGATCCTTCTTGCCGAATTCCTCATAGTCTTGTTCTGTGGCAGCCTCAACGACAATGTTCATCACCTTACGGCGTGCACCTCGTTCTACGCTCGTCACTACACCACTTACGGGTGAAACAAATTTTAATTCAGGATGGTTCTTGTCGATAAACAAGGGTCCCCCGGCCATCACATATTCCTGCTCTTTGACCACCACCTTGGGAGTAATTCCGGTAAAATCATCGGGAACAAGTGAATAGAATCCCGGTTCTTTCACAGAGAAGAACTCTTCGGCAGCTTTGCCCTTCAGGTTAATGTCAAGGCCTTTACGTAACTTAATTACATTTGCCATGTGTTGATTTAAAATAATGGTTTCATTAATTTGCTGCAAAATTAGCAAAAAAGAATGTGATTTAAGAGGAAATAAGAGAGGAAATACGGAGAAATTTCCGTAATGGGCTCCGTTAACGAACACGAAGAAAGTAAAGTGCCACTTTAGACTCGTAAAGAAGAGCTTTACGGCGCTAAAGTGGCACTCTGGAAAACGGTAACAGAGGTTTAATTTTCTTCTGCAAACATGGGGTCCCAAGCCGGTAAACGGATGGGCTTCTGCTTGAAGAGCTTCATTACTTTTTCAGGGACATATTTGGTCTCCACCACCAGGCGGAACATGTATTCGTCGAACCATCGGTCTGTCATAATCAGATGCCCCTGATAACCGGATGCGGCTCCCCAGCTATTTTCCACCATCCATTTCACAGGCTTTCCATCTTCGTCCAGATCTACAGCCATCAGCGTCATGGCGTGGGCCGACATGCTGGCAAACGTCTGGATACGCTGTTTCTTGTCCATACCAAACGTCACACCGAACAGCGAACCATAGTCATAATTGTCGACATCCAGATAACCGCGCTTGGCATCCAGCTGGGTAACGTCGCTCGAGAAGTACATCCGCGTGCTATCCTTCAGCGAAGCAATGGCCATCTCCTTGATTTCCTCGACAGGGAGATTGACATAAGTCCAATTGCGGCCGTCGTAACGATGACGGTCATACTCAATCTCATAACATTTGTAATACTCCCGGCTAGGATCGTTCATAACCATCACGTAGTTGGTGAGCAAACCGGTATCACCGTATTTCTCGAGGAAGGACATCGGAGTGTGGTGCTCCACTTCCACACGTCTGCCCTGCGCATCCCTTCGCACATAGTCGAAAGATGTAGGAGGTACTCCCAAATTCAAAGCCAACATGCGGTAAACGATACCCAGCATTTCGGTCTTTGCCTTCTCCAAATCGGAAACACTGGCCCCTTTCTGCACCATCTCGCGCAAAGACAAACCGTATTCCTTCAATTTGAGCCCGATGAGCGACGACATAAGACTCGTATGCTCACTACTGTAAGTTTCAGACATGGCTTCTTTGGGAACAAGTCCGTATTTCCCTACAATATCGGCTACGCCGGTAAACGTACCTCCATCGCTCAAAGGATGTTTGAAGAGCCACTCTACCGTCTGGTCGTTCATCGGCTTTTCAGCCGTATCAATAATACCCTGTAAGAACAGATTGGACTTCTCCAGCTGATCCCAGAAAAACGAATACGTTTGCGAGAATTCCAATCCCGGCAGGCCGAAACGTGCAATAGCCTTGGCACGCATCACGTTCAGCCCCGTAAAAAGCCAGCATCGTCCTGACGACTGCTGGTCGGTAATCCCCTTGGACTCCACTTTAACAGAGAAATCTGTATCAATCCCTACCTGCTTCTCCTGATTCAGAGTTAAAGACTTGATGCTGTTACTGCCGATGGCATTACGCAAGGCTTTATCAGAAGCCGTATCTTGATAGCTCTGGCGTATCTGTCCCAGCATTTCCGGACTGATACCCCCATTCTTGTCCTGAGCCTGTACACTTAACAGGCCTGCACACAGAACAATCACAGAAATCATTTGTTTTTTCATCTGTAGCAATACAATTTAAATTACAATGTTAACAATGACAAAGATATTAACTATTTCTGAGATTTTTAGTACCTTTGCATCACATTTCCAACAAGTATGAAGAATTTAATAACCATTCTGCTTCTGTTTACGCTAGTGGCGACCGGCGTACAGGCACAACAACAGAACGATACGGCAGCCGTTAACGACAGTACCCCGCCCCTCAGCAAAAAAGAATTGCGAAAGCTCAAGAAAGCGAACCGTAATTTCCACTATAACATCCTCGGCGGTCCGAGCTACTCACCGGACTTTGGCCTGCTGGTAGGCGGAAGTGCCTTGATGACATTCAGCCTGAATCCTCAAGACACAACCCTGAAACGGTCGGTGGTACCAATAGCCCTGGCCTTCATGTTCGATGGAGGAATCAACATATTCTCCAAGCCACAATTATTCTTTAAACACGACCGTTTCCGTCTTTTTGGTAAGTTCAGTTACAAAAACACGGTGGAAAATTATTACGATATCGGCTATACGACCAACAGAGACTACATTCGAAGCGACTCAACCAGCCAATACCGATACAGCGGCGTACAGATCAATCCCTGGTTTCTGTTTCGACTGGGTGAAAGCGATTTCTTCGCAGGTCCACAGATTGACATCAACTACGATCATTTCACCAAACCTGCTAAAGGCTTGGTAGAAAACCAGTCATACCAGGAAGCAGGCGGAACCGCCCACGGATACAAGAACTTCAATTCCGGTCTGGGTTTCCTGTTGACATACGATAGCCGCGACGTTCCAGCCAATGCCTATAAAGGTATCTATCTGGATTTCCGTGGAATGATGTATCACAAAATATTCGGAAGTGAACACAACTTCTATCGTCTAGAACTGGACTACCGCCAATACAAAGAGGTAGGCAAACGCAAGGTTATCGCCTGGACAGCTCAAACCAAAAATGTATTCGGCAACAATATACCCTTGACACAATACTCCCTGACAGGTACTCCTTTCGACCTCCGAGGCTATTATCAAGGACAGTATCGCGACAAATCATCGCACATCGTGATGGCTGAATACCGACAGATGCTGAATACCGATCAAGAGACCTGGTTGAAACGCGTAATCAACCATCTGGGCTTCGTAGTATGGGGTGGATGTGGATTCATGGGCCCCACTCCCACTAAAATAGAAGGTGTACTACCTAACTACGGTGTCGGCCTTCGCATCGAAGTGCAACCTCGTATGAATGTCCGCCTGGATTTGGGCAAGAATACAGTAAACAACCAGACGCTGTTCTACTTCAACATGACAGAAGCGTTCTAAAACATAAAAAAAGAGAGTGCATCCCATTGATGCACTCTCCCAATCTGTTGCTATCTACAAGCTTTTTACCACATGCACAACTAATACATGCCAACACCTATCGATAACCGACCATGAAACAACAGATTATGCAAAAATATCACTGCGCTGAACGTAGGCTATCACGTCGCCCTTGTTGACCACAGCTCCCTGTTGAGCGCAAACTTCTACAACACGTCCCGTAAATCCGGTATATATTTTCTCATATTCACCCCATGGAGTAGAAATGTAACAAAATACCTCATCGTGTTGGTATTTGCGTCCGACAAACGGTGCCAACGAAGGACCATCTACGGAAACTTCCCAAAGAACCTGTCCCTTAGAGGGTGCAACCACCGGATCTGCTTTAGCGCGCTTCAGTTTCTTCACTTCCTCTTCCGATACAGCTCCCTTAGACAAAGCCGCGTCTTTGGCACGCATCAGCTCTTCTTCGAAACGCTTCTTGGCAACACCCGATTTATAGTCACGGTACTGACGGTCATGCATGGCCAGTTCAAACAATTCTTCATCGTCTTCGCCATATTCCCAACCGTTTTCATCCATTTCTTTGCGATACTGATCCAAAGCATCAGGGTAGTTGGCCTGCGGATCGGTATCCACAAATTCATAACCTTTCTCTTTAGCCAGTTCCACAATCTCAGGCGCCAGTGCTCCTGGCAGACGTCCACTCTTACCAAGAATCATGTCCCAAGTGTGGTTGTCAATCATCGTCCAGCGCTCTTCACCTTTGACAAGCTGCATCACGTTCATCAGCGCCACATTCTTGACATACTGGCTGAACGGAGTAACCAACGGAGGATAGCCTAATTTAGGCCATACGTATTCCACTTCATCGAACAGCATCACCAACAGATCGTCAATGCTCATGGGCGACTGATTCTTACTCTTCAAAATCATGTTGATACCTGAATGCACTCCCTTCAAGTCGGCCATCATCGAACCCATCATACCACCCGGCAATCCACACTTTAACAAAAGGGAAGACATATGTTTATTGGTAGGATCCATAAAATAGCCCAGGAAGTCATCGATAAATTCCTGCGTCATGGCACGTGCCTTCATATAGGCTTTCATGTTAATTTCGGGCACCTGGAAACCCTTATCCTTCAACATGGCTTGCACAGAAATCACGTCAGGATGTACCTTACCCCACGACATCGGCTCCATAGCCACGTCGATAATATCAGCACCGTTTTCACATACTTCGAGGATAGAAGCCATCGACAGGCCCGGACCGCTATGACCGTGATACTGGATAACAACCTCGGGATGCCGCTCCTTGATAGCTTTGGTCAGACGCCCCAACATGCCCGGGCGGCCAATACCGGCCATATCTTTCAGGCAGATTTCAGGTGCACCCGCTTCAATCAACTTATCGGCAATTTCGGTATAATATTCTACGGTATGAACCGGCGAATAGGTGATACAGAGTGTAGCCTGTGGTATCATACCTGCCTCCAAAGCATATTGAATGGAAGGAATGATATTGCGAGTTTCGTTCAATCCGCAGAAGATACGGGTAATGTCTACACCCTGTGCGTGCTTTACTTTATACATCAGGCGGCGCACATCAGCTGGCACAGGATACATACGCAAGGCGTTCAGTCCACGGTCCAGCATGTGGGTTTGGATTCCAGCTTCATGGAAAGGCTTGGTAAAAGCACGCACGGCTTTGTTCGGATTTTCACCATAAAGCAGATTCACCTGCTCGAAAGCTCCGCCATTGGTTTCCACTCTTGCAAAACAGCCCATCTCGACAATCAATGGAGCAATGCGAACCAGTTGGTCCACTCTTGGTTGATACTTACCGGAGGATTGCCACATGTCTCTGTAGACAAGACTGAACTTAATTTCTTTTTTCATTGTAGTCAGGTATTAGTGATTCTTTTTCTTTGGGTTAACTTAACATATACAAATATAGCGGTTT
>NZ_JAAZTS010000040.1 GCF_019239235.1 Caecibacteroides pullorum | reverse complement strand
AAAATATCGAGATTATCTTCAGAATATCGCTGCTTGAAAAAGTTAACAACGCTCTTATCGTTGATAAAGAAAAGAGGGTGAATCGCGTATTACGACACACCCTCATTTCTTTTTTAGAATTCTCTTATCTCAGATCTTTCGGAAAAGAGTAATTAAGGCTAATATGAGTATGTAATCACCTTATAATGAGCATTCCTTTATTTTATATTAAACATAATCATGATTATAAACTCGACTAGAATGCGTAATTTTGCTGCGCAGCGTAGAGATAGCTGGACAGGTGGTGCTGTCGGTGAACGGTAACGCTGCAAGCTACGAGTGATAAGGACGGCCTTAGTGCCGTCCTTTCTAGTTTAAATACGTGTTCTACTAAAGCTTTAATAAGATTATGGAAAACTTTTGCATTTCAGTCGATTGGCTGCAAACATTTTGCCTTGGTGAACCTTTAGAAAATGGCACATACGAGCACGAAGGCGCCGTTTTCACCGTTACGCGCGAAAACTACGAAACCCCGCAATTTACCCGCGTGCTCACTGTGCAATACCAGCGCATACACTTCGCCACCATCCAGCAACAGCCGCGCACATCCGTTATCAATCGCCGAGCCACCCTCGTAAAGCTGGAAAATCGTTTCCTTTATTCACAGGGCTATATCGACCTGCTTTATAAACTGCAAGCCGCTTTGAATTTGATATACAAAGGCATCACCCGTTTGGATTTGGCTTATGACTGCAACCACCTGCGCGACGGTCGAAATGTCGAACGCTTCATCAAGCAATTTATCACCGCCGAGGCTGGCACCGTTGGGCATATCGTCCGCAAAGGCTCCGCCCGCTTCTCCCTGCATGGAACCCGCAAACAAACCTCCGCCGCAAAATTCAACTCAATCCGCTTCGGCTCCCCCCGAAATAAAATACAAGCCTATTGTTACGACAAAACCCTTGAACTTGCCGAAGTGAAAGACAAACCATGGATACGCAAAATGTGGGAAGAAAACGGCCTCCGATACTTTGTCGACCGCGACCGCCTGTCGGGAATGAGCAAAGAAGAATACGCCCGACGCCTCGAAAACGAAGGCTTTTCCGATTACGTCGGCGCCCGCGTTTGGCGTTTCGAAATATCCATATCATCCCAAGGACAGGACATTCTAAATATGTCGACGGGCGAACTCTTCCGCCTGTCACCCAAGTATTTAGAGCACTACGAGAATATACGGAAACTCTTCTACATCTACGCCGAAAAAGTATTCAATTTCCGTATCAATACAGGACAGAAGAATATCCGCAATTATCCCCGCTTGCAAATCTTCGAAGAAACACCCGCCATCACCTCAAAACCTTTCTACGTCAACCGCGACGCCGACACAGGCCGTATGGAAAAAATATGCTACAACAAGCTGCGCCGCCTCTCCGAAGAATACACCGACCTAGCCGAATACCGCCGCCAAGCCCTCTTGGGCGCAATGGAATTTCTACAGGAACTATCAGGCAAAAAGTCTGCAACCGTGCGGCTCGAACGCTATATCCACTACCTCGACGAACTCAAAGGACACAAATTCATCGCCGAGGACGATTTACTGTACTTTGCCGCAATGGACAGGCTCGCCGAGAAAAAGCGCGATTTCGACGCCGACGAACTCTACTACCTTTTCAAGTATTACAAGCCCATCGACCCCGACGACTTCCAGCCCGACACTCCGCCCGATTATATCTGGTGAAAATCACTCAATGCTTTACCACCGTATCACCCCGCCGACAGGCGGAACCTTTTAACACACAGACTTATGAAACATTTCACCCTATCCGAGCTCACCCGCTCCGCCACCGCCGACCGCCTCGCCATCGACAACCGACCCCCAGCCCAAGCCGTCGCAAACCTCCATGCCCTCGTTGCCCTCCTGCTCGACCCCCTGCGCGACGCGATGGGCGAACCCGTCTACGTGAATAGCGGCTACCGTTGCCCGCGTCTGAACGAAGAAGTAAACGGCGCCCAGCACTCCCAGCACATGCAAGGGCTTGCCGCCGATATCCGCCCCGCCACCCCGTCCCGCCTGCTCGAAATGGCCGCTTACATCGAAGAGCGCCTACCCTTCGACCAGCTGATAATCTATCGCGATTTCCTTCACGTGTCAATATCCGAAACCCTCCGCCACGAAATTATCTACAAGTCCCGAAAATGACAGTTACCCTCCGTCCTCGTCGCGTCTGCGCCCTCGCCCCCGCGTGTGCTCGCCCTTTGGGCTGTGCCGCGTCGGGTGCGGGTCGAGGCCGCGCCGCCCCTTTCGGGGTCGCTGCCCTTGGGTTCCCTTCTCCCTTTGGTTTTGTGCCGTTGTTTCGTGCCCCACCGCCCCTTTCCCGTCCTGTCATTCACGGGCGCGCGCGCCCTCTCGGCTTGGTATTTTCTTTCAGAAAATTTTTTCCCTTCTCTCTTTTTCCTTACAAAGGTTGCAGCCAGCCGCCACCCCCGCAAGAACCGCCGCACGCGGCGTTTTTTATAAAAATCTTCCTCCCGCACGCGGGAGAGTATTTTTATAAAAATTCTTGCAGGGGTGTCGTCTGCCCGCTCTGTTATCGTTCGGAAAAAGAAAAAAGGAAAAAAATTTGGGGTGCCGTGCGGTGTGTGCTCCTTGTTGCGATTATTTACTTTTATTATTAACTTAATTATTTATTGTTATGTGTCCTGCTGGTACTGTTATTTTGTCTGTTCCTAGTTACGAACTTGTTTCTTTCCGTGTGGCTGTCCATCGCGTCAATGACGCGGCTTTCAGCCGTCAGCCCGTTTTGTTAATTCTCGATGAAGTTCTGAAAGAAGGCTTTTATCAAATTCGTATTAGTTACAAGGAGGTTTCCTATCTCTTTGAGCTGGGCTCCGCTTTCGCGGATGCCTGCCGTGAATAGCTCTTACGGCGGCGGGCTCCGCCCGTCGCTGCTCCCTGCTCGCGGCTCCGCCGCTCGCAATATGCTTATTGTTTCACTTTTAATATATTATAGTTATGGATGTTATTAATGTTGGTAAAAACTCTTATGAAGACTTAGTTTGTGTTTACATGGTCTATAAGCTGGTGAATTATCCTGTAAAATCATGCCGCGAATGGCTACAGGATTGTACGAATGCAGTTGAATGGTGTGGTTCAGATGTTGGGTTTGATGACTTCGTGGATAGGTTTGAATGTCACTATTTAGCTTCTGTAGCAAAGGTTTGTCCTTTGATTTGTAAATGTATTTGATAATGTATTGCCTTGTATTATGCTATGCTTGAACTCTTTATCCTTCTGCTAATCTTCGCCGCCTGCGCCGACCGCGCCCACCACGACGGCGAAAACTTCTTCTTCTGATAACCTCGGCGGGGTTCCCCGCCCCGCCCTAAATCATTACTACCATGAAAAAGAAATTCAAGGGCAAATCTGAACTCGCAGCCCGTCGAAATCGCCCCGACGGCTTATACTTCCTGTCGCGCGCGCAAGTACACGAAATCGCCGAAAGTGCCTTGTCCGATTTGAACGAAATTACCCGTACCGACCCGCGCACAACAACACAGCTATGGTTATACGACAAACGGTTTCGCCAACTGCTGAAAATTGTCATTAGCCTCGGCCACGATTTGGGCGAACTCCATCACTTCCACCGCCGACTGCTCCGCCGCTACTGACCCACATATTACTCAATGCTTCACACCGTACCACCCCAAGCGGAGCGCGGAGCCCGTCCGTCGGCATCGGAACCTGTGGGCGGTTAAGTAGTACCGCCCCAGTTTTGTCGATTCCACCATTTTCCGATAAATTATGCTACCTTTGCAAAATCGTACTATGAATTAAAATATCATGAGCGAACGCTACTACCGAAATCTGCGCCGATGGTATTTCCGATGGGCTATTATCGGAATGATATATGCCATTATCTACCAGCTACTGCAATGGCTTGGGCTGATAGGGTGAAATAACTAACCTTGTCAGCCTGCCGACATATTGGCGGCGTCCCCGCTGCCCCCGCCGTTGCTGGGGGCGCGGCGGCGCGCGCCTTCCCGTCCTGTGCGGGCTCCGCGTTCGTTTTGCCCCCCGCCCTACCCTTGCTTGGGGCGGGTGCGCGTTCTTCCCGCGTTGCGCCTTGCGCCCCGCAGCCCGCGCGCCCGCGTGGCATTCCCCTGCGGTTCGCGCCCTGCGGTCGGCGCGCCTGTGGGGCTCCTTCTCCTAGTGGGGACACCCCCCAGCGCGTCCCGCGCTTCCCCCCGCGGGTGCGGCTCCCGCCGCTCCGTTGCATTTGGCTTTGGTTTGTGCACCGTTCCCGCCGTCGCGCGGGGCGTCCAGCCCCGCCCGCCGTTCCCCGCGCGGGGAAAGTTTGTTCTGCTTGTGGGGTTCCCGTTCTCGCGCCCACCGCCTGTACGATTTAGCCCCTATTCATCTATCTTTCTAGGGGGGCACCCCCCTTCCCCCGTCAAAGCGGTCGCGTTTCCAAGCCTTGCCCGCCCGTGGCGGGCTGACTGCCCGTGTGTGCTCCGCGTTCGCTCTCCCGCGCCCTACCGTTGCCCGCCCGCCTGCTGCCCTCGGCGTCGGGCTTCGCCCGCCGCTGCTGGATGCGTGCGGCTTCGCCGCCCGCCCATTATATAAATAATCATAAATCTTTCGCCCCTCCTGCTATGACAAAATGACACATTCCCCCTGCCCCGTCCTGTCATATTGCTATTTCCCGCCGCCTTCCTCCTGCTCGCCTCCCGCCTTCCTCCTGTTTGGTTCCTGCTGCGGAAAATTTTACCTTTGCCGCAAGCTGGAACCCTGCCCCCACCGTCGGGGGCCGATATCCTCCAGCAGGCTCAGTTATGGCAGTTATTAATTCCACCGCAGTAGGCGCGGGCACAAAGTCCGCGGGTGAACTCACCTACAGACACACGCGCGGCCGTACCATCGCATCCCGCCGCGTTCGCGAAAACAAATCAAACACACCCGCGCAATCCATGCAGCGGTCGTCATTTACCTACATGGCGAAAATCATGCTCCTGTTTGCTGGCTACATTGATGCCGCTTTCGAAAAGAGCAAATACGGCTCCGCGCGAAATTCGTTCTCTTCGCTTAACAAATCGTTGCAGGGTAATTTCGACGTGAACAAAGAATTTGTCGAAGGTAAACAAACCGCCTTGGCGTGGTTCAAATCAGTAACAACCGATGTCGACGACGTGGAAATGCCACATTTCGCCTATCTCACGAAAGGTTCTTTCCCAGGTGCGCAGGTCGTTGCAGGCCAAGCTGTAGACAGTTCCATTATCACCGTCAACGGTCTGACTATCAACTTCCCGCAGCAGTTGTTCTCCGACCTCTCTCTGAAACTCGTTGTTGTCGAAGCTTCAGGCGTTTCAGTTATGTCGCTTGCCGATGCTGACCTTAAGCAGTTGATGAAGCCGTTAACGGGTGCTACCGATTATGCTTCAAGCGTGGTTCTGTCTAGTACGACGTTAGGAGCTATCGAAGCGATAAACTCCAAAAACGAATGTCTTATCATTCCCGTTTTGTCGCTTAAGGGCAAAGTTGCCTCAATCAGTAAAATTGTAAAATTCACGGGAGAAGGCGGTTCTCCGATAGGTTAATAAGTTATGGCATTAAATAGCAATCTTTGGAAAAAAATAATACAGCTTGCCATTACGGTATTAACCGCAATCGGTGGATTTATCGGCGGTGCCACCCTCACAGGAATGGCACTGCTCGTAGGTGTGAATATGGGTTTATAGCTGATTATGAACTACTTGGGGGAAATCCCTATCAAATTTAGGAAAATCCCTATTAAAATTTTTCATAATCATGATTATATCTCAAACGAGAACGCTTTATTTTGATTAATTCGGTTTGCTGTATACAACCATAAGCGGCGTATCAGAATGAAAAATCATTTTCCTGGCAATACTTGGATTAAATAATCTGGAAAAGATATTTCTTTTGTAAGAAGTCAACGTTATTATATCAATATGTTTACTTTTTATATAATGATCTAAATTAATTAGGAAATTATCATCTTGGACAACATCATAATATATTTCTAAATTCGGATATTGTTTCTGGAAATATTCCTTAATACCTCCAAGTTTTATTTCATTCCATGTATCCTTGACTTCTGCTAAGTGAATTAAAGACACAGCAAATTTAAAATCCTTCAGACTATTATGGATAAGTGAATCAAAAGCAATTAAGTCTCTTTGATCAAAATTCGTAATGAAAGCAATACGCTTAACCTCTGATAACTGCTCGATAAGTGTTCTTTCTGGTATAGCTAAAACTGTAGTATGTGCTCTTTCTATCACTTCAGCTGTTACACTTCCTATTAAGTCAATATCTTTTTGATCCTTACCACGTGTACCCATGATAATCATACGGGGATGAATTTCCTTTGCATATCGAATAATTTCTTCCTCAGGAATACCTTCTCTCAGTATGCATGAATATTTAATATCAGGCAAATACCCCGAATTAATTTTTTCCTTTATTTTATCTGAGAATACAGTGACTTCATTATGGGCTTTTTGAAGTATATTCCGAGTATTTTCCTCATCACCATGAAGATTGAAAATGTCGCTATATGGTAAAGAAGTAGCATAAATTGGAGTAAAATAAACATGTAATAACAATACTTCTGCACCAGCATTCTGTGCAAAATGGAAGCCGAATTCGCAGGCTTTCAATGAATAATTAGAGAAATCGACAGGAATTAGGATCTTATTTGTTGACTTGTCAATATGAGGTGACTTACCTTCTACAACCTCTTCGGACAACCATGCGGAACTTTCAGTTATTTTCAGTGCACGAGGCAAATCACTTTCTTTAATACGAACTCTTACTCCCGATGAAACCACCGGTTGTATCTGGTTTATATTATGAATACACGTCTCAATTCCCTCATTCTCAAGTACGTTTTTTAAAATTTGAGCTTTCGCATATGTTAATATAGCTAAGGTTACTAATTTGTCTTCCATGATAGTCAAAAGTCTAAATAATGAAATAAAGATAGATATACAAATTCGTCTAAAAGAAAAATCCCAATTGTCTTTCTTCATGATGCAACAATTGGGATTTTCTACAGACTTTTTATTCTTCAGAGACTTGCTTATGTTCGTTTGCTATTTCATCTAAGATTTCTAATGCCCTATCAAGCACCGTGGTATCATCAATCATTACCAATCCACCATCAGGACCCGGTTCTAAATGTATACCTACACTTTTACCTTCTTTGAAATTATGTCCACCGAAGAAATTCCTAACTGTATCTACACTTAAGCCTAATTCATCGGCAATTCTATGCATGCTTCCTGTGGGTAAAGAGTCTTTGATCTTACGTAATTCGTTGAAAGTTATTGTTCTCATATTCATAAACTTAATGGTTAATACTCTATTTTTTAATTATCACGCTATAAACTTAAGGAAAAAAAAAGATAAAACAAACTTTTTTGCCTCCTTTTTTATCTTTTTGTCAGGAACAAAGGTTATATGGAAAAAGAAAGTCCGAACCATCTGTTATATGTGATTCGGACTTTCGAAAAAGATTATCTTTAGATTCTTAAATTACTTCTATTGAGGAGGAAGGCACCCACCCTACTTTACCATCTTCTAAACGTATTTCTTTCCATTCACGCATACTATTATCCTTAATCTCTACCTTACGTCCTTCATGTAGAACAAAGAGGCTGGTGCCACTCTCACTTGGAGTACTACGAACCGTAACACTTGGTGATAAAATAATAGCATCATTACGATTGGTCAAATAACTTTTTTGCTGTGATGCGAATAGATTGGAAAGAACTGTTACTATTAAAAATAATATTGCAGCAGAAAATCCTATTTTTTTCCACTTAATATGTTGGGTAAAGAAAAAGATTGCTAGGGATACTAATAACAGCAAGAAAGAAATAATACCCGTTCTTGCCCATGCATCAGAACTCTGAGAATTAACTAATGACTTTATCCATGTTATAAAAAAGATTTCAGGCACAGGTGTAACTTTATCAATAGCTTTAGAACGAGCTATTTCCAAATTGGCACGTATATCAGTATTTCCGGGACTTAATAATAAAGCACGTTCATAATTGAGGATGGCACGTGCAATATCATCCGTTTTATAATAGCAATTACCTAAATTATAATATATTTCCGGTGCTTCTCCTTGTTGCAACAAGCTCTCATAAATTTGTATGGCAGAAGCAAAGTCATTCTTAATGTATGCACTGTCTCCTTCAGCTTTAGTTGCATTTACAATCTGTTTAGCTGCAGAAAAAGCAGAAGCATCTGACTTCGTCAAAGAATCTGAGCTGACAGAATCATTGAGGACGGCATCTTGACCAAACAATGTTACCGATGCCATTAATATAATAGTTAAAACCCATATTTTTTTCATGCTATATATTCTCCTCTTTTTAATGTTTGATTGAATTTTCCATTTTACTGATCACTTCAAATGATTCTGTATAGACCTTATCCATAGCCTGATTGGCATCTCCTGGAGCAAAGCGGGCAAATTCACAGCTGTTCAATGCATTGAGGAATTCCTTTATCAAATCGTCAGATACGCCGTATTTGAGCAATTCTTCTTCAATGTTGTCTTTAGACAAGCGCGAAACTGGAATATTAAGTTTATCACTAATATAACCCCACAAAGCTTTCAGTACCTCATCATAGAATTCATCCTTTTTATTAGCGGCAAGCAATTTTTCAGCTTGTTTCATGCGTTTCACTGCCACTTTATTGGCTTTCTTCGTACGAACTCTTGCCACATTGGCGTTTGCTGCAATCTGCTTACGGTAAAGGACAAAACAAGTGATAAACAAAATGCCAGGAATAAGATAGAATAACCAATAGGTTGTCGAGCCATAGAAATATTCTCCTTTGGGCATTAGTTTCACATCATTCTGCTTGATAAAGCGGATATCCTCATTCAGTACTTTCAGATCTTCCTTATTGGTAAAGTTTGCAATAGTCTGCGTTGCATTTCCTGCACCTTTAGCTACTTGAACGACATATTCTTCAGTGGTCAAAGTCTTGTACGAACGTGACTTGATATCAAAATAGCTAAACTTGATAGGAGGAATCTTATAGGTTCCTGCATTACGTGGAATGGCCAAGTATTCTATCACTTTATTTCCAGACAGGCCGGCATTGGTCAGACGGAACTTGTTGTCAACTTTTGGATCATATACTTCAAAATCTTCGGGAAACTTGACTTCCGGATCTGATACCAACTTCAGATTTCCTGTTCCAGAAATGACAAGCTTTATCGTAATGGCATCGTTCGTCTTCACATCCGTGCTGTTGATAGAAGAAGATATAGTAAACTCTCCTACTCCTCCGCTAAAGTCTGTCGGTTTACCAGCCGGCAAAGATTTGACATCAACCGTCAGTTTGGGAGTCATCAAAGTTTTCTTTATCTGTATACTTCCGCCACCTCCATTGAAGAAAGCTTCAAATGGATCAACGATTTCTTCCATTTTCTCAACCGAAGCATCAAATCGAGCTGCATCAATAGTCAATTTTCCGGACTGTTGTGGGAAAAGCACAAACTGACGATAGATTGTTGAGTGATAATTGCGACCTTTATAATGTTCTAATCCCCACCGTCTGTCATTGGGTAATTCTACCTCTTGAGAATGAAATCCTTTAAAATCAGGGAGCTTTACATTATCAAATCCACGAAGATCCACTACTGTATATATTTTATATGTCAACAGAATGGCTTCCTGTTCATAAACATTAGTTTTGCTAAGTGTAGCTGTAATGAACAAATCGTTATTGGAAATAGAAGTAACGCTTGATGAAGATGAGCTTCTTCCTCCTTGTCCACTTCCTGCACCTTGTGCATTCGACGATTGGTCAGCTGGCAACACTTTGATCTTCACAGAATTGGATAAGTATTGATCCTTTCCCACCGAAAGTGTAGCACCAGGAATCGTATATTCGCCCTCTGCCTTGGCCAATAAAATATAAGTATAGGTAAGATTTTCCGTAACATTCCCATTAAAATTTTGTCTGCTATAGGAACGGCTAGGTCCCATCAGTACATCAAATCCTTTGATAGACGGAACTCGAAAATCTTTCACCTTTTGCGTGTTTACTGTATATGATAGCCTGAGTTGATCTCCCACAGCTACAACATCAGGAGCTGCTGATGCTGTGAATGTCACTTTGTCATCGGCATAACTGCACAAAGCCGTGGCAAACAATGCCATCCATAAGAAAACAATTTTTCTCATATATTATTTGTTGTTATTTAATTTACCAATCTTTCTCCAAGCGATTACCTTTGATAACCTGCTGTTGTTTTTTCACTTTATCTTGTACGTCTTTCTCATCCTGCATTACGGAGTTCAACAACTGTTCAGCATTCTCCTTAGACATCTGATTGTCCTGTTTCTGTTGCTGAGGAGGTTCCTGCTGTTGATCATTATTTTGATTCTGTTGCTGATTTTGTTGCTGATCTTGCTTCTCTTCCTGCTTCTGTTGGTTTTGCTGATTATCCTGATTTTGCTGATCTTGTTGTTGATCTTTCAGCAATTTCTGCGCCAAAGCCAGATTATAACGTGTCTCATCATCCTTAGGATTATTACGAAGCGATTCTTTATATGCCTCTATTGCCTTTGCATAATCTTTCTGTGATTGGAAAATGACACCCATATTATGGTAAATCTGTGCCAGATTAGGTTTCTCTTTTTCCACTTTGGCTGCACCGGCAAATTGCTCCATAGCCTCCTGCAGTTTATTCTGTTGCATCAGCGTATTTGCCAAATTGTACATGGCAACAGTTGATTTCGGATTAATCTCCAAAGCTTTCCTGTAATTAACTTCAGCATTTTCATACACACTGTCGTTATACATACGATTACCCTTTCGTATGAGATCACGCTCTGCTTTTTGTGCATGTACGGTCGTAGCTGCTATTAACAGAAAAAACAAACCTATATATTTCTGATAACTCATACTCATTGCTCCTTTTTCTTAGTTGAAAATAAATGGATATTGCGGAACAGTGGATTCTTACGTTCCAATATCAGCATTTCAGCCAACAGAAGAATTAAGATAATCCATGCCACTGCTTGAAACTGTTCATTATACTCAGTGTAAACCTTGGTTTCCACATCCGCCTTGGCCATCTTATCTATTTCACTGATAATTGCTTTTTGCGCATTATTCGTATTATCCACACGAACATAAATGCCATTACCCGTCTTGGCTATTTCCTGACACATCTGTTCGTTCAGACGCGTCACGATAACATTACCTTCACGGTCGCGGCGATAGTCGTTGGTTCCTTCTACAGGAATAGGAGCTCCATCTGGTAAGCCAACTCCCAACACATTGACCTGAATACCTTTTTCCGTAGCAGCCTTAACAGCTTCCATGGCCCCACCTTCATGGTTTTCACCATCGGTAATCAAAATAATGGCACGACCTACACCTTCCTGAGGTGTAAAACTGCGAGTGGCCAAATTGATTGCAGCTCCGATAGCAGTTCCTTGCTTGGATATTAATGAAGGATCAATTGTTTCCAAAAACATCTTGGCCGAAATATAATCATTCGTGATAGGAAGTTGAGTAAAGGCATCACCTGCAAACACAATCATCCCCACTTTGTCATTCTGCATCTTGTCCACGAGTCGAGCCATCAATCGTTTAGCCTTTTCCAATCGGCTAGGCTGCACGTCTTGTGCCAACATTGAATTTGAGATATCCAACGCTACCATCACTTCTACGCCTTGTCTCTTGACTGTTTCAAGTTTTGATCCGAACTGAGGGCGGGCCAGCAATACAGAAAAAAAGCCAATAGCAGCCCATACAAACCAAAACTTTACATCAGGACGATATCGTGAAACATCCGGCATTAACTGGGCCATCAATATCGGATCGCCAAACTTCTGGATCGCCTTACGTCTGCGATAGTTGGAATACAAATAAAATGCAACCAACAATGGCAACAATATCAGCAAATATAAATATGCAGGTTCTTCAAAGCGAAACATATCTTTATATACTCTAATTACAAATTATACTTCATATACACTTGCTGTTCCCTTCCAACTATTATGGAATTTTTTTCAGAATAGTATTGCGTAACAGCACTTCAAGCAATACACACAAGAATGCACCTAGAGCAAACCAGCGATATTCTTCCTGTCGCTTACTGAACTCCTTGACACTGAGTTTGGTTTTCTCCAACTTGTCGATTTCTTCATATACCTCTTTCAGCTTGGAATTGCTTGTAGCACGAAAATAATTACCGTCTGTAGTGCCTGCTATTTGCGTCAAAGTCTTCTCGTCTATCTCCACAGGCATATTGACATACTGTACCGTACCTCCTACCGGATAAGGATAGGGGGCCATTCCGTTTGTACCCACACCAATAGTATAAACGCGAATACCGAAGCTCTTGGCTATCTCGGCTGCCGTCAGAGGCGAGATGTCTCCCCTGTTGTTCGTTCCGTCAGTAAGAAGGATGATGACTTTAGACTTAGCCTTGCTGTCTTTCAGTCGGGTAACCGCATTGGCTATACCCATGCCCACAGCTGTACCATCCTCAATCACACCACATTTGATGTCCTTTATCAAATTCAGCAATACTGCATGATCTACTGTCAGCGGACATTGTGTGAAACTCTCACCTGCAAAGAGTGTGATACCGATATTATCATTGGGGCGACCATTGATAAACTGAGCAGCCACATCTTTCGCTGCCTCCAATCGGTTAGGTTTCAAATCTTCTGCCAGCATACTAGTAGAAACGTCGACAGCCATCATGATGTCTATACCTTCTATCTCACTATTTTGCCAGCTGTCCGTAGTCTGAGGACGTGCCAATACCAAAATAAGCAGTACCAAACTGATGATACGCAGAACAAACGGTGCATGAAGCAGATAGTTCTTATAACTTTTAGGAGTATGGGCATAAACACGTGCATCAGAAATCTGAAGGGTTGCCTCGTTATTTCTGCGCTTCATGATATACCATACTATATAAGGTATAAGCAAAAGCAATAGAAATAGATATTCAATATTAGCAAAAACCATTGTTTCTACGTTTTAAGCAAAGTAATTATACAACTCTTTACATATATAGACTACTGCCCAAATAAAGGCTGCAGCAGCCAAGACAGCTCCCACTCCCAATAAAATTTTAGTTTGCAGGGAACGCTTCTCTACAATCGTTATTTCGGTAGGTTGCGGTTTGGCGTTTTCGTCTTCTTTCTCTTTGGTCTCATTAATGAAATCTACCGCATTAATCAGGTTGGCATCATTTTCATTCATCAGCGGATTGTGTTTGGCAAATTTCACCAAATCGGCTGTCTGAAATAATGTGCGCAGATCAGATAAAGCCTCTTTATCGTTTGTTTCCAACAACTTTTCGATAATCTCAGTAGAAGTCATTTCTAACGCATTGAAACCAAAACGCTCTTTGATATAGGTGCGAAGAGTGTCTGTTAATTCCGTATAGTACTCCTTCGGTTGTCCTTTCTGCCATACTTTCTCTTGTTTGATGCGCTCAATTTCCTGCATAGCTACTTGGTGTGGCGGTAACTTGGGCTCCACTTTCACTTTACGGATAATGGGCTTGTTGTCGCGAATTCGCTTCACCAGATAGATGGCAGCCAACAAGAAGGGAGCCAGCAACAGTACGCAAGCTATAAACAAATACCAGTCTGCCCACACAAAAGGAGCGTTCATCACTGTTTTAGGACCAAAAAACTGGTCAGGATGCAACGTATCCACAGGAATAGAATAGACTTTCAGTGCCAATGCCTTTGACCGGTAGGGTTTATTGTCTACCAAGACTTCCATCGGTGGGAGATAATAAAGTGCAGAATCGAAAGACGTGATGGTATATTCCTGAGTAATCAAGGTACGCTTCCCGTCGTTCAACAGCTGTGTATCGGGTTTTGCCACATCAACGATTTCCACTCCACGTACCAGCGTATCTCTGTATGCCGGAAATATGGCCCGTTTGTTGGCGTCAAGCGACACTTCCAGTTTAATTTTTGCCTGCTCACCAATCAATATTTGCAAAGAGTCGATACTCGCATCCACCGTTACGGATTGAGCATACCCTTTACCCATAAAAATCAGTGCCAGAGCTATAGAAAACAAATATCTTTTCATCATTCAAACGATCTTTTCTTTACGACATCAGTTCCTCTTTGCAAACAGTGTCATCAAGGCTTTCACATAGTCTTGGTCGGTACGCACTGAAACATTGTCCACATTACTTTTAGTAAATGTTTCATTCAGTTCAGCCTGCTTATTCACCCACCATTCGTGATGAGCTTTGCGCACTGCACGCGATGACGTATCTATCCACTGCTCGTGCCCCGTTTCAGCATCCTTTATTTTCATCAGGCCGATGGCCGGAAGTTCTTCCACACGTCGGTCGTACACCTGGATGGCCACCACGTCATGCTTGCGGTTGGCAATGGTCATAGCATTCTTGAAACTCTCCTGGTCGATGAAATCAGAAAGGACAAAAGCTGTACACCGACGTTTCATGACATTTGTCAGGTATTCCAGCCCCATACGAATATTCGTACGTCGACTTTCTGCATGGAAATCAATCAATTCTCTGATGATATACAGAATGTGCTTACGTCCCTTCTTGGGAGGAATGAATTTTTCTATCCGGTCAGAGAAAAAGATGACTCCAATCTTATCATTGTTCTGAATGGCCGAAAAAGCCAATGTGGCAGCAATTTCGGTCACCATATCCTTCTTCATCTGCTTCACCGTACCAAATTCCAAACTACCGGAAACATCGACCAGCAACATCACCGTCAATTCACGTTCTTCTTCGAAGACCTTAACATAAGGTTTATTAAAACGTGCCGTTACATTCCAGTCGATATCACGAATGTCATCGCCAAACTGATATTCGCGCACTTCGGAAAAAGCCATTCCCCTACCCTTGAAGGCCGAATGGTATTGTCCTGCAAAAATATTGCTGGACAAGCCGTGTGTTTTGATTTCTATTTGGCGAACTTTCTTTAATAGTTCAGTGGTTTCCATCTGCAAGTTTCAAAAATAAACTATCAGAGTCCCGCATACAAGGGACTTAAATATACCTATTAATAATCACAACTTTTCAGAAATATTTCCGCTTACCGCAGAATATTCCTTTTGTTGATGCATCAAGGCACTTCTACCTTGTTCAGGATGCGACTTACAATCTCATCCGAAGTCAAGTTGCTGGCTTCAGCCTCGTAAGTCAGTCCGATACGATGACGCAATACGTCATGTGCAACGGCACGCACATCTTCAGGAATAACATAACCACGACGTTTGATGAAAGCATAACTGCGTGCAGCCAGTGCCAAATTGATGGAAGCACGTGGAGAGCCGCCGAATCCTATCATCTCCTTCAAATCCTTCAGATCATATTTTTCAGGATAACGGGTTGCAAAAACAATATCTACAATGTATTTTTCGATTTTCTCATCCAAATATACCTGACGTACCACCTTACGTGCTTCGATAATTTCTTCAGCCTTCAGAATAGGACGTACGTTTGCTTTTTCTCCGTTTATATTCTGACGGATAATCAACTTTTCTTCTTCCAGTTTCGGATAATCAATGATGACCTTCAACATAAAACGGTCCACCTGAGCTTCGGGAAGCGGGTAAGTACCTTCCTGTTCAATCGGATTTTGAGTTGCCATTACCAAGAAGGGTTCGGGCAACCTGAATGTTTCTTTTCCGATAGTCACTTGGCGCTCCTGCATCGCTTCAAGCAATGCACTCTGTACCTTGGCAGGAGCACGGTTGATTTCATCAGCCAATACAAAATTTGCAAAAACAGGACCTTTCTTTACCTGAAAGCTTTCATCCTTTTGACTATAAACCATGGTACCGATAACATCGGCCGGCAACAAGTCCGGTGTAAACTGGATACGGCTGTATTTGGCATCGATCAAAGAAGCCAGTGTCTTGATCGCCAAAGTCTTCGCCAAGCCCGGCACACCTTCCAATAATACATGTCCGTCGGAAAGCAAACCGATCAACAAAGATTCTACCAAATGTTTTTGTCCTACGATGACCTGGTCCATTCCAGCAGTCAGATTGGTAATGAAAGCACTTTGTCTTTCAATCCGCTCATTCAGTTCACGGATATCAATAGTTTCAGCCATAAATCAATATTTTTTAAGTTCTATTTTTCTGTTTTTATTGTATCGGCGCAAGCCTTTCTTTTTTGCTCCCAAAAGTACAGGAAATTCATTAACCATACCAACTAAATTTTATTAAAAATAGGGGTTAAACCTTTAGATTAAACTAAATTCACTCCCGTATCAATAATTTACGTTCATCCTTTCTATAAATTTTGGAATGACAACGTATCTGTAGAGAAGTTCCCGGCCATCATATACCGTGAGACTTTGATTTCACCATATCTCACTATTTCATAAGTACTTATACTAAAATTGAAAGCATGAAGGGTTTGACACTAAATCTGATTTTAAGTAGGTATTTGCAAAGTATACCGGTATCTTTCACTTTAGGAAATGACATAAAAGAGTTCCTTTCACAGAAAAAGATATTGTAGGATCATTAGTGTCCCGTTAAAATGGGACGAGTTAAACAATTAATCAAATAGCCCCGGAATAATGGGATTATATAGATCTTTGACATCATTGAAATTAGTCTTGTCGAACAGGTCA
>NZ_JAAZTS010000003.1 GCF_019239235.1 Caecibacteroides pullorum | reverse complement strand
GTGTCCGCCTGGGCGACCTGGGCCTCTTCTCCGTGGGCATCTCCTCGAAGGGAGCCGAGACGGCCGAGGCGTGGACCACCAGCCTCATTACCGGCGTCCACCTGAACGTACGCAACACCAAGACCTGGAGCAACGCCGAGCTGCGCAAGTCCGCCCGCCTGACCGAGCTGACCGTCTACACCGCCGGCGGCGCCCTCGAAGAAGACACTACCCCTGAACCCGAGCCCGGCGGCGAGGACGACGGCGAAGGAGGCAGCCCGCTGTAATAATTGATAATGGAGACTATTCCTTAGTGTAAAATTAAAGGAGGTTTTGAGCGAAGCTAATTGAAAATTAAGAATGCGGCCGAAATTAATTATCAATTCTCTATTTTCAACTTTCAATTGAATTAAAATTTTCAATTCTCAATTATCAATTATCAATTAACGAAATGGACAAGAAAACAATTTGGAAAACCATTATCCAGACGCTGGTCACCATCCTGACCGCTATTGGAACTACGCTGGGCGTTACCAGCTGCATGGGGCTGTAAACGAAGCGCGCAGCCCACGACAACACAAGCACGAAATAAAAACACCCGCTGCCTCAGAGAAGAATGAGGGGCGGGTGATTTGTTTTGTGTATCTAAAACAGTCGCAAGGTGTCTTTTGCAGATCAAAAGGGAAAAATTTTCTTTTCACTTTTAATTATGCCATTATGTTTATATCTTTGTCATAATAAACAAAATATATATGGCTAAGACAAACAATACAGCAGAGATAGGTTTTGAGAAAGAAATATGGAAGGCGGCAGACTTGCTGCGTGGAAATCTCGACGCTTCGGAGTACAAATCCGTGGTGCTGGGGCTGATTTTCCTGAAGTACATATCGGACCGCTTCGAGGTGAAATACAACGAACTGGTGGACGAAGGCGACGGCTTCGAGGAAGACAAGGACGAATATACGGCCGAAAACATCTTCTTCGTGCCGCAGGAAGCCCGTTGGCAAGTCGTGGCCGAAGCGGCCCACACACCCGAAGTGGGCACTACGATAGACAACGCCATGCGCCTGATCGAGAAAGAAAACCCGCGCCTGAAGGGCATCCTGCCCAAGAATTTTGCCCGTCCCGAGCTGGACAAGCGGAGGCTGGGCGACGTGGTGGACCTCTTCACCAACATTCAGATGAAGGAGCATGGCGACACGAAAGACATCTTGGGCCGCACCTACGAATACTGCCTCTCCAAGTTTGCCGAAGCCGAAGGCAAGCTGGCCGGCGAATTCTACACGCCTGCCTGCATTGTGCGCACGCTGGTCGAGGTGCTTCAGCCCTTCAGCGGCCGTGTGTACGACCCCTGCTGCGGGTCGGGCGGCATGTTTGTGCAGTCGGCCCGATTCATCGGCGAACATCAGGGCAACCTCAACGATATCTCCGTCTTCGGGCAGGACAGCAACCCTACGACGTGGAAAATGGCGCAGATGAACCTGGCCATCCGCGGCATCGAGGCCGACTTGGGCAAGTTTGCCGCCGACACGTTCTTCGACGACCAGCACCCCACGCTGAAAGCCGACTTCATCCTGGCCAATCCGCCTTTCAATTTGAGCGACTGGGGCGCCGACAAGCTGCAGGACGACCCGCGCTGGCGCTACGGCATTCCGCCCTCGGGCAATGCCAACTTTGCCTGGTTGCAGCACATGATTTATCACCTCTCGCCCCGCGGCCGCATCGGCATGGTGCTGGCCAACGGTTCGCTCTCTTCGCAGTCGGGCGGCGAAGGCAGCATCCGCGAAAACATCATCAAGGCCGACCTCGTGGAAGGTATCGTGGCCCTGCCCTCACAGCTGTTCTATACGACAGGCATCCCCGTTTCGCTGTGGTTCCTGAGCCGCAACAAGAAGCAGCCAGGTAAGATTCTCTTCATCGACGCCCGCCAGATGGGTACGATGGTCACCCGCAAGCTGCGCGAGCTGGACGAGGAAGAAGACATTCAGCGCATAGCCCGCACCTTCGGGGACTTCGAGGCAGGCACGCTGGAGCCTGAAAAGGGATATTGCGCCGTGGCTACGCTCGATGATGTGGCCAAGCAGGACTATATCCTCACGCCCGGCCGCTACGTGGGCATTGCAGAGGCCGAAGACGACGGCGAGCCTTTCGAGGAGAAAATGACACGGCTCACTTCGGAGCTGTCCGGGATGTTCGAGAAGTCGCATCAGCTGGAGGAGGAGATTCGGAAGCAGTTGGGGAATATTGGGTTTAGGATTTAAATTCTCATTTATGGAAGAATACAACAGAATAAAAATACAGCATATCTGTTCAAATATATGTAGTGGAGGAACTCCCAAAAGTACCGTTACAGAATACTATGGTGGAAATATTCCTTGGCTTAATACCAAAGAAATTAACTTCAACCAAATCTATAAAACAGAAAAAACAATAACAAATGAAGGACTTAACAATTCATCAGCAAAATGGATTCCGGCTAAGTCTGTGATTGTCGCAATGTATGGTGCAACAGCAGGGAAAGCAGCTATTAATCGGATTCCTTTAACAACAAATCAAGCTTGTTGTAATTTGATGATAAATCCTACTAAAGCAGATTATAGATTTGTTTATTATGCTTTATGCAATGACTATACTTACCTTGCATCGCTTGCGAATGGTGGAGCGCAACAGAATCTAAATGCCCAGCAGATAAAAGATTTTGCAATACCTCTCCCTTCACTTGAAGGACAAAAACGTATTGCAAACATTCTTTCATCTCTTGACGACAAAATCGAACTAAACCGTCGCATCAATGAAAATTTGGAGCAGCAGGCACAAGCCTTATTCAAGTCTTGGTTTGTAGATTTTGAACCATTCAAGGACGGCAAGTTTGTGGATTCGGAGCTGGGGATGATTCCTGAAGAACTTACAATAAGTCGTATTGGAGATATTCCTCACACTATAGAGAGTGGAAGACGCCCTAAAGGAGGAGCAGTATTAAAAGGTATTCCAAGTATTGGAGCAGAAAATATAAAAGGATTGGGATATTATGATTATTCTAAAACAAAATATATCCCAGAAGATTTTGCATTGACAACAAATCGTGGAAAAGTCTATGGATACGAACTTTTAATATACAAAGATGGAGGTAAGCCTGGATATTTTATTCCAAACTATACAATTTTTGGTGAGGGATTTCCCTTCGATGAAATGTATATTAATGAGCATGTATTTCGATTAGATTTTATGAGTAAAGAGTATAATGTTTTTGCATACTTTTATATGCAGACTCCTTATATTATGAATCAACTAAATTCTATTGGAGGAAAAGCAGCAATACCCGGCATAAATACGAAAGATGTAGAATCCTTGCCTATTTTTAATGGGGATAATAAGAAAATACAAGAGTTTGGAAATCTTGTGTTACCAATGATAACAACTATATTAAGGAATTGTCGTGAAAATGCACGTTTGGCGCAACTTCGCGATACACTTCTTCCTCGACTTATGTCTGGTAAATTAAAGTTCAGTGAAACAACGATATAGAATAATTATGAATAAATTAATCTATATTTTTGATAATGATAATACTTAAGGAACGCCCCAAACAGGTGTTTCGGAGAACTTTTTTTATACCAAATATTTTTTAGGAAAAGAAATAAAATAATTATATTTACATACCCATTTGATATAATGATATCACTAAAAATAAAAGCAAATATATGGCAACTGCAACTCAATTGAAAACACTTATAAAAAGCCATTTTGAGGATAATAATGAGAAGTTTAATACTGTAGCATTACAAATAGCTGCTCATGAGGCTAAATTAGGTCATACTAATTTGGCAAATGATATACGCAAAATCATAGATATTTCAAAAATTAATAAGCCGAAACTTAAGAATATTGATTCCAATCTGCAGGGATTGTTCTTGGAAATCTTTCCTCAGGAGCGTTTGTCAGATTTGGTTGTTGCACCACACATAAAAAGTAGAATAGAGAGGATTATTAATGAATTTACATATAGAGACAAGCTTTTTAAACATAATCTTGAAAACAGACGTAAAATATTGCTTTCGGGACATCCGGGAACTGGAAAAACCATGACAGCATCAATTATTGCCAATGAGTTAAAATTACCTATGTATATTGTTCTTATGGATAAAATTGTTACTAAATACATGGGAGAAACAAGTGCAAAATTGAGACAAATATTTGATTTTATAGAAAATGTTCCTGCAGTATATTTGTTTGACGAATTTGATGCTATCGGAGGTCAGCGTGGAAAAGATAATGACGTTGGGGAAATGCGTCGTGTGTTAAATTCATTCCTTCAATTTATAGAGCGTGATCATTCGGACAGTTTGATTATTGCAGCTACAAATAATCTAGAACTTCTTGATCAAGCTTTGTTTAGACGTTTTGACGATGTAATACATTATCAATTACCTTCAGATGATGAAAAAATCCAGTTATTGAAAAATCTTTTAAATAACAATTTAAATAAAAACGAAATAAAAGCACTTTTACCGGAATTAGATTCTTTAAGCCATGCAGAAATTAATCAAGCATGTATGGACGTAATAAAGACCTCGGTTATTTATGATACTCCAATAAAATTTGATTTAGTTGTTAAGACTATTAATGAAAGAAAGTCCGCATACAATAATAGTATTTACTTATGAAACAATACGAACACATTATATTACCAGAACAGGTTAGAACTGCGATTGGATATTCGCCAAGAAAAGCTGGTGGAGGTGAACCTAGAATTCCAATAAGAAATAGAGTTGAACATGCAGCACGTCTAGAACGTCTTTTTGAGAATGCACGAACTCAAAATGAAAAAATACAAGAAGACATGTTGGCTATATCTCTTCCTGCACGAACAGGTACATATTTGGAATTTGCAGGAGCTCCCGAAAATGAATTGTTGACAAAAAGCTTAGAGGATCAAAAATCAGGTATTAGGTTACTTAATATAAGGACGACATTGACAGCAGAAAATGAAGAACAAACTTTTGCTACTGTCTATGTACCACATGGTGAGGAAAGAAAATTTATTAGTAAATTAAATCAGTACGCTAACGAGGATACCCAGTTTGGAAAGCCTAAAAATGATAAGCTTTTCCGTAGTATTGAATCTGTTAACATAGCATTACTCAGATCTTTATGGACTGATAATATTAATGAGTTCCCAACAAAAAGAGCTGATTGGTATGAAATTTGGATTCGTACAAATGACTTAGATACAATAGAAGAACAACATAAGTCTTTTATTGATACCCTAAATGCATTGCATATACAATATAAAGAAAATTCTATTCTGACATTCCCTGAAAGGTCTGTATTCTTGGTTTATGCAGATATTGAAGCTCTATCTCTATTATTACAAAGTTCAGATCAAATGGCAGAAGTAAGAGGAGTACAGATACTGGCCGGATTTTTATTTAATGAATACAGAAGTGAACAACAGGAATGGGTTGAGGATTTGCATAATAGAGTAAAATTCAACCACAATGCGGACTCTGTTGTTTGTGTTTTGGATACAGGAGTAAACAACGGTCACCCTCTTCTTTCTGACATAATCAATGATGCTCATTGTGGCAGCGTTGTTGGCGAAGGTTCTGCCGATAGAGTTGGGCATGGAACTTGTATGTGTGGTACTACAATATATGGTGATTTAAGAAATTGTATTGCTAACAACAATCCTATCATCGTTGATAATCATGTAGCTTCGATTAAATTATTCCCATATAAATCACCAAATAGGAAAGATGCATGGGGATATTTGACAAGACAAGCTGTTGCAGTTTCTGACGTAATGTTTCCAAGAAAAAGTATTTGTTATTGTATGGCAATCACAGCAGAGGATTGTGAAAAAGGGAAACCGTCTTCATGGTCTGGCTCTATAGATTCTATAACATACAATGAAGGAAATGATGGAAAATTATTTATAATATCTGCAGGAAATATACGCCATATAAATGACCAAGATAAAGAAATTATAGAACAATATCCTTATGGCAATGGATTGCGTCCTATACAGGATCCTGCTCAATCGTGGAATTGCATAACAGTCGGAGCATATACGACGCTTATGGCAAATAATAGCTATGAATTTAAAGAAAGGGTTGCCCCAAGTGGAGGTGTAAGTCCATTCTCTCGAACGTCTTTATTATGGGAAAAATCTTCCCTTATAAAACCTGAAGTAATGTTCGAAGGTGGTAATTTGATAAAAACTAACGATGAACGATTCCCTTATTCAGATATTGAGGATTTGCAATTACTTACTACAAGCAGCAGTTATTTAATGAGAGGTTATTTTGATACCATAAATGCCACAAGTGCTGCAACTGCTCTATCCTCTAAATTTGCTGGAAAACTACAAAGTAAATATCCTGAATTATGGGCTGAAAGTCTAAGAGGGCTAATGGTGCATACAGCCAAATGGACTCAATGTATGGAAGAACAATTTCCTGTAAGTAATAGAAAAGATATGGAGCGAAGGTTGAGATTTTGTGGATATGGAGTTCCATCAGAAAAAAGAGCTTTATATAGTTACGGTAACGGGTTAACATACATTGCTCAACAAGCAATACAACCTTTCATCAAAGAAAGAAACGGAAGTGTAAAAATTAACGAAATGCATTTTTTTGAATTCCCATGGCCAAAAGAAATCCTTGAGCAACTTGGAGAAATTGAGGTCTCTATGAGAATAACACTCTCGTATTTCATTGAACCTGCCCCAGGTGAGATAGGTTGGAAAGACAAATATAAATATGCTTCTTGTGGTTTGAGGTTTGATGTTAACAATGAAAATGAAGATAGTAGAGCTTTTCAATTAAGAATCAATAAAGCTATAGAAGCTGAAGAAAATGAAGACAGGGGTAAAAATGATTCTTCTCGATGGACTATAGGAGTTGATAATCGAAATAAGGGATCAATACATTCTGATGAATTAAGATTAACTGCAGCTCAATTATCTACATGTAACCTGATAGCAGTATATCCAATTGGTGGATGGTGGAAAACACGAATAAATCTTAAGAGATATAATAAGAAAATTCGGTATTCACTTATTGTCTCATTAGATACACCTATAGAAAATATTGATATGTATGTAGACGTACAAACCAAAATTGCAGCAATTGTTCAAACTCCTATTGAAGTTAAAGTACCGATAGACTAATAATCTTAACAGATAAAATGATACTGAAGTAATCCCTGGGAAGATGCTAATATTGGAAAACAGGAATTGTTACTTTTGTAACAAAATTCTACTAACAACAGCAGACTATGGACAAAATAGAAATAAAAGGATATAAATCGTTCAAGGAACTCAAGCTCGACCTGCTCCCCATCAATATACTGATAGGGGCCAACGGGTCGGGAAAAAGCAACTTCTTGTCTTTCTTTGAATTCCTCAACCGCCTGTACGAACAGAAGCTGACGGAATATGTGGCGCTGAACGGAGGTATGGACAAATACTTCTTCCAAGGCAGCAAGACGACGGATGCCATCGAAGCCACTATCTGTTTCAAGAACAACTCCTACTCGTTTGAGCTGAAAGAAGGAGACAACAGGTTTGTGTTCTCAAAAGAGAAACTGGGTTACCAGGGCTCGTACTACGACATTGCCGCCTTCGATAACGAAGCCTATATCAAGTCGTACAGCGGATTGGCGAGGGGCGAATACATCCGTAGATATCTGCATGAAATAAAGAAATATCATTTCCACGATACGGGCAAAAGTTCTCCGTTCACCAAGGAAAGTCACATCGTGAACGACGCCTACTATCTGTATGAGAAGGGAGAAAATCTGGCCGCTTTTCTGTATGCTGTCCGAGAGAATTCGCCCATCACCTACAAGCGGATTGTGCGCGTTGTCCAGAGCATCGCGCCCTACTTCAGCGATTTCTATTTCAACGTGAGTGCTGCCGACACGGTCCGCCTGCAATGGACAGACAAGTTCAGTTCTACCGTATACGGCCCGACAGACCTCTCCGACGGAACCGTGCGCTTCATCGCACTGACCACGCTGTTTCTGCAACCCGTGCCCCCAAAAGTCATCATCATCGACGAGCCCGAACTGGGGCTTCACCCCCTGGCCATACAGAAGCTGGCCGGCCTGATAAAGTCGGTGGCGTCCAGAGGCACCCAAGTGATCATTGCTACCCAAAGCGCTGACCTGATAACGAACTTCAACGCCGAAGACGTGATTACCGTCAACCAGACAGAAGGCGCCTCGGTAATGAAAAGACTGGAGGCCCAACAGCTGGAAGCGTGGCTGGAAGACTACACGCTGGGCGACTTGTGGAAACAGAACATTCTGAAAGGAGGGCAGCCGACATGAAAAGACTGGTTATCGTTTGTGAAGGAGAAACAGAACAGGCTTTCTGCAACGACGTTCTGCGCAGCCATTTCCTGTCCAAGGACATACAGCTCGAAGCGCCTACCATCAAGCACTCGAACGGAGGCATTGTGGCATGGGATACCCTGAAGAAACAGATTGTCAAGCACCTGAATGAAGGAGACTGCATCGTCTCCATGCTCGTGGACTATTACCGCATCCGAGATTCATACCATTTCCCAGGGTGGATGGAAGCTAAAGGAAAATCCAATCTGTACGAACGGATGCGCTACCTGTTCGAACAGATGTCGCTGGATATGGATGAAAAGCTGCGGCCGAGGTTTGTCCCTTATATTCAGCTGCACGAGTTCGAAGGACTGCTGTTCAGCGACATTTCTGTATTTCCCCACAACTTTACGAAGGAACAGCTCGACTATAAGCAGCTGGAAAGTGCGGTAAGCGAGTTCAGTACTCCCGAAGAAATAAACAACAGCCCTGCTACCGCGCCTTCGGAACGGTTGAAGAAAGCCGTCAGCGGATATGACAAGGTGACCGACGGCGCTTTTCTGGCCATGGAAATAGGGCTGGAAACAATCAGGGAAAAATGTATCCTGTTCAATGAATGGATGGGACGGTTGGAAAATAGTTAACTTATAAGACTGAAAGCCATGTCGTTCACAGAAGACAATTATGAAAAAGCGGTGATAGCCCTCTTCGAACAGATGGGCTACCGACATCTGTATGGCCCCGACGTAGAGCGCGACTATTACGTGCCGTTCTATGAAGAGCAGCTCCTGCTGAGCCTTGCCAACCTGAACAGAGGCAAACCACAAGCGGCCTTGCAGGAGGCTGTGGGCAAGCTGAAGGACATCGATACAGGAAGCCTGGCGCAGAAGAACGAACACTTTATGGACTACCTGCAACATGGCATCGAGGTGTCGTACTTCGACGGCAGGGAGCAACGCAACGACTTGGTGTATCTGATAGACTACGCACACACGGAGCGCAATGATTTTCAGATTGTCAACCAGTGGACGTTCGTCGAGCATTCGGAAAAGCGGGCGGACCTGGTTGTGTTTGTCAACGGCCTGCCGCTGGTGGTGATGGAGCTGAAGTCGCCCTCGCGCGAAGAGACCGACGCTTCGGAAGCCTATCGGCAGCTGCGCAACTACATGCAGGAGATTCCGTCGCTGTTTGTGTACAACGTTTTCTGCGTGATGAGCGACATGGCTTGCTCGAAGGCCGGAACCATTACCAGCAAGGAAGACCGCTACATGGAATGGAAAACCAGGGACGGCGATTATGAAAGTACGGACTTTGCCGACTATGATACGTTCTTTGAAGGCATCTTCCAACGGGGGCGGTTGCTGGACATCGTCCGCAACTTTGTCTGCTTCTCGAAGGACGAAGCAGGGGCAGCCAAGATACTGGCGGCCTACCATCAGTATTTTGCTGTGAAGAAGGCCATCGAGCGGACGAAAACAGCAGTACAGAATGACGGCAAGATTGGCGTCTTCTGGCACACGCAGGGCAGCGGAAAATCGCTTTCGATGGTGTTTTATGCCCATCTGTTGCAAGACGAGCTTTCGCAACCTACCATCGTGGTGATTACCGACCGCAACGACCTCGACGACCAGCTGTACACACAATTTGCCAAGTGTAAGGATTTCTTGCGGCAGGTGCCTGTTCAGGCAAAGAGCCGCGACGACCTGAAAGCACTGCTGGCAGGACGCGAGGCCAACGGCATCATCTTCACCACCATGCAGAAGTTCGAGGAGTCGGCCGAGCCATTGTCGCTCCGAAAGAATATCGTGGTGATGACCGACGAAGCCCATCGGGGGCAATATGGTTTCGAAGAGAAGATACGCATGACCCGAAACGAGCAGGGTGAAGAAGTGGCCAAACGCGTGGTGGGAACGGCACGAATCATCCATGACTGCCTGCCCAACGCCTCGTACATTGGCTTTACAGGAACGCCCATCTCTACGAAAGACAGGGATACGGTCGAAGTGTTTGGCAACTACATCGACGTGTACGACATGACCCAGGCAGTGGCCGACGGGGCTACTTGCCCTGTCTATTACGAATCGCGTGTGGTCAATCTGAATCTGGACGAGGCTACGCTGAAGGCCATCGACGACGAATACGACCTGCTGGCTGAAGAAGGGGCTACCGAAGAGCAGATCGAAAAAAGCAAAAAGGAAATGTCGCACCTGGAAGAAATTTTGGGTGCGCCTGCCACCATCGATTCCTTGTGCTGCGACATCGTGAAACATTACGAAGAGAACCGGCAGTATGAACTGACGGGCAAGGCCATGATTGTGGCCTATTCGCGCACGATAGCCATGAGCATCTATGACAAGCTGCTGGAACTGCGTCCCGAGTGGAGGGAAAAGGTGAAAGTGGTGATGACGGCCAGCAACAAAGATCCTGAAGAATGGCACGCCGTCATAGGTAACAAGCAATACAAAAAAGAGCTGGCCAAACGCTTCAAGGACAACAACGACCCGATGAAGATTGCCATTGTGGTGGACATGTGGCTGACGGGGTTCGATGTGCCGTCGCTGGCCACGATGTATGTGTACAAACCGATGAGCGGACACAACCTGATGCAGGCCATCGCACGCGTGAACCGAGTGTTCAATGGTAAGGCGGGTGGATTGGTCGTGGACTATATCGGCATTGCCAAGGCACTGAAGGAAGCCATGCACGACTATACCCGACGCGACCGCAAGAACTTTGGCAATCCTGACATCAAAGAAACAGCCCTGCTCAAATTCAGGGAAAAGCTGGAGGTATGTCAGAATCTGTTCCACAACTACGATTACAGCCGTTTCAGCACGGCATCGGACGCCGAATGTGCCCAAATCATCAAAGGGGGTGTAAACTTCATCCTGTCAGCCGACAAGCAGGAGCAACGGCAGGTATTCCTGAAGGAGGCCATGCTGCTGCATAACTCCATCACGTTGTGCCGCAGCCTGCTGAACGAACAGCAGCGTCATGAGGCTGCTTTCTTTGAAGCTGTTCGCACGCTACTCTCGCGGATGACAGGAAAAGGACGGGTTACCAAACACGAAATCAATGCAAGAATAGGCGAATTGCTCAAACAAAGCGTCAAGAGTAATGGCGTCATCAATCTCTTCTCGGACGTGAAAGCGGAATTTTCGTTGTTCGATGCTGCTTTTTTGGACGAAATTTCCAAGATGAAGGAAAAGAATATTGCGGTTGAATTATTGAAAAGATTGTTGGCCGAACGCGTCTCGTTGTATCAAAAAACGAATATTGTACAGGCGGAAAAATTCTCAGACCTGCTGAACCGTTCTCTGTCCAATTATTTGAAAGGATTGCTTACCAACGAAGAGGTAATACAGGAACTTTTGGATCTGGCAAAAGAAATCTCGTCCTCCGAATCGGCAGGGAATGATTTGGGACTTACGAGGGAGGAGAAGTCTTTCTATGATGCCCTGACTAAGCCGCAGGCTGTTCAAGACATCTACACCAACGAGCAACTGGTGGCCATGACAAAAGAACTGACAGAAATTCTTCGTAAGAACCGTACGATAGACTGGCAGAAGAAAGAGTCTGCCCGTGCAGGTATGCGCAAGATGGTGAAACGTCTGCTGAAGAAATATCACTACCCGCCAGAAGAAGCGGCAAATGCACTCGAAACCGTAATCCGCCAATGCGAGCAATGGACGGATAATGAAGGCATGGCCAGTGAGCCGAAAACATATAGCATGCAAACGGTTTCCTATTTGACAGCAGCAGATTCGAAAATGGGATATGGAGAAAATATGTAAGGAATAGTGACTATTTTCCTCCGCAATTACAAATTACAATTACAGTTAGCTAAAATGAATTTAAAGATTCTTCGCTCCGCTCAGCACGACAGAGGGGAAAGCAGACGGAGAATGACAAACGGATAGGCACGAACGAAGCTCCTCCCACTCCTGCCCTCTCATCCCTTCAGAACTTCAGGTAGAACTCGCCCGTCAGGCGGCGGTAGTCGTCGGAGTAGTCGCCACCCGCCTGGTGGATGTAGAGCGTGTCTTCGGCCACAGGGCCCAGCCGTCGGCCGTAGGTGACCAGCACGCGGCGGGCGGGCTTGCCTGCCTTGGTATAGACGCGCGTGCGACGCTGGGGATAGAGGCCCTGCATCCAGGCGGCGTCTTCGGCCGCACGCTCCACCTCGCTGGGGATGACGATGCTCACCACTCCGTCCTCGCTCAGCAGACGGGCCGAACGGCGGAAGAGCAGGTCGTAGTTCAGGCCACCGGCATGGCGGGCGGTGTTGCGCTGACGGTCGGGGCACGGCAGGGCATCGACGAAGTAAGGAGGATTGGAAACGATCAGATCGAACCGGCCATCGGGCTGGAAATCGTTGAAATCGGCACAAACCACCTCTATCCGATCGGGCCAGGGCGAACCGGCCACGTTCTCGGCCGCCTGCGCAGCGGCAGGGGCGTCTATCTCGACCGCCGTCACGCGCAGATGGGGGTTGCGCTGGGCCAGCTGGAGGGCGACAAGGCCCGTGCCTGTGCCTACGTCGAGCGCCGTATGTGCCTGGTCTACAGGCGCCCACGCGCCCAACAATACGCCGTCGGTGCCCACCTTCATGGCGCAGCGGTCGTGGTGTACAATAAATTGTTTAAACAAAAAAGACGAGTCGGACATATCGGTTGCGGTTATTGTGCGGCCAAAATTAGTGAAAGACGAAGGAATAATGCATGCGAAAGCGGCTGTTTTTTGTCTTTTTAAAGAATTAGGGGCCGATTAATAGAAAGAAATAGCGTAAATTTGCAACTGCTTTGTGAACTCCCACAAGAGAGTACTAACTTAACATGACAGAAATGAAGAAAAGATTTTATATGGGTGACGACGAATCGCAGGGCGGAAAGGGCTTTTCCGTCATTGCCGACTTTGAAGGAAACGAAGAGCAGATTATGGATGTCGATATCGACAACGTATTGCCCGTGCTGCCGCTACGCAACATGGTGCTGTTTCCAGGGGTGCTCATGCCCGTGTCGGTGGGCCGCAAGTCGTCGCTCCGACTGATACGTGACGCTGAAAAGAAGGGACTGTACATCGGCGTGGTGTGCCAGAAGGTGGCCGACACGGAAAACCCGCTGATGGACGACCTGCACGACATAGGTACGGTGGCCAAGGTGATCCGCGTACTGGAGATGCCCGACCAGAGCACCACCGTCATCCTGCAGGGAACGAAGCGGATGCAGCTGAAGGAAATCGTAGAGACCACGCCCTATCTGCAGGGACACGTGACCACCATCAATGAGGAGCTGCCCGAAAAGAACGACAAGGAATTCCAGGCACTGGTCGAAGCTTGCAAGGATCTCATCGTGCGCTACATGCGTACGTCGGAGATGTTCTCGCAAGACCCCTCGTTCGCCATCAAGAACATCAGCAACCCCATCTTCCTCATCAACTTCATCTGCACCAACCTGCAGCTCAAGAAGGACGAGAAGATCGAACTGCTGCGGATGAACTCCCTGCGCGAACGGGCCTACCACTTGCTGGAGATACTGAACCGCGAAGTGCAGCTGGCCGAAATCAAGGCATCTATCCAGATGCGTGCCCGCGAGGACATCGACCAGCAGCAGCGCGAATACTTCCTGCAACAGCAGATCAAGACCATTCAGGACGAGCTGGGCGGAAGCACGCAGGAACAGGAGATAGCCGAAATGCGCAAGAAGGCGGAGACGGTGAAATGGAGCGACGAGGTGAAGGCTGTCTTCCTGAAGGAGGTGGACAAGCTGGAGCGCACGCACCCGCAGTCGCCCGACTACAGCGTGCAGCTGAACTACCTGCAGACGATGCTGAGCCTGCCGTGGGGCATCTATACGACGGACAACCTCAACCTGAAGAACGCCGAAAAGACGCTGAACAAAGACCACTACGGGCTGGAGAAGGTGAAGGAACGCATCTTGGAGCATCTGGCCGTGCTGAAGCTGAAGGGGGACATGAAGTCGCCCATCATCTGCCTCTATGGCCCTCCGGGCGTGGGAAAGACGTCGCTGGGACGCTCGATAGCCGCCGCGCTGAAGCGCAAGTATGTGCGCATGTCGCTGGGCGGCGTGCACGACGAGGCGGAGATACGCGGACACCGTCGCACGTACATCGGCGCTATGCCGGGACGCATCATCAAGAACCTCATCAAGGCGGGATCGTCGAACCCTGTCTTCATCCTCGACGAGATAGACAAGGTGAGCGCCGACCGTCAGGGCGACCCGTCGTCGGCCTTACTCGAAGTGCTCGACCCTGAGCAGAACTCGACCTTCCACGACAACTTCCTCGACGTGGACTACGACCTGTCGAAGGTGATGTTCATCGCCACGGCCAACAACCTGAACACCATCCCCGGCCCCCTGCTGGACCGCATGGAGCTGATCGAGGTGAGCGGATACATCACGGAGGAGAAGATCGAGATTGCCCGACGCCACCTGGTGCCCAAGGAGCTGGAAAACAACGGCCTGAAGAAGACCGACGTGAAACTGCCCAAACAGACGCTGGAAGCCATCATCGAATCATATACACGCGAGAGCGGCGTGCGCGAACTGGAGAAGAAGATAGGCAAGATACTGCGCAAGGTGGCCCGACAGTATGCCACCGAGGGGACGCTGCCAAAGGCGGAGATCAAGCCCGAAGACCTGTACGACTACCTGGGCGTGGCCGAATACACGCGCGACAAGTATCAGGGCAACGACTATGCGGGCGTGGTGACGGGCCTGGCATGGACGGCCGTGGGCGGCGAGATACTCTTCGTGGAGACGAGCCTGAGCCGAGGCAAGGGCGGACGCCTGACGCTGACGGGTAACCTGGGCGACGTGATGAAAGAGTCGGCCATGCTGGCGCTGGAGTACATCAAGGCGCATGCGTCGCTGCTGGGGCTGGACGAGGAAATCTTCGACAACTGGAACATACACATCCACGTGCCCGAAGGCGCCATACCCAAGGACGGACCGTCGGCGGGCATCACGATGGCCACTTCGCTGGCTTCGGCCCTGACGCAGCGCAAGGTGAAGGCCAACCTGGCCATGACGGGCGAAATAACGCTGCGCGGCAGGGTACTGCCCGTGGGAGGCATCAAGGAGAAGATTCTGGCTGCCAAGCGCGCAGGCATCAAGGAAATCATCCTGAGCGAGGAGAACCGCAAGAACATCGACGAGATTCAGGACATCTACCTCAAGGGACTCACCTTCCACTACGTGAAGGATGTGAAAGAGGTGTTCGCCATCGCGCTGACCGACGAGAAAGTAGCCGATCCCCTCGACCTGACTGTCAAGAAAGATAAGGAACAAAAAGAAGAAGCATGAAATTCGAATTACAATATACCGACAGCAAGACCAATGCCCGTGCAGGCCTGATAACGACCGACCACGGGCGGATCGAAACTCCCATCTTCATGCCTGTAGGCACTGTGGGCACCGTCAAAGGTGTGCACCTGACGGAACTGAAGGAGGACATCAAGGCGCAGATCATTCTGGGCAACACCTATCACCTGTACCTCCGTCCGGGCCTCGACGTGCTGGAGAAGGCGGGCGGCCTGCACAAGTTCAACGGCTTCGACCGCCCGATGCTGACCGACAGCGGCGGCTTTCAGGTGTTCTCCCTCGCCGGCATCCGCAAGCTGCGCGAGGAAGGGGCCGAGTTCCGCTCGCACATCGACGGCAGCAAGCACATCTTCACGCCCGAACGCGTGATGGACATCGAGCGTACCATCGGGGCGGACATCATGATGGCCTTCGACGAGTGTACGCCTGGCGATGCCGACTACAACTATGCCAAGAAGTCGATGGAACTGACCCATCGCTGGCTGGACCGCTGCATCGCGCGCTTCAACGAGACGGAGCCGAAGTATGGCTACCACCAGGCGCTGTTCCCCATCGTGCAGGGCTGTGTGTATCGCGACCTGCGCACGCGCTCGGCCGAGTACATCGCCTCGAAGGGGGCGGAAGGCAACGCCATCGGCGGACTGGCCGTGGGCGAGCCTGTGGAGAAGATGTACGAGATGATCGAGCTGGTGAACGACATCCTGCCCAAGGACAAGCCCCGCTACCTGATGGGTGTGGGTACGCCCGTCAACATACTGGAGGGCATCGAACGCGGCGTGGACATGTTCGACTGCGTGATGCCCACCCGCAACGGCCGTAACGGCATGCTCTTCACGAAGGACGGCATCATCAACATGCGCAACAAAAAGTGGGAGACCGACTTCTCGCCCATCGAGGCCGACGGCGCTTCGTACGTGGACACGCTCTACACGAAGGCCTACCTGCGCCACCTCTTCCACGCGCAGGAGCTGCTGGCCATGCAGATAGCCTCCATCCACAACCTGGCCTTCTACCTGTGGCTGGTGGGCGAGGCACGCAAGCACATCATTGCAGGCGACTTCGCGACTTGGAAACCCATGATGGTCAAACGAGTATCTACTAGATTATGAAAAAACTGAAAGGCATACGGATGCCGAAACTGAATGTCAGCATATCCAGGCTGACAGGCGGATTTCTGCGGCGGCTGGACATGTACATCATCAAGAAATTCTTGGGAACGTACATTTTCGCCATCGCACTGATCATCTCTATTGCGGTCGTTTTCGACTTCAACGAGAAGCAGGACAAGTTCATGTCGCACGAAGCTCCCTGGAACGCCATCATCTTCGACTATTACCTGAACTTCATCCCCTATTTTGCCAACCTGTTCAGCCCGCTGTTCGTGTTCATTGCCGTCATTTTCTTCACCTCCAAGCTGACAGAAAATTCGGAAATCATTGCCATGTTTTCCTCGGGCATGAGCTTCAAGCGCATCTTGCGCCCCTACATGGTTTCGGCCGGCATCATTGCTGTTGCCACCTTCTGGCTGGGAGGATACGTCATCCCCAAGGGCAGCGTGACGCGTATCAACTTCGAGGACAAGTATTACAAGCCACGAAAGGCAAACTCGGCACGAAACATCCAGCTGGAGGTGGACACGGGCGTCATTGCATACATCGACCGCTTCGAGAACTATCGTCAGACGGGCTACCGCTTCTCGTTGGACAAGTTCAAGGACAAGCAGCTGGTTTCCCACCTGACGGCCCGCAGCATCACCTACGACACGACTGCCTATCATCGCTGGACCATCAAGGACTATATGATACGCGAAATGGACGGAATGAAAGAAAAAATCACGCATGGGGACAGGATAGACACGACGCTCTTCATGGAGCCTGCCGACTTCCTCATCATGAAGAACCAGCAGGAGATGCTGACCAATCCGCAGCTGAGCGAATACATCGACCGACAGAAGCAGCGAGGATTTGCCAATATCAAGGAGTTCGAAATCGAGTATCACAAACGCATCGCCATGTCGTTTGCCTCCTTCATCCTGACATTGATTGGAGTCTCCCTGTCGTCCAAGAAGACCAAAGGGGGTATGGGACTTTATCTGGGTATCGGATTGGGACTGAGCTTCTCGTACATCCTGTTCCAGACCATTGCGTCTACATTTGCCGTCAATGGCAATGTGCCGCCCATGATCGCGGTGTGGATCCCCAACATCCTGTATGCCTTCATTGCATTCTATCTGTATAAGAAAGCACCTAAATAAGAAGAGGTATAGAAACATTGAAGCCCCTCCAGTCCTTGTGTCGCCACAAGCGCTGGAGGGGCTTTTTTGTTGTATTCATTTCCTCTTATCAACCACTCTCCTCCTGTCAGACCGATTGGAACAATCAGTTCAGATAGGACGAAAGCTCAGCAGCAGAGATGTTTTTGGCAATAATCACACCATTATCATCCAGTAAATAGTTTGTAAAACCACGACCTAAACGGTATTGTTTAAAGAGGTCGGAGTTTTCACCATCCGTTTCTACAAAACAGACGGGAGTAACTATTTGGTCCTTACGAATGGTTTCTTCGAATACGGAACGATATTCATCGAACGAAACGGAAACCATTTCCACATTTTGATTGGAGGCCGCACGAAGCACATTGCTCAAACTTGCGTTTTGCATACGGGACTGCGCATCATAACTGGCCCAAAAGCTCAATAACACGTATTTGCCTTTCAGATTTGAAAGTTCGTGTTGTTCATCAGACATAGATTGGATTTTAAAATCAGGGGCTATGTCACCCACATTCAAACCTCCCGTAGGTTTGTCTTTTGATACAAAAGAAGTCAAGGAACTAACTAGTAATACAACAAAAATCCATTTTACATATCTCATGCAATACGGTTTTGGTTAATACTATCCGGGACTGTCGTTCGTGACAGTGATTTCTTCCCGGAACATTGTCTCTCAGGCCTCTCCTACCAAAAGAGCTCTGATAGTCAAAGCCTTTAATCTGAAATCGGCTGCAAAGGTACGTATTTCTCAAAGTATAATCCAAACAAACAAGTAATTTTCTTACTTTTTAAGGGTCGTTTTTATGTTATTTAGCATATTTTACCCTACAAACAGGCTTGGGCAAAAGGAAACGGATGCGTCTCGACAAAAAATCAAGTAAGCTTGTTTTTCCTCTTTTCTACATTTATATTATCTTTGCGTCCAAATTGAGATGAAGCATGAAGTTTTCTGAATTACCCCTGAACGACAGCGTTCTTGATGCGCTCGACGCCATGCGCTTCGAAGAATGTACTCCTATACAAGAAAAATCGATTCCAGTAATACTCGAAGGAAGAGACCTGATAGCCGTGGCACAGACGGGAACAGGCAAAACTGCTGCCTATCTGCTGCCCGTACTGAATCGTCTTTCAGAAGAAGAGCATCCCGAAGATGCCATCAACTGCATCGTGATGGCGCCTACACGCGAACTGGCCCAACAGATAGACCAGCAGATGGAAGGCTTTTCTTATTTCATGCCTGTGAGCAGCGTAGCTGTATATGGAGGAAACGATGGCATCTTGTTCGAACAGCAGAAGAAAGGGCTTACGCTGGGAGCCGATGTGGTGATAGCAACCCCAGGCCGCCTGATAGCCCACCTGAACTTGGGTTACGTAGACCTTTCGAAGGTATCTTATTTCATTCTGGACGAAGCCGACCGCATGCTCGACATGGGTTTCTACGACGATATCATGCAGATTGTGAAATACCTCCCCAAGGAACGTCAGACGATCATGTTCTCCGCTACCATGCCTGCCAAGATACAGCAGCTGGCAAAAAACATCCTGAACAACCCCGCAGAGGTAAAACTGGCCGTATCCAAACCTGCTGACAAAATCATACAGGCCGCCTACGTCTGCTATGAGAACCAAAAGCTGGGCATCATACGCAGCCTGTTCGCAGAGGAGGTCCCCGAGCGAGTTATCATCTTCGCTTCCTCGAAAATCAAGGTGAAAGAAGTGACAAAAGCCCTGAAGCAGATGAAACTGAACGTAGGCGAAATGCACTCCGACCTGGAGCAGGCGCAACGCGAAGCCGTCATGCATGAGTTTAAGGCAGGGCGCATCAACATCCTGGTGGCGACCGACATCGTGGCGCGTGGCATCGACATCGATGACATCCGCCTGGTCATCAACTTCGACGTACCCCACGACTGCGAAGACTATGTGCATCGTATCGGACGTACTGCCCGTGCCAACAATGACGGTGTGGCCATCACCTTCGTCAGCGAAAAGGAGCAGACTAACTTCCACACCATCGAGAAATTCCTTGAGAGGGATATCTATAAGATTCCTGTTCCGGCCGAACTGGGTGAAGCGCCCGAATACCAGCCGCGCAACAACGAAAAAGGTGGACGAAAACGAGGAGGAGGCAAATCGCGCAGAGGCGGACGAAAAGGCGCAGGCAACAAAGGAAAAAAAACGAATAAAGAATAATCTTTGCTTTTTATCTTATCCCATAAATAAAGAAATAGCCCAAGGCATCTTGTCTCGGGCTATTTTTATTTTCAGAAGGCTTTGCGTATCCTCATTTGGAAACCTAGATTGTCGCCATAAATCTCTCCTGTATCCAGACCTAGGGAAGCATGAATCAGCCATGTCTTCTGCTTGTCGGGCATGTATTGGAAAGCGACATAAGCTGAGAAGTTTTCCAAGATATCGAGCGTTGGCGTCCCATGTGTACCCCACGTGCGATTAAAGGACATCTTGGCTATATAGTTCCATTTGTCGGAAAATTCGCCGCCCCAACCCACATTCAGGGCTTTTACGCGATTGTACTTGAACGACATGCTCCCATCTTCATTGTAAATGGGCGAACGAAGCAAGGGATTGCCGTTGGCCATTCCCCAATGAGCCCATCCATGGTACAAGCCGTTGTTGTAATAGTTGTCACTACCTCCCGTCTTATGTACAGGCCCGTCCTCAGGTTCGTGAAGTCCATGGAGCGGACCACTTTGGTTGGTGGTCTGCAGAAACTCCAATACAACATTGTTGATCGGACGGAAGTTGTTGAACTTCAACTCTATACCCCAAAGGCCGTCCCATCCGTTCTGCTTGCCCATGGCGGAGAAGTCTTCAAAGTAATTGTCCAGATAGGCGCTGATCGAGAAGTCTTTTCCACGATAGGTTCCACGAATCTGTTCGGTCCCTACAAAATTGCCCTGATAAAATAAGGCATCGTTAGCAGGTTTGTCTTCGTCAGCCGATCCTGGGATAAATATGCGAAAGTAATCCTTCAAAGTGTTTCCCAAATCGACTTCTCCGCTGCTGGTCACCCTCTGACCTCCAAACTCAGTGTCCAAAGTCATGCCAAAATCCAATTGCCATTTACCGTCAGGCACTCCGATACGTACAAATCCTTCTTTATGATGGTATTTGATATTCTTGGTATACCAGGCTCCTCCAGCCACGTTGGCATGGTCTTTCAGCCAATTGCTGTCCGTAAACCAGCCGTATGAGATTTCTCCCTTGATGGCCAGACGCGGCAACAGATAGAGGTATTCAGGGATACCTATCATGATTTGTGGGATAGGTCTGGAATTGCCCGACCAGGTAAGTTCTCCACTACTCAGGCGGCTGTTGATCAACGGCGCTGTCATCTCTTTGCTTCCAGCAAAAATGCCGAACCATTTGTATCTGAAATCAGCGTAAGCCTGCTGGATGCCAGAGCTGAAACCTGCGGCTGCAATCACATCTAATCCGGCCTCTACATCCCACTTGCCCCATCGGTCGTTATAGAAAACACCACCACGGATATAGGTACTATTGTCAAGAGAAGCCAATCCCTGCAGATTGCTCACTTGCCACAAAGGAGTATTGTCACCTGTGCGAACAGTAGCTCCATATTCTACAAAAGAGTTGAGCTTGTTTTGTTTTTGTGCCGTCGCACTTCCAACGCTAGCAAGCAGAAGTGCTAAAAGGCCAACTTTCATATACATAAATAAGCACGCTTTAATGTAAGACGGTGCAAAAGTAGGAAAAATCCAGCAGTCAGATGCCCTTTCGTTGATATTTTGTTGATAAGAAAAACGGAACTTTTGACTCGTTTATCCAATAATTCTGCTATTTTTGCACCATGATTGAATTGTCCCGACACATAGAAACACTGCTACTGGAGAATGATTGCGTCATTGTTCCCGATTTTGGAGGCTTTGTCGCTCATTACAATCCGGCTACTTATATAGAGGAAGAAAACATTTTCCTTCCCCCTACCCGTACCATTGGTTTCAACTCGCAATTGAAAATGAACGACGGGCTTTTGGTACAATCGTATATGGCTGTCTATGGCACCAACTTCCCTGATGCCACCCGTATGGTAAACAAGGAAGTGCAAAACCTGGTAGCCTGCCTGCACGAGAATGGCAAAGTTGAACTGCCTAACATTGGCGAGATAAGCTATACAGTCCATGGCACTTGTAATTTTACGCCTTATGACAATCGAATGACTACTCCCGGCCTGTATGGACTGGACAGCTTCGAAATAAAACCGCTGGCCGCTCTGCATAAGGCAGAGGTACGCAACCATCTGCATGCTCCTTCTATAGAAGCAAGACCGTCGAGACGTATCAGAAGAAGCAGTTACCATTGGAAGTTAAAACGTTCCTACCTGTCCAACACCGTTGCCTTTATCGCTGCCATAGCCTTATTTTTCATGTTCTCTACTCCGATAGAAAACACCGAAACCATTCAAGGCAACTATGCCCGCCTGCTTCCTACAGAAATATTCGAGCAGCTGGAAAAGCAATCGCTGGCTGTCACACCCGTCGTTACACCCCAATCATCAAAGGTGCAACAGAAAGCCAAACAGCAGGCCAAACAAACTGCAGCAGCCAAAGCTCAAACATCCAAAGAGGTGAAGCCGATAGCCGTTCGCGAAGTGAAAGTTAAAACGGTAGAAACTAAAAAAGCTCCTGTAGTTGCCCAACCGACCAAACCAGTTGAAAGCAAACCGGCGGTCGCCGAGGCTTCTCCTGCAGCTAAGGTAGCCAAGAATGTCAAGAAGCCGTATCACATCATTGTAGCCAGTGTAGGTACAGAGAAAGATGCGCGCGCAACAGCCGAGCAGCTGAAAAAAGAAGGATATGAAGGCGCTTCAGCCATCATCGGCAATGGAAAAATGAGAGTTAGCATCGAATCTTTCTCCACTCAGGCAGAAGCTTATCGTAGCTTGCAAGTTATCCGTGAGCAGAAAGCTTATCAGAATGCATGGGTACTGAAGTATTGAAAAACATCATTTCGAAGAACTCATAACAATCACCAAGCATGAAACGTGTACGTTGTCCCAAATGCGAGAATTTTCTAACCTTCGATGAGACCAAATATACCGAAGGCCAGTCTTTGGTTTTCATTTGCGACCATTGCAAAAAGCAGTTCAGCATCCGACTGGGCAAAAGCAAAGTACAGGCGCCGCGAAAAGAAGAAAAACTGGACGAGAAAGAATTTCAAAACGCCTTTGGCAGCATCACTGTAATTGAGAATGTCTTCGGCTTCAAACAGGTACTCCCGCTACAGGAAGGCGACAACGTCATAGGACGCCGATGCATTGGTACAGAAATCAATGTACCTATTGAAACTTCTGACATGAGCATGGACCGTCGCCATTGCATCATCAACGTGAAGCGCAACAAACAGGGGGAAATAGTCTATACTCTGCGTGATGCTCCCAGCCTGACAGGAACATTCCTGAACAACGAGATATTGGGCGATCGCGACCGCGTTCGTATCGAAGACGGAGCCATAGTCACCATTGGCGCCACTACGTTCATATTACGGGCAGGAGAGTAAATCCCTAAGATTCCCATAAAATAAAAAACGCCTGAGGCTTTCTGTTCAATTCCTCAGGCGTTTTCTTTTATAAGTTGTTATAGTTATTATTCAGCTTCCGAAGAAAGTCTTCTTCTTCTGGCGGGCTTTTCCTTAGTAGCATCTACTTTGGGCTCTATGGTTACTCCTGCCAACTCTGGGTCGATCATGATACGTCCGCAGTATTCGCAAACGATTACTTTCTTGCGAGAGCGAATATCCAATTGTCTCTGAGGCGGAATCTTATTGAAGCAACCACCACAAGCATCGCGCTGTACGTAAACGATACCCAAACCATTGCGAGAATTCTTACGAATGCGCTTGAATGACTGAAGCAGACGGGGCTCGATTTTTGTTTCCAAGTCTTTTGCCTTGTCTCTCAGCTTTTCTTCCTCTTGTTTGGTTTCTGAGATAATTTCGTCCAGCTCGTTTTTCTTTACTTCCAGATCCTGTTTTCTTTCCTCCAACTGAGCTGCACTGTCTTCCATCTCTTTCGACTTCGCAGCTTCTTGTTCTGTAAACTCGCGAATACGTTTTTCGCACAACTCGATCTCCAAAGTCTGGAACTCAATTTCCTTGCTCAAGAAGTCATATTCGCGGTTGTTGCGTACATTCTCCTGCTGTTCCTTATACTTTGCTACAGAAGCCTTAGCTGTTTCGATTTCCACCTTCTTGGTTGCGATGGATGTTTTCAGTTCAGTTACTTCCGTCTTAATTCTTTCGATACGAGTGCTCAAACCTGCAATTTCGTCTTCCAAGTCTTGTACTTCCAAGGGGAGTTCTCCTCTCAAAGTCTTGATTTCATCAATCTTGGAAAGAGTTGTTTGCAACTGGAACAAGGTCTTCAACTTCTGCTCAACAGTTAGTTCCTGCTGATCTTTTTTTGCTTCTTTAGCCATTTCTGTTACATGTATTTTATGGGATTGGTGTTCACCTTGGTCTGTTGTACTTCCAGACTGGGGAACAGTTCCCTGATTATTGTATAAAATATCTCTTTTGTATATTGCTCACTTTCATAATGCCCGATCTCGGCCAACAGAATGTCGCCTTCATGTCCGAAATATTCATGATACTTTATTTCACCCGTAATGAACACGTCTGCTCCTTGTCGGATGGCAAGCGGCATCAGGAAAGCACCTGCACCTCCACATAAAGCAACCTTCTGTATTTCCCTACCCATCAGTTTGTTATGACGCAAACATTCTACTTCAAAAGTCTTCTTCACCTTTTTCAGGAAGTCAAGCTCTGTCTCTGGCTCCGACAGTTCGCCTATCACGCCGGCACCTGCCTGCTGCCAAGTATTCTGCAATGGATAGAAGTCGAATGCCGGCTCTTCATATGGATGTACAGCCAACAGCGCCTGAAGCACTTCTGCTTTCCTATAAGCTGGCAGGATTGTCTCAAGACGCACTTCTGATTCGGTATGCAACTCACCTATCGTACCACAGTAAGGATGCGTTCCCTCCTGCGCACGAAATGTTCCTTTTCCCTCTACATTGTAACTGCATGAATCATAATTCCCAATGCAGCCACATCCTGCGGAAAACAGAGCGTTTCTTACTTCTGAAGCTTGCGCTACAGGAACGAAAGTGACCAATTTGAGCAACGCATTCTCTTTAGGTTCCAATACACGCAGATTCTTCAAGCCAAGTTTCTCAGCCATCTTGAAGTTCACTCCCCCCCAGGCATTATCCAGATTGGTATGGGCGGCATAGACAACGATGTCGTTTTTGATAGCTTTCAAAATACAACGTTCCACGTAGTCACGCCCCGTTATCGATTTATAACCTTTGAACAGGAGTGGATGATGGGCTATCACCAGATTGTACCCAAGTGCAATCGCCTCGTCCAGCACTGCTTCAGTAACGTCAAGACACAACAAAGCCCCTGTTGCTTCCGCATCTGTCAATCCTATTTGCAAGCCGGCATTATCAAATCCGTCTTGCAATGGCAGAGGCGCGAACCGTTCAAGGGCGCTTACGATCTCCTTTATTTTCATAATAAAACAGAGAATTTGGATGCAAAGATAGTAAAAAGTAAGGATGTGATAAATAAAATCCGATATTTTCGGCAAAAAAATGACAGGCGTAGGTAGGAAAGCACGTTTTTTTGCAGGCAGAAAGGTCATTTGTCGGATGAAGCCAAATATTTATCGTATCTTTGTCTCACTGATTCATTCAAAAAATACATTCAACTATGATAGCAAACGAAAGAGACGTCCGTCACGAACACATACTGAGTGTAGCCCGACAAATGATGACAGCTGCACGCACTGCCCCTAAAGGCAAAGGTATCGATGCCATCGAAGTTGCCATGGCGACCGATGAAGATTTGCAAAAGCTCTCTGCTGAAATGCGGCAAATTTCAGAAGAAACCGGTATGAAATTCTTTCTGCGCGATGCCGACAATATATTGCAAGCCGAATGCGTGGTTATAATAGGTACACGTGAACAACCTCAGGGGCTGAACTGTGGACATTGCGGATATGCCACCTGTGCTGCACGTCCGAAAGGCGTTCCTTGTGCTTTGAACACTGTCGACGTAGGTATTGCCATCGGTTCAGCCTGTGCTACAGCTGCCGACATGCGTGTCGATACCCGCGTTATGTTCTCTGCAGGCCTGGCTGCCCAACGCTTGCAATGGTTGCCCGAATGCCATAGCGTATTTGCCATCCCTGTCAGCGCTTCTTCCAAAAATCCATTTTTCGACCGCAAACCTAAAGATGCCAATAAACAATGATGGAAACAACCGCAACCATACTTCCTGCAGAATGGACACGCCAAAGTGGCGTACAGCTGACTTGGCCACATGCAGCTACCGACTGGGCCTACATGCTCGATGAAGTTCAGACGTGTTTTCTCCACATCGCCCGCGAAATAGCTGCTCGCGAACTGCTTCTCATTGTCACTCCTGAACCCGAAGAAGTGAAACGTCAGATATCCGATACGGTCAATATGGAAAACGTACGCCTCATACAATGCGCAACCAACGATACGTGGGCACGCGACCATGGCGCCATTACCCTACTCGATGCTGACGAACCTGTTCTGCTCGATTTCAAATTCAACGGCTGGGGGTTGAAATTTGCTTCAGATAAGGACAATCTTATTACCCGCCGATTGGTCGATGCCAATGCACTGCATGGCAGATATGTCAATTGCCTGGGCTTTGTTCTCGAAGGAGGTTCCATCGAAAGTGATGGTAAAGGTACTTTGCTCACCACATCAGAATGTCTGCTTTCCCCCAATCGCAACGGACAAATGACTCAAAAAGAGATAGAGACATACCTTCGCAATACTTTTCATCTACAACAAGTTCTCTGGCTGGATCACGGTTACCTGGCGGGTGACGACACAGATAGCCATATCGATACCTTGGCACGCCTTTGTCCCAACGACACCATCGTATACGTGCAATGTACCGACATAACTGACGAACATTACGAAGCCCTTCGCCTCATGGAAGAACAACTGAAAACGTTCCGTACCTTGAAAGGCGAGCCCTATCGTCTGCTCCCCTTGCCCATGGCCAATGCCATCATCGAAGATGGCGAACGCCTGCCGGCTACCTATGCCAACTTTCTCATCCTGAACGAAGCCGTGCTCTACCCCACTTACAACCAGCCCGACAACGATCGCCGTGCCGCCGAAGTGCTTCAGCAGGCCTTCCCTGATTACGAGATTGTGGGTATCGACTGCCGTGCCCTTATCTGCCAACACGGGTCGCTGCATTGTGTAACGATGCAGTATCCTATAGGAGTCTTACGATAACATTAAAAAATAACAAAACACAGATTAGTACAATATGAGAAAAATAAAAGTAGGCATCATCCAACAAGCCAATACCGCTGACCTGCGGATGAATCTGATGAATTTGGCCAAGAGCATTGAAGCATGTGCTGCTCATGGTGCACAATTGGTTGTACTGCAAGAGCTACACAACTCACTTTATTTCTGCCAAACAGAAAATACACAACTTTTCGACTTGGCCGAACCTATCCCTGGCCCTTCTACAGGTTTCTATTCCGAACTGGCAGCTGCCAACCGAATTGTTCTTGTGACTTCGCTCTTCGAAAAACGTGCACCAGGGCTATATCACAACACAGCTGTAGTCTTCGACCGTGATGGAAGCATTGCAGGCAAGTATCGCAAAATGCACATCCCCGACGATCCTGCATACTACGAAAAGTTCTATTTCACTCCAGGTGATTTGGGCTTCGAACCGATACAGACCTCGCTTGGCAAACTAGGCGTGCTTGTCTGCTGGGACCAATGGTATCCTGAAGCTGCCCGCCTCATGGCATTGAAGGGAGCTGAACTGCTGATCTACCCCACTGCCATTGGATGGGAAAGTACCGATACAGATGACGAAAAAGCCCGCCAGCTGAATGCCTGGATTATTTCACAGCGTGGACATGCCGTAGCCAATGGGCTGCCTGTCATTTCCGTGAACCGTGTCGGTCATGAGCCTGACCCTTCGGGACAAACCAATGGCATTCTTTTCTGGGGAAACAGTTTCGTAGCAGGTCCTCAAGGCGAACTCTTGGCTCAAGCCAGCAACGACCGTCCAGAAAATTTAGTGGTTGAAGTCGACATGGAACGTTCTGAAAACGTACGCCGATGGTGGCCTTTCCTTCGCGATCGCCGCATCGATGCTTATGAAGGTATTGTAAAAAGATTTATCGACTGAAAAAAATGAAGTAAACCACTGAAAATCAACGAAAAGTAACACGTTTATTCATCAGAAAGTTTACCGTACCATAGATAAAGAGGCCGAGGAACTGAGCCAGATATTCGTTACAATCCCACAGTTCGACCAGTACGATAAGAAAAAGGAATTGGGCAACATAAGCCATTCCGAAAGCAATAAGAAAGAGCAGCACCTGCCGCCAGGTGTTGCTCTTTTTGTCTGTAGGAAATATCCAGTACTTGCACCAGATGAAGTTATGCGTCTGTGCAAGCACGTAAGCCGTCACGTTGGATGCCAGATAGTGAATGCCCAAAACGCCCATCATGATTCCGATGGTCGCCGCAGTAATCAGTGCATTCAGCGTGCCGATTACCGCAAAGCGGATGATTCGTGTTGTTTCTTTCACTATCGGTTCCAGGTGATTAGAAAGTTATTCTTTTACATCTACAATCAGATTCAGTTCGTCCAACTGTTTCTGATCGAGGAAGCCCGGTGCGTCAAGCATCACGTCGCGTCCGCTATTGTTCTTCGGGAAGGCAATGCAGTCGCGGATGCTATCCAGTCCGGCAAAGATGCTCACCCAACGGTCGAGACCATAAGCCAAACCTCCATGAGGGGGTGCACCATACTTGAAAGCATTCATCAGGAAGCCAAACTGCTCCTCTGCCTTCTCTGGCGTAAAGCCCAGGATTTCGAACATCTTAGCCTGCAACTTCGCATCGTGGATACGGATTGAACCACCTCCCACTTCGATACCGTTGCAAACCATGTCATAGGCATCAGCACGCACAGCAGCCGGATCGGTATCCAGCAAGGGGATATCTTCGTCCTTCGGATGAGTGAACGGATGATGCATGGCCATCAAACGGCCTTCTTCCTCGCTCCACTCGAACATCGGGAAGTCTACTACCCACAAAAGAGCAAATTTGTTCTTGTCGCGCAATCCCAGTTGGTAACCCATTTCCAGACGAAGTTCACAAAGCTGCTTGCGGGTTTTCATTGCATCGTCACCACTCAGGATCAGAATCAAGTCACCCGGTTTGGCACCAAAAGCTTCTTTCATCTGTTGCAGTACCTCTTGCGTATAGAATTTGTCTACACTCGACTTTACGTTACCATCAGCCTCTACACGAGCGTAAATCATGCCTTTGGCTCCGATCTGCGGACGTTTCACAAACTCAGTCAACGCATCGAGTTGCTTGCGTGTATAGTGGGCTGCACCCTCGGCACAAATACCACCGATGTAAGCTGCATTGTCGAATACCGAGAAGCCATATCCCTTCAGGATGTCCATCAGTTCGACAAACTTCATGCCGAAACGCAAGTCGGGCTTGTCACTACCATAATACTTCATGGCGTCTGCCCATGGCATGCGTTGGAAAGGTTCTGTCAACTCAACGCCACGCAATTCCTTGAACAGATACTTGGCCATTCCCTCGAAGAGTTCGATCACATCGTCCTGTTGCACAAACGACATTTCGCAGTCAATCTGTGTAAATTCCGGCTGACGGTCAGCACGCAAGTCCTCGTCACGGAAACATTTGGCAATCTGGAAATAGCGGTCGAAACCTGATACCATCAGCAGCTGTTTCAGCGTCTGCGGGCTCTGAGGCAACGCATAGAACTGTCCCGGATTCATACGTGAAGGAACGACAAAGTCGCGCGCACCTTCAGGAGTAGAACCGATGAGCAGCGGAGTTTCCACCTCGATAAAACCTTTGCTATCCAGATATTTGCGCACCTCGATAGTCATTTTGTGGCGCAGTTCCAGATTCTTGCGGACAGCCGTACGGCGCAAGTCCAAATAACGGTATTTCATGCGAATATCATCGCCACCGTCCGTATTGTCCTCGATGGTGAAGGGAGGAGTCAGAGCTGCGTTCAGAACATTCAGTTCCGACACGATAATCTCAATGTCACCCGTAGGAATGTTGCTGTTCTTGCTGAAACGCTCGTTTACTGTACCAGTCACCTGAATAACGTACTCACGTCCCAAGTGATTGGCCTGTTCGCACAAGGCAGCATTCACTTCCTCATTGAATACTAACTGGGTGATGCCGTAACGGTCGCGCAGGTCGATGAAGGTCATGCCTCCCATCTTACGGCTGCGCTGCACCCATCCGGCCAGCGTCACCTGCTTATTGACATCGGAGATGCGAAGCTCTCCGCAAGTATGTGTTCTATACATTTTTTATTGAGTTTTGATTTTATGAGTGCAAAAGTACGGAATATTTGGAATACTCTCTCTATTTTTTTGTCAGCTTTTTAATCTGCTCTTTACCTTTATCCAAAATCATACGGTTTTTGTGCGAAATATCCTCTACAATTGTCTCGTTGAGCTGCTTCAAACCATTGATATAGTCCTGTGCACGTTGCAGCACATTGACAGAACCTTTTCCGGCATTACGGGGCACGATGACTTTCAATTCCTTCTGCACAATAGTCACTTCCACATCCTCTCCTGCCATCATGGGGTCGCCGTCAAAATGCACTACGCCCGGCTTTGTACGATGAATGCGCAGAGACTTACACTGGAAAGTCTTGATGCGGCTGTTTTGGTTAATGGTCTTGTTGAACAGCTGAAAAGACAATGCCGGTACGTCGAGTACCGTAAACGGTTCCAGAATCGTTACGTCGAGCAATCCGTCGTTCAAGGTAGCTTTCGGAGCAATATAAGCATTGTTTCCATACTGTGACGCATTGCCGCAGGCTATCAGGAAAGCTTTGTAGCGTGCCGACGGATTTCCGTCCATCTCCAGTTCATAAACTTCCGGACGGTATTTCAAGCTTTCGCGCAGCGTCTGCTCCAGATACGTCAGAGGTCCCCTTCTGCCGGCTTGCGAAAATTTCAGGCTGACAAAAGCATCGAATCCCACCCCACACGTACAGAAGAAAGGTACATTATTTATTTTACCGTAATCAATAATGTCCGTCACTCCGTCGTTGATGATATCCACCGCTTTTTTCGGCTCCATAGGGATCTGCAGATGGCGTGCCAGTCCGTTGCCCGATCCGCAGGGAATAATCCCTAGCGCCGTTTCCGTATGAACCAGCGAACGGGCAATCTCGTTGATAGTGCCGTCACCTCCGATTGCCACTACCGCAAAAGCCCCTTCAGCAGCTTTCCGTGCGGCAATCTCCACAGCATGTCCGGCATATTCGGTATAGACCACCTCTTTATCATAGCGTTCCTGGTCCAACCTTTCGTTCACCCAAGCCAGGATTTGCTCTTTACTCTGAGTGCCCGATACCGGATTTATAATAAAAACTATTTTTTTCTTATCCTTATTGTCCATTCCTAAATAAGTGGGATTATCATGTCCTGCAAAAGTAATACAAATCCTTAGAAGAATGGCAAAAAACTTCTCCCTAAAACAATCATAGGTAGTTTTTTTAGTCCAATCGATGCAAAAAAAGAACTAAAATTGCTATCTTTGCCCCCGTTTTTGAAACTTGAGCAAAAAAAACATACTAATTATAAGACATTCAATGGGTTTACTACAAGAAAAATTTGCGAAATACGACCTGCCCCAACAATTCATGGCCAAAGGCGTATATCCTTATTTCCGTGAAATCGACAGCCACCAGGATACAGAGGTACTGATGGATGGCAAAAAAGTCCTGATGTTCGGCTCCAATGCCTATATGGGACTGACGTATGACAAGCGAATCATTGATGCGGCCAAAGCCGCCACTGATAAATATGGCACGGGATGTGCCGGCTCACGCCTGCTGAACGGTACACTCGACATTCACGTACAGCTGGAGAAAGAGTTGGCCGAGTTCGTAGGAAAAGACGAAGCCCTCTGCTTCTCCACCGGATTTACCGTAAACGAAGGTGTCATTCCCCAGCTGGTAGGCCGAGGCGACTACATCATCTGTGACGACCGCGACCACGCTTCTATCGTCGACGGACGCCGCCTTTCATTCGCCACTCAGCTAAAGTATAAACACAACGACATGGAAGACCTCGAAAAAGAGCTCCAGAAATGCGAGTCCGATGCGGTCAAACTGATTGTCGTAGACGGCGTGTTCTCCATGGAAGGCGACCTGGCCAACCTGCCTGAGATTGTCCGCCTGAAGAAGAAATACAATGCAAGCATTTACGTCGACGAAGCACATGGCTTGGGCGTATTCGGCCGTCAGGGAAGAGGTGTCTGCGACCATTTCGGCGTAACCGACGATGTAGACCTCATTATGGGTACCTTCAGCAAGTCACTGGCCTCTATCGGTGGTTTTGTAGCTGGCGACAAGGAAGTCATCAACTGGCTTCGCCACAATGCCCGTTCCTACATCTTCCAGGCCAGCAACACGCCTGCTGCAACAGCCGCAGCCCGCGAAGCGCTCCACATTATTCAGAACGAGCCCGAACGCATCCAGCGCCTGTGGGACATCACGAACTACGCATTGGAAGCTTTCCGTAATGCCGGATTCGAGATTGGTGACACCGAGTCACCCATCATCCCCCTCTACGTTCGCGATACGGAGAAGACCTTCACAGTCACCAAGCTGGCTTTCGACGAAGGCATCTTCATCAATCCCGTCATCCCGCCCGCCTGCGCTCCGCAGGATACATTGGTACGTGTAGCCCTCATGGCCACGCACACCAAGGAGCAGATTGACTATGCAGTTGAGAAGTTAACCAAATGCTTCAAACAGCTGGATATCATAAAATAACATATAACAGTATATTGCTAAATATAAAGAAGGCTGCGCACATGATGTGTACAGCCTTTTTCTTTACCTTACCAACCCATCTATAAAGCAGCCTTACAGCTTACAGCGGACTTCCGCTATATCAAGACAAGGATGTTCCCATTCTTGTCGTAACTTGTCACCTTCTCGGTGAAACGGCCTGCGTTGGTACCGATGTTCGTGCCTTCCCCGTAGACCGCATCAAGCAGGCGGTTCAGCCCGTCGTAGGTGAACTTGTAGCCGCGGGTCGTTGTCTCATTACCCGCCTGCCACGTCATGCCGCTGATGTTTCCGTTATAACAGGGAGTTGCGCCGTCGTTGTACTGCAAGGTCTGCGTAAACTTCCCGCCAATCCCCGTCAGCCAGTCGCGGATGTTGTAGGTATAAGTCTGGCGGTTTGCCTCCAATCCGTGCGGGGTCTTACTTTGCAGACGGCCCAGCTCGTCGTACGTGTTCTCGACCAGCGTCACCGTCACGCCGCCCAGCGTGTGCTCCACCTTCGTCAGGCGCTCCGCGTGGTCGTAGGTGTACTCGGTGACCTCCGTGAGTGTGGGCTTCCCGCCGGCCGTGTGCGTGTGGCTCACCACGGCGGGCTTGCCCGTGAAGGTGTAGACCGTCGACGTCACGTCGTGACCGCCCAGCAGGTTGCTCTGCACAGCCTGCGTCACGCGGCCGCGCGTGTCGTAATAGTAAGCCGTATAAAGGTTCTGCACGGTGCCCGAGCCGTCCGTTGCGAGCGAGACGCGACCCGTCAGCTTGCCCTGGCCGCTCACCGTGGCCGCCGGATAGACGCTCCCCGTGAAGCCTTCCGTGCCCAGGAAGCCGTAGCTGTCGTACAGGTGACGGACATGCACCGTCTTGCCCCCCAGGGGGCTCTTCACCGTACACTCCCCTTCCTCCGTCAGGCGGCCGAAGGCATCGTACAGGTAGTAGCTCCAGCGCCCCGAAGCGCGCTGAACGCCGTCCTGCGAGAACACAAGGCGGTCCATCGCGTCATACTCGTAAAACGTCTCCCCGCACCCAGGCCGGCGGCCGCAGGTCAGACGACCCAGACCGTCGTAGGAGTAGCTGTAGCCGGACGACGCGAGCGAAGAGGAGGAGAAGTCAGTGCCCATCGCGGGAGTCAGCACGTGGCGGAGCAGCCCGCGGGAGTCGTACACGTAGTACGTGTCGGCGTAGCTGTCACCGGAGAGCACCCCGCGGTCCAGGAGCGTGCGACCCTGCTTGTCGAGGAACGACAGGCGGACGTGACCGTCCTCGTCCGTCGAGCGGACCACTTCGAGAGAACCCGAAGGATACAGGCCCCCGTCGGACAGGACGCCCGAGGACGTCACCGTGAAACGGCGGCACGAGAGGAGCGGGCTGTCCGCATCGTTCGTCCCGTAGCGGAGGGCCGAGGGGTGCCCCAACCAGGCGGAACCAACGCCCGTCACCTGAAGCGGACGCCCCAGAGGGGACTCCTCGCGCAGCGTCTCTTCGTAGGGACGGGAGTCGGACGTGAAGGACACGGCACGTTCGGGAAGGTCCGAGACGAAAGCGCCGTCGAGGCCCGATACGGGCACCTGACGCCAAACGCGCCACACACGCCCGCGGCGGTCGTAGTCCGTGAAGTCAGCAAGGTCGGCGCCCGAAGGGGAAGCGCCCGCCCGCAACGTCTGCACGGGGCGTCCCAGGCCGTCGAAATAAGACAGCGTCTCCAGGAAAAGGTTGCCCGAGGTGTCGAGCATGTCGCGGCGGAGGATGTGGCTGCGGTCCATGCTGCGCCCCGGTGAGGGCGTGGCATAGGACGGGGCGGGATCGGGAGAAGGGACATGGCCGCTACCGTTGTACGGAACAGGCGTGTCAAGCGTGTAGTCGCCCACAAGGTTGTCGATGACGAAGGCGAAGCGGAGCTCGTGGGCATCCATTTCGCCCTGACGGGAAATACGGGCTATGTAACTGCCGGCGGGGACATAAGCGTTGTAAGCGCTCGGATACCCCGTCAGAGGACGGTATTTCAGTTCATACTCCATAGCCTCGGGACCCCCGGTCAGCAGACGGCTCTCATAGAGGGAGGCGCCGTCTGCGGGACTGAAAAACGAGGGACCGAACAAGGAAGGATCGCCGATGCTGAAACGAACCGTCACATCCACCTCACGGCAACCTTGGGGAATCTGGAAGGAGAGAGGATGACGGTCGGCCACGGCAAGCGTGGTGTCAGCGCGGAATACGGACTGGGCGGCGGTAAAGGAGCCGCAGACAAGCAGCAGGGCTAAAAGGACGCCCGTGCGCAGCAGGAAGGGGTTAATTCGGATTGCTTTCATGATACTCATAAGTGGAAAGGATGTGTTGTTCGTTGTCTTTGATCACATTCAGGCGCCCGGCGGAGTCGTAGCCGTAGTAGGTGGAAGTACCGTCGGGAGCCGTATGGCCCGTAGGACCCACGTGCGCATCGTAACGCCAGTATTCCAACTGGGCCTCGGGATGAGACGAGCGCAGGCCGTCGAGCAGGGTGTAGACGCTTTCGGGAACACTCTGAGAATCGCTCAGTTCCGAAGGCGAAAGCCCGGCGGAGGTCAGCACAGAGAAAGGGAGGTTGCGCGCGGAGGCAAGCAGGTGCTTACCCCCGTGCGACCACAGCAGAGAGGTCACCGTACCGTCGGCCGAGGTCACCTGGCAGGGTTTGCCGCAGGGAAGGTACGAAGAGTAGCTCTCAACCGTGCGGAACGTGCCGCCCGAGCCGTCCGTGCTCTCCTCAACGGAGCGGAGGCTGTAGCCGCGGGTGGTCGAGGCGTCGGCCGCATACACGTAGCGCACCGTGCGGTACAGCTCCCCACCGGCATACTGTTTCACCTCAACGGGAGTGGAGAGGTCGTGCGCGGAGGTCATCAGTTGGTCTACCGGACCCTGGCGGTCGAAAGGATAGGTGTACTCCGTCAGCTCGTCCACGCCGGAGCTGGTGGAAACCGCCGTCCGGCGGATCCGGTTGTACGAGCCTTCCCGGGTATGCGACACGGAGCGTGTGTAGGACAGTCCACCGCCGTAGTACAGCGTCTCGCCACGGCCCGTGGGGTCGTTGTCCACCACCGTATAGTCCTTGCCCGAAAGGCGGGTGAAGGTACTGCCGTACAGCTCGCGAAGACGCAGGCTGTTCTGGACCATCGACTCGTCAACGCCTTCCACCAGAGCGGTGCGTTTCAGCTCGTTCACCGTCACCAGACGGAAGGGACGGGCGTGGGTGCGTTCGCCGGACTTCCACGCGTGCTCGTGAAGCTCGCTGCGTGTCTCGCTGCACAGAAGCGAAGCGTTGTTCAGCGGCTCGTCGATGCTCTCGAGCATACCGGGGGTCGTGTAGTAGGAAGAAGGAAACTCCGAACGGTTGTCGTAGCAGTGGACCGTGGCCTCGCCCAAGTAAAAGCCTGAAACGGTAGAAGAGGAAGAAGAAGGAAAAGTGAGCGTGGGCGACACGTATTCCATCACACGGTCGAAGTAAACGCGGTCGTCTGCCGTCACCACGTTGCTGTGGCTGTAGAGCGTGTAGTCGACGCTGCGAACCGTCGGATTGGTGGTGCCGCCTTCCACGTAGTGCTTCTGGAGTTCCTGACGGTAGGCAAGCGGGCACATCGGGAAACGCGTGCATCCGATGCCTTCTTCTTCATCGCCCGAGTAGTAGAGGAAAAGGCGACGGACTGCATGGCCCACCACCGGACGGTCCGTGATTTCCTTCACCAGAAGTCCACCGCCGTACATATAGCCGTCCGCCTCGCCGGGAGCCGGAATGCGGCCCATGGTGTAGGTATATTCGGTGGTGCCGCCGCCGGGCCAGGTAATCTGCCGGAGGCTGTAGGTCGTGGCAGCGGAAAGGTTACCGCGCTTGTCGGCGTCGCCGATTTCGAACGTATACGTCCGGCTGCCGTTCCGTATCTCGGCCTGCTGGCGGGCTACGAAGCCGGTATTGCCGGTCTGCCCGTTGTAGTAGCCCCAATAGTCGACGGCCTTGGTGTCCGGACTGAAACCGCCGCTGTAGTAGGCAAAACTGTAAGTCTCGACCGGATCGCCCGAGGCGTCCTTCACTTCAACCTTGTCCAGCAGCAGGCGCCCGTAGCTGTCGAGGTGCTTGGTCAGGCTGACCGTACGCAGAACTCCGTCCGGGTTGCGCACCGTGACGGTGGACAGGGCGTGGTGGGTGGCGTCGTAGCCGAACGTGACGCTGCCCCCGGCGAAACGGATCGTGCCGACAGGACGGATGTCCACCTGGGCCACCGCGCCGAAATAGGGACGTCCGCCCGCGCCGCTCCACGCTTCGAAGTTGGGCACTTCCGTCCCGTCGGCCTGCCGCGTCGTGCCGTTCATGTAGTAGTACGTTTCCTGGTTGCCGACCCCTTTCCAGTAACCGGGATGGGGAGGAACACCCGCACCGGGCGTGTGATAGTCCGGCCAGTTGTCCTCTACCGCGTAGTAGTCGTAACGACCGTTATAAACTTCCTGGGGGAGGTTCGTCACGTAGTCGAACGACAGGGTGTCGCCGTCGGGAGAGATCATCTGCGTGGCCTTCCAGGCGGTCACGGTCTGATACGTGTTCAGCAGGTTGGTCTCCTCGCGCGAGGCGCTGCTCCCTCCGAAGAGGTAACGCACGCCGTTGCCGTCGGTCACCGTCAGCCCGTTGCGGAAGTTGGCGCTCACCCGGGGAGCGTCGAGCTCCACCTCCAGCGGGTCGCGATGGAACATCCGGGGAGTGAAGGCATAGTTCGAAGCCTGCTCGAGCGCAAAGTCCGCCTGACCCCCCCCGGAAGGCGGATATGGAAGAAGTCTTCGAGCAGGTCGCAGGTGCCCATGCCCACTTTGGCAAGATACAGGTCCGACTGGCTCGTCAGGTTCGACTTGTCATACAGGAAAGAACGTTCGTCCGGCAGTCCGCGCACCTCGCGACTGATGACCGGCTCCGCCTCCAACGACCATCCCAGAGCCACCAGACCGTTCTTCTGGTCGGCCTTGACGCCGCCCGTCGTATAGACCAGAGAGACGGGCAGGCTGAACGATGCGGTACGGATGGTATAGAGCGGGATGCGGACGGTCACGCGGCCCGTCGCATAGTCTCCCTCATCGGGTTGTCGGCGGAACAGGCCGGAAGCCTGGACAGACGACGGATAAAAGTTCTGGGAACGGGCTGCAATGTCATAGCTCGAAGGAGTCTGCCCGTAGGAAGGCAGAAGGGAGACGGCAGCCAGAAACAACAGAAAAAGAATGGGTTTGTTCATAAGATACATACGATTAATAGTTTGAAAAAAAGGCTGCCCCACGACTGGGAACAAACTGCGGGGCAGCCCCGTCCAGAATGGTGCGGAAAGGCTCCGCACATGCCTTACAACAGGTTCGCCGCCTGGGCGCCCAGCGCGCCCGCAATGGCCGAAGCCACGGCGATGATCACTTTCAGGATCGTGTCCCAAACAGATTTTTTGATTGCCATAGTTCTTTAATTGAAAATTGAGAATTGAGAATTGAGAATTTCTTTTAATGGAGAACTGAGAATGGATAATGGATAATTAAAATTTGAGATGCGAACGGATCATTCTCCATTATCCATTATCCATTCATGGAGTTATCCATTCTCACAGCGGACTGCCGCCCTCTTCGTCATCCTCGCTACCGCCGTCGGGTTCGGTACCGCCCTGCACGTTCAGCTTCTTCAGCTGCGACTCCAGGTCGACGAAGTCGATGCGGTCCTCCACACGGGTGGTGGCGGGATCCAGGTTGGGACGGATGGCGCTCGAGGCGCGGAAGTTGATGCGCACGGACTTGATCTGGTCCGCCCCGCAGTCCTCCTTCCGGTCCACGCCCTCGGTGGTGGCCGAGAGGCTGAAGACGCCGAAGCCGTCGACGTTCACCGAATGCCCGTTGTAGAGCTCGGCCCGCATGGCGGCGACGAAATTGGTCAGCACGCTGCGGATGTCGCCCAGCGTCAGCGAGCTGCTTTCCTTCATCTGCTGCGCCAGCGTGTCCAGCGTGGCCGACTTGCCCCAGACGATGAGCTGGGGGTGGTACTTCCCCGTGCCGTCCTTCAGCGCGGGGTTCTTGCGGAATACGCGTTTGTAGGTTACTGACATAATCGCTTGCTTTTTTAAAAAATTTGGCGTATGTTTGTACGGTGGGCATATACGCCTTCGCCCTGTCTTCCGGTCGACACCACAAAGGTGGGAAAAACTGCGGCGGCAGGATGCGGACTCGTGTCTGCCCGTGCGAACCTGTGCGCACTTGTGCGGACTCAGGCGGACTTCATGCAAACTTCCGGGTCCGGCAAGACACAGAAGAGAGAGAGAAAAAGCATTCAAAAAAAAAGAGACAACAGCAAACAGCCCCATGATACAGCAATTGGAATTATTGGGACGTACGATAGAGAGGCAACTGGGAGTGTTATCCGCCATCGGCAGAACACTGGACCTCATCGAACAAAAAGAATACCCACCCGACACGACGCCCGACAAGCTATTGGAATATCTCCAATCCCTGAACCGGCAACTGACAAGATGCAGGGAAAACTTCAACGACAAGGACGAATGGCAGAAGAAGCTGACAAGCGCCAAATCCCCAACGGTGTTCTACTACAGAAGGAGACTGCCGCCTCAAGAAGAACAAAAATATCAGCATACCGGACAGAAAGAAATGAAACTGTTCGATACAGCCATGGAGAATCTGGAGAAAATATTCAGCGCAAAAAAAATCCTCAGCGAAAGACTCTGCATCGAACTGAGGAAAATGCTCAAAGAGGTCGAAGGGCAACTGAAGGAGAACGACAAACTGGTAGACAAGGAGCGAAAGGAAAAAGAACGGCAAAAGAAACTGATCGAAGAAGAACTCCTCCGCGCCAAGCGAAACGCCGCCTGGTGAACCGCAAAAGCGGCATAGTTCCTCCGCAGAACTATGCCGCTTCTCACAGAAAACATACCCGCTTGAGGGGCGGAACAATCACGGCTCTCCCAGATACTCCACCAGCAGCCGCACCTGCCGGAGGGAGAAACAGATGTCGTTCTTCCCCTCGCGGCCGGAGTAGAGGCGGTCGTGCAGTTCGCGGTTGTGGCGGATCCAGCGGTTCAGGCGGTTCATGGCCGTGCGGTCAGCCAGGCCGGGGCTGTAGAGGCGGGCCAGGTCCACCTTCAGGTAGGGACGGATGGCGAAGGGAGCTTCGTCGGCAGGCATCAGAGGGGTATCAGTCTTTTTCATAAGCTTCGGGATTTACGGGGTTGTCACTTTTTTTTATTGTCTTTCCCGCCGTTTTCGGCGATTTTGGGGTCCGTTTTCGGGGTTCGGGGTCATTTAAACCCGACGTCTGGCGCGACAAGCGCTTCTTGCGATACCCATCTTTCTGCTTCACAATCAGTTGCGCTTTCTGCGCCCGCTGGAGCATCCGCTTGGCCGTGCTGAGCGAGATGTCGGACGTCATGGCCGTCTCCACAAACTCGGTGTACGAAAATTTTCGTGGAAGGACGGCCAGCACCTGCTCCAGCAGGTGAGTCTTGCGCAGGGCGGGCATGGGACGGTCGCTGTCCGGCAGCGAGGTGCAGAGCAGCAGGCTGTGCTCCAGCACCGTCTGCGTAATGAGCAGCGCCGAGCGGAAGTCCGCGTCCGTACAGGTGTATTCGGGCGAATGGCGGAAACCGTCCCACTTGCGGAAGGCGGTGAGCAGGGCTGCCAGACGCATGGCCAGCAACCCGTGGCGGAAGATGATGCCCAGCAGCGTGTCGCGCCCCTCGGCGTGGGTCTCGGCCAGCAGGCGGCTGAAGAAGGCGGTGTGCCGCTCCCACTGCGCAGGCGTGAAGTTCACCCGCGTGGGGCTTTCCAGCAGGGCCAGGTGCATGCCCAGCAACTCCTCGCCCAGGGTGTGGAAGTAGGAGCCGAGGTCGGGCTGCACGCTGTCCGGGGCGCAGGACTCCCAGCAGACCGACGGCGGACGGGTGCACACGGCGAAGCGGCTGTAGAGCCCCGTCTCCAGCGAGCGGAAGAAGCGGGCAAACTGTTCGGGCGTGCCCGACATGGCCAGCGCCAGCCGCGGACGGCGTGCCACCAGCGGCAGCCCGTCCACCTTGTAGGACGAGGCCACCTCCTCGTGATGGGCCGCCTTCAGCAGGATGTCCTCGAAGCGGCCGTAGTCCGTCCCGATGGCTTCGGTCAGCGTGGCCATCTCGGTGGTGGCCATGGCGCAGCCGGCTTCGCCCGCCGCGGCCAGGCACTCGATCAGGCGGCTCTTGCTGATGGTGGCGGGCAACTTGAAGTAGGGCATCTTCTCCTCCTCGGGCTTCAGGGCAAAGTCAGGCTGGCGGCGCTGCTTGCGGGCTTCGGCCAGCTCCTGTTCCCACAGGGTCTGCGCCTCCTCGTTCTTCCGGCGCCGCTCGCTGCGCAGGCGGCCGTACCAGTCTTCGGTGGCGTCGAGCAGCGAGGCGGTGAAGGCCACGACTCCCTTGCCCGTACCGGCCGGGGCCACGACGGCCAGGTAGAAGTGGGGCGAATACTCCACCCGCTTGTAGAGGAAGCGCACGCGGGGCAGCAGCGCGCTGCAGCTGTTGAGCGAACCCAGCAGCAGGAAATCGCGCTCGTAGGCATTGGCCGCGGGGCGGACACACCGCTCCAGCAGCGGCGGCAGGGCGTCATACACTTCCCGGGGGATGAGGGGCAGGGCAGCCATGAGGGCTTCATTTTTTTCCGACACTTCGTCCGCCTCGTCGGCCGTTTTCGCCGAAAAACCGGGTTTAAGGGAACCCTGAAACTTGCCTTGGCCCTTTTCGCCTGCCTTTTCCGGCGGCATTTGCGAACTAACATACTGATAACCAGACAGCACCCGCTGGCGGATGTCGCCGGCGTTGAAGTCGGACATGGCGTGGCGGGCGGCATAGAGCGCGATGACCTCGTCCAGTTCCTGCGTCGAAAAACCTTTACGGCGGGCCGAGCGGCCCAGGCGCAGGGCGATGTCGTTGCGCTGTCCGGGACGGAAGGGATACTCCTGCTCGAAGCGGTGGACGAAAGCCGCCAGGAAGCCTTCGCCCGGCACGACGCCGGCATCCTCTCCGCCTGTGGCGGCAGAAGCGGTGCCCACAGGTTGCGGGGCGGTAGGACGTGATGCGGGAACAGCCTCCGCAGGGTCGTAGGGGAAGGGCGTGGCGGCGGGATTGTAGTACGCGGCGGGGTCCCAGGAGTAATAGCAGGGCTGGGTCACGGGGGCGCACTTCTCGTCGTAGGCATGGCGCACGGCGGCACTCACCGCACGCCCCACGGCAGCGTAGACGGGCGCATAGCCCCCGGCCAGGTCCTCCGTACGGATACGGACGAAGATCTTCACCCCTTCGCCCGATATGCTGCGGAAGGCGGCCGCCACATAGGGCAGTGCAGCAGCCAGGGCCATAATCTCGTCCGTTCGACCGACGGTGCCGTCGTAGTCCGCACACGCCAAGCCGCTGTACGACTGCAAGTTGCTCGCGGCATGCCCGCCGAAACAGCGACACGAGGGCGTGACGCAGGGCATGGACGACTTGACGCGTTGTGCCTCGGCCTCCTGTCCGCGCTGCGAGCGCAGGCGACGGTACTGCTCCACCCGCTTGCGGAAGGCCTCGCCGCGGATGTCGGCCACGAACTGCTCGAGTGTAGTGTCCGTGGCACATTTGCTCCTCACGCTGCTGAAACGCGAGAAGCAGAAGATGTTTTTGGATGTTGTTTCCATCGTTTTTGTGATTTTAAAGTCCGGCAAGGGCACCATTGCCCTTGCACAGAGGCAAATCACGGAAGAAAACAACAAAAGAATTCCGGCGGATACCGCACTTTTGGGCAGACACGAAGTGAACGGTATGCAGACAAATGTCACCGTCACTCACATGGATGGACACAGATTATACGCTGAAAACCAAGCTTCTGGAGAGAAATCTATATCTATCCGTATAAGCGAAGGTGAGTTTTTCCATCTCTCCCCGCCCGTCCGAAAAGTGCGGCGCCTGTCGCGAGCGGACTTTTAAGACGATTTAACGGCCGGCATCCGTCTTCTCGGAATCGCGCATGTTGATAAAATCATTGCAACGCCACAAAATATTTCCGCCGACATGGGGACGGAACTCGAAAAAAGGACTATCTTTGCCGCCGGTTTTGGTATCGCAGCCCCACCCGCTTCGGAGGCCGCGATGAAAAGGGAACCAGGTGAAAGTCCTGGACAGACCCGCTGCTGTGAGTCCCCGCCATGAAGAATCCTTGGAAAACCCCAAGCCACTGTCCCCTACCAACGGAGGGATGGGAAGGCATCCAGGGATTGGGACAAGTCAGAAGACCTGCCAGAATCTGCCAACGTTTTAACGCTTTCGGGAAATAAGGCGGTGAAACATCGAGTCGGACCTTTCTTTGCCGGACATCCCCCTGTCGCGGACAGGCGAGGGCAAGGCCGTTTCTCTTTGTACTTCTTCTGTCCCTGTTTTCCCGTAGAACTGATAGGAATATGAAAATGGGTAAAACAAACATCCGCTCCTGCCTCCTGCTCGTCGGGATACTGCTGTGTCTGGCCGCAGGCAGCCTTGAGGCCGTAGGCCAAGTCAAGGTGCGCCTTTCGGGCAAGGTGACCGACCGCGAAGGCCATCCGGTGGAACAGGCCACCATCGCCATCGAAAACAGCAGCACGGGCTGCTACAGCCATACGGACGGACGCTACGAACTGATGGTGACGCCGGGCAGGCATGTGGTGGTGGTGTCGTTCGTGGGATACGAGACACTGAAGATGCCGCTTCGCATCGACGGACCTACGACCCAGGATTTCCGCCTGAAGGAAAGCAACGTGGGACTGGGGACGGTAGAGGTGTACGGCAAAAGCCAGACGCAGAAACTGAAGGAAGGCGTATTTGCGGTCAACGCGCTGGACGTGAAGGCACTGGCCTCTTCACTGAACGACCTGAACAGCCTGATGGACCGCACGACAGGCGTCAAGGTACGCGAAGAGGGCGGCGTGGGTTCGGACTTCGATCTGTCTATCAACGGGCTTTCGGGCAACTCGGTGCGCTACTTTCTGGACGGCATGCCACTGGACAGCAAAGGCAGCGGCATGTCGCTGGCCAACCTGCCTGTCGGCATCATCGACCGTATAGAAGTGTATAAGGGCGTAGTGCCTGCCCACCTGGGTACCGACGCGCTGGGCGGTGCCATCAACATCGTCACGAAGCAGGAGAAGAAAAACTACCTGGACGCTTCCTACGGCATCGGCTCGTTCCATACGCACAAGGCAGACCTGAACGCACAGTGGGTGGAACGGCGGACGGGACTCATCGTGCGGCCTACGGTGGGCATCAACTATTCGAAGAACGACTATCGGATGAAAGACGTAGAAGTGTGGGACGAAGAGGCAGACGCCTACTTCTACGCCGACCGCAAGCGTTTCCATGACGACTATTTTTCCCTGCTGGGCCAGCTGGAAATAGGTTTCGCCGACAAGTGGTGGGCCGACGCCTTCTTCGTCTCGGGGTCCTACTCGAAAACGGACAAGGAACTGCAGACCGGCTCGGTGCAGACGGTGGTCTACGGTATGGCCGAACGGCAGACGGACGCATGGAACGTGGCGGCACGCTACCGGAAGCGCGACTTCCTGGTGGAGGGACTACAGCTGAACGCCTCGCTGTCGCACACGTGGGACCACTCGCTGACGGTAGATACCGCCTACCGGAAATATGACTGGAACGGAGGCTACATCGTGAGCTCACGCAACGAAATTACGGGAAACAAACGCTCGATGCGCCACTACAAACGTCCGATGACCCTGGTACACGCCAATGCCGACTATGCGCTGAACGCACACCATGGTTTCAACCTGGACTACTCGATGAACCGCACGGGCAATGACCGCTATGACGACCTGGATACGGACTTCGAACCGTCGAACGACATACTGACCAAGCATATCACAGGCCTCTCCTACTATCAGTCGTTCTTCGACGACCGATGGAACAACACCTTCTTCGTGAAAGACTACGTGAACCATGCCAATATCCGCCAGACCGACTCGGGCGCGACGACGGGCTCGAACAACGTGCGGGGTTCCATCACCCGGAACTACTGGGGATATGGCATAGGTACCCGCTTCACCCTTGCCGCTCCCTTTGCCGTGAAGGCCTCTTTCGAACACAGTGTACGCCTGCCCATCGCCCGCGAACTGCTGGGCAACGGAACGACGGTCTATGCCAACGTGGCACTTGAGCCCGAAAGCAGCGACAACGTCAACCTGGGCTTCTTCGGAACCTGGCGTCCGGCTGCCGGGCACACGTTATACTACGAAGCCAACGGTTTCCTGCGCAATGTGGACAACTTCATCCAGGTGCAGGTGATCGAAAAGGAGGGCATGATGCAATACCAGAACGTTCCGGCCGTACACATCAAAGGCATGGAAGGGGAAGTGCGCTACGACTGGCAGAACAGACTGCAACTGTCCGGCAACCTGAGCTTTCAGGACGCACGCGACCAGCAACAATACAAGACCGACGGAAAACCTTCGGCCACCTACAACAACCGCCTGCCCAACCGCCCCTGGCTGTTCGGCGGAGCCGAAGCAAGCTATACGTTCCACAACGTAGGCCTGCCGGACAGCCGCCTGCGACTGAACTGCAACTACCAATGGGTGCACTGGTATTTCCTGACGTGGGAAGCCTATGGTTCGTACGAGAACAAGTCGCGCATACCGACGCAGCACATCTGCAATGCGGGCCTCTCCTACTCGTGGAAGAACGACACTTACAGCCTGTCGCTGGAATGCTCCAACCTGCTGGACGAAACGGCTTACGACAATTACAAGCTGCAAAAGCCTGGCCGGGCCTTCTTTGCCAAATTCAGACTATTCATCAACTAATCTAACCAATAACCAATTGTTTCATTATGAAAAAATTCAAATTTTTACTGAGTGCATGTATGGCTGCCCTGCTGGCCACTTCTTTCACAGCCTGTTCGGACGATCCCGCCGAAGGAAACGGAGGCAACAATAATCCGGAAGAAACGACGAAGGACTATCACTTCGACCTTTTCCTTAGTGTGGGCAAGCATGGCGGCATGAGCCAGGGCGACGGAACCATCGTCAGAAGTGTATCCGACCTGAGCGCCGATGCAGACAAGATTACGATCGAAGGAATCGGCTCCGAATTCGAATCCAATGGAAACACCTACACCATGGAGGCGATCGTGAAAGGCAAATATTATTATGAAGTGCCTTACCAGCCGGCCGACCGCTTTGTGAAACTGGAAGTGAACTATGACCCCACGACCGGCAAAAACGCCCTGAACGTTGTTGGCCAACGTCCGTTTGCCGACGGCTATACATTCAAGGCACGCTCGTACACACACGCCTGGCTGGACGACAACACACTGCTCATCATGGCCGCCAACGGCGATGCAGACAAAATCATCTGGACCAAGCTGAACGCCGACGACATGAGCATCATCGACAGCGGTACCCTGAGTGAAATTACTGCTCCCGAAGGCTATCCGGTACTCACGACGTCGGGCATCCTGACCTACCGCCAAAGCGACAAGAAACTTTATTATTTCTACTTTGCCAAGACTTCGAAACGGAACGGAAAGGCTACGCCCTATTTCTACACGGCTATCATCGACCCGGCTACTATGAAGGTGGAAAGCAACGAACCGAACAATATAGCCCAACAGACAGCTGGCAGCGCCTACGGCGAACTGATGCAGAACAGCGTGATGTATGATGAGGATGACAATCTTTACCTGGCCACTTTCACTCCGGACGAAAACGAAAAGGAAATAGGCCACCTGCTTCGCATCAAAAAGGGCGAAACACAGTTTGATACGACTTACGACGGTTATCCGAACGCTGACGGCAAGTTGCTGACCATCCAATACCTGGGCAACGGAAAGGCACTAGCCTACGCACGCAACGATGACGGTGACCCGCAGGACGGTACGCTCAACATCGACTCCTACTGCCACTACTACACCATCCTGAACCTGGCAGACGGCACAAGAGAACGGCTGAAATACAACGGTGAGGAAATAGCCTACAATGCCGGCCGCTTCTCCCAACGCACGGCCGTTGTCGACGGGAAAGCGTATGTAGGCGTGAATACCCGTGAGGAATCCTGCATCTATGTCTACGACATCGCAACAGGGAAAGTTGAAAAAGGAGCAGAGGTGGATGCCAGCTTCTACTTCGACATCCTGCGCGTAATGAGCAACCAGTAATCAGCCCCTGCATGAGAAAAGTCCTTACTTTACTTTTGTTATGTCAAACCGCCCTCCTCTGTCGCGCATACGGAGAGGGCGGTTTTGTTCCTTGCGACTTGCTTGCCAATCTGAAGAGTGGCGAGAAAGCAGCCCTGCTGATGGTACATTTCGGTACGACATACGACGACACACGTGCCCTCACCATCGATGCCCTGAACCGGAAAGCGCAGGAAGCGTTTCCTGAACTTACCTTTACCGAAGCCTATACATCGCGCATTGTCATCCGCCGCCTCAAGCAACGCGGCATCCGGAAAGACACGCCGCTCGAAGCACTTCTGCGCCTGAGGGCCGAAGGCTATACACACGTCGTCGTACAGAGCAGCAACATCATTGACGGAGTGGAAATGGAATCGCTTCGGCGCGACGTGGAAAGCGTACAGGCTTTCTTTAAAGAAATTCGGGTGGGTACTCCCCTGCTCTATTCGGTGGACGATTGCCAGAAAGTAGCCGATATCCTGACCGGACGCATGGGCGCAGCAATGTCGGATGGGAAAAAGGAAACGGAACATTTCGTGCTCGTAGGGCACGGCACTTATACTCCAAGCGCAGCTGTCTACAGCCAAATGGACCATGTACTGAAAACCACCGGACACTCAAACTGCCACGTAGCCACGATAGAAGGCTATCCGACCTTCGACACCCTGCTGGCACAACTGAAAGCTGCGAAAGCCCGAAAAGTGACCTTACAACCCTTCATGCTGGTGGCAGGCGACCATGCCCGCAACGACATAGCCACAGAATGGAAAGAAAAACTGGAAGCAGAAGGATATACCGTTAATATACGCCAGGAAGGCCTGGGACAAATACCCGAAATCCAAGACATCTTTATCGAACACCTCCGCTTCAGCCTGCACCATCGCAGTGTAGGCATCATGGAAAAGAAAGCTGCCTATGCTGCCGGAAAAGATTGAGACAAGACTGAACCACCCGCGATAAAGACAGCAGTAACGACCGGAAAGTTTACTGAAAAAACGTATCTTTGCCAAAGATTATGAAATCCAAAGAAATGAAACAACCGAAAATAATCGTTGCCGGCATCGGACCGGGCAACGAACAAGACATCACCCCGGCCGTCAAGGCTGCACTGCACGAAGCAGATGCCGTGATAGGCTACAAATACTATTTTCAGTTTATCACTCCTTACCTGCATCTGGAAACACCCTGCATCGACACAGGGATGAAACGCGAACGCGTGCGGGCCGAACAGGCTTTCGAACTGGCAGAGCAGGGAAAGACGGTATGCGTCATCAGTTCGGGCGATGCAGGCATCTATGGCATGACACCGCTCATTTACGAAATGAAGCGCGAACGGGGCAGCACTGTCGAAATCGTATCCCTGCCCGGCATCAGTGCCTTTCAGAAGGCAGCCTCCCTGCTGGGCGCACCGGTGGGCCACGATTTTTGCGTCATTTCCCTCAGCGACCTGATGACTCCGTGGGAACGCATCGAGAAACGAATCGTAGCCGCTGCCCAGGGCGATTTTGTCACTGCTGTCTATAATCCCAAAAGCGAAGGCCGCTACTGGCAACTCTATCGGCTGAAAGAAATATTCCTGCAGGAAGGCCGTTCCCCACAGACACCTGTGGGCTACGTCCGCCAGGCCGGAAGACCGGAACAGGAAGTACACGTGACCTCCTTACAAGAATTTGATCCCGAACAGACAGACATGTTCACAGTCGTCATTATCGGCAACTCACAGTCTTATGAATGGGAAGGCAGCTTTGTTACTCCCCGGGGATACTATCGGGAAAACGAGGAATCGGGAGCTTCCATCGGACAGGACATCATGATACGCAGTTTCCGTACCATCGAAAGCGAACTGAAGAACAAGGATATCCCCTTGGACCACAAATGGGCCCTGCTGCACGCCATCCATACCACGGCCGATTTCGAAATGGAAGACTTGCTGCGGACCGACAACCATGCCGTATCTACGCTGTACAGACAGATTGCTGACGGACAAGTGAAAACCATTGTCACCGATGTGACCATGGCCGCCAGCGGCATCCGCAAGGGAGCGTTGCAACGGCTGGGAGTGGAAGTGAAATGTTATCTCAGTGATCCGCGCTCGGCTGAAATGGCTGCTGAAAAAAAGATTACCCGTACACAGGCCGGCATCCGACTCGCGGTAGAAGAACATCCTGACGCCCTGTTTGTCTTCGGCAACGCGCCGACGGCCCTGATGGAGCTATGCGACCTGATTCGCAAAGGGAAAGCCCGTCCGGCAGGCATCGTGGCAGCGCCTGTAGGTTTCGTTCACGTAAAGGAATCCAAGCACATGGTGAAACCTTTTACAGAAATCCCCAAAATCATTGTGGAAGGACGCAAAGGAGGAAGCAACCTGGCCGCTACGCTGGTCAACGCCATCCTTTGCTACAACGATGCCGAACAACTGCGTCCCGGCCGAGACGTATAAACAGATAAATATGGAACAGAATTTCATCCTGATAGGACTGGATGACAGTCCCTCACCCTTCTTTCCTCCCGAAGTACAGGAATTGATCCGAAACGGAAGGTACTTCTCGGGCGGTGTACGGCACAGGGAGATTGTAGCTTCCCTGCTGCCGGATGATGCCACGTGGATGACCATCAACATACCGCTGGACAACGTATTCACACAATACAAGGCCCATTTCGAGACCGACGGACATCCTATCGTGGTATTCGCTTCGGGCGATCCGCTGTTTTTCGGTTTTGCCAACACGCTCCGTAAACGGATGCCTGAAGCTCACCTGCAACTCTATCCTGCCTTCAACTCCTTGCAGACATTGGCACACAGGATGGTAATCCCCTACAGCGACATGCGAAACGTATCGCTGACCGGACGCCCCTGGCAGGAACTGGACAGAGCCTTGATAGAACGAAGCACCCAAATCGGCATCCTGACCGACCGGGAACACACTCCCGACGCCATTGCCCACCGCATGCTGGACTATGGCTACAGCCAATATACGGTCTATGTAGGCGAACACCTGGGAAACCCAGACAAAGAACGCATCCGCCGGATGACGGTTGAAGAGACTGCCCGAAGCTGCTTTGAACGCCCCAATTGCTTGATCTTGAAAGCTAACACTCCTCTCCCACCACGTCCCTTCGGTATTCCTGACGAGGCTTTCGATCATTTGGACGGACGTGCCCGCATGATAACCAAGGCCCCTATCCGGCTGCTTACGCTCCGTGTACTCGAACTGAACAGCCGACATGTGTTTTGGGATATCGGTTCCTGCACGGGTTCGGTATCCATCGAAGCACGCCTTCAGTTTCCGCATCTGACAGTCGTTTCTTTTGAAATACGTCCCGAAGGCAGACAACTAATGGAAGTGAACAGTCGCCGCTTCAGCGTTCCGGGCATACAACATCTGACAGGAGACTTTCTGCAAACCGACCTTTCCTCCTTACCTCTTCCCGATGCCGTATTTATCGGTGGTCATGGAGGCAAACTGGGCGTAATGATGGAAGGAATAAAGAAACTTCTCCAGCCCGGTGGATGTATCGTCTTCAACTCCGTATCTGCCGAAAGCGGGAAAGCCTTCCGCGAGGCAGCCGCAAAACTGGGTATGCAACTGCAACCATCGGTACGCATTGCGTTGGATGACTACAATCCCATCGAAATAATGAAAGCTACCTTATAATAGAAACAGAAAACATGGATAAAAAGACAGCCATTATATTGATTTCCGAAGAAGGATTGCCGCTGGCACACCGTCTGTTGCCGGAATTTCCCCAAGCCGTCATCCTCAGTACGACGGTCAAGGACAATACCTGCCTGAATGTAGAAAGCTATGCGAACTTCTTCAATGAAAATTTCCATCGCTATGACGCCTTTATCTTTATCGGAGCCATGGGGATTTGTGTACGGAGCATAGCGCCTTTCATCGCAGACAAGCATACGGATCCTGCAGTGGTATGTATAGACAGTACGGGACGATATGCCATTCCTGTCCTGTCGGGACATGTAGGCGGGGCGAACGAGCTGGCCCGATGTGTGGCCGGATGTATCGGAGCGGAAGCCGTGATTACTACACAAAGTGACCGTACCGGCCTATGGGCACTCGATACACTGGGCACTGAATACAACTGGACAGTCCTGGCTGCCGAAGGTGGAAACATGATTTCCGCAAATTCAGATGAAGGACATCGCATAATAAACCGGCTCATCAGCCTGTTTGTCAAACAAGTACCCACATTGCTGTACATCGGTGTACGGGTGCCGGGGGTAGAGCGGTTGGAGCAGACTTGTCCGCCGCATGTCAGCATCCGTTACGGACGCTTCGAAGACATCGACTTGAAGCCTTACGAACTAGTCTTGCTGATTACGCCTTTCCGCTACGACACTGCCGGAATCCCTGCTCTTTATTACATTCCGCAGGTACTCCATGCAGGCATCGGACTGGCACACAACGCCGGACCTGTCGAGGAAGTTATCCGGCAACTGGACGAAACGCTGTACAGCCAACACATCCATCCCGCCGCAATTTCCGATTTTGCCACTATCTGCGAGAAACGTGAAGAGCCGGTAGTCGGACAGCTGCAATCCCGGTTCCCCGTGCACTTCTATACAGCCGACGAGTTGAAGGCGGTAGACGTCCCTACCCCGAGCGAAGTAGTACAAAAACACATGGGTACGCCCAGCGTCAGCGAAGCTGCAGCCCTGTTGGCCTCGGAAAGCGGGTGTCTGGTACTGAACAAACAGAAAGGCAGTAACTATACCCTGGCCGTAGCCATTGGAAAGGGAATAATGACCGACAGCGGCCATATCGAAATCGTGGGAGCCGGTCCGGGCGATCCCGACCTGATATCCGTACGCGGACGACAGATGCTGGAAAAAGCCGATCTGATACTCTATGCCGGCAGTCTGGTGCCCCGTGAACTGACCTATTGTGCCAAACCAGGTGCCGTAGTCCGTAGTTCTGCCTCCATGAATCTGGAGGAACAGTTCGCGCTGATGAAAGAATTCTATGACCGCGGTTGCTTCATTGTCCGGCTGCACACGGGTGATCCTTGTATCTATGGAGCCATACAGGAACAGATGAACTATTTCGACCAATACCAGATGAGTTATCACATCACGCCAGGTATTTCTTCTTTCCAAGCCGCTGCCGCTGCCCTGAAATCACAGTTTACCATTCCCGAAAAAGTGCAGAGTATCATCCTGACCCGCGGCGAAGGACGGACACCCATGCCCGAACGGGAAAAGCTCCACCTCATGGCGCGGTCGCAAAGTACGATGTGCATATTCCTCAGCGCGGGTATTGTAGACCAGGTGCAGAGCGAACTGTTGCAGGAATATCCCGAAGATACGCCTGTAGCCGCTTGTTACCATCTGACGTGGAAAGACGAACGAATCTACCGCGGTGTGCTGAAAGATTTGGCCAAGATTGTGAAAGAAAACAACCTGACACTGACTACCCTGCTAGTAGTGGGCGAAGCCATTGACAACCGCCAAGGCTTGTCCCGCCTCTATGCGCACGAGTTCAAACATCTGTATCGGAAGGATTGAATTATGATTCTTATTTTAGGAGGAACCACCGAAGGCCGACTGGCGGTAAACACACTGGACGAATCGGGCAGTCCGTTCTACTATTCCACCCGTGGAGATGAACAGGAAGTGTCCCTACACCACGGCATCCGTCTGCAAGGAGGCATGGATGCGGGAGCGATGGAGCAATTCTGCCGGCAAAAGGGAATCCGGCTACTGGTCGATGCCGCTCATCCTTTTGCTGAGGAACTGCATCGCAACGTAGCTACAGTGGGGCAACGTCTGCAAATCCCTGTGATCAGACTTGAACGCATCTATCCGCCACGTACGGCCTGTCCTGTTATCTGGTGTGCCGGCTATGACGAAGCTGTGAAAAAAATACAGCAATCGCATCCGGCCTCTCTCCTCCTGCTTACGGGCGTACAGAGCATTGCCCGCCTGGCTGCGCTATGGAAAGATGAAAACATACGCTGCCACTGCCGCATCCTCGACCGCGACAGCTCACGCCTGTTGGCCGACCGCCAAGGATTTCCTCGCGAACGCCTCTGCTATTACCACGAAGGCGAAGACGAACGAATCGTGATGGAGCAACTTCATCCGGAAGCTATCATACTGAAAGAAAGCGGTTTATCAGGAGGATTTAAAGAAAAGGTTGAAGTGGCAACAAGCCTTGGTATCCAAGTGTTTGCCATCCAACGCCCGCTACTTCCTCCTTCGTTTATAACCGTAACAGGGCGGCATGGACTCCGTCGGCAAGTTGAACAACTGCTTCCCGAATTCTACCCACAACACACGGGACTTACCACCGGAACCTGTGCCACAGCCGCCACCGTAGCTGCTGTTTGGAAAGCCCTTGACGATAATACTCCCGACACTTTTCCAGTCCTTCTGCCAGACGGCGAAATCCTGACGATACCTGCCCGTCCTACAGAAAGGATTTTATCTGCCGACGGTAAGACCGTCGTCGCTTCAGCCTTTACTGTAAAAGATGCAGGAGATGATCCGGATATTACCAACGGCATGACGATAGAAGCCCGCGTCACGTTGCACCTATCGTCCGCTGCCACTTCTACCACTCCTCTATCCATTCACATCGATGGCGGTTGCGGAGTGGGTCGTGTTACGTTACCAGGTTTGGGAATTGAGGTGGGACAAGCTGCCATTAACGCTACCCCACGTCGGATGATAGAAAACAGCATCCGTCACTTGCTGCAATCCTTGCCTATGAGATCCAATCCTGTCTCGATAGACGTTCTCATTTCCGTACCGGGTGGTGAAGAAATTGCCCGCCGCACTTTCAACCCTCGCCTAGGCATTGAAGGGGGAATTTCGATTATTGGCACGTCGGGCATTGTGAAGCCCTTCTCGACAGATGCTTTTATCCGCTCCATCGCCAAATCTATGGAAGTGGCACGCGCTACAGGCAGTCCACGTGTCGTTATCAATTCGGGTGCCAAGAGTGAACGTTTCGTTCGTGCCTATTATCCTGAACTACCGCCACAGGCTTTCGTACACTACGGCAACTTTATCGGCGAAACGCTGAAACTGGCCGACAGCCTGAAGGTGCCTCGCATTACGCTGGGTGTTATGATAGGTAAGGCTGTCAAGCTGGCAGAAGGGCATCTGGATACCCACAGCCGCCAGGTGACGATGAACCGTGACTTCATCATTTCAATGGCTCGTAAAGCCGGTTGCGGTGAAGATGTCTGCACACGCATCGACGGCATCACTTTGGCTCGTGAATTATGGGATCTTATACCAGCCTCGCTTTTGCCAACCTTTACGCAGACCGTCATTGACCACTGCCATCACCACTGTGCCCCTCTCTTACCTCACGGCGAACTGACCATTTTACTGATTTCGGAAGATGGGCGAATATACGTATAATCCTATCAGCTTTTCAATCCATTTTCTTGCCGCTTCATCTCCAGCAATACGCCAAACGTCAGCGGAAGGGCCAGTAAGAAAGTGCAGATGTCGGAAACGGCCTGACACATCTCCACGCCCTGAAGCCCGAAGAAATGGGGAAGGATAAAGATAAACGGCACAAAGAACAAGCCCTGACGGGCAGAAGAAAGGATGGTGGCACGCACGGATTTGCGGATAGTCTGCAACATCATGTTGCTGATGATGACAAACGTGCCCAGCGGATAGGTGACAAGCTGCCAGCGCAGGGCCGAAGCACCTGTGGCCACCACAGCGGGGTCGCCTTTACGGAACAGCTCCACCACCTCTTCGGCAAAGCCGAAACCCAACACAGCACAGCAGGTCAGGAAAATAAAGCCGATACGTACACAGAGCCAGAAACCCTGACGCACACGGCTATAAAGACCTGCGCCGTAGCAGAAGCCACAGAGGGGCTGGAAACCCTGCCCGAAACCGATCAGGAAAGAATTGATGAACATACCAATGCGTGACACGATGGACATGCCTGCGATGGCAGCGTCGCCATACGCTCCGGCGGCCAAGTTCAGCAAGATGGTGGACAGGCTGGCGAGTCCCTGGCGGGCAAGCGAGGGCGTACCACCGCCAATAATTTCCTTGATGAAGGCGAACGACGGCGTAAAGTTGCGATAACGGATGGGGATATTTCCCCCCTTCGTAGCCATGTAGAGCAGCAGCGTAAAGCTGCACACCTGACTAATGACCGTGGCCAGCGCAGCACCCGCCACGCCCATATCGCAGACGAAGATAAACAGCGGGTCGAGCACCACGTTGAGGATCGCCCCGCTCACGATGCCCACCATAGCGTAGGCGGCATTCCCCTGAAAACGTATCTGATTGTTCAGCACCAGCGATGAAGCCATGAAAGGCGTACCTGTCAAGATAATACCTAAGTAGCGTTCCGTATAAGGCAAGATGGTGGGTGTAGAGCCCAGCATCAGCGACAGCGGTGTGAGGAATAGCAACCCCAGCACTGCCAACACACAGCCCGTGAAGAAGGCCATGAAAAAGCCCGTGGCTGCCATCTTCTCCGCATTGGCCACGTCGCGGGCGCCCAGACGGCGCGAGATGTAGTTACCCGACCCGTGGCCGAAGAAAAAACCGACAGCCTGGATGATGGACATCAGCGAGAACACGATGCCTACCGCCGCCGTGGATTGCGTATTAATCTTACCGACGAAGTACGTGTCGGCCATGTTGTAGAAAGCCGTCACCAGCATACTGATGATGGTGGGGATGGCCAGGCGGGTGATGACACCCGCAATGGGGGCAGTAGTCAGCTGCTCGTAGTTTTCTTTGGCTGTGTGGTGGTGTATCAACATCTCATATAATCTTTTTTATCCGTTAGGTAACAAGTCCGCCTCCCGGATAACGCCCAGCAATTCGCTGATGCTGCGGACAGTGACCATAGTGCCGTCCGCCCGGTGAAGCACGAAGGGAGCATCACCCCGCAGGTCGCCCGTCTCGATGAAGACAGCAGACTCCACGTTGCGGTTAGCCAGAATGCCGTTGCGCTGCAGGGCCTTGCGCACCATGGCGTAGCGTTGTCCGTGTCCGGCGAGGCGGATTTGCGAAGTGTATTCATTGTCCACACGGAAGAGGCCCGTTTCCAGATCGAATACAATACCCTTGCGGGCGAAAAAGCGACTCAGGCTGCCGTCCAACGCCAAGTCTTCGGGTGTACCGATGGTTACCCCGCTCGCCTTGTCCATCAGCCAGATCTTGTCGGCTATCTGGAGAGCCAGCTCCAGGTCATGGGTAGAGAGAAAGATGGTCTTGCCCGTGCTACGGCTCAGGCGGTGGAGCAACTGCATCATCTCCACCTTGCTGGGAAAATCGAGGAAGGCCGTCGGCTCGTCCAGGTAGATGACGGGCGTCTCCTGTGCCAGCGCCTTGGCTATCATCACCTTCTGGCGCTCGCCGTCGCTCAGGGTATCCACCATGCGGTCGGCCAGGTGTGCGATGCCCACCAGGGCGATGGAGCGCGCCACCACCTCCTTGTCTGCCTTCGACAGGGTTCCCCAAAAGCCGGTGTAAGGGCTGCGTCCCAGACCCACCAGCTCCGTGGCGGTCATGTTACGAATGTCGCATTTCTCCGTCAGCACCACGCTCAGCACGCGCGACAGCTGCTTGTCCGTGTAGGCATCAATCTCCTTGCCCTGCACGTAAATGTTTCCGTCCAGCTTGGGCTGGAAGGCCGAGAGCGTGCGCAGCAGGGTGGACTTCCCCACTCCGTTGGCTCCCAAAAGGCAGGTCAGCTCGCCGCCGCAGATGTCGGCCGAAATGCCTGCCGCCACCATCTTCACGCTGTGCTTCGAGGCATAGCCGATGGAGAGGTTTTCGATATGGATGGTTGGTTCGTTCAAAGGGTCTTTCTATATTAATGGGTTCATATTCAGTTATTCGTCTATCTCACTTTTCCTGCGCCTGAAGAGCACCGAAGCAACGACCGGCGCACCAATGAGTGCCGTCACCGAGTTTACCGGCAGGGCGCCCTCGAAGCCTGGCATACGGGCAATGAGGTTGCACACCAGAGCCAGAGCGGCACCCGTCAGCAGCGTGGCAGGCATCAGCACACGGTGGTCCGACGAGCGGAAGATGGCACGGCACAGATGGGGCACGGCCAGGCCCAGGAACATAATGGGGCCGCAGTAGGCCGTCACGATGGCCACCAGCACGCCCGAGCAGAGAATGACCAGCAGGCGGGCCCGCCGGATGTTCAGTCCCAGGTTGCGCGCATAGCTGTTGCCCAGCAACAGCAGATTCATGGTCTTGATGAGCAGGAACGACAGCGGCAGCAGCACGGCCATGATGCCCACGAACAGCAGCATCTGGTCGCCTGAAACGCGGGCGAAGCTGCCCAGCCCCCAGATGACATAGGCACGGATATCCTCTTCGACACTGAAGAACTTCAGCACACCGATGACGGCATTGGCCACGTAGCCTATCATGACGCCGATGATGAGCAGCGTCACGTTGCCGCGCACCTTCATCGACACATAGACGATGAGCGCCATCACCGACATGGCACCCACGATAGCGGCCAGCGACAACGCCACTTCGCCCAGATAGCCCAGACGGCTCAGGCCAACGCCCCCGACAGCACCGGACAGCAGCACTACCATCGCTACGCCCAGGCTGGCACCCGAGCTAACGCCCAGCACCGAAGGGTCGGCCAGCGGATTGCGGAACACCGTCTGCATCTGCAGGCCGCTGACCGACAGGCCCGCTCCCGCCACCAGCGCCGTCAGGGCCTGGGGCACGCGCGACTTCCACACGATGTTCTGCCACACCACCGGCTCGTCCGTCCCGCCCGCCAGGATGCGGCACACCGAGCGCAGGGGGATGTCCACCGAGCCCAGCAGCAGGTTCAGCAGGAAGAAAACGGCGATGAGCACGGTCATCAGCAGCATCAGGGGGAGTATGGGGCGATGGTTCATGGCGCTTATTTCAGTCGTTCGTAATACGTGGGTTCATACTGGGGCAGCAGGTCGGAATGGAAGGCGTGTATCAGGTCCTTCAGCACCACGTCGGGCTGCATAGGCATACTCTCGTAGAAGGGCGTGGTGCGCATGTTGCAATAGACCACCGCCCGCTCGCGGAAGGCACGGAAGTCGGCATAGCGCGCGTCGGTGGCCTTCAGGGCGTCGTAGGAGAAGGTGCCCTCATAGCTGTTGACGATGCGCCAGAAGTCGGCCTCGTCAGCCCGGCTATAGACGGTCTCGAAGTCCAGCGTCACGCCGCCCGAACGGGGGTCGTCCTTCAGGAAATAGTCGGCTCCAGCATCGCGGAACAGCTGGGCCAGGAAACTTCTGCCGCCTACGGCATACCAGTTGCCTCCACGCAGCTCGCCGCTGAACACCACGGGACGCTTCTCCACGCCCGCGGCCAGGCGACAAAGCTCCTTGTAGCGCGCCTCAATGGCGGCAAAGCACTCGTTGGCTTCGCGTTCGCGCCCGATAAACAGGCCCACCAACTTCACCCACTCCGCCTGCCCCAGAGGCGTCATCTCCTTGTAGCCCAGATGGGGCACCAGGGGAATGTCCGTGTCGCGCAGGGCGTCGTAGCCGCCGCGCTTGAAGGGGGAGATGAAAATAACATCGGGTTCCACGCTCATCACCACCTCAGAGTCGAAGTTACCTTCGATGCCTATCTTCACCGTGCGGCCCTCAGCCAGCTGGCGGTTCATGGTGGGATCGAAAAGGTGGCGCGTGCTGGTGATACCCGTCACCAGCGGGCAGGCATCCAAGGCGATGAAGTTGGACAGCTGGAGCGACGTCATGCAGATGACGCTGCGCACGGGTGTCTCTATCGGGGTATAGTCGCGAGGAATACCGGCCGGATGCGTACCGCGGGGCACAAGGGCGAAATGATAGCCCGGCGCCTCGGGGTTCTGCGGGTCGTGTACGTCCAGCAGGCGAACGCCGTCGGCACGATAGTCTATGGTGTAGCCTTCGGCATAGGTGGGAGTTACCCGTGACAAGGAGTCGGCCGGGGCCATGGCGGCGCTGTCGGTCTGCATTCCATCGGCGGCCGAAGGCTTCGACGACCGGGAACCGCAAGAGCCCGCAAAACAGGTGACGGCAAACAACAGGCCGGCAAAGAGGAGTCTGTTCATCGGTAAGGTCTTTTTAAAATCAGGTGCAAAGTTAACCGAAACGGCGGAATATCGCAACTTACGTGTGTGAAACTTCCCTATCGGCGGGCAATGGAATGGATACGCAGACAGGATAATCTGTGGTTGAAAAACCATCCGCGACACACACCCGTTCCGCATTTCTTTTTGTAATTTTGCCACCGCAAAAAAAATCCCGAAACAACAGAAGAAAAAACTATGAACCACTACCCCATCCTGTTCATCTCCCTGGGCCCCGGCGACCCGGAACTCATCACCCTGAAGGGCTGGAAGGCCCTGCAGGCAGCCGACATCGTGTTCTGTCCCGAGACGACAGGACGCGACGGCCAACGCACCTCACGTGCAGCAGACATCGTGCGGCGGCTCGGCGTGGGCGACGACCACATCCGCCGCTTCCTGCTACCCATGAGCAAACGGCGCGAAGCAGCGCTCCAGGCCTACGACGGCGTGTATGCCGAAGCGCGTGCCCTGCAGGACGAGGGGCTGCACGTCTGCATCGTAGCGGAGGGCGACGCGGGCTTCTACTCGTCCGTCCACTACGTCTTCGAGCGGTTGCGGGCCGACGGACGGGAAGCAGAGCACGTGGCGGGCATCCCTGCCTTCATTGCTGCGGGAGCCCTCGCAGGACTGCACATAGCCAGCCAGGAACAGCGGCTCACGGTGTTGCCCGGCACGGCGACCGCACAGGAGCTGGAACGGCTGGTGGACGACGACGGAACGGTGGTCATCATGAAGCTGTCGCAATGCGCCGACGAAGTGCACCGCTGCATGGCCCTGCATCCAGAGTACACGTACCACTACTTCGAGAACGTAGGTACGGCGACGGAGTTCTACACGTGCGACGCGGCGGTGGTAGCCGCGCGGCGCTTCCCCTACTTCTCGCTGATGATTGTACAAGGGTAACGAAGAGAACATAAGAAAGACACACAATATTTCCATAAACAAACTGGTGTATAAAAAAGGGGGCCGAAGCCCCCCTTTTTAGAAAAATCTGCGTATTCCGCGTCATCCGCGGCAGAACCGTCATTGCAGCTCCAGCGTCACGATGGACTTCGCCGGCAACGTCAATCGAAGAACTCCTTTCTCAATTTTGGTATCCTTGAACGGTACGGGCCGCACGCGGTCGGGCTGGTCGAAGGTGTTGCAGTCGGTGACGTGCTCGGCCGTCAGCACCTCGCCCACAGCCTTGCGGGCCGTGATGCCGGAGAGGCGGACGGTGACTTCCTGCGCCTCATTCAGATCGACGTTGGAGAGCGAGAGGTGCACGCGCCCTTCCTTGTCGCGCGAGGCGGTAGCACTGAGCAGCGGTAAGCGTCGGCCGTCGCGCACATCGACAGTGGCGCAGTCCAGTTCCAACGGCAGATAAGTGGCATCCTGGTGCACGCGGTACATCTTGAAGACATAGTACGTAGGCGTCAAGACCATGCGGTCGTCCTTCGTCAGGATCATGGACTGGAGGACGTTGACCACCTGGGCGATGTTGGCCATCTTCAGGCGGTCGGTGTACTTGTGGAAGATGTCGAGCGAAAGGGAGGCCACGAAGGCGTCGCGCAGGGAGTTCTGCTGGTAGAGGTGTCCGCGGATAGTGCCCGGTTCTTCATCCCACCACGTGCCCCACTCGTCGAGCATCAGGGCTATCTGCTTCTTGGGGTCATACTTGTCCATGATGGCGCAGTGGCGACGGATGACGTCCTCCACCTCGCGGCACTTGCCCAGCGCCCAGTAGTAGTCTTCGTCGGTAAATTGTGTGGCCGAGCCCTTGCTGCCGCTCCAGCCTGCCACGGTGTAGTAATGGAGCGAGAGACCCTGCATCCATCCTCCCACGCGGTTCATGAGGACGTCGGTCCAGTTGTAGTCATAATCGCTGGCACCGCTGGCTATCTTAAACAGACGGTTGCCGTCGTAGTTGCGGCAGTAGGTGGAGTAGCGGCGGTAGAGGTCGGCGTAGTATTCGGGGCGCATGCTGCCGCCACATCCCCAGCTCTCGTTGCCCACGCCGAGGTATTTCACCTTCCAGGCCTTGTCACGGCCGTTCTGCCGGCGCAAGCGTGCCATGGGCGAATCGCCCTCGGAGGTCATATATTCCACCCACTTGGCCAGCTCCTCGACTGTGCCGCTGCCCACGTTGCCGCTGACGTAGGGCTCGCAGCCCAGCATCTCGCAGAGGTTCAGGAACTCGTGCGTGCCGAAGCTGTTGTCCTCGATGGTGCCGCCCCAGTTGTTGTTCACCATCTTAGGGCGCTGCTCGCGGGGACCGATGCCGTCCATCCAGTGGTATTCGTCGGCAAAGCAGCCGCCGGGCCAGCGCAGGACGGGCACGCGGAGCTCCTTCAGGGCGTTGAACACGTCGGTGCGGTAGCCCTGGATGTTGGGTATCGGCGAGTCCTCGCCCACCCACAGGCCGCCGTAGATGCAGGTGCCCAGGTGTTCGGCAAACTGGCCGTAAATTTCTTTCGGAATGATTTGGTTGCCGCGGTCGGCCTCCACGGTAAGGTTCGCGCTGCGCTGTGCGGGGAGCGACAGCGAGGCGGTCAGCAGCAGGCTGCTGAGGAAGAGTTTGTTTGTCATGGAATAATGATCTTTAAGTATGAAAAATAGAGTTCTACAGTTGTTGATAGATAAGGAAAGCCAGCCGACCTATGTCGGCTGGCCGTCCGAGGCCGTAGAAACGCTCCCGACCTATGTCGGCTGGCCGTCCGAGGCCTCGGAAATGCTCCCGATATAGGTCGGCTGGCCGTCCGAGGCCTCAGAAATGCTCCCGACCTATGTCGGCTGGCCGTCCGAGGCCTCGGAAATGCTCCCGATATAGGTCGGCTGGCTGTCCGAGGCCTCAGAAATGCTCCCGACCTATGTCGGCTGGCTATCCGAGGCCGCAGATTTGCTCCCGACCTATGTCGGCTGGCCGTCCGAGGCCTTCGCCTATTTCTTGCAACTGACAGCTGACGCTTCCACAGGCAGGCAAGCCTTGTAGGTCTCGATGTAGGCGTTGAAGCCGGCCAGGTCTTCGGGCACGGGCGCCATCTCGACACCGGCGTCGCCGGCAAACACCTGCGCGTCCAGGAAGTCGGGCAACGACAGGCCCTGAGCATTGTTCACCAGGTAGGAACCCAGCAGGGCGATGCCCCAGGCTCCCCCCTCGCCTGCCGTCTCCATGACGGAGATGGGCGAGTTGATGGCTGCCGCCAGGATGCGCTGGCCCACGCCCTTGGTCTTGAACAGGCCGCCGTGGCCCGTGATGCGGTCCACACGAATCTTCTCGTCGTTGAACAGGATGTCGTTGCCTATTTTCAGCACAGCCACGGAAGCGTAGAGGTTGGCGCGCATCAGGTTGGCCAGGCTGAACTTGTCCGTGGCCGAGCGCACGAACAAGGGACGCCCTTCGGCCAGTCCGGTGACGGGTTCGCCGGAGAAATAGTTGTAGGCCATCAGGCCGCCGCAGTCGGCATCGCCTTCCAGCGCGTGGTTGTAGAGTTTGCCGTAGATGTCGTTCATGTCGACGGGCAGTCCCATCAGTTCCTGGTATTCCTTGAAGAGGTTGACCCACGCGTTGAGGTCGGAGGTGCAGTTGTTGCAGTGGACCATCGCCACGGGGCTTCCGTCGGGCGTGGTCACGATGTCGATGGCCTCGTAGGGGCGCGAAAGCTCCTTCTCCAGCACAATCATGGAGAACGACGACGTTCCGGCGGAGACGTTGCCCGTGCGCTGCTTCACGGCGTTAGTGGCTACCATGCCCGTGCCTGCGTCGCCTTCGGGCGGACAGAGCGGAATGCCAGCCTTCAGCCGTCCCGTGGGATCGAGCTTGCGGGCACCTTCGGCCGTCAGGCGTCCGGCATCCTCACCGGCCATCAGCACACGGGGCAGAATGTCACGCAGCTTCCAGCCGTAGCCCGGAGCAATCAGCTGCTCGAACTTCTCCACCATCGGGGCGGAATAGTCTTTCGTTTCGGGGTCGATGGGCAGCATACCGGAGGCATCGCCGATGCCCAGCACGCGTTCACCCGTCAGCTGCCAGTGGACGTATCCGGCCAGCGTCGTCAGGAAGTCGATAGAGGGCACATGGGCCTCGCCGTTCAGGATGGCCTGGTAGAGGTGCGAGATGCTCCAGCGCAGGGGGATGTTGTAAACAAAGAGCTCGGACAGCCGGGCGGCGGCGGGGCCGGTGTTCGTGTTGCGCCACGTGCGGAAGGGCACGAGGATGTTCTGCTGCTTGTCGAAGGCCATGTAGCCGTGCATCATGGCGCTGACGCCGATGGCGGCGAGGGTCTCTATCTCCGTGCCGTACTGCTTCTTCACGTCGGCTTGCAGGTCGGCGTAGCAGTCTTGCAGGCCGCCCCACACAGCGTCGAGGCTGTAGGTCCAGAGGCCGTCGACGAGCTGGTTCTCCCACGTGTGGCTGCCCTGTGCGATGGGCTTGTTTTCCTCGTCGATGAGTACCGCCTTGATGCGGGTGGAGCCGAACTCGATGCCGAGGATGGCGCGTCCGGCTTCTATGGTGGATTTGGGATCTGATTTCATACGAATGGTATTGTATATAAGGTGAAACAAAAAGAAGAAGGAAGACACACTCAATGTGTGCCTTCCTTTCTTCGGTTACAGATTTAGCAAAGCGCCTTGTTCAGCATGTAGTACACTTCGTTCATGCGGAGCTCTTTCTTGAACTCGCTGATGGTGGTGTCCTTGTTGATGTGAACCATCTCGATGCCTGCAATCTCGGCGTAGTCTTCCCAGTATTCGGCCGTCAGGTCGTAGGAGAAGCAGGAGTGGTGCGTGCCACCGGCCAGGATCCAGGCGCCTGCGCCTACCTCGAAGTTGGGCATCGGTTTCCACAGGGCGGAAGCCACGGGCAGCTTGGGCAGCGGTTTCGGCTCGATGCACTCTACATCGTTTACAATCAGGCGGAAGCGGTTGCCCAAGTCAACGACCGTAGCGGTGCAGCCGGTACCCACCTTCGACGTGAACACGAGACGGGCCGTCTGGCTCTTGCGGATGCCGATGCCGAGGAAGTGAACTTCCAGACGGGGCTTCTGGGCAGCGATGAGCGGACATACCTCCAACATGTGGGCCTGAAGGATGGAGCTGTTCTCGCCGTCGAAGTTCAGCGTGTAGTCCTCAAGGAAGGAGCAGCCGGTGGGCAGGCCCTGGTTCATCACCCATACGGTACGGTAGAGGGCGGCGGACTTCCAGTCGCCTTCGGCACCGAATCCGTAGCCTTCAGCCATCAGGCGCTGAGATGCCAATCCCGGAATCTGGTCGAAGTAACTGCCGTCGGTCTGGCCCAGGTCGTCGAAGTTGGTGGTGAAGCCTTTGGCACCCTTCGCCTTCAGGATGGCACGCAGGGCGAGTTCGGCCTTGGCAGCATTCCAAACTTTTCCATAAGCTTCGGTACGTCCGTCTTCCAATGCGGCGTCGTGATCGTAAAGGCGGAAGTATTCGTCTACCAATGCCTTCACGTCTTCATCCTTCACCTGTGCGTGATATTCCATCAGCTCGCTCACGGGGCAGTAGTCCACGTGGTAGCCCATGCGCTGCTCGGCCTCCACCTTGTCGCCGTCGGTCACGGCCACGTTATTCATCTGGTCGCCGAAGCGGATAATGAGCATGTCCTGAGCATCGGCCCAAGCGGCACAGACGCGCATCCACACGGCAATCTTCTTCTGCGTTTCCTCTTCCTTCCAGTAGCCTACCACCACTTTGCGGCGGATGCGCATGCGGGTGCAGATGTGGCCGAACTCACGGTCGCCGTGGGCACTCTGGTTGAGGTTCATGAAGTCCATGTCCATCGTATCCCAGGGAATTTCCTTGTTGTACTGCGTGTGCAGGTGGAGCAACGGCTTCTTCAGCTGCTGCAAGCCGTGAATCCACATCTTGGCGGGCGAGAAGGTGTGCATCCAAGTGATGACACCGATACAGCGTTCTTCGTTGTTGGCAGCCTTGAACACGGCTTCCACTTCCTTGGACGAGTTGGCCGTACCTTTATATACCACCTTGACAGGCAGCTTGCCCGACTCGTTCAGACCTTTTACCATCTCGTTACTGTGTGCATCAACTGCGATTACTGCGTCTCCTCCGTACAGAAGCTGTGCTCCTGTGACGAACCATACTTCATATTGATCAAATGCGTTCATAATAGTACAATGTTTATTAATTATTGGGTTATGATTCTTTTTGGTTGATTATTCATATCATTTCTTCTGTCCGTAGTAGGCATTCGGTCCGTGCTTGCGGCTGAAGTGCTTCTCGATGAGCAGCGGGTTCATGGTCAGGTTAGGATTGACGGCGTAGGCAATGGATGCCATCTTGGCCACCTGCTCCATGACGACGGCGTTGTGGACAGCGTCGTGCGCATCCTTGCCCCAGGCAAAGGGACCGTGGTTCTTGACCAGCACGCCTGGTGTGTGCACGGGGTTCAGGCCTTCGAAGCGCTTCACGATGACATTGCCCGTCTCCAGCTCATACTCGCCCTTCACTTCGGCCTCGGTCATGTCGGCCGTGCAAGGAATGGCGTCGTGGAAGTAGTCGGCGTGCGTCGTGCCGATGTTAGGTATATCGCATCCGGCCTGTGCCCAGGCAGTGGCATAGGTAGAGTGTGTATGCACCACTCCACCGATTTCGGGAAAAGCCTTGTAGAGCACCACATGGGTCGGCGTATCTGAAGAAGGACGAAGATTCCCCTCCACTACCTTACCGTCTAGATCTACCACCACCATGTCCGTGGCCTTCATCTCGTCATAGCTTACACCACTGGGCTTGATGACCACCAGCCCGCTTGCGCGGTCGATGGCCGACACGTTTCCCCAAGTGAAGATGACCAGTCCGTGCTTCACCAAGTCAAGGTTGGCACGAAATACTTTTTCTTTCAGTTCTTCTAGCATAATTATATCGCTTAAACGTTAACTTATAATTTAAATTTAGGAGCTTTCCGATAAATGTTCTCATTAAATTGATACAGGGCCGCACTACGTTTGGAGCCGGTTTTGTCTTTTTTGTCCGTCTTCTCAATGTAGTTCATCTCCGCAATCCGCTTACGGAAATTGCGTTTATCAATAGGCTCTCCATAAATAGCTTCATACAGACTTTGCAATTGCGACAGGGTAAAGAGCTTGGGAAGCAGATTGAAGCCGATAGGCTCCGTAGATGCTTTCTTCTGCATCATAGCACGTGCCTTCTGAACCATCTCCCAATGGTCGAATATCAAAGGGGGCAAGTCATTGATTCCAATCCAGAAAGCATTATGCTGTTGAACCAGTTCACGGTCGTATTCATCGATATTGATCAAGGCATAATATGCAATGGAAATGACTCTTCCTCCCGGATCGCGGTCTATGGCACCGAACGCTCCAACCTGTTCTATATAGACTTGTTCCAAACCTGTCAACTCAGCCAAGACTCGTTTGGCAGCATCGTCCACGCTTTCATTTTCCTGCACAAAACCGCCCATCAGCGACCACTCGCCTTTGGCCGGCTCAAAGTTTCGTTTCAACAGGAGAAGGCTCAGTTCTCCTTTGCTGAAACCGAAAATAATGCAGTCTACCGAAATATAGAACTTCGGATTAATATTATAATATGTTGTCATTCAAGAAACATTAAATACAATTACCAGAAATAAGCATAGAACAGGGCACAAAGCAACACGACACCCAGTGAAGCAATAACGTCCCATTTATTCCAGCTCTCACGGATGAGTTGTTTATAACTGCCAGTGAAAGTAATGGCTTCAATCTGCTGAGCAGAAGGTTTCGGCGTAAAGCAGGATACAACAACCATCAAAACAATCAAAAATACAAGCAACCAGACTTCGAAAATAAGCCAATTGGTCTGCCAGAACCAAGTAGTGCATTCCCAGAAAGCACCATCCATCACGGCCTTACCCGAATCTGTGATGACATTGGTAAGCAGACGGACCATACCGATGAGGAAACCGCCGATGAGTCCCCATTCGCCTGCTTTCGGAGTGATACGCTTTGAGAAGATACCCAGCGTAAAGACAGCAACCATTGCGGGTGCAATCAGTGACTGAATGTCCTGCAGGTATGAATAAAGATTTCCCATATTCATCATGATAGGCATCCAGGCCAGGCCCAGCAATACGACTACTATTGTAGCAATACGCCCTACCAGTACGTAATGGCTTTCGCTCATGCCTTTCTTCATCGGTTTGTAAAAGTCCTCTGTGAACAACGTGGCGCAGCTGTTGAAGAAGGCTGCCAGCGAGGCGACAAGAGCACAGATGAAACCGATAGTCACAATTCCCTTAATACCGGCAGGCAAAATATTTTTCACCATCATGGCAAAAGCACCGTCTGTATCGTGAGCGTTGGTAATATCCATCACAATGCCACTACCTGTCTTTTGAGCAAGCGCATAAGCAACCATACCAGGAATCAAGAACATGAATACTGGTAACAGTTTGAAATAACCAGCAGCAATAGAACCACGCCGAGCACGTTTCATCACGACATCGTCCGATTCACCCTTTTGCTGTCCGAGTACACGTTGTACGATGTGTTGGTCGGTACACCAATACCAGAAACCAATAATGGAAGCACCGAGGAATACTACATATCCGGGAAATTGCGAATACATGGGATCTGCAGGATCGGTATGGAACATGTGAGTTGTACCAAAACCGTCGTGAGCAGCGTTACAAACAGCCATCATCTGTGACCAGCCTTCGCTGATACTACCGTCACCCAACATGCTCAGTCCCAAAAACAATACCAGGAAAGAACCGATAATCAAAATCGGAGTCTGAATGGCAGACAGTGTCATTACACCCTTCATACCACCGAAAACCGTGAATACAGCCGTAACAGCAATTAAGCCAATAGCACCATACCAAAAAGGTAAGCCAAGCAAATACTCAAAGAAAATACCACCTGTAAAAGCTGTAACAGAAACCTTAGTCAACACATAGGCTATCAAAGTGATGATAGACAACCACGAGCCCGTACGTTGAGTATAACGGAATTTCAAGAAATCAGGCATAGTGATAATCTTACCCATCTTGTTGTTCAGCAGTTGATAGAAAGGAACAAACAGCCATCCCAAAATCAGAATCATCCATCCCTGCATTTCCCAATGAGCCATCCCTACACCATCTTTGGCTCCAGTTCCTGCAAGACCAACCAAATGTTCAGAGCCAATGTTGGCAGCAAAGATAGCCGCACCAATGATATACCAAGGTTCGCCTTTTCCGAACAGATAATCCTGACTATCGGCACCTTTCATTTTTTCCTTATCTTTCTTTATGGCACGATAAATCGCCCAGACTATAGCTACGACTCCTACAGCAAGTATCACCCAGTCGAGCCAGATAAATTCATTTGTATTCCAATTCATATTTTCTATTTTTCAAATTAGCACTACTTTTAAGGTTATTTCTCGACACTGAATTTAAAGATACATTCACTGCTATACGTTTGCCCCGGTTCTAGAATCACAGATGGCCATTCTGATTTATTGGGGCTATCAGGATAATGCTGAGTCTCCAAACAAACGGATGCCCGTTGATTATAGACTATACCTTTTTTACCTTTTACTGTCCCATCCAGAAAATTACCTGTATAAACTTGAATTCCAGGTTCATTAGTATATACCTCCAAAGTTATTCCTGTTTCAGGAGACGTCAAACGAGCAGCGACCTGCGTCAAATCACCTTTAGTATTCAATACCCAATTATGATCATATCCATTGCCATTCTTCAATTGAACGAAATCATAATTGCTGATATCCTTTCCTATAACTTTAGGAACAGTAAAATCCATTGGCGTATCTTTTACAGGCAGAATCTCTCCAGTTGTCATAAATGTACTGTCAACAGGAGTATAAGTATCTGCATTTATATATAGAATATGGTCAGTAGCAGCCTTGGATGGATCTCCTGACAAATTGAAATATGAATGGTTAGTCATGTTAATCACCGTTTTCTTATCAGTCGTTGCACTGTATTTGATATCAATGGCATTGTCATCCGTAAGTTTATAGATAACTTTGGCTGTTACATTTCCAGGAAAGTTCTCATCACCGTCTGGCGAAACAATTGTCAACTCCAGTGTAGTATCATCAATTTGGTTAGCGTCATACACTTGATACTGCCATCCCTTAGGACCTCCATGTAAACAATGGCCAAAATTATTTTGCGGTAATTGAATCGTATCTCCATCCAAGACCAAACGTCCTTGGTTTATACGATTGGCATAGCGCCCAATAGACGCACCAAAATCACTCGGAATATGAATATAGTCAACAATTCTGTCAAAGCCTAAAACTACATCCCTCATTTCCCCATTTTTATCTGGGACCATAACAGAAACTATACGGCCTCCAAAATTTGTCACACAGACCTCCATTCCCCTTTGATTTCTCAGTTTATACAAATTGGTCTGGGCATCATTCACTATTGTCTGATAAGCCATAGGATTTAATCCAGAAAGTGTCAAATCAGATTTTTGAACACAAGAAGCTGATAATAAACAAATTATAGCTCCAACTAACAAAAAATGTTTTTTCATAATAACTGGTATTTGATTCAAACTCCTTTTTAAGTGTAAAAATAACACTTTATTTTCATCCAGTAATCAAACATTATTATGTTTCACAACATGAAAGAAAGAGAGAACATATGCTTAAACAAACGTTAACAATACTTGCATCTACGTAAACCGAATGTTCAAAAAGGAACCTTAAACGTCCAAAATTATATAATCATTAAAAAAAAACATATGCAAAAGTACATCTCATGCCGAATTGTTTCTACTTTTGCACGTGAAGTAAGAGAGATATGAATAAATTTTCAATATTTTTCTAGTCTTCGATAGAAATATGAGATTTAGATTATATATAAAGAATTAGCTTATGTCACAAATTGTCGGACATATTTCCCAGGTCATCGGACCTGTGGTTGATGTATATTTCGAAGGAGCTGAAACAGAAACGGTTCTTCCAGCCATTCATGATGCACTCGAAATAAAGAGACACAACGGCAAACGCCTGATTGTGGAGGTACAGCAGCACATCGGTGAAAACACCGTTCGTACGGTAGCGATGGACAGCACCGACGGTCTGCAACGAGGCATGAAAGTACGACCTTTGGGTGGTCCTATAACAATGCCAGTAGGTGATCAAATCAAAGGTCGATTGATGAACGTAGTAGGCGACTCTATTGACGGTATGCGAGAATTGGACCGCACAGGCGCTTACCCTATTCATCGCGAACCTCCCAAATTTGAAGACTTAACCACAACTCAAGAAGTTCTTTACACAGGTATTAAAGTTATCGATTTACTAGAGCCTTATAGCAAAGGTGGAAAAATCGGTTTGTTTGGAGGTGCAGGTGTAGGCAAGACAGTCCTTATTCAGGAACTCATTAATAATATTGCTAAAAAACAACACGGCTTTTCTGTATTTGCCGGTGTAGGTGAACGTACGCGCGAAGGTAATGATTTGCTAAGAGAAATGATTGAATCGGGCGTAATACGTTATGGAGATGAGTTTAAGAAAAGCATGGAAGAAGGAAATTGGGATTTATCAAAAGTAGACTACAACGAAGTAGCCAAATCTCAAGTATCACTAATATTCGGACAGATGAACGAACCTCCTGGAGCACGTCAATCCGTAGCCCTTTCCGGTCTGACTGTCGCTGAATCATTCCGTGATATGGGTTCAGAAACAGATGGGCCACGCGATATCCTGTTCTTTATTGATAATATCTTCCGTTTCACGCAGGCGGGTTCCGAGGTTTCTGCTTTGTTAGGTCGTATGCCTTCAGCTGTAGGCTACCAACCGACATTGGCAACTGAAATGGGAGCCATGCAGGAACGAATCACATCAACACGCAACGGTTCAATTACTTCAGTTCAGGCTGTATATGTACCTGCAGATGACTTGACCGACCCTGCTCCAGCTACAACCTTTACTCACTTGGACGCAACGACAGTGCTTAGTCGTAAAATTACCGAACTGGGTATCTATCCAGCCGTAGATCCTTTGGAATCTACTTCACGTATTCTGGATCCGCACATCGTAGGCGAAGAGCATTATCAAGTTGCCCAACGGGTAAAACAGATATTGCAACGAAACAAGGAATTACAGGATATCATCTCCATCTTAGGTATGGAAGAGTTATCGGATGAAGACCGCACATTGGTTAATCGCGCACGTCGTGTCCAACGATTCCTTTCGCAACCGTTTGCCGTAGCCGAACAGTTTACGGGCGTCCCCGGTACCATGGTGAATATCGAAGACACCATCAAGGGATTCCGTATGATCTTGGATGGAGAGGTTGACTACTTACCCGAACCAGCTTTCTTGAATGTTGGTACTATCGAGGAAGCCATAGAAAAAGGTAAAAAGCTGTTGGAGCAGGCCAAATCATAATACGTAATTATCTGTCTGTAGCTTATTTAACTGCCGACGATAAACCAAATATCAAATAAAGGCAATGAAAAAATTACAGTTGACTATCGTATCACCGGAAAAAAAACTCTTTCAAGGTGAAGTGAATCAAGTCACTCTACCAGGAGTCATGGGTTCTTTTACCATTTTGCCACAACATGCCCCTATCGTTTCTTCACTCACACGTGGAAAAATTCTGTATGTTACAGCAGACGGTACGTCACAAAACTTAGAAGTAATGGGAGGATTCGTAGAAATGAATGACAACAACGTTTCCGTCTGCATTAATTAATAAAAGTACATTATTATAAATACATTGAAAAAACGAATGAGGACGTGAGCAAAACAAAACGTAATTACCTGATCCAAACCGCGGTATTAACCTTCTTATTGGGAATAGTAGGAGGATGGATCTATTTTAATACTAATCCACACCATTATTTTAACGGTTATCCATTAATTCCCTCCTATTTCTTTCTATTCGGTTGGTTAATGATCAACATAGTGGAATGGAGTCGCAAAAAGATGACGGGCAAGTTGTTGCAAATATATATGTTGCTCCGTGTAATGCGAATGCTTGCCTCATTCATTCTGATGGTACTTTATTGCGTGATAGTCCGCGAAGAAGCACAAGCTTTTCTGCTGACGTTCATCGCCAACTACTTGATATATCTAACGTATGATTCTTGGTTCTTCTTCACATTTGAAGTGAACAAAAAATCACAAAAAGAGAATAAACGATGAAACGATTGTATAAAATATGGACCGGATTGTACATCATGGCAGCATTATTGCTCCTATGTCCTGCTTCCGCTTGGTCAGCTGACTCCTCCTCAGAACAACCGGCTGAAGAAAAAGTCGATATTAAAGAAATTGTATTCGGACATATCGGTGACTCATACGAATGGCACATTACATCATGGGGAGATACTCATCTCACCATTCCTCTACCAGTAATTGTGTACAGCCAAACGAGTGGATGGCACATATTCTCTTCAGCACGCTTAGAGGAAAATGAAGGCAGCTACGAAGGACTGTCCATTGCCCCTGCCGGTAGTCCATACGAAGGGAAACTAATAGAACATGATGCTGCCGGTAACGAAATCCGCCCTTTCGATATTTCGATTACCAAAGTAGTTCTAGCGTTACTAATCAACAGTGTACTACTAACATTTATCATCCTTTATGTAGCACGCTGGTATAAGAGACACCCGAAAGACAGTGCAGCTCCTGGAGGATTTGTTGGACTGATGGAAATGCTCATTATGATGGTCAATGATGACATCATCAAAAGTTGCGTAGGGCCCAAATACAAAAAATTTGCTCCCTACCTTTTGACTGCTTTCTTTTTTATTTTCATCAATAATCTGATGGGGTTGATACCTTTCTTCCCTGGTGGTGCTAACGTGACAGGAAACATTGCCATTACCATGGTATTGGCACTCTGCACTTTTTTGGCAGTCAATCTATTCGGAACCAAAACCTATTGGAAGGATATTTTCTGGCCAGACGTTCCATGGTGGCTGAAAGTACCGGTACCGATGATGCCATTTATCGAATTCTTTGGTATTTTCACTAAGCCATTTGCACTGATGATCCGTCTTTTTGCCAATATGTTAGCTGGACACGTGGCAATGCTGGTACTGACCGGATTGATATTTATTTCTGCCAGCATGGGACCAGCACTGAATGGAACACTAACAGTTGCTTCCGTTTTATTCAACCTGTTCATGAATGCCCTTGAATTACTGGTAGCCTTTATACAAGCTTATGTTTTCACCATGTTGTCTGCTGTATTTATAGGACTGGCACAAGAAGAACATACTCACAAAGAAGAAGTTAAAATAGGAGAAAAACAATTAATAAAATAACCCTTTAAAAATTAGAAAGTTATGTTACTATCTGTATTATTACAAGCTGCTGCGGCAGGTGTTGGAGTTACAAAACTGGGAGCTGCACTGGGTGCCGGCCTCGCTGTAATTGGTGCCGGTTTAGGTATTGGTAGAATCGGAGGCTCGGCTATGGAAGCTATCGCTCGTCAACCGGAAGCTTCAGGCGATATCCGTATGAACATGATTATTGCTGCAGCTTTGATCGAGGGTGTTGCCCTTCTGGCTGTAGTTGTATGTTTGTTGGTATTCCTCATCTGATTTGTAAAACTTCCAATTTGTATATGTCTGATCGTTTTTAACGATCGGGCATTACAGATTGACAAATAAACGAATATTTATGTCATTGTTATTACCCGACAGTGGTCTGCTGTTTTGGATGGTCTTGTCTTTTGGCATTGTCTTCGTCATCTTGGCCAAATACGGTTTCCCTGTGATTACCCGAATGGTAGAAGAACGAAAAGCTTACATCGACCAGTCCATGAAGGTAGCCCAGGAAGCAAATGCCCAACTTGCCCATTTGAAAGAAGAGAGTGAAGCATTGATAGCTTCTGCTAGCAAGGAACAGGGACGCATCTTGCGGGAGGCGATGCAGGAACGTGATAAAATTATCGCCGACGCACGCAAACAAGCAGAAATTGCAGCCCAAAAAGAATTGGACGAAGTGCGCATGCAGATTCAACAAGAAAAGGAAGAAGCCATTCGCGATATCCATCGCCAAGTGGCAGTTCTTTCAGTGGACATTGCCGAAAAAGTGCTTCGTAAGAAATTGGACGAAAAGCACGAACAAATGGACATGATAGAACGCATGCTCGACGAGATGCTGACTACGCCCAAAAAGAACTAACGAGATAGATAAAAGGAAAAGATGGATATAGGAATTGTTTCAATGCGATATGCCAAAGCATTGATTGATTATGCTTACAACAGTGGTAAGGAAGATATAATGTACAGAGAATTCAGTACACTGGCACATAGTCTGGAAACATATTCCGAACTACGTGAAGCATTACTGAACCCTATTCTCTCTACCGAAGACAAGTTCACGCTTATCTGTACAGCAGCCTGTGGTGAACAACCGGCAAGCGAAGAGTTCAAACGCTCTATAGCACTGATACAGAAAAACAGGCGTGAAGGGATGCTTCAATATATCAGCCTGTCATTTCAGAGGCTATATCGCCAAAGAAAACATATTGGTACCGCCAAACTGACGACAGCTATTCCTGTCAGTCAGGAAGTGGAGGAACGTATCCGCCAAACAGCCTCTTCCCTGTTGCATGCCCGCATGGAATTGCAGACGGAGGTAAATCCTGCCATAGAAGGAGGGTTTATCTTCGACATCAACGATTTTCGCCTGGATGCCAGCATCGCAACCCAGATCAAGAAAGTGAAACAACAATTCATCGACAAGAACCGCAGAATTGTATAATTTTCCGCTATGAAGACAAGATTGTTGGACTCACTCTATTCATTAGGAAAGTAAAAAGTAAATTATTAGGAAAGTAAAATGATCTCAGAAAACATAAAAGTAAGTGAAGTTTCTGACGTCTTACGCAAACAACTGGAAGGCATCGATACCCGCGTCCAACTGGACGAAATAGGTACCGTACTCCAGGTAAGTGACGGTGTTGCCCGTATATACGGACTGCGTAACGCAGAGGCAAACGAACTGCTTGAATTTGAAAATGGCATTAAAGCCATTGTGATGAACCTGGAGGAAGACAATGTAGGTGCCGTATTGCTGGGACCAACCGACCGAATCAAAGAAGGATTCACCGTAAAGCGCACCAAACGTATTGCCTCCATCATGGTGGGCGAAAGCATGCTGGGACGTGTCATCGATCCACTGGGTGCTCCCCTTGATGGCAAAGGACTGATAGGTGGTGAACTTTATGAGATGCCATTGGAACGTAAAGCTCCTGGTGTCATTTTCCGCCAACCGGTCAACCAGCCATTACAGACAGGATTGAAAGCGGTGGACGCCATGATTCCTATCGGCCGAGGACAACGTGAGCTGATTATCGGTGACCGCCAAACTGGTAAGACAGCTATTGCCATCGATACCATTATCAATCAGCGGGCCAACTACGAAGCAGGTGATCCAGTTTACTGTATCTATGTGGCTATCGGTCAAAAGGGTTCTACTGTTGCCACGATTGTCAATACCCTGCGCCAATATGGAGCCATGGATTATACCATTGTCGTAGCTGCAACAGCCGGTGACCCGGCCGCTCTGCAATACTATGCTCCTTTCGCAGGTGCCGCTATCGGTGAATATTTCCGCGACACCGGCCGTCATGCGCTGGTTGTTTACGACGACTTGTCCAAACAGGCCGTCGCCTATCGCGAAGTTTCCCTGATTCTGCGCCGTCCTTCTGGCCGTGAAGCCTATCCGGGTGACATTTTCTACCTGCACTCCCGTCTGCTGGAACGTGCTGCAAAGATCATCAATCAGCCCGAAGTGGCTGCCCAGATGAACGACCTGCCCGACAGTCTGAAAGGCAAAGTCAAAGGAGGAGGTTCGTTGACGGCACTCCCCATCATTGAAACGCAGGCAGGTGACGTATCGGCCTATATTCCGACCAACGTAATCTCCATTACCGACGGTCAGATATTCCTCGACAGCAACCTCTTCAACCAAGGCAATCGTCCAGCTATCGACGTAGGTATTTCCGTCAGCCGTGTAGGTGGTAATGCTCAGATCAAGGCCATGAAGAAAGTAGCCGGAACATTGAAGATAGACCAGGCACAGTATCGCGAACTGGAAGCCTTCTCCAAGTTCAGCGGCGACATGGACCCCGTTACGGCGCTCACAATCGACAAAGGACAGAAGAATACGCGACTGCTCGTACAGCCACAGTATTGCCCGATGCCGGTAGAAAAACAAGTCGCTATCCTCTATTGCGGTACACACGGACTGCTGAAAAACGTTCCGCTGGCCAAGGTCAGCGACTTTGAACGCAGCTTCCTCGATACACTTGAGATGAACCATCGGGAAGATGTACTCGATGTACTGAAAAAAGGTGTTATCGATGACGATGTATGCAAAAAGCTGGAAGAAACGGCCGAAATGGTCGCCAGACAATTCTCATAAACAGACGGACTTCTGGCTACATCGGTACAAGGTCGGTAAAACCTTGTACCGATAGCCTTGAATCCTGAATATATCATTCATAATCAAACAGAAATGGCATCACTCAAAGAAGTAAAAAATAGAATTAATTCCGTAAAGAGTACTCGCCAGATTACTTCAGCCATGAAGATGGTGGCTTCTGCCAAACTCCACAAAGCACAGGGACGGATCGAAAGCATGTATCCCTATCAGCAGAAGCTGAATGAGATTCTGACGAACTTTTTAGGAACTGACATCACGGTCGAATCTCCCTACATCGAGGTACGTCCCGTAACGAAAGTTGCTATCGTCGCCTTCTCGTCCAACAGTTCATTGTGCGGTGCCTTCAACTCCAACGTGGTGAAAATGCTCGAACACACGCTGGAAGAATACAGCACGCTTGGTAAAGATAATATTCTCCTTTTCCCCGTAGGCAAAAAGGTAGAAGAAGCTGTCAAGAAGCTAGGGTATACTCCTCAAGGAACTTATCAGTCCATGGCCGATAAACCTTGCTATACCGAAGCCTACCAACTGGCCGAACAGTTGCTGGCACTATATGCTGAAAAAGCGATAGACTGCGTCATACTGATCTATCACCATTTCAAGTCCATGGGTTCGCAAGTGCTGCAGCAAGAAGACTATCTCCCTCTTGATCTGGAACAAATGGCCATGCAAGTAGCAATGTATCCCGACAAGAAAGAAATGGCAACTTATAACAACGACTACATTGTGGAACCGTCGGTGAGCGAGCTGATAGCCGAACTGCTTCCCAAGGTACTCTGCCAAAAGATATTCACGGTGCTTCAGGACTCCAACGCTTCCGAACACGCTGCGCGCATGCTGGCCATGCAGGCTGCAACCGACAATGCCAACGAGCTCATTCAGGACCTGACGCTGCAATACAACAAAACCCGACAACAGACCATTACCAACGAACTGCTCGACATCATCGGCGGCAGCTTGAGGTAAAAAAATACTAATAAACGCCGAAAGACAAGTTACTTACAGGAAAATAGCTTATCTTTGCCGCCGTAGTAACTGAAAACGTGTAATAAAAATGAAGAGAGCATTTTTGTATATGATGTTTGCCCTGTTGGGTATGGGTTATGCCATGGCACAGGCTGAAATCAAGTTTGATAAAACCACTGCCAACCTCGGCACATTCCCCGAAGAAAAACCCGTAGTAAGCTGTGTATTTACTTTCACCAACATTGGCGACGCTCCCCTGGTCATTCATCAGGCGGTAGCCTCTTGTGGATGTACAGTTCCCGAATACACACAAGAGCCTGTATTACCTGGAAAGAAAGGAACAATCAAGGTAACTTACAACGGAACAGGCAAGTATCCTGGTCACTTCAAGAAGTCCATTACATTGCGTACAAATGCCAAGACGGAAATGATGCGCCTGTTCATCGAAGGAGATATGACTCCGAAAGGCGAAAAATAAGAAACAAACCTACCAAACTATAACCGAAAAGGATGCCCGACACTGCGACGGCATCCTTTTTCTTTTCCTGCAGTTCTCCTTCCTCCCTAATTTTATCAGAATAACATCAGCTGTAGGAAGCTCCTTTGACACAGCACTTCCTGACACACTCACGAAGCACTTTCTCACCACCTCATAAAGCACTTCTTCAGACCCTCATGAAGCACTGTGTTACACCCTGAGGAAGCACTGTGTCAGAAGTCCATAAAGTACTGTGTCCATTCACCATCTTCAGACACATACGTTCTGTCCGGTTTTTCGGCAAAAGATTTATCTCCTTACTGGCTGCAGACCTCACTCACCACATTTAGGACACAGATAATTTTGACACCTCCCGTTTTTTTATTTTCTTTGACCTCCAAATAAGGAGTACATAGCTAGCCTATTATTAATTCTAAAAAAACAATATCAAACATTCTACTATGAAACAGGAAGAAGAACAAGTGACCGGTTTGCCGGAAAACGCATTCCGAGAACTGAAACCGGGCGAAACGTACAACCCGCTGATGAGTCCGGACAAGAAGTATCCCGAAGTAAACGTGTGGTCGGTATCGTGGGGTATCTGCATGGCCATCCTCTTTTCAGCTGCCGCTGCCTATCTGGGCCTGAAGGTAGGCCAGGTTTTTGAAGCCGCCATCCCCATCGCTATCATTGCCGTCGGCGTGTCGAGTGCCGCCAAGCGCAAACATGCTTTAGGCGAAAATGTCATCATCCAATCTATCGGTGCCAGTTCGGGTGTTATCGTGGCTGGTGCCATCTTTACCCTACCCGCCCTTTATATCTTGCAGGAAAGCTATCCGCAGGAAGTGGCCGTCACTTTTGCCCAAGTATTCATCAGCTCACTGCTGGGAGGTGTATTGGGCATCCTGTTCCTCATTCCCTTCCGCAAATACTTTGTCAGCGACATGCACGGCAAGTATCCTTTCCCCGAAGCCACAGCTACCACACAAGTGCTTGTGTCGGGCGAGAAAGGTGGCAGCCAGGCCAAGCCGCTACTGGCCGCCGGTCTGATAGGAGGTCTGTACGACTTCATCGTGGCCACTTTCGGCTGGTGGAACGAGAACTTTACTACCCGTTTCTGTTCATGGGGCGAGATGCTGGCCGAGAAGACCAAGCTAGTGTTCAAAGTGAACGTCGGCGCAGCCGTATTGGGTCTGGGTTATATCGTCGGCTTAAAATATGCTGCTATTATTTGCTTCGGCTCACTGGCCGTGTGGTGGATCATCATTCCTGGCATGTCACTCATTTGGGGTGATGCTGTATTGAACCAATGGAACCCTGAAATTACCGCGACCGTCGGCCAGATGTCACCCGAACAGATATTCACCTACTATGCCAAGAGCATCGGTATCGGCGGTATTGCCATGGCCGGTATCATCGGCATCATCAAGTCATGGGGGATCATCAAGAGCGCCGTGGGACTAGCAGCCAAGGAAATGGGTGGCAAGTCGAAAGCCGACGTCAATGTCATCCGTACCCAGCGCGACCTCTCAATGAAGTTCATCGCCATCGGCTCCCTCATCACGCTGGTGCTAGTGTTTCTCTTCTTCTACTTCGACGTGATGCAGGGCAACCTGCTGCACACCGTCGTTGCCATCCTGCTTGTGGCAGGTATCGCCTTCCTCTTCACCACCGTAGCAGCCAATGCCATTGCCATCGTAGGTACCAACCCTGTATCGGGCATGACGCTGATGACGCTTATACTGGCTTCGGTAGTCATGGTAGCCGTCGGCCTGAAAGGACCCGGCGGCATGGTAGCTGCACTGGTTATGGGTGGCGTAGTCTGCACAGCTTTGTCTATGGCAGGTGGGTTCATTACTGACCTCAAGATCGGTTATTGGTTGGGAACAACTCCCATCAAGCAGGAAGCCTGGAAATTCTTGGGTACCATCGTCTCAGCAGCTACCGTAGGCGGAGTAATGATTATCCTGAACAAGACCTACGGCTTCACCAGCGGACAGCTTGCCGCCCCGCAGGCCAACGCCATGGCTGCCGTCATCGAACCGCTGATGAACGGTGTAGCCGCCCCCTGGTTACTCTACGGCATCGGTGCCGTATTGGCTATCGTACTCACGCTGCTCAAAGTGCCCGCACTGGCTTTCGCCCTGGGTATGTTCATTCCACTCGAACTGAACATCCCGCTGCTTGTGGGCGGTGCCATCAACTGGTATGTGACAACCCGCAGCAAGGATGCCAAAGTAAATGCCGAACGTGGTGAAAAAGGTACATTGCTGGCCTCCGGTTTCATTGCCGGCGGTGCACTGATGGGTGTAGTCAGTGCAGGTATGCGTTTCGGCGGTGTCAATCTGGTCAACGACGCCTGGATTGCTAACACGTGGTCACAGATTGTAGCACTCGCAGCCTACGCTATCCTGATATTCTACTTCATCAAGGCATCCATGAAAATCAAATCATAAATATTGGACAAGCTCATGAAAACAATCTTTTTTTCAATCTTATTATCTGTTGCAACGATGTTATCTGCACAAAATACGTTTGAGCTTTCACTCTGGCCCGCCGGAGCGCCCAACAGCAACGGCCTGACCGGAACAGAAGAGGACCTCGAGGGAGGACGGGTAGCCAATGTGATAACCCCCTCCATTACTGTCTATAAAGCCGACAAGCCCAACGGCGTGGCCATCATCATGTGCCCCGGCGGTGGATATGCCCGTCTGGCCATGAACCACGAAGGCCACGACATGGCGCCCTGGCTCAATGCCCAAGGTATCACTTATATTGTACTGAAATACCGCATGCCGAACGGCCATTATGAAGTACCGCTGAGCGACGCCGAGCAAGCCATCCGCCTTGTTCGCCAACATGCCAAGGAATGGAACATCCGACCGGACCGCATCGGAATCATGGGTGCCTCGGCCGGCGGCCATTTGGCAGCCTCGTTAGCTACTCTATACAGCAGTAACGAGACGCGCCCCGACTTTCAGATATTGTTCTATCCGGTCATTTCGATGGTACCCGGCGTGACCCACGGAGGCTCCCGCCAAAACCTGCTAGGCAACAATCCTTCGCAAGAATTGGAGGATAAATACACACTGGAGAAACAAGTAAACGAACGCACCCCCCAAGCCTTCATCATGCTCTCGGCTGACGATGGAGCCGTACCTCCAGCCAATGGCATTCATTACTTTGAAGCCTTGCTCCAACATCAGGTTCCGGCTACACTGCATGTCTATCCTACCGGTGGCCACGGCTGGGGGTTCCGCGACGCGTTCACTTACAAACGCCAATGGACAGGCGAACTGGAAAAATGGTTGCGCGAAGGACTTAAATTTGAATGATAATGAAACTATCGATCCTTATACTGCTGCTAACGGCAGCCTCTTTATCCCTGACAGCCGGTGCTCAAGAGCCCGGCTGTCAGCTTGTATTAAACAATGCCCTTACCTATCTGGGCAAGCCCTATGTAGCTCACACATTGGAAATAAACGACGAAGAACAGTTAGTTGTGAATCTTGAAGAAGTAGATTGCACTACATTCGTAGAATATGTATTAGCCCAGTCGCTGGCCACAGTCCGCGGTGGAGCAATGGAAGATTACCTGAAGCGCATCCGCTATCGCGACGGACGCATTGACGGCTATACTTCACGCCTGCACTACATAGCCGAATGGGTAGAAAGCGGCGTACAGAACGGCTTTATCGAGGACATTACAGCAATGAATAGCACGGATACTGTTCCACTGAAGCTTTCATTCATGTCCACCCATCCAAACGCCTACCGACATCTGAAGGACTCTCCTGAAAATGTGAAAAAGATAAAAGATATCGAGAAGAAACTATCCGTCAGATTCTTTCATTATCTCCCAAAAGAAAAGATCTCCGACGAAGGTCTTCCTTGGATCAAGGACGGTGACATCCTCTGCATTACAACCCAGATTGCCGGACTGGATGTTGTTCATCTCGGCTTTGCCTGCTACCGCGACGGACAACTGAAATTGCTCCATGCATCTTCCAGCAGCAAACAGGTCGTTCTGTCCGAAGGCTCCTTTGCACAAATGTTCCGTCACAACAAAAATTGGACAGGCGTACGAGTACTGCGAATGATACAGTAAAATCTCTATAGCGATCGTTCACCTTTGCCTGACTACCAGCTTTAAAAAGTTCAATCCATATTTTTACCATGCAAAACCATGCAAACAAATAACCCGCTCCGTACCTGCTCCGTATCAACTCCGTTTACAGGTACCTTTACAGGGAGAAAATACGGAGATGATACGGAGCGGGTAATAGCCTGGTACGTTTCTTCTGGCATGTCATCAGTCGTCAGAACGGGACGGGACCATCCATACCTACCCCACCGAAAGGATTGAAATCAGCTTCAGTGGGAGGAGGAGGGGTAGCCGTACTACCAATAGGTGCATTCATGCGAGAGCCGAAAGTTGTTCCTCCACCCTCGCCCGGAGGCGGTATTACCAAATCGTCCTCCGGATTCTGGAAGCGGGTATACTGACCGATAAAACGCAGGCGAACATCGCCGACAGCACCATTACGGTGCTTGGCTATAATGATTTCGGCCATACCACGCAAGTCTGTACCGTCGGCCGAAGTATAAATCTTATAATATTCGGGACGATGGATAAAACATACCATATCGGCATCCTGCTCGATGGCACCAGACTCACGCAAGTCGCTCAGCTGCGGACGCTTGCCTTCCTCTCCTTCACGATTTTCTACACCACGATTCAACTGCGACAAGGCTATGATGGGGATGTTCAGTTCCTTGGCCAATCCCTTCAACGAACGAGAAATGGTGCTGACCTCTTCCTGACGGCTACCGAAGGACATACCGCTGGCATTCATCAATTGCAGGTAGTCGATGATAATGAGCTTCACCCCGTGCTCGCGCACCAGTCGGCGTGCCTTGGTACGCAGTTCGAAAACAGAGAGTGAAGGCGTATCATCCACGTATAGCGGAGCGTCCAGCAAATCACGCAGTTTATAATCCAATTGTTGCCACTCGTAATCAGCCAACTGTCCGCTCTTAATTTTCTCGCTTGGTATTTCGCAGACGTTCGATATCAGACGATTAACGAGCTGCACATTACTCATTTCGAGCGAAAACAGTGCGACGGGATTGTGAAAGTTCACGGCAATATTCTTAGCCATAGACAGCACGAAAGCTGTCTTACCCATAGCCGGACGGGCAGCAATGATGATGAGGTCGGAGTTCTGCCATCCGGAAGTCATCTTATCCAGTTTGGTAAATCCGCTTTCCAATCCGCTCAAACCGTCTGTACGCGCAGCCGCCTTCTGTATCAACTGATAGGCCTCGGAAATGACGGGATTGATTTGCGTATAATCTTTCTTCATGTTCTGCTGGGAGATTTCGAAGAGCCTTCCTTCAGCCTCCTGCATCAAGTCGTCCACATCGATCGTTTCATCAAAAGCCTTCGTCTGGATATTGCTGGTGAAAGTAATTAATTCACGAGCCAAGGCCTTTTGAGCAATGATGCGGGCATGGTATTCAATATGAGCTGACGAAGCCACCTTGCTGCTGAGTTGTGCCAAGTAGAAAGGGCCACCCACCTCTTCCAATTCTCCCCGCTTGGAAAGCTGATCCTTGACAGTGAGAATATCCACAGGCTTCTGATTGACAGCCAGGTCGGTAATGGCTGCATAAATCAGCTGATGGCGGTGTTCATAAAAAGATTCCGGCCTCAGTATCTCGCCTACCAGTGAATAAGCATCTTTTTCTATCATCAGTGCACCCAGTACAGCTTCCTCCAGTTCGGGAGCTTGGGGCTGAATACGCCCGTAGTCGGTCACCGGCTGCGGCGTCTTGCTTCTCGATGTGCGTATGTTTCGTTTCTGTTCTGCCACGGTCTTGAATTATAGCGGTTTAATTAAATGCATTTCTTTTTCCCTTGTTGCTTTTAACATAAAGGGAAAACAAAGATACATGAAATTCTCCATACTCTATCTCCTCATCCCCGTCTTTTTATAAAACCTTTGTGCGGTGGTTTGCCGGTTTATTGTTACATTTGTGCGAACAACCACTAACTTAAAACAAGTATGATCACCTTTCCGAATGCTAAAATAAATTTGGGTTTGAACATTACTGAAAAAAGACCTGATGGATATCACAATCTGGAAACCATTTTCTATCCCATCCCGCTAGAAGACGCTTTGGAAGTATGCACCCGCCATGAAGGTGAAGGGAAATATTCGCTTACACAAAGCGGACTGTCAATCGAAGGAGATATAGAAAAAAATCTGGTTGTGAAAGCTTATAAATTACTACAAGATGAAGGTTGTGACTTGCCTCCCGTAGATATCTATCTGCATAAACACATTCCCTCGGGAGCCGGGCTGGGAGGTGGTTCGGCTGATGCGGCCTTCATGCTGAAACTGCTAAACGGGATTTATAACTTACATCTGACAGAGGACTGTCTGGAAGAATATGCCGCCCGCCTGGGTGCAGACTGCGCTTTCTTTATCCGTAACCAACCGACGTATGCGGAAGGTATCGGAAATATCTTTTCACCTGTCAAGCTATCGTTGGCAGGCTGGCAATTGCTGCTGGTGAAACCGAATGTCTTTGTTTCTACACGCGACGCTTTTGCCCGCATCTGTCCACGACATCCAGCACATAACCTGAAAGACATCATAAAGCTACCCATAGAAAAATGGAAAGACTATATGATTAATGATTTCGAAGAAAGTGTATTCCCACAATTCCCCACTATCGGTGATATCAAGGCGAAACTCTATCGGCTGGGGGCTGTTTATGCATCGATGAGTGGTTCCGGATCGTCGGTTTACGGACTGTTCGCTCCCGGCAGTTCTCTACCCGATGCAGACTTCGGTACAGGAAGCCAGGTGTTCAGGCTTACATTGAAATGAACGTACAACAAAAAATAAAAATGGCACCCTGATTCCGAGAAATCATTGCTCAGATCAGTGTGCCATTTTTATGCAAACGGGTGCTCTTATCAATAGACTTCTACCTTGGCAGCCAACGCTTTGGCCTTATCACGCAGGGCATCGAGGTCACTGCCTAAAGGCGCATAACACAATACCACACCCATACGGCGATTGACACGAGTAGTAGGCTTACCAAAAATACGAAGATAAGTATCCTCTGCCTCAGTCACAGCTTCCATTCCTCGGTATTTTGGGCGTTCCTGGCTGGCAATCGGCGAAAGGATAACCGCACTGGCTCCCATTCGTTCTTGCTTAATGCCAGGAATAGGAAGTCCCAAAACAGCACGCAGGTGCAGTTCGAACTCATTCAGGTTCTGTGTTCCGGCCAATGTCACCATACCTGTATCATGCGGACGCGGCGAGAGCTCTGAGAAATAGACACCATTTTCGTGACTCAAGAAGAATTCTACTCCCCACAGGCCTGCGCCCGTCAACGCACGTGTCACTTTTTCTGCCATGTCCTGCGCCTCTTTCAAGTGAGCCGGATCGATATGTGCAGGCTGGAAACTTTCACGGTAATCTCCACCTTTCTGTACATGACCGATAGGCGGGCAGAACAACGTAGGACCATTTTTTTGAGTTACAGTAAGCAACGTTATCTCACTGTCAAACTTAATAAATTCTTCAATAATCAGTTCCTTGATATCACCACGGCTTCCGTTGCAACCATATTCCCAGGCATGTTCCAATTCGTCTGCACTCTTTATAAGTGACTGCCCCTTTCCCGATGAAGACATCAACGGCTTAACTACACAAGGGAAACCAATCTGAGCAGCAGCTTCCTTCAATTCGTCGAGCGATTTTGCATAAAAATATTTTGCTGTTTTCAGCCCTAATTCCTTAGCTGCTAAATCGCGAATGGCTTTACGGTTCATTGTAAAGTTCACTGCGCGCGCACTCGGAACGACCTGAATTCCTTCTTTCTCGAAATCATAAAGACGCTCGGTACGAATAGCCTCAATCTCCGGTACGATGATATCGGGATGATGTTTACGCACAACACGTTCCAAAGCATCGCCATCAAGCATGCTGAACACTTCACATTCATCTGCTACCTGCATAGCAGGTGCACCAGCATACGAATCGCAAGCTATGATATACTGTCCTTTTCGTTGAGCTGAGATAACAAATTCTTTACCCAGTTCACCAGAACCTAATAACAAAATCTTCTTCATTGCAATCTGTCTTTTAAATATATCTTTTGTAATGACAAAGAGGATGTTTCAAAACAAAAGAGATATTGAGACAGATAATTTGTCTCTTTCTTTTGTTCTGAAACAGCCTCTGAAATTTTCAAATTCAACACTCATTTATTGATGCTGTTCTCTCAGCAAATCGTTTACAGTCTTCACAGGATTAAATGTACTTAAAGGAACTTCTACAAATATGGTATTCCAATCGCTCATAGCACCGTTCCACAAACCTGGAAGTTCGAGAGCCTTCAGTTCTTTTCCATTCTTCGACTTATATGAAATAAACCCAGTCGCCTTATCCACATATTTCGTCAGGTCGAACTTGTTTCCTTTATAATCGCGTATTGCACAAACCAGATCAACAGGATTGAAGTGCGTCCCTTTTTCGAACATTTCTTTCTTTTCAGGATCTTTCATGTCTATCTGAGAACTTTCCAAAATCTGCAATGAAATGGTTCCGTCACTATTGTAAGCCAAGAACGGTCCACCACCCGGTTCACCCACATTCTTTACCATACCGCATACACGCATCGGTCGGTTGAGTTTCTTTTTCAGATAGATAGCCAGCTCAGAATCCTCAAAATTCTTCACCTCCGGATTCTTGCAATGAAGTTTTTTCTGGAGGAATTGAAGCATCTCAAGAACTTGTTCGTGAGAATATTTTCCACTGTCGAGCAACTGCAGATAGGCAAATGCCTTTTGCTGTAAAGCAACCAATACACCGGCTATCAGCTTCTTATATAATACGGTATCACCCTTCAACTTGTCGGGTACTACGTTGTCGATGTTTTTGATGAAGACGATATCTGCATCCAAGTCATTCAAGTTCTCGATCAATGCCCCGTGACCTCCCGGACGGAAAAGGAGTTTCCCATTATCACGGAAAGGTTTGTTCTCCATATCTGCAGCAATAGTATCTGTGCTGGGCTTTTGTTCGGAAAAACTAATATTATAATCCACACCATATTTTTTGGCATAAGCAGCAGCCTTTTTATCAACAAGTTCCTTGAACAGTGCACGATGTTCGGGTGATACCGTAAAATGTACGTTCACTTTTCCATTCTTATTAGCCGCATAAAGAGCCCCTTCTACCAGATGTTCTTCAACTGGAGTACGATTACCGTCTTCGTATTTATGGAATTTCAGCAAACCTTTGGGAAGAGCGCCATAATTCAATCCGGCAGATTCCAACAAAGCAGCAACTACAGCCTTGTAATTTCCTTCACCTGTCAGTTCAGCTATTTTCTTACCAGTCGTCTTCAGACAGGCTTCTTCCAAATCAGCATAGAATGCAAACTTTTCGATTTTCTCAAAAAAAGTCTTTTCAAAAGACGTCTGCGGCATATCATATTCAGCTCCCAAAAATTCGAATAAGTTCTTAAACATACGACTGGCAGCTCCAGAAGCAGGAACAAACTTCACAACCGTCTTGTCTGTCTGCATGTAAGCATCCCATGCGTCTAAATACTTTTTCTGTTCATCGATAGCAGGAGCAAAGATTCCGTTCTCTACAGAAGCCGCAGCAGCCAGTTTCAGATAAGGAAATCCCTTTTCGAAGCAAGCCAACTGTTCTTCAATTTGTTTTTCACTGATGCCCTTTTTTTCAAGCATCTCTTTGTCTTGTGGTGTCATCATAATATGTATGTTTTTTAAAAGTTTCAGTCTTTTATTGCCCAAAAATACAAAAAAACTGTAACAGCCGGTAAGAAACAGACGAAAAAAACAATCTAAGACAAAATCATTTTGTTTACCCTAATCAGAAATCTAATTGCAAAAAGATTATCCACAAAAAAAACGTATATTTGCCTGCTAAAACTGACAAGCATTGCGAAAATCAAGATGAAAAAAGCCGGAAACATACTCATTATAGACGACAACCGCGGCGTACGCGACGCTTTGCAATTGCTGCTAAAGCCTCACTTCGACCGCATAGAAGCCCTCTCCTCACCTGCCACTCTACCGACATGCCTAAACACTACAGATTGGCAAGTCATACTACTCGACATGAACTTTAAGGCAGGAATCAACAACGGCAATGAAGGCCTCTACTGGCTGCATGAAATAAAGAAAATGAAACCGTATATTCCTGTAGTACTGTTTACAGCCTACGCAGACATCAGCCTAGCCGTACGCGGAATCAAGGAAGGAGCTACGGACTTTGTGGTAAAGCCATGGGATAACGATAAACTGATTGAGACCTTGCTTGCAGCTGCCATACCTTCCGAGAGACCACAGGTAAAACAAGAAAGGATGCCGATGTATTGGGGGGAAAGTGCTGCCATGAACCGTCTAAGACATCTTGTAGAAAAAATAGCAGACACCGATGCCAATGTACTGATAACCGGTGAGAATGGTACAGGAAAAGAAATGCTTGCACGAGAAATACACCATCTTTCATCGCGCCGTCATCACGAGATGATCACTGTAGATATGGGTGCTTTGACGGAAACATTGTTTGAAAGCGAGCTTTTCGGTCATGTAAAAGGAGCTTTTACTGACGCACGGAATGAGCGTACAGGCAAATTTGAAGCTGCTAACGACAGTTCCTTATTTCTTGACGAAATAGGTAATCTGCCTTTCCATCTGCAAGCCAAATTGCTTACAGCCATCCAACAGAAAGCCGTTGTCAAAGTAGGAAGCAATCTGCCCATTCCCGTCAATATACGCCTAATTTGCGCAACTAACCGCAACCTACCCGATATGGTAAAACGAGGTGAATTTCGTGAAGACTTGCTTTACCGCATAAACACGATCCATCTGGAAATACCACCTCTACGTCAACGAACAGAAGATATTCTGCCTCTTGCTGAACAATTTATCTGCCGTTTTTGTCAACAATATCACAAAAAATCGCTTAAACTGCCTGACGATTCATGCGAAAAGCTTTTAAAGCATCCATGGTATGGCAACATCCGTGAATTGGAACACACCATCGAAAAGGCAGTCATCATTTGCGACGGCACTACCCTGACGACTGATTGCTTTCAGTTAGCACATTCGCCAGCTCGGACAACCATGGAACTTCCCCAAGTCTCTACGCTGGAGGCAATGGAGCGACAAATGATAGCGAAGGCATTACAAAATTGTGAAGGTAATCTATCAGCTGTAGCAGCCAGTTTGGGCATTAGCCGACAAACCTTATATAACAAGATGAAAAGATACGGACTTTAATTCCAAACAGAAATCATGAGTTTCCGCAACCTTTCCCAATATTATTCTTTTCGCACAACCGTCAGCCTTGTAACAGCACTTGCGGCAGGATTTGCATGGGCTATCTGCCTCATTGCCACTTCCGGACTACAGCTATCGGAAAGCAAATTCCTTTTAGCCCTCTTCCTAACCGCTCTGTTGCCTGTAGTGCTATACTGGCAATTGCTGTTATATAAACAACATGCCCGAAAAGTGCTCTTCCTTCTTGATGCCATTGAAAACAATGATACATCTATTCACTTCGCAGAAGATAACGGTACCCCCGACAGTCGGCTCGTAAACCATGCTATCAATCGGGTTGCCCAAATCTTATATCAAGTTAAGACAGAAACTGCTCAACAAGAAAAATATTATGAACTAATATTAAATTGCGTAGATACAGGCATCATTGTGCTCAATGATAAAGGTGTCATCTGCCAAAAAAACAATGGCGCCTTACGACTGTTAGGTACGGACGTACTGACTCACATTATCCAACTGGAACGCATTGACAAAAAGCTGGCCAGCCTGTTGAAAGATTGCCATGCAGGTAATAAACTACAAGTCCCCATCTGCAACGAAAGAGGAACAAAAAATTTAGCTGTACACGTTAGCGAAATTGTACTTCATGGAGATCATCTCCGCATACTGGCCTTAAACGATATCCATAATGAACTGGATGAAAAAGAAATGGACTCGTGGAACAAACTCACCAGAGTACTGACACACGAAATCATGAACTCTGTCACCCCCATTACTTCCCTGAGCGAAACTCTATTGCAACTTACCAAGAATGAAAAAGAAATCAATCGCGACGAACTACAAGGCGGACTTCAGACCATTCGTGCCACAGGTCAGAGCCTGTTGACTTTTGTTGAATCCTACCGGCAGTTCACACACATTCCGTCACCAATACCAGGATTGTTCTATGTAAAGGATTTCACCAAACGTATGATTAACCTGGCCCGCCATCAGTATCCAAACTCCAGTATTGCCTTTTTAACAGAAATCACTCCTGATGACCTTATCCTGTATGCAGATGAGAATCTGATTTCTCAAGTAATGACCAATCTTTTGAAAAACGCAGTACAGGCTATCGAAAGCGAAAATAAAGATAAAAAAGAGAAATACATCCGCATCCATGCCTACTGCAACGAAGAAGAAGCCGTCGTCATCGAAATAACAAACAACGGACCACCTATCCCACCCGACGTAGAAAGCCACATTTTTGTACCTTTCTTTACCACACGCGAAGAAGGTAGTGGTGTAGGATTAAGTATCTCACGTCAAATCATGCGTTTGTCGGGAGGTAGCCTCACTTTAAAAAGTGACGGAAAAGAAACTACATTTGTACTTAAATTCAATTAAATCATAAACAAATCCAAAAGATTCAACATTATGCTTTTTACTCCTGAAAATATCCTACTCGCAGGTTCTATCCTGCTTTTTGTCAGTATATTGGCTGGAAAGACCGGCTATCGTTTTGGTGTCCCTACTTTACTACTATTTTTAGTAGTAGGTATGCTTTTCGGAAGCGACGGATTGGGTATTCAATTCTACAATATGAAGGCAGCCCAATTCATCGGCATGGTCGCCCTCAGCATCATCCTGTTTACGGGTGGTATGGATACCAAATTCAGCGACATCAGGCCGGTACTTGCTCCTGGTATCATGCTTTCAACGGTAGGCGTACTTTTTACCACTTTATTTACAGGCCTTTTTATCTGGTGGCTTTCAGGTATGAGCTGGACCAATATCCATTTTTCGCTCATCCCATCATTATTGCTGGCGGCCACCATGTCGTCTACCGATTCCGCTTCCGTCTTTTCCATTCTGAGATCACAAAAGATCAATTTGAAGTACAATTTACGACCTATGCTCGAACTAGAAAGCGGAAGTAATGATCCGATGGCCTACATGCTGACTATTGTTCTCGTCCAACTGGCCCAGATGGGAGGAATGGGATGGTTACAGATAGCAGGGTCTTTCATCGTACAGTTTGCTGTCGGAGTGGCCGCAGGTTACCTGTTTGGAAAACTAGCCATCATCATGCTGAATAAGCTCAATATCGACAATCCTGCCCTCTACCCTATTCTATTGTTAGCTTTCATCTTCTTCACTTTTTCCACGACCAGCCTCCTGAACGGAAACGGGTATTTAGCCGTTTATTTGGCAGGCATGATGGTTGGTAACCATAAAATTGCCAATCGCAAGGAAATCAATACCTTTATGGACGGCCTGACCTGGCTTTTCCAGATTATTATGTTCCTTTGCCTAGGTTTATTGGTAAATCCTCACGAAATGCTCGAAGTAGCAGCCGTAGCCCTGCTCATCGGCGTATTCATGGTTCTCGTAGGACGTCCTCTCAGCGTGTATATCAGTTTATTGCCTTTTGGAAAAAAAATAACTCAAAAGTCACGTCTTTTTGTATCTTGGGTAGGCCTGCGTGGAGCTGTACCTATTATCTTTGCCACTTATCCCGTTGTAGCTGAAATACCTGGAGCAAATAGCATCTTTAATATCGTATTCTTCATTACCATTCTGTCACTGATTGTCCAAGGAACAACGATCACCTCTCTATCACGTATGCTGGGCCTTTCCATGCCGCAACCCAAAACTGGCAATGAATTTGGTGTAGAATTACCCGAAGAAATAGGCTCCGACCTTCACGATATGACTATCACAACTGAAATCCTCGCTAAAGCTTCTACCCTGAAAGATATGAACTTGCCTCAAGGGACTCTGGTAATGATCGTAAAGCGGAATGATGAATACCTAATACCAAACGGATCATTGAAACTTCAGGAAGGAGACAAATTACTTCTCATTTCCGAAAAGACCAGAAAATAAGTAATTAAGACCACCATCAAAATTACGCCGACCAATAAAATAACAAAAACTGCTTGCAGGAGATAACCAGAAGCCCTATCTTTGCACAGTTTTTTAATAAACGCGCAAAATAGGACCAATGGAATCAAAAAAAAGCTTCATCGGGTATATCGAACAGAGCATCGCCCGAAATTGGGATCGTAATGCCCTGACCGATTATAACGGAGCGACCCTACAATATAAGGATGTTGCAAGAAAAATAGCCAAATTCCACATCGTATTGGAAAGGGCTGGTATCAAGCCTGGTGACAAAATTGCTCTTTGTGGGCGCAACAGTGCTCATTGGGCTGTTACTTTTTTGGCAACCATTACTTACGGAGCCGTTATCGTTCCTATTTTGCACGAATTCAAGGCAGACAATATCCACAACATCGTAAACCACTCTGAAGCTAAACTGCTTTTTGTAGGCGATCAAGCCTGGGAAAATCTGAATGAGGACCGCATGCCTAACCTTATCGGTGTTGTACTTCTGACCGATTTCACACCAGTAGTTTCACGTGATGAACGACTAACAGAAGCTTTTGATAACCGTAATGCCATCTATGGGCAACGCTATCCGAAGAATTTCCGTCCAGAACATGTCCGTTACCGCAAAGAAGAATCTCCGGAAGAGCTGGCCATCATCAATTATACCTCCGGAACTACAGGCTATTCCAAAGGTGTCATGCTCCCCTACCGCAGTATCCGCTCCAATGTAGATTACTGTTATGAGATGCGTCCCATTCAGCCTGGTGACCGTATCGTATCCATGCTTCCTTTGGGACATGTATTCGGCATGGTCTACGACTTTCTTTATGGCATTTGTCAAGGGGCACATCTCTATTTCCTGACGCGCATGCCATCGCCTAAAATCATAGCTCAATCATTTGCCGAAATACGTCCGCGACTCATCTCGTGTGTACCTCTTATTGTTGAGAAAATCATTAAGAAAAACATCCTGCCCCGTTTGGACAATACAATCGGCAAACTGCTGTTGCACGTTCCTCTGGTAAACGACAAGATAAAAGCATCTGCATGCAAAGCTGCTATGGAAATCTTTGGAGGTGAGTTCAATGATATCATCATTGGAGGTGCCCCTTTCAATGCCGACGTAGAACGTTTCCTCAAGCAAATCGGCTTCCCCTATACCATTGCATACGGTATGACGGAATGTGGCCCTATTATTTGTTCGAGTCGCTGGCAAGACTTGAAATTAGCTTCTTGTGGCAAAGCTGCTTCACGTATGGAAGTACGCATCGACTCACCCGATCCAGCCAACCGTGCAGGCGAAATCATCTGCCGTGGCGAAAACCTGATGTTAGGTTATTACAAAAATCCGGAAGCGACCGCACAAATCATCGATGTAAACGGCTGGCTTCATACTGGCGACTTGGCTACAATGGATGCAGAAGGTAATGTTACCGTCCGCGGACGCAGCAAAAACATGCTCTTGACCGCCAGCGGACAAAACATTTATCCAGAAGAAATCGAAAGCCGACTGAACAACATGCCCTATGTATCCGAGTCACTCATTGTCTTACAAAAAGACAAGTTAGTCGCACTTATCTATCCAGACTTTGACGAAGCTTTCGCACGTGGCTTGCAGCAATCGGACGTGGAAGAAGCCATGGAGCAAAACCGCATTGAATTGAACCAGCAGCTCCCCGCCTACTGCCAGATAACCAAAGTCAAAATCCACTTCGAAGAATTCGAAAAGACGGCAAAGAAGAGCATCAAGCGTTTCCTCTATCAAGAGGCAAAGGGATAATCATGACGTCCGCTCACGAACCGTCGGGAGAATTTCCACACCGAAACATACATGCACGCACGTCCGTCGAACAGTTCGACGGACCGCCCCAACGTGCGGAGAAGCTTTCGAACAGTTCGACGGACCGCCCCAACGTGCGGAGAAGCTTTCGAACTGTTCGACGGGCTGTCCCAACGTGCGGAGAAGCTTTCGAACTGTTCGACGGGCTGTCCCAACGCTCGGAGAAGCTTTCGAACTGTTCGACGGGCTGTCCCAATGCTCGGAGAAGCTTTCGAACTGTTCGACGGGCTGTCCCAACGCTCGGAGAAGCTTTCGAACTGTTCGACGGGCTGTCCCAACGCTCGGAGAAGCCTTCGAACTGTTCGACGGGCTGTCCCAACGATCGGAGAAGCCTTCGAACTGTTCGACGGGCTGAACGAACACCCGGTAAGGCTTCAGAAAGACAATGCCATTGTCATTCGTATTCCACTCTTCTGAATATCTGGATGGTTACGATAATTTAATCGCCAGACATAATCTATGCGCAGGAAATTAAAAATATTTTCGATTCCTGCGCTTGCCTCCATATAAGGAGCACGTCCCATCTCATAAGTACAGGCAGGAAAACAGAAAAGTCCTTCACTTCCACTTTTAGCAGGATTATTTTTATCAGTCAAATGCCCCCACAAACCTCTGAAGCAAAACACTTCTCGCCACTTCAACTTTTTCACAAGTGGTAAACGATTCAGCAAATTACCATTCATATAATAAGTTATATCCCAAGAAGCATATTCGTCATTAATAAATTCTAAAGCATTCATATTTGTATATGATTCAGGTTGAATGGTGTAAGTCAAATTTGCATTAGGCAAAATCAGTAGCGGATAAGGCACTTTCGTCCAAACTTTCCCCATCTTGGCAATTAAATCAATATAACCAAAAGCAGAAAGCCAAAAACGTTTTTGCATACCAATATCAGTACGATGATAATCATAATCAGAACCTAAAAAATCTTTCTTGGCCATTACATGACTCACGTTGAATATAAGCGCATCGAAAGTAATAGGTACACGTTGATTACGTGTCTGATAGAATTTTTCATTACGTCCATAACGTAAACGGAGTTCTAATGCTGTCATATCATAATGATCCACAGGATTTAATGTTCCACCTGCACCTATACGCTGGAAAGAAACATACGGTGTAGCATATTCACGACGATTACGCAAAATCGCATTATATGACCAACCGTTATAATGTTCACGAGTATAGGTTAATTCTGATTGGCGCAAATAAGAGATATCGTTATCTTGCTTGCGACGGATCATCAGCATCATATTATCTTTACTGGTATACATGTAATCCTGTCCCAATTTATTAATATCATACATATACTCAAAACGTAAAGAATGCATAGGATATTCCTTACGGAACTCTTTACGATCGTTGAAAGAATATTCCACTAAAGCATCATATTTCATTTTTTCATCCTTTACTCCATAGGCTACATATCCATCAAGAAATAACCGTTTGCTGAAAGCTGTGGTTGTGGTTCCACCCACACGCAAGCGTAAGCCTTCAAGTTTATTATAATTGACAGTAGAATTCATAGGACCAAACTCAAACTTACTCTTCTCGGGCTCACGATGTGTAGATACATAACCTGAAACAAGAATGGAAAGAGTTTTCATCGTTATTCTATAAGCAGGAACAGCTTTGAGCCTCGCCATTAATTTTTCTGTAGAATTCGGATTACGGTTTTGAGCCTCTGACGGACGAATTTCCCTCCAAAAATCATCCGTGCGACGATGTGAACCTTGAAGTGTAATAACAGGCGCCTGCTCATCAAAGACACGAAGCTGTTCTCCAAGAGGCGAATCAAACGAATGATTTGTATAAATACTCAAACGACGAGCGTACATTCCTTTGGTACGTTCCGTCAACTTAAAATTAACACTGATATCATCCTTGGTAATAATGCGCGTGCCATCAGGCATACGCTTAAAATCCTGTTGGATAGTTAGTCTAGAAACAAAGTTTAAATTAATGTCCTTAGGCACATTAAGCATAGCACGTTGTACAAAGTAAGTAGAATCAAGCCTGACATAAAGATGTCCTGTAAAACCAAAAGTCTCGGAATTAAAAGGGACAAAGCCTAAATCCACACAACGTTGTCCGTCTACCTGAAGCGTATCCATCAGATAATATTTGTAGTAGTTAGGCCCAATAGTAGACAATGGACTAACAAATCTTTGTAAGAAAAGTGGTATATCGTTTTTAAAAATATCTATATCACGAAAAACTTCACCAAGAAATTGCTGAACACCATCGCTCGAAAAGATTTCATCAATACCAGATGATTTGTACCCTCTGACAACTCGTTTCTCAGACCGTGGCGATTTGCGATAATACACAGTTTGTACCTTTTCCTTCTCCGAGACCGGTAATACAGTAATGCCATTGTCCAATGTATCGACAAACTCACCTATAAAATCAAATTTACCAGTTTTGCCTGTTTTTTTAGGTTTGGGTGTATAATCGTTTTTTGCAAAAAACATTTTTTCGTAATGGTCGTAACTATAGTAATCATGATCACGAGGGTTATTTTCCTTGCGCATGTCAATAAGGCGACGTACAAATTCAACGGCAGGATTATCTTTCTTACGGTATTTCTCTCGTTTAGGTTTAACTGTAACTTCATTCAAAGTAATACCAGATGGAGCCAAACGCACATACAGTTCAATCGTTTTTCCCTTGGGTGCAATTTGTAATTCCTTGCTGTCATAACCCAAATAGGAAATTTGCAGCACGGCAGGTGCATCAGGAATAGAAAAGACAAAATTGCCATCTCCATCGGTGGCGCCACCAATACTAGTCCCCTTCAAAATTACGGCTGCATATGGTAAACCTTCGCCTGTTATCGAATCGGTCACCATACCCTTCACTTCTGTATGCTGTGCGTTTACCACAGATACGGACATCAATATAATCAACCAAAATAAAAAATTCCTCATCCCAAAATTATCTTCTATTTTTCCAATTCTCGATTTATCAGAAATGTATTTTGCCATTTCCGATAAAAGTCAGGTATATCTGTTAAAAACATACCCCGTTCATCAATGAACAACTGTGTAGTGTTACCCTCAGCACAGAGGATATTATCACTTTCCCGATAGATTTTATATGCATAATCCAATCGAGCTCCTGGATGATAGACATAACATGTATGTATTATTGCCACATCATTAATAATAAGCGGATGTAAATAGCGTATATGTAAATCGTAAAGTGGAGCATAAATCCCAATCTGTTGCATATCAGCATAACCTATACCTGGAAAATTCCACCCAAACGATTCCCTTCCATCTTCAAAGTATGCCACGAACGAGCCATGCCACACTCGTTTCATACAATCAATTTCACAGAAACGGACTGGCACACGACAAATATCTTCCAATAAATTCATATTTTCACATCATGGCTTGAACATCGAAAGCATTAGTATCAATCTCGGCATTAATTATATAATTGGAAAAATCATATTGAGTATAATTTTCCCCTCTTTCATAAATGCGCACACTACGCAGCTCAGCAGCTTTCAAGTCTACAATGACTATACATGAAGTATACATCATACGCCGTTTACTTTTAATATTTTTTTCTTTGGGAAAAATTGTAATCGTACAAGAATTACCCTGCCGAGAAAGTTTCACATCCGCATATTCTGACAAATCAACATTTTCATCAGCAGAAAGCAATTTGTGGAACACGTCTGAAAGGACTTCAAACGGATTGTTTCCCTGTCCTTTTGCCTTAGCTACATGCTGTTTTCCATCTCTTACCATGACAAATGTATCATCAACAGCGAGAAGCATCTCTTTTGCATCTGGAAATACCATACTACAACGATTAGGTTCCTGATAGAAAAAATGCCCCGATGTTGTAATATCCTTTATTAAAGTAACATTGTGCCTGGTTTGAACTACATTCATCTTCAATGAACGAATGCCTCTGAAGCGTTCTGCAGCTTTATGAAGCTCTGCTTGTTGCGCCGAAAGCATTTGACATGCAAGTACAACTACCACCCATATCATATAAACTCTTTTCATATTCGTATTCATTAATTTTACATATAAAGTTCTACATTAATCGAAATCATTTCTCCATATCATATATCCTGATTCCAGATCACTATTATTCTAAGCTATTTTTTCTCCAATATTTTCCAAATCCTTTCATGACCTAGCACTTCAGCACAAGTATGAAAAGCTGTCAAGGTTACCCCATGCACCCCATGCAACAACAGGTTTTGTCCAGTAAAAAGTAGATTAGGGACAGGAGTCCGAGGCGAAAGAAAAGTCTCTAACGGATTACGAAAATCCTTACGTACTCCATAAGCACTGCCTTCTAAAGCAAGTGTATAATCACGCCACGTCAACGGTGTACTAGCATATCTCAATATTTGACTTTTCAGTTCTGGAAGGAACCGTTCCACCAAGGTGATACATTCTTCTGTCATGTTTTCTTTCAAACATAAGTATGATTCGCCACGATGTCCTACCTTTGTACACTCCCAAGCTTGGCATTGCTTCCATGTCATCGGAGTAAGCAAATCCACTTGCTGCGTATATTCACTACCATCTTCGGGTGGCCTGCAACTGACGAGTACTCCACTCACAGGACGATTGTCCTGATGGAAAGTCCAAACGTTTTGTTCCCTATAAACATAGAGATTATAGTTAAAATAACGCAAACTACGTGGACGGACGCAAAGCGACACTGTAAACATGCCGAATGTATTCTCAAGTCTGGCTATACGGTTACGGAAAAGAGGCCTTATCCGACTGCTTTGCTTTATCAGACGGCAAGTTTGCGCAGGATGAATATCGCTGATAAAAAGAGATCCTTCATAGCGTTCGCCATTGGAACAGACGGCGTATGCCAAGCGACCATCTTTCTCCATCAGTTCCTGCACCTGGGCATTGCAAATGATTTCACCTCCCAATGCACGGATACCATCAGCCAATGTATCGACAATCAACGACCCACTGCCTTTCAGGCGCCAACTGCTCTCGATAAAGCTACTGTTTCCATGCAGAAAGGTAAACAAAGGAAGCGACTCTTTCCTGAGTTCCATCTTCAACGAGGTTCCGCTAAGAACATCGATCAACAAAGGATCCTGAAAATTCTCATTCAAGTATTCCCAAGCACTGACTGCCATGTGTTCCGGCAGCAAATCGGTACCTATGCCATCGGGATTGAGAGCTGCAAACTGCTGGGCGGCAGATTGTTTCAATAGTTCTACATACCGGTGTAAGGCCGCACGCTCGGCAGGAAAATCATCAGCAAGACGCTGATAAAAGTCATCATATCCTTGGGCAAAAGCAAACACTCTGTCACCAATAACCACACGATCAAATCCGTTAGCATCCAAACGATGCCACGGCAAATCAAGCAGGCTCAAATATTCAAAAGCTGCATGAAGAGATTGTCCTTCATCCAGTCCACCGACATAATGAAAACCTGTATCAAAAATATGACCGCGACGCCGATAGCCTTGTAGACAGCCACCCGGTTGCACACCCTGCTCCAACAAAAGAACACGACATCCATTACGCGCAAGAATATATCCACACTCCAATCCACCCAATCCGCTACCAATAATAATTACATCGTATTTCATACATGCCCTCCTTTCCTATTCAACCAACGATAGATTGCAGGCTGAACAACATATGACAGCACCACCGCTGACACCAAACCTACCAATGTAGAGAAACCGACAGAACGAATGGCCGGATGACTAGCAAAAAGCATGGAGCCGACCGTAACAATCAGAATAATTGCACTAAAAAGAATAGCCGTCTTGTGATAACTCAACAAGCGTGTATCTTTTTCTCTACCAATGAGGCCATTCATTACAAATATGCTGTAGTCCACACCTATACCAAAAATGAATGTCGAAATGATAATGTTGATGAGGTTGAACTTCATACCAAACAAAACCATCGCTCCAAGAACAATCAACCAACTCAACAAAATTGGGAAAAAGCCTATCAGTGTATTCTTCAAATTGAAATGAAAACTGAATAACAGCACCACAAAAACAAACAGCATAGACACCCATTGCAGCACATTAAAATTCTCGTTCATGCTGATCAGCGTATCCGTAGTATAATAGTATGTATCAAGTACCAAAAGATTGGGTACGGAAGCTATAGCGTCGCAAATACGGTAGTAATCGCTTGTCTTACCACGCACTACATCATTCGCACAGCGTACCGATGTGAAGCAGAGATATTCACCATCGTAGGACTGCTCCATCAACGTGGAGAGATAACCCTGCGGAATTATTCCGGCCTCATACAAGGCATCCGGCTCATAATCCGCTCTTACGCAATCGAAGAATGGTTGGAAAGCTTCCGAACGCAACCCTGCCTGCGGCGCTGTTTCGCTTATCAAGCGGCGAACAGACGACAGACGTTGGTCTGTCCAATAACGTTTCCATGCGTCAATACGCTCCTGTTGTATCTGCAAGGGGATAAAAATCTTTTCCGAATGGGTATAACTCTTCACCAGCCCTATTTTTTGCAAAGAATCGAGCTTATGTGAAAGTATGCCCAAGTTAGCTATCGCTTCCTCCATGTTTTTCCCCGTGGCAGCAAAATATTTTTGCTTGTCTGCAACATACGTTTTGCTGCGAAGCAGGTTCTCAGAGTGGGTAGTCAAGACTGCCTTGTAACCTAAATTGTGCATATCAGCATCAAACTGAGTACCACAAACCACATAACTGACCAAACAAACGACAGTCACTATACCAATCCCTGCCAGCAATAATTTCTTTTTATGAAACGGATAAATATTAATTCTATCAATAACAGCAAATATCCTATGATTCACCTGTTCAGTACCCGGACGAAATAATTGCGGCAAGAAAACAAGACTAAAAATAGTAGTTCCAACAATGGCAAAGGCTGCAAACAGACCAAAGTCTTGTAATAACGCCGTGTCAATAAAAATAAGTCCCATGAACGAACCAATTGTGGTAAGGCATCCCAAACATACAGGCTTTACCTGATCAAGAAGCATCTGTTCCGGATTACCAACATACTTATAGTGAGTCAAGACATGCAGCACATAACTCATTGCTACTCCAAGTACTACCGCACCGATACCTAAAGCCAAAAGTGAAAACTGCCCTTTCAAAAAATACATTGCAGTCAATCCAAACAAAGCGCCAAACAGAACGGGAAGCAGTAGCAAAGGAATAGTATCACGATTGCGAAAACAAACAGACAAAAACACCAACACCAACAGCATCGAGCCTCCGACCGTAACTATCAGGTCGCGCTTGATTTGGGCAGCATTATAGTAACCGCTTGCCGGAGTTCCATGATAACTGACACGTACGTCAGGGAAGGTAATGGCAAAGTCCTCAACCAATTCGTTCAGCACATCGAACAAAGCAGAACCTTGCCCTGTATTGGTCGCCGAATAGTGTGGAGTCAAAAAAGCCACACATACAGTGGAATCAGGAACAAAAAAGTGTCCGTCAACAATGCGATAACTACCTGCCCCATCCTTAGATAAATACTCCATCTGGCCTGCTAGCAAGCTACGCAGGCCTATCGGATCCATTTGTATCAATTCAGGAAACATCTGCCCCAAATTACCTGTCAGATCCCGGCGATTCTGAAGCATCTGGCACTTCATGTGCTCAATTGTCAGCATCGAATCTATACGCGCATAAAAAGCTGTATCGATATAAGCAGGAAAGTGGCCAGTAAAGTAATCGACAACATCGGGTAGCAAATCCTCAGAAAGAGAATAGAATACGTCGTCAATCAATTGCCCATCTTCACCATATATGGTATTCCTTGCTTGCAACGAATCAACAAAAGTGTCGCATACCTCAGCAATACGCTCTGCAGAGATTCCCTCAGCACCTTCAAAAAGTAAAAATGTCTTATCTTTAATACGCAAGTTGGCAAATGCCAATTTGGTACTTCCATCTTCGTTTCTCGATACAGGAAACAGTTTATTTAAATCTTCCTCCAAATGAATTTGTGAGGCAAAATAACCGCAAAAAAGAAACACTCCCACCATCATGCTCCAAAAAGTAACACGATGAGAACGAAAATACTGATAGATATGGATGCAAAGTTTTGTCATACAGTCATATTACCTTTATATTCCATATAAATATGTTCTGCGTCGGCTATAGTGGCAACAATACTATAGCCCGCTTCCATAGGCTCCAGTTTGATCCAGACAACCAATTCAGAGCAAATAACTGGAGTAGCTAATGCAATCAGTCTACACTGACGGATATAACTGATATGCAGAGTTTTTCCTACTAACCGTTCGGCGCATTCTTTCACAATCTGCATGTTGCATACACCAGGGCAGACAGGATGACCTGGGAAATGGCCAGTATATATGTCACATTCCTTCAACAAGGCTATTCTGAAAGTACTGCCATTTTCGTCTGTATTTCTATCAATCAAATTGTAATAATACCCCTCAAGCTTCATATCCTTTATTCACAACTCATAAATATTATTCATTACTCGGATTGACAAATATTTTCATCTGTGTATTTGCCACCACTTCACCATCAATATGGCTTTCTCCCGTCACCAATGTTACCCCATTCACTTCCATACCCAACCTGACTATTGTGCATAATTTGTCACCTAAATGTGGACGGCGATAACAATGAAAATGCTTAATCTCTCCAATGTAACCAACAGGAGGTTTTTCTGCTCCAGCCAAGACAGCCTTATAGCCGGCCAGTGCAGATGCCGACTGTGCCATATGTTCTATTAAGCCTGTTTCTTCCAACAATTCGTCTACACCGATAAACAGATTGTCGGAGCGGATGGTGAAACAAGTCGTTGCTTCCTCACCATCCGCTTCCAGCAACTCATCGACCATCAGAATAGGGCTGCGTTGCGGGATAAGTTTCTCTATACAATACTTGCTCATTCTTTCGGAAGATGTGACTCGATATAGTCATACAGATTATTGAAAGTCTGAATATTACGCAATTCTGTTACAGGAATTTTCACTTTATACACCTGCTGCATCAGTGCTACAAGATCCACTAAACTCAAACTATCCAAGTTCAAGGTTTCTTTCACATTCGCATCGGGCAAAAGCGCTTCAGCCTTTACTTCAAATTCTTCTGCCAATAAAATGTTTACTTGCTTTACAATTTCTTCACGTGTCATGTCATTCAATATTTAAATATTTACATTATAAGCTTTTCACAATAAGTGTCGAATTGGTTCCTCCAAAGCCAAAAGAATTGGAAAGGAACATATCAAAATGGACTTCTTTCCGCTCGGGCAACACATGGATACAAGCTGTTTCTTCATCCGGATTTTCAAAATTGAGATTTCCGGCAATAAAATCATTTTTCATCATCAGCATCGAATAAATCAGCTCGCTTGCACCAGCCATCCACATTTCATGTCCGGTCTGACCTTTGGTTGATGTCACAGGTACCTGCCAATCGCCAAATACACGAGCAATAGCCTGCGCCTCGCGAGCATCGCCAATACGAGTCGATGTTGCATGTGCATTGATATAACCTATTTCCTTCGGCGTCACACCACTGTTTCGTAGACAAGCTTCCAAAGAGCGAACGGGTCCTTCAATGTTGGGTGTCGAAATGTGATCGCCATTACCAGAAAAGCCCCAGCCAACGATTTCGCCCCATATCGGAGCACCTCGTCGCACGGCATGTTCGTAACTCTCCAGAACTACGGTCGCCGCACCGCCACCAGGTACCAGCCCATCACGATCGCGATCGAAAGGACGACTGGCACAAGTAGGATGGTCCTCACGAACAGAAAACGACTGTATTCCATCGAATGCCGCCACACTGTACAGATTGGCTTCCTGCGCACCACCGCATACGACACATTCCTGCAAACCATTCCGAATGAGCAACGCTGCCAGTCCTATTGACTGAGATCCTGATGCACATGCTGCAGAAGCCGTCAGATTGATACCTTTCAGACGGAACAAACAAGCTAAATTCATCGTCACCGTAGAATTCATCGATTGAAAGATGGCACCACTGCCACAGGCTGCCGTATCATGAAACTCACGAAACTTGTCGAGTGCATGCATCGTGGCTTCAGCGACAGAATCATTGCCATATATCAAACCGATTTCGTGATGCTCCATGTAGTCGGCATCCAGCTTTGCATCCTCCAACGCTTGCCTCGTAGCCATATAAGCATATTGTGCCTCTTCGGGCATAAACTGGCGTTGATTGCGAGGAATGAATGGTTTCAAATCGGGTTTGGGCACATCGGCACACAAGGCTGAGCGGAACCCCAAAGACTTGCGTTCGGCATTGAAAACAATGCCACTCTTACCCTTATAAAGAGAATCACGCACTTCATCCAATGTTGTACCGATACAAGACCAAATGCCCATACCTGTAATAACTACTCTCTTTTCCATATTATAATTCTTTATTCTAAGTTCATAAATCTTTCTTGTAACATCTTCTACGCTTGACTATGGATGGGTTCAGAGGCTTCCATTGCGAAAGCTCACGTACATTGCTTTCCAACTGAGGACCTGTTTCTGCCCAACGATATCCAAGTTTGTTATATACAGGAATCAGATCGGCAAAGAACAAGGCATTCACTCCAAATCCTTGATAATCAGGATGTACAGCCACAAGCAGAAGCTCTGCTTTATCTTCGTGTTTCCATTTGAGAGCACGCACCAAATGATACCATCCTGTAGGAAACAATCGGCCATGTGACTTCCGTAAAGCATAAGACAAGCTTCCCATTGTAATAGCTACACCTACCACTTGTCCTTCCTCGTTTTCTATCACAGGCAACATGCATTTATCCATCAAAGGCACGTAGTGTTTCAAGAAAGAATCTATCTGTTTGTCTGTCAATTCCGTATATCCAAACAAAGGTGAATAGGCAAGATTCAGCAGGTCGAATACTTTCTTTCCATAGCCACGCTTGAAAATATCCTCATCTGTAAGCTTCCTGACTTTCAAGCCAAACATTTCTTTTGACAAACTGGCAACACGTTCATATTTGTCGGGAACTGTAGGAGGTACATCAATGCGTATCTGTACCCAATCTACCTCCTTCTGGTAACCTAACGCTTCCAAATGTTTGGGATAATAGGGCGGATTATAAATCGTTATCATAGAGCCCATCTGATCAAAGTCTTCGACAAGCATCCCTTCTTTCTCAAAATCCAAAATGCTCATCGGCCCTTGTATGTGTGTCATACCCTGCTCACGTCCCCACTGTTCGACCGTTTCCAGTAAAGCTTTGGACACATCCATGTCGTCAATAAACTCAATGAATCCAAATCGGACATTCTTCGTACTCCACTTTTGGTTAGCATGTGAGTTAATAATTCCGGCAATGCGCCCCACAGGTTTATCTGACTCATCGTAAGCTACAAACGGTTGAATGATAGAATACTCCAATCCCATATTTTTTGCCGGATTGAAAGCATCTCGAGTATCCATCTCCAAATCTGGAACATAATAAGGAGAATCGGCGTACAACATATCTGTCAGCCGAACAAAATCGTTCATCCGATGCTTCGTATCTGCTTTTTTTACAATAACATGTTTCATTCTCCAATTTATTTCCTCAGGATTAAACAATGCAACATTTTTTACTATTCAAATCCATAAATAGTTTACAGAAATAATAGCTTTCATCTACCTTACAAAGCCTATACAAATCTAGATTTAGTCTGCAAAATCCTTTCAAAAAGCCATATAAGGCCTCTTTTATCTTTAATCGTAAACTATCCTGTTTAAAACTTCGCCGCAAAAATAGAGATAAACTACCATTCACATGTGTTCAATTTTCCACAAATAGAAGTCTATAATACCCTAATTCACTTCCGATGAAAACCTATTGAAAAAAATGAAATTGCGAACATGGTGTTTGCAAACATCAACTTTAGCCGCGTAAAGTGCCACTTTAGAATGCTAAAGAGAGACTTTACAAGGCTAAAGAAGGACTTGGCAGAAATAGAGGAAACCACTCTTTCAAAGAAAGTAAAAAGAGCCACAAATAAAAAAGCAATGCTTTGCAGGAAGAAAAACATCGTTTTCTTCATCGCAAAGCATTGCTTTCTATTGAATGTAACCGAGGTATCAAAAATGAGGAAATGCCTTCAAGCTTTCACGATACCCCATCAATTGTTCTGATAAAACCGATTAATGTAAATGCTTCTTGTTTACCATGAGTAACTAAAACCAAAACCAAGCGTCTCGGTAGCTTGCAAATAATTATCACCGACCGTAGGTTTTGTACCGTCATCGAAACGGGCCAGTACATACAGTTTTGCTGATAAGAACCGAGTCAGAATAAAATTGATATCGTTTTCCCATTCTGCACGAATCCATTCATAACTCGTCAAGTAATCAAGACGGGTCTTCCATTTAATGGAAGGAATGATAGTCCACTCAAAATTCGTCTGAACCTGCGAACCAAAATTATGTTTCACTCTAGAACCTTCGTCCAAGCCATAACTGGTCTCGCTTACTTTCTTATTGCCAATGTAACGCATCGTATGGGTCAAAGGTGCCAGGAAGACAGACAATTTATACTTCGACTTTTCCAACTTATAGTCCATACCAAGGCTGGTCGACCAATCGAACGGAGCCAGGAAGGCTGCTTTCAGGTCCATGCTGTTTTTCCCATATGAATTAAGTATCTGCGTTTTCAGTTCGGTAGAAATAGTATAATACCACTTGGAAAAAGCCTTAATACCCATCTTGCTATACAAGCGAAGTTGGTCGCTGGTTACCAGGAAGTTGTGACATGTATCCGAAGGTGCCGAGTTTACATTGGTCTTAATCTCCAACAGATTTTCCCACTCTACGCGCACATGATCATTGTAATTGGCCTTTAGCAGGAGATTGATCAATACAGCGTTCGAACTTTCACCTCCCTTGTACCAGTTCTTCGAAATGCTATTTTGAGAGAACTGTAACGAACCACTTCCTGAAGTTATCCACCAATTAGGCTTTCGGATGATGACTCCTGCCTCTTCGTTTATATCGATATGTTTCTTTTTAATCAGCTTCGTTACTGAAGGTTTAGAAGAAGCTTCTTTCTGAATATCGTCACTGTAACTGGGCCCCAACATCACTTCATCTTCTGTCAGTACCACCTGTTTTGAACAGTAGGGATAGGCGGCAAGCAGAGTACGGTTCACTATCTCGTTTGTTTGCTCTATGGCCCTGAAAGGTTGCGGATCGAATGAGAGCGGCTCGGGGGTAGAGACGGTCACCGAATCATTCCACAACGAAGGCTTCCACGTCAGCTGAGAAATCTGTGCCATCGGTGCGTAATAGAACGTAAAGGGCAAGAACATGCGGAAGTATTTGGGATCGGGCGCAATATAACGTTCAGGGGTAGCCGGATCGTTCAGGTAATACAAGACGCCCAGATTCTTTTCATACAAGATAGACACTGTATCCAATGCCATCTCCGCAGTACCCTCTACAGGTTTTAACTTGAGGACACAATAGCGGGAAAGAAGTTCCGATAATTGGGGTTGTTTTTTCTTGCTCTTCTCTTCTTTCTTCTTTTTCTCCGTTGTTACTTCCTGAGGAACAATCTCTTGACGCACCGTGTCCTGCCGCACCGTATCAGCCTTCACAACTACCGATGACAAAGAATCGACCTTCAAGGAATCGGCCTGCATGGAGATAACAGCCTGTTCTGCTTCGTTCTGCAAAGAATCCGACTCCAAAGAATTCAGCCGGACAACAGGTACAAGCGAAATCAAGGTATCCTGTTCCTGGGCTCTGCCCTGAACAAGCGTATCCACTACCCGCGAAGAGGCGGACCATTCGTTTTGTGTCACAGAGACTTGCGCCGAAAGCGACAGGGACATCATCGACAGCATCGCCACGACGCAGACATTTCTATTCTTCATAAAACTCATAAAATTTATAAAGCCCTAAAATCCATGAATCGGGCACAAATTTAGCTTAAAATATTTACTTCCTCTTCTTTTTTTTGTAATTTTGCAGCTTAAAATGTGAATAAGGTCGCAGACCTTTTGAAGATAATCGATCTAACATATTAAAACCTATATAATTGTGGGAGAAACAAAGTATATTTTCGTCACCGGTGGTGTTGCCTCTTCTTTAGGCAAAGGAATCATTTCGTCTTCCATCGGAAAATTGCTGCAAGCAAGAGGTTATAAAGTAACCATCCAAAAGTTTGATCCGTATATCAACATCGATCCGGGTACGCTGAACCCGTACGAACACGGTGAATGCTACGTAACCGTGGATGGACACGAGGCCGACCTCGACCTGGGACACTACGAACGCTTCCTGGGTATACAGACAACCAAAGCCAATAATATCACAACGGGACGCATCTACAAAAGTGTCATCGACAAGGAACGCCGCGGAGATTATTTAGGCAAAACGATCCAAATCATCCCTCACATCACGGACGAAATCAAACGTAACGTGAAATTGCTGGGCAACAAATATAAATTCGACTTCGTCATTACAGAAATCGGCGGAACCGTGGGCGATATCGAGTCGCTGCCGTATCTGGAAAGTATCCGACAGCTGAAGTGGGAACTAGGCAAAGACGCCTTGTGTGTACACCTGACTTATGTACCCTATCTGGCAGCCGCCGGCGAGCTGAAGACCAAGCCTACCCAGCACTCCGTCAAGGAACTGCAAAGTGCCGGTATCCAACCGGACATTCTGGTGTTGCGTACCGAACATGAACTGAGCCTGAACCTTCGCAAGAAAGTCGCCCTGTTCTGCAACGTAGACGAAGATGCCGTAGTACAAAGCATTGACGCACCGACCATTTACGAAGTGCCCATCCTGATGCAGGAGCAGAAGCTGGACGAGACCATCCTGAAGAAAATGGGACTTCCCGTGGGCGAGACTCCGGGACTTGGCCCCTGGCGCAGCTTCCTGGAGCGCCGCCACAAGGCAGAGAAGACCGAGCCTATCCACATCGCACTGGTAGGAAAATACGACTTGCAGGATGCCTACAAGTCTATTCGTGAAGCCCTCTCGCAGGCTGGAACCTACAACGACCGCAAGGTGTCCGTAGACTTCGTGAACAGTGAGAAACTGACCGACGAGAACATCGCCGAGGCTCTGAAGGATATGTCGGGCGTGCTCATCGGCCCAGGATTCGGCGAACGTGGTATCAACGGCAAGTTTGTAGCCATCAAGTATGCACGTACGCACAACATCCCGACATTCGGTATTTGCCTGGGTATGCAATGTATCGCCATCGAATTTGCCCGCGACGTACTGGGTTATGCCGATGCCAACTCGCGCGAGATGGACGAGAAGACACCGCACAATGTGATCGACATCATGGAAGAACAGAAGTCCATCACCAACATGGGCGGAACCATGCGTCTGGGTGCCTACGAATGTGTGTTGCAGAAAGGAAGCAAAGCCTACGAAGCATACGGCACCGAGCACATTCAGGAACGCCACCGCCACCGCTACGAGTTCAACAATCAGTACAAGGCCGAATACGAAGCTGCCGGCATGAAGTGTACGGGCATCAATCCGGAGTCCGACCTGGTTGAAATCGTAGAAATTCCCGCTCTCCGCTGGTATGTAGGTACGCAGTTCCATCCCGAATACAGCAGCACCGTGCTCCATCCGCATCCGCTGTTTGTATCTTTCGTAAAAGCTGCCATCGAATATCACGAAGACGAAAAGAAGAAACAGACAAACAACTAATTCATCTTAATCATACTCATATTTAACAGAAAAGATCCCAATGGATAAAAATACCATTACCGGACTGGTGCTGATAGCGATCCTTCTGGTCGGATTCAGTTTCTTGAGCCGCCCCAGCAAGGAGCAGTTGGAAGCCCAGCAACGCTACTACGACTCCATCGCACTGGTACAACAACGCGAAGCCGACCTGAAAGCCAAAGCGGAAGCTGCCCTTGCCAACGAGAAAGCGGAAGCTGTCAACGACTCCACTTCCGTGTTCTTCGGTGCCTTGCAGGGAGCAGATTCACTGGTTACCATCCAGAACGACGTGATGGAACTGGCTGTCTGCACCAAAGGCGGCACGCCGTTCTCCGTGACCCTCAAGGAATACATGGAGCAGGACAAAAAGACACCGCTCACCCTCTTCAACGGCAACGATATCGACCTCAACTTCCTGTTCTATAACAAACGGGAGACCATCCAGACGCAGAATTATTACTTCAAGGCTGTCAATCGCACGGACAGCACCCTCACCATGCGCCTGGCTGCCAGCGCCGACAGCTACATCGACTTCAACTACGCCCTGCGCCAAGGCTCATATCTGGTAGATTTCAATATCCACGCCGTAGGCATGGAGAACCTGCTGGCTGCCGGAAACAACCACGTCGACATCGAGTGGTCGCAGCGCGCACGCCAGATCGAGAAAGGCTATACGTACGAGAACCGCCTGGCCGAACTGACCTACAAAGTCAGTGGCGAAGGGACGGACTACCTCTCGGCCGCCAAAAACGACGAGAAAGAAGTGGCCGAGCCCCTGAACTGGATCGCCTTCAAGAACCAGTTCTTCTCATCGGTCTTCATTACGGACGCGAACTTTGAGAAAGCGAAGCTGGCCTCCAAGATGGAGACACAGGGAAGCGGCTACATCAAGGACTACTCGGCCGAAATGAACACCCTGTTCGACCCGACGGGAAAAGAGGCCACGCAGATGTACTTCTACTTCGGCCCCAACCACTACAAGACGCTGACCGCACTGGACAAGGGCCGCGACAGCGAGTGGGAGCTGAACAAGCTGGTCTACCTGGGCTGGCCGCTGTTCCGCTGGGTGAACAAATGGTTCATCATCAACATCTTCGACTGGCTGTCGGGCTGGGGACTGAGCATGGGCATGGTGCTGCTCCTGCTGACGCTCATCGTGAAGGCCGTCGTGTTCCCCGCCACGTGGAAGACTTACCTGTCGTCCGCCAAGATGCGCGTGCTGAAGCCGAAAATCGACGTCATCAACCAAAAGTATCCCAAGCAGGAGGACGCCATGAAGAAGCAGCAGGAGATCATGACCCTCTACAGCCAGTACGGCGTCAGCCCCATGGGCGGATGTCTGCCGATGCTCATCCAGATGCCGGTGCTCATCGCCCTGTTCATGTTCATCCCGAGCGCCATCGAGCTGCGCCAGCAGGGATTCCTCTGGGCCGACGACCTGTCGACGTATGACGCCTTCGTCACCTTCCCGTTCCGCATCCCGTTCCTGGGCGACCACCTGAGCCTGTTCTGCGTGCTGATGACGGTGACGAACATCCTGAACACGAAATACATGATGCAGCAGCAGGACACGGGCGCCAACCCGCAGATGGCCGCCATGAAGTGGATGTCCTACCTGATGCCCGTCATGTTCCTGTTCATCCTGAACGACTATCCTTCGGGACTGAACTACTACTACTTCCTGTCGACGCTGATCAGTGTGGCAACCACCCTCGTACTGCGCAAGACGACGAACGAGGCGAAGCTCCTTGCCCAGCTGGAGGCCAACAAGAAGGACCCCAAGAAGATGAAGACATCCGGTTTCGCCGCCCGCCTGGAGGCCATGCAGAAGCAGCAGGAAGAGCTGATGAAGCAGCGGCAGAACCGCAAGTAAAAGACGTACATAACGGTGCCTCCGCGGAGGCACGATGACAAATCCGACGCAGACGACGCGGATGACACTGATTCTTTCCCATTGATTCGTGTCGTCCGCGTCATCCGTTTCAAGACCCAACCGAAAACAAGAATCCCTATGCAAACGACCCCGACCACCCACTATACCAACAAGCAAATCTGGCTCATCGCCTACCCCATCCTCGTCAGCCTGATCATGGAGCAGATGATCGGGATGACCGACACCGCCTTCCTGGGCCGCGTGGGCGAGGTGGAGCTGGGCGCCTCGGCCATCGCCGGCGTGTTCTACATGGTCATCTTCATGGTGGCCTTCGGCTTCAGCATCGGCACGCAGATACTCATCGCCCGCCGCAACGGCGAGGGACAATACCGCGAGATAGGGTCCCTGTTCTACCAGGGCATCTACTTCCAGACGGGGCTGGCCGCCGTGCTGTTCCTGTTGTCCTACTGCTTCTCGCCCCTGCTGCTGAAGCGCATCATCGCCTCGCCGCAGATTTACGAGGCGGCCACGGACTACCTGCACTGGCGTGTGTTCGGCGCCTTCTTCTCGTTCAGCGCCGTCATCTTCCGCGCCTTCTTCCTGGGCACCACGCAGACGCGCACGCTGACGCTGAACTCGGTCGTCATGGTCGTGAGCAACGTGGTGTTCAATTACATCCTCATCTACGGCAAGCTGGGCCTGCCCGCGCTGGGCATCGCCGGAGCCGCCATCGGCTCGTCGCTGGCCGAGGGGGTGTCGCTCGTGTTCTTCGTGGTCTACACCCGCTGCCGCATCGACTGCCGCAAGTACGGGCTCGACCGCATCCCGCGGCTGCAATGGGCGGTGCTGCGGCGGATGCTCGACGTGTCGTTCTGGACGATGTTGCAGAACTTCCTGTCGCTGTCCACGTGGTTCCTGTTCTTCCTCTACATCGAGCACCTGGGCGAGCGGTCGCTGGCGGTGACGAACATCATCCGCAGCGTCAGCGGCATCCTGTTCATGGTGATGATGGCCTTCGCCTCGACGTGCGGCTCGCTGGTGAGCAACCTCATCGGGGCGGGCCACCGCGACAGCGTGCGCTCCACCATCCGCCAGCACATCCGCCTGGCCTATGCCTTCGTGCTGCCGCTGGCCCTGATGTTCGCCCTCTTCCCGGAGGTCATCCTGAGCGTCTACACCGACCTGCCCGAGCTGCGGCAGGCGGCGGTGCCCTCGCTGTGGGTCATGTGCTCCACCTACCTGCTGCTGGTGCCCGCCAACGTCTACTTCCAGGCCGTCTCGGGCACGGGCAACACGCGCACGGCGCTCTGTCTGGAGCTGGCGGTGCTGGTCATCTACGTGGCCTACATCACCTTCACCATCCTCTACCTGCGTCTCGACGTGGCGCTGTGCTGGACGTCGGAGCTGGTCTACGCGGGCTTCATCCTGCTCTTCTGCCGCCGCTACATCTGCCGGGGCAACTGGGCGGAGAAGCGCATCTGAGCCCCGCGTCTGCCCCTCTTTTCGCCCGCCCCTCGATTTTTCCGCCGGAAATGGCGGGATTTATCGGAGAAATTCTTACATTTACGGCTGACAATCGGGAGTTTCAGCCCGACAACCGCGGTGGACGGGGCAAAACTCGGGAGTTTCAGCCCGACAACCGTGGTGGACGGGGCAAAACTCGGGAGTTTCAGCCCGACAACCGTGGTGGACAGGGCAAAACTCGGGAGTTTCAGCCCGACAACCGTGGTGGACAGGGCAAAACTCGGGAGTTTCGCCCGAAAACCGTGGTAAATGGGACAAAACTCGGGAGTTTCTACCCGACAACCGTGGTAAACGGGGCAAAACTCGGGAGTTTCGGGCTCCGCCCACGACAAAACAGAGAAAAAACATAGTTAACTGAATTAATAACCTTAAAATTTAATGTAACATTATGGCAGTTCAACAAATCACAGAGTTAGCCACGACGCACATGACCCTCGGCGCCCACAACAAGTTCAACATCGACGTGAACAACGCCATCATCCAGGCCACCGCCGCCGCGCTCCGCGTGGAAAACTACGCCACCCTCTATGCGCAGAAGATTGAAGAAGAAAGCCGCATCGTCAACCGGCAGACCGCCATGGCGAGCACCGTCGATGTCAGCGCCGCCGACCGCCAGCGCGACTCCGCCGTGGGCGTCATCATGAACCTGACCAACGCCCACACCACCTCCATCATCGCCGAGAAGGCCGACGCCGCCAAAAAGCTGCGCCAGCTGCTCGCCCCCTACAAGGGCATCGGCAACCACGCCTACCAGAAGGAGACGGCGGAGATAAACGGCATGGTCGCCGTCCTGACCACCGGCGACGGCGCCACCTACGCCGCCACCCTGGGCATGGACGACGAAGTGGACGCCCTGATGCAGGCCAACGCCGCCTTCGAGGAGGCCTACGCCCGCAACCAGGAAGAGGCCGCCACGCTGGCCGCCCTGCAGAGCGTCGACACCAAGGAGCTGCGCGCGCAGGTCGACGCCCTCTACCAACAGATTGTCCTGACGGTGAACGCCGTCGCCGTCCTCCAGCCCACGGACGAGGTGACCGCCTTCATCCAGAAGGTGAACGGCATCATCTACAAGGCCGAGCAGGAGATGGGCACCTCCACCGCCAGCAAGCCCCTGCCCGACACGCCCGGCACCGGTGAAGGCGGCGGCACCGACACGCCCACCGATCCCGATGCAGGCAGTGGTGGCGACGACGGCGAAGGCGGCAGTCCGCTGTAAGCCCCGCGCCCCGGGCCGCGCACACAGAAAAAGGGTGCCTCCATCCGCGATGGGGGCACCCTTTTCCATTCTTCCCGTTCGGGCAAGGCTCAACGCATGCCCTCCAGCAGCGCTGCCGGCGGAAGCAGGATGCGGCGGCCGAAGACAGGCTTCCGTACGTCCGGCATCCGGCCGAACTGCAAGCCAAGGCCGCGGGTCTGCACAGCCGGCGCGTCGTCGTACGTGCGTCCCGCCGCAGTCAGCGCCGCACGAAGCAGCGGCTCGTCGACGTCGCCCAGCCGGTAGGGCAACAGCGGCACGTCCGCCACCTCCACGTCGGGCACCATGCCGTCCGGCATGCAGGGCGTCTCGCCATCGGCGTTCTGGTAGATGCTCACCATCACGTAGATGCCCCAGTCCTCGATGGCCTTCGGGCACAGCTTGTAAGCCTCCTTCGCGGCCATCATCCAGCCCGTGCAATACTTGCCGTGCGTCTGGCTGCCGATGAGCTGCACGTCCATGTAAGGCATCAGCCCGCCCAGCAGCGCCTCCGACGCCGACGCCGAACCGCTGCCTATCAGGCCGTACACCTTCTTCAGGCCGATGTTGGCGCCCTTGGTGCTGACCTTTTTCGTCACATTCCCGTCCGGATACTCAAACTCCGTGGCGAAGCGCGTTTCCAGGCTGTAGCCCAGTTTCCGGTACTCCTCCGTCAGGTAGTCGTTGTAGTCCTCCTGCTCGAACACCAGCTTTTGGTCCACGGCCTCCTGCGGGGCGAAGAGCGACGCCAGCACATTCTCCGTGATGACGTATCCGCCGCCGTTGTAGCGCAAGTCGAGCACCAGCTCCTCGACGCCCGCCGCCTTGAACTCGCGGGCCGTCTCAACGAGCTTCTCGATGGAATGGAGATCGAAACTGGAATAGGCCAGGTAGCCCACCTTCTTGCCGCCGAACTCGTAGATGGAGTCGCAGAGGACGGGGTCTTCGTACATCGTCCGGGCGGTCAGCTCCACACTTTTGCCCAAGGGGTAGATGGTGTTGGTGGCGGCCTCGTAGCGGCCCAGGTCCACCTTCAGCGCAGAGGCATAGTAGAGGTCGGTGTAGTTCTCCGTCGTCAGGTTTCCCCCGTTCAGGCCGACGATGATGTCGCCTCGGTCCAGCCCCGCCTCGGCCGCCGGCGTACCGGCGTGGACAAAGTTGACGGCCGCCACGCACTGGTTACTGTTCTGGGAAAGCAGATACACCGACAGATTCCAGCCGAAGGTGGTCGACACGCCCTCCACGCTGCTGGTGAAGGAGTCCATGTCGTCGGTCAGCATGGTCCACTTGTCGATGTACTTCTCGCCCTCGTGGTAGCGGATGCGGTCCACCGTCCCGATGGGGTCCGTGTTGGTCTTGATGTTCCACGCGTCAAGGTCCGTGCCGATCTCGTCACACCAGTAGTAGAACGTGCTCATCACATCCTTGCCGAACATGTTGGCATAATAGATTTCTTCGGTCACCACCTGCGTTTCCGAACCTCCGCCCGGCTCTTCGCCGGAATTCTCGTCGGAACAGCCTGTAAAGATGCTGCCTCCCAGCAGGAGGGACAGCATCATGCTGAATAGTTTCTTGTTCATATCCATTTATCAATAAATTATTAAAAATGTTTCCTCTGTTCAGAACCGCACCGCAATCTCGCGGCCCGCGTAGCGCACTTCGCGGTCGGCCTTCCCGAGCACCTTTTCAGCCGAGGGCTTGCCCGGCTCCATCAGTGTGATGCGGAACTTGCGGCGCTTCAGCATCTGCGGAAACTCGCCGTTGCGGTCGGAAATGGTCAGCACCCTCCGCGCGTCGTCCCAAGTGAAACGGATGGTAGAGAACATCCCTTTCTCATAATTGTAGTTGTCGAACTCGTCTTCGTAAAGGACAAACTCGCCGTCCGCGCCGGGATAGACACAGATATCAAGATTGTCCCACTTCTTCTCGGTGGCATACTGCACGTCGGGCCCCAGCGGCAGAATACTTCCGGCCTTGACATAGACCGGTATCAGCGAGATGGGGCATTCGCGCTGCACGTCCTGTCCGCCCTCCAGCATTTCGTTCGTCCAGAAATCAATCCAACGGGAACCCTCGGGCAGATAGACCTCGAAAGGCAGGCTGGCCTTGGCCACGTCGGGCACGAGGGCCACTCCCCGGTTCTTTTCCACCTTTTTCGTATAAAGCGGTTCGGTCACGGGGCAAACCAGCAGACTCCGGCCGAAGAGATATTCGTCGTCAAGCCGGATGGCCTTGCGGTCCGACGCAAAATCCATCACCAGCGGACGCATCATGACACCATCCCGATGGACCACCTCGCCGGCCGTGCTGTAGATGTAGGGCAACAGACGGTATCGGAGCTCGATGATCCGCTTCTGCGCGTCGTAAGCCCAGTCGCCCTCCTTTCCGAACAGATAGATTTCGTTCAGCATGGGCGAAGAGCAGTGGTTGCGCATCATCGGCTGGAAACATCCCCACTGGAACCAGCGGACGTGCAGTTCCTGGTAAGCGACATTGGTCCAGTCGTTGTTGTACTCCCAACCGAAGAAGCCGGCCAGATCCGTCGTCCAGAACGGGATGCCGCACAGCATATAGTTCAAGCCTGCGGGGATCTGCTGGCGCATGGTCTGCCAGTTGGACACCACGTCGCCGCTCCAGCTGAACGAGCCGTAGTGCTGCTGCCCCAAGTACGAAGAACGTGTCATCAAAAAGAGGCGTTTGTCGTCCGAAACTTCACGCTGGTGCTCATAGATGCCCTTGTTCGTCATCAACGGGAAGGCATTGTGCACGGAACGGAATGAACCGTCGGCCGTCATCAGGTCGAAGTCGCTGTCCTTGACATTGAAATGGTCCGGTTCGGTAGAATCGGTCCACCAGGCGTCCATCCCCATATCATACATCGGGCGCAAGTAACGCCAGTACAGGTCGCGCGCCTTTTCATTGAACGGGTCATAAGGGGTCGTGCCGGAATTCAGGGGCCACGTCTCGAAAGGCAACAAGGCGTTCATCTCCTTCAGTTCCTTGTATTGGTCGGTCCACGGACCGAAGCTGGCCCAAATGGAAATCATCAGATGGGCATTGTTCTTGTGGACATAATCCACCATTTCCTGCGGGCTCTTGATGCGCGGCTTCCGGCTCAGCGCAGCCTCGTCATCGGCATTATGGCCTTTGGGAATGTATTTCATCCAATCCTTATCGCCCACCTTATTGATATAACTGGGATTCATAAACTTCATGGCATTCCAGTTGGAGTCGCATCCCCAATATTGCCAGTCCTGCACAATGCCATCGAGAGGCACGCCCAGTTCGCGATACTTGTCGAGCACGTTGCACAATTCGTCAGGACTCTTGTAGCGTTCGCGACACTGCCAATAGCCCATAGTCCAGAGCGGGAACATGGTAGCCTTGCCGGTCAGGTCGCGAAGCGCGGAAATGACCCCGTCCATGCTGCCGTCGCGGTAGAGGAAATAGTAATCCGAGCATAATCCCACCTGGGAAGAGAACGAAGTCTCGTAAGGCGTGTCGTTAAACTGCGACAGTCCGGGGTTATCCCAGTATACGCCATAGCCTTTTTCCGAAGTGAAATACGGAATGCAGATATTCGTATTGACATTGCGCAACTCAATCTGCTGGTTCCGATGGTTCATGACACCCGTCTGCCGCTGTCCCAGGCCATAAATCACTTCATCGGGGTGAAGCATAAAGGTCTGGCTCACGGTGTAAGAATCCTTCTCCACATCCTTACGCGGCAGGAAGTTGGTTCCATAAGGTTTCTCGGCCAGCAACTGATTCCCCTTCAGATCGCGATACGTCACCTGTCCCGTACGCACATTGAGCGTCACCGACATGCACGCCGATTGCATCACCACCTCATCACCCGTCTCCCGGTAAGTTATATCCACCCTGCCCGGCGTCAAGATAACAGGATAACTCTTCTTGGAAGGCATTTCTGCCGAAGGATATTTCACGACCCGGACGATGGAAGGCGAATAAAAAGTCACCTCACCGTTCAGCACGGGCTGAGCTGTGGAAAATTTGATTCCACCTGTAGTTTTCTCAAGCGTTTGTGCTTGCATAGAGGCAGCCGCCACAAGGGCTGCCACCCACATACATTTTCTTTTCATAATCCAAATCTTAATTGAAACGATACACACAAAGGTAAGGATTTACAACCATATCAACAACAGTCCCACCGCGATACTTACGATGGTACACACCAGGCCCGGCATCATGAACGAGTGGTTGAGGACGTATTTCCCGATGCGGGTCGTCCCCGTCCGGTCGAAATTGATGGCCGCCACCACCGTCGGATAGTTGGGGATGAAGAAATAGCCGTTCACCGCCGGAAAGAGGGCGATCAGCATCCAGGGAGAGATACTCAAGGCAATGCCCAGCGGAACCACCGCCCGAATCGTAGCCGCCTGGCTGTAAAGCAGGATGGACATGACGAACAACGCCACGCCAAACAGCCAGGGCATGGACTGGACCACATGTTCGATGGAAGCAGTCAGCGAAGACAGGTTGCCCGCAATGAACGTATCACCCATCCACGCAATGCCGAAGATGGCAATCACCGCCTGCATGCCCGCCGAGAAGATACTTCCCTGCACCGCCTTGATGCCGTCGATCCGGCAGACAAGCAGAATGAGGGCCGATGTGCTGAGCATGACGATTTCGATGATGGACGGCATGTCGAGTGGCACATTTTTCCCGTCCGACTGGAACACTGGCCGCAAGGCATCGACCGAACCGAACAGCACAATCAGGAACGTAGCCAACAGGAATATCCCCACCGATATGCGGGCCTTACGGACGTCGAACGACGAAGCGGTTTCCACCAACCGATTTTCTATCACGCCCTCCTTCAGACGGCGCTGGTATTCGGGATCGTCCTCCAGTTCCTTGCCCACCTTCATCGAGCAGAAAGCCCCCACCAGCACCCCTATCAAGGTAGCGGGAACGGAAATCTTCAAGATGTCGAACAGGGAGATGTCGAAACCGGCCAGCATCCCCAGCAAGGCCACCGTAGCCGCCGAGATGGGACTGGCCGTAATAGCCTGCTGCGAAGCGATGACCGCAATGCCCAGCGGACGCTCGGGGCGGATCTTCGTCTCGCGCGCCACTTCGGCTATCACGGGCAGGACAGAATAAGCGATGTGCCCCGTCCCCGCCACAAAGGTGAACAGATAGGTGACAAGCGGACTAAGCAGTGTGACGCGGGACGGATGCTTGCGCAGCATCCGCTCGGCCAACTTCACCATATAATCAAGTCCTCCGGCAGCCTGCATACACGAGGCTGCCGAAATGACGGCCACAATCATCAGCATCACGTCGATGGGCGGGGCGGTGGGCTGAAGCCCGAAAACGAAACAGAGCAAAGCCAGTCCCAGACCGCCCATCACACCCAGTCCGATGCCGCCCAGCCGGGCACCGATAATGATGGCTGCCAAAACGACGATCAGTTGCAACCACATACTATTCTACATTATAACCGGACACCTTCAGCAGGGGCGCGTTGCCACGCGTATCCACATCTTTCCAATGCACACGCACCACCTTCGTCTCGCCCGGCAACAAAGCAAAGTAGTTCTCAGAATAGAAGATGGGAAGGAACTGCTTGCTGTCCTTGTCGCCCACAATATTCAGACGAACCATCAGAGCCGGGGCGTCCGAACGGTTCTCCACCGTTACTTCGGCCTTCCATTCGCCGTCGTCCCCCTTGTCATATTGGGTCTGTGCACGCAAAGAGACTTTCGGAAGCTGCTTCAGCGCCTGATAGTTGTTCTCCACCTTGCTGCGGTGGTAGAAGTTCTCGGAAACGGCCTTCCCGTTCTCTTCCAGCACCAGCTTGATGAAATGAACCTGGCTCAGCCCGTCGGGGAATTCCAGCTTGATGCACTTCTCGGTCGTGTCTTCACGGCTGTCTACCGTGACTTCCTTCTCCCAGGCTACGGTGGCATCCATGTTGAGCACCTGTACACGGGCCTTCAGGCCGGGACGCAGGCCGGCGTGGTAGTTCACCACCTCCACCTCGTCGGTGGCCGGGTTCCACTGGATGTGCAGCGGCTCTGACGCCTTCTTGATGGCGAAATAGGCGGCTGTCGGTTCGAAATAGTAGTCGTACGTCTGCCATACCATCGAAGGCCAGCACGAATGGCTCATCCACATCAGCAGCCCCATGCGGTTCTTGCTGCGCGACTCGAAGAGGCTGCGGTGGCCGTCGTAGTTCACCCACTGAGCCAGATCGGCAAACTCCTTCGCACTTTCGGGCTGTCCGTAGCCGGTGGCGATAATCTCATTGAACGATGTGGCGCCCTGCGCCCCCTCCAACGTATAGTCGTGCATGCCCCACTGGTCGGACTGCGGCCAGATACCTTCGGGCGAATAGGTGCGCAGGAAGCTTTCGTAGGTCAACACATTGGGCATACCGCGCTCGCTGTGGAACTTGTCGTTGCCGGTTTCCAGCGTGAAGTAGGTCTTGGCAGGCAACATGCGGTAGGGACCGTGGCCGCTCACCACATCGTCGGCCGAACTAGAAATGTAGTGCATTCCCGGATGTTCTTCCTTCACGATACGGCGCAAAGCCTTGTCGATGGTCTTAGGAGGGAAGCCTTCGTTACGACCGCAGTACAGGCCGATGGAGGCATGGCTGCGGATGCGCTTCACATAATCTTCGGCATTGGCGATGAACATGTCGGGATAGTAGGGATCGGGACCGTCGGCAGGATTGGCCAGCCAGAAGTCCTGCCAGATCATGATGCCGTACTTGTCGCAGGCGTCATACAATTCTTCGTCACCGATCATGCCCACCCAGTTACGCAACATGGTAAAGTTCATGTCGGCATGGTAGGCCACAGCTGTCTCGTATTCGCGTCCGCGGTAGTTAAGGTTCGATTCGCTGAAGCCCCAGTTACCGCCACGGCCGATAAAACGGCGTCCGTTGACGTAGAGGTTCAGTACACCGCCGTCTTCGTTGAACGTCATCTGGCGGATACCTACCTTGAAGTCGCGGGCATCGGATACTTCCTCGCCCACCTTGAACGTAAAGTTGGCATCATATAAATAAGGTGTACCGTAACCGTTGGGCCACCACAGACGCGGATTCTTCACCTGAAGCTGGGGGAAGCGGTCGGCATCGAACACAACGGTCCGCTCCTCGCCTGCCCTCAACTCCACGGGCTGCTCGAAGGTAACGTCGCCTACCCTGCCTTGCAGGACACCGCTAACGTCTTTGCCGTCATGGTTCTTCACTACCACCTCAGCCGTCAGACGTGCCTGTGTGGTATCGGGCAGAGCGAACTGGGTCTGCACGTAGGGGTCCTGCACGGTCACCTTACCAGTTGTCGTCAGGAAGACGTCGTTCCAGATACCGATGTTACGTCCGCGCATGGTGGGTATCCAGTCCCAGCCGATGGTGGCATGGAACGTGGGGTTGTCCGCACCGAGGATACCACCGTTGAAGTCCGTGCTCTGTTTGTTCTTTTCCTTGATGGCACCGATGTGCGCGTTCTTGATGATTTCTACAACCAGCACGTTCGTACCTTCCTTCACGCAGTCCGTCACGTCGAACTTGCCGCGAATGAAGGCTCCTTCCAGGCGACCGACCTGCTTTCCGTTCAGGTAGACATTCGCCTTCCAGTTGATGCCATCGAAGTTCAGGAATACGCGGTCGCGTTTGAACGACTGCGGCAGCTGAAACTCGTTGCGGTACCAGAAGTTGGAGTTGAAGAACGATTCGGATATCATCAGCTGGTTGTCGGCGTAGTTGGGGTCGGCCAAGGCTCCCACGTTCTTGTACGAAGTGAGCACCGTGCCCGGTACCGTAGCCGTCACCCATCCTTCGGCCTTGTAGGCAGGCGAAGCAATTTCCACACCGCCGGCTTGCACCTCGGAAGCGCGCTGCAACTGCCAGCCGCCACCCGAAAGCGTCAGCCGTCCGCCAGCCGCCTCGGGCATGGCTGCCGCACGGGGCAGCAATCCGCCACGTCCCATCACCTCCAGTTCGCTCAGGATGTAGCGTCCGCCGTCGGCCGACCGATCCATGCAGACACGCACGTAGCGCGCCTTGCCCCGAACAGCTATCTCGTCCGTCAGCCCCTCACCGCCGGGCAGCGAAGCCACATCGGCCCATGTCTGTGCATCGTCCGAAGTCTGTATCCGTCCCTCGACGGCCTTGTTCACCCAGTGAAGGATCACCTTGTCAAATTCTGAATGTGAGCCCAAATCTACACTGACCCACTCCTCGCCCGCCGTAGCGCTCATCCACGCGCTGGTAAAAAATTGCGAGGGCTTCAGGTCCACCACTCCGTCGGCATTGGAGAACTCCACTTCGTGGAAGGTCCACTCGTAAGCACCCTTCATCCGCAGACGGATGCGATAGGAAGTATAGGCCGTTGTGTTAGTAAACTCAAACGTTTCTTCCAACCGACGCATCGGCATGGAAACGGTACCAGTCTGCTTGTTGGGATCGTTCACCTCTACTCGACCGGAACGAGCCTTGCCGGGCAGTCCGGCTCCCTTGTTCACGGCCAGAACCGTCCAAGTAGTACCATCGTTCGAGGCTTCCCACGTCATTTCGTAACCACCCTGAGCCGCCTTGTCATCGTAAATCAGAGTACCGGTCACGATCGCACGACTGATAGTCTTGTTATAATTGTGCATGCTGAACAGGAAAAAGGCCTCCTCGCCGCGCACGGTGTTGCGCGAATAGGGACCTCCGTCTATCATCCATTCCCGTTCTCGCTTAGGCACACTGCCTTCGGCGGTCTGGAGGTCGAAATACTGGGGAGCGCGGTCGGTCACGATGCCGTCAGTCAGCAGTTGCGATGTCAGGTTATAGTCATAGGCCGAGGATTGGTACGTGGCACGCAGGAGGGCCAGATTGCGGTATTGGTCTTCATCAGGCAGGAGCTCAGGCGAAAAGTCTTCCTGGGGACTACCCGGATAGACGCCGATGCCTCGGGTATAGTAGTCGGAACGTAGGAACCCTTCCGAAGCTGTACGCACATCGGAACAGCCGGACAGTAGCAACAAAGCTCCTGCTCCACCAACCATGAAAACGATGTTTTTTTTCTTTTTCATAAGAACTTAATAGACAATTAGATTATTAAGAATAACAAAACCGCCCTTTCCGGACGAAAAGGCTATCGGCTTCCGGACAAGGCGGCTATCTAAGATTAGATAAGGTAATTATCTGCTAGCGGATAAGGAGTTTATCTACCGACGGATAAAGTGATTATCTGCTAGCGGATAAGGAATTTATCTACCGACGGATAAAGTGATTATCTACCAGCAGATAAAATACCTATCTGCCGGTAGATAAGGTGCTTATTTTTTCAATGAATGGGGTCTATCCGCTACGTCGGCACCAAATGCCTTGTTTGGTTCTCTACCCATCTCGAAGCTCAGCGTACCACCCTTCATGATGTCCTCGTAGCTGATGTAGCTCTTCGTGTAGGGCTCGCCGTTCAGGCGTACGGACTGGATGTACTTGTTGTCCTTGCTAGCGGCCGGAGCCTCAACGGTAAAGGTCTTCCCTTCCGGTAGGTTGATCGTGACTTTCTCAAAGCGTGGACTACCGAAAACGAATATACCATTGGACGGATTCACTTGATAGAGGCCCAAAGCAGAAAGCACATGCCAAGCCGACATCTGGCCGCAGTCCTCGTTACCGATAATGCCTTCGGGCTGGTCGGTATAGAAGTTGTGCTGGATGTAGCTGACTTTCTCTGCTGTCTTCCACTGCTGCCCAGCATAAGCATAGAGGTAGGCCACGTGGTGACTGGGTTCGTTTCCGTGGGCATACATGCCAATCAGACCGCTGATGTCGGCCGAAGCATGTTCGCCCATGTCGCCTTCGGCTACAAAGAGCGAATCCAGCTTGCCCACAAAGCGTTCGTCGCCGCCCATCAGGCTGATGAGGCCTTCGGGATGCTGGGGCACGAAGAAGGTATAGTGCCAGCCGTTGCCCTCGCAGAAGTCGCCCCAACCGTGAATGGACTGGAAGGGATCGTAGGGCGTGCGCCAACTGCCGTCGTCCATCTTCGGACGGATGAAGTTGATACTCTTGTCGAAGTATTGCTCATAATAGTGTCCACGCTTCAGGAAGGTGTCGTAAATGTCCTGTTTGCCCATCTTCTTCGCCATCATGGCCAATCCCCAGTCGCCTACAGCATACTCCATGGCGATGGAAGTAGCTTCTGGCATCTTGTCGCAAGGGATCCAACCCTTTTCCAACACGTAAGGCACGCCGCGCTGCTTCTCGTACGTGGCCGAAGCAACCATAGCGTTCAAAGCACGTTCGGAGTCGAAGCCCTGGAAGCCTTTCAGATAAGCGTCGGCAATGACGGGAATGGCGCTGTAGCCCGGCATCTGATTGGTTTCGCCTCCCACCAGCGGCCAGATAGGCAGCTTGCCCTGCTGGTCGTAGATGCTCAGCATGGAGTTTACCATGTCGGGCACCAACTGCGGCTGGATGATGGTAAGTAACGGATGGAGTGTGCGGTACGTATCCCACAGTGAGAAAGTGGAATAGTTGGTCCAGCCGTCTGCCTTATAAACTTTGTCGTCGTGACCGCGGAATTCTCCGTTCACGTCGGCATAGAGTGTCGGGGCAATGAACATGTGATAAAGGCTGGTGTAGAAAATCTTCTTGCCTCGCTCGTCGGTACTCTCCACGTCAATGCATGACAACATCTGGTTCCAGCGCTTTTCGGCATCTGTGCGCACCTTCTCGAAGTCCCATCCGGGCTGCTCGGCCTCCAGATTGGCCAGCGCGTTGGCACAGCTCACGGACGACAAAGCCACCTTCAGCTGCACGTTCTTCGGATTATTCTTGAAAGTCAATACACCCTTCACGGCCTTACCCGTCAGCGTGTCTTGACCAGCCGGCGTATCGTCGTCGAATACGGCGACACTCTCAATGGGTTGTTCGGACTTCAACACGAAGAACACTTTGTGCTGCGGGCTCCATCCCTTAGAGAAGCGGTAGCCCTCCACCGTATATTCGTCCACACGCTTCAGTCCGGTCTCGTAGGCACGGTCGCCGTTGCCTTCCTTCAAATTCACCAGCAAGCGCGGCGTTCCTTCAGGATAGGTATAACGATGAATGGCCACACGGTCGGTAGCCGAAAGTTCGGCACGCACACCGTTGTCCATCAGCAGCGAATAGTAGCCGGGAGCCACTTCCTCGTTCTTGTGTGAATAGTAAGTCGAGCAGGAGCCTTCGATGTTATCCTGTTCGCCACGGGCCGTACGGACCTCGCCCACGTAGGGCATCAAAAGCACGTCACCCAAGTCGGCACAGCCCGTGCCGCTGAGATGCGTATGGCTGAAGCCGATCAGTACGCTGTCGGAATAATGATAGCCCGAACACCAGTCCCAGCCTTTATGGATGTTCTGCGGCCCAATCTGCACCATGCCCAGGGGAACACTGGCGCCGACAAAGACATGTCCGTGCTCGCCCGAACCGATGTAGGGGTCTACGTAGCTGAGGTAGTCCTGCCCCGCTACCTTGTTTTCTTTCTGCGAAACGCAGGCGGACGGCAGCATAGCCAGCAGTCCGCATAGCACTACACTTGTAGTAAGTGAAAGGATTTTCATATCGTTACGATTGTTTTTCTTTGAGAGTTATATTCATTAAAGGCTGTTCAGCAAATCCAACTTGCCGTCATCGATCAGTTTGATGATCAGTTCGCCGAACAGCGTATTCTGCCAGGCAAACCATTTGCGCGTAAACTTTTCGGGATTGTCCTTGTGGAAGGATTCGTGCATGAAGCCCGTACCGGCATCGGTCGCCATCAGCATGCGGAGACAGTCCTTGATCTCTTCGTCGTCCTGGCTGGTGAAGGCTTTCATCATGATGCTCATGGGCCACACCATGTCGTAGCCGATATGCGGTCCGCCGATGCCTTCGCCTGCCTTGCCTTTGAAGAAGTAGGGATTGTCCTCGCTCCACACGAAGCGGCGGGTGTTCTGATAAACAGGATCATTCACATCGACATCGCCCAGATAAGGCAGGGCCAGGAGGCTGGGCACGTTGGCGTCGTCCATCAGCATGTGGCTGCCGTAGCCGTCCACTTCGAAAGCATAGATGGTGCCGTACTTCGGATGCTCGCACGTGGCATACTTCTTCAGCGCCTGCTCCACTTCGTCGGCCAGGTCGGTGCACTGGCGGGCCAGGTCGGCATTCTTGTTCACTTCGGTCAGAATCTCGGCAGCCTTCCGCAAGGAGGTCACGGCAAAGAAGTTGGACGGGATGAGGAAAGGCAGTGTCGTGGCGTCGTCCGACGGACGGAAGATGGAAACAATCAGCCCCACGGGATTGGCAGGTGCGCCCCAGCCGTCGTTGATGGTAGTGTCCGTGGCGCGCTCGGTCTTGCGCTGGAAGCGATACGGGCCTTTGCCCTCCTTGCGCTGCTGCTCCTTGAAGGTGCGCAGGATGTTTTCGACGGCCTTCAGCCAGTTTTCGTCGAAGATGCTGGCGTCGCCCGTCACTTTCCAATAGTGGTAAGCCAGACGCAAGGGATAGCACAGGGAATCGATTTCCCACTTGCGTTCGTGCAGCTCGGGCTTCATCGCCGTGCGGTCGGTCTCCCATTCGCTGCCTTTCGGTCCGTCGTTGAAGGCGTTGGCATACGGGTCGAGGTTGATGCATAGGAACTGGCGGCGGATCACTCCCTCGAGCATGGATTTCAGCTTGGGATCTTCGTTGGCGAACTGCACGTAGGGCCAGACTTGTGCGCCCGAGTCGCGCAGCCACATGGCGTGGATGTCGCCCGTATAGACAAAGGTGTCGGGCTTGCCGTCCAGCAGGCGGAAATGTACCGTCGTGTCCAGCGTGTTGGGAAAACAGTTCTCGAACATCCACGCCAGGTAGGGATTTTTCAACAGTGCCTTGATTTCGGCAATCTTCTTCTCGATGATGTCAGACTGGAACAGCCGGTCGGCCGGCGACGGGCGCTGGCTGACGTAGCGTCCCACGTTATCTTTCGGCGCCGTGAAGGCCACTTCTGAAAGCGGTGCAAAAGCATGGATTGTGGTTTCGGCGGCAACCGTGCCCGAAGCCGCTCCCGACAGGAGCAGGGCGGCTGCCCAAAGTTTCTTGTTTGTCATAGATATCTTATTATATTATTTGATTACGATTTCGTCGGTAAACATCCAGCCCATCACTTCGCGGTTCAGCAGTCCCTGGAAGTGGACGTAGCGGGCCTTGGCGTTGCCTTCCCAGCGATAGTTGCGGAAGGTGAGCCGTTCTTCGGTCACGGGGACGTCGGTGGCGATGCGTTTCATTTCGGTGAAGGTCTGTCCGTCTTCGGAGAGGGAGATGACGACTTCTTTCGGAAGCCAGACTTCGGGACCGCGCAGTTGCAGGAAGTCGGCTTCGACTAGCTTGACGTCCGTCACCTTACCCAGGTCGATGGTTACGTCGACGTCCTTGCACAGGAAGCCCTGCCAGCGTTTGTCGCCATACGTCCAACCGCCGCGCACGCCGTCGGTCAGCGTGGAGTCGCCCGAAGCCGGATAGGCCGAAGACCAGGGCTGGGCATACGTGACGGGGCAATGCAGGCCGAGGTGCTCCACAGGCTGGAGGGACTCGGGACGCTCGCCCACCTCCTTGCTCAGGTCGAAGGGATGGTAGCCCTGCGACTGCAACCATTGTACTTCCTTCAGCGCGGCCTGGCGGAAGCGCGGCCAGTCCTTATGCTCGGGTGCGGTCCACGCCACTTCGGCCAGGGCCAGCAGACGGGGGTAGATCATGTATTCGGCATGTTCTTCGGTAGGGATGTATTCGGTCCAGACGTTGGCCTGCACGCCATTGATGAACGTCTTCTGCGCGTCGGTCAGTTCGGCGGGAACGGGGTCGTAGGAATAGACTTTCGCAAGCGTCAGGTAGCCGCCGATGGCTTCGGGCTGCGTGACGGGGGCGTCCTGATAGGCGTCGAGGTAGCAGAATTCGCCGGGCGTCATGATGACGTCGTGTTCGGCCTTCGCCGCCGTGATGCCGCCCTGCTCGCCGCGCCAGGACATTACCGTGGCACTGGGTGCCAGGCCGCCTTCGAGGATTTCGTCCCAGCCGATGAGCTTACGGCCGTGGTCGTTCAGGAATTTCTCGATGCGGTGTATCAGGTAGCTCTGCAACTCCTTCTCGTCCTTCAGCCCTTCTTTGCGGATGCGGGCCTGACACTTCGGGCATTTTTCCCAGCTGTTCTTGGCCGCTTCGTCGCCGCCGATGTGGATGTATTCCGAGGGGAAGAGGTCCATCACTTCGAGCAGCACGTTCTCGAGGAAGGTGAAGGTCTCATCGTTGCCGATGCACAGTTCGCCGTTCTTGTAGGGCTTGCCCGAGCAGGAGAGTTGCGGAAAGACGGCCAGCACTTCGTCCGAATGGCCGGGCATCTCGATTTCGGGGATGACGGTGATGTGCAGCCGGCGCGCATGTTCGAGCACCTGGCGCACGTCGTCCTGCGTGTAGTATCCGCCCTCGGCGCCCTCGGCGTCCTTAAGGCAATATCTGCGGTCGCCCTTCCACCAGGCTTTCCAGTTGGGATAAGGGCGATAGGCGGTCTGCTCCGTCAACTGGGGATAGCGCTTGATTTCCAGACGCCAGCCCGCGCCGTCGGTCAGGTGCCAGTGGAAGCGGTTCAGCTTGTAGCGCGCCATGGCGTCGAGCTGCTTCATCACGAAGTCTTTTGAGCGGAAGTGGCGCGACACGTCCAGATGCAGGCCGCGGTAGCCGAAGCGAGGATAGTCGCTTACGCGGACGAACGGCAACGAGAAGCGGCCGCCTTCGTCGTCGGCCAGCTGAAGCAGCGACTGGAAGGCGTAGAACAGGCCGGAGGGCGTGGTGGCTTCGGCACGGACACCGTCGGCGCCGACCGTCAGACGGTAGCCCTCGGCGGAGGATATGCCCGGCAGGGAGTCTACGCGCTCGAAGCGGAAAGCCGCGCCGGCATCCTCGGAAGCCGTCAGGCGGAAAGGCGAGGAGGCAAGGACGGCAGAGAGGTCGTCGAGCTCGCTGCCCGACAGGTTGGAACTGAAAGCGCCGCCCGCCGCAAAGGTGTAGCTGCCCGCCTGCACGTCGCAGGACTGGGGTTGCGGAACGATGGCTACAGATTTTTTTTCGGAAGTGCCGCATCCCATCAGCAGGAGACACGACAAGAACAAAGTCAACTGAATTTTTTTCATGGTCTATAGATTAAGTAATGTTGTTTCTTAACTTCAGCGGCCTAAATTACGAAAAATATTTGGAATACCGCCGGATTATGCCGATTTATCATACTTCTGCCCACGGATTATGCGGATTGACAGAGAAAATGCTTATCCATTTTTTTCACAAAAAAATTGTCTGTTCTGATGTTTTTTTGTACATTGGGCGCAGAATGACGGACATTCCGACGGGGCGTACAGGCATTCGGAGAGACTTTCGAAATGTTCGACGGGTTGCCCGAACGCTCGGAGAAGCTTTCGAAATGTTCGACGGGCTGCCCGAACGCTCGGAGAAGCTTTCGAAATGTTCGACGGGCTGCCTGAACGCTCGGAGAAGCTTTCGAAATGTTCGACGGGCTGCCCGAACGCTCCGAGAAGCTTTCGAAATGTTCGACGGGCTATCCGAACGCTCCGAGAAATTTTCGAAATGTTCGACGGGCTCTCCGAACGCTCCGAGAAGCTTTCGAAATGTTCGACGGGCTGTCCGAATACTTGGAGAAGCTTTCGAAATGTTCGACAGGCTGTCCGAACGCTCGGAGAGACTTTCGAACCGTTCGACGGAAAAAAGAATGAGAGGCTTATAAAAAAACTAATTTATTAACTTTAAAGACAAGTACTATTATGCAAATCATTTCATCACAAGTTCCCTACGTAGGAAAATCCCGCAACGCGGAACACGACTACCTGTTCAACAAACTCGTCGAAGCCATTTCGAAGGAATTCGCCACGAAACACAACTTCCTCGCCTACCACCAGCGCATGACAGCCGCCCTGGCCGACGAAAACGCCAGCTACACGCGCACGACGAAGTACGTCGACACCGATACGCTGGTGCAGAAAGACAACGCGCGCGACAACCTCTTCCGCCGCCTGAAGCTCCACCTCCAGTCCGCCGAGCTCGACCCCGACGCCGACACGTCCGCCGCAGCCGCACGCTGCCTCGAAGCCGTCGGCTCGCAGAACCCGACGACCCTGCCCTACACCGAAAACACCACTGCCGTGCGCGACATCGTCGACAAGTTGGAGTCCGACCACTACGCCCCGTCGGTAGAGCAAGTGGGCGCCGCGCAGCTCGTGGCCGACCTGAAGGCGGCGAACAACGACTTCGACGCCCTCTATACCGCCCGCGCCGACGAACGCTACGCGCGCAACGTCTCGGCGCCCGACATGAAAGTGGCCCGCGCGGCGATGGAAGCGGCCTATGCCGACGTGGCCGACATCGTGAACGCCCTCTACATCCAGTCGACCGTCCTCGCGCCGGACGAAGAGACGCTGGCCGAAGTGACCGCCATCGCCACGACGGTGAACGCGCTCATCTCGCAGTACACGCTGGTACTCTCGCGCCGCGGCGTGGGCAAGACGACAGACGACACCACCGACACCGACACGCCGGATGAAGGCGGCACCGACACACCGCAACCCGAACCCGAAGAGCCGGGCGGCGACGAGGGCGAAGGCGGAAGCCCGCTGTAATGGAGAATGGAAAATGGAAAATTGAGAATGGAAAAGGGGGGCGCAATGCCCCTTTTTTTATGTACATCCGCCATCCCGTACATGAGATGCGGTCCCCCCTCGCGCCGGACGGCCGAAATCCCCGCCATTCCTTCCGCGCCAACCGCCAGTATATCGTAGCCCACAAGGCGGTCACCGGCGTCAGCCTGTGGTTTGGTGGACGTATGGTGCTCCAGCTCACTCCCCCTACCGACGAAAAGGTCCTCATCAGCAAGGCACGTGTCCCTGCTTTCAGGGAATGGTTCTAATAATCGGAGGAAAACAATGTTTTTTCAGGACGAATGCATACCTTTGCAGACAGACAATCATAACGAAAAAACATTTATATGAAACCAACCAACCTTTTACTTATGTCAGCAGTGATGACACTGGCTTCGTGCGGCAGCTCGTCCGAAGCCACCAAAGAAGGCGATGCAGACCTCATCGGACGTTCGGATATCCGCATCGAGAACCGCCGCATGACGCCCGAAGCCCTCTGGGCCATGGGACGCATCGGAAGTGTAACCCCTTCGCCCGACGCCAAACAGGTGGCTTACACCGTGAGCTACTACAGTGTGCCCCAGAACAAGAGTAACAGCGAACTGTTTGTCATGAACGCCGACGGCAGCGCCAATACGCAGCTGACCCGTACGACGTGGCACGAAGGCCAGCCCACCTGGATCAAGGGAGGCACCAAGTTGGCTTACCTGAGCAGTGAAAGCGGCAGCAGCCAGGTGTGGGAAATGAACCCTGACGGAACGGAACGCCGCCAGCTCACCGACTACGAAGGCGACATCGAAGGATTTGCCTTCAGCCACGACGAGAAGCGTCTGCTCTTCATCGCCCAAGTGAAAACCGTGCCCAGCACACAGGACAAATATCCCGACCTGGACAAAACGACAGGCATCATCGTCACCGACCTGATGTACAAGCATTGGGACGAGTGGGTAACAACTGCCCCCCATCCGTTTGTAGCCGACTTCGACGGATCGGCCATCAGCAACGTGCAGGACATCCTCGAAGGCGAACCCTACGAAAGCCCCATGAAGCCTTTCGGCGGTATCGAGCAACTGGCCTGGAGTCCCGACGGCAAAGAAGTGGCCTACACCTGCCGCAAGAAGACAGGACTGGAATATGCCATCTCCACCAACTCGGACATCTATATTTATGACGTAGCCAGCAAACAAACCCGCAACATCACCGAGGAAAACAAGGGCTACGACACCAATCCGCAATACTCGCCCGACGGCCGCTACATTGCCTGGCAGAGCATGGAGCGCGACGGTTACGAAGCCGACTGGAACCGCCTTTTCATCATGAACCGCCAGACGGGCGAAAAGAAGTTCCTCAGCCAGGCCTATCCCTCGAACGTTGACTCCTTCGTGTGGAACGACGATTCAAAAGGCATCTACTTCCTGGGCGTATGGCACGGCGAAGAACAAATCTATTACATTGCCCTCAATCAGCCCGAACAGGTGGTACAGCTCACCGAAGGCATGCACGACTACGGTTCCATCGCCCTCTGTGGTGACAAGCTGATGACTACCCGCCACTCCATGAGCATGGCCGACGAAATCTATGCCGTAGACAAGACGCGCAAAGGCGATGCCTTCGCACAGGCCAAGCAGCTCACAACCGAGAACAAGCACATCTACGACCAGCTCGACATGGGCCGCGTAGAAGGCCGCTGGATGAAGACCACGGACGGCAAGCAGATGCTGACATGGGTCATCTATCCGCCCCAGTTCGATCCCAACAAAAAGTATCCTACCCTGCTCTTCTGCGAAGGTGGTCCGCAAAGCCCCGTCAGCCAGTTCTGGAGCTACCGCTGGAACTTCCAGATCATGGCGGCCAACGACTACATCATCGTGGCTCCCAACCGCCGCGGCCTGCCGGGCTTCGGAGTGGAATGGAACGAGGCCATCAGCGGCGACTACGGAGGCCAGTGCATGAAGGACTACTTCACCGCCATCGACGAAATGGCCAAGGAACCGTTTGTCGACAAGGACCGCCTGGGCTGCGTAGGTGCCAGCTTCGGAGGCTTCTCCGTCTATTGGCTGGCCGGACACCACGACAAGCGTTTCAAGGCCTTCATCGCTCACGACGGCATCTTCAACATGGAGATGCAATACCTGGAGACGGAAGAGAAATGGTTTGCCAACTGGGACATGGGCGGTGCCTACTGGGAGAAGGACAACGCCACAGCCCAACGCACCTTCGCCAACTCGCCTCACAAGTTCGTGGACAAGTGGGATGCCCCCATCCTCTGCATCCACGGCGAGAAAGACTACCGCATTCTGGCCAACCAGGCCATGGCAGCCTTCGATGCCGCCAAGATGCGTGGCGTGCCGGCCGAACTACTGATTTATCCCGACGAAAACCATTGGGTATTGAAACCCCAAAATGGCGTGCTGTGGCAGCGCATATTCTTCGAGTGGCTGGACAAGTGGCTGAAGAAATAAGAAACGGAAACGTACAAAAAGAGGCACCGGAAGATGCCTCTTTTTTATATGATATAAACAGCTGTCGTCACACCGACATATATTCCTGCCCCATATAGAAGTCAGGGAAGGACAAGCCTCCCAACGTGAAACACAAAGCAAACACTATCGCACTGACTATCCAGAGTATCAGCAGCGTCCACTTCAACCCACCGGCCATAGGCTGCCATTTCAACAGGTTGCGGAACAGGGCATGCAGCAGGCTGAACAACGGAATGGCTACCAGCAGAATACCGGCAATGTACATTGCAATGGCCTCGAATGGTGAAGCCGGTAACACAAAGTCCATTGTAGGGAAAAGTGAGAACAGAGCTGCTCCACCGCCTACAGCCACCATGATAGCCGCAAACAGCAAAGCGACAAACGCAATGCCTAAAGCAAACAGCACCGGGCTACAGATAATAATCAGGACGATCAGTCCCACTTTCAGAATCCACCCGGCCAGCGTCACCAGCGCATCACCCATTCGTTGCAGCATCGTACGAGGCTTGTCGGAACGCATGTAGCTGTTCACGCCGTCAGCCATCCGCTCAAAGCCTCCGGTCACCGTCTTGCCAATGTTCTCCACCGTTACCGCCTCGCCGTGCATACTCAGCTTCTCGGCAGCTGTGCGCGCCTCAGGGATAATCAGCCAACAAACAATATAAATAGGTATCAACGTGCCGTAACCGAAAATCAGAATGACGAACAGCAGCAGACGCACCAGCGTCGTGTCCCAGCCCAGATAAGCCGCCAGACCACTGCACACGCCTCCCAACATCTTGTCATCAGGATTTCGAAACAGCCTGCGACGTACCTTTACTGTCTCCTCGTTCCGTGTCCATGAACCGGCTCCATATCCTCCACCACTGCTCGCTGTATGTTTCTCCTCTCCGTCAGCGTCATCCATCTCTTCAGGCTTACCCATGCGTGCTATTACTTCTTCTACATCGCCCAAGGTAATCACTTGGCGATTTCCAGCCAGTTTCTCGGCCAGCAATTCAGAAATACGGCGTTCGATATCGTCTACAATCTCGTCCGCACCAGCTTCCTTGCGGAAATGCGACTTCAGATTCATCAGATAATTATCCAACAGACGGTAGGCATCTTCATCGATGTTGAACACCGTTCCGCCCAGATTTACAGTCAAAGTCTTTTTCATTGTGATATGTTTGTTTTAAAAGTTTCCGATATTCATTTTCATTTTTAGTTCCGGCGAATATGTTCCACCGTTTCGTTCAATTCTTGCCAGGCAGTCTCCAACTCCTGTAAGAAGTTCTCTCCCTTCGCTGTCAGCCGATAATATTTTCGGGGTGGTCCCTGTGTCGATTCTATCCACTCATATCCTAACAGATCATCGTTCTTCAGACGCGTCAGCAATGGATAGAGTGTCCCTTCCACTACAATCAGCCGGGCTTCTTTCAGTTTCTGAATGATGTCGGAAGCGTAGGCCGGCTCCTTGTGCAGCAACAGCATAATGCAATATTCCAGCATTCCTTTACGCATCTGCGACTTTACATTGTCTACATTCATACTCTAATCTTCTTAATCATTTAGTTTACTTACTTATTTTGTATGACACAAATATATGTATAATATAAGTACCTTGCATTACATAATACTATATATTAGTATATATTAACGCAAAAAATATCTGTATACATACGGATTGAAGAGTAGAAAGAAAACATCTTTTTATCGTATCAGTTTGCACATCCCGGAAAATGTTGATACCTTGCAGGAAAATTTAATCTATAGAAACAATGACCCTACCATTAAGAAAGATTTATACACACATTCTATGCCTGGGAATAGCCTGCTGCACACTTTCCCCAGCTATGGCACAAAAGGAAGACCAGACTTTGAAAGAAAAGTATCGGAAAGAAATAACCTCCTTTTTCGACCAACGACTGAAAGATGATACAATCACTTTCAGTACAGCCATCCGTATGAAATGGAAAGAAACAGACGACATGAAGCAGGCTGTATGGCAACTATGGAAGAAATCCAATGAAGCTTTCAAAGAAGAAAAACTACCTGCTCTCTCCCCACTCTCAGATCAATCGGCAAGCAGTTGGAAGCTGCCCCAGGAATTGGAACCACATGCCACGTTGAATTTCTACTGGGGATGGAAGAAAACGGCTGAATCAACAAGCACTGAACAACGACTACCTCTGTTCCTCTACCTTCACGGCTCCGGCCCCAAAGCACAGGAATGGGCTACCGGACTGAAGATATGCAGCCGCTTTGACGATGCACCTTCCATCTACTTCATCCCACAGATACCCAACGAAGGCGCCTACTACCGCTGGTATCAACACGCCAAACAATACGCCTGGGAAAAACTCCTTCGACAGGCGCTGCTGTCTGAAAAGATCAATCCCGATCGTATCTACGTATTCGGCATCTCTGAAGGCGGTTACGGCAGCCAGCGGCTGGCCTCGTTCTATGCCGACTATTGGGCGGCGGCAGGTCCTATGGCAGGCGGCGAACCCTTGAAGAACGCTCCAGCCGAAAATCTGAGCAACACAGCTTTCTCCCTCCGCACAGGTGCTGAAGACAAAGGCTTCTACCGCGACCGTCTCACCCGTTACACCGCCGAAGCGCTGGACAGCTTACAACGGCTCTATCCCGACCGCTATAAGCACTGGATAGAACTGATCCCTGGTCGCGGACATCACATCGACTACTCACCCACTACTCCCTGGCTGAAACAACATGTCCGCAATCCCTACCCCAAACACTTCTGTTGGGAGAACTTCGAAATGGACGGACGCTACCGTCAGGGATTCTACAACCTACGCGTGGAGCAACGTTCGAATGCCGACAGCAATACACGCACCCGCTACACACTGGACATTGAAAGCAACCAGATTTCATTGGCCATTGACGAAGTGACCTACCGTACTACAGAAATCGATCCGCAATGGGGCATTGAACTGAAATTCACTAAAACGTACCAACCTGCCCAGCGAGGAAAAGTAACGATCTATCTCTGCTCCGAACTAGTAGACCTAGACAAACCAATCACCTTGACGGTCAACGGGCATACCGTCTTCAAAGGACGCGTACAACCCGACGTGAAGCATCTGGTGAACAGTTGCGCCACCTTCTTCGACCCGCAGCGCCTCTATCCTGCCGCTATCGAAGTGGATCTGGAAACGCTGGAACAACTATAATCTGACAACCGAGAACACATTTTGTCGAACCATTAAAATACAAACACGCAATGTTTATCATTCGAAAAGCAGATACTGCCGACTGCCAGCTCATCAACAAGCTGGCCTGGCAAGTTTTCCCTGAAACCTACAAAGACATCCTGACCCCAGCACAGATTGACTACATGATGGACTGGATGTATTCCCCCGAAAACATCCGCAAGCAGATGGAAGAAGAAGGTCACGTCTACCTGCTGGCCTACGAAGAGTGCGAAGCAGCGGGCTATGTATCCGTCCAGCCCGAAGGCGAAGACCTCTTCCACCTCCAGAAGATTTATGTGCTTCCCTACTTCCAGAAAGCACACTGCGGCAGCTTCCTTTTCCGCGAGGCCATCAAGTACATCAAGGAAGTACATCCCGCTCCCTGCCGTATGGAGCTCAACGTGAACCGCCACAATCCTGCCCTCGGCTTCTACCAACACATGGGCATGACGAAGGTACGTGAAGGTGACTTTCCCATCGGAAACGGTTACTACATGAACGACTATATCATGGGAATGGAGATATAAAGAAGAAGGTGTGTCAAAAAGCACACCTTCTTGCTTTACTATTCATCCTATTTTACTTGGCTACGCGCTCCAGCCACTTCACCATGGCAAGCATGACGCCCATCGAAATCAGACAGACAATCAAGAAAATAGCCCAGCAGTAACCGATAGGCATTGCGTTATACATCAGCGGTCCTATCCATAACAGCAGGTTGCCCACAGCCGTGGCGCCCAGCCACAATCCCTGACACAATCCCAAGAGATGCTTGGGAGCCACCTTCGATACGAACGAGAGGCCTAACGGCGAGATAAAGAGTTCGGCCACCGTCAACAAGAAATAAAGCACAATCAGTACCCAGGCTCCGGCCTTCACCTGCTGGTCGATAGGCAGTTCCCGATAGTCCGTGGCCGACGGATATCCCTGCGTGAACGAGTAGACAGCCAGGAAGAGATAGGCCAAACCGGCAATCAGCATACCGATGGCAATCTTGCGCGGCGTGGAGATTTCCTTCCCCCTACGAGCCAGCGACCCGAAAATCATCATGATGATAGGCGTCAGTGTAATCACAAAGAACGGATTGACCGCCTGCCACACCTCCGGAGCAATGGTCGTGGTATCCACAAAGTCGCGCGCGAACAAGGAGAGCGACGTCCCGTTCTGATGGAACGAGAACCAGAAGAAAATCACCACGCCAAGCACGGCGAACAGGGCATACAGACGCTGCTTGATTTCCCGGGCCATGGACAGCTTTTCTTCCTCCGAATACTGAACGGCGGCGGCAGCCTCCTTCTTACCGGGGTTGGGGAATTTCTTTTTCGTAACGACGAAGATAGCCAAAGAGATGAACATAGCCGCCACCGATGCCAGGAACGAATAGTGGATGCCTTCGTTGAACACCTGCAGATACTGTGCGCACGCACCTGCCATATCCGCAGTCTCGCCCACACACTGTCCCATGAGCTGGTTCAGGTTGCCCAATGCCTCGGCCGACATCTGTCCGGCCTTGCTGATGTATTCATGACACAGGGCAGGCAGACCGGCGTTGTACACCATGTTGTGCGCATTCAGCCACCAGCTTCGCAGAAGCGGAGCCACAAACGGGGCAATCAGTCCGCCGATGTTGATAAACACATAGAATATCTGGAAGCCGGAGTCTCTTTTGCTTTTGGCCAATGCCAGTTCTTTTTCACCCTTCCGGGCAGCTTCTGCCTCCAGGTCGTCGTACATCTGCCCCACAATGGCCTGCAGGTTCCCCTTGAACAAGCCGTTTCCGAAAGCGATGAAGAACAGGGCGAAGCAGGTGAGAGAAAGCAGCCAGGCGGTATTGCCGGCATTGGCGGTAATGGGCACAGCCAACACCACATAGCCCACGGCCATAATCACGAGGCCCGCCATGATGGTTCCCTTATAGTTTTGCTTCTTGTCGGCGATATATCCGCCAACCAGACTCAATAGATAAATTCCGGCATAAAAAAAGGAATAAATCAAAGTACTTTTCTCTTCGCTGATACCAAATTTCGAGCAGAGGAACAATACGAGCACGGCATTCATAATATAGTAGCCAAAACGCTCGCCCATGTTCGAGAGTGCGGCAGGTATCAGCCCCTTTGGATGTTTGTTGAACATAAAAGCAGTTTTTTAGTTAGTATTAATAATTGAATGTAAGTTTCACAAATCCGTGTTTTTCCTCTGGCAAAGGAGGAGTCGGACAATCCTTTGCCTTCAAAACAAGTGCAAATATATACTTTTTGCCGATAAATCCGAAAGTTTTGTCAGAAACTATCCCGAAAACTTTCCTCTTACTCGACGAACAGGGCACACACCTCGGCATTCACCTCGCGCACCAGGTCGTGCGGATCGAGCTTCAGCTGAAGACCACGCTGCCCCGCACTGATATAGATGTAGGGAAACTGGAGACACGTCTCGTGGATGTACGTGGGGAAAGGCTTCTTCATCCCGATGGGCGAACAGCCGCCACGGATGTAGCCCGTCAGGGGCAACAGTTCCTTTACGGGGATGAGGTCGCACTTCTTGTTGCCCGACACCTTGGCGGCCAGCTTCAGGTCCACTTCGTGTTCGCCGGGGATGACGCAGACGAAGTGGCCCGTCTTGTCACCGTGCAGGATGAGGGTCTTGAACACACAATCTATATTCTCGCCCAGGCTGGCGGCAACATGTACCGCGCTCAGGTCGCTTTCGTCCACCTCGTAGGGGATCAGTTCGTAGGCTATCTTGGCCTTGTCCAGCAGACGGGCTGCATTGGTCTTATTGATCTTCTTCATTGTTCTTTCCTATATTTTCGAAGCAATGCATTGCTTCAATCCGTTTGTACTCTCAGTTCAACGCCTTTGTACTACCAGTTTAATAGCTTTAAACTATCAGTTTACTGCCTTTAAACTGGCAGTTTAATCCGTATAAACTGACAGTTTATTTTCCTTAAACTAAAATAAACTCGTATTTCTCTGACAAACAACACTTTCCTGTTATATCCCTAATTCCTCTTTCAGGAACTTCGGCGTATATCCCTTGCCACTCATCGCCACCTCCTCGGGCGTGCCGCGCGACAGGACTTCTCCCCCGCCCTTGCCGCCTTCGGGACCCATGTCGATGATGTAGTCGGCCATCTTGATGACGTCCAGGTTGTGTTCGATGACAATCACCGTATTGCCCTTGTCCACCAGCCGCTCCAACACATTCATCAGCACGCGGATGTCCTCGAAGTGCAGACCCGTGGTGGGCTCGTCGAGGATGTAGAGTGTCTTGCCCGTGTCGCGCTTGGACAGCTCCGTGGCCAGCTTGACGCGCTGGCTCTCGCCGCCCGAGAGTGTAGTACTGGACTGTCCGAGCTTGATGTAGCCAAGGCCCACGTCCTGAATGACCTTGATTTTGTTCAGTATCTGCGGCACGTTCTCGAAGAACTCCACGGCACGGTTGATGGTCATGTCGAGCACGTCGGCAATGGACTTGCCCTTGAAGCGCACCTCCAGCGTCTCGCGGTTGTAGCGCTTGCCGTGGCACACCTCGCAGGGCACATAGACGTCGGGCAGGAAATTCATCTCGATTGTCTTGTAACCGTTACCCTGACAGGCTTCGCAACGGCCGCCACTCACGTTGAACGAGAAGCGTCCGGGCTTGTAGCCGCGTATCTTCGCCTCAGGCAGGCCGACGAACAGGTTGCGGATGTCGCTGAACACGCCTGTATAAGTGGCAGGATTGGAGCGCGGCGTACGCCCCAGGGGCGACTGGTCGACGTTCACCACCTTGTCGATGTATTCCAACCCTTCGATGCTGTCGTAGGGCAAGGGGTCTTGCAGAGAACGGTAGAACTTCTGCGAAAGGATAGGTTGCAGGGTTTCGTTGATGAGGGTGGACTTTCCGCTGCCCGACACTCCCGTCACGCAGATGAGCTTGCCCAAGGGGAACTCCACGTCCACATTCTTCAAGTTGTTGCCACGAGCTCCGCGCAGCCACAGGCTGTGTCCGTTACCTTTGCGGCGTTCCTTAGGCACCTCGATGGCACGTTCACCATTCAGGTATTGCGAGGTCAGCGTATGCGTCTGGAGCATCTGGCGGGGCGTACCTTCGAACACCACCTCGCCACCCAGGCGTCCTGCCTTGGGGCCCATGTCTATCACGTAATCGGCGGCCAGCATCATGTCCTTGTCGTGCTCCACCACGATGACAGAGTTTCCGATGTCGCGCAACTCCTTAAGCGAATTGATCAGGCGCAGGTTGTCGCGCTGGTGCAGGCCGATACTCGGCTCGTCCAAGATGTAGAGCACGTTCACCAGTTGCGAACCGATCTGCGTGGCCAGTCGGATGCGCTGGCTCTCACCACCGGACAGGCTCATCGAACTGCGGTCGAGCGAAAGGTAGTCCAACCCCACGTCGAGCAGGAACTTCAGACGGGTGCGTATCTCCTTGAGTATCTCCACGGCTATCTGCCGTTGTTTGTTGCTGAGGTGTTCTTCCACGTGCATCAGCCATTCGTAGAGTTCACTGATGTCCATCGTGGCCAGCTCCTGAATGTTCTTGTCGTGGATGCGGAAAGAAAGAGCCTCACGATTCAACTTGGCTCCATGGCACTCAGGACAGGTAGCCGTGCGGGCAAACTGCTCCGCCCACTTCTGTGCCGTAGGCGAAGGGTCACGCTCCTGCAACAGCTGGATGTACTTCACCACGCCTTCGTAGGTTGTGAAGTAGTCCGACGACGTACCCACCAGCTGGCTCTTGATCTTCAGCCGTTCGTCCGAACCGTTGAGTATCTCGTCGATAGCCTCGTCGGGCAGATCCTTGACCGGCGTCTTCAGATTGGCATCATACTTCTCCAACAACGCTTCGATCTGCCAGAATATCATGCTGTTCTTATATTTTCCCAACGGCACGACGGCTCCGTTGTACACGGACAGTTCACGATCGGGGATCACCTTGTCGATGTCTATCTGGTTCACTACGCCCAACCCCTTGCATCGAGGACAGGCTCCTTGGGGTGAGTTGAACGAGAAGTTATGGGGAGCAGGCTCCTTGTAGGACAGGCCCGTCACGGGGCACATCAATCGCTTGCTGTAATGGCGCACGCTTTCCGTCTGTGCGTCCAGTATCATCATCAGCCCGTCGCCCTGACGCATGGCCGTAGCCACACTGCCTTTCAGCCGCGTATCGTCCTTGTCGGCCACCACCAGCTTGTCGATTACGACTTCCACATCGTGGTTCTTGTAGCGATCCAGCTTCATGCCTGGAAGTGCTTCCTTCAGTTCGCCGTCCACGCGGACGTAGAGGTAACCTTTCTTCCTCACTTGCTCGAACAGTTCCTTGTAGTGTCCCTTACGGTTGCGCACCAGCGGAGCAAGCAGATAGATGCGCTTGCCTTTGTACTCCTTCAGAATGAGATCCAGAATCTGTTCCTCCGTATATTTCACCATCTTCTCGCCGCTGAGGTACGAATAGGCCTCGCCTGCCCTGGCATAGAGCAGACGCAGGAAGTCGTATATTTCGGTTGTGGTGCCCACGGTAGAACGCGGGTTCTTGTTCGTCGTCTTCTGTTCAATGGAGATGACGGGGCTCAGGCCCGTTATCTTGTCCACGTCGGGACGCTCCAGATTACCCAGGAAGTTGCGGGCATAGGCCGAGAACGTCTCGATGTAACGCCGTTGTCCCTCGGCAAAGATGGTGTCGAAAGCCAGCGAAGACTTACCGCTACCGCTCAGCCCCGTGATGACTGTCAGGCTGTTTCGCGGAATCTGTGCGTCGATGTTCTTCAGGTTGTGTACCCTGGCTCCGTAGACATTGATATATTCGTTTTCTTCTTGCATATCCGACTGCATTTTATTCAACTTGCAAAAATAAACGTTTCTTGGCGAATATCAGCTGGTACTGCGCTTTTTTCGGCTTTGGAGCAACACAATATTATTTCTTAACTCAATCCTTTGGCTGAAATGCGACAGATTTGTTAACTTTGCGGCAACTTTGGGTATTATTTTTATTAAAACCGAACGAATGATTGGAATGAAAACAGCCAAACGCACCCTTTGCACCCTGTTGCTGGCTACAGCCTGTAGCTTCGGCATCCGTGCACAAGAAAACCAGACATACTTTTTGCATACCATCGAAAAAGGTCAAAGCCTCTACTCCATCGCCAGCATGTATGGCATCAGCCAGTCCGACATTGTCCGACTGAATCCGGGTAGTGACGAAAAGATATACGTAGGACGCACCCTGCGCATTCCCCGCAAGAAAGAAAGCCAGACGCAGGAAACTTTCCACACCATCGCTGCAGGCGAAACACTCTACCGCCTCAGCAACCTGTACGGCGTATCGGTACAAGCCATTTGTGATGCCAATCCCGGCCTGGATGCCAATAATTTCCGCACAGGACAAGTTATCCGCATCCCCGCCAAGACACCTGAAACGACAGTCGAAGTTCCCAAAGAACAACCGAAAGAGCCCGAAATGCTCAAACCAAACTGCCGCGACATGCATAAAGTAAAGCGCCGCGAAACCATCTACAGCATCAGCCGTGAATATGGCATCACGGAAGAAGAACTCATTGCCGCCAATCCTGAACTGAAAGGCGAAAACAAAATCAAGCGCGGCTCCTTCCTCTGCATTCCTTATGCACGCGAAGCCCGTCCAGACAAGACAACGGAACAGAAACCGCTCACCGACCGCGAGCTGTTCGAAGAAAACGACAAGAAAGCCAAGAAATACGCTACCGTAAAGGCTGCCATCATCCTGCCTTTACTGCCCGAAGGCATTCAGAAAAGCGAGTCTACCCGTATGCTCGAATACTACGAGGGACTGCTGATGGCCGTCGACAGCCTGAAGCGCCAGGGTGTATCGTTCGACCTTTATACCTACAACTCCGGTCCTGAAAACGCTTCGTTGCAAAGCATCCTTTCCCGCCGCGAGATGCAGGACGTAAATATCATTTTCGGCCCGCTTTACCAGCAGCATATCCAGCCACTGGCCGAATTTGCCCAAAAGAAAGACATCCGACTGGTCATCCCTTTCACGTCGAAAGACAATTCGGTTTTCCGCAATCCCTGCGTCTACCAGATCAATACGCCGCAGTCCTATCTTTATTCTGAGGTCTACGACCACTTCCTGCGTACTTTCAGCCGCCCCAATGTCATCTTCATCGAAGCCAAAGAAGGAGCCAAGGAAAAGGCAGACTTCATCAAAGGCCTGAAAGAAGAATTGCGCAGCCGTTCCATTCCGATGGTTTCCCTGGCAGACAATTCCGAAGAAGCATCGCTCAGTGCTGCCATGCGAGCCGGTTATGAGAATATCTTCATCCCTACGTCGGGCAGCAACCTTACGCTCATCAAACTCCTGCCACACCTGACTCTGGCCGTACGCCAACATCCCGAAATGCAGTGCCATCTGTTCGGCTATCCTGAATGGCAGACCTATACAAAGGATCATCTGGAATCGTTCTTCGAACTCGACACCTATTTCTATTCTTCTTTTTATACCAACAACCTGTTGCCAGCAGCCTCCAACTTCACCCGCAACTACCGTCACTGGTATGGCAAAGACCTGGAAGAGCGCTACCCGAAGTATGGCATCTTAGGATTCGACACGGGATATTTCTTCCTGAAAGGTTTGTCGCAATACGGTTCCAAGCTTGAAGACAATCTGGATCGCCTGCAAGTCAATCCTATTCAAACAGGCTTCAAATTCCAGCGCGTCAACAACTGGGGAGGCTTCATCAACCGGAAAGTATTCTTCGTGCGTTTTACCAAAAACTACGAGTTGCTCAAACTGGACTTTGACTGATTGAGAGTTGAGAATTGAGAGATGAAAATTGAGAATTGAACGTTGAATAATGAAACTGAAAACCATACTTCCCGCCATCCTGTTCCTCTCCGCCCTGACTGTTCCCGTGCAAGCTCAGGTGGGAGAACAGCGCTACAACTTCACCGTCGGCATCAACGGCGGTGTCAACCTCAACAGTGTCAGCTTTTCGCCCAGCGTGCAACAGAAGAACCTGATGGCTCCCGTAGGAGGCATCACGTTGCGCTATGTCTCCGAACGTTTCTTCAGAATGATTTGTGGTGTCCAACTGGAAGTCAACTATTCACAACACGGATGGGACGAGTTCTACGAAGACTATCCCGACCTGCAATACACGCGCAAGATGAATTACGTCGAACTGCCGTTCCTGGCCCATCTGGCATTCGGCAAGGAAGGCCGCGGTCTGCAATTCTTCCTCAACGCCGGACCGCAAATCGGTTTCTTCCTGAACGAAAGCTACACACAAAGCGGTCCGTGGGAAAACTATCCCAACCTTACCACCGAACAGCATGACATGGATGTGGAAAACAAGTTCGATTATGGTATAACGGCCGGCCTCGGTGTAGAACTGCGCACCAAAGTCGGCCATTTCCAGGTAGAAGGACGCTATTACTATGGCCTCTCCGATTTCTACCACAGCACCAAGAAAGATTATTTCGCCCGTGCTGCCCACGGGGTGATAGGAATCAAAATGGCTTATCTGTTCGACATTACCAAATAATCCGAAAAAGAAGAACGATCCCTTTATTCAACGAACCAAAAAATCATAGAAGGGAGTGTAGAGCCGGTCGTTCACTTCCAGATAGAGATCATTGTTCTTGAAGTCATAGAGCTGGTTGAAACGCTGTAGGAAGTTGTTTCCCAGCACACCGTCCATTGCTTCGCTCGCCTGTACTCCAGTCGTAACGGTAGAAAAAGCTCCGGGGATGCGGGGCAACACCAACCACTCCAACGATACCGAGTCGAAATATACGTTCTGAAGTTCACCACCGTCCTTCACCGTACCGGCTATGCGCGAGATGGCAAATGGTTTCTGCGTGTCCAGCAGGCCGTTGCGACGGACAAAGGGCGTATTGAGGTCGAACACACGGTCGGAACCCGTATCCACCGCTACCGACACCTGATAATCTACCCCATTGACCTTTACGTCGACCGGTACGACCGGCACTCCCAGACAATAATCCATCTTCAGCCTGACAGCCTTGTCCGATACCGCCTTCTGCCCGTCGCCCAACTCATACAGGAAGATGGCTTTCCGCCGATAATCAATACAGACATCAAAGTTCCTCAGGTAAGACAGCCCCAGCACGCCGTCCCAGGCATCGGGCGGATAAGGAATAGCTATCAGCTTCAAGCCGGAAATGGCCCGGCTGCCCATCCTCACCACCTGAGAGGACTCTGTGGAAGGAATAGTCTCCACCGAATTGGCACTATTGTTCTCCACACTTTCCGTAAAGGCAGCCAGCCCTTCGGTGCGCGGCGAATTGGAATTGAGCACCACATCCGTCGCTCCCGTGTCCAGCAGAAAGCGCAGGGGACGGTCATCCTGTCCGTTGATATAAACTGTCACATACAAACGTTTGTCGGCACCCAGTTCGAAAGGTATCGTGTCGACCGGAATTACTTCTGCCCGGAGCGGCAAACCCAACAGGCAGGCAAAGCATAAACTTAACAATGTTGTTTTCTTCATATTATTCTTTCATTTGAAATTCTTCCATGAGTATACAATCTTCTCCCTTTTATCTCCTCCTCGTCTTTCCTATTTGAACCGCGACGTATCCACCGCCTCGCGCTTCTTCTCCTTGTATCCACCAAACTTCCAGGCGAAGGAAAGGCCAACGCTGCGGAAGCTGGAGTACTCGTTCGTCACCCACTGGCGGGCGTAGCGTATCTGCGGACAGGGCATCGAGGTCTGGAGGATGTCGCGACACCAAGCGGTAAGCACGGCATTGCCGCCGAGGAAGGTGTAGCGCAGCGTGGCCGAAAGGTCGCCGCATGTGGGAATATCGTAGATACCCTGGATGGCGCGGCCTTGGAGACGCCCGTCGACAGTCAGGCGGATGTCGGGCTTGCGGCTCAGGGTGAAGGTGTTGTTCAGCACGGCAATGCCCAGCAAGCGGTGGCGGTCGAAGGGAAGGTCGTAGAAGTCGCTGTCTTTCTGCCGCATCCACAGGCCGATGAGTGTAAGGCGCGAGTTGAGCCACTGTCCGGCCTTGAAGGGGACGGAGGCCTGGAGGCCCGCCTGCTGCTCGAAGTCGAAGTTCAGGTACTTGTACAGCTCCAGCAGTTCGTCGGGCGACTGGTAGAGCGTCTGTACGGCGCGGTCCTTGGTGTGGTTGAACCAGGCGCGGAAGACGTACTTTGACTTCAGGATATAGGTCAGCGAGGTGGAATAGTCGATGGCGGGCTTCAGCAACGGGTTGCCGTGTATCTCGCTGTAGCCGCCGCCCAGGTAGGAAATGACGTCCTGTACGGCCCAATAGTCGGGATAGCTCTTGTCGCTGCTGAAGTTGAGCTGGAGGATGTGCCCGTCGGCAGGCAGATAAGTCAGGTTGAGGACGGGATAGACGTCCCACTCGTCCCACACGGGTGTCTTGTAGCGCTCCACGGCCAGCGAGAAGTCCGTCATCAGCTTCCGGCCGAACGACTTGCTGAAGCCTGCATACAGGTTGAGCGTCTGTTCGCGGCGGCGCGACCGGACGTCGTCCGGCAACCCGGATTCTTCATTCTTCTTTAATTCTTCATTCTCATACGTCTGATACGAATGGTCCACGCTCGTGGTGTAGACCGCCCCGTAGTTCAGTCCCCAGCCGTTCTTCAGCTGATGCTCCTGCGCGAGGAAGAACTTCCAGGCATTGATGCGCTGGCCGTCTTCGGTATAGAAGTCGAGGGAATCATTGCCCATGCGGCTGTGCAGCAGCTGGTCGCCCGGAGCGTTGTACCACGTGAACTCCGCGCCCGCCTTCAGTCCGATGGGCGTCCGGTAGTCCAGGCGGCCGTTGTGCAGCCACGAGGTCTGACTGCTCACGCTTTCGGCCGTCTGTGTGCCCGTAGAGTTCTGGCGGGTGTGACTCGTTGCATAGGCGCCGTTGTAGACGAAGCTCAGCGAATGGTTCTCGGCCAGCGTGTAGTCCGTACCCAGGCGGAAGCTGTGGGTGTGGCTGCGGGCGCGCATCTCCTCGTAGTTGTCGATGAGATGCGTCGAACCGTCGGCCTGCTGCCAGTGGCGGGCTTCCTTGTCGGTGGTGTTGAAGCTCTCGCCGTGGCTGTGAGAGTAAAGAAAGTCGGCCGAAAATTTCCGGCCATTATATAATAAGGAAGCGCGCTCCTCGAACGAGGCCTCGTGCTCCTGGTTATATTTCCCGTAGACCTCGCCCTGCACCACGCCGGGGTCGCCGATGCGGTGGCGCAGGCGGACGTTGATCATCGCCCCGCGCACCTGATAGCGGGCAGGCGCGTTGTACATCACCTCCACGCGCTCGATGCGGTCGGCAGGCAGCGACTTCAGCAGGGCGTAGAGCTGCGCGCCGCTCATGTTCGTCACCTTGCCGTCCAGCACGACGGTGACCGCCTGCATGCCCAGCGTCAGTGCGCCGTCCTGCTCCACCACGCCGGGCAATTCCTTCAGGGCTTCGTAGACGTTGTCCACGGGGCGGCCTTCTATCATCCGCGGCAGGTCATACTCCAGCTTGCCCGCCGATGCCTTGACGACGGGTCGTTCGCCCACCACCATTACCTCGGGCAGGTGGCGGTAGAGGCTGTCCATGCGGGCATCGCCCGTCAGGATGCTGTCGGCGGACAGCGTCCGCAGGTTCTCATTTTTCAGATTCTCCTGGGCGGAGAGCGGCAGGGCCAGAAGCAGGCAGGCTGCCGGGAGGAAGTAGAGTCGTTTCATATATGGTATTTTTATAAAATCCTCATCCCAAAACTGCTGAGGTACCTCAGCCGACCGTCCGAGACCGCGGATTTGCTCCCGACATAGGTCGGCAGATGCAAAAGTCCGAAAAAAAACAAAAAGCCCGCGTTACCGCAGGCTTACGAAGTCTTATCGAGTGTTATCGAGCGGGGTTATTCTGTCTTTCCGTCCTCCGCAATCTCCTTCAGATGTTGCTCTATCTTCTGGAAGAACAGCGACAGGTGGGAACCGTCGACAAAGGCGTGGTTCACGTAGATGGACAGCGGCATCAGCAGGCGGCCTTCGCGGGTGACGGCCTTGCCGGCGGTCATCAGCGGATAGTTGCAGGCGTTGCCCGCCTCGGCCAGGGTGTAGGTGACGGAGGTGAAGTACATGCCGGGCACGGCGCTCAGGTGCACCACGTCGTAGTCGCCCTGCGCCATCAGGGTCTTCTCGGCGCCGTAGGGGTCACCGTCAGGAGGGATGTTCGTCATGAGCCGATGGGCTTCGGCGTAGAAGGTATCAAAGTCTTCATGATAAGGGATGCGCAGGGTGAAGAACGTGCGACCCGGCACGGCGATGGGCGTGATGATGTCCACGCGGTCGTGGAACACCACTTGTCCCTGCTTGTCGATGCGGTAGCGCAGTTCGTCCACCTCGTTGGCGGCGCGCACCACGGCGTAGAGGTAATGGAGGAAAAAGGAACGGCCCCGGCGGCGAGCGGCCTCGCGGGCTTCGGTACAGTCTATCTCGGTGGTGACGGCGTACCACGAGCTGACGAAGGTCTGGAAGAAACGGTAGTTGTCGCGGCGGACCCAGGTGTCTACATCAATGATATGTTTCATGCTTCATTCATTTTTAATACGAGCGCAAAGATAGGCTTTTCGGCGCTCCCCGCCAACGCCGTCCTTGGCGAAATCCGTAAAACGGGTACAAAAATCCCGCAACGGGGTTATCTTCCCATCCGCCCGCCGCGCTATCTTTGCATCGGATATCAAAACGGACTGAATCATGACTATCGAAAATTTCAAAGAATTTGTAAAGACGCGCCGTCCGCTGGACACCGAAGACCTCGGACGGTTCATGAACGACATGAGCGACGAAGCACGGCGCATCACCTTCCAACTGAACACGGCCTACCACACACCCGATGAAGTACGCCGGCTGCTCTCCCAGCTCTTCGGCTACGAGGTGCCCGGCTCGCTCCGCGTGTTCCCGCCCTTCTATACGGACTTCGGCAAGAACATCACCGTGGGACGCGACGTGTTCATCAACGCCTGCTGCCACTTCCAGGACCACGGCGGAGTGACGCTGGGCGACGGTTGCCAGATAGGGCACAACGTCGTGTTCGCCACCCTCAACCACGAACTCGCCCCCGAGCGGCGGCACGTCACCCTGCCCGCCCCCATCGTCCTGGGGCGCCGCGTCTGGGTGGGGTCGAACGCCACCATCCTCTCCGGTGTGACCATCGGCGACAATGCCGTCGTGGCGGCCGGTGCCGTGGTGACGAAGGACGTACCTCCCGGCGCCGTGGTGGGAGGAGTGCCCGCACGCATCATCAAGTACATCACCGACTAAACACACCTATGCGTATGAACAAACTTATTGTATCATCTATCTTTTGCATTCTAACACTGAACAGTATGGCACAACAGAAAATTGTACAGACAGCCGGACGTGACCAACTGGGCGAGTTCGCCCCCGAGTTTGCCCGCCTGAACGACGACATCCTCTTCGGAGAGGTATGGAGCCGCAACGACCTCCTGAGCCTGCGCGACCGCAGCCTCGTCACCCTGACCGCCCTCATCAGCCAGGGCATGACCGACTCTTCGCTCACCTACCACCTACAGACGGCCCGCCAGAACGGCATCAGCCGGACGGAGATCTCCGAAATCATCACCCACATCGCCTTCTACGCCGGATGGCCCAAGGCATGGGCAGCCTTCCGCCTGGCCAAGGACGTATGGGCCGACGACACGCCCGCCACGGACGCCAAAGCCGCCTTCCAGCGAACGATGATTTTCCCCATCGGCGAACCGAACACGGCCTACAGCCGCTACTTCACGGGCAACAGCTACCTGGCCCGTATCTCAGACACACAGGTGCCTTTTGCCAACGTAACCTTCGAGCCACGCTGCCGCAACAACTGGCACATCCACAAGGCCACAAAGGGCGGCGGACAGATGCTGGTCGGCGTAGCCGGACGCGGCTGGTACCAGGAAGAAGGCAAGCCTGCACAGGAAATCCTGCCCGGCACGGTCATCCACATCCCCGCCAACGTGAAGCACTGGCACGGCGCGGCGGCCGACAGCTGGTTTGCCCACCTGGCCTTCGAAATCGCAGGCGAGAACACCTCCAACGAATGGCTGGAACCCGTGACGGACGAGGAATACAACCAACTTCAACCCTAAAAACATCCCTTTATGTACAAACGATTATTCACCTGGCTGGCAGTGGTGGGCATCTGTCTCGCCCTGCCGGCACAATCCAGACAACACATGAAAACATCAGATACCCCAAAGGCACTCGTAACCTACTTCTCGGCCACGGGCAACACCGCCCGAGCCGCCCGGCTGATAGCTGCTGCCACCGGCGCCGACCTCTACGAAATCCGCCCTGCACAAACCTATACGGAAAAAGACCTTGACTGGCACGATGCCCACTCGCGCAGCTCGGTCGAAATGAAGGACCCCAAAGCCCGCCCCGCCATCCAGACACCCAAAGCCGACGTGGAAGCCTACGACGTCATCTTCATCGGTTACCCCATCTGGTGGGACCTCGCGCCGAGGATCATCAACACCTTCATCGAAAGCCACAACCTGAAAGGCAAGACGGTCGTACCCTTCGCCACCTCGGGCAGCAGTTCGATCACTAACAGCGCCGCCACGTTGAAGAAGGATTATCCCGACCTCAACTGGAAGGCAGGCAAACTGCTGAACCGCGCCACCGAAAAAACGGTAAGCGAATGGGTGGAAAACCTGTAATTTCCGGCCGCAAAAGTGTTATTTAGTCTTACCATATTCGTGGGGATAAGGATGAACTCCGTATCTTTATCCCCATGAAACTTCCCTCGAAATACATCGCCCTGCTCGTCGTCCTCTCGTTGGCGGGCATCTTCGCCTATCAGGCCTACTGGCTGACGGGCCTCTACCGCACCATGCGCACCGACCTGGAACGCAATATCACCGAAGCCATGCGCATCAGCGACTACAACGAGATGTTGGTACGTATCGAACTGATGCAACGCCGCAACAAGGAGCACGGCGAAATTTCCGTATCGGCAGGCTATGGCAACAAGGGAGAGAAAATCGTGCAGAGCAACACAACTTTCCACACGTCTTCCGGCGACACGACCACCCACACGCGGGTGGACACCCTCTACCAATCCGCCCCTGCGGATACCACCACGTCCGATGCGATGATCCACAGCAAGGACGGACTCGACATACTGCTCCGCGACCATAACAGCATCACCAATATGGCCGCCTACATACAACGGGGCATGCATTCCGGGCTGGACATCTTCATCGAACCCTCGTTCGCCACCTACGACAGCCTGCTCAACGCCCGCCTGCGTGAGATGGACATCGACATCCGCTACCGTCTGCAATACCTCTACTCGGGATATGACGCCTATGACCGCTGGCTCTATACCGACACCCTTGCCACGGGCGGTACGTCCGGTTACATCCCCGGCCCCGATGCCGTCAGCTACCAGTATGCCTTCTCTTCCTCGGAGCATGATGTTTATCGGCTCACTACTGAGCCGTTGGGCAACCTCGTACTGCGACAGATGGCGGGTATCCTCACGACCTCGCTGGTCATCCTCCTCATCCTCGGTTTCTCCTTCTGGTACCTCATCCGCACCATCCTGCGGCAGAAGACGCTGGAGGAGATGAAGAGCGACTTCACCAACAACATCACCCACGAGCTGAAGACGCCCATCGCCGTGGCTTATGCTGCCACCGATGCCCTGCTCAACTTCCATCAGGCCGACGACCCCGGCAAGCGCGAACGCTACCTGCGTATCTGCCAAGAGCAGCTCGGCCGCCTGGGCGGACTGGTAGAGCAGATACTCTCTATGTCGATGGAACGGCGCAAGACTTTCCGCCTCCGCCTTGAAGAAATACGGCTGGCCGACCTTCTGCCCTCGCTCGTCGAGCTGCACAAGCTGAAAGCCGACAAGCCCGTCCATATCACTCTCGACATCATCCCCGAAAACCTGACCGTCACTGCCGACCGCACACACCTGGCCAACATCGTAAGCAACCTGCTGGACAACGCCGTGAAGTATTCGCGCGACAGAGCCGACATCACCGTCCGCTGCCGCCGCACCGAAACCGATGGCCGGACGTGGGCAGAAATCAACGTCGCCGACCACGGCATCGGCATTGCCCGCGACCGCCAGCCTCACGTATTCGACAAGTTCTATCGCGTGCCCACCGGCAACCTGCATGAAGTGAAAGGCTACGGCCTTGGCCTCTTCTATGTCAAGACGATGGTGGAGAAGCACGGCGGAACGGTGGAAGTGAAAAGCGAACCTGGAAAAGGAAGTGAGTTTATTGTAAGAATTTAATCGAATGGAAAAGATAAAAGTACTATTAGTCGAGGATGAACAGACCCTCGCCATGATTATCAAGGACACCCTCGAAGGCCAGGGTTTCCTCATCCAAACTGCCGCCGACGGTGAAGAAGGGCTGCGCCTGTTCTTCGACCTGCATCCCGACGTGCTGGTGGCCGACGTCATGATGCCCCGCATGGACGGCTTCGAAATGGTGCGCCGCATCCGCCAGACCGACCGACGCACGCCCGTCCTCTTCCTCACAGCCCGTTCGGCGGTGAACGACGTGGTCGAAGGCTTCGAACTGGGCGCCAACGACTATCTGAAGAAACCCTTCGGCATGCAGGAACTCATCGTACGCATCAAGGCACTCATGGGCCGCGCCTGCACCTACACCCAGCCTGCCGAAAACGAACAGACTTTCTACGAAATAGGCCACTACCAGCTCGACACGCGCCGCCAGCTCCTTCTGCACGAAGGTCTGAAGCAGGAACTTTCACATCGCGAAGCCGAAATCCTGCGCCGCCTTTGCCAAAACCGCAACTGCGTAGTGAGCATGCGAGACATCCTGCTCGACCTTTGGGGTGACGACTCCTTCTTCAACCAGCGCAGCCTGCACGTCTTCATCACCAAGCTTCGCCACAAGCTGGCCAAGGACGACCACATCCGCATCATCAACGTGCGAGGGGTCGGATACAAACTGATTACAGAATAAAAAACCGATAAATAGTCTTAAGACAGAGTGAAGAGTGTCAGGAAAAGCCGTATCTTTGATGCTGACAACAATATATAAAGATATGAAACGATTCTTAGTTCTCTTTTCACTACTTGCCATATACTGCGGCATTGCCCTTGCACAGACCGAAGCGGCCGCCGATACCCTGCGCCAGGCAACGGGCGACATTCCTCCGACAGGCGACCAATTACTGCCCGACGGTGTAAAAAGCTACGACGGTTTCCTGATAGACATGAACAATCTGGTGAAGCTGCCTACACCGGACATGAACAAGACTTACAAAATCGTTATTCCCGACGCCAGCAAGGATTATAACTGGATATTCCGCCTGAACCCCGATGTCACCTATTCGTCGGGACTGAGCAATATGTTCTCCCTGTCGGGTTCACCCTATTTCAGCAGCAATCCGTTCGGCATCATGGGATTCGGCTTCGGCAACACAACGGACAACCTGCAGATGGGCAGTTTCCGCCTGAAGAACGGCTGGCGGCTGAACACCTACGGCGAATACGACAAGGACGGCTGGCGGGTGCCCAACCCTTCGGCCCTGCCCTGGCAGAAGAACAACTTCAAGGGCGCTTTCGAACTGAAGTCGCAGGACGGTTCGTTCGGCATCCGCATCGAAGTGCAGAAGGGACGCGAAAATCCGTTCTTCTATTAAAATACCGAACATCATGCAACAGAAGATACTGATCGTAGGAGCCAACGGCTTTACGGGCCGGCGCATCCTCGACACCCTGTCGGGCAAAGCAGACTTCCAGGTGACCGGCTGTTCGCTGCACCCTGATATCTGCCCGGACGCAAACAGCTACCGCTTTGTGCAAGCCGACATCCGCGATGATGCAGCCGTCCGCCGCCTGTTTGAGGAAATACAACCCGACATCGTCATCAATACCTCCGCCCTCTCCTCGCCCGACTATTGCGAAAACCACCGCGAAGAGACAGACGAGACCAACATTCATGCCGCCGCCCGCCTGGCTGAAAACTGCGAACGCCTCGACAGCCGCCTCATCCACCTGTCCACGGACTTCGTGTTCGGCGGAGACACCGACCGCCTCTACACCGAGGAAGACATGCCCGCCCCCGTGAACTATTACGGCCGGAGCAAGTGGGAGAGCGAACAACAGGTGGCACGCCTGTGCAGCAACTATGCCGTGGCACGCATCGTGGTGGTCTACGGACAACCCCTGCCCGGCCAGCACGGCAACATCGTACGCCTCGTGGCCGACCGCCTGCGCAGCGGACAGCCCATCCGTGTGGTGAACGACCAATGGCGCACGCCGACCTTTGTGAACGACGTGGCGCAAGGCGTGGAACAGCTCATCAGCCACCCGTCCAACGGCCTCTTCCACATCTGTGGCCCGGAGTGCCTGACTATTGCCGACATTGCCTGTCGCGTGGCCGACGTACTGCAACTGGACGCCTCGCTGATACAACCCGTCAGCACCGCCGAGATGCAGGAAGCTACGCCCCGCCCCCGCTTCAGCGGCCTGAGCATCGACAAGGCCCGTCGCCTGCTGGGCTACCGCCCGCACTCGCTGGACGAAGGTATCCGGGCAATGTTCAGCTGAAAACTGCGCTTTCGCTTTTGTACGTCACTCAGTTTACTTATCTTTGCCATCCGTAAAATCAAACAGGAGACTGACCCTCGTGAAAAAGAAATTCATCTCAAAAACGTCGTTGCGCTTCCGCCGCTGGAGTCACAAGAGCTATGCTGCCTTTGCCAGCATCGGGCGGAATGTCACCATCGGACGCCTGTCCAAAGGCGTGGCCGACAGCTCGCTGCGCAAACAGACGGACACGACGGACACACTCCTTCCATCCTTATCATCCATTATGACCATCGAACAACTGAAACTGCGGGTACTGGCAGGCACAGCCCTGTCGCCCGAAGAAGCGGCCTGGCTGGCAGGTACGGCCGACCGCGAGGCGCTCTACCGCGCCGCCCATGAGATTACCGAGGCATGTGCCCCGCGCGAATTCGATATGTGCTCCATCGTCAATGCCAAGTCGGGCCGATGCCCTGAAAACTGCAAATGGTGCGCACAATCCTCCCACTACCACACACAGGCCGACATCTACGACCTGCTTCCCGCTGAAGAATGCCTGCGGCACGCCCGTGCCAACGAAGAGCAGGACGTCAACCGGTTCTCACTGGTGACCAGCGGACGAAAACCTTCCAAGAAACAGATTGAACAACTTTGCGACACAGTGCGCTACCTGCGCCGCCATTCGTCCATCCAGCTCTGTGCCTCGCTGGGCCTGGCCGATGAAGACGAACTGCGGCAACTGCACGAAGCCGGCGTGACGCGCTACCACTGCAACCTCGAGACGGCTCCCAGCTATTTCCCCACCCTCTGCTCCACGCATACGCAGGAGGAGAAGATACGCACACTGGAGGCAGCCCGCCGCGTGGGCATGGACGTGTGTAGCGGCGGCATCATCGGCATGGGCGAGACGATGGAGCAGCGCATCGAACTGGCCTTCACGCTCCGTCAGCTGGGTGTACAGTCCATCCCCATGAACCTGCTCAGCCCCATCAAGGGCACACCGCTGGAGCATCAGTCACCGCTGGGCGAAGACGAGATACTGACTACCATCGCCCTCTTCCGCTTCATCAACCCCACGGCCTACCTGCGCTTTGCAGGCGGACGTTCGCAGCTGAGCCGCGACGCCGTGAAGAAAGCCTTATATATAGGTATCAACTCGGCCATCGTGGGTGACCTGCTCACCACCCTCGGCTCGAAGGTAGCCGAAGACAAGCAGCTGGTGCGTGAAGCGGGCTACCGCCTGTGCGACTCGCAATTCGACCGCGAACACCTGTGGCATCCCTACACCTCGACCACCAACCCGCTGCCCGTCTATAAAGTGAAGAGTGCGCAGGGGGCGACCATCACGCTGGAAAGCGGTGAGACGCTGGTCGAAGGCATGTCGTCGTGGTGGTGCCAGGTACACGGATACAACCATCCCGTGCTGAACCAGGCCGTGGAAGAACAACTGAAACGGATGTCGCACGTCATGTTCGGCGGCCTGACGCACGACCCTGCCATCGAACTGGGCCGTCTGCTGCTGCCGCTGGTGCCGCCGTCGATGCAGAAAATCTTCTACGCCGACTCAGGCTCCGTAGCCGTGGAGGTAGCGCTGAAGATGGCCGTACAATATTGGGTCGGACGGGGAAAGGAGAAGAAAAACAATTTCGTCACCATCCGCTCGGGCTACCACGGCGACACGTGGAATGCCATGTCGGTCTGCGACCCCGTCACGGGCATGCACTCGCTCTTCGGAAGCGCCCTGCCTGTGCGCTGCTTCGTGCCGCAGCCCCGCTCGCGCTTCGACGGCGAATGGAACCCCGACGACATCCTGCCGCTGAAAGAGACCATCGAACGTCATGCCGACGAACTGGCCGCCCTCATCCTCGAGCCCATCGTACAGGGCGCGGGCGGTATGTGGTTCTATCATCCGCAATACCTGCGCGAAGCCGCCCGCCTGTGCCGCGAACACGGCCTGCTGCTCATCTTCGACGAGATAGCCACGGGCTTCGGACGGACGGGACGCCTCTTTGCCTGGGAGCATGCGGGTGTGGAGCCGGACATCATGTGCATCGGCAAGGCGCTGACGGGCGGATACATGACGCTGTCCGCCGTGCTGGCCACGAACGAGGTGGCGGACACCATCTCGAACCACGCCCCCGGCTGCTTCATGCACGGCCCCACGTTCATGGGCAATCCGCTGGCCTGCGCCTGTGCCTGCGCCTCCATCCGCCTGCTCACGTCGGCCGAATACGACTGGCAGGGACGGGTGCGCCGCATCGAAGCGCAGCTGCGCCGCGAGCTGGAGCCTGCCCGACAGCTGCCGCAGGTGGCGGACGTGCGCGTGCTGGGCGCCATCGGCGTCATCGAGACCCGCGAGCCGGTAGACATGGCCTGGATGCAGCGCCGCTTCGTGGAAGAAGGCATCTGGGTACGCCCCTTCGGACGACTGGTTTACCTGATGCCGCCTTTCGTCATCGAGCCGGAACAGCTGAGCCGACTGACGGGAGGATTGCTGAAGATAGTAGGAGAGATGAAATAACAGAAGACCATGAACTTTACCCAAGAACTACAACAAGCCCTCGACGCCCTGCGCGCCCAGGGCAACCTGCGCCGCCTGCCCCGACTGGAGCACGACGGACGCTACGTCACTACCCCCGACGACGGACGGCGGATGCTGAACCTCTCGTCCAACGACTACCTGGGACTGGCGGCCGACACCGACCTGCGCCGCGAGTTCCTGGAGACGCTGACGCCCGAGACGTTCCTGCCCACCTCGTCGTCGTCGCGCCTGCTGACGGGCAACTTCCGCGTCTACGACGAACTGGAGGACGAACTGGCCCGACGCTTCGACACCGAAGCCGCACTGGTGTTCAACTGCGGCTACCACGCCAACACGGGCATCCTGCCTGCCGTGGCCGACGCACAGACGCTCATCCTGGCCGACAAACTGGTGCACGCCAGCCTCATCGACGGCATCCGGCTGGCCGCGCCCGCGCGCTGCATCCGCTACCGACACAACGACCTGGCGCAGCTGGAGCGGCTCGTCGGTGAACACAGCGGCCACTGCCACCGCCTCATCATCGTCACCGAAAGCGTGTTCAGCATGGACGGCGACCGCACCGACCTGCGCCGCCTCGTAGCTCTGAAGCGCCGCTACGACAACGTGCTGCTCTACGTCGACGAGGCCCATGCCTTCGGCGTCTTCGGTCCCACGGGGCTGGGCTGCGCCGAAGAAGAGGGCTGCACGAGGGACATCGACTTCCTCGTGGGCACCTTCGGCAAAGCCTGCGCCTCGGCCGGAGCCTACGTGGCGTGCAGCCGGACGGTGCGCGACTACCTCGTCAACCGCATGCGCCCGTTCATCTTCACCACCGCCCTGCCGCCCGTCAGCGTGGCGTGGACGCTGTTCGTCGTGCGCCGACTGGTTGCGATGGACGACCGCCGTCGCCACGTCCTGCGCCTGGGCGAACGGCTGCGCGCCCGCCTCGCCCAGCGGGGATACGCCTCGCCCAGCGTCAGCCAGATTGTCCCGATGATTGTCGGGCCGAGCGCCGACACCGTGCTGCGCACCGAAGCCCTGCAACGCCACGGCTTCTACGCCCTACCCGTCCGTCCGCCCACGGTGCCCGAAGGCACGTCGCGCATCCGCTTCTCGCTGACCGCAGCCCTGACGGAAGACGAAGTGGACGCCATCCCCCTCTGACGACCGCCGAAGCCCTACGGAAATCTGCGGAAAGCTGTCCGCAAGGCTCCGAAGCCCTACGGAAGGCCGCGGAAACCTGTCCGCAAGGTTCCGAAGCACTACGGAAGGCCGCGGAAAGCTGTCCGCAAGGTTCCGAAGCATTACGAAAGGCCGCGGAAAGCTGTCCGCAAGGTTCCGAAGCACTACGAAAGGCCGCGGAAAGCTGTCTGCAAGGTTCTGAAGCACTTCGGAAAGCCGCGGAAACCTGTCCGCAAGGTTCCGAAGCACTACGGAAGGCCGCGGAAAGCTGTCCGCAACCTACAAAAACAACTGATTAACCCCAGAAAACGAATGAAACAACTCTACCTCATCCACGAACACCATCCCCGCCTGCTCCTGTTCTTTGCCGGATGGGCGGCAGACGAAACGCCGTTCCGCCACTACCGTCCGCAGGGAATGGACTACCAGATCTGTTACGACTACCGCACACTGGACTTCGACGCCGCGCCCCTGCGCGCCTATGCCGAGGTGCACGTCGTAGGTTGGTCGATGGGCGTATGGGCCGCCTCGCACGTGCTGCCTTCGGCAGGCCTGAACGTGGCCAGCTGCACCGCCCTGAACGGCACGCCTCACCCCATCGACGAACGGCGCGGCATTCCGCCCGCCATCTACCAAGGTACGCTCGACGGACTGACGGGCGCCTCGCTCCACAAGTTCCTGCGCCGCATGTGTGCCGACAGCATCGCCTTCCGCCAGTTCCTCGAACGCACGCCCCGCCGCCCGCTGGACGAGATACGCGACGAGCTGGCCTGCATCGCCCGCCTCGACGCCACGCTGCCCGACGCCACGCTGACATGGACCGAAGCCGTCGTGGGCCGCGCAGACCGCATCATCCCGCCCGCCAACCAGCTGACGGCCTGGCACGAGCTGGGTACGCCCGTCCGCGAGACCGACGACGCGCACTACCAGGAAACCCTCTTCAACCATTACCTGCAAGACCGATGGACAAACGCCTGATAGCCGAACGATTTGCCCGCGCCCGCGCCACCTATAGTCGCGAGGCGCGCGTGCAGCAGCAGGTGGCCGAGAAGATGACCGCCCTGCTGCGCCGCACCCTGCCCGACGCCCGCTTCGACCGCATCGCCGAGTTCGGCTGCGGCACGGGACTGTATTCGCAGTTCATCCACGACACGTGGCACCCCTCGCTGCTCCACCTCAACGACCTCTGCCCCGAGATGCGTTTCTGCCTGGAGGAACTGACCGCCCGGCCCGGCGTGGCGTTCAAGGCGGGCGATGCCGAGACCTGCCCCCTGCCCGGCGGGCTGGACCTGCTGACGTCGTGCTCCACCCTCCAGTGGTTCGCCTCGCCCCGCGAGTTCTTCCGCCGCGCCGCCTCGCTGCTCCGCCCCGGCGGCGTGCTGGCCTTCACCACCTTCGGCCTGCGCAACCTGCTCGAGATACGCACGCTGACAGGCAACGGGCTGGACTACACGCCTCCCCAGCAACTCCGCCGCGAGCTGGAAGACGCCGGCTTCTGCATCCTCCACCTGGAGCAGGAAGAGGCCGTACTCCGCTTCCCCACCCCCGTCGACGTCCTGCGCCACCTGCGCATGACGGGCGTCACCGGCACGGAGAAGCAGACCTGGAGCCGCGGACGCCTGCAAGCGTTCTGCGACGAATACCTCCGCCGCTTCGGCTCGTCCGAAGGCGTGAGCCTGACGTATCAACCGATATATGTGATTTCTTCCAAAAAAACACCAACAATATGAACAACATCTACTTCATCAGCGGCATCGACACCGATGCCGGAAAATCCTACTGCACCGCCTGGTATGCGGCGCAACTCATCCAAAAAGGGAAACGGGTCATCACCCAGAAATTCATCCAGACAGGCAACGTGGGCCACAGCGAGGATATCGACCTGCACCGCCGCCTCATGGGCACCGGCTACCTGCCCGAAGACCGCGAAGGACTCACCATGCCCGAAATCTTCTCCTACCCCGCCTCGCCCGACCTGGCCGCACGCATCGACCACCGCGAAATAGACTTCGACCGCATCGGGCAGGCTACGCAGGAACTGGCCCGCCGCTACGACACGGTGCTGGTCGAAGGTGCCGGCGGCCTGATGGTCCCCCTGAAGGACGAGTACCTCACCATCGACTACATCGCCGAACGGGGCTATCCGCTCGTCTTCGTCACCTCGGGCAAGCTGGGCAGCGTGAACCATACCCTCCTCAGCCTGGAAGCCGTGGCCCGCCGCGGCATCCGCCTCGACACCGTGCTCTACAACCTCTATCCCACTCTGGCCGACACCACCATCCAGCAGGACACGCAGCAGTACCTGCGCCGCTACCTCGGGCGCCACTTCCCGCAATGCCGCTTCCTGACGGTGCCCGTGCTGGAAGGGTAAGAAAAAAGGACGGGCAGGCAGTACAAGGTGTGGACGAAAATTTGTACTTTTGCGCAACACTATAACGAAACAAAATGGAAGCATTCGCATTCGACACAACAGAACAATACCTGCTGGCAGCAACCGGCATCCTGCTGGCCGTCCAGGCCCTCTACTACCTCGCCCTCTACAATCGCATCCACCTGCGCAGCCGCAAGGCCGGGCGCGACGACCTGCACTTCACACAGGAGCTGCCGCCCTTGTCCGTCATCATCTGCGCCCACGAAGAAGTGGAAAATCTGCGCCGCAACCTGCCCGCCATCCTCGAACAGGACTATCCGCAGTTCGAAGTCATCGTCATCAACGACGGTGAAAAGAGCGAAAGCGAAGACTACCTGACCCAGCTCGAAAACCGCTACTCCAACCTGTATCACAGCTTCGTGCCCGACTCTTCACGCTATATCAGCCGCAAGAAGCTGGCCGTCACGCTGGGCATCCGTGCCGCCCGCTACGACTGGCTGGTGCTGACCGAAGCCAACTGCTGTCCGCAAAGCAACCAGTGGCTGCGCTTGATGGCCCGCAACTTCACCTCGCGCACCGAAGTGGTGTTGGGCTACAGCGGATACGAACGCGGCCGCAACTGGCTGCACCGCCGCGCCGCCTTCGACAACCTCTTCACCGCCATGCGCTACTTGGGCTTCGCTCTGGCTGGCAGTCCCTACATGGGCATCGGCCGCAACCTGGCCTACCGCAAGCAGCTCTTCTTCGACCAGAAAGGCTTCTCGGCCCACCTGAACCTGCGCCGCGGCGACGACGACCTCTTCGTCAACCAAGTGGCCCGCCGGGACAACACCCGCGTGGAAACCGATCCGGCAGCCGTTGTCCGTATGCAACCCCTGCTCCGCACCAAGGACTGGCGCGAAGAAAAGATAGGCTATGCATCCACCGCCCGCCTCTACCACGGCGCACAGCGTTGGATCTTGGGATTCGAAACCTTCAGCCGCCTGCTGTTCCATGCCGCATGGATAGCGACGGTCGTCTTGGCTGCCCTGCATACCCACTGGTTGGTGGCAGCTCTCGGCTTCCTGCAGTTCGTATTCCGTTTCGTGATGCAGGCACTTGTCATCAACATCACAGCCAAAGATCTGGACGAGAAATACCGACATTATTTACTCCTCCCCATCTTCGACATCCTGCAGCCGCTCCAGTCCCTACGCTGGAAACTCTACTGCCTCTTCCGCGACAAGCGGGAGTTCCTGCGGAAATAAAAAAGAAAAAGGAAGAATCATTCGTAGCGCATGGAGTCGGCCGGACGGATGCGAGCAATAAGATAAGACGGCCCCACCAGCATCAGCACCGAGGCAAGAAGTGTACCAACATTGAGTAACAGGAATATCCACAGATTGAAAGAAACAGGAACAGTATCCATGTAATACGTAGTAGGATCGAGCTTGAAGAGCCCGAAGAAACGCTGTACAAAATAAAAAGCCAGCCCGATAGCATTGCCCCACAACATTCCCTTACCAATGAGGAATACCGAAAACCACAAGAACAAGTGACGGATGGTGCGGTTATCAGCTCCCAGTGACTTCAGCACACCAATCATTGATGTACGCTCGATGATGATGATGAGTAGCCCCGATATCATCGTAAAGCCCGCCACACCAATCATCAGCACCAGGATCACCCAGATGTTGACGTCCAGAATACCAAGCCAGGCAAAGATGCCAGGATTGAGCTGTTCAATGTTGCGGGCACAGAACTCTTGTCCATAACGGTCGGTTTTTCCCTCCAGACCGGAAGCCAGTTCCCACGTAATATCTTCCAAGCGGCTGTAGTCGTTCACTGTCAGCTCCAGTCCGCTAAAGCGGTCGGTTTCCCAACGGTTCAGACGGTTCACCGTATAGAGGTCGGTAACAAGATAGAGGTTATCAAACTCGGTCAGATTGGTCTGATAAATGCCTGCGATGATCAAGCGGCGCGCCCGGATATTATCCTGTATGAAATAAGTATCTATCTTGTCGCCTAATTTCAGTTTCAGTTTGTCGGCCAATGAACGCGAAATAACTACCCGATTGGACGAAGCCGTATCGCTGAACTGAGGCATCTCGCCTTCGAGCAAATGACGACGGAAGAACTCCGTATCATACTCCGGCCCGATACCCTTGAGCAACATGCCCTGAAAAGCCTCGTCCGTCTTGATCATTCCCGCCTTGAGCGAATAGCGCTGCACGTAGTGGATGTCTGTATTGGCACGCAGTGAATCCAACTCTGCCGTCGTCATCGAGATAGGAAGCGACTCGTAAAGAGAACCGGCATTAAGGTTGGTTATTTGTATATGCGAACCGAAACCTGCAATCTTGTCGCGCACCTCTTTCTTAAATCCGACAATGACAGACACAGTTACAATCATCACCGCCAATCCGATGGCAATACCAATCATAGCAATGAGTACCGCCGGCCGCGAAACCTGTTTGCCGGAGTCATTGTCACGATAGATACGATGAGCGATAAATAGAGGCAGGTTCATAATAAGTTACTCCGTTCTTCCTGGGTATGCCTCCAACGCTTTTTGAAGTACAAAGAGGGCACGCGTCAGATCTTCCTTTTTCAACACATAGGCAATGCGTACTTCGTTGCGTCCAGCACCAGGTGTGGTGTAGAAGCCCGACGCGGGTGCCATGAATACCGTCTGACCTTCGTATTCGAAGTCGGACAAACACCAGGCACAGAACTTGTCCGAATCGTCCACCGGCAACTTGGCCACGGTATAGAAAGCTCCCATCGGAATGGGCGAATAGACACCGGGGATACGATTCAGTCCGTCGATGAGGCACTTACGACGCTCCACATACTCGTCGTACGTGTCACGCAGGTAGTCCTCTCCTGCATCAAGCGAAGCCTCGGCAGCAATCTGTCCAATCAAAGGAGGACTGAGACGGGCCTGGCAGAACTTCATTACAGCATCGCGAATTTCCTTGTTCTTTGTAATCAGCGCACCAATGCGAATACCGCACTCCGAATAACGCTTCGATACAGAATCAATAAGCACTACGTTCTGTTCGATACCCTCCAAATGGCAAGCAGAGATATAGGGCGAACCGGTATAGATGAACTCACGGTACACCTCATCCGAGAAGAGGAAGAGGTCATACTTCTTCACCAGGTCACGTATCTGGTTCATCTCGCGGCGGGTATAGAGATACCCCGTAGGGTTGTTAGGATTGCAGATGAGGATGGCACGCGTACGCTCATTAATCAGCTCCTCAAATTTCTCCACCTTGGGTAGCGAAAAGCCTTCCTCAATGGTGGTAGCTATGGTACGTATCTTGGCGCCGGCCGAAATGGCAAAAGCCATGTAGTTAGCATAAGCCGGTTCGGGCACAATGATTTCGTCGCCCGGATTCAGACAGGCCATAAAGGAAAAAAGCACCGCCTCCGATCCACCCGAGGTCACGATGATATCATCCGCTGTCAAGTGGATGTTATATTTCTCGTAGTAGCCCACCAGCTTCTCACGATAGCTACGGTAGCCCGCGCTAGGGCTGTACTCCAACACCTTGCGGTCGATATTGCGAATGGCGTCGATGGCCACCTGCGGTGTAGGCAGGTCGGGCTGTCCGATGTTCAGGTGAAACACATGTATGCCCCTTTGTTTGGCGGCATCGGCCAGTGGAGCCAGCTTGCGGATGGGAGATGCAGGCATCTCCGTCCCCCGGATGGATATTTTCGGCATGAGTCTTGTTCTTTTTTACAGTTTAGAAGTTTGCATTTGCTGATACTTTTATTCCAAGTTATTTAGAAATTGCAAATGTAGCGATTTATTTGATACCATAGGAGTGCATGGCATAAAAACTTTAAAAACCTTATCTATATTAAAAACGTTATGCTATGTGAAAAGAAACTCTTACCTTTGGATATACAAAAACGTCAATTATCATACCATGGTCATCAACCTCATAACTTTTGCCTCGCTGCTTCATAAGCAGGCATCCGTCCGCAGTTCCCATGAAATTGTTCTTGCCGAACTGGAAAAATATTTCACCGTACGCTTCGTAGACTACCAACAAATGAATAGCCTCACTCCTGATGATTTCAGCATTCTGTTTATCGCTACTGGAGGAGTGGAGCGACTAGTCATGCAGCATTTCGAACAACTTCCCCGCCCTACCATATTATTAGCAGATGGTATGCAAAATTCACTCGCCGCAGCCCTCGAAATTTCATCCTGGCTCCGAACCCGTGGCATGCGAAGCGAGATTTTGCACGGAGAGCTGACAGAAATCATTAAACGTTTGCTTGTAATGTACAATAATTTTAAAGCACAACGCAAGCTTAACGGATCCCGTATCGGAGTTATTGGCACCCCATCCAGCTGGCTTATTTCCAGTAACGTCGATTATCTGTTGGCAAAACGCCGTTGGGGAATAGAATATACCGATATTCCTTTAGAACGTGTCACAGAATATTTCAACAGTATCTCAGATGACGAAGTGGGCAATGCCTGTGCTGAGTTGGCAGAAAAAGCATTAGCCTGTCGAGAGGCCTCACCTGAAGATATGCTGAAAGCCATGAAGATTTATAAAGCACTAAAACGAATTGTAGAGGAAGAAAAATTAGCTGCTTTGACATTGAGCTGCTTCAAGCTGATTGAGTCGACAGGAACAAGTGGATGCCTGGCGTTATCTTTGCTAAATGACGAAGGCATTATAGCTGGATGTGAAGGAGACTTGCAATCCATATTTACAATGTTGATTACCAAAACACTCACCGGTCAAGCAGCTTTCATGGCCAATCCATCTATGATCAATGCGCGCACCAATGAAATCATACTGGCTCATTGTACCATAGGATTAAAGCAGACTGAACAATTCATTCTACGCAGCCACTTTGAAACAGACATGAGCATCGGTATTCAAGGATTGCTTCCTTTGGGAGATGTGACAATCGTGAAATGTGGAGGAGAATGCCTGGATGAATATTACCTAACGACCGGCAGACTGACCGAAAATACCAATTATATCAACATGTGTCGTACACAGGTACGAATCAAACTGGATTCTCCAGCAAGTTATTTTCTAAAGAATCCATTAGGTAATCATCATATTTTAGTGCATGGTAACTACAAAACTCTGTTTGACGAGTTTCTGCAAGTAAATGCATGCAAACGAACCGAGTAACAAAAAAACTACCTCTTATATACCTTAACAAGTTTGCGCAATTGCTACATAAATTGAAAAACAGAAGTTCAATCTATGCAACAATTGCGCAAGCTATCATAAATACTCACTTTGCAACAGAAGTGAGTATTTTTTCAATTTCATCCTGTTCCTCAACGCTAAAAGCTGTATTACGCAAGGCCTTAAAATTATCATCCAATTGTTCTACAGAGCTAACGCCAACAATTACAGATGTAACCAAATCATCTTTTAACAGCCAAGCTAAAGCCATTTCAGCCAAGGTCTGTCCACGACGCCGGGCGACCTCATTCAAAGCTCTCACTTTGTGCATTACATCTTCTGTCAATGCCTCCTGTTTCAGAAAACCGCCCCGAGCTATACGCGAAGTGGCAGGAATGCCATCAAGATAACGTCCCGAAAGCAATCCTTGTGCCAATGGCGAAAAGGCAATAAAACCAGTAGCATTTTCCGCTACTTGCTTCAAGATTCCTGTTTCTTCCACTTTTCTGTCCAGAAGGTTATATCTTCCCTGATAAAGCAGGCAATGGACATCATGGCTTTTCAAATAATCATAAGCTTTCTGCGCCTCTTCCAAAGGATATTTGGAAATGCCTACATAAAGAGCCTTTCCCTGACGAACAATATCCACCAATGTCTGCATTGTTTCTTCAAGCGGCGTATACGGATCGTAACGATGCGAATAGAAAATATCCACATAATCAAGATTCATACGGCGGAGACTTTGATCAAGACTCGCCATAAGAGATTTGCGCGAACCCCATGTACCATACGGTCCAGGCCACATGTCGTGTCCTGCCTTGGTAGAAATGAATAATTCGTCACGATACGAAGCAAAAGAATGTTTCATCACATATCCGAACGTTTCCTCTGCACTGCCAGGAGAAGGTCCATAATTATTAGCCAAATCAAAATGGGTGATTCCACAATCAAAAGCATGATGTAGCTTACGACGGCTTTCAGACAATGTATCTACATCGCCAAAATTATGCCATAACCCAAGCGAGATTTCCGGTAACTGAATTCCGCTGTGGCCTGCACGACGATATTTCATCCCTGCCTCATAACGGGTATCAACAGGTCTATAATTATTCTCTGTCATTATCATAAATGCTATTATACCACAAAAAGAAAAATTCCTCCCGCTGCAACATTCAAACTAGAACAGGAGCGGAAGGAATTTATGATGTCAAAAACTTATATCATTCAAATGCCCAGCGATGCACGCACTGCCTTCACCTTTTCTTCAGCATCGGCATTAGCTCCGGCATAGCACTTCGGGCAACCCATTTCGCCCTTCACCTCAATGTAGAACTTGATCTTCGGTTCCGTACCTGAGGGACGGACAGAAATCTTCGTACCGTCTTCCGTGAAATACTGGAGCACGTTCGATGATTCAGGCATGTCGAGCTTGCTTATTTTGCCAGCAGCATCAGTCATCTCAAGCGTTTTGTAGTCCTTCACTACACACACCTTCGATCCTCCGATTTCCTTCGGCGGATTAGCACGGAAGTTGTCCATCATAGCCTTGATTTCTTCGGCGCCGCTCTTGCCCGGTTTCACCACGTTGACGGTAGTTTCTTTCGAGAAACCATATTCTACATAGATACCCATCAGCACATCGTAGAGCGTCTTTCCCTGATCCTTAGCCCAGGCACAGATTTCAGCCAGCAGCGAGCAGGCCGAAACAGCATCCTTGTCGCGCACGAAGTCTTCAGCCAGGAAACCATAGCTTTCTTCACCGCCACCGATGTACTGCTGCTTGCCTTCGCGCAGGCGAATTTCGCGAGCAATCCATTTGAAGCCCGTGTAACAGTCGAGCATCTCGACCTTGTTCTTGTCAGCCACGGCCTTAATAAGTTCGGTCGTAACGATGGTCTTCACAATAAAGTCGCCCGGCTGCATTTTGCCCGTAGCCAGACGATTCTTGATGATATAGTAAAGGAAGAGCAGACAAGTCTGATTACCGTTGATGAGCACCCACTCGCCCTTATCGTCCTTGCAAGCCATGCCTACACGGTCAGCATCAGGATCACTGGCCATCACGATGTCGGCATCGATTTCCTTGGCCAGCTTAATGGCCAGTGTCAGTGCTTCAGCATTCTCGGGATTGGGCGAAACAACCGTCGGGAAGTTACCGTCTTTCACCATCTGTGACTCCACGCAATGTACATTTTCAAAACCCCACAGCTTCAATGAAGCGGGAATGAGCGCACGTCCAGCACCATGGAGCGGCGTATAGACGATGCTCAGATCCTTCTGACGCTTGATGACTTCGGGGTCGATAGAAATGGAATGTACCTTCTCCAAGTATGCTTTGTCCACATCCTCGCCGATAATCTGGATAAGTTCCTTATTGCCGTTGAATTTGATGTCGGCCACCTTCACCTTGTTCACCTCATCGATAATAGCGGTATCGTGCGGAGCCAGCACTTGTGCACCGTCGTCCCAATAAGCTTTATAGCCGTTATATTCACGTGGATTATGGCTAGCCGTGATATTGATGCCGCTCTGGCAACCCAAATGACGAATAGCGAAGGACACTTCAGGCGTAGGACGCAGATCGTCGAACAGATAGACCTTAATACCGTTAGCCGAGAAAATGTCGGCTGAGATTTCAGCAAACTTACGGCTGTTGTTACGACAGTCATGACCTACAACGACAGAAATAGGTTGACCAGCAAAACACTTGTTCAGGTAGTTGGCCAAACCTTGCGTAGCGGCACCCACAGTATATATGTTCATACGATTGCTACCGGCACCCATAATACCACGCAAGCCACCCGTACCAAACTCCAGATCTTTATAGAAGCTTTCTATCAGCTCCGTCTTATCGTCGTTTTCCAGCATTTTCTTCACTTCGGCCTGAGTCTCAGCATCAAAAGCCGGTCCCAGCCACTCTTGAGCTTTCTCAGTAACCAATTTAATCAAATCTTGATTTTCCATAAATCTATTATTTTATAGGTTAATACATTATCTGTTTTACTGTCCGACAAAGATAATCAGATAAAATGAAGAAACAAATTATTCAGGAATTTTATATCGGTCTCCTGTTTGTTTCACATATTCTTCAAGAAACTCTTTCGGATAGCCTGGACGGATGACACCGGCCGGTTGACCGATGGAATTACGTTCAAACTTACCGTCCTTTACGCGCTTCACCACACCGTCATTATATTTAACAATCAAGAATTCACCAAGGCGTTTCCAAGCGTCGTGTGTGCTCTGAGCCGTCATCACGGTGTAGTTCGTCAAGAATTCCTTGGCTTTGGCAGGATCGGTTTCCAGCAGTTTCACAGCAACAGCTTCGATACCTTCCTGTGCCTGGTTGAAGGTAGTCTCAATTTCGTTCTGCACAGCCCGCACATCATCCATCATCAGATCATAGCGCGGATATACCATGTTGGCCACCCAGTTGTATATCCAGAAAGAAGACTTCCAGGAGAAGGTGATGTAGTCGGCACCGTCTACACGTGTGTAGCACTCAGGTACACGAGTAGCGCAGCAATAGACAGGCGTGAACACCGTCATGTTGGCATCGTCCAGGCCGAACCACAGCACGCCACCTACGGCATCGGGCAGGTTCTCGCGCATCTGTGCCACGAACACGAAGCCGCTCTGCTGGGTGGAGATGGGACGCTCGTTAAAGTATTTCTGTCCGTTCACTTCAAACTCCAGTGGTGAGAGCCGGTAGGGAGTATGATAAGGACCAGCACCAAAATCCTTTGTGATGTCGAGTGCCGTGCCTTCGTAGTGGTCGCGCATGGCGTTCTTCACATCTTGCACGGAAATTTTGCGGTTAGGTTTTATATAAAGAGGCATCGGCTCATCGGTCGTACCCTGGATATAGGGCAGAAACTCTTCGCCACGGTCGGTAAACATATTGAAGTAGCTCCACACGCGAGCCTCGCAATAGCGGCGTGCACCAAAATCAAGAGGTGCATAGGCCTTGGAGAAGCTGAAGTCCTTATTCACCCCATTGAAGTAGCCCTTCTCGCGGGCAAAGGAAATGACATCAGGCGAATACATGCAGTTTTCCTTGTCGTTCATGTCGAACTGATGGATACGGCTCTGGTTGGCATGAGCCGAGATACAGTCGTCCGGCACACGAACAGCCACCCACACGGCACCACGTACGCCGGGCCCCTTGCCTATCATCTCCATAATCCACACTTCATTGGGGTCGGCAATGGTAAAAGATTCGCCACTGCTATAATAGCCATACTCCTGCACCAGCTCGGTCATCACCTTGATAGCCTCACGTGCCGTACGCGAACGTTGCAAGCCCAGGTAAATCAAGCTACCATAGTCGATAACACCTGTCGTGTCCACCAACTCAGGACGCCCGCCGAAAGTGGTCTCTCCAATCGTCAGCTGAAATTCGTTCATGTTGCCCACTACATTATAGGTTTGACGAGCCTGTTCTATCTGTCCCAGGTACTTACCCGTATCCCACTCATAAACATTGATCATCGTTCCCTTCTTGTGCATGCCAGCAGGGTAGTGATACAACTCGCCGAACAGCGAATAGGAATCGGCCGAATAGGAAATGATGGTCGAACCGTCGGCCGACACGTTCTTGCCCACAATAAGATTGGTACAAGCCAGTGTATCAGCTACGGCTGCTGCCATACAAACGACAGCAAGGGTCAATCTTCTAATCTTCATAATCGATAATTTTTATTATTTGAATATTAAGTATTTACCACACAAAGCGATACTGACGTATAGTGACGTTGCCGCAACCGTCAGTGACACTCATCACCAGCACGTGACTGCCGCCTTTCTTCACCCGACGAGGGTCAAGTTGGCACACCAACTCTCCCTTCACAGAGTTCGGTTTGCCGAAGAGAGCATATTTTCCGTCGATGGTACCACGATAGGAGGCGATGCCTGTCTGTGCGTCCTTTGCCTTAAAAACGATACGTCCCGTACGTCCCCAACCGGCCTGCCCTACAGGCGTCAGTATGGGTGGAACGGTATCAATAGCTACGGTGTAGGTAGCCAGATCGCGCACCTTCACCTCCATGTAGCCGTTCACGTAGTGACCACCCATGTTGTATTTACTGCCTTTAGCACTAACACTCGCCACGTAGTACTTCGTGCTGTCGGCCAACGGACGGTGACGCAATCCGATACGTAGATTGCATGCCTTGTGCAAGGGAATGTTGCGGTCGTTCAGTTGATAGGTAAAGGCTATGTCACCACTATCGCCACGAACCGCATAATTCAGATAAGCATCTTCGTAGAGTACGCCGCGGGGCAATACCAGCTCGAGGCCAGGTTCCTGCAGATAATTCACCTTGTCCCAACGGAAATGATACTTCTCGCGATGTTCCACCACAGGAATCTCACTCCGATGGCCCTGCACAGTGAAGCGCACCTTCGACTCGTTGCCCAGCGCGTCGCGCAGCGTATAGACAAAGCGATAGGGCCGCTCCTCGTCGATGGTCACCAACCCACGGTTGCCATTCGAGGCATGTAGCAGACGGAGACGATTACCGGGGTCGATGAACGACTTCATATATTGCCCATAAGTCCAAGAGTTAATGTAGCGATTCTCATCGTAGGCAAAACGATCCACTACACTACGAAAAACTTCCTGCCCATCCACTTCGAGAATCACCGTATGTACGCCGTAACGGTTATGCACCCCGTCCATGTAATCATAGGCACGGATACCTGCTCCTATCTCACCCCAAGCCGTGATGCCCGTCGTCTGGTTCAGACCAAAAGTTTGTCTCGTCGTCTTGCCATTCACCACACCCCGTCCGCGTTGCGGAAAGAGCATGATGCCCTGCGCCCGCGGCGCCGTGTGATCCTTCACCTGTCCGGCAAAGAAAGGCAACGGGTCTACATAGTCTTCCGTGGCCGTCTCGATAACGTCCAAATGTAAATGAGGTCCAAACGAATAACCTGTATTGCCGCTATAAGCAATGATTTGTCCTGTCTTGACGGGATATTCCCCTGCCTCAGGCACAATCTCTACTTCCCAGCTCTCCTGCTCATATTGCAAATCCTCCACACGTCGAGCAATATCGCCTACGAAAGCTTCCAAGTGACGGTTAATAGTAGAATAACCATTGTTATAGACGACATCGAGCACGTAGCCTGATCCATGTGTTACACGGATACGTGAAATGTACCCGTCAGCCAATGCACGTACAGGCTTTCCTGTTACCCCTCCCGTCTTAAAGTCAAGCCCCCCATGAAAATGGTTAGCACGAAGTTCGCCAAAATTGCCACTAAAAGTAATAGAATGAGCAAAAGGATTTATAAAACGAACAGTATCTTCCGATACTGCAAATGGTTTGGCAGAGATATTCCCAAAGTAGACAAACAGTCCACATAATAATAAAATATATTTCATCATTTATCGTCTCATATTTATTTGTTTAAAATGGATAACCTACCGCAAAGTGAAAAGCAAAATCACGACTGAAATCTGGATGAACAATAGGATAACGATTCCGCCCACTTTCGTAAACAGGATTGATAGCCTTCATACCAGCATCAAAACGTAAAACGAAAAAATCCAGATCCAAACGGATTCCCATACCATAAGCGACAGCTATCTGCTTGTAAAAAGTATTAAATTTAAATTGTCCCCCCGGCTGGCTTTCATATTCATGCAAAGTCCAAATATTGCCAGCATCAACAAACAATGCCCCATGCAGTTTCCAAAAAAGATGCGTACGATATTCCACACTGGCATCCAGTTTGATATCTCCCGACTGATTTAAGAAATTGTTTCTATCGCCAACATAGGAACCAGGCCCCAGTTCTCGAACAGACCATCCACGTACGCTATTAGCTCCTCCAGAAAAATATCGTTTTTCAAATGGAACAACACTCGCATTTCCATAAGGGACGGCAATACCTCCACCTACATGAAATGCTAACGAATTACGATTGTCTATTACAAAATTCTTCGCATAATCGATATCTCCTTTTATGTATTGAGCAAAAGGAATATTTAACAATGTATATTCACCTGACTCATTTTTTTTCATCCCTGTCAGCTTGGCCAAGCCATACAGTAAAGAACCTGCAGATTCTATATTGATACGCACAGAATAAGAATTGCCCAACAATGCATTATTCATCAATGCCTGGCCAGCACTGTTATAAGTATAGCTATAACCCGAACGAACAATAAAACGGTCTTCATAATTATAAGCCAATATATAATTCTGCTCCTTGTCAAGATAGATTTCACGAAAAGCAGGATCGATCCATGGCATATATAAGTAATTGATGTCAAGCAAATCTATACGATGTTGCGAACGCTGACGTTGCATTCCCCAGCGATAGCTCCAACTACCTGATGCCACAATACGAGTGAATTCTGGACGCATCTGATAATTGTATTGCAATCCAAATTCAGTAGTTGCCCTAATTGTACGTCTAAAATCTCTGCTTAAAAAAGGGAACATGAAACGAGGGAAATTGATTGTCGCTTCAGCCCCCAGTTCCATATAATTTTCTTGATTATATCCACTTTTCAAGGGTGAAATAGCCTCATAGGCTCCACGAAAACGAAGCATCAAAGCTTCGGAACCTCTGAACAAGTTACGATGCTGGAAAGACACTGCTGCCGCTGCACCCAGATCACCCGCTGAATTTGTACCTTCAAGTTCGAATGAAACAGACTTGTGTTTGCTTTTGGTCAACATAATATAGGCATCCAAACGAGTACTGTCCTCACGTTCTTCGACAAAACGGATATTGGTATATTTCAATGCCTGCAAACGACCAAAATTAGAATAGGTGCGCTGAACCTTCCGTTCATCATATAAATCACCCGGCAAAATATGAAGATTATTCTCCAAAAGTTGAGGCCTCAGATATAACTTATCCTTATAATAAAACGATAGACCGTTGTAATGAAGAGAATCATTCACTTCAATACTATTAGCGGAAGACTGCAACACATTGTAATCAGTCACAAAACCTACTTTTCCGATCGTATATTGACGATGCTGCTGGCTTCCCGTTCCTCCCCGCTGCCTGTAAGGCAAAAGGTGAAGAGTCAAATCCACAAGATAAGTATTGCGTGCAGTATCAGCAGTATAAGAAAGAAAATCCTTATTGAATTTATAATAACCATTCCCTAACAAATTATTTGTAATACGTTGCCGCTCGGCATCCAGCTGATTCACATCAAAACGCATACCTTCAGATAAATAGGTACCCGCCGAATCGAGCTGCATCAAATTGCGAATATTGTCATCGGGAATATCATAACGGATAGTTCTCACAATGTACGGTTTTCCTGTAGCCACGTTATAGACAAGCCGTATCTTTTTCTTTTTCACATGACATTCCGTCTCAACAGAAGCTCCCATATAGCCCATATTCTGAACTGCTTTGGTCATCTCTTCACGAGTACGATCCGCATCTTCTTTCCGATAAATCACAGGAGCATCCCCAACCTTACGCAACACTCGGTTTATCCACCGAGTACTGTCGGCACCCGACCAATTATAGACATACAGCTGAGTCTTGAACAAACTAAACCATTTGGCATTAGGATTCTGTCGTACATACATGGAAAGACTGGAAGGCTTTACCTCTTTATTATCCGTATGTATACTCACTTCGTCCAGCAAATAAGAGCCATCGGGCACATACTTAGTAGATGAACAAGAGACCGACAGCAACAAAGCGAGAACGGATATTACACAATACAAGCCTTTCTTCATATCAGCACACACATATAAACTGCGACAAATATACCTTATTTTTTCGGTTTGCAAAAACAAATGGGCCCCAAAGAGCATCATCCGAATACCATCTTTTGTTCCAGAAAATAAAGTACTACTTCAGCTTCGTAAAGTCCCTCTTTAGCGCGCTAAAGTGCCACTTTACGGAGCTAAAGTCCATGTTTACAAAACAAGGCCTGAAAACAGCACATACGACTTATATCTTCACGATGCACATTGTTTTGATTATCTGAAAATAATGACGTACATTTGCGAAAAAGATAAAGAAGCGGAATATGGCACTGAGCAAAAACAAAATTAAATATATCCATTCCCTGGAACTCAAAAAGAACCGAAAAACAGAAAAGGCATTTTTAGCTGAGGGTCACAAACTCGTAGGAGATTTATTGGGACATTTTCATTGCAGATTACTGGCTGCAACAGACAAATGGTTCATAAACAATAAAGAACTACAACTAAACGATGTTGGTGAAACATTGATAGTAAACGAAGAAGAGCTGTCACGTGCCAGCCTGCTAAAAACACCGCAACAAGTACTAGCTGTATTCGACCAACCGGAATATCCGACAGATCCGTCGGTTATCGGCCATTCTCTATGCCTGGCTCTGGATGACATACAGGATCCTGGAAATCTGGGGACCATCATACGCCTGGCCGACTGGTTTGGTATTGAGGACGTATTCTGCTCACCCCAAACGGCAGACATCTACAATCCTAAAGCTATGCAGGCCACTATGGGGGGCATTGCACATGTAAGAATACACTACACTCCCCTGCCTGACCTGATACGAAACTTAGAAACGGACATACCAGTATACGGAACCTTTCTGGATGGAGAGAACATGTACGGAGAAAAGCTTTCGAAAAACGGTCTGATCGTGATGGGCAACGAGGGGAACGGTATCAGTCCGGAAGTAGGCAGCCTGATCAACCGTCGGCTCTATATCCCTAATTATCCGACCGGACGGGAAACTTCGGAATCGCTCAACGTAGCCATCGCTACTGCAGTAGTTTGTGCCGAGTTTCGGAGACAGGCTCCATCCTTGTAAAATCAAAAGGAAACAAAAGGACAGGCACCAAACACGACATACGCTCCACAACTTCTACAGGAACTTCAGAAAGAATATCCTTAGAATTGAACGAAAGCGCAGATACATCTGCCTCCAAAGGAACTAAAGCAATAACCCCCGGTTGCCATTCTGTACTTTCTATTTCGTCAGACATGGGGAAAAGAGCTTCCACACAATTTTCGTGCATCTGCACAACATAATGCCACAAAAAGCCATATCCTGGTAAATACAGGTAATGAGAAGCATACCGTTTCATCATTCAAATCCTTTCAGCCTAATTTACCCTTCTTTTTTGCAAACGAGGACGAGCTTCCTGTTTTTGTGGTTGAACCAACGTAGACGATGGTTTAGGTCGCATGCGAGGTATAGTATTCAGTTCTTTCTTATCCGACTCCAAGCTGTCCTTATCTATATTCTCCGGTTCCTTTTTCACATTCAAAGTATCCTTTTCAGCAGCTTTCAAAGTATCTGTTACTGCAACAGCTACAGAATCGGCACTATGATAACGCATGAGAGAAATCTTATCAAGCAACAAAGACTTTTTCTCCGAACTAGAATAGTAGACAAAACCGTTCACTTCTTTAAGTTCTCCCATCGTGTCGCTTTGTAAAGATATAGAATAATCACCCGTAGTGAAAATCTTACGAAAAGCACTAATTACACTATCATTTTTATAATGTAGGGACATGGCCATGATAGGAGCAGAAATACTATCAAACTCCTTGTCAGGATACAGAAAACGGATATTCCAACGTAACGTATCACGACCGAAAAAGTTACTGTCTGCAGGCAGCGAAAAGGTCACTTTATTATTCAACGGCATCCCTGACAACCGATAAAGCTCCTGTCCAAACCAGACATCCACACTATCACCGGGAGCTGAAGTTTGAGGCTTACCTTCACGCAAAGCCAACAAATCCTCAACAGTTGCTTTTTCTGCTTTCAGCCGTGCATTGATATTTTCATAAATCTTACTTAAGACTTCTGGATTTCTAGCATACCAAACCATTGATGAATCAAATTGTGCTTCTGTTATTCCGTATTTCTTGTAAACAGACTCGACGTAAAGTACACGCTTATAATTCTCATTATAAGATAATGCTTCACCCAATGCTTTGGCTATATGATAGTCATAAAGTACGTCCTCCATTTGTTTATCCGACAATACCGTTTCAGGACGTTTTACCTGACACGCAAATAATGTCCAGACTAAGAAAACGAACAGACCATACCGTTGAATTTGATTGCTACGTTTCATCCTTTCTTTGTCACTTCATGATAAGCTTCATTCAAATATTTGCTATAGAACAGCAACAAGGCGACAATGCCACAACTGATTGCAGCATCCGCGAAATTAAATATCGGACTGAAAAAAATAAAATGATCTCCCCCGACAAAAGGCATCCATAAAGGCCAATTAGCTTCGATAATAGGGAAATAAAACATATCTACTACCTTGCCGTAAAACAAAGGAGCATATCCTCCTCCCTCTGGCAGAAATGAAGCCAGTTGGTAACTGGTACTTTCGCTAAACAGTACGCCGTAAAATACACTGTCAACAATATTGCCTAAGGCTCCCGTCAAAACCAATGACACACATACAATGAAGCCAGTCTTCATCTTATGCTGTACAAATTTATAAAGGAACCACCCGATAACAGCTACTGCAACAATGCGAAATGAAGTCAAGAATAACTTTCCGACAATCTCCATTCCAAAAGCCATTCCGTTGTTTTCTGTAAAGAATATATAAAACCATGTAGGAGGTTCGGCTTGAATGCCCAATTTGTCGTATAGCCAGCCGATAGCATTAATACTATCATGCCAATACATTCCCGTCTTTACAGCCACTTTTATCAACTGGTCTACCAACAATACCGAGAATATCACAAACAAAGCTATCCGCCCTTTTGTCCAAAAGCTCTTCATTCCCTTATGCATTCCAAAAAAGCACAAGCTATAGGAGCACAAAGACACAGATCCTTGCGCAGCCCATAGCCTGTTAATGTTTCAAATTACTTTTTACCGCTATTCTTAGCTTCGATGCTCAAAGTAGCATGAGGAACGGCACGCAGGCGTTCCTTCGGTATCAGTTTACCAGTCTCACGGCAAATACCATAAGTTTTGTTTTCAATACGCACCAAAGCAGCCTGAAGTCCTTGGATAAACTTCAGCTGGCGTTGAGCCAAGCGAGTAGTCTCTTCCTTGGACAACGTATTGGCCCCTTCTTCCAATACCTTATATGTAGGAGACGTATCATCTGTATCATTGCCGTCGGCTCCGGTCAGACTGGCTTTCAGCAAATCGTAGTCACGTTGCGCCAACTCCAACTTTTCCAAAATAATGGCGCGAAACTCTTCCAATTCTGCATCTGAGTATCTTGTCTTTTCTGCCATAATTGTAATGTGTTTAGTTTGTTTCGGTATTAAATTATCTTTTCCAATCTCTATCAGTTCTTTTCAACCTTCACAAAGAGCGAGAAGTCATCGAAGTTCAATTCGGTACCTTCTTGTACTTCATCAACTAACATAAGTGAGGTTGCCAGAACTTGGTTGCAAATATAGTCTTTATATTCGTTTACCGCATCATCTGTCTGCGTATTTTTAGACAATGTAATATTTATTTTGTCGGTAATTTCAAAGCCACTGGACTTGCGGATGTTCTGGATGCGGTTCACCAGCTCGCGGGCCACACCTTCACGACGCAGATCTTCGGTAACGGTAACTTCCAGTGCCACAGTCAGTCGGCCTTCGTTAGCCACCAGCCAGCCGGGGATGTCTTCACTGAAAATTTCCACGTCGGCAGCCTCGACTACAGCCTCCGCACCGTCCAATTTGAAGGTGTAGCGGCCGTTCTTTTCCAGCTCGGCGATAGCTTCCTGTGACATTTCTGCTACAGAGGCAGCCACGGCCTTCATCTGCTTGCCGAACTTCGGACCCAGCTTCTTGAAGTCGCACTTCACTTTCTTCACCAGTACGCCGGCGGCTCCATCGACAAATTTGATTTCCTTCACGTTCACCTCGTTCATGATGAGCGTCTTCACGGCTTCGATGTGGGCACGCTGTTCTTCGTCCACCACAGGAATCATGATGCACTGCAGCGGCTGGCGTACCTTGATGTTCACCTTGCGACGCAGGGCGAGTACCATGGACGTGATGTCCTGAGCCACCTGCATACGGGCTTCAAGTTCGGTATTAACCAGTGTCTCATCGCATACGGGGAACTGGGCGAGGTGGACAGAAACCACCTGGTCGCGGCCAGTCACGGCAATCAGGTCGCTGTAGAGCATGTCGGCATAGAACGGTGCGATGGGCGCCATCAGCTTGGCCACCGTCTCGAGGCAAGTATAGAGGGTCTGATAAGCCGAGAGCTTATCTTCAGTCATACCACCACCCCAGAAGCGTTTGCGGTTGAGGCGCACATACCAGTTAGACAGGTTGTCGTTGACGAAGTCGGATATCAGTCGGCCAGCCTTGGTAGGCTCGTAGTCGTTGTAGCAGGCATCCACATTCTTCACCAGCGTATTGAGCAGGGACAGAATCCAGCGGTCTATCTCGGGACGTTTCTCCATGGACACGTCGGCTTCCTTGTATTCGAAGCCGTCGACGTTGGCATAGAGGGCGAAGAAGGAATACGTATTATATAAGGTACCGAAGAACTTGCGGCGCACTTCCTCCACACCTTCGACGTCGAACTTCAGATTGTCCCACGGCGAAGAGTTGGTAATCATGTACCAGCGCAAGGGGTCGGAACCGTATTTCTCGATGGTCGAGAAGGGATCGACGGCATTGCCCAGTCGCTTGGACATCTTGTTGCCGTTCTTATCGAGCACCAGACCGTTGGAGATGACAGCCTTGTAGGAAACGCTGTCGAACACCATCGTGGCGATGGCATGGAGCGTGAAGAACCAGCCGCGCGTCTGGTCAACGCCTTCGGCGATGAAGTCGGCGGGATATACCTGATGGCTGTCCAGCAGCTCCTTGTTCTCGAACGGATAGTGTATCTGCGCATAGGGCATGGAGCCAGAGTCGAACCAAACGTCAATCAGGTCGGTCTCGCGCTTCATGGGCTTGCCGTCCTTCGAAACGAGGATGATGTCGTCCACGTAGGGGCGGTGCAGGTCTATCTTGTCATAGTTCTCCTTCGTATATTCGCCCGGCACGAAGCCTTTGTCCTTGTAGGGATTGCCCGTCATGAGGCCGGCGGCCACGGACTTCTCTATTTCGTTGTAAAGTTCTTCTACGGATTCGATGCACTTCTCTTCCGTGCCGTCCTCGGTGCGCCAGATGGGCAACGGTGTACCCCAGTAGCGCGAACGGCTCAGGTTCCAGTCGTTCAGGTTCTCGAGCCACTTGCCGAAGCGTCCCGTACCCGTTGACTCGGGCTTCCAGTTGATGGTCTTGTTCAGCTCCATCATGCGCTCCTTGCAGGCGGTGCTGCGGATGAACCAGCTATCCAGCGGATAGTAGAGCACCGGCTTGTCCGTGCGCCAGCAGTGCGGATAGTTGTGCACATGCTTCTCTATCTTGAAGGCCTGGTTGGTGGCTTTCATCATCATGCAGATGTAGAAGTCGAGCGACTCGGCTGCCTGGGCGGCCTTCTCGTCGTACTTGCCGTCGACGGTGAACTGCGGGTCATAGGCATTCTTCACCCAACGACCCTGATATTCCTTGTAGGCCTCAGTATCGACGCACTGGGCCACAAACTTCTCGTCCAGCTCGTCCAGCAGGTAGAACTTACCCGTGAGGTCCACCATGGGGCGGGTTTCGCCACGCTTGTTGATCATGAACAGCGAGGGGATGCCGGCCGCACGTGCCACGTTGGCGTCGTCGGCACCGAAGGTCGGGGCGATGTGTACGATACCCGTACCGTCCTCTGTCGTCACATAGTCGCCGGGGATGACGCGGAAAGCCTTGGCCGATGCTTCCTGCCAGTTGCCTTCGTTGTCCAGCTCGGTGGGCTTCACCCAAGGGATGAGCTGTTCGTACTCCATGCCTACGAGGTCCGTACCCTTGTACTCGCCTACTACCTTGAAGGGGATCAGCTTGTCGCCTGGCTTATAGTCCTCTAATGCAACGTCTTCGGCCTTTTTGTTGAAGTGCGTGTAGAGCAAAGCCTTGGCCAGTACGACGGTCATCTTCTCGCCCGTATAGCCGTTGTAGGTCTGCACGGCCACGTAGTCAATCTTCGGGCCTACGCAGAGGGCTGTGTTGCTGGGCAAGGTCCAGGGCGTAGTGGTCCAGGCGATGAAGTAAGGTGTACCCCACTCTGCCATTTCGGGCTTCGGGTTCTTCATCTTGAACTGGCCTACCACCGTCAAGTCCTTCACGTCGCGGTAGCAGCCGGGCTGGTTCAGCTCGTGAGAGCTCAGTCCCGTACCTGCGGCGGGCGAATAGGGCTGGATGGTATAGCCTTTATAGAGCAGGCCCTTCTTGTAGAGCTGCTTCAACAGCCACCAGAGGGTCTCAATGTAGCGGTTGTCATAAGTGATGTAAGGGTCTTTCATGTCCACCCAGTAGCCCATCTTGTGCGTCAGGTCCTCCCACTCCTTCGTGAACTTCATCACGTCCTTGCGGCAGGCGGCGTTGTAGTCGGCCACGGAGATGGTCTTGCCGATGTCTTCCTTCGTGATGCCCAGCGCCTTCTCCACGCCCAGCTCCACGGGGAGTCCGTGCGTATCCCATCCGGCCTTGCGCTTCACCTGGAAGCCCTTCATCGTCTTGTAGCGGCAGAAGATGTCCTTGATGGTACGAGCCATGACGTGGTGAATGCCCGGCATACCGTTGGCCGAGGGAGGTCCTTCGAAGAATACGAAGGAAGGACATCCTTCACGTTCTGTCATACTCTTGGCGAAAACCTGGTTTTCGTCCCATTTCTTCAACACTTCCTTGTTGATTTCCGATAGATTAAACTTTGAATGTTCGGCAAATTTACCCATGGTTTTATTTTTGTTTTTATTTTGAACGTTGCTTATTGGAGGCTGCCGGTCACGCATCCTTCAGATACTTCGAACCCAACCTCCTGTTTTAAGGCTGCAAAATTATAAAAAAAGTGGAGAAAAGCGTTGTTTTAGAGAAGAAAAACATTTGTATGCCAAGAACAGACACATCCTGACACAACCTCCAAAATGCCTTTTATCAGACAAAAGGCTGACTTTACAAGCCGAAAGCATAGTTTTTCACCACCTAACACAGTGCTTTCTGAATCCCTAACACAGTGCTTCCTCAGTAGTTCACAAAGCACTGTATGGCACCCTCACAGAGCACTTCATCAGACCCTCACGAAGCACTGTATGACACAACCACTCTCTATTTCGATATGTAAAACAAAAAGGGAATTCACTCTTAAAGCGAATTCCCTTAATATATTGATGATTATCTATCTAATGTCAGCCTTCAATGGCAGCTTGAGCCGCAGCCAGACGCGCGATAGGTACACGGAACGGTGAGCAGCTTACGTAGTTCAAGCCAACCTTGTGGCAGAACTTCACGGACGACGGTTCACCACCATGTTCGCCACAGATACCACACTTCAAATCCGGACGGATGGCACGACCCTTCTCAGTAGCCATCTGAACCAACTGACCTACACCATTTTGGTCGAGTACCTGGAACGGGTCTACCTTCAAGATCTTCTTTTCCAGATAAACCGGCAAGAAAGAAGCGATATCATCACGTGAGTATCCAAACGTCATCTGTGTCAAGTCATTCGTACCGAATGAGAAGAATTCAGCCGACGAAGCGATGCGATTAGCAGTCAGGGCTGCACGCGGTACTTCGATCATCGTACCTACCTTGAATTCGATGCTGTCACCTACTTCTTCAAACAGTTTGGCAGCCTCAGCACGGATTACTTTCTCCTGTTCCTTGAACTCGTAGAGGATACCGGTCAACGGCACCATGATTTCGGGATGTGTCTCCACACCTTCCTTCTTCAGTTCAAGAGCAGCGCCCAAGATAGCGCGTGTCTGCATCTGAGTGATTTCAGGATAAGTATTACCCAGACGGCAGCCACGATGACCCAACATCGGGTTGTGTTCGCACAAAGCCTCAACACGCTGTTGGATGTATTGCAAGCTAACGCCCATGGCTTCAGCCATTTCCTGCTGTCCCTTCAGATCGTGGGGCACAAACTCATGCAAAGGCGGATCGAGCAGACGAACAGTGACAGGATAACCCGCCATTGCCTTAAAGATACCCTTAAAGTCAGCTTGCTGATAAGGAAGAATCTTCTGCAACGCCTTGCGACGGCCTTCAGCATCTTCAGCCAAAATCATTTCACGCATAGCTTTAATCTTCTCGCCTTCGAAGAACATGTGCTCCGTACGGCACAAACCGATACCAACAGCACCAAAGTTACGAGCCACGGTAGCATCGTGAGGCGTATCGGCATTTGTACGTACCTGCAACTTAGCATATTTATCGGCCAGTTTCATCAGCTCGGCAAAATCGCCGGACAGCTCGGCAGCCTTCGTTTCCACCTTTCCTTTGTATACTTCACCCGTACTTCCATTCAACGAAATAAAGTCGCCTTCTTTCAAAACGACACCGTCTACTTCCACTGTACGAGCTTTATAATCTACGTTCAATGCGCCTGCACCTGATACACAACACTTGCCCATACCACGAGCTACTACAGCAGCATGCGAAGTCATACCGCCACGAGCTGTCAGGATACCTTCGGCCACAGCCATACCAGCAAGGTCTTCGGGAGATGTTTCGATACGAACCATCACCACGCGCTTACCGGCAGCACGCCATTCAGCTGCATCATCGGCAAAGAACACAATCTGACCACAAGCAGCACCCGGAGAAGCAGGCAAACCACGAGTCAGCACCTTAGCCTGTTTCAAAGCAGACTTATCAAATACAGGGTGAAGCAACTCATCAAGCTTATTGGGTTCGCAACGCATCAAAGCTGTCTTTTCGTCGATCATACCCTGACGAAGCAAATCCATAGCAATCTTCACCATAGCAGCACCCGTACGCTTACCGTTACGTGTCTGGAGGAACCAGAGTTTGCCTTCCTGTACAGTGAACTCCATGTCCTGCATATCGCGATAGTGGTTTTCAAGCTTCGTCTGCAGAGCATCCAGCTCTTTATAGATTTCAGGCATAGCCTCTTCCATGGAAGGATACTTGGAAGCACGTTCTTCTTCGCTGATACCTGCCAGTTCAGCCCAACGTTGTGAACCGATCTTGGTGATTTGCTGCGGCGTACGTATACCAGCTACCACGTCCTCGCCCTGCGCGTTGATCAGATATTCGCCATTGAACAGGTCTTCACCCGTAGCGGCATCACGGCTGAAGCAAACACCTGTAGCTGAAGTATCACCCATATTACCAAATACCATCGCCTGGACATTAACAGCAGTACCCCATTCATCGGGTATACCTTCCATCTTACGATAGAGGATGGCACGTTCGTTCATCCAAGAATCAAATACTGCACAGATAGCGCCCCACAGCTGTTCGTAAGCACATGTCGGGAAGTCCTGTCCGGTACGTTCTTTTACAGCAGCCTTAAAGCGCTTTACCAGTTCTTTCAGGTCTTCCACCTCCAATTCATTATCCAGCTTCACCCCTTTTGCGTGCTTCACGTCCTCAATAATAGCTTCAAACGGATCGATGTCATCCTTGTTGGTCGGTTTCATACCCAACACAACATCGCCATACATCTGTACAAAACGACGATAAGAATCCCATGCGAAACGCGCATTACCCGTCTTACGGGTCAAGCCTTCCACAACCTCATCGTTCAAACCCAGGTTCAGAATAGTATCCATCATACCCGGCATGGAAGCACGGGCACCCGAACGTACAGATACCAACAGAGGATTTTCCACATCACCGAACTTGGAAGACATCAGGCTTTCCACATGTGATATGGCTTTTTCAACATCTTCTTTCAACAATTCAACCACTTTGTCGCGTCCCATTTCGTTGTACTCAGTACAAACTTCTGTTGTAATGGTAAATCCCGGAGGTACCGGCACTCCAATCAGATTCATTTCGGCCAGGTTCGCACCTTTACCACCCAACAGATTTCTCATGTCGGCCTTGCCTTCTGCATGGCCATTTCCAAAGGTATAAACTCTTTTTTTATCCATAATATTAAAAAGGTTTTGAATGTGCTTTTCTCAATTCATGTGCGCAAAGCTAAATATATTTCACATACTATAAAACTTTTTGCACAAGAATTTTAGATAAAAATGCAATTTCGACATTGCAATCTTTATTATTTCTCCAAAACATTAATATTTACCGAAAAATAGCTATTTTTGCAGCAGAATTTATTAGACTGGTGTAAAAGTGGCAAGAAAGAGAAAAGAACTTCCTCTACTGGAAAAGGTAACAATAACAGACGTGGCTGCCGAAGGAAAAGCCATCGCAAAAGTAAATGATCTGGTTATCTTCGTACCTTATGTTGTACCTGGAGATATAGTCGACTTACAAATCAAAAGAAAGAAACATCACTACGCCGAAGCAGAAGCGGTAAAAATCCACGAATACTCCCCCAAAAGATCCGTTCCATTCTGCCAGCACTATGGCGTATGTGGCGGATGCAAATGGCAAGTACTTCCTTATGCTGAACAAATCAAGTATAAGCAAAAACAGGTAACCGACAACCTGACGCGTATCGGGAAAGTGGAATTACCGGAAGTTTCTCCCATTTTAGGTTCAGACAAGACAGAATTTTATCGAAACAAACTGGAATATACATTCTCCAACAAACGTTGGCTTACAACTGAAGAGGTGGAACAAGACGTAGTGTATGAACAGATGAACGCCGTGGGCTTCCATATTCCCAACTCATTTGATAAGGTACTGGCCATTGAAAAATGCTGGCTTCAGGACGATATATCCAACCGTATCCGTAATGCAATCCGCGACTACGCATACGAACATAACTATACCTTCAACAATATCCGTACCCACGAAGGTATGCTGCGCAACCTTATCATACGTACTTCTTCGACAGGTGAACTGATGGTTATATTAGTGTGCCGCATCGAACGAGACGAAGAAATGGTACAGTTCAAAGCGATGCTTCAATACGTGGCCGACTCGTTCCCCGAGATCACTTCCTTATTATATATAGTAAACAATAAGGTGAACGACACAATTACCGACCTCGATGTGCAAACATTCAAGGGCAAGGATCATATCTTCGAAGAGATGGAAGGGTTGCGCTTCAAAGTAGGGCCCAAATCGTTCTACCAAACAAATTCAGAACAAGCCTATAAACTGTACAAGGTAGCACGCGACTTTGCTGGACTAACCGGTAACGAACTGGTGTACGATCTTTATACAGGCACAGGAACCATTGCAAACTTTGTATCCCGACAGGCACGCCAAGTCATCGGTATCGAGTACGTGCCCGAAGCTATCGAAGATGCAAAAGTAAATTCAGAAATCAACGGCATCGACAATACACTCTTCTTTGCCGGCGACATGAAAGATATCCTGACACAGGACTTTATCAGCCAGTACGGACGGCCCGATGTCATCATCACTGACCCACCCCGCGCAGGCATGCATCCCGACGTCATCAACGTTATTCTGGAAGCACAACCCCAACGCATTGTCTATGTCAGCTGTAACCCCGCTACACAAGCCCGTGACCTGCAACTGCTGGATGTGAAGTACCGCGTCAAAGCCATACAACCCGTTGATATGTTTCCCCATACACACCATGTGGAAAATGTTGTACTGCTTGAACTGAAAGAACAATCTGCAACTGAAAACCAATAAAAATCTCTTCACGTGTCAAAAGAAAAAATAACTGCAAGGGCTCGTGCCCAATATACGGATTACTTTGTCAAAGAGTCGATGGAACTGATGGAATTTCTGGCAGCCAAGATGCCTCAGGCAAGCCGTACCAAGCTGAAATCGCTCCTGAGCAAACGTATTGTGTTTGTAGACAACGTCATCACCACCCAATATAATTTTCCCCTGCAGCCCGGAATGAAGGTACAAATCAGCCGCGACAAGGGCAACCGCGAGTTCCACCACAAGCTGCTGAAAATTGTCTACGAAGACGCCTATCTCATCGTTGTAGAGAAAATGCAAGGGCTGCTCTCGGTCAGTACCGAACGGCAGAAGGAGCGTACCGCCTGTACTATTCTGAACGAATATCTGAAGCGTTCAGGACGCAACAATCGTGTCTACGTAGTACATCGCCTCGACCGTGACACTTCCGGACTGATGATGTTTGCCAAAGATGAAAAGACGCAGCATACACTGCGCGACAATTGGCATCAGATTGTATTTGACCGCCGTTACGTGGCCGTCGTGGCAGGTGAAATGGAAAAAGACAGCGGCATCGTCCGCTCCTGGCTAACGGACCGAACACTGTATGTTTACTCCAGTCCATCGGATGACGGCGGAAAGGAGGCCATCACGCACTACCGCACCATCAAGCGGGCCAACGGATATTCACTCGTCGAACTGCATCTTGAAACAGGGCGAAAGAACCAGATACGCGTCCACATGCAGGACTTGGGACACCCCATCATTGGTGACGGACGTTATGGCATCGAAGACCTCAACCCCATCGGCCGTTTGGCGCTCCATGCATTCAAGCTCTGCTTCTATCATCCCGTCACCGGAGAAAAGATGGAATTTGAAACACCCTATCCACCCAGCTTCAAGAACCTGCTGGTAAAGAAATGAACTGACACGACCATCCCAACGGTTTCCCAGATATAAAAAACGCCATGGATTTACAGGATTGAAAAGTGTAAATCCATGGCGTTCGTATTTCAAGCCGAATAATAGAGTGCCGTCAATAACCTTCTTCTGTCAGCACGATGATTTCTCCGTCCAATCTGCCGGAAAGGTAATGTTCGCGTACCCATACGTTTTCAAACACTTTCTCGCCGGTAGTAAATGTCAGGAGCAAAGCTTCTTTGCTATTATCTACCCATCTCCATGAAAATTCCCGATCTACGGAAGTCTTTCCATCTTCATCGTATGTCACGGTCAATTCTTGTCCCTTCTGGTTTTTCGAATAGAAAGTCAGCTTATATTGGCGCACTATGGCACCATCCTGTTCGGTCTGCATGATCCAAGTCTTGTCGCACAAGCCTTCATCTGTATTCTTAATGGTTTCATAGACGATATCGTCACCACACGACAGAAAGAGGAATGACAGCATGCAGGCTGTCAGCATTTTCACAAAATTACAAGTTTTCATAAATCTGTTTTTATTGATAACGGCGGCAAACATAATGAAAAAAACAGGATGAGACAAGCTTTTTACCAAAGGCGTTTAAACTTTCCGATGATGACACTGTCTAACAAAATAAGAAACTTAACTTAAAAAATGACGATTATGAAGAAATCTACAACTATCCTTTTATTGGCAGCTGCGCTTTCTTTCGGCTACCTGCCTACCTGTACGATGAGTGTCGAGGCCTCTAATCCAACTGCCGTAACTGATAAAGATCCTAAAGACCACAAAACAAAGAAACCTCACCACAAGAAGCCCGAACCGCCTCATAAAGTCCATCACCGGAAACCCGAGCCGCCTCACAAAGTTCACGGTCACCGTCCACCCAGAAGACCGATGCCGCCCGTAGGGACACATTACAGGGAACGTCCCCAGCACTGCATAAGTATCAGCTTCAATCATGCACCCTACTTTTTTGCAGAAGGTATTTTCTACCGCTATGCCAATGCAAGTTACGTCGTGGTACGCCCCGAAATAGGCATGATTGTGCCTCTCTTGCCAGAAACCGGCGTGTACCGGATTAAGAAAAAAGGAGAGATACTGTATGTCTGCCACGATGTCCTCTACCGTCCCTTCAAGTCCGGAGGAAACCTGCACTTCAAGATTGTAGGTTTCCTCTAACGGAGCAGCCTTTACTCCGGCAGGTTATTGCTGGAGTAGAGGCTGTCGATGATGCCGTCGGCCAGACCGATGACGGGCACGTGGACGTACTGCGCCTTTACCGTTTCGGCAATGGTCAGGAATATCCGCGCGGCGGGGACGATGACGTCGGCACGGTCTGCCTTGAGGCTGAATTCCTTCATGCGCTGCTCGGGCGTCAGGGGGCTGAGCTGGTCGTAGAGTTCCTGCAAGGAGGCAATGGGCATCCGCTGGAGCTTTTTGTCTTTCTTGTCGGCCAGACGATAAAGCTTGTTGATATTGCCGCCCGAACCGATGATGTTGATGTCGGAGAAGTCAGCAGTCAGGCGAGTCAGGTCGTCTTTCATCTGTTCCCAGACCTCTTCGCGCACTGCGTTGCTCAACATGCGCACGGTACCTACGTTGTAGGAAAGCGACTGTACCAGCACGCCGTTCGTCAGGAGATTGATTTCGGTGCTTCCACCGCCCACGTCGACGTAGATGTAGTTGCCGGTACGGTCTTCGAGGCACTCCACGTGGTTGTTGTAAATCATGCGGGCCTCTTCCTGTCCGTCGATGATTTCGATACGGATACCCGTATCTTTCAGTACTTTCTTGATGACGGCCTTGCCGTTACGGGCGTCGCGCATGGCCGAGGTGGCGCAGGCGCGGTAGTCGGTCACTTCGTATATCTTCATCAGCTGGCGGAAGGCTTTCATCAGGCGACGCAGTTTCACGGCTTTGCCCTCCGAAAGCTCGCCCAGCGAGAAGACGTCGAAACCCAGACGGAGGGGCACACGGAGCATCATCACCTTCGACAGCCGACGGCTGACCAGGTTTTCGTTTTCTTCTTCTTTCTTAATCAGGAGCCGCACGGCGTTCGAGCCGATATCGATGGCGGCATAACATTTCTTACACATATCTTTTTTTTATTTCTTTCAGATTGAACATCATTTGCCTGTTTCGGGATTCCGTCCTGCACGTTGCAGGAAGCTTTCCAGCTCCGGGATTCCGCCCTGCACGCTGCAGGAAGCTTTCGCGCTCCGCGATTCCGTCCTGCACGCTGCGGGAAGCTTTCGCGCTCCGCGATTCCGTCCTGCACGCTGCGGGAAGCTTTCGCGCTCCGCGATTCCGTCCTGCACGCTGCGGGAAGCTTTCGCAGTTCGCGATTCCGTCCTGCACGCTGCGGGAAGCTTTCGCAGCAGACTATTCGGCCGGATCGAGTGGCAGGAGCCGGTTCGCCTCCTTATAATACCGGTACAACTCCTCTTGCGAACGGAAAGGACTCTCCTCGCCTGTCGTCCAAGGCTCGTTCCTTCCCCTGCCGTCGACGATGCGTCCCTGCATCGTATCGCGCAAGCCGTAGTCGATGACACGGGCCAGGTCGGCCTTGATGGCGGGGTCGTAGACGGGTGCCACGACCTCTACGCGGTTGTCCAGGTTGCGGGGCATCCAGTCGGCCGAACCGATGAAGCATTTTTCCTCGCCTCCGGCGGCAAAGATGAAGATGCGCGAATGTTCCAGATAGCGGTCGATGATGCCGCAGATGCGTATCGTGTCGCTCACGCCGGGGATGCCGGTGACCAGCGAACAGTTGCCTCGCACCAGCAGGTCGACAGGCACGCCACTGGCCGACGCCTCGTAGAGCTTCCGCACCATGTCCGTGTCCGTGATGTGGTTGATCTTGACACGGATATAGGCGGGCTTTCCCTGCTGGCGGTTCTTGATTTCGTTGTCTATCAGACGAAGGAAGCGTTTCTTCATCTCGTTGGGCGAGACGAGCAGTTCCTTGAAGGAAACGGGTACATAGGGCTTCTCGATGAAGGTAAAGACGGAGTTGACATCGCGCACCACGTTGCGGGCAGCCGTCATCAGCAGGTAGTCGGTATAGACGCGCGCATTGCCTTCGTGGAAGTTTCCCGTACTGATGCAGGCGATGTCGAGCCCGTTCTTCATGCCGATGTGGGTGATTTTGGAGTGCACTTTCAGGTTCTCCACGCCGAAGATGACATGAATGCCGGCATCCTGCATTTTCTTCGACCAGCTGATGTTGGACGCCTCGTCGAAGCGGGCCAGCAATTCGATGACGACCGTCACCTTCTTGCCGTTACGGGCGGCACAGATAAGGGCGCGCACCACTTTCGAGTCCTTGGCCAGGCGGTAGAGCGTGGTCTTGATACTCTTCACCTCCTTATGGATGGCGGCCTCTTGCAAGAGGCGGATGTAGTAGTCGAAGCTATGGTAAGGCACGTGGATGAAGCGGTCGCCCTTCTGCACTAGCCGCAGCAGGCTCTCGCCGCTATCCAGTTCAGGACGTACCAAGGGTTCCCAACGTGGGTATTTCAAGTCCTTCCGGCCGCAATCGGGGAAGGACATCAGGTCTTTGTGGTTATGATAACGACCTCCGGCCAGCACAGTGTCCAGCTTGTCGAGATTCAGCATGTTCATCACACGCTTGTGCAGGTCTTTCGGCATGGCGGCGTCGTAGATGACGCGCAAGGCATCGCCTTTCCTCCGACTCTTCACTCCCTTGGATATCTTCTGCAACATGCCGTTGCGCAGGTCGTTGTCCATCTCCATCTCGGCATCCTTCGTAAACTTGAAGGCATACGCTTCGAAGTGGTCGTAGTTCAGTCCGCTGAAGATGATCGGAAGGCAGAATCGGATGACATCGTCCAGGTACATCAGGTAGTTGTTGCCGTTCTTGTCGGGCAGTCGCACAAAACGTCCGCAGACCGAAACAGGCAGTTCGATCAAAGCATACTCGGCTTGCTTCTTATGTTCGGCCTGCATCTTGACGGCCAGGTAGATGTTCTCGTCCGTTTCGTCGGCCAGCTGCTTCACCGCCGAAATCCACACGGGACTGACAAATCCGCTCAGCTGCTGGCGGAAGAACGTACGCACATACTGTTGCTGCTCTTCGTCAAGTTCATCCTCCTTCAAAAGGCAGATATGCTCGGCACGCAGCTGCTGGGTGACATCACGAATGGCCAGCTCGTACTCCTTGGCGTACTTGTTGTTCAGCTTGGTGATCTGCTTGATGAGCTGCCGGGCATGTTCGCGTTCGGCCTTCACACTCCGGTCCTCACACTCGGCGATGCGGCTCAGCGTCGCCATACGCACGCGGAAGAATTCGTCCAGATTGTTTGAGTAAATACCCAGAAATCCCAACCGTTCCAGCAGCGGGATCTGTTGCTTGGTGGCCTCCTGTAAAATGCGTCGGTTGAAATACATCCAACTCAGATCACGCTCCACATATGCCTCCGACAAGTTTTTCTTGTTGACCGTCCTTTTTGCCATAAGTTTCATTATTTTTCCGCAAAAGTAGAGGACGGGTATTACATTCAGATTTCAAATCCGTTACAATATTCATACGGTACTCCCAAAGGTAACCGACCGGAATGTACAGCTTCCTCCAGCGCCTCCAGGATGATGCGCTCGGCACTCCGCACCCAATAGCGGAACTCCACGTTCGGACGATAGTTGCGTTCGAAGTCCAGCAGACGTTGCAGGTCGAACGAATCGGCCACGATGCCCGCTCCCGTCCGTGCGGCGTCGTAGGCGTTGCAGTCCTGCTCGATGTGGGCAGGCACCATCAGCAGCGGTTTTCCCAGATACATGGCTTCGCACACAGACTCGAACCCCGCCGTTGTAGCGTAAGCACGACAGCCGGACATGTAGCGCAGAAACTTCATGTCGTCTATCTGGTGGAAAGTCAGCGTGTCGTCCATGCAGCACGTCTCCTCCTCACCAGGCTTGTCCCAAAAGAAATGGAGAGGTACACGCGGATGGCGGCTGTGCCACCCCAAGACGTCGTCGGCAAACCCCGCGTTAAGCAAGTAGCCGTGCAGGTAGTCGCCCCTTTCGCTCTCACAAGCCAACACTTCCGACCGTAGCAGTGGAGGAACTACACGAATGCGTGAAGCCGGACTGTCATCCATCGGACGGAAAGACAACGCCAATCTGCGGCAGGCTCCGATACTGGTCAGACGGGTGAAGAAGCGCAACAGAGAAAGACTCCATCCACTTTTTTGCGGAAAGTGAAATTCAGGATGCAGGAAAAGATACTGATGTCCGATGCTGACCTGCGGCACCGATGGACGGAAAAAGAAATAAGTCAGTCCCGTAAGCAGCTCATAGAAGTTGACAACAAGTTCGGCTTCCGTTTCTCGAATACGACGATCTATGTAACGCATACTGCGGAAGTAGGCAGGCAAACGCAACAGGTTGTAAACCACACTGCGTGTCAGGCTTACCCGGCGGTTGGCCGGTGTAGGCAGGAAATTTGGACTCAGGAAACGTTTGACGGGCGCCTTGATGTTCCGGTTGAAGAAGCCGGGCAGACGACGCGAACTACTCTGGCCCACCAGCACCTCGACCACGTCGTAACCATTACGGCGCAGTATGCCTTCCAATGTAATGGCTTGGGTGAGATGTCCCCGCCCTTCGCCCTGAATGATGAACAATACTTTCATAGGACTTCAATGTATATAATAGATGTGTATTCCACAAATAAAGATTTCAAACCAATCCGCACCTGCATCACGCAGATGCGGAATCCAAAAGAGAATATATGAATTTACGTAAGAAATGCCTCTCTCCGTATCGAGGTCAGATATATTCTTCGACCATGAACATATCGCTGACAAAATCGTCTACGACACGTTCCAAGTTCTCGCAAGCTTCATCCGGCGTTTCGCCGTACGCGCTGCACAACAGGTTGTTCATGTAGTAAGCAAAGAATCCGCCGCCGGCGGCAGCTTCTACAGTGTAATCATTCTGATTCAGTTGCATAATCATTCCTCCTATTTTTATTTGGCATTGCAAAAGTGCACAAACCTTATTGCAACGGTATTGAGAAGACGTTACAAATCTGCTAAATGCAACCAAAAACACAAACCTATCATTTTCCTGCACAAGTCCGCCCGTTTCCCAAAGGAATTACGTACTTTTGCACAACTAAATAAAAAAGAGTTTTCACTATGAAGAAACTGATAAAGGGAGCCCGCTTCACTCCCAGAAACTATTCCGATGAAGTAGAAGCTAAAATACAACAGTATAAACATGAAGGCGTCCGCCTGCCACAACGCCACCTGCTCCGTACCGAAGAGCAACTGGCTGGTATCCGTGAAAGTGCCAAAATCAATACCGCCCTGCTCGACTATATTTCTGAGAATATCCGCGAAGGCATGTCCACCGCTGAGATAGACCACATGGTCTACTGCTTCACAACCGATCACGATGCCATTCCTGCACCGTTCATGTACGAAGGTTACCCGAAGAGCGTATGCACCAGCATCAACGACGTTGTGTGTCACGGCATCCCCAGTACCAAGGAAATCCTAAAGAGCGGCGACATCGTCAACGTCGATGTATCGACCATCTACAAAGGCTACTTCTCCGACGCCTCACGCATGTTCATGATCGGCGAAGTGAGTCCCGAGATGAAACGTCTCGTCGAAGTGACCCGCGAATGCCGCGACATCGGTGTCCGTATGGCACAGCCTTGGACACGCCTGGGAGACATCGGCGCGGCCATCCAGGAACATGCCGAGAAAAACGGCTACAGTGTGGTACGCGACCTGTGCGGCCACGGATGCGGTGTCAAATTCCACGAAGAGCCCGACGTAGAGCATTTCGGCAAACGAGGTACAGGCATGATGATCGTGCCGGGCATGACGTTCACCATCGAACCAATGATCAACATGGGCAGTTATGAAGTATTCATCGACGAAGCCGACGGATGGACCGTCTGCACCGACGACGGCCTGCCCTCAGCTCAGTGGGAAAGTATGGTGCTGATTACCGAGAACGGAAACGAAGTGCTGACAGAATAAGGAGACATCTTCGCATGAAAAAATTTCTGACTACAGCTCTTTTATCTCTTAGCCTTTGTGCAACAGATATGTATGCACAAATCAATCTGCATTACATAGATGCCAACGAAGCCCGTACTCTGCTTTCGAAAGAAGATGCCACTACCCGTCAGTGGAGCCGTTTCGATTACGAAGCCCGGTTGGGCAAAAAAGGAGGCACTCGGCAGGAGTTGATGTGTTTCATCGCCGATCAGGCACGCGACTGGAGCAAGGAGGACAAACAACGCATGCAAGAAGCGGCCGATTCACTGAACAGCCACATCAAAGCCCTAAACCTGTCATTGACTCTTCCGCAGGAAATCAGAATTCTGAAAACAACCATGGCCGAAGAAGGCGGTGCAGGCGGATATACTCGTATGGACTACATCGTAGTGGAAGAACAAATAGCCCGCATGAAGCCCCAGCAAGCAAGTTATCTGCTGGCACACGAACTGTTCCATGTGCTGACACGCAACAATCCGGATTTCCGTGAGAAAATGTACAAGCTCATCGGCTTCAACATCGTACCTGAAGAATTTGAAGTACCGGCCGATTTGCGCGATGTGGTGATTACTAATCCCGATGTCAACCGCTTCGACAGTTACGCCCGTTTTCGCATCAAGAGTGAAGAACGTCCCTGTGCGATGCTGATATATGCCAATAAGCCATACGAAGGAGGCAGCTTCTTCAATTATCTGACAATCGGTCTGATGCCGCTGAAAGACGGTAAGGCAGAACAGAAAGACGGAAAAACGGTGATATACGGAATAAAGGATGCAGAGAATTTCTTTGAACAGGTAGGAAGGAATACCAACTACATCATCAATCCCGAAGAAATACTGGCCGAGAACTTTGCCTTCCTGCTGACCCGCAAGCCTGTTAGCGGCACTCCCGAACTGATTGAAAAGATGCGGCAGGCTTTGCAGCCACAAAGATAACCGGCGGGGATTGGTTTTAACAAACGGACATAATATTGTACATCATGGAAATCGTATTACTGATTATAGGACTGGGCGTCGGGACAGGTATCGGAATGTTGGTTGCGGGACGTAAATCCACCGCACTGAAAGCGCAGCTTGAAGCCGCACAGCAACGTGAAGACTTGCTGAACCGTACGACCAACGAACGCATCGAACGAGAGAAAGCGGTTGCCGAGGAGCGGTTGAAAGCCATCGGGCAGCAAAGCACCGAACGACTGGCCGCACAAGAAAAACAGTTTGGTGAACGACTGGCCGAGCAGGAACGTCTTTTTGCCAACCGCCTGGCTGAACAGGAGAGGTTGTTCAATGAACAGAACAGCAGCCGTGAACAACAATTCGCCGAACGACTGGCCGAACAACGGCAGCAACTGGAAAAGCGCCTGGCCGAACAGCGTGAAGAGGCCGAAGCACTGCACCGCCGCATGAACACTGAGTTCGAAGCATTGTCCAACCGCATCTTCCAAAACAAGGCCGACGACTTCAAGCGACTCAATGCCGAACACATCGGCAATCTGCTCCGCCCCTTGGGTGAAAATCTCAAAGACTTCCGCGAAAAGGTAGAACAGGTATACAACACCGAAGCCAAGGAACGCTTCTCACTGGGCGAACGCATCAAGGACCTTGTGGAACTGAACAACCGCCTGAGCGAAGAGGCCAACAACCTGACCCGCGCCCTGAAGGGCGACTCGAAAATGCAGGGTAACTGGGGCGAAGTCATTCTGGAACGCCTGCTCCAGGCATCGGGCCTCATCGAAGGCGAACATTACGTCCGCCAGGAGTTCCTGCGCGACGAGCGGGGTGAAGCACTGACCAACGAAGAAAGCGGTCAGCGCATGCAGCCCGACATCATCGTCCGCTATCCCGATGACCGTGAAATGATTATCGATTCCAAAGTTTCCCTATCGGCCTACGCCACCTATACCGCCGCCGAGAATAAGGAAGAGCAAGCCCGCTGCCTGAAGGCACATCTGCAGTCCGTCCGTGCCCACATCGACGAACTGAGCCGCAAGGACTACTCGCACTACGACGTCAAGGCACCCGACTTTGTCATGATGTTCATCCCTACCGAAGGAGCTTATCTGCTGGCCGTACAGAGCGACGCCAACCTGTGGGAATATGCCTATAACAAGAAGGTCGTCCTGATGAGCCCCACCAACCTCATCAGTGCCCTGCGCCTCTCGCTTGACCTGTGGAAACGCGAGAATCAGGTAAAGAACGTGCAGGCCATCATCAAGCGGGGCACGTCGCTCTACGAAAAGATTGCCGGCTTCACCGACACGTTCCTCACCTTGGGCGACCGTCTGGGCAGCCTTCAGAAGGACTACGACAAAGCTTTGAACCAGCTGTCGGACGGAGCGGGTAGCGTCGTCCGACAGGCTGAACAGCTGCGTGGCATGAGCCTGACACCCAAGAAGCGCATATCGCCCCGACTTCTGCCGGCCGGAGAAGAGGAAGAAAAGACAGAAGAAACATCCGAACTGAACCAAACAACAACAAAAGAATAAGGCAATGAAGACATTGAAAGACCGCATCCTTCGCGACGGACGCTGCTTCCCCGGAGGAATCCTGAAAGTAGACAACTTCATCAACCATCAAATGGACCCCATCCTGATGAAAAGTATAGGCGTAGAATTCGTACGCCGTTTCGCATCAACCCAAATCAACAAAGTCATCACGGTAGAGGCCAGCGGAATTGCTCCGGCCATCATGGTAGGCTACCTGCTCGAACTCCCCGTCGTTTTTGCCAAGAAGAAAAAGCCCAGTACGATGGAGAATATGCTGGCCACCTCGGTCTTCTCCTTCACCAAGCAGCGCACGTATGATGTCTGTGTCAGCCGCGATTTCCTCTGTCCGGGCGACAAGGTGCTGTTCATCGACGACTTCCTGGCCAACGGAAACGCAGCCAAAGGTATCATCGAACTGGTGAAACAGGCCGGCGCCGAGCTGGTCGGCATGGGCTTCATCATTGAAAAGGCCTTCCAGCACGGAGGCGACGAACTGCGTGCGGCAGGCATCCACGTAGAGAGCCTGGCTATCATAGAAAGTCTGGACAACTGCGAAATCAAGATCAGATAAACTTTTTTTCATCATCAAAGGCGCGGAGCGCACGGACTGCTTGCCTGAAAGCAACCGTACCATCCGCGCCTATCACATTTTAGATATATGGAAAAACAACCACAAACAACGCCGAAGAACGGCCTCATCTATGGTCTGAACGACCGCCCACCTTTCCGCGAAGCTTTCTTCGCCGCACTGCAACATCTACTGGCCATCTTCGTGGCCATCATCACACCGCCGCTCATCATCTCGGGCGCACTGAAACTTGATACTGAAACAACGGGCTATCTCGTATCCATGGCCCTCATCGCCTCGGGCATCGCCACCTTCGTGCAATGCCGCCGCTTCGGCTTTATTGGTACGGGGCTGCTGTGCATCCAGGGTACCAGCTTCTCGTTCATCGGCCCCATCATTGCTGCGGGCACCACGGGCGGACTGGCACTGGTCTTCGGATCGTGCATGGCAGCCGCTTCGGTAGAAATGATTATCAGCCGCCTGCTGAAGTACACACGAAAGATTATCACCCCGCTCGTGTCGGGCATCGTAGTGACCCTCATCGGCATGAGCCTCATCAAGGTGGGTATCACGGCCTGCGGAGGTGGTGCAGCAGCCCAGGCCGACGGAACATTTGGAAGCCTGCGCTACGTAGGCCTGGCAGCCTTGGTACTGGTACTTATTCTGATCTTCAACCGAAGCAGTAACCGGTACCTGCGCATGAGCTCCATCGTCATCGGCCTGGCTACGGGCTACGTCGTGGCGTGGCTGATGGGCATGACTGACTTCGGTTTGGTACAGAGTTTCGGCGGTGTCACCGTCCCCCACCCCTTCCGTTTCGGGTTGGATATCAGCCTGTCTGCCGTACTGGCACTGGCACTGATTTTTGTCATCACGGCTATCGAGGCGTACGGCGACATCACGGCCAATTCCATGATTTCGGGCGAACCGGTCGAGGGCGAAGTCTTCATCCGACGGGCGTCGGGCGGCATCTTTGCCGACGGCTTCAACTCCATGATTTCGGGCATGCTCTGCGCTTTCCCCAATTCGGTGTTCGCACAAAACAACGGCATGATACAGCTGACTGGCGTGGCCAGCCGCTACGTGGGCTACTACATAGCAGGCATGCTTGTCGTGCTGGGACTGTTCCCCGCTGTAGGACTGGTATTCTCGCTGATGCCCGAACCGGTATTGGGAGGTGCTACGCTGCTAATGTTCGGTACGGTGGCAGCAGCAGGTATCCGCATCATCGCCGCGCAGGAGATGAACCGCAAGGCCACGCTGGTCATTGCCGTCAGTTTCTCGCTGGGGCTGAGCGTTGAACTGGTGCCCGAAATTCTGTGCCAGCTGCCCGAAACACTGCGCAACATTTTCGCATCGGGCATCACGACGGGCGGCCTGACTGCCATCGTAGCGAATGCGCTGATACGAATCAAGGAATAGACGAACAAACCTTACTTAAATCAACTTCAAATCTTTAGCTATCCTGCAAGCCTCGATAGAATTCTTCACTTGCAGGTTAGCTAAAATTTCTTGTCTGTGACGACTGACCGTATTTATACTGATAGAAAGCAGTCTGGCTATTTCCTTACTCGTCAAACCTTTGTCTATCATAGTCAATATCTGCCTTTCCCTGGCAGACAATATCTTCTTGCTATTTTGTTTTTCCAGTTCTGTGACATGTCCCGTAACAGAATTGACTATCATGCACTGTGAAGGAAGTTCAATGGTCAGAGGACCGTACAGGCACAATGCCAGCCAAAGGCTGTCACTGGAAGGAAGCAGAACATAAAACATCCGATGCAACACAGACAGATAACTTCCCGTGCAGCTCATCATTCGTATCTTGCTGGCCAGATAATAATCGGAACGTTTTCTTTTGGGCTGCCGTTTCATGAAATGGTAGAAACAAAGTTCCTGCCAGTGCTTGTTCTCCAAATCATCCTGATGCATAAGCCCGAAAAGTTCTTTTTCCCAAATGGAAGAAACTTTATCCTCCCGTTTCCTTCCTCCTCTTTCAAGCATTTGCGAGAAGCCACCATAATAGATATAGCTGGATCGGGTACGCAAGTCACTCAATACAGCAATCACATTCTCCATCCGAGCATAGTTACAGGCAATATCCTTGTATCTGACCAGCATTTCATCATAGGGCTGGTCTCCTGTAAAGTCTTGCATGGAAAATTCTTTGTTCAATATATCCACAGTATCCATCTGTCCGAAAAAGAATGGTTATTATTAATCATTGCAGGTTCGTTTACAACGATTTACCTTTGCAAAGGTAAAAAAAAGAATAGTTATTCACGGTAAACGGAAAAGATTACATAAAAAATTATATGAATATGAAGAAGTCAATGTTGTTAAGCGGATGTATGGTTGCCGCTTCATGTGTCTGCATGGCACAATCATTGGAAAAGATGCAATGGTTCAACGAACCGGAACAGTGGGAAATCAAGAACAACACGCTCCTGATGGATGTCACACCACAAACTGACTATTGGCGGATATCCCATTATGGATTTACCGTAGATGATGCCCCTTTCCTGTATGCGTTGCGCGGAGGGGAGTTTGAAGTCAAGGTGAAAATATCGGGTGATTATCAGGCCCGTTTCGACCAGGCAGGACTGATGCTGCGTATCGATCATGAGAATTATATCAAGGCCGGTATCGAGTTTGTGGACGGGAAATACAATCTGAGTACGGTTGTAACCCATCATACGAGTGACTGGAGCATCATTCCGCTGGAAAAACCTATACCCTTTATCTGGATTAAGGCGATCAGAAGGCTGGATGCCGTAGAAATTTTCTATTCCTTCGACGATAAAGAATATACCATGATGCGAAATGCCTGGCTACAAGACAACCGTCCCGTCATGGTAGGTATCATGGGAGCCAGTCCCGACGGCAATGGATTCAGCGCACTGTTTGAAGATTTTTCCATCAAACATCTACCCGACCAGCGCCGAACAGAATGGCTGAAGAAGAACACTTCAAACCAATAACAGACCGTGTTGTAAAAACCCTTTCATACTGCCCCCTCGGACGAAGATTACAAGATCTTGATTCATCCGTAAGGGCAGCCTGACAGGGCTCATCCATACCTCATACCTACTTCCTAAATCCTTTCCTCAACTCTTCCTTCACATCCTGTACCACCCCCATCGGGATGTCCTTGTCCACCTTCAGCGAAATGGTCATATCGGACTTGCCGGAACGGAAGGCCTTCATTTCTTTCCGAAGTTCGTCCAAGGAAAAGTTCTTCAGTGTCTTGCTTTGGCCGGAAACAAGCAGCGTCACTTCCAGCGGTAGTTTCTCCGTAGCGTCCACCACCATTTTCTTATATTCCTTCGGCTTTGCAAACGTGGCGAGGATGGGGAATGCCTTGTCCAGAGCGGCTTCATCTGTTGTACCCAGCTCGGCAGCGACCTCCCGGCGAAGCTGCTGATAGACTTCCTTCACCGTACGCAAATAGAGGCGCATGGCTTCGGTAGTCGTCCCACGATCGTAGTGTATCTGCAAATTGGAACGGAACGGCTGTCCCGACTGTTTTGCCTGTTGATAATCTTTCCGCAAGGCGTCGGCCAGATGCTTGCGGATAAAGTCGGCACAATCAGTCTTTGCCCCTTGCCGGTCTATCATAATCTGATTTCTCATGTTGACAAAGAGCGTGTGTGCCGCCTCTCCCAGGGCAGGAGCTACGCTACCTCCGCCTTCTCTGAACTTCCGCGCGAAATATTGCTCCAACAGTTCGCGCTCGTCCTGACGGACGGTGTCCTGCAAGGGTTCGCAGACTTGCGGCTTCACCACCTGTTCCACCGCGTTCTTCACTTCGGGCCGGGCAAACGCATAGAGCGTCCCCGACACCACCGGCACGAAAAGCAACAGCTTCAGTCGAGCCAGTCCGTTGGTTCTTTTCTTTAACATCATATTGATACGTTGTTTTAGCTTGCTGTGTCCAAATCCGCTGGCCATAGAGTAGAGCCTTGTGCCGACGGATTTCTTCACGAGCAAAAGTTGATATTGAGTGGCATCGATGCCATGAGAAAGTACGCCGCTGTCTGCTTCAAACTCGTGCACTTCGCGCAGTTCGCGCATCAGCAGCCAGGCGGCAGGGTTGAACCAATGGAACACAATCAGCAGTTCCATCCACAGCAGGTCAGCCGTGTGGCAGTAGTGCAGGTGCATCCGCTCATGCAGCAGCACCGTTTCGCGGTTCTGCTCATAGTCTTCCTGCGAGAGGACGACGGTCCGCCCCCAACTGAAGGATTGTTGTCCGCACGGACCGATGACCAGCCGGTAGCCGCCACACTCCCTAACGGAACAACGGCGCACCAACTGCCGCATACGTCCATGCGAAAGCAGAAAGAAACCCAACGTCATCACCGCTCCACCTGCATAAAGAGTCACCAGCATGTACAACCAGTCAAACGACGTTTCCGACCGCGATGTCTTTGTCAACCCAGCGGTCTCTGCAAGGCGCATCAAGTCCGCATCTGCTTCGGACAACGTACCTTCTGCCGAGGCTTCCTCCGCCAAAGGTTTCGTCAATACGGCTTCCACCGCTACCAAAGGGCGTTGCCACAGGCTTTCCTGCGATACGTCTACCTGCACCAAAGGCAGCAACAGGCAGCCAGCCGTACCGCCCAACAGCAGAAAGCGGTTGGTGCGAAACAGCGTATCACCCCTGAAGCACAGCCGGAAGAGCAGATAAAGCATCGCCAGGCAGAGCGTAGACTTGAACAGATAGAACAGAAAGGCACCCATATCCCTGTCAGGCTTGGCGTTTGTTTTCAATCCGCGCTATCAGCTCCTTCAGCTCGTCGAGCGGCATGCCCTCCTCTTCGACAAAGGCGGAGACAACGTTGGCAAAGGAATTGTCGTAGTAATGGGCCACAACCTCGTTCAGTGCCGAACGCTTGTAGTCCTTCGCCGACACCAGCGGATAATACTGGTAGGTATTACCGTAGGCCTTATAACCCACGAATCCTTTCTCTTCCAACCCGCGCACCAGCGTAGACACGGTATTGTAGTGAGGCTTCGGTTCTTCATAGAAAACCAGGAGTTCGCGGACAAACATAGGACCATGTTCCCAGAACATCCGCATGATTTCTTCTTCTTTTACGGTCAGTCGTTTCATAATCGTCTTGCTTTACATCATTGAACAATGCAAAGATAACAATTATTTTCAAACAAACAACTAAACATATTAGTTTATCAACTATAAATTGCAGTAGATTAACTAAAGTTAGCAGTAGTCTAACGAATATTCCTATTGAGAAACCTTATAAACAATAGCCTCAAGAATTATTTTTCTATCTTTTGAGGTAACACTTTATTCAAAACCAGATAACCTAGAAAACCTGAAAGTACCGTTCCGAGTAAAACACCAAATTTCGCCTGATTAAGTAATTCTGGATGGCATTCAGCAAACGAGAGATTGGCAATGAAAAGAGAAACCGTAAAACCAATTCCTCCTAACAACGAAACACCCGTCAGGTTTTTCCAATTCATACCTTCGGGCATACGAGCCACCCCAAACTTGATAGCAGCCCAGGTAAAGACCAGAATACCCAAGAACTTACCAACCAGAAGTCCAACAGCAACAGCCGTACTCACATTTCCTACCAAACTATCGCCACTACCCAAAACCACTCCGGCATTGGCAAAAGCAAACAAAGGAAGAATGACAAAGTTGACAAGGCCATGCAGATTGTCTTCCAGCGACTGGAGGGGACTGATGACATGGTCCGAAGCCCTTTCCACCCGTTTCAATTTAGCGATTTGTTCTTTAGTCAATACAATATGATCCGAGTTCACCACCGGAAACTCATCAATGATACCACGTATCTTCTCTATATATTTGCCTGCATCCAGACGAGGACGAGCCGGTATCACAAAAGCAAGAATCACACCCGAAATGGTACTGTGAATACCAGACTGCAGGAACAGATACCAGATAATGACACCAAAAAACAGATAAAACAACTTTTCTGTCACCCCCATGCGTCCCATATAATAAAGGAAAAGATAAAGAATAAAAGCCGCTACCAGATACCAATAAGACACATGCCCGCTATAGAAAATAGCTATTACCAAAATACCACCAATGTCATCGACCACAGCAAAGGCCGTGAGAAAAATCTTCAGACACAAGGGAACACGCTTACCCAGCAAGCTCAATACACCTAGTGAGAAAGCAATATCAGTAGCCATCGGAATAGCCATTCCTTGCATTTCTGGAGAACTGGGTTCGACCAAAAGGAAATAAATGACAACCGGCAAAATCATACCGCCACATGCGGCAATGAAAGGCAGGATTGCCTTGCGAAACGAAGACAATTCACCTACCAACAGCTCACGCTTGATTTCAAGTCCAACAGCCAAAAAGAAAATAGTCATCAGGCAGTCATTGATGAATTGCAACATGGTCAGCGGATGGCCTCCATGCGAAAACAGATTGAAATCGCCTATTCGTAAATGCAGCTCATGGGACAAAAAGCTGTTATAGGCAGGTGCCAACGAAGAATTAGCCACTACGGCAGCCAGAATAGCTGTCACAAACAACAAAACACTCGCCACAAGATTGAGCGACGAGATGTTTTTCATGGAACGCAAAATAATCATAAATAGCCTCGATTAGGGGGTTATATATGTAAAATCAAAGTAATAGTTAATCCAACTTCAGCACAGCCAGGAACGCCTTCTGCGGCACTTCCACGTTGCCAATCTGCTTCATGCGTTTCTTACCTCGTTTCTGCTTTTCCAGCAACTTGCGCTTACGACTCACGTCACCGCCATAACACTTGGCCGTCACATCCTTACGCACAGCCTTAATGGTTTCGCGAGCAATGATCTTGGCACCGATAGCTGCTTGAATAGCTATTTCGAACTGCTGACGCGGGATGAGTTCCTTCAATTTCTCACACATGCGACGGCCCAGTTCATAAGCATTGTCGAAGTGCGTCAGCGTAGACAAGGCATCTACCGGCTCACCATTGAGCAGGATGTCCAGCTTCACCAGTTTGGACGGACGGAAACCGTTGGGATGATAGTCGAACGAGGCATATCCTTTGGAGATACTCTTCAGCTTATCATAGAAATCGATAACGATTTCACCCAATGGCATATCATAGTATATTTCCACACGGTTGCCCGAAATATACTCCTGCTTCACCAGTTCACCGCGCTTGCCAAGACAAAGAGTCATAATCGGTCCGATGTAGTCGGTGGTCGTGATGACCGAAGCACGGATATAAGGCTCCTCGATATGGTCTATCATCGTAATATCGGGCATGCTGCCGGGGTTGTGTACCTCCATGACATGTCCCTGCTTGTCGTAAACATTATAAGAAACGTTGGGCACGGTGGTGATGACGTTCATATCGAATTCACGGTCCAGACGTTCCTGAACAATCTCCATGTGAAGCAGACCCAGGAAGCCACAACGGAAACCGAAGCCCAAGGCCAACGAAGATTCGGGTTGGAAAGTCAGCGACGCGTCATTCAGTTGGAGTTTCTCCAACGAAGAACGCAGGTCCTCGAAATCTTCAGCCTCGATAGGATAGACACCAGCAAACACCATCGGCTTCACTTCCTCAAAGCCTGCAATAGCCTTGTCGCACGGACGGGCAATGTGCGTAATGGTATCACCCACTTTCACCTCACGTGAAGTCTTGATACCTGAGATAATATAACCCACGTCACCCGTTCGCAGTTCGTCTCGAGGCACCATGTCCATCTTCAACACGCCTACCTCGTCGGCATCATACTCCTTGCCGGTATTGAAGAACTTAACCTTATCTCCCTTACGAATGATACCGTTCTCTATTTTAAAATAGGCAATGATACCACGGAAGGAATTGAACACCGAGTCGAAAATCAGCGCCTGCAACGGAGCATTTTCATCGCCTTCGGGATGGGGAATGCGTTCGATAACGGCAGCCAATATCTCTTCCACACCCATGCCCGTCTTGCCCGATGCACGAATGATCTCCTCGCGCTTGCAGCCAAGAAGTTCCACGATCTCATCTTCCACTTCTTCGGGCATGGCACTGGCCATGTCACATTTGTTGATGACAGGGATAATTTCCAGATCATGTTCAATGGCCATATAAAGGTTTGAGATAGTCTGCGCCTGCACCCCCTGTGATGCATCCACAATAAGCAACGCTCCTTCACAGGCAGCAATAGAGCGTGACACTTCGTACGAGAAGTCCACATGTCCCGGCGTGTCAATCAGGTTCAGGATATATTTCTCACCCTTGTACACATATTCCATCTGAATAGCATGGCTCTTAATAGTAATCCCTCGTTCCTTCTCCAGATCCATGTCGTCCAGCATCTGGCCTTCGGTCACTTGAATAGTATTGGTAAATTCCAGCAGTCGGTCTGCCAGTGTCGATTTCCCGTGGTCAATATGGGCTATGATACAAAAGTTGCGTATATTCTTCATTTGAAAGTCATAATAAATAAAAGCGGGCACAAATATACGGAAAAAAAGCGAGTTTTTAAATTAGTTTTCTTAGGAGATAAAAGCTAACTTTGCAAAAAACTAACCAGAAGAAGATATGACATTCAAAAGGATAGTAGCAGTAGACGAAACCCTACTCAATGCCAATGCTCTTGCCCGTCTCCATTCATTAGGTGAAGAAGTAGAAATCTACCACGATTTCCCTACCGAAGAAAGTGAAATAATCCGCCGTATCAGTGCTGCCGACTGCCTGCTGGTATCTTTTCGTACCCCTATCCGCCGCAACGTGCTTGATGCTTGTCCCAATCTGCGCTACATCGGCATGTGTTGTACGCTCTACAACCCGGAAAGTAGCAATGTCGATGTCATCGAAGCACGACGTAGGGGGATCACCGTATTAGGAATAAAAGACTATGGCGACGAAGGAGTTGTCGAATATGTAATCAGCGAATTGGTGCGGCTACTCCATGGTTTCGGAGGCATCCGCTGGGAAAAAGAAAGTACCGAACTGACAGGAAGAAAAGTAGGCATCATTGGCTTGGGGAAAACCGGCGGCATGATAGCAGACGCCCTTCAAATTTTTGGAGCCAATCTGTGTTACTACAGTCGTACCCGTAAACCCGATGCAGAAGCCAAAGGCGTCACATACCGACCACTGGACAAGCTATTAAGCGAAGCAGAAATTGTTTGTACCTGCTTGCCTCGCAACAACTACCTGCTAGGCGAAAATGAGTTCCACCTGATGGGGAACGGGAAAATACTGGTCAACACCTCCGTTGGAGCCACTTTTCAAACAGAAGCTTTAAAGAAATGGCTTCAAGAGTGTTCTTCCAATTATTATCTATGTGACGCTACGGGTATGGGAACATTGGCAGAAGAATTCACTCCCTTTCCCAACGTTCTTTACACGCCCTATATCTCCGGTAAGTCCATTCAAAGCATAGAACGCCTATCCCAAAAGGCCTTGAGCAATATAGAGAGCTATCTAAACACGCATTAAACCTTTGCGACACACAGGCATATAAAAAAGATGCGCTGACGGGTATTCCCCGCCAACGCATCTTTTTTATAGTCTTTCAGATAAAATTAGTTCAGCTTTACAAACAATTCACCTTCTACTTCAGAAGTAGAGATTTTGTCTTCTCTCAGCAACCATCCCAGACCCAGATACAAATCTTTGTCGACCAACTTTGTTGCTTTCTTGATCTGTTTAGCAGTCAAGCCTTCAGTTTCATTCAGTGCGTTCCAAATTTTTCCTGCTGTTTCACCAGCTTTTTCTTTCAACATTTTCTTCAAATTTAAGTTAGACATGCCATAAAATCGAACCTCTCTGATGGTTTCAGATTTTATTTTGCGTGCAAAGATAGTTATTTTTATGTTATTTAGCACATTATTACTGTTTTTTTTCAAGCTTATGTAAGAAAAAGAGGTAAATCAACGTTCGTCAAGTGCCACTTTAGCGGCGTAAAGTCCCTCTTTAGAAATCTAAAGTGCCACTTTATGAATGCCAATATGGATGTTACTAACCACACATCAAAATTCTTCCATTCCAACAAACTGACTCCATCTCTCTTTTTCCTACTATCTTTTTTCACGTTCTATATTCATCATTCACGCTTTCACGCCATCACAACACAATGATTTACTGACTGATATAGTGAAAGCAAGATCTTTCACGGTGAAAGCAACAATCAGTGTGCAATCTTGACGCGAACATAACACCATACAAATTTATCATCACCCTTAATAGAGTTTTTTAAGTAGATATTTTGACAACAACTAAAAAAGCAGATGCGATTTACAAATATTTTCCAATCAGAATCTGAAAGTTTTTATAACTTTGCTCCAAGCTACTTTGTGAATAAAAATACCATCATTTATTAACCTGGACATCGGCATGACACAACCCAAATTTATCATCACGCTGGACGGGTATTTCCGCCTGGGAATGGTTTACCAACATAAAGACCTGCTACAGGCAGGCGACCAATGTATCGGTGGAGGTTATTACCGCTTTGACTATGTATCGAACCGGATTATCCTTGACAGAAGTTCGTATGACTTCGGCAAACCGAAATGGCACCTACTGGACACACTAAAAGTGCCGTCGGTCTATCGTAACCTACGCATTGTCTATCTGTATGACGACGGTTATCACGAAGACTTCAACGTAAGCGACGAACTGGAAATAGAGTATTACGATTAATAGAAAGTATCCAATACTAAGGCATTATCAAATGCCATTCTTTCTTTCCAAATACTCTACCCAAATACGGGCTGCCTCTTCGACCATGTGAGTACAGGGACGTTTGGCATAATATTGCTTGGTACGTTCATCGGGAATACTTGTAATTTCAGGCTTCTTTAACCCCAAAAGTTCAGCACATATCAACGAACCATTGCGTCTCTTGAACTCTTCGGCCAACTGCTGTACAAGGGCATAGTTAGCTCCTTTGCTTTCACGGTCTTTTCCTTCAATTGCACATTTCTCCAGTCCAGCCAACATGAACAAGCCGCAGGCTGCACCACACGTCATACGCATACGCCCGATACCGCCACCAAACGAAGCGGCCATGTGCAAAGCCTGTTCCTCGGTAAAGCCGTATTGGTCGGCAAAAGCCGTCACTACCGACTGGGCGCAATTAAAACCACTCTTGAAGAGAGCAACAGCCTTTTCTATTCTTTTCTCGTTTTCTTCCATATATTTTCTATCACAAGATTTATGTTTACAACAATTCTGATACAATCAACCAAATATTGAGTACCGTAACAACAGAAGCTATAAAATAGAGCACTCCACTACTCCACCGGCTATTGGCATACGGTCCCATCACTCGACGTGAAGAGGTCAGACCAACCTGAAGGAAAACCGTAAACGGCAACTGGAGACTCAATACCATCTGCGAAATCAGTAATCCCTTGAAAGGATCGCCAATAAAGAATATCAATAACAAAGCCACACCTAACGAAAGCACAACGCCAACCTGGGAATGGCTGTCCTTGATATGATAGGACTCACCAAACATACCAGCAAAAATGGAACCTGCCGCCATACCACTGGTGATAGTAGACGAAATGCCTGCCATAAGCAAAGCCAAGGCAAAGATGACGGCGGCATTGCTGCCCAATAATGGTTCAAGTAGTGACTTGGCCTGCTGAAGTTCGTCCACGGGAACGCCTGCCTGAAAGAAAGTGGAAGCAGCCAGTAGAATCATAGCACTGTTGATAGCCCAACCTACCAGCATGGAGAATAGGGTATCAAACAGTTCGTACTTCAAGACACGACGAATGGAAGCATCGTCCTGCTTATTGTATTCGTGACTCTGGATAACTTCAGAGTGCAGGAACAGATTGTGAGGCATGACGACGGCCCCCAGCACACTCATGACAATGAGCATGCTACCCTGAGGCAACGAAGGCGTAACCCATGAAGCAGCCGCCAACGTCCAGTCAATTTTTACCAAGAATAGTTCGTAAATGAACGAAAGTCCGATGATGGAAACAAAAGCTATAATAGCCCGCTCAATTTTTTTATAGGAATTGGTGAAGAGCATCAGCAGCACAAATACGGTAGTGAGCACTGCTCCCCACGGAATGGGAATGCCAAACAGCATCTGCAAAGCAATAGCTCCACCCAAGATTTCAGCCAAAGATGTGGAGATGGAAGCCAAGACAGCTGTTGCCAATATGGGCTTTGAGACCCAGGCAGGGGTGTATTTCGTAGCAGCTTCGGATAGACAGAGACCAGTAACGATACCCAAGTGGGCTACGTTGTGTTGCAGGATAATGAGCATAATGGTAGACAAGGTCACTACCCACAAAAGAGCATAGCCAAACTCTGAACCTGCGGCAAAATTGGATGCCCAATTACCAGGATCGATAAAACCAACCGTCACCAGCATACCCGGCCCGATATACTTAAGCACATCGAGTCCACCCAAATAACGTTTATGATCTTTCCGTTTAAGATCCTTCAGAATGTTCTTCATATCCCTTTATTATACTCGACAAAAATACAAAATAATGTGATAAAAAAAGCCGGAAGGATAATTTCCATCCGGCTTTTAAATTATAAACAAGAATTAAAGGCATATTGTTCAATATCCCATTTCATGAAGTGCCTGACAAAGCTGGTCGGGACACGATGTAGGACGCATACCACAACGGATACCCTCAAGACGGCTGATGACATCCTTTACAGGCATGCCTTTCACCAACCGGCAGATACCCTGCAGATTACCGTTACAACCGCTCCAGAACTCGATATCCTTGATGATACCGTCTTCCACTTCAAGATTGATATCAGTACTGCACGTACCTTTTGTTTTGTAATGGTAAGTCATTTCAATAGATTATTCCTCTTCGGGCTTCATATTGGTATAAACCGTCTGTACATCGTCGAACTCTTCCAGACGCTCAATCATCTTATTGATTGTCTCGCGGTGCTCGGGCTCGATGTCCTTCAGATCGTTGGGGATATAGGTGAAGTCACCACCGACATCTTCGAAACCGCACTCTTCAAGGTGTTTCTGGATAGCTGCATAGCTCTTCGGATCACCATAAATAGTGATAGTGCCTTCTTCCTCGTCTTCTTCGTAGTCTTCGTCTACATCGAAATCGATCATGTCGAGAATGAATTCTTCCATGTCCATGCCATCTTTCTTCTTGAACGTGAACACGCATTTGTGGTCGAAGAGGAAAGCCAGCGAACCCATTGTACCAAGGTTGCCGCCAAACTTGTTGAATACCGAACGGACATCGGCAACAGTACGGGTAGGATTGTCGGTCAGCGTATCTACAAATACAGCAATGCCGTGAGGGCCGTAGCCTTCGTATGTCATGCCCTTGTAGTCGCTCTGGTCCTTACCCATTGCATTCTTGATGGCACGTTCGATATTGTCCTTCGGCATGTTCTCACGCTTACAAGTGGCGATAACTGAACGCAATGTAGGGTTGTTTTCAGGTTCCGGACCGCCAGCCTTTACAGCGATGGCGATTTGTTTGCCCAGACGTGTAAATGTTTTGGCCATGTGGCCCCATCTTTTCAGCTTGGTAGCTTTTCTATATTCAAACGCTCTTCCCATGGGAGTAATGTTTTTATTTTGATTTTAAATGATTCGTTCAATTAGTTTTATCTCAGTTTGGCATCCAGCTTGTTCTGCAAGTTGGCGATGAGCTTCTGCATAATCTTGTCGATCTGCTTCTCGTTGAGCGTGGCATTTTCGTCCTGCAACAGGAAGCTGACGGCATAACTCTTCTTACCGGCTTCGAGATTCTTGCCTTCGTACACATCGAACAACTCAACGGATTTCAAGAGCTTCTTCTCGGTTTCATAAGCAATCTTCTCGATTTCGGCAAACTGGATTTTCTTGTCGAGCAGCAGAGCCAGGTCGCGTTTCACAGCCGGGAACTTGGAAATTTCCGTATAGCTGACCTTGATATTCTTGATAGCCTTCATCAGCTCGTTCCAGTTGAGGTCGGCGTAGAAGACTTCATTTTCGATATCGAAAGCTTTCAGAATCTTACGCGTCACAACGCCGAACGTTGCCAGACGTTTTCCTCCACGTGTGTTTACAGACAAAGCAGCTGCATAGATATCGTCGGTCAGGTTACCGATAACCAAGTCGTGCATGTGTAGACCTACACGGGCCAAGATATTCTCTACATAGGCCTTGAGTTCGTATACCGAACTGTCTTCATCGGCATGTGCCCACGAGTTGGACACCTTCTTACCGGTAAGCCACAAGCCCAGATGATACTCTTCTGAATAGGCGGCAAGAGGTTTCTCGTCGTTCTTCTTTTCGGCATTGAAGTGGTAGCAGTTACCGAATTCGAAGAACTTCAGGTCGGCATTCTTACGGTTGGCATTGCGCACGATGCTTTCCAAACCACCGAAGAGGAGAGTCTGACGCATGGCGTTCAAATCAGCACTCAACGGATTCATCAGCATTACCAGATTGGCAGACGGATAAGATTCCAACCCGTCATAATAGGCGGCACGCGTCAACGAATTGTTCAGGATCTCGTTGAAGCCGGCACCTACCAGCTGTTCGGAAATGAGGTTCTGTATCTTGTTCGACTTGTCACACTCACCCTTTGTGGTCAGGCTGGACTTCAAGGTCGTAGGTATCTCTACATTATTATATCCATAGATACGGAGGATATCTTCGATGACATCGCAATCGCGCTGCACGTCTACCCGATAGGGAGGCACGTCGAGCGTCAGTCCTTCAGAGGTTTCACTTACAATCTTCATCTCCAAGCTCTTCACGATGCTCTTGATGGTCTCTACAGGAATGGTCTTGCCGATGAGTGAATGTACCTTTTCGTAAGGAAGCTCTACGCGGAAGTCGGCCACAGGACCTGCACATACATCCTTAATCTCGGATGAAATGGTACCTCCGGCCAGTTCCTTCACCATCAGGGCAGCCAGTTTCAGGCAGTAGATGACACTGTTGGGGTCAATGCCACGCTCAAAACGGAATGAAGCATCGGTGCTCAAGCCATGACGACGGGCCGTCTTGCGCACCCAAGTGGGATGGAAATAGGCACTCTCAAGGAATACATCCTTGGTAGCTTCAGTAGAACCAGAGTTCAGTCCGCCAAATACACCAGCGATACACATGGCTTCTTCTCGGTTGCAAATCATCAGGTCGCGTTCGCTCAACTTACGCTCCACGCCGTCCAATGTCACGAAAGGTGTGCCTTCGGGCATAGTCTTCACGATAACCTCTCCCCCTTTGATGGTGTCGGCATCGAAGCAGTGCAACGGCTGGCCAAAAGCATGGACGATATAGTTGGTAATATCGACTACATTATTAATAGGACGCAGGCCAATGGTGCGGAGCTTGTCCTGCAACCAGGCGGGACTTTCCTTGACCGTAACACCTTTGACTGTAACGCCGGCATAATGAGGACAGGCCTCAGCGTTTTCGACCGTCACGTTGATGTCCAGATCGTGGTTTTCGACGGCAAAAGCCTCTACCGACGGACGCTTCAAGGTAGCTGTACGTCCATTCTGAATCAACCAGGCATAGAGGTCGCGAGCTACACCGTAGTGCGAGCAGGCATCAGCACGGTTGGGAGTAATGTCCACTTCGAGCACATAATCGCTCTTCACCTGATAATAATCCTTGGCCAGCGTACCGGGAACTACATCAGCGGGCAGCACGATGATACCGGCATGGTCGGTGCCGATACCTATCTCGTCTTCCGCGCAAATCATTCCATTGGATTCCACTCCGCGAAGCTTTGATTTCTTGATGGTAAAACACTGTTCTCCGTCATAGAGCTTGGTGCCCAGTGTAGCAACTACCACTTTCTGTCCGGCAGCTACATTAGGTGCGCCGCACACAATCTGTACAGGCTCGCCCGAACCGAGATTGACGGTAGTGACGTGCATGTGGTCTGAATTAGGATGAGGAACGCATGTCAGCACTTCGCCAATCACCAGACCTTCCAGTCCGCCCTTGATAGTCTGCACCTCTTCCACACCGCCTGTTTCCAGTCCGATGGAGGTGAGCGCAGCGGCCACTTCGTCCGGCGTCAAGTCGAAATCGACATACTCTTTCAGCCAATTATAAGAGATATTCATATCGTAATGTTTTTTATTGTTTCCAAAAGTGACCTGCAAAGTTAATAAGATTTTTTATTTCGTAGGGAATTATCCCCCAAGAAAATACGCAAAAAGCCCATGCAAGGTCATGAACGTAGCGATACGTCCCTATGAAAGAAGTTTCTGCAATTCGGACTCCAAGCGCAGACGAGCCTCTTCCATCGGCACATCATGCCCCAGTTCCTTTTGCAGGGAAGTGACACCTTTGTCCACAAAACCACAAGGGTTGATGTAACTGAAATAGCGCAAATCGGTATTCACATTAAAGGCTAAGCCATGCATCGTAACGTAATGGCTGCTACGTACCCCGATGGCACAAATTTTACGCGCACGCGACGTGTCTCCTTCCAACCAGACACCTGTAGCCTTGTCCACCCTTCCGGCCACAATACCATAGGAAGCGCACACACCAATGACAGCCTCTTCGAGCAGATGAACATATTCCTTCAGGCCAAGACCAAAATCTTCCAGATTTAAAATGGGATAACACACCTGCTGACCAGGACCGTGATAAGTAATGTCGCCTCCACGGTCAATATGATAATAGGTAGCACCTATCCGCTGAAGTTGCCCTTCGCTCAAGAGCATATTCCGTTCTTTACCGCTACGTCCCAATGTATAGACGTGCGGATGCTCGCAGAAGACAATACGATTCAGATACTTATGACCACACTGCTTGGCCTGTACCAACGTTTCAAAGTATTCAGCCTGCTTTTTCCAAGCCTGCTCATAGGAGATAATTCCCCAATTTTCTACCAATGTTTTCATGTCTGCAAAGGTAAAAGATTTCGAGAAAAACCTTATCTTTGCCGCATAAAAAAATATGATAGCGTTATGGATTTTCCTCACGTTGACCTACCGGTAGACATCATCGCATGGACCGATGTGACCGAAGATATTCTGAACATCTACAAGCAATCATGCCGTCTGAAAGCATGTATTTTCGCCGTGTGCATCGAAGGTACCATCACCGTATCCATCAATCTGATGGAAACAGAAATCAAGCAGGGCGATTTTGTCGTGCTCCTGCCCGGCACCATCATCCAGTTCTATTCCCAACAGGAGAAAGTCCGTATCGGATTTGTAGGGTTCTCAGAGCAGTGCATTACAAAGGTGAATGTCGTCCAATCGACCTTCCACTCCCTCTCTTCCATCCTACGCTCACCTGTACTCCACATCGACCCAGCCGTAGCATCCTACTTTCAAGATTACTTTGCATTGCTGGGCCGCATTACCACCGGCTCTCATACACTGGACACAGAAATGATCCGACACATTCTGGAAGGTATGCTCTATGGCGTGGACAAGCTATACAGCGATGTCCCCATGCAAGACGTCCGGACGCAAAGCCGAAAAGAAGAAATCTGCCGTAAATTGGTGCAACTTGTCATCGAAAACTATACCCACGAACGCCGAGCCCAGTTCTATGCCGACAAAATGGGTATTTCACTACAACACCTGAGTACCACCGTAAAACAAGCTACAGGGAAGAACATTCTTGACATTATCGCCCATGTTGTTCTGATAGATGTAAAATCCAAACTAAAGTCGACCGACATGACCGTACAGGAAATAGCTTATTCGTTAAACTTCCCCAACGCTTCATTCTTTGGCAAATACTTTAAGCGCCATGTCGGAATGAGTCCGCAGGAATATCGAAACAGCTAAACCATTGCCGACAGACGTGCTAAAACAATGAGAAAAAAAATCCTCCTGCTATACACGGATTGAGTAATTAATTCTATATTTGTAGGTACTGTTTCAACAACCGATTATTGTTTTATAAATGAAAACCGAAATGAAAAAACATTCTGTCATTCTACTTGTCATTTTGCTTGCAGCAAGCAGCTTTTTCTTCTCATGCAATGACACAGTGAACCAGCATACAGGCGACTTTACCTTCGACAGTCTTCAAGTAAATCAGACGGCACACCTCTTCGGAGACACAGCCAAACCCGCCTGTAACATCAACATCAATTTCACCTATATCACAAAATCGTCTGACGAACAGATGAAGGACAGTGTAAACAAATACTTCTTGTCCATGTGCTTTGGCGACAAATACATGACAATAGCACCAGAAAACGTACCAGATAAATATGCGGAAACTTATATTGAGAATTACCGCAAAGATCTGGAACCGATGTACAAACAAGAATCCGTAGAAGATTCGGCCAATATCGGTGCATGGTATTCTTATTATAAAGGTTTGGAAGGACACGTACAACTCTACAACGGAAACTTACTTGTTTACCGAATCGACTACAACGAATACACAGGTGGAGCACATGGCGTCTATATGACCTCCTACCTCAATCTAAGACTGGACACCCTGACCCCTATTCGCTTGGATGACTTGTTTGTCCCCAACTATAAGGATGCCCTGACCGATCTGCTTTGGAACCAACTGATGGCAGACAATCAGGTTACAACCCACGAAGAACTTGAAAACATGGGATACACCAGCACAGGAGAACTGACTCCTACTGAAAACTTTTTCCTAGATTCCGATGGTATCACTTTCCATTATAACATTTACGATATTGCACCGTATGTAATGGGAGCCATCCAAATCAAACTGCCTTACGATGCCGTAAGACATCTGTTGAACGAGAATACCATTATCAGCCAAATCAACTGAATTTTATGGAACTGTTATTAAAATATTTCCCCGAACTGGACGAAAAACAAAAGGAACAGTTTGCAGCTCTGGGAGAACTCTATACAGACTGGAATGCCAAAATCAACGTCATTTCACGCAAGGATATTGGCAACCTGTACGAACATCATGTACTCCATTCGCTGGGCATTGCCAAGGTAATCCATTTCAGTCCTGAAACCAAAATCATGGATTTGGGAACTGGCGGAGGATTTCCCGGCATCCCCTTGGCTATCTTTTTCCCGGAAGTCAAATTCCATCTGGTAGACAGCATCGGCAAGAAAGTACGTGTGGCTTCTGAAGTAGCAAACAGTATCGGGCTAAAAAATGTCACTTTCAGCCATGCGCGTGCCGAAGAGATAAAAGACATGTATGACTTTGTGGTGAGTCGCGCAGTAATGCCACTGACCGACCTGATGAAAATCATACGGAAAAAATTCTCTACCCACCAACAGAATGCTTTACCTAATGGACTCATCTGCCTGAAAGGGGGAGAACTGGAACACGAAACGATGCCCTTCCGAAACAAGACCACAATGTGGAATTTGAGCGACTATTTTGACGAAGATTTTTTTGAAACAAAAAAAGTAGTATACGTGGCAGGATAAAAAACAATTTGCCCGAAACAAGCAACAAGAATAAGACCTGTACAAATTATGAAAATAAAAAGATTTGAATTTAATATGTTTCCTGTGAACTGCTACTTGCTGTGGGATGAAACCAACGAAGCGGTAGTCATCGATCCCGGCTGTTTCTACGAAGAAGAGAAACAAGCCCTGAAAGACTTCATCCAGGGAAACAATCTGCAAGTGAAACACCTGCTCAACACGCATCTCCATCTAGACCATATTTTTGGAAATCCATTCATGCTGAAAGAATTCGGATTGAAAGCAGAAGCCAACCAGGCTGATGAATATTGGATAGAGAACGCTCCCAAACAGAGTCGTATGTTCGGCTTCCAGTTCCAGGAAGAGCTTCCACCGTTGGGAAAATACCTGTATGACGGTGATATTATCACTTTCGGTCATACACAACTAGAATGTATCCACGTACCGGGGCATTCACCTGGAAGCCTGGTATATTATTGTGCAGCAGAACACTGCATGTTCTCTGGAGATGTACTTTTCCAAGGAAGCATCGGACGGGCCGACTTGGCTGGAGGTAATTTCGATACACTGATCGAGCATATTTGCAGCCGCCTGTTTGTCCTTCCCAACGAAACGATTGTCTATCCCGGCCATGGGGCTCCGACTACCATTGGAATCGAGAAAGCAGAAAATCCGTTTTTCAGATAAAAGAAAAAAACAATTCATAACCAATAAAACATTTACTATCTTAAATAATATCGCCATGACAAACGACTTTTTATCCCGACGCCATAATGGCATCGGCCCAAAAGATGAAGAGACCATGCTTCGCAAAATAGGCGTGAGCAGCTTAGATGAACTGATCGACAAGACCATTCCCTCGAATATCCGTCTGAAGGAACCACTCTATCTGCCCAAGCCCATGACCGAATACGAGTTTGCACAACATATTGCCCAACTCGCTTCCAAGAACAAACTCTACACAACCTATATCGGTATGGGGTGGTATGGTACCATCACTCCGGCTGTTATCCAACGCAATGTTTTTGAAAATCCGGTTTGGTACACTTCCTATACACCTTATCAGACCGAAGTATCGCAAGGCCGCCTTGAAGCCCTGATGAATTTCCAAACCGCTATATCAGACCTGACAGGAATGCCCTTAGCCAACTGTTCACTGCTAGATGAAGCCACAGCTGCAGCTGAAGCCGTCACTATGATGTACGCCCTCCGTTCGCGCCAGCAACAGAAAGACGGAGCCAACGTTGTATTTGTGGATGAATCTATTTTCCCTCAAACCCTGGCAGTCATGACTACCCGTGCCATCCCTCAAGGCATGGTTCTGCGTACAGGAAAATATAATGAGGCAGAGTTGACATCCGACATATTCGCCTGTGTCCTCCAGTATCCCAATGCCAACGGAAATGTAGAAGATTACCGGACATTCGTAGAGCAAGCCCATACAGCAGGATGTAAAGTAGCGGTTGCTGCCGACATTTTGAGCCTTGCCCTGCTCACTCCCCCGGGTGAATGGGGAGCAGATATCGTATTCGGCTCAACCCAACGACTAGGTACACCCATGTTCTATGGTGGTCCGTCAGCAGCCTATTTCGCTACCCGAGACGAATACAAACGCAACATGCCGGGACGCATCATCGGATGGTCTAAAGACAAATATGGAAAATTATGTTACCGCATGGCACTCCAAACACGTGAACAACACATCAAACGTGAAAAGGCCACCTCAAATATTTGTACAGCACAAGCCTTGCTAGCTACCATGGCAGGATTTTATGCGGTCTATCATGGGCAGGAAGGCATTCGTGCTATCGCTACCCGCATCCACAGCATTGCCGTTTTCTTGGAGAAATCACTCAGTAAACTGGGTTATACGCAAAAGAATTCAGTCTATTTCGACACCTTGCGTTTTTCTCTACCAGAAAGCACTTCTGCCCAACAGATACGTACTATCGCTTTGAGTAAAGAAGTAAACCTACGATATTTTGACAATGGCGACGTTGGCATGAGCATTGACGAAACAACGGATATCGCTGCCATCAACACTCTGCTCGCTATCTTTGCCATTGCCGCTGGAGTCGAAGCACCACAAACAACCGATGTGACCGAAGCTTGCACCCTACCTCAAACATTCCGACGCCAGAGCCCATATTTAACACACGAAGTATTCTGTCGTTATCACACAGAAACTGAAATGATGCGTTACATCAAACGTCTCGACCGCAAGGACATCTCATTGGCTCACTCCATGATTTCTCTAGGATCCTGTACCATGAAGCTCAACGCGGCTGCAGAAATGCTTCCATTGAGTCGTCCTGAATTTATGAACCTCCATCCTCTTGTACCAGAAGATCAAGCTCAAGGGTATCATGAACTGATTCATAATCTCTGCGAGGAACTGAAAATCATTACAGGATTTGCAGGTGTCAGCCTTCAGCCCAACTCTGGAGCAGCAGGCGAGTACACGGGTCTACGCGTTATTCGCGCCTATCTGGAAAGCATCGGCCAGGGACACCGAAACAAGATACTTATCCCTGCATCAGCACACGGAACCAACCCGGCCAGTGCCGTACAAGCCGGTTTTACTACCGTCACCTGTGCTTGTGATGACCATGGCAATGTTGATATGACCGACTTGCGTATCAAAGCCGAAGAAAATAAGGATTCGCTGGCAGCCCTGATGATTACCTACCCCTCTACCCACGGTATTTTCGAAACCGAAATTGTAGAAATATGCAAGATTATCCATGCTTGCGGCGCACAAGTCTACATGGACGGCGCTAACATGAATGCACAGGTAGGTTTAACCAATCCTGGATTTATCGGTGCCGATGTCTGCCACCTAAACCTACATAAAACCTTTGCTTCGCCTCATGGAGGAGGAGGTCCCGGTGTAGGTCCCATCTGTGTAGCAGCCCACCTCGTTCCCTTCTTGCCCGGACATGTACTATTTGGGAACGCTACCAATGAAGTATCTGCAGCTCCTTTCGGCAGTGCAGGTATCCTCCCCATCACGTATGGGTATATCCGCATGATGGGTACAGAAGGTCTGACACGAGCTACCCGTACAGCCATCCTCAATGCCAACTATCTGGCCGCCTGCCTGCAAAACACTTACGGCATTGTTTATCGCGGTGCACAAGGTTTTGTAGGACATGAAATGATTTTGGAGTGCCGCAAGGTACACGAAGAGACTGGTATCAGTGAGAACGATATAGCCAAACGTCTGATGGATTATGGTTATCATGCTCCAACCCTTTCCTTCCCTGTACACGGTACCCTGATGATAGAACCTACCGAAAGCGAAAGCCTGGCAGAATTGGACAATTTTGTGGACGTGATGCTCCACATTTGGGAAGAAATTCAGGAAGTAAAAGAAGGACGCGCCGACAAGACTGATAATGTCCTGCTCAATGCACCTCACCCTGAATATGAGGTTGTGTCCGATCAATGGGAGCACAGTTACACACGGCAGAAAGCCGCTTACCCCACAGAAGCTGTCCGCGAAAACAAGTTCTGGATAAATGTAGCCCGCGTAGACAACACATTAGGTGACCGCAAATTATTGCCTACACGCTACGGAAAATTTGAATAAAAAGGAAAAAACAGAATCATGGATGACGAAAAGAAATGGGAAGTCCTGCACAGTGAATACCTGATCCGTCGCCCTTGGCTAACAGCACGACGTGATCATGTGCGCTTGCCTAACGGTGTGGAAAATCCGGAATATTACGTACTGGAATACCCTGATTGGGTAAATGTCATCGCCCTAACCCGTGACGGACACTTCCTCATGGAACGACAATATCGTCATGGACTACGCTACACCGGCTATGAAATATGTGCCGGTGTATGCGAGCCTGGCGAAGAGCCGATTGATGCCGCACGTCGCGAACTCTATGAAGAAACTGGTTACGGTGGTGGACAGTGGACACACCATATGACAATATCAGCTAATACCAGCACCATGACAAACCTTTGTCATTGCTTTATCGCAACAGATGTAGAACCTATCTCTACCCAACATTTGGAAGAAACAGAGGATATTAGCATCCATCTGCTCACTGCAGATGAGGTGTTCGACTTGTTACGAAAAGACCAAATACGTCAGGCTCTCATGGCAGCTCCGTTATGGAAATATTTTGCTGAAAGGAAATAGTTAATCTATGTTCTGTAAATGACTCAAAAAAGGTGGACAAACCAAGTGAATATAAATCTTGAGTTGCCCACCTTTTTCTATAAATGATATCACTCGAGTATTCATCTGACGATTGTGATCGTCCCCTCCTTGATCCACTTCTCTTTCTGAGATGTATTGGCCGACTCATACCCTAAAGCTGCACAACCATAGACTTTATGATTTTGAGGGACTCCCAAACGGGTGAGCAACGCACGGACTTCCGGATCATCGCAAGTCTGACCCAGCTGATTGATCCAACAGGAACCAATGCCCAGCGAACGGGCTGCCAGGAAAATATTTTCCAACGCACAGGCACAATCCATCGACGCCCACCACTGCGTAGGTTCGTTGGAAACTATCACCAACGTAGGGGCGTGATAGTAGCAACAATAGGTTTCACTCTGTCCGCGTTCGCGCAAGCGGGGTTCGTCACTCTTGGCAAAGGCTCCTTTGATAACCTTGTTCAATTCGGTTAATATGGCTGCATCCTGAATAGCCGTGAAGTGCCAGGTTTCATAGTGCATGCCATTGGGAGCATAAGCAGCAGCTTCAAGAATCAAATCCAGATCTTGTGCCGACACTTGTCGGTCAGTATAAGCACGCACACTACGGCGTGCCTTGATGTTTTGCAATACTTCGTTCATCATTCCTCTATTTATCAGGTTCAACGTTTTACCAGTCCTATCTTGACATTCAACTTGAAATACCAGGAGCCGTTCTCACGCTCCAGAAAGCCGTATTTGTCCTTCTCCAGCGCTCCTTTCTCGAAGCGTGTATTCTGATACAGAAATTCGGCAAAGTCCTGTCGGCACGACTGATGATAGCAGAGTAGCTCGCCTTGCCCATCAACCAACAACATGCCTTCGACAGCCGAATCGGTTCCTCTGAAAATCTTGGCAGGACGCATTCCCAAAGCCAGGGTCAGCAGGAACTGCTTCATCTTGTATTCATAGAAACCATGTTTCTGTATGAGTTCATCCTTTATCTTCAACGGGTTGAGTTCCTTGATACGTTCCGTCAGTTCGGAAACACGCGTAATGCCTTCGAGGTGCATCAGGCGAACCATCTCGGCCAGCATGCGGGGGAAGTGCAGGTCAATCATCAGCAGGTTGCAACGGAACACGCGGTCGGCCACGTCGCTATACTTCAGCACACCACCCAGCCGCTCAATCATCAGCATACGCTCGGCCACTTCATTAGGCGATTCGGGCAAGGCATTCACCTTGTTGACCGTAGGAACGGCAAACTTCACGCCTGTCTGCTCCAGCTTCAGGTTGGCCGTACGCCCGCCGTCGAGCAACGGATTCATGGGACTCAGGCGACAACGCACACAAAAGCCCGTCAAGGGAGCGTCTTTCTGCCAGAAAGCCACCTTGAAGTCGGTACGGTCATCGGTCTTGGCTTCCAGGTCATAAATGCGTATGGCGTCGAGGAAACCTTCCAAGCCGTCGGGTACTTCGACTTCTTCGCCTGACGAATGCTTCAGGATATCGAGTACATAGTCGGCCGCCTCGCCAAAGTCGGCTCTCGGAAAAGTGACCGATTCTGCCTCCTCCTTCGGCACAAACTGCCCACTACGGTCTACCTCGCCCGACACCATGCGGATTTCGTCCTTTTCTATATAATACCGACGCGTACCATCGTGTTCCTCACGCTGAACCAGCGCCACAGGCCAGCAACGGTTCATGTCCTTCTGTACCTGAGGTGTACCCATATACAAGCTTCCATCCGCCAGCAGACGGAAAAAGGCATAAATCTCGCCCAACTCTCTTTTTGTTGCTTTGAACATACTTATATATAATGTGTAAAGTTATCGATATAAATCCCTACTCCTCTATTCTCAATGTCTCCACTTTCTCCAGCCGTGCCCGCAAGCGTGGCATCAGGGAGCTACGTATGCGGAGTGTCATGCGGCAATCCATGTCGTAACCCTGCTCTACAATCTCAGGGCCTTCTTCCTTGACCACCCTCATCACGTCATTCATAAAAGGATATTCGAACCAGAAGCGGATACATTCGTCCACCGTCTTCTCCACGACCTCGGCGGCGGCAAGTGCTTCGGCAGCGGCGGCCTTATAGGCCACAATCAGCCCGCTCGTCCCCAACTTGATGCCTCCGAAGTAGCGCACCACGATAATGAGGATGTCCGTCAGTTCGTTGGAGTTTATCTGTCCCAGGATAGGCTTTCCGGCCGTACCCGACGGCTCGCCATTATCATTTGCCCGAAAGTCTTTGCGCTGGGGGCCGAGCATGTAGGCATAACACACATGACGGGCATCGTAATATTTTTTCTGATACTCCTCCAGCAAAGCCTTCACTTCGTCTACCGTACGTACAGGCAAGGCAATGGCTATGAATTTGCTCCGCTTCTCCGTATAAATACCCTCGGCAGGAGCGGCTATGGTTCTGTATACGTCTTCGTTCATACCGACAAAGATAATGCATTTTTCCACTTACTCCTCGCCTATTCCCGACAAAAATCCTAATTTTGCAACACACCAATCCACTGAAGTCATGAGAAAGATAGTCCTTGCCATCGACTCCTTTAAAGGAAGCCTCACCTCTGCCGAGGCCGAAGCCGCTGCTCTCGAAGGCATCCGGCGGGTGTATCCTCAAGCTGAAATCGTCTGTATCCCGATAGCCGATGGTGGCGAAGGTATGCTGGAAGCCCTTTCTGCCTTACGTGCACAGGAAGTGCGCCTCCGTGTACAGGGACCTTTGGACGAGAAAGTGAAAGCACGTTATCTGATAAGTTCCGACGGACAAACGGCCTACATCGAAATGGCTTCGGCCAGCGGACTCCCCCTTGTGCCTGAAAACCAACGCAATCCTCTGCTAACCACTACCCGTGGGACAGGCGAACTGATGCGCGATGCCCTCAACAGGGGATGCAACCACATGGTCATCGGACTGGGTGGCAGTGCTACCAACGACGGAGGGATGGGCATGCTCAGCGCTTTAGGTATCCGTTTTCTAGACCGTCAGGGTCAGGAACTGGAAGGAAGGGGTTGCGACATGGAAGAAACAGACAGAATAGATACCTCGTTTGCCCACCCAGCCTTAAAGACCGTCCGATGTACCGCTGCCTGCGATGTCCGCAATCCGTTCTACGGCCCCGAAGGTGCAGCCTATATCTTCTCTCCACAAAAAGGTGCCAGCCCCGACGAGGTGCAACAGCTTGACAAAGGCCTGCGCCATCTGGCCGAACTCTACCGACAAACGACAGGACACGACATTGCCACCCTACCCGGTGCTGGAGCCGCAGGAGGACTGGGCGGCGCACTGGCTGCCTTTCTGAACGCCGCACTCCGTCCGGGCATCAGCTTGCTGCTGGAAGCCAACGGATTTAGGGACAAGATAAAGGGAGCAGACCTGATCATTACAGGTGAAGGCCGCGCCGACCGGCAGACTACAATGGGGAAAGTTCCGGCAGGTGTACTGAACGAATCCCGCCAAACAGGTATTCCTGTCGTTCTGATAGCCGGCCAAGTAGCCGACAAAGAAATACTTCGTTCGGCCGGTTTCAGCCAAGTATATGACACCACCCCTCCGGATATGCCCATCAGCACAGCCATGCAGAAAGACGTGGCCCAAACGAACATCAGCCGGACCATAGAAGACCTCCTGAAATAAAATTCCTATAATAGAATATTTTAAGAATTGACTGATATATTATTACATTTTACTTACTTATTATTCTACCATCCAACAAATAAATCACTCGATTGGCATAACCAGCATCTCTTTCCGAATGTGTAACCATTATAATTGTTGTTCCCTGTTTATTAAGTTGTTGGAGTAACGTCATGACTTCGACACCATTTGTTGAATCCAAATTACCAGTTGGCTCATCTGCTAATATCAAAGGACAATCTGTGACTATAGCACGAGCAATGGCCACTCGTTGTTGTTGCCCTCCTGACAATTGCTGTGGAAAGTGTTTGGCACGATGGGCTATATTCATTTGTTCTAATACATTCATTACTTTTGATATTCGTTCTTTCTTTTGAATACCCAGATAAACTAATGGTAACTCAACATTTTCAAATACCGTTAATTCATCTATCAGATTAAAACTTTGGAACACAAAGCCAATATTTTTCTTACGAAAAGAACTCAACTGATTTTCATTCATTTTGGTCATCTCTTTCTCGTTAATAAAATATTTCCCAGACGTAGGTATGTCTAGCGTTCCTAAAATATTTAGCAACGTTGACTTTCCACATCCTGACGGTCCCATAATGGCAACAAATTCCCCTTGTTCAATCTCCAAATTTACATTGTTTAATGCTCTGGTCTGTACATCTTCTGTCGTAAAGACCATGGAAAGATTTTCTGTTCTAATCATATTTTAAAAATTTAAATTACTCATTTCTCAAGATACGCATTGGTTTTAAACGAATTACACGCCAAACTTGATGAGCTACTGTCAATAAAGCGACAAATATCATTAACACAAATGCTATTACATATCCCCACCAAGGCAAAACAATATGAAAGGCATAAGTTCCAAGCCATTCATCCATCAAAATAATAGAAAGAGGAGTTCCCAATACTGTAGCCAATATCGTAAGTAATATCAACTCCCGTGTTAAAACCCCAAAAAGACTTATCTTATCAGCCCCTAACACCTTTCTTATTCCAATTTCTTTTACACGAGCCATTGTAGAAAAAAGAGTCATAATCCATAACCCCAAACAAGCTACAAATATTGCAAGCAATGATGCACATGTAAAAATCCAACTAAAATTACGATCTGATTTATACAAATCATCATTGTAATCACTCAACCTAAAATATGAAAATACGGCTGAAGGAAAATATGTTTTATATATCTGCTCTATCTTTGCAACTTGTTTTGCATTAATTTCTGTATTGAATTGAATAGAAATATACGGTGTCGCAATAAAAGGAACACGTTCTTTTATAAAAAACATTATTGGCTTATATGGTTCAGCAAGTGATTGTTGGTGGTAATTTTTCACAACACCGATAATCTCAAGAGGTTCTTCCAAGACTTCCATGGCCAATTGTTTGCCTAATGCATCTTCAGGAGAAGAGTATCCAAGTAATCTGGCAGCCTCCTCATTCAAGACGACCTTGTTTAGTTCATTTCCATAATTCTCAGAAAAAATACGGCCACAAATGATTTTAAGAGAATACAGAGTCAAATAATCATAATCTACAGCAAACATTTGTATCAGTTTTATTTCTGATATGTCGCTTCCATAAGGACGATTAGTGAAATAATTTGCTACTTCCGCACCTGGAACTGCACCAGAAACTGCCACATGACTTATAAAGGACTCCTGTTCCAGTCTTTTCTTAAAGTTCATCATTTGTACAGACATATTTTCTGTTAAAGCAGGATATTTCAAAACCAAAACTCGATCAAACATAGCAGAAGAAGTTTCTTGTTGCATAAAATGTATTTGTCTAATTACTACAATTGTTCCTGAAACTAAAATAAAAGAAGCTACAAATTGAATGACAATTAATATTTTCCTAATTTTATTTCCCTTTCGACTATGTAAAAATTTACCTCGCATGATGTCTGAAGGCTTAATATGAGTAAGTAGAAATGACGGATATAAACCAATAAAAAGGGTTCCACAGACAAATATCATTAATACCATACTCCAACATTCTAATGAGTTAAAAACGTCAAATGCAAAATTTTGTCCAACCCAACGGGAAACAATAGGCAACAATACTTCTATCCATCCCAAAGCTAAGACCAATGCCAATAAGTTGAATAACCCTGATTCAAGTAATCCTTGCATTACAATTTGTCGACGAGAAGCTCCGAATACTTTTCTAAGCCCAAATTCCTTTCCTCTTTCTAAATAACGCGCAATAGTTAAGTTCAAAGCATTTACCCATCCGATTAACAATAAAGCTACAGCCATAATAAAAAGAATCTGGACAGCTGTTTTGCTACCTTTTTCTTCCTTTTCATATGATTTACGAGGAGTCAAATGTATATCTTTTAAAGGAATAAGTTCAACTCTCCAATCTTTATACTTTAATGCAGATGTCTTATATTTTTCTGATATAGAATGAAAATTTTCTTCTATATCGCTTGGACTTTTACCGGGTTTAAGACGTATGTAAGTATACACACCATGAATATACCAAATGTCACGTCTTGCTTCTGGAATAGAAGAATACGACAATAAAAAATCGTAACGTAAATGAGAGTTATATGGCATATCTGCAATTATTCCTGTAACCTCAAAATGCTGTTCAGATGAAGGTGTTTTAAAGGTCAAGATTTTACCAATAGGATCACTATCTGCAAAATAGCGATGTGCAGTACTTTCCGTAATTACAACTGTATTTGGACGAACTAATTGTCCTTCCTTCTCCCCTTTAATTATGGGGAAATTAAATAAATCAAAAAAGGCAGGTTCCGTATAACAATATTTTTCCTCTATAAACTGACGATCCTTGTATGTAACTTCTTGTTCACGGTCTTGTGCTGTCACCCTTACATATTGTTCGATGCCAGGAATCTCACGAAACATGACAGGAGCGTGGCCAAATGTCGTTGTAGCCCAATTGTCCGTCAAAACGTTCCCTTCATAAAGACGACTTTCTACACGATAAATTCGATCGCCATCATGAAATGTGTCAAAACTTAATTCAAACCGTACATAAAAAAGAATCAACAGAGCCGAACCTATACACACAGAAAGGCCCAATAAATTAAGGGCTGTAAGAGACTTCTTTACCCTCTGACTTTTAATAATTTGAGAAAAATATTCCATTATCGTAATTTTAAGTGTTCATTTTTACCAAATAAATCATATCCGGAAATAATAACTTTCTCTCCAGGATTCAACCCATCCAGAACTTCATAATACAAAGGATTCTGTCGTCCTAATCGAACTTGGCGCAGATGAGCCACTTTTTCTTTCTCATCTACTACATATACATATTCCCCTCCACTTGACTGGTAAAAACTTCCACGTGGGATAAGAACTGCTTCTATAGGATCACCCAGTTGTAAATCTAAGTGATATGTTTGTCCAGAACGGATATTCACAGGTCTATCAGAAATAAAATGCAAATCAGTGCGAAATTGTCCATTTTGTACTTCCGGATATACTTTTGTTATTTTCAAACTATACTTTTTTCCTTCACGCTCAAAATTAGCCAAAAGGCCAGGATGAATACGTTCCACATAATGCTCATCAATCTTTGCTTCTATCTTCAACTCAGGAGTAATAATTTGTCCTATACGTTCACCTTGAGATATAGATTGTCCTATTTGAGCTTCTATATTTCCTAATTGTCCATCAACAGGCGCTTTTATCTTTAAGTTCTCTAAACGTTCACGTACAAGTAAAAGACTTTTTTTAATGTTTCGTATATTTTCATTTAGACTTTGTAATTGATTATCACGTAACTGTACATCTTGTTTGATCCTTTCATCTAAAATTTTGACTTGTTCTGAAATTGAATTATAATCTTCCTGTGACTGTAAATAATCTTCCCTGGATATTAAATTCTTTTGAAACAGATGTGAGTATTGTTGAAAACGACGTTGCTTCTGTATTAATTCTTTATTCAGTGTAATACGTTCTTGCTTCAAACTAAGATGCTCTTGTTCCATATTCAAGCGAGTATTACGAAGTTCATTTTCCTGATAAGCCAAGTTTGCCTCACTTTGTAAAATACCAATATTTAACAGCGGATTACTAAGACGAAGAATTATATCTCCAGCTTTTACTTGCGCTCCTTCCTCTATCAAACGTTCCTCAACTCGTCCCCCTTCAATCGCATCCAAATATATGATATGATCCGGAATAACCTGTCCTACGACTCTAATATAATCATTAAATTCTCCCTTTTGTACAGTAGAAATTGTTATACCATCTTTATTTACATTCATAGAGGATGAATTGACGCGAAATGTCATCCATACCCCCCAAAAAAGAACAGTAATTGAAGCAATTATAATACAAATCATTTTCTTTGAAAATCTAGATTTTTTCTCATTTTTTGTATCCATGCCGTTATAATCAATCTGCTTCATTTTTATTATACAATTAATTTTTATTATAAAAATGTTCCCTCCTGATAGAATCGTATCACTCTTTTTTTAAGATTATATTGCAGTTTGGTACGTATTATTTCTGCTTTACTCCGCATGTATTGATTACGTTTTTCCAACAATTCGAACATAGATATCATACCCTCCCTCCATTTTTCTTCACTTTCTTTCCATGTAATAGAATCCGCACGAAGTTGTTCTTTAGCTAATTGACATTCCTTAAGTGCAGATTGAAAAGAAAGATATGTATTATGTATTTGTTTATATAATGATAAACGTTGTTGTTCATTTTCATTCTGTACTTGCTGCAAACGAAGTTCTTCTTTTCTTATATTCTCCAAACGAGATAACCCGTTGAATATTGGTAAAGATACGCATATTCCAATATACCTATTCATATTATTATTTAATTGTTCTCGATAGGGGATAATATCACCAGATTTATTCTTTGCCGTATTATAATATCCAGTATTCAAATTAAATTCCAGACAAATTGAAGGGTAAAAAACTCTTTTTGCCATAGACCATAGTTTACGAGAAGCTTTTTCTTTCATATTCATAATATGATATTCTGGAAGAGTTAATTCAGAAATGGAATATAGTTCATTTAAGCTTAAAAGACTGTCAGTTATATCCATCCTACTATCTGTGATGACAATAGACAATGTATCAGTTTCTTTAATGTTCATAAGTTCTTTCAGAGTTAATAGAGAAAGATTGCAATTATTAGATTTCACCGTTTCTTGATAAACATCGGATTGTAACCGTGCTTTTACTTCTTGTAAGTCGGAAAGGGAACGTATTCCTAAATCAACATATTCCATCATCTGCCTGCAATAATATTCACTTAGTTTCCGTTGTTCAACTGCAAGTTTGTGCATTTCTTTATCGAAAGAATAACGATAAAATGCTTCTAAAACTTCAAAAGCCAAATTATTTTCTTCCACTTTACTTGACAACACATTAATTTTTTTGTTCATTTTATAAAACAACAATTTATCAACACGCGAAAAGCCTTCAAATACAGGGAGAGAAATATTTAGTCCGATCGTATTTTCTAAAAAAGACTCAGAAGTATATTGGTTTGTCAATGGATCTATGGAATGTCCAAACTGCTTTCCCAATACACTGATAGTACTAATTGAAGGTAAAAAATTACCATAAGCAGCTATAATATCTGTATTGGCAATTTTAGTATCCAATTTCTTATTTTGTATCTGCAAATTATGCTCAATTGCATATCGTATACATTCAGATTCGGTCCATTCGGATTGCGCATTACTAATTTCAGGCAAAGCGAAATAACAAATCGATAAAAAAATCAATAAACATTGCCTAATAGATGTTTCAAAACTCATATCGGTTACTTTGTATTATTCTATTTGCATTATATGATACAAATTGCGTGCCATTAATTTAACACATTGATAATTAGGTATTTATAAAATTAAAACAAAACTAAACGTCCAATTTGTTGACGTATAAACGTCTATCTTTTTGACACTAAAATGATGTATGTACATATCGCTCTTATCTTAAACTCCACAAATCCCAGAAAACTTACATTTTGATTGAATTTCAGTTAAAAACTTATATTTATTATAGGATTTTTGATTTGGTCTTTTCTCAAGAAACAATTCTTGTACACAAAGAATAATTCCACTTGTGTTATTTTAGTTATCCTTCCACCAAAACATCATTATAATTATAAAAATTAAGAATGGGGCATAAATAAAATTTCTGAAGTGTCAAATATTTAGGCGTTTTTTTGTTCGACATCTGTAAAACAGGTATTTTTACCTTTAAAAAAAAGAACATATGCAAACTGGTACTATTCTAATTGTCGATGACAACAAAAGCGTATTAACTTCTCTAGAGCTTCTCTTGGAAAGAGAATTTGAGAAAATAGAGACTGTATCTGATCCCAATAAGATATTTTCTATTTTAGATGAATTCATAATTGATTTAGTCATTTTAGATATGAATTTTTCTGTTGGTTTTAATACAGGTAATGAAGGCTTGTTTTGGCTCCAGCGCATACATGAAATTAGACCTGAACTACCAGTTATTATGCTAACGGCTTATGGAGATATTGATCTTGCTGTAAAATCATTAAAAAGTGGAGCAGCAGATTTTGTATTAAAACCTTGGAATAATGACAACTTGATAAAAAAAATAAGAACTACATTACAAGAAGCAAAACATAAATTACCTGCTAATTCTATTAAAGGAGCTAGTGAACCAGGAATGATTATTGGCCATTCTCCAGCGATGATGAAAATAATAAAACTTGTAACTAAAGTAGCCAAAACAGATGCAAACATCTTAATTTTTGGTGAAAATGGTACAGGCAAAGAAGTATTAGCTCGCGAGATTCATCGTTTATCTCTTCGCAGCCAGTATGAAATGTTTAATATCGATATGGGATCTATCAGTGAAACATTATTTGAAAGTGAATTGTTTGGACATGAAAAAGGAGCTTTTACAGATGCATACGAGAGTAGAATTGGTAAATTTGAAGCGGCAAATGGAAGTACACTTTTTCTTGATGAAATTGGAAACTTATCTTTAGGATTGCAAGCAAAGTTATTAGTTGCTTTACAAAATAGAGAAATAACCCGACTTGGAAGTAATAAAAAGATTCCAATTGACATACGATTAATTGCCGCCACTAATCGGAATTTACTTGAAATGGTAAAGCAAGCTCATTTCCGTGAGGATTTATTTTATCGTATAAACACTATACAAATAGAAATTCCTCCTTTACGACACCGTAAAGAAGACATAGCGACATTTGCAGAATTTTTCTTAAAAAAATACGCTAATTTGTATAAACGGACAGGATTATCCTTACATCCCAAAACCATACAAAAGCTGGAAAGTCATAATTGGCCTGGAAATATTAGGGAATTACAATATACCATTGAAAAAGCTGTGATCTTAGCAGAAAAAGATATAATAAAACCATCTGATATCTCTATACATTTAGATAATACATTTTCTTTTGATAGAGTTCCTAATTTAAAAGAAGTAGAAAGAAAAGCTATATTAGCAGCTATATCTCAAAATTCAGGAAATTTAACAGCAGCAGCCGAACAATTAGGTATCAGTAGACAAACATTATACAACAAATTAACACGTTTCAATTTTTAATTAAATGTTTAGCACTCGTTTATACATACACATCCTTTTATTTGTATTACTCATAGTCTTTACACTTGGACTCGGGCTTGCAGGTATTATTTCAAGAAAAGCTATAATACTAGGAACAATTACGATTCTAATAGCTTTTGGCCTTATTGGAAGACTTGTTTATTACCTGAATTCTTATAATCGGAAAATGAAACTTTTTTTTAATTCTATAGAAGATGATGAATCCATGCTTTACTTCCCAGAAAATATTGGATCCAAAGAACAACGATATTTATATGCATCTTTTAATAGAGTATGTACTTTAATGTCAGAACATAAAAAGATTGAGTTCGAGCGTAAATTACATCAAAAAGAATATGAGTCTTGGGAAAAGCTAATGCGAGTCTTGACACATGAAATAATGAATTCTATCACACCCATTGTTTCACTATCTGAAACCCTTCTTTCTTATTTTCAAATAAAAAATACTTCAGAACACACAAAACACATTACGGATCACACCATTGAAAAAACAATACGTGGACTCGAAACCATCAAAAGCCAGGGACAAAATCTAATTTATTTCACAGAATCATATAGACAATTTTCAGGATTAAAGCATCCTGAAATGAAGTATTTTTCATTAACAGATTTAATTGAAAGCATTCAGACACTATACAAAGAAGATTTAGTACAACAGCATATCGATTTTTCGGTTGACCTTTTTCAACCAGAAATAAAAATTTATGCAGATGAGAAAATGTTATCGCAAGTTTTAATCAATTTGTTGAAAAATGCAATACAAGCATTTACACAACAACCTAATAAAAAAATACATATAGAAATATACCGCAAAGAAACGATACTATTCATAAAGATAACAGATAACGGTTCTGGCATTCCATCTAACCTAATTGAAGATATATTTATACCTTTTTTTACCACAAAAACGAATGGAACAGGCATAGGCCTCAGTTTATCCCGGCAAATTATACGTATGCATGGTGGAGAATTATCTGTAATCTCCCACCCCTATCATAAAACTTCGTTTACAATTTCTCTGCCACAAAATTCCAATCGCAATATACTTAACAATCACTAACAATCAACCTGTTTTCCCTTCTCCTGCTCACGACGGAAGAGAGCAGGAGACATTCCACAATAACGTTTGAAGAACTTGCCAAAAGCCGATTGGTCACTGAAGCAAAATTTGTCAGATATATCCTGCACGCTCAATTCAGGGTTCCTCAAAGTGACCTTTGCCTCAGTTATAAGCAAGTCGTCTATAATGCTACGGGCCGTTTTCCCATAAAATCTTTTTAATGTTGCAGTCAAGGCATTGGGCGACACACCCAACTGTTCGCAATACCAGTTCACTTCGTGACGTTCGCAACAATAGGTGTGAGCCAGATAAAGAAAATGTGCAACCATTTCTCCCAAACGATAAGGTTCTTCCGCTTTCTCTACAGACTCACCCTGACGAAAAACAATATTCCATAGCTCACACTGACAGGCACGCAACATGCTCTGTACTAATTCACGATGAAAGATGCCATTCTTTTCTGCCGACATCAAAGCAAATAAAGAAGAAGAGAGTCCCTGAAGTCCCACTACCTCTTCACTGTTCAGTGAGACAAAAGGTCGTTTAGCATAAGCCATCATCTTCTCTGAGATTCTAGAACGCAATTTAGAAGTCGTTTCAAGAAAAAAATTCCGTTCAACCACCAACAGATAACCTTCCAGATTTCCTTCTACTGTCACATTTTTCCATTGGTTAGAAGCAATAAAGTCAATATAAGCCGGAGCAAACAACCCCACGCGATCACCGTTCAATGTCAGACGAAGCTCACCTCTGGTCATCAGCATACTAACGTGATGTTCTCTATCAGGAAGCTTTCGACCCAATGTCAGACAAGCCCCTACCAACTTCACCATTATCACTTCACTACCGCATGCCGCCATTTCCACAATACCGGCCTGCACCCTATCCGGTCCTAACCAGTCGAGAACATACTCTTTCAGATTTACCATATTCCATTCATCAATTTATTATGAAACCATCTGCTTTCTCTCTCTTCCAGCGAACCTTGTTCAAGAGCATCTCTTGCTCTTTTTCGAGGGTAAATATAGAAGAAAGACTTGAAAGTCCGAAGCCTTTTTTCACTTATTAAAAAATATAAAGCAAAAAAGTGGTAATACGTGATTTCAAACCAATCTGAAGTGAAACCAAACCAAAAGAAGCCCCTACATTGCCGATAACTTTGCGGCCATAATCATTTAAATGAATTAAGTTAAGAATGAAAAGAATGTTTTTACGCGCAAGCACATGGAGCCTCTGCCTCCTGCTTGCCACCGCATGTAAGAATGCTCCTCTAAATATGAACGGAGGAAACTACAAAACAATGGAAGTGTCACGCGGATCACGTACACTGAGTCAAAGTTATACAGCCGTCATCAACGGACGACAAAGTGTAGAAATACGCCCGCAAGTTAGCGGAACCATCACCCAGGTATGTATTGCCGAGGGAGCTCAAGTAAAAAAAGGACAGACACTGGTCATCATAGATCAAGTGCCTTATAAAGCAGCCCTCGAAACAGCCATTGCCAACGTCAAAAGCGCCGAAGCCTCGGTAGCCACGGCCCGACTGACAGCAGACAGTAAAGAACAACTTTTCAAAGAGAACGTAGTATCAGCCTTCGATCTACAAACTGCACGCAACAGTTTGCTACAAGCCGAAGCTACACTGGCACAAGCCAAAGCTGAAGAAGTGAACGCACGTAATGACCTATCGTATACCGAAGTGAGAAGTCCTGTAGACGGTGTGTCGGGTATGCTCCCCTATCGTGTAGGAGCCTTGGTAGACGCATCGATCACTACACCCCTCACTACCGTGTCCGACGATACAGAGATGTATGTTTATTTCTCCATGACCGAAAGCCAGGTACTTTCACTGATACGTCAGTACAAAACACTGGATGAAGCCATGAAGCAAATGCCCGAAGTAGAACTGAAACTCAGCGATGGACTGACATATGCCCATAAGGGACGCATCGACGCCATCAGCGGAACAATTGACACCAGTACGGGAGCTGTAAGCCTAAGGGCAACTTTCCCAAATCCCGAACACATCCTGCGCAACGGAGGAAGCGGAACTGTCGTCCTTCCTTATATAAAGGAAAACGTACTCATCGTTCCTCAGGAAGCTACCTACGAAATCCAGGACAAAATATTCGTATATAAAGTAGTAGACGGAAAGGCTACATCTTCCCAAGTAAGTGTATTCCCCATAAATGATGGAAAAGAATACATTATAGAAAGCGGATTGGAAGAAGGTGAAACCATCATTGCCGAAGGGGCCGGTCTGGTTCAGGAAGGAACCGTAGTAGGTACCCCAACAGCCGATAACGCACCTGCCAATTAAATCTGAAAGGAGGACTACGTTATGAAACTTAGAACATTCATTGACCGCCCCATCCTGGCATGCGTCATATCGGTGTTGATATTGATGCTGGGCCTCATCAGCCTGTTCAATCTGCCTATGGAACAATATCCCGACATCGCACCACCTACCGTATCGGTATCGACCAGCTATACAGGTGCCAATGCCGAAACCGTACAAAAGAGTGTCATTGTCCCATTGGAAGAAGCCATCAACGGTGTAGAAAACATGACCTACATGACCTCTACCGCCACCAACAACGGTTCGGGAAGCATCACTGTTTACTTCAAGCAGGGTACAGACCCCGACATGGCTACCATCAACACCAAGAACCGTGTGTCCGAAGCCGAGGGTCTTTTGCCGGCTGAAGTGACCAAAATCGGTGTAACCGTAGAAAAAAGGCAAAACAGTATGCTGAAAATTCTGGCCCTCTACAGTCCCGACAACAGCTATGACCAGACATTCATCAACAACTATTTCAAGATTAACGTCGAACCTCGTCTTTCACGTATCACTGGTGTAGGTAATGTGAACGTGATGGGTGGCGACTACGCGATGCGTATCTGGCTCAATCCCCAAGTCATGGCTCAGTATTCGCTGGTACCCGACGACGTTATCAGTGCTCTAGGTGACCAAAATGTAGAAGCTGCTATCGGTACGCTGGGTGAGGATTCGGAAAACACCTATCAGTACACCCTCAAATACCGCGGACGATACGAGACATCTGAAGAATTCGGCAACATCGTTATCAAATCTCTCTCAAACGGTGAAGTACTCCGTCTGAAGGATATTGCTAAAGTTGAACTTGGTGCCCAAAGTTATGCCTACAACAGTGAGATCAACGGTCATCCGGGTGCCACTTGTATGATTTCGCAAACAGCCGGTTCCAATGCCAACGAAATCATTGAAGAAATCGACAAACTGACTGCAGAAATAGCCAAAGAGTTGCCAAAAGGATTGGTATTGACCGACCTGATGAGTACGAAGGACTTCCTCGACGCCTCCATCAACGAAGTGGTGAAGACCTTGATTGAAGCCATCATCCTCGTTATCCTCGTTGTGTATGTCTTCCTGCAAAGTGTACGTTCCACCATCATTCCTGCTGTGTCCATCATCGTGTCGCTGGTAGGTACGTTTGCTTTCCTTTATATAGCCGGCTTCAGCCTCAACCTGTTGACACTCTTCGCGCTTGTGTTGGTCATCGGTACGGTAGTTGACGATGCCATTGTAGTGGTCGAGGCGGTACAGGCCAAGTTCGACGAAGGTGTCCGTTCACCTTATAAAGCCACGACGGGCGCCATGGACGGCATTGCAGCTGCCATTGTTACCACATCACTGGTATTTATGGCCGTGTTCATTCCTTCTTCGTTCATGGGAGGCACCAGCGGAACCTTCTACATGCAGTTTGGTTTGACTATGGCTGTTGCCGTGGGCATTTCGGCCATCAACGCCCTTACCCTGAGTCCTGCCTTGTGTGCCCTGATCATGACACCGCACATCGATACCTCTACCGGCCAGAAACTAAGTTTTTCTTCCCGTTTTCACCAGGCTTTCGAAGCTTCGTTCAACCGTCTGATTCTTCGATACAAAGGTGGAGTAAAGTGGTTCTTCCGTCGCAAATGGATAGTAGGAACTGCACTGGTAGCCAGTATCGCCTTGCTGGTGGTCTTGATGAAAACGACCAAGACTGGTCTGGTCCCCGAGGAAGACATGGGCTGTATCTTTATGAACGTCACCACTCCTCCGGGCAGCAGTCTCTCGCAGACCATCAAAGCCATGTCCGAAGTCGAGAAATGTATCAAAGACATTCCCCAGATATCCCGTTACTCCAATGTCAGCGGCTATAGTATGATGGGCGGACAGGCACCGTCAGGTGGTATGCTCATCATCAAACTGAAACCCTGGGACGAACGGACAAAAAGCCAAGACAACATCAACGCTGTCATCAGCGAGATTTACCGTCGCACAGCCAATATCAAATCGGCTAAGCTCTTCGTTTTTGCCCAACCGACCATCATGGGCTACGGTATGGGAAACGGCTTCGAACTCTATGTACAAGACCGTGCAGGTGGCGACATCAACACATTACAGAAATATACCACGGATTTCATCGCTGCTCTGAACCAGCGTCCCGAAATCCAGATGGCCTATACTTCATTTGACACAAAATTCCCGCAATATACCGTCGAAGTGGATGCCGCCCGATGCCAACGCGCAGGCGTTACGACTACCGATGTGCTCAGCGTTCTGTCAGGCTTCATCGGCGGAAACTATTCGTCCAATTTCAATCGTTTCTCCAAACTCTACCGCGTCATGGTACAGGCCGACAAGACTTATCGTCTGGACAAGAACGCCTTGAACAATATGTTCATACGTACCTCGTCGGGTGAGATGGCCCCCATCGGACAGTTTGTCACCTTGACCAAAGTATACGGAACTGAGACGCTCAGCCGTTTCAACCTCTATAGTTCCATCCAGGTGAACGGCCTTCCGGCCGACGGTTACAGTACGGGTGAAGCCATTGCCGCCATTGCCGAAGTAGCCAAGGAGACATTGCCCGTCGGCTACGGCTACGAGTTCGGTGGTATCACACGTGAAGAGGCCGGAAGCGGAAGCAACACGGTCATCATTTTCGCCATCTGCATCATCTTCGTCTTCCTCATCCTCTGCGCCCTATATGAGAGTATCTTCGTGCCGCTGGCCGTCATGTTGAGTGTACCGTTTGGACTGATGGGAAGTTTCCTCTTCGCCAAGATGTGGGGACTGGAAAACAACATCTACATGCAGACAGGTCTCATCATGCTGATCGGTCTGCTGGCCAAAACAGCCATCCTGCTGACCGAGTATGCCTCAGCCCGCCGCCGTCAGGGCATGACCATCGCACAGGCAGCCGTATCGGCAGCCGGCGTCCGTCTGCGCCCCATCCTGATGACAGCCCTTACGATGATCATCGGTCTGTTTCCACTGGTTGTTGCCTCGGGTGCCGGAGCCAACGGTAACATCTCCCTAGGTGTAGGAACCGTAGGCGGAATGATCGTCGGAACATTGGCGCTGCTTTTCGTGGTGCCCACACTGTTCATTGTCTTCCAGACCTTGCAGGAAAGGCTGATGCCTGCCCGCAAACACGAAGAGGACTGACAATTATACAAACCATAACAGAAAAAGAGAATGAAAAAGATATTGATAGCCGCCCTGTCCGTACTGACAACCGGTTGCGGCATATATAACAAATACGAACGGCCCGACTTGGGTACAGTACAGGCCGACAGCCTCTACCGTGCCGACGCCGCTCCCGACACAGCCTCGTCCATCGCCTCGTTGGGATGGGAGGAACTGTTCACCGACCCGTGTCTCCAGTCGCTTATACACCGTGGCCTAGAGGCCAACACCGACCTGCAGACAGCTGCCTTGCGTGTCAAGGAAGCACAGGCCACCCTGATGTCGTCCAAGCTAGCCTACCTGCCATCCCTGCAGCTCGAACCGCAAGGAAATCTCTCCAGCTTCGACGGAAGCAAGACGCAGAAGACCTACTCGCTGGGAGGTTCTGCCTCGTGGGAAATCGACCTCTTCGGAAAGCTAACCAACGCCAAACGCGGCGCCCGTGCCGCCCTGCTCGAAAGCGAGGCCTACCGGCAGGCTATGCAGACACAAGTCATAGCCACCGTAGCCGACAGCTACTATGCCCTGCTGATGCTCGACGAACAGGTAAGAGTCACCACGCAAACAGCCGAAAGCTGGCGTGAATATGTCAAGTCTCTCCACGCCCTGATGAATGCAGGCGAAGCCGATCGTGCTACATTGAGCTAGGCCGAAGCTTCACGGCTCAGTGCCGAGTCGTCGCTCCTCTCACTCCAGCGACAGGTAGCCGAGCAGGAAAACGCCTTATGCGTCTTTATCGGCGAAGTTCCTCACCGCCTCGAGCGAGGCACGCTGAACGACCAGCAATTCCCCGACCGTATGTCCGTAGGCCTGCCTATCGAACTGCTGTCACGCCGTCCGGATGTACGCCAGGCTGAAGCCTCGCTGATGCAAGCCTTCTATGCGACCAACTCCGCCCGCTCGACCTTCTACCCCAGTATCACGCTAAGTGGAAGTGCAGGATGGACCAATAGTGGCGGAGCAGCCATCACCAATCCAGGTGCCTGGCTCCTGCAGGCAGTGGGATCTCTCGTACAGCCACTCTTCAATCGTGGACAAAACATTGCCAATCTGAAAATAGCCAAAGCTCAACAAGAGGAAGCGGTACTGGCCTTCAAACAGTCGTTGCTCGATGCCGGACAGGAGGTGAACAATGCCCTCATCCAATGGCAGACAGCCCGCGAACAGATTCTGTTGGACATGGAGCAAGTGAAGCAGCTGGAAACCACCGTTTCGGATACCCGCCTGCTGATGCAATATGGTACGGTGAACTATCTACAAGTGCTCACCGCCCGCCAATCACTTCTCTCGGCCCAACTGACATTGGCATCCGACCGCTACAGCGAAATACAGGGAGTCATCAACCTCTACCACGCTTTGGGTGGAGGAGCTGACCAATAAAAGCATCTCTAATACCGTGTTAACTAAATCTACTCTCTCTTCATAAACCAATTTATTATGAAGTCAACCTGAAGCCCGCACCATTCGTGATGAACCGTGCGGGCTTATTTCATATTTATTGCTAACTTTGCCATACAATAACCAAGCAAAAAAGCATGATGAAATACTTCTCCATCCTACACCAACGTTGGTATCACTTCCTGCACAACGAAGAACTGAAACAGAAAATCTACTCCATCGTATTCGAATCGGATACGCCCAAAGGCAAACTGTTCGACATCATACTCATTGGCAGCATCGTGCTCAGCGTGCTGCTCGTCATCCTGGAAAGTATGCACATCTTCCCCCATTCGGCATACCTGGTGCTGAGGGTCGTGGAGTACGTGCTCACGCTGTTCTTCACCATCGAATACCTGGCACGTGTGTACTGCCTGAAGCAGCCGCGGAAGTACATCTTCAGCTTCTTCGGCATCGTCGACCTGCTGGCCACGCTGCCCGTCTATCTGAGCTTCTTCCTGCACGGCACGCACTATCTGCTCGTCATCCGTGCCTTCCGCCTCATCCGCATCTTCCGCATCTTCAAGCTCTTTACCTTCATCAACGAAGGCAACCTGCTTTTGCGGTCGCTATGGATCAGTGCACCGAAGATTTTCATCTTCTTCTTTTTCGTGCTCATCCTCGTCACATCCATGGGCACGGTGATGTATGCCATCGAAGGCGATGCCCCCAACTCTCAATTCAACAACATCCCCAACAGCATCTACTGGGCCATCGTCACCATGACGACCGTCGGCTATGGCGACATCACGCCCGTTACCCCCGTGGGCCGCTTCCTCTCGGCCGTCATTATGCTCATCGGCTACACCATCATAGCCGTCCCTACGGGCATTGTCTCGGCTACGATGGTGAGCGAACATAAGAAGCTGGAGAAGCGACGCTGTCCCCGTTGCCACCGTGACGGTCACGACTTCGAAGCCCTCTACTGCAAGTATTGCGGCGCACGACTGAAAAAAACCGAACCCGAAAAAGCCAATGAGGAACGGCGCAATGACGAACGTTTCTGAACGTTCCTCTCTATTATACATTGTTTATTTTAAATTTATGGAGAAACAGAAAATATCCCTCGTACTCTCCATGGGCGGCGCCCGTGGCATTGCACACATCGGTGTGATAGAAACCCTGTTGGAATACGGCTACGAAATCGCCTCCATCACCGGCAGCTCCATGGGAGCCATGGTGGGTGCCATGTATGCCACAGGACGGATGACCGAATGCAAAGAATGGCTGTGCAGCTGGGACAAACGCAAAATGTTCCAGCTGGCCGACCTCACTCTGAGCCGCGACGGCCTGGTGAAGGGCGACCGCTTTATCCGCGAACTGAAACAGATTGTCCCCGACGTGCCCATCGAAAATCTCCCCCTTCCCTATGCCGCCCTGGCCACGGACATCGTGAGCGAGCAGGAGGTGAAATTCACCTCTGGCAGTCTATTCAACGCCATTCGTGCTTCTATCTCCATTCCCATGGTGTTCCGTCCCGTCCGCACGGAAGGACGCATACTAGTGGACGGAGGCTTGCTCAATCCCCTGCCTCTGCGCCACGCCATTCGTACATCAGGCGATCTGCTTGTGGCCGTCGATGTCAATGCTCCCATCGACAACGGCAAACGCCGCCGCATGAACCCTTACAAACTCCTGGCCGAATCGTCGCGCCTGATGATGCAACAGATTACCCGCTACGACATCGAACGCTTCAAACCCGACATCCTTATCCGGATGTCTGCCCACGACTACGACATGATGGAGTTTCACCACGCCCGCCGTATCATCCAAAGTGGAGCCGAAGCCGCCCGAAAGACATTGGACCAACAATAAACAATACGCCCTTTTCCACTAAGGAAAACAATGCTTTCGTATCCGAAAAGCACCGTTTTCTTTTCACAGAAAAGGGCGTATCTATCTTGACGGGAACATCTCCCCGCACCTTTTATTCCAACTTGTGAATGATGAGCCCCGAACGTAACTTGGGTTCGAACCACGTCGTCTTGGGTGGCATGATGTTACCCGTATCGGCAATGTCCATCAGCTGTTTCATGCTGACCGGATAGAGAGCCAGAGCCACTTTCATTTCACCACTGTCCACACGCTTCTTCAGCTCGCCCAGCCCGCGGATACCGCCCACGAAGTCGATGCGCTTGTCCGAACGGAGGTCCTTGATGCCGAGTATCTCGTCCAGAATGAGGTTGGAGGAGATGGTGACATCGAGCACGCCGATGGGGTCGTTGTCGTCATAGGTGCCCGGCTTGGCCGTCAGGCTGTACCACTTGCCGTCCAGGTAGAGGGAGAAGTTGTGCAGGCACGTGGGCTTGTAGATGTCCGTACCTTTTTCTTCAACGATGAAGTTCTTGCCCACCGCTTCGAGGAACTGCGCCGGCGTCAGTCCGTTCAGGTCTTTCACCACGCGGTTGTAGTCGATGATGGTCAGCTGGTTGGCGGGGAAGCAGACGGCCATGAAGTAGTTATACTCTTCGTCGCCCCGATGGTTGGGATTTTGCTTGGCCTTCTCGGCGCCCACCAAGGCAGCGGCAGCGCTACGATGATGTCCGTCGGCAATGTAGAGGGCAGGCATCTTGGCAAATTCGCGTGTAATGGCGTCGATATCCTCCTGCTGGTCGATGATCCAGAACGTATGTCCGAAACCATCACCCGGAGCGATAAAGTCATAAACAGGTTTCTGTGCCGTATAGCGGGCAATGATAGCATCGAGCGTCTTGTTGTCGGGATAGGCGAAGAACACGGGTTCGATGTTGGCATTGTTCACGCGGACGTGCTTCATGCGGTCTTCCTCCTTGTCGCGACGGGTCAGCTCGTGCTTCTTGATGACACCGTTCATGTAGTCGGGCACGTATGCACCTACCACCAGACCGAACTGCGTCTTGCCATTCATCGTCTGGGCATAGATGTAATAGTTTTCCTTCTCGTCCTGCACCAGCCATCCTTTGTCCTGAAACATCTGGAAGTTTTCGGCAGCTTTCTGATAGACACGCGGATCGTGCTCGTCGGTACCTACAGGAAAGTCTATCTCGGGCTTGATGATATGATAGAGAGACATCTCATTACCTTCTGCCTCGGCACGGGCTTCGTCGGAGTTCAACACGTCATAGGGGCGTGATGCAACTTTCTCCACCAGATTCTGTGGTGGACGGATGCCTTTGAATGGTTTGATTGTTGCCATGTTACAGTTTCTGAAATCTGAATTACTATTATTTCTTGTTCACACGGAATTTCTCGCAACCGTCTTTCAGGAAGCCGACAATCTGCTTGGCGGCAGCGATACCGGCATTGATGTTGGCCTCGGCGGTCTGGGCACCCATCTTCTTCGGTGTAGAGAAATAACGACCTGCGAATTTGGCCATAAACGTTTCATGAGCAGCAGGCATGATGTCGGTCATGTACTTCAGGTCAGCACGCTCTTCCATCAGTTGGATGAGCTCGGCTTCGTTGATGACTTCCTTACGGGCTGTGTTCACCAGCAAACCACCCTTCGGCATACGGCCTACGAGGGCATGGTTGATGGAGTTCTTCGTCTCAGCCGTAGCAGGAATGTGCAGAGAAACGACGTCGCAAGTCGAATAAAGCTCTTCAGCGCTGGCAACCGCCTTCACACCGTCGGCCTCGATCACTTCTTTCGGACAGAAAGCATCGTAAGCATAGATATCCATACCGAAGCCCTTGGCGATGCGTGCCACGTTACGACCTACGTTGCCATAGGCATGAATACCTAGCTTCTTACCCTTCAGCTCAGAACCGGAAGTACCATTGTACATATTGCGTACAGCCATCACCATCAGACCGAATGCCAGCTCAGCCACAGCGTTGGAGTTCTGGCCCGGCGTGTTCATCACGCATACGTTGTGAGCCGTAGCGGCTTCCAAATCCACGTTGTCGTAACCAGCACCGGCACGTACCACAATCTTCAGTTGCTTGGCGGCATCGAGCACTTCAGCATCGATAATGTCGCTACGGATAATAATGGCATCTGCATCGACCACTGCCTCCAGCAATTTGGCCTTCTCACCATATTTCTCCAACAAGGCCAGTTCGTAACCGGCTGCTTCTATTTCTTTACGGATGCCGTCAACAGCCACTTTGGCGAACGGCTTATCGGTTGCTACCAATACTTTCATAACTATAGTGTTTTAAATGGTTGAAAAAAGAATTCACCACAGAACACACCATCATCACAGTCATCATTACATAAGAGTATCTGTGGTAATCTGTGCAATCTGTGGTGAAAAACAATTGGTTTATTTGAATTAATGGAGTTTCTCAAATTCCTGCATGCAGTCGATCAAGGCCTGTACGCTTTCCTTCGGCATGGCGTTGTAGCAAGACGCACGGAAACCACCTACCGAGCGGTGACCCTTGATGCCTACCATACCTCTTTCGGTAGCGAACTTCAGGAAGTCGGCCTCCAGTTCCTTGTATTCGGGAGCCATCACGAAACAGATATTCATGCGCGAACGGTCTTCCTTGGCAGCCGTACCCACAAACAGCTTGTTACGGTCGATTTCGGCATACAGCATGTTGGCTTTCTCAATGGCACGACGCTCCATTTCCTTCACACCACCCTGAGCCTTGATCCAACGGAGAGTCAGCATAGCCGAATAGATGGGCAGTACGGGAGGCGTATTGAACATGGAACCCCCATCAATGTGTGTCTGATAGTTCAGCATGGTCGGGATGTAGCGGGAAACCTTGCCTACAGCCTCGTTCTTCACGATAACGAAGGTCACACCGGCAGGAGCCAGGTTCTTCTGTGCACCGCCATAGATACAAGTATATTTGGATACGTCGATCGGACGAGAGAAGATATCGGACGACATGTCGGCAATCAAAGGCACGGGAGAGTCAATGTCTTTCAGGATTTCCGTACCATAGATGGTATTGTTCGTCGTGATGTGGAAATAGTCGGCATCTGTCGGGATGGTATAATCCTTCGGAATATAGGTATATGTAGCTTCTGCCGAGCTGGCCACTTCCACAGCCTCGCCAAAACCTTTGGCTTCCTTCAGAGCTTTCTTGGCCCATACGCCCGTATTCAGATAAGCAGCTTTCTTTTCAAGGAAATTATAGGGAACCATGCAGAACTGGGTACTGGCACCACCACCGAGGAACAGGACGGAATAACCGTCAGGGATATTCAGCAATTCCTTGAACAAAGCAACGGCTTCGTCCATCACGGCCTGAAAATCTTTGGAACGATGGCTGATTTCCATAACGGAAAGTCCGGAGCCATTAAAATCCAATACACCTTTAGCTGTTTCTTCGATGACCTCACGCGGAAGGATGGAGGGTCCTGCACTGAAATTATGCTTTTTCATTGTAACAAAGTTTTGGTTATACGATGCGTTATTTATGTCTTTCGACAAGGCGAAATTACGGATTTATTTCTATAATCCAAATTTTTCTATCCAATTTCTCGCTTTTCAGGGCAAAATGCTTTCCATTTTATTGCTTTACACACAATAAATACGCTATTTTGTTATGTAGAGATAGCAATAATCAGGGTAAAGAAGTATCAAAATGTAAAATTAACACTTATTTTTCAAGAAATATTCCAATATTCACTTTACAAAATGTAAGTTAAAACAGCTTCCAAAATCACTTCGCTTCTTCAATAAGCGTCTTTATTCCCTTGATTTTTTCGCCTTGAACCAAAGAAAGCACCTGTTTGGCCTTACTGCGACGGATGGCCACAAAGGCATAGTGATCCTTCACGTCGACCTGACCGACATCCTCGCGCGACAGCCCACCTTTCTTATATAGAAAACCTACGATGTCCACCTTATTCAGCTTGTCCTTTTTTCCTTTACCTATATATAAAGTTGTCCAACGAGCCTTGACGGGTTTGGGTGTTTCTTCAGGTAAATCGAAAACGGGAACATCTTGATGGATATATTCAGGCAGACGCTCTTCGGCATGAAGAAGCAGGAACGACGAGCCGGTGGCATCCCATCGGGCCGTACGTCCGTTGCGATGCGTGAAAGCTTCTTCATTAACGGGCAGGTGGTAGTGGACCACATTCTCGATGTCGGGAATGTCGAGTCCGCGGGCAGCCAGGTCGGTCGATACCAGCACAGGCGAACTGCCGTTACGGAATTTGTAGAGCGCCCGTTCGCGGTCGGGTTGCTCCATGCCGCCATGAAAGGCTTCGCAAGGAAACTTCTTCGACTTCAGGAAGGAAGCCACACGATCCACACTCTCACGATAATTAACAAACACGAGTGTCGGCTTATGGGCTACGGTGCAAAGCAACCGATAAAGGGTCTCAAGCTTGTCTTTTTGAGGAGAAAGCACCTGTTGCAGGTTCAGACGGGAAGAAACGGCTTCACCTTCCAGAAAATCGAGTTTCACCACTCCCCTATCCCCTTCTTCCACTCCCGTGAACTGAGGAATTTCTTCGGCATCGGTAGCCGAGAGCAACACTCGCTTCTCCAACCGGGGCAGCTGGCCCACCACTTCGGCCATCTCTTCCTGAAAACCGAACTCCAGACATTTGTCGAACTCATCGATCACGAGCGTCTTGATTTGTGCTACTCCGAAATTTTCCTTATGCAGGTGGTCGTTCATACGGCCGGGCGTTCCTATGATGACCGCCGGCTTCAGACTCTTCATCGTGCGGTGTTCGTCCATAGCCGGACGCCCACCATAGCAGCTCATCACCTTGAAGCCCGTGTTCATGGCCTTGAACACACCCTCGATCTGCAACGCCAGTTCGCGCGATGGCACCAGCACCACAGCCTGTACCTCTTCCGTCGAAGCCGACAAGCGTTGTACCAGCGGCAGGAGGAATGCCAGCGTCTTTCCCGAACCCGTAGGCGAAAGGACAATCAGACTCCTGCATTCCCCATATGCCCTGCCCACAGCTTCCTGCATCGGGTTCAATTGTTCTATCTTCAGATTTTCAAGTATATCGGTTGTCTTCATCGTTCAATCCAATCTTGGTTTCGACAAACTTACGGAAAATCTATGGAAAAACCTCCAAAATTCGGCAGATTAACGCAATGTAATCTGTGAATTAAGTAGTTATGAGAAAATCGCGGAAGTTGGATAGAGGGCTGAATAGCGTTTCAAAGCGGATTGGAGAAAGAGAACGGTTTCCTAATCGTTACCCGTCAGAAATGCAGATTTAACAGTCACCGTTCCGTTTGCGCCGCTCTGCGTAGGTTTGCTTGTCAAGGTTTAACTCGTTGATTTATAGTTTTGCAACCAAAAAAGAACGAGTATGACAAGGAGCACATTTCGCGTGCTGTTCTATGCGAACGGCAGCAAGGAGAAGAATGGAATTGTCCCCATCATGGGACGGGTTACAATCAACGGAACGGTGGCGCAGTTCAGTTGCAAACGGAGCATCTCAAAAGAACTTTGGGATGCAAAGGGCAACCGTGCCAAAGGCAAGAGCGTGGAGGCGAGGGAAACGAACCTTGCGCTCGACAACATCAAGGCGCAAATCATCAAGCACTACCAACGCATATCCGACCGTGAGGCGTTTGTGACGGCAGAAATGGTGCGCAACGCCTATCAAGGCATAGGCGGCGAGTATGAAACGCTGCTCAAAGCCTTCGACCGTGAGAACGAGGTGTTCAAGAAGCGTGTCGGCAAGGACAGGAAACTGGCGACCTATCAGTCAAGGGTAGTGGCAAGGAACTATGTGGCGGCATTCATCAAGTCATTCTACAAGCGCAGCGACATGTCGATGCTGGAGCTTACGCCCGACTTCATCAAGGAGTTTGCGGTCTATCTCGCCACGGAAGCGGGATTACGCAACGGCACGATATGGGAGAAGTGCATGTGGCTGAAAGGCGTGGTGATGCGTGCGCACTTCAACGGGCTGATACCGAGAAACCCGTTTGCCCAGTTCCATATAAGCCCGAACACGAAAGAGCGTGAATATCTGACGGAGAATGAGTTAAAAACATTGATGGAATTTCAGTTCAAAGACCCTAAGAACTCCTATCTCCGTGATATTTTTGTTTTCGCCAGTTTTACCGCCCTGTCATTCGTGGATATAAAGGAATTAAACAATGACCAGATTGTGGAAGTGAACGGTGAGAAATGGATTGTTTCCAAACGACACAAGACGGGTGTACCGTTTCAGGTAAAGCTGCTGGATATTCCCTTGCAGATAATCGAGCGTTACAAGGCTTTTCAGGAAAACAATCTTGTATTTCCCAATCTCAACTATTGGTCAATATGCAAGCGTATGGGAAAGATGATAAAGGAATGCGGCATCACCAAGAAAATCAGCTTTCACGCGTCAAGACACATCAATTCTTCTTACTCATTGAAAACAAGAAACTTACAAAGATTATCAGCTTAACAGGTAACGATATGGAAACCAGCGGGCTTCTATATTCTACAATGTTCTGCACTAATCAAAAGAACGCTTCTCTCATTTGCAAAAGTAGTGTTTTTATCCCTTATTACCAAAGTTATTCCTCTGAAAAATAGAGAAAATTTAGCGTTACGTATAAAGCACTTCCAAAACATTCTCTGCCAAAGCTGAATCATAAATACGTATGGCATTGTTTTCATCTGTGTTGTAACCAAGATAGTTAATATTGCCATACCATATCAGGGATTTGTCAATGATTGCAACGTCAATAGCCAATGTGTCATTAATCCTAATACTTGCTCCTATGCCTTTTAGCTTTTCCTCTTTTTCCAAATTACTTTTGATAAAAGCGACAACTTCCACACCCCGCGCCGATAGTTCTTTTAGCATCTCAAGTACGGAAGAGTGCTTGGCAAACCAAAGTTTTGTAGCGGAAATGACAACCGAACGCTTTGCCTGGTGTAAATCCTTGAAAAATTCACTTTGGTATGTATGTCCATTAAAAATAACGCTTTGACTTTCGTTGAACAAGTCTATTGGCGCGTTTGACTTAATCTGATAACCGACAGATGCATATCCTCTCAATCTACGCTTGTACATCACATCACACATCGGCACGCGAATGTCGATGTAATCGTAAATCTGAACTTCTTTCTTACCCGGATATTCCCGATGCAGCCGTCCGGAATATTGCGCGATGATACCTTTCCATGAGACAGGCAATGCCAAGAACAAGGTGTCCAACCGAGGATAGTCGAAACCCTCACCCACATATTTCCCGGTTGCTACTATAACAAGCGGTTCCGATAGTGGCATGTTTTGCAAGTATTCCATTTTCTGACGTTTCTCCTTTGCCGATTCGGAACCGACAAGAGTAATGACATGTTTACAGTGTGGTATTAACGCGCCTGCTAATGTTTCGACATGGGCGGTGAGGTTGGTCAGTACAACTGGTGAACGCCCTTCTTTCAGAGCCACGCATACATCCTCTATTATAAGTCCGTTCCTATTTTCATCATCAGCCATTTTCTGAACCATCCGGGCATAAGTGGACTTTTCATCCGTCAACTCTCTATAAGAAGTAAAGCGGGGAACAAGCAGGCGTGTGAATGTTTGGGAGGTCATTTGGACCTTTGCATCTGCCGAATAGCGGATAGGGCCGCATTGCATGAAAATAATAGGCTGGTGCCCGTCCTTGCGGATTGCGGTAGCTGTCAGTCCATAGACATAACTGGCATTGGCATACTTCAATATCCGTTCAAAATTCACAGCTGATACATGATGGCATTCGTCCACAATCAGCATTCCGTAATTCCGAACAAAAGATTTCACCCCGTTGTCTTCCAAACAGGATTGCATCAAGGCAATGTCTATTTTCCCATGCAGTGAATTTCCCTTAGAATCCAATGTACCGAACGGTGAAAAGGCTTTTTTACGGCCACGTTTCTTTGGAGTATCTTCTTCCGTAAAGTCTATTTCCAAAAATTCTTCCAAACGGGATTTCCATTGGTCCAATAAAGCTTTAGTGTGTACAAGTATCAGCGTATTTACTTTCCGTTCAGCAAGTAGGCCAATAGCCGTAACCGTTTTTCCAAATGCGGTAGTGGCATTCAACACCCCGTTGTCATGTGCTGTCAAACTGGCTATGGCTGCTTTCTGCTCTTCACGGAATTCGCCTTTAAACCTTACGGTTACGTTCTCTCCATGATTGGTCTTATCCTCTATCCGGTAGGTGATTTGGTTGCTTTCCAAAAGAGCAACAACCGCATCTTCACATCCACGGGGCAGGGTGATGTAATCCTCTTCCATATCGGCACAGGAAATGATACAGGGAATGTTGTAAGTAGACAAGCGCATGCCTCGTCTGGCATAAAACTCCGGATTCTTGAATGAGGCAATCCGTTTCAGATGGTTGATTGCTCTTGCGGAAAACCCAGACAAAGGGATGTATAGCATATTGGAACGTATGAGAATAGGATTAGCAGGAAAATCGTTAGGAGTGATTTTCTGAGGTACCGGAGTCTCCCACGGTTTGGATTCACTGGTAGTGGACAATTCACCCAAATCAGAATCTGTTCTATGTTTAGCCAATATTGCATCAATCATTGTTTCGGAAATCCGTTTTATCTGAAGTAGATAGTCCCACTGGTCCTCGTAAACTGTAAAATTCTCGTTTACAAATACGCTGTTTCCTTCTTTGCGTGCTTTCCCTTGTAATGGCAACGCCACCAGATTCCCGAAACCACCCTCTGGCAATCTGTCTTGATTGGGAAAGAAACGGTCGTATGATTTGAAAGTCATCCGCCCGTATCTTTCCATCGCTTCTGTCAATATTGTATTTCCAAGTCTTCGCGCTTTGGAAGCAGGCAATGACTGTTCAAAGAATATCCATACATGTGCACCGTTTCCGGAGCGGGAGCGCTCGATGGAACAAGGAATATCCCAATCTTTACAGACCCCGACATACGCCAACACATCTTTCTCGTATCCATGTTCGCAAGACTTGTCATCGAAATCCGCACACAGAAAATTGCAGTTGTTGTCGGCAAGAATGGCATAGGCTCCGATTACATCCTGTCCGTCTGGGTCTTTCCCTTCAAGATGCCGGTATATATCCTCATACACTAACGGTTTGAACAACCTGTTGGGACATTCTGCGCACTTATACTTTTTCTTGTCACACAATTGCCTGTCCCATTCATTCCGGCACACTGGCTGGTAACCTGATTTTCCGCTTGTCCTACTGTACCATCTCCGTGCAAACACATCCTCGCGTCCCTTGAACAGATTACGGAATACACTTACTTTTTCTTCCAAAGACAAATGTTGCTTCATGATGGGCTGTGTCATATGAATATCCTTGCTATTTAGTAATGCCTGTAGCCTATCTACCTCCTTATGAAGAAACTCATTCTCCATAAGAAGCTTGTTGTATGCAGCCAACAGTTCTTGGTATGTAATCTGCTTTCCCATATCATTCAAAGCAATGGTGTCATATATAAAGGCATATACACAATCCCATCTTCTATTTTCATATCCTTATCGTGAAGCACGTAGGGCGTGGATAACTGGGAGCCGTATTTGGCGATACACTTCCTCAACGAGTTCAGTGTGTAGCGCTGTCCGGATTTTACCTCAATAGGTGAAATGTTATGCCTGCTGGTCGTTATAGGTTTGGCTATCAGGAAATCAATTTCCATACGGTCTTCGGCTGATGTCCGGGAACTGTTGCTGAAAAAGTAGAGTTTGTGTCCTGTCGCCCGAAGCATTTGCGCCACAATGTTCTCCACCAACATACCTTCGTTTACTTCCAGCTTGTCAAACATCAGTTTACGGTAAAGGTCCGCACTTACGATTCCACGTTCGTCAAAGGCGTGGCTGATGAGCAGCCCGGTATCACCCATATAACATTTCAGCGTTGTACGTTCTTCATTTAGTTTCAAGCCGATACTCGGTTCGGTCGAATTATAACAACAGTTAATTATTTTAGCGTCACTCAGCCAAAAGAAAGCCTGTGAATAATCACGCATACGGGCTTCACTCTGCAATGCGGATAAGACAAACTTCTTTTCGTGTTTCTGCAATTGCCCCGGAATCTCCTCAAAGATAGCGGCAACTTTCGTTTCCTGATTGTCCGCATATTTGTGAATGTCATTGCGGTAAAGAGCCAATATATCGCGCTTCACCTCATCCACCTTTTCAAAATCCCGCGTTTCCACATATTTCTGTACTGCCTGTGGCATTCCTCCGACAATCAGATATTGCCGGAAATAGTCCATTGCCCGGCGGTGGAAAGCCTCCATCGGAAGACGTTTGTCAAACCGCATCCGGATGTAAGACATCAGCATTTCATCACCCATTGCCCACAGGAATTCCTCAAAGTCCATCGGAAACATTTCAATGGCATGTTCTTCGGATGGCAACATGATGTCCTTGACATTCTTTTTAATGGAAATAAGCGAGCCAGTCTCAATATAGTCATAACGCCTGTCTGCAACCAAGTGCTTGATGGCTGCACGGGCACGGGGGCAGAACTGTACTTCGTCGAATATGACCAAGGAACGGGCTTCCTCGCCTTTCGTCTGGCGGGGAGTAAGTTTCCGCCTGAAGTAAAGTTCCAGATTCATGAAAAGCATATCGAGGTCATCCAGATAAAGGTTGAAAAACTCCATTACCTGAGGATTTACCTTGCTGAAGTCCACCAGAATGTAAGACTCGTATTCTTTGCGTGCAAATTCTTCCACGATATAACTTTTCCCTATACGCCTGGCTCCTTCTATCAAAAGGGCAGTATCACCCTTATGGTTTTTCTTCCATTCCAACAGTTTATCATATATCTTTCTTTTCATAATTCACCTATTCACCTTTATTGCCTAATTAATATTTCACGTATTCAAGATTATTATATCTGCAAATATACACATTTTCTTGGATTAGAAAGAATTTCAGGATGTTTTCATTTCAATTATTCCTTTGATATCGCCACATTGAAAGGCGAACTCATTGTACCACCGATTTACTTCCTCTGAACTCTACTCCTCTAAATCCGCACTCCATTGCTGATACCTTTATTTGAAGTTTCGCTGTTGTAAACCAGCACAACAGCACGACAGCAAACCAGCATATCATTGAAACTATGTTGCTTCCTATCTGCATTGAATTACTTTCTTGGTTGTCGGGTTATGTTCTTCATTGTTTTAGCAAACCATTGGTTCGCCGAGTTTGTAAACAAGCGAGGATGTATTTGCTCAAAATAGCATTTCCTTATTAGTCTAATGTCAGTTTGGGCTGTGATTGGCACATATCGACATCGAATTGACACTATTGTCTGTTTTTCAGAAGGATGAAAATCCGGCTTTGTTCCCTGTAATCTCAATAAGGTGCAGGCTTACACACCGCCCTATTCCCTTTCTTCTTTTGGGCAGCTTGGGCATCGGGAAACGATGCTTTGAAAGCCGAAATAACAACACTTGTTCAAATCCGTTTATTGACGGATTTCTTGTGCTCTCAAAAGCACAGCAAGGTGTCCTTCGGGTTACCCGAAGGCTTTTCGGTTACTGCCGAAAAGTGGCAGCAGCAAGGTATGTTTCGAGTTACTCGAAACCTTTCGGGTTACTCCCCGAAAGCCTTGCCGCTGGTTGCACCTCCGAAGTCGGGCAACCTGAATAACGGATGACACTAATTCCTCCGTTTATTCCCAAACAATCTGACAAGAGACATTGGATGACAAGCTGATGTTTTTCTTATTCCTAACATTCTCATACAAATATGAGCCATCAGACCTATACACAAAAAGACAGACAACAGGCATATCTTAATTTTCTCAACAAGAGTGAATGGTTCTTTGGGATGTTGTATCGCATTTCTTAATGATTCCATATACAGACCAGATATTTCAAGTTAGGAACGGAGCTGTCCGAACGATGTCCATTCCGGAACATCAAGACACAGACAAAGACTACGGCAAAGGCTCAGACCGGATGTGCATCATACAGGCATTAGCTACATCCGCCGTTTTTTTTATTTGACATACCTTGTACCTTCGTACTTTTCACACACAATAGGACTGACAGCTCCCGTTCCATCAAAGCCATGATTAGCTTCCATTGAGAAGCAGGTTCACAACACCTTGTTTTATTCTTCCAATTTATTCAATCTCTCATAAGTATCTTGCAAGGCTTCCGGCACCACAATCTTCAAGCGGGAAATACGTTCCCGTTCTTCCAATTGCCACTCTTTGTATTGGGTAAAAAGCTGCATGTGACGCTGTTTCTCCTGTTCCAATGCCTGCTTGAATTGCTGGATGTCCTCCAAGGTCTTCTTTTCCGCTTGTTTCTTGATGGCAAACTTCATCCTGTTCAGCTCACGTTCATTTTGGCGATGCCATTTCTGAAGTTCAAAGAACACGTCTTCCACCTTTTGCGGGTTTACGGATGGAGTATGCGCATAAATCAGCGTGTCTTTCCCATTGCCGTCCGTGCTATAAGGTTTCACCATTTTATTTTGCAATTCTTCACGGGCAGCAGAGAACGCGCCGCCCGGATGAATATATTTGCCAATGGTAGCGGCCACGGCTTCCAGTTGGAAATAACGGTTACGTTCTTTGATGTTCAGCAGCGAAATTATATCCGCTTCCTTGGTCTCTTCCGGATACTTCGGTTTGGAAGGGAGTTCAATCCCTTTGTCTGTACACCATTCCTCAAAAGTCTGATTGGCAACCCGTTTCAGTTCCTTGTCTTTGGCTTTGACCGCTTCCCTCATCCAAGCGCAGAAAGCGTTCATAGAAGAAATTTCCTCCAAAAGCGGGCGCACTTGCTCCAACATTTTTTCATCATAGCCGATGTTGACGGTCTTGCCCGATTCGGAAGCAGAGCCTACAATATCGACTTTTGTAGTGACAAAGGTCAAATTTTTCAGTTTTGCCTCACAACCGGCTATGACTTCTTGTGCGATATCCGCCAGATGGGATGCCGAAGTAGAGGTCAATCCATGCTCGCTGAAAAAGATTTCGTTGGTTGTTTCCATTTTAATGATAATTAAAAGATTCTTATCCACCGTTCTTCTGACATGCCGCCACACGAGTGGACGATGTAATAAAGCACAACGGCCATAGCCAATCCGATTAGTATGGCGGTAAATACCCTTCGTTTATTTATTGGCATTCCTACTCCGATTAAAAAAACGTTCCTGATTTTCATTCGACATCGCCTCCGTACCGCCATAGTATGTGATTTCCCAAAGCAATCCGGCAACCAACTCTTTCGGAGCGATTTTTACGTCTTCCCCTATTACGATTTCCATACCGACACTTTCTGCCCAATGTGAGTGATTCGAGAGGGGATAGCATAGTGCATTGTCTTCTTTTGCATAGACAGAACAGTTCATGTCCACCATTGGTATGCAACCCTCCCAACGATACCCCAAACGGATATAGTAAGGGGAATGCACCGGTTTTATCTCCTGTATCGAATGATAGATTTTTCGCCAGCCCTCCATGTCAAGTCGTGCGGCCTGTTCCGGCGCATTCCGTTGCCACAAAGTTTTGAACGCCGGGGCTATCTCGTCAAAACTGAATTGTTCCAATAAATCTTTGAATGTCATATTGCAAAAAATTAAAATTATTATATCCACAAATCTCCGTAATGGTCGATGAAGAGTTTCATGCCTTCACGGATGCGTTTCCGCTTCTCCGCATCTTCCTCGCTCCATTGGTCTGTACGCTGGTACTCCTCGAAAGCATAAATCATCTTGCGGATGATGTTCAGCCATTCCGCATAGCCTTTGTCTTCTCCATGCTTTTCAATGATGTTGCCCGGTGTACCGCCGTATGGCCCTTTTTCTGCCTTCAAGAAAGCCCGAAGATGGTTGGCGATAATCCTTGCCAAACGTGTGTCCAAAGACCATACGTCTTCATACGATACTTCCGCATATCCCTCGTGGCATTTGGCTTTCCACGCTTTTTCTTTCCATGCCGGTGTCTTGTTCATACCTTCTGTTTTTTGCAAAGGTATTCGCGCTAAATGCCAAATCGTGGCAGAACAGAAAAATAATTTGCCTATGCTTCAATTCAGCACATTTAATGATTTCTTTTGCAAGCAAAAACTTATTATGGAAGATTTTGATTTGCCAGACATTCTGAAAGGAAGAATTGAGAAAAGGAAAGAAGAAGAAACCGAATGGAAAGCCTCATGTCTTTCAGTGGAAGAATTGCTTTGCTTGCAACTGCTGGGATATTCTTCCCGGCAAATAATAGAAAGAGTTAATCCCGAAGTTAACGAACAGCTAAAAAGGACGGCAGCAAAAGCCACTCGTGAGCTTGACAAAGCGAAACGGATATTGGACAGGCAGGCTAAAGCAGGAGTTATCACTATTCCGTATTATGCAGTCGATTATCCTTACCATTTCAGGAATCTATGCAATGACACCCCACCTCTCATTCATGTATCAGGCAATTTGGAATTGCTCAACCGGAACGATACAGTGACCATTATCGGTGCCCGTGCAGCCGATGCTGAAGGTTTGGACGCAGCTTATCGGTTTGGCAAGCAGATAGGCGGGCAAGACCATGTGGTAATCAGCGGTCTTGCATTGGGATGCGACACGGCGGCGCATCGGGGTTGTCTTGATGCGGAGGGGCAGACTATCGCCATTGTCGCTTCCGGATTGGACATCACACATCCAAAAGTAAACAAAACCTTACAGGAGGAAATCGTGGCAAAAGGTGGAACTATCGTGTCCGAACATCCGTTCGGCATGAAGGCAAACCCTACGAGGCTGGTTGCCCGATGCCGTATGCAAGTGGCTTTGACCCAATCGGTCATTGTGGCGCAATGCCCCATTATCAGCGGAACCATGTATGCCGTGCGCTTCGCACAGGAATATGACGGTGATTTCTTTGGTTGGGAGAACGACATTTATGCGGTGGAGTATGACACATGGGATGAACTAAACTCCGGCAACAAATTCTTACTAGACTATAATCTTGCCATTCCTCTCCGACCGGAACAAAACATTACGCTGAATCAATCTTATCAACTAACAATAAACGACATCAAAAATGACACTGAAAGAACTTATCATGAAGGTTGACTTCGACAGCCTTCTCCCGTATCTGGAGAAATGGGAAAAGAAGAATTTGGATAACATCTATGCCTTCCGTGAAGCATACGATATTCTTAGGAACATGGAACCGGACAAGGATTATAGAGGGGAAGTTACCATAATAACGACAACAAGAGAAGACGGAACAAAAATCACACAGGTAAACTTCTTGGACGATAATGTATGGGAGAAAGAATTGGCTAAAGAATTTGTTTTTCCCAACGGCATGCAGCTCAATATGGAAGAACTTGCCATGCGCTGCCTGTGGGAAATCACTTTCTATGGTTTCTCACCCGTAGATCGTGAAGACACATTCTCCAAGATGTTCGGCAGGCGGAAGCCGCTGAATCGTTACGAAGTGGCATTGGACAAGTTGGAAGAAAGCATGTGGAAGCATCAGACCCCTCGCAAGTTCCGTGCAAGGGATGAAGACGGTGCACGGCTGACCATTGCACATTTCCCATTCAAGTTTTGTAACAAGCCGATGAACCGCAGCAAGAAAAAACGGAAATACCGTCAAGACAAGCGCGAAGAATATCTTGAGGTCATGGCAAAACGGGAAACGCTCATACAGATGCTTACCATTCCGGGCAGCAGCTTTAAGCGTAGCGATGTGGAATTTTTGTTCGATATTGCGTATGGCATCCGGTATGATTATTGTTCCGTTGTTCTTGGAACAAACGGACGGTTGGACTATATCCTTGAGTCCATGACAAAATACCAACAGCTTGATTTAAGCCGATATGACCATGCGATTGTATTTATCCGCTATTCTTCCTGTTATCCGCCGGATAATACAGAACTGGAGACATTCCGTCAAGCGGTGCATAACCGGTTGGGATATGAAAATATCCTGTTCGGTACTGTCGTAGAGAATAATGAATGTGAACAAATAAAAGTTATGTTGCTATTGAATAAAGCTGTTTGAAGATAGCAAAGAAGAAAGTGCAGATCAATTTTTAGCACCTTCTTCTTTGTTGTATTTCCTTGAATTTCGATTCGGCCAATATATACCCTCTGAGAACGAAGATATACTTCATCGCCAGTTTAATATATACTACAACAGCCAACGAAGATATACTTCATCGGCAAACGAAGTATATCTTCATTTTCAATGTGGTCGGGTTGGGTAAATTACGAACATTCATATTTTCTTATATGGGATTTATAGAAAAAGGAAAAAATTATCCGATACAGTGCATGACGATACTGACCATAATCTCTTTCTCCTCCATGCGTGACTCAGCAACCATAATTGTAAGTGCAACCAGCGTATGGTCGGCTATGCGTTTCTGACCTTTTCCGTCATACAGGATGCCGTTGAGGTTGAGGAAGTATAGAAACAAAGCTGACGTTATACGCTTGTTGCCATCGTTAAAACTGTGGTTCTTGGTGATGAAATAAAGCAGATTGGCAGCTTTCTCTTCCACCGATGGATAGACATCCTTTCCTGCGAAACTCTGGTAAATGTTTCCAATGCTGCTGGAAAAGCCAAACAAATTTGACCCCTTTGGCCAAAAAGAATTGACCCTTTTGGCCACAATATGATTGACCCTTCTGGTCCAAATAACATTGACCACTTAGCACGCATA